>NZ_VFVW01000006.1:0-404549 GCF_006442305.1 Mesorhizobium sp. B2-3-6 | reverse complement strand
CCCAGCCTCCATCCGCTGGCGATAAAACCGGACAACTCACGTGCTACCTAATCCGGACAACTCATCTGCTTACGACAGTTGGGCTACGGCCTTCTTGTCAAGGCTCGCTCCATAAGCTATATGACTACTTTGGTCACAGGGCTGTCAAGATGAAAGAGATTCAGCTTAAAGACGTGAAGGCGACGTTCTCGCATGTGGTCGACGAAGCGGTTGCAGGCGCACCGACGGTTGTCACCCGTCACGGCAAAAGAGAGGCTGTCGTAATCAGCTATGCGGACTACGAGCGCCTTTCCCGTGTGCCATCGCTGGGTTGGTTGCTTACAAACTCGCCCTTGGAGGACGGCGACCTGCCAGCGCGAAGCCGAAAGCCCGCACGGGCTCTGCGTGACCCGGCGTTTTGACGTTGTACCTTCTGGATACGAATGTCGTCAGTTTGCTCGCCCCCTCGAGACGCAGGACACCCTCCGATGAAAGACTAGTTGCCTGGATCGTCGACAGATCCTCCGACCTTTGGCTGTCCGTCATCACCTCGGCTGAGATCGAGGACGGTATTGCGAACGCCAAGCGAACCGGTGCCACCAAAAAAGCGGCCGCGCTCGCTGAGTGGTGGGGAGA
Organism: Mesorhizobium sp. B2-3-6; assembly: GCF_006442305.1. Taxonomy (NCBI): domain Bacteria; kingdom Pseudomonadati; phylum Pseudomonadota; class Alphaproteobacteria; order Hyphomicrobiales; family Phyllobacteriaceae; genus Mesorhizobium; species Mesorhizobium sp. B2-3-6. The sequence continues at coordinate 403,934 of NZ_VFVW01000006.1, read as the reverse complement.
AATTCGTCACTACTACGGTAGCCGCATTCTGCCTCTTGATCTCGAGACGGCAACGATAACCGGGCAACTTATGGCAGTCGCCCGCGGAGCTGGCATCTCTCCCGGTTTCGAGGATATCGCGATTGCTGCCACAGCCACGCAACACGATCTAATCGTGCTCACGGACAATGAAAAGGATTTCAGACCGCTCGGAGTTCGGTATCAGAATCCGTTCATCGGGCTTCCCGGTTAGCTTGTCCAATCGAAATATTGAAGTTCACATAAGTATATGAATAGTAATCACAAATGTTAGTTCCATAATACATGTTATGCGACTTATGGGTATTGCCGCAAAATAGAAATGTCTTGATTCCGCAAAGTAGGAATGTCGCCCTGCTCGCCGATGAGCGAGGGAGACGGCGGGTTGGGACTGATCTTAATGAGCGAGCGCGAGCTGCAACGCATCGAGGTGCTGTCGAAGGTTTTGGAGCGGCGCATGACGGTTGTCTCGGCGGCGCATGTCCTGGATATGACAACGCGCCAGGTCCAGCATCTGCTGAAGGCGTTCCGGACTGAAGGCGCCGCGGCACTTCGGCACAAGGCTCGAGGACGACCGTCGAACCATCGATATGTCGCCGGCATCGGTGAGTTGGCGGTTCGGCTGGTTCGGGAACACTATCTCGACTTCGGGCCGACCTTGGCGGCCGAGAAGTTGGCGGCGAACCACGGCCTGATCGTGTCGCGAGAGACGTTGCGCAAATGGATGGCGGAAGCCGGAATCTGGCTGTCGCGCAAGCAGCGCCGGACATTCCATCAGCCTCGTTTGCGTCGAGAATCTTATGGCGAGCTGGTGCAGATCGACGGCAGTGATCACCGTTGGTTCGAGGAGCGGGGCGATCCATGCACCCTGCTCGTCTTCATCGACGACGCCACGAGCAAGCTCCAGCAGCTTCGCTTTGTGAAGTCGGAGAGCACCTTCAGCTCCTTCGAGGCGCTGGAACTCTATCTGAAGGCACACGGCTGCCCAGTCGCATTCTACTCCGATAAGCCCCAGTCCCCTGGTCGATCATGAGAACCTGAAAGAACCTACCCGGCCTGTCGTATCCGAAGTGAGCCGCGAGCCTTCGGTTCTGCTTCCTTCCCTTCGAGAAGCTTAAGGATGTGACCAATCTCCAAAAGCTTGCCAGTGACGCCAGCGGCTATCGCCTGCGTCATGCGGCGCGAGGCATCAATGCGTCGCTCAATTGTAATACCTGGAATGGAGGCCACCGGGCTGGCGTGAGCCTCTGCCTTGTTAGAAAAGCCATTGGTCTGGCGCGTGAAATGGCGCTAGTACATCCGCTTGGTCATGCGCAGGGGCCGCAAACGGGGGTTGGCGGGCGCCGATGCTCGTCGCGCGCGCGCTGATCTCATGATGCTGCGAGCATTCGCCGGTTGTTTAACAACTTCGTGATGCCGTGTGCGGTCATTGGTCGGCTCAGCGCATAGCCTTGCAAGATGTCACAGCCTAAATTCTTGAGGACCTTGGCCTGCTGCATCGTCTCGACACCTTCGGCGATGACCTCCACGCCCAAGGACCGGCCAATCTGCACAATCGATTGTACGACCTCTCGCTGCTGGGCTGACCTGGCGATTGGACCAACTAGCTGGCGTGCAATTTTCAACCGTCGCGGTTGAAGCTTGAGCAAGCTGACAATCGACGCATGGCCGGTGCCGAAATCGTCAATTTCGATGTCGATTCCGAGTTCCTTGATCTGGTTGACGTTCCAGATCATAAGCTCATCGTTGTCGTCGAGGAAGATTGATTCTAGAAGTTCGAACGAAACGGTTCCTGGTTTTATCGAAAGTGACGTCAGGCTGGTGATCAGCTCCTCGTCCTGAAGCCGTCTCGCGGAGACGTTCACCGAAGCGCGCGGAACCAGGAGGCCGGCCCTCTGCCAGCGATCAAGGTCGTGGAGGGTTTGTTCCAGTACTAGTCGGTCAATAATTGAAACGACATTCAACTCTTCAGCAATCTTGAGGAACCCGGCTGGCGTCTGAAGTCCGTCGGCGGGATGGTTCCAGCGCGCCAGCGCCTCAACGCCCGCAACCTCCAGCGTTTTGGCATCGAACTGTAGCTGGTAATGTGGAACAAACTCGTTGCGTTCCAACCCTGCGAGGATCTCGTCGGCTACCCGTTTGGTCCGGATGATCTCAGAGTGGAGGTCCTGGGTGAAGAACTCATATCGATTGCGTCCCCGACTCTTGGCCCGGTAAAGGGCTATATCCGCGTTGACCATCAGGCGTGGGCCGTCGATGGGACCGTCCGCATCGACTGCGATCCCGATGCTAACGCCGATACGGCATTGATGGTCCTTGTAGGGAATCGGCTGCCGCAATCTATGTATGATGCGGTCGGCCAGCTGTTTAAGCTGATCAGTTGAGATATCGCGTCTGCAGACTACCACAAACTCATCGCCTCCGACTCGGGCAACGAAGTCTGATGAGCGAACAGTTGATGTCAGCTCCTTTGCGGTATGGATCAGCACGGCGTCGCCGATGGCATGGCCGAGCGTGCCATTTATCTGTTTGAAACGATCGAGATCAAGATGCAGAAGCGCGGCGCCGCTGCCAGGCGTTGAGCCTGTGACGGCGTAGCTATCGAGCATCGTGTCAAGGTGGCGGCGATTCGGAAGGCCGGTCAGTGAGTCGTGAAGCGCCGTATGCTCATTGCGCGCTGTCGCCGCCTCAAGCTCAGCACTCCTCGTTTCGGCGAGATCCTTTGCCCGTTCCAGTTCCCGTGTCTGGATCACATCCGCCGTCACGTCCCATTCCGCGCCAACCATTTTGTGATCGGTGCCGTCCCTGTAAGTCTTGGCACGCACGCGGACGTGTCGGACAACTCCATTGGGAAGCACCACACGATATTGCGAAGAGTATATGCCGGTTGCGATCCCTTGCGCGAAATCCCGCTTAGCCTCGTCGAGATCGTCAGGGTGGATCGATCTTGACCACTCTTCGAAGGTTCTTGGTTCGCCATCTGCTGACTTGCCATAGATTTCGTTCAGGCGGTCGTCCCAGAATATAATGTCCGAGTCGAGATCCTGCTCCCAGACGCCAATTTGCGAGGCGTCAAGCGCAAGCTCCAGCCTCTCTGAAAGCTGTGCCAGTCGTCGTTCGCCGCGGCGCAGATCGGCGTAATGCTTATACCGCTGATTGAGAAGCCGCCCCGCAAAGACGATCGGAACCACGACCAGGGCGCCGCCGATGAGCATTGTTAGTCGCAAAATCCAGGCGTTGCGGGGCGTGGTGTTCCAGCCACCCTTGGGAATGGCGGAAATTTGCCAAGATCCTGTCGGCAACCGCACCTCGGAAGTGACGGGATCTTGTTCCGTCACGTACGCGGGACCGTAAAATCGCGCCCCGCTTCTCCCGAGAGCGTCCTTACCTGTCAGAGCGATTTCGATTGGCAGGTTCTTGTCTAAAAGACCGCTGTCCGCGTACAGCTTCGGAACGTCGATCACGGCGGCCACTATGCCCCAGAACGTCTCGCGAGGGCCGTCACGGTCAAGGAAGACAGGAAATCGCCCGATGAATGCCTGACCTCCTTGTTTGAGTTCTACCGGCCCGGCTAACACCAGTTGCTTGTTATCGCGTGCCCGAAGTACTGCTTCGCGCAGCTTTTCGTCTTCGCGGAAGTCCAGCCCTATCGCTTTTTCATTGCCTTCCCTCGGATACATCAACGAGACGACCAGGTCAGGGGCGCCGGCAATGTTTCTGATCTGTGTCTTCTCGCGAAAGAGGCTCTTTGCCAGTTTGGCAAAGCGAGCTTGGCTCATGTTCGGTTCAGTAACGATCGTCGCGACCAGACCACGCGCCAGTTGAAGGTCTCCGTTGACATTACCCTCAAGTTTGGCGCGAACGAGGTTCATCTCCTTCGCAACGTCAACGCGCAATGCCTGCTCGGTTACAATGCTGTTTTGATGGTCCGCAAAAATTCCGGCAGTTAACAGCACCGCAAGGGCGATCACTGCCGGAAGACTGGTCCAGGTCATCAAGGTGCGGAAGCGCTGATGAATAGCAAATGGCAAGATGGAATCTCGGTCGCCCTGATTTCCAGTTGGCGCAGGATATCGGAGCCGACTTAATCGAATCTCTTCGCCTCTACTCAAAATTTATAAAAGACACCTGGAAGACTAACGCGTATCTGGCGTGCGCTGATCTCGCCAGCAGGCGCTTGCGTTTGGATCCTCGCAGACCGGGCCCGATCCCCAGTGCCTGTTCGATGAGCCGTGGATCAAGGCCAACATGGCTCGCTGTCATGTTGGCGGCCGAAGTGGAAGCGGCTGTGCGCCCTGGCTCCGCGCGGCCATTGGCGCACCCTGACCTTCCGTGGCGCGCTGCGCTGTATGGGTGCGCGGCTGCTCCACGAATATAAGGCGATCAGCGCGGCCGGCATGGACTAAGCGGCGCCCCGCGGCAAAAAGATAATCAGCGGCCAGAGCTAACGACCGCACCTGAGCGACGAGCGGTTGAATGATACCGGCGTTTCGCGGTTTGACACCAACTGCGCTGCGCGCTGAATGAAGAGGCGCGCTGAGATCAGAAGCGTGGGGGCGGCTCGTAGCGAGGGACCGTGACTTCCTAATCGCAGGGGATATTGCCGCCGACATCCCATAGCGCCGCCAGGAGCACGCAAACTACCTACTCTCATATGCCGAGAGGCGGTGTCTCACAGATAGACGATTATGTTGAGAGTCGATAGGCACTACTTCCCAGGTGTTGCAGAGCATGGTGCCGCTGAGGAGACCGATGAATGCCTGGAAAGCCGCACTCGCGACCGCAGTCGGCCTTTTTCGCTTCCAACGAGCACGGGGGTTTGGGGTCGCCGCCGTCTGCGCTGCGGTGGCGGTGGCCGCCGCGCTCGATACGATCCTGGCCCTCGTGCTGGATCCGACCTCCGTGTAGCCCGCCGCGAGCCACCAAGTGATGAACGACCGACTCTCAGCACTCAGACTGTTTGCTCGCGCCGCGCGCGTCGGCAACTTCTCCCGTGCCGGGCGCGAACTTGGCCTGTCGCAGCCGTCCGCATCCAGGCTGATCGCTGCGCTCGAGGAGGAGGTCGGCGCGACGCTTTTTAGCCGCACCACGCGAGCAGTGACGCTGACCGAGGCCGGCGCGACGTACTTGATGCGCGTCGAAACGATCCTCGCAGCGCTCGACGATGCCGACCACGAGGCGCGCGGAACAGGAGAGTTGCGCGGCTCGCTTCGCGTCGGCACGCCGACAAGTTTCGCGCTCAGGGAGATCATCCCGCGGCTTGGCGCGTTTACGAAGCAGCATCCGGCGCTGAAAATCGAGCTCCGAGTGACGGACCGCTACCCAGACCTCGTGACTGAGGGCCTCGACGTGTCGTTGCAGTTCGGCGCCCTCCCCGACTCCAGCGCGATGGCGCGCAAACTCATCCACCAGCCAAGGGTACTCACGGCCTCGGCAGGCTACTTACAGGAGCGCGGCACACCCACGATGCCGTCGGATCTCGTGCACCACTCGGTGATCATCAGTCCAGCGCATCCCTCGCCGACTTTCTCCTTCCGCAAGGGCGGCCGCATCACCTCCGTGCGCGTTGATAGCGCGCTCTCGATCACCACCAACGAAGTAGCCACGGCAAGCGCTGTCGCCGGGTTGGGGGTCGCCGCATCGAGCGAAAACAGCGCGCGGGCAGAGCTCGACGCCGGGAAACTTGTTCGGGTGCTGCCCGACTGGGATTTCGGCTCGATGGAACTGAATGCGCTCTTTGTCAGCGCAAAGACCATAAAGCCCGCCGCCCGTGCGTTTACCGACTTCCTTCTCAGGGAACTCCGCGCTGCAGACGATCGACCATAGGATTGCAGCGATAGCGCGGCATTCCCGGCAGTTATTGATACGATACGTTTACCCTTCCTGCCCCGAAACTTAATGCTAGCAAAGCAAGCACCCGACCGGACGCCCTCGCGCCGGAGGTTTTCTGCATGCTTCGAAATAGCCGAAGACGCGTAAGCGGGCGGCGGTCAATACGATGAACGGCTCCCATGGCCAAAGTGCTAGTACTCTACTGCTCCTCCTACGGGCACATCGAAAAGCTCGCACACGAAATCACCGCGGGCGCGCGCGAGGCGGGCGCGTCCGCCGACGTGAAGCGAGTGCCTGAACTTCTATTTCCGGAGGCGCGAAGGCAGCCAACGACAACCTCGACCAGACCGCTCCAGTCGCGTGCATCGACAACCTCGCCGTGTAGGACGCGATCGTCTTGGGCGCAAGCAGGCGCTGCGGCAGGATGTCGTCCCAAATGGCAAGTTTCCTCGACCAGGCTGGCGGCCTATGGGCGAAGGGAACCCTCAATCGCAAGGTCGGCGGCTCCTTCGCGTCATCGACGACGCAGGATGGCGGCCAGCAGACGACGCTGTTCACCATCATCACCAATCTGCTCCACTTCGGCATGACGGTGGTCGGAATGAACTGCGGGTTTGCCGGCCAAAGGAAAGTCGATGAGATCGCCGGCGGTACGCCTTACGGCGCCACGACAATTGCCGGCCCCGACGCGCAGCGGCCGCCGACCGAGAACGAGCTTGCCGGCGCCCGGTGCCGGCGACGAGCCATCGCGGATATCGCCACGAAATTTCACGGCTAAACGACGCGATCAAAAACGCGGTGGGGCGCTGGCGCGTCGACCGTGCAATCAAGCGGAACGGTGCTGGCAACGTGGAAGAGAAGGTGGAAGACCAGGACGGCATGGAACAAGCCGAGCATGACCTGCTCGCCGACCTCAGGCGAGCGCGTCGCTCATTTCGTCTCCAGGACATGGATGAGTCCGCGGCGGCTGCGTGCCTGACGCCCGGGCAAAGGATAGCTGACGCCGTCGCCAGCGTCATGGGATCGTGGAGTTTCATCATCGTGCAAAGTGCGATCCTGGTCGTCTGGATAGGGGCCAACCTAGTCAGCGCGATCAGGGGCTGGGACCCCTACCCGTTCATCCTTCTCAATCTCGCGCTTTCTTTCCAAGCGGCCTACGCCGCGCCAGTCATCATGATGAGCCAGAACCGGCAGCAGGACATCGATCGCAAGGCCGCGGAGAATGACTACCGCATCAACGTGAAGGCGGAGCTCGAGATAGAGTTGCTGCATGAAAAGATCGACCAACTACGTGAGCGCGAAGTCCTGAAGCTGACGGAGGCCGTCAGGATGCTGACCGAGCTGCTGGAGCAGTCGGCGTCGGGCGCACGCGAGGCCGATGCGGAAGGCGGACGGCGATCATAACGCCCGGCTATCGACTTCATGGCGTGACGTCATTTCCCATTCGCGGCGCGGAATACTATGTTACGCCGGTACCTTGCTCATCCGGCGCACTACGGCTTGGCGTTGCGCGGGACGACGCTCTTTTTACCTGCCGAGGAAGGATGTCCGCCATGGTTACTCGCGGTTTTACCGGCCGCCAATCCGGATCGGAACTATCGGATCGGATTCCCCCGGGACAGCACCTCGTCGACAATTTCCCGGTGCTTACGGCCGGTCCCACGCCGAGGATCGAGCCCGCGGACTGGACATTCACGCTAAAGGTCGGACCTCGTCCGGTCAAAGCTTGGAGCTGGTCGGAGTTCAACGCCCTCCCACGAACCAAGATGACGCGAGACATCCACTGCGTGACCTCCTGGTCGAAGCTCAACACCGCGTGGCAGGGCGTGGCCGTCGACGATATCCTCGCCGACGCCGGCCTCAGCGCACCCACTCCGTTTGCGCTCGCCCATTGCTACGACGGCTACTCCACGAACGTGCCACTGGCGGACCTCGCGACGGGCAAGGCGATGATCGCACTCGAGTACGAAGGCCAGCCACTGCCGCGCGACCACGGGGGGCCGGCGCGGCTCTTCGTGCCGCATCTCTACTTCTGGAAGTCGGCGAAGTGGGTAAACGGGCTTCAGTTCACCGAGCGCGACGAGGCCGGCTTCTGGGAGCTGCGCGGGTACCACATATACGGGGATCCGTGGCGCGAGCAGCGATACACGAATGACTGAAGCGATTGGCACAACCGCGCGATGGCAGAGCTGCGCGATTGTCGAGATCGCGACGAGAACGCCGGCTATAAAGAGCTTCTTTCTTCGCCTATCCGAACCGTTCGAGTATACGGCCGGACAGCACGTTGACGTGCGGCTGACTGCACCCAACGGCTACACTGCCATGCGCAGCTACTCGATCGCGTCGGCCCCGGGCAATTCCAAAGTGATCGAGCTGGCGATCGAGCGCCTCGCGGACGGCGAGGTCTCCCCGTTCTTCCACGACGTCGCTCGAGCAGGAGATATGATCGAGCTTCGCGGGCCGCTTGGCGGTCACTTCCTCTGGCCGGGACCGACAGCGAAACCGCTGCTCTTGATCGGCGCGGGCTCCGGCGTCGTGCCGCTGATGGCAATGATCCGGCATCGGAAGGCCAGCGGCGAGCCAGTGCCTGTCGCGCTGTTGCTCTCCTCCAGGACCTGGCGTGACGTGCTTTTCAGGGACGAGCTCCTCGAGCTCGAGAGGTCGCTTCCCGATTTCGCACTCGCCCTGGCCTTGACGCGCGAGCCGGCGATGCGCAGCAGCGACTTCAGCAGGCGGATCGACGCGGCGATGGTCGCCGACGTCGCGGCACGTCAGCCTGTCTCTCCCGGCAGCGTCTTCGTGTGCGGGTCGACTGCTTTCGTTGACATCGCGGCGGACGCGGCGCTCGCATTGGGACTGGAAGCGAGAGCGATCAAGGCCGAACGCTACGGCGCTTGAGGGACCGTTCCTTTCGTTTTGCGAGAGCATAATTTTCGCAAACGCCAGATTATCCGTGCGGCCTGCAGCGACTTTAGTGGTTGAATGCGAGGACCCGCGCAGTGAATGAACGGGAGCCACTGGGGTGCTGTCCAAGGCGACCGATGTCGACGGCTGGAACGTCTTCTGCCGTCAAGAATATGTGCCTTTGTCGGGCCATTTCGACATTGGGACTGACTGCGTCGAAGCACTCTAGAGACGGGATACGAACATGTTTTCAGTGATTTTCGAAGTCCTCCCCAATAAAGAGAACTGGGATGACTACCTCGACAGCGCCAAGATGCTGCGCCCCGAGCTGGAGCAGGAAGAGGGCTTCGTCGACAACATCCGCTACAAGAGCCTGATCCGCGAGGGCTGGATCCTTTCGCTTTCGAACTGGCGGGACGAGAAGTCGCTCGTGCGCTGGCGCACCCGCAGGCATCATCACGAACTCCAGCAGAAAGGCCGCGACGAAATCCTCGCCGACTACCACCTGCGCGTGGGTCAGATCACTGCCGACAATCAGCTGCCGACGGGGTACGCCCTCACGGAGCAAAGGCTCGATGAGACTGAATTTGGGGAGGGCACGACGGTTACGCTGATCAACGCGACTCGCCCCGCGCAGTGGAAGCAAACCAACAACCCGTACGATTGTGCCGAGTGGCTTGGCCTGAATCCGTGGGCCGCCGACAGCACGTTCTGGGACATCTTTGACGCCGTACTCACGCCCGGCGACCTGATTCTCCTCATATCGTGGAAGAACGCCGCTGCCGCGCAGGCTTATGAGGACGCTTCTGCGCCGAATAACAAGGCCAGGATCCGAAGAGTGCGGATCGTGCGCGACTACGGAAAGTATGACCGTCGCGAGGCGCCTCAGTACTACGCGGATGCCGAAGGTGGCGAGACCCTCCACGCCTGATACCCACTGTCGGGAACCGTCGACCCGCAGCGTGATAAACCCTACGTTCGCAAAAGTGCGGGCCGCGGGGGAGCCAGGTCGCGCTCGCGAGGCCGTAGCTACGATACCTGGTCAAGGCGGGCCTGCCAAAAGGCCCTGTCGAAACCTGAAAGGAAAGCACGATGACGAACTCGAATGATGGCGCTCCCCACCCGCAGGCCGTGGTAGGCGGCGATCTTGACGGCGCCGGCGCGCTCAACGGCCGCGCCGGCGCATCGGAATTCTCCATTGGCGGCCTCAATGGGAGGGGCGGCATCACGGCCGGGGCAAACCCCTACGAGCTGCTCAGCGCTTCGCTCGCCGCGTGCACAGCGATGACGATACGGCTGCAGGCGCGAAGGCGGAAATTCCCGCTTTCTCATGTCGAGGTGGCTGTTTCATATCACCACGGCATCGAGGGCAGCCGCGACTCCTTCGAGCGTTCCATCCGGCTCGAAGGAAACCTGAGCGACGAGGAACGTGCCCAACTGATGCAGGCCGCGGACATGTGTCCGGTGGGGCGGACGCTTGGCCTCAGCGCCGACATCCGCACGAACGACAACGTCAGCGTCGGGCGAGCGGCTAGCTATGACGACGACTTGCGCAAGCTTCCGATCCCGAACATCGACCCCGACTAGAGGCATAATGCCGAAGAATGTGAAGCGGTTTTCGGGCAACACCATGCTCAACTTCTCCGATTTAGAGACGAATTCAGATTTCAGGTCGATTCGACCTGAAATCATCTGCTAGCGGGCCGCGAGGTAGACGGCGAACGCATCGGCATCGTCGCGTCGAGCGCCGGAGAGCGGCGTCACCTGGCGTTAGACTGCCTTCGCGGGCCTCACCTCCGGAAAATCAATCGGGGTCCGCACTGCATTGTTCACGAAGTTGGTCAACAGGAACTGAGCAGTCAGCGCGATCATTTCGAGGGTACTAGCATCCGTCCAGCCCGCATCCTTGACCGCCGCAAACTGGGCGTCGGAGAGTTTGCCGCGCGTCTCGATAAGCGCCTTCGCGAAGGCGACCGCAGCTTGGCGCTTGGAGTCGCTCGATCGGCCCTGCCGGTTTAGATCGATTTCCTCCGGAGGGATCTTCGCGAGGTTCGTTGAGACATAGCTGTGCGCTGCAAGGCAATAGTCGCAGCCATTTGCCTCCGAAACCGCGAGCGCGATGCCCTCCCGGGTCTTCAGATCGAGGGCCTTGGACAGCGACCCCATCAGACCGGCCCAGCCGCCCAGAACGTTCGGACTGATGGACATGAGGCGATAGTGGTTCGGTACGAAGCCGAGCATCTTGTTGATGTTGTCGAGGATTGGCTGGGATTCGGCAGGCGCGTCGTCGCGACCCGGGATAGCGATGCGGGACATTTCTTCTCCGTTGGACTCTGGCCGGCTCGGTTTTTGAATTGCTGTGGTAGCCTCTGCCGTTCGGCGCCATAATTGCCTAATCGTGAGAAATGGCCTCTCGGAGGGTGAGAGAAATGGACCGGTTTGAAGCAATGTCGCTTTTGGTAAGGTCGGCGGAGGCCGGCAGTTTCTCCGCGGCAGGCCGTCAGCTCGGCGTCCCTCTACCGACCGTCAGTCGGAAGGTCGCCGAATTGGAGACCCACCTCAATACCCAGCTGCTGGTCCGATCGACGCGGAAACTGTCCCTGACCGAAGCGGGGCTCGCCTACGTCGCCGCCTGCAAACGCATCCTGGAACAGGTCGAGGAAGCCGAATCGCAGGCCTCTGGGGAGTACACAGTCCCGCGCGGTACGCTCACGATGACCGCGCCTATTGTCTTTGGGCGCTTCCACGTAGTGCCTGTCGTGAATGAATTCCTCGCGCGTTTCCCGCAGATCAGCATTCAACTGACGCTCACCGATCACACGATCAACATCGTCGACGAGCACATCGACCTGGCCGTCCGCGTCGGCATGTTGCCCGATAGCACACTCGTCGCGACGAAGGTGGGCGAGATCAGGCGTGTGGTGTGCGGCAGCCCCGACTATTTCGCCGCCCATGGCGTCCCGAAAACGCCTGACGACCTGGCCGAGCACATGTGCGTGACGTTCACGGCACTCGCAGCTGGGATGACGTGGGTTTTCAAGCCGCGCGGCAAGGCGACGAGGAGCGTGCGTCCCTACTGTCGGCTGAAGATCAACACGGCGGAGTCCGCGATCGACGCGGCGCTCGCCGGCGTCGGCGTGACGAACGTGCTCTCTTACCAAATCGCGAGGCCTGTGGCCGCGGGGAAGCTCAGGATCATCCTGGAGGACTACGAGCCTGACCCGATCCCGGTGCATCTGGTGCACACCGGACAGGCGATCCTGCCCCTCAAGCTGCGGCGCTTCATGGAGTTCGCCGCTTCTCGGCTGCGCAAGTCGCTTGCGGCCGACCTGGCCAAGCTCTCCGCGCCAAAGATATGCGCAAAAACGACGAAGTAGCCAACTCTCTCTCGGGCGATCATTCATGCATGAGAAAAATAACTCAAACTCGCGCGGCAAGACTACCGGAGCCACGCTGCACCAGCGATTATGCTAGTGGCATGCCGGGCCGCGCGCGACGAGCCGAAGATGTTACTCCAAGACGAATTGGACGCCGTTAGAGCCGAGGATTTGGCCAGGACCCCGCCGAACGTGACGCTGGTTCGGCAACGGGCGGTGGAAGCGCTTGCCACATCCGGATTGGCCGAGCGGGCCGCGCAGGCCGGGGATCAAGCCCCTCCGTTCCGGCTGCATGATGGGCATGGCCGGGCATTCTCATCATGCGAGGCGCTGCGTCGAGGCCCGATGGTTCTCTTCTTCTACAGGGGGAGATGGTGTCCCTACTGCACAGTCGACCTTCGCGCGATCGAGGCGTGCTCTCACGACATACGCAGCCTCGGCGCCTCGCTGGTTGTCATCTCACAACAGACGGCCCACAACAGCCTTGAGACGCAGAGGTGGAATGCCCTTTCATTCGCGAGCCTGGTCGACGCGGGTGGCAAGGTCGCGCACGCTTTCGGCCTACGCTGGAGGGCCTCCGACGAACTGCGTTTCGTCGAGAAGGAATGCGGCATAGATCTCGCGACCTTCAACGGCGATCCGAGCTGGACGTTGACTATGCCGGCCCGGTACGTCGTTGCGCCCGACGGAACGATCAAATACGCCGATATCAGTGTCGACTATACGCGACGCGGCGACCCGTGCGATCTGATTCCGGTCCTCGCCAACCTCGCTGCGCACTAGCCGCTTTCTGGGGCTCCAGAAAGCGTGTCCGGGCGTCCAAACGAATAGACCCGGCCATTCCAACGTGCGCCTGCAAGTGGCATCCATGCTCCGTTGTTACGGCGTGCCCCGCACGCCACCGGGTGCATAACCTCGCCATCATAATGGTCAGCCACTTGACGGAGAAAACACATGGAGCTTCATCAAGTCCGCTACTTCCTCGCCGTCGCGGCCACCCTCAACTTCACTCGCGCGGCCGAGCAGTGCAACGTAACGCAGCCCGCCCTGACAAAGGGGGTGCAGAAGCTTGAGCAGGAGCTCGGCGGCGAATTGATTTACCGTGAGCGCCAATTGACGCAGCTCACCGACCTCGGAAAGGAAGTCCTTCCGATGCTGGAACGCACATTGTCCTCGGCGGAGGCGGTGTGTCGCAGAGCCCAGGAGTTCCAGCGCAAGGAGGTCGCACCACTGAAGATCGGCCTCGCCCCCTCCATCTCGGCGTCGCTCGTGCTCGATCCGATCGCGGAGATTGCAAAGTTCGTGCCTGGACTTCACGTGGAGCTGTACGAGGGTGTAGCGCAGAGACTCGTCGATTTATTGCTTGAGGGGGAGATCAGCGCCGCAATCGTCGGTGACGTGCCCGACATGCCCGCCCGCATCGACGACTGGTTGCTATTCGAGGAGCGCTACGTCGCAGTTCTCGCGCCAACACACCGCTTGGCGAACCGTCTATCGATCGGTATCGACGACCTCCGACAGACCGTCTTGCTGGATCGCGCGGGATGCGACGTCGCCCCAAAAATCCAACAGACGTATTTTCCAAAGGGACCACCCCATCTCGGCCACTGCAGCGGTCATGAATTGCACCTGCAGCACATGGCGGCGGCTGGCTTCGGCGTGATGCTCGCACCAGAGCACATGCCGCGCCTTCCCTCACTCAAGACCATTCCGCTCGAAGGCGATCAGGTTTGGCGGGAAGTCCGGTTGCTGGCTGTGCAGGGGCGCCGCTACTCGCCGGCGCTGGACGCTTTTGTCAAGGTCGCGCGGCTTCGCGACTGGTCGATCGATGTCCCCCATCGCGGGATGCTGGACCCAACGTTTCCGAAGGCGGCGGGCGTGCCGGCATGACCGCGGCACGCACGCCGCCGGCCAACCGCTTCCAGCCAACCGATCCGCAGTTTGACGCCAAACGGATGCCAAGCCAGATCGACAAGACACTCGCCCAGATTCGTTCGGAGCTGTTGACGAGGTTCAGCGAAGCGGACTGGGCGTCATACAACCACCTCGTGGGCTGGCTTCGCGATATAGACGTGGTATCGTACGCGTTGAAGGTCGGAGATGCCGCGCCGGACTTCCTCCTTCCGGACGCGGACGGTCGTCTTCACTCCTCCGACCAGCTGCGCCGGGGCGGCCCCCTCGTCCTGAGTTTCTTCCGAGGAGACTGGTGTCCGTTCTGCACCGCCGAGCTGTGCGCCCTTCAGGCGGCGAAGGAGGAGTTTGAGAGCGTCGGCGCAACTCTCGCGGTCGTGACACCCGAGACGGGACAATTCCCGCGGCAACTCAAGCGAAGTCTGGGCCTAGACCTGAAGGTACTGTCTGACGTCGACTACGGCGTTGCGTTGTCGTATGGCATATTGTTCCGGGTGCCTGACGAAATCAAAGCGCACTATTCCGGGCTCGGTTTCGACTTCGGTGCGCGGCACGGTTCGCCAGTCTGGATGCTGCCCATTCCCGCGACTTACATCATCGACACGGAGGGCCGGATCCGCAGCGCGTCCGTCGAACCCGACTTCACGATGCGGGCGGAGCCGGCGCAAATCTTGGCCTCGCTGCGCCGTGCCGCTTCCACGTCTTAGCCGGAGGGGTCCGCCACCCAACACCACGACCTGTTGCGGACCGCGGCCGGTGGGCGCGTCGCCCCGACAGGGATCGACGGCTTTGAACAAGCATGTCGAGGACGGAATCACTCCGACCGACGGCTCGCCAAAGCAGTGCTTCTTGCCGCTTGCGCTGCGTCGATGGCATCGTTTCGATAGCCCGAGGTGATTAGACGCTCGCCAACCCGCTACCTATTCTTCCAGCCTGCGCGAGAAGGAGCTCCGCGAAATGCCGACCTATAGGAAAAACCCAGCGACGGTCTCGAAGCTGACTCCGGAGCAGCACCGCGTCACGCAGACTGACGGGACCGAGCGCCCTTTTGCCAACGAATACTGGGGCAACAAGGAGCCTGGCCTCTACGTCGACGTGGTTTCCGGCGAGCCGCTGTTCGCATCTTTCGACAAGTCCGACAGCGGCACCGGGTGGCCGAGTTTCACGCGGCCTCTCGAGGCCGCGAACGTCGTAGAGAAGGACGACAGCTCGCATGGCATGACACGGACCGAGGTCCGCTCCAAGCACGGCGACAGCCACTTGGGCCACCTCTTCCCGGACGGACCGCTCGACAAGGGCGGGTTGAGATACTGCATGAACTCGGCCTCCCTTCGTTTCATCCACCGCGATCAAATGGAGAGCGAAGGGTACGGCCAGTACGCGAAGCCCGTTGCAAAACAGGAGGTCTGACAATGGCAGCGAGTACAGAACGAGCGATCCTTGCCGGCGGTTGCTTCTGGGGAATGCAGCAGCTGATGAGGCGTTTGCCCGGCGTCGTGTCGACACGGGTCGGATATTCCGGCGGTGACGTCAAGAACGCCACCTATCGCAATCGCGGCACGCATGCAGAAGCTATCGAGATCATCTTCGATCCAAGCAAGACGAGCTTCCGCGACCTGTTGGAGTTCTTCTTCAAGATACACGACCCGACCACGCCCAACCGGCAGGGGAACGACCGCGGCACGAGCTACAGGTCTGCGATCTTCTACACCAACGACGAACAGCTACGCGTCGCGCAAGACACGATCGCCGACGTTGAAGCCTCAGGACTGTGGCCGGGCAAGGTCGTGACCGAGATTTATCCCGCTGGCGATTTCTGGCAGGCGGAGCCCGAGCACCAGGACTACTTGGAACGTTACCCGAACGGCTACACCTGTCACTTCGTCCGGCCGGGTTGGAAGTTGCCGCGAAGGAACGCCGCCTGAGGGCGGCTGCGGTACGTGTGACCTGCGGCGGGCACATCTTGACTGCATGTGCCTCACAAACCGTTTTGTTAAATATTCCCGCCGCCGCGAAGTCGCCCACACACGACAAGGCTGCGAGATTTGGACGGCCGGACACAGCTTTCAGATTCCAAGCGCGGATGCATCAGATGTTCGGCGACGCCTGGGAATGGACACGCACAGCCCGTCCTCGCCTCACCGGGGTTCCGCGCGGTCGAGGGCGCGGTCGGCGAATACAATGGCAGTTCATGTCCGGGCAGTTCGTTCTACGCGGCGGATCTTGCGTGACGCCGCCGGGATACCTCCGCGCGAGCTATCGCAATTTCTTTCCGGCACACGCGTTGGCAATTCTCAGGACTTCGCTTGGCGGCGGACAGCTCGGTCCGCCTGTTCGCGAACGACTTGAAGGCGCTCCGCCGGAGGATCGCCGAAAGCCTTCTGTGAGTTCCGCGACGTCGCCTCGGCTGAGAGAAAACGCGGAGCCGTGATGATCTTCGTGTACCACCTGAAAGCCTTGATGTCTCAAAGCGTCCCGTGGCTGCTGGGGGCGCTGGTGCGTCCAGCGCACCTTACCGCGGTCGCGCCTACGCAATCCCGGAGCGAACACCGGCGTCAGGCTGCGTCGGATTCCTCGATCGCGTCTTCGATCGGCGTAGCGCTGTTGGACCAGGCTCGCTGCGCCTTGGCGCGGTACTCTGATGGGTCGCTGCCGTAATATCTGCGGAAAGTGCGCGTGAAGCTGCTTCTACTCTGGTAGCCGGCGTTCAGGGCGACCTGATCGACAGACAGCGCATTGGCCGCGAGCAGGTCCGCCGCGTGACGCATCCTCACGCGGCGGAGCAATGACATTGGAGACTCTTCGAAGGCGGCGGAAAACCTAGCCATAAAAGCCGAGCGGCTGAGACCGACGGCATGAGACAAGCTCTGGACAGTGTGCGGCGCGGATGGGCGCGAGGCCATTTCGGCAAATGCCCGTGCGATCGGAGGATCGCTCAAGTTCGAAAACCGCTCCACCCACGCGTTCGTCGACACCAGGCTGCGCCGGAGCAATGCGAGGAGAACAAGTTTCAGCAGTGCCGCCGACATCGGCCCTCCACCAACCTCCTGGGCTGCGAGCTCGGCCATCGCGTAGGTCATCACTTGGTCGAGCTGGTCGTGCACGTCGAACCTCTCGACAATGGGCGTTGCCAAGGAGGCGAACAAGTCGAGCGCCGGACCATAAGTGGCCCGGAAGGCCCCGCACGCAAGCACCAGTGTCGGATCACCGTCTCCGACGGTGTGCCGCTGAGACGACCCCAGTGTGAAGCCGCCGTTGTTGTGTTTGCCGGCGTTCCTTAGTGCGATCGGATGCTCCGTTGCGGTGATCGTCATCGCTCGCCCAGGAGGGACGACTACCAGCGTGTGCGGTATCAGGCGTATGGGCGTTTCATGATCACGGAGAATGAACCCGGCGCCTCGAAAGCAGTAGTGGATGGTGGAGGTTGCCGCGCGGGCAACCGCCAAGTGGGCTCCCGCCGCAAGCGTGCACTCCGACAGGCTGACTAGGGTGACGTCCAAAGTGGTCATCAACTTGTCGAGGTCTTGTCGCGATATACGCCAGAACGGCTCGCCTGCCACGTCCAGAAGCCTTCTTTATGGTGCTCAGGCCCAGCTCGACTGCGAGACAGCGGGACGATGCCATCTCGCCCACGCCTTCGGCCTGCGCAACCGGGCGAAGGGCCATTCACGCTCCCACCTGATGTGGGATTGATCGGTTCGATCTTCACTGCCTTCAACTGAAGACGCTGAACAATCACTCAGTTGCAGCTGACGGAGTAGTGGCTGAAGTCGAATTAGATATATTCAGGCGCAACATGAATGATCCTGCTGAGCGTCTCAGCGACCGGCAAACTTTATAAATTCACACAAACCGATGCCCAGGCGCCTCAACAGGAAGCCCCGAGTCTCGGTCGCACGGCCGAATTCGCGACCGACCGATCGCGACGCACCAGTATCGGACGTCAGCGTCATACCTACACTGTGCGTGCCGCGCGGCCACGCGGCTCCTCGGTCTGCGACAGTATCCGGGACAGTCCGGCAATGAGCGTCCTTGCAACGGCCCTGGGCAATTGTGAGCATGGCACCTTTGGATGACGATACCTCGCGCCTATCGAAAGCATGTCCAAAGGGAATTTCTAATTTCGTCCGCCGCGTCCGATCTTTGAGTCTGGCTGGGCCGGCCGAGCACACGCGGCCGCCTTGACATCGATTGAATTTATTGCAGCGCGTCGCGCGTGGGCTGCAAAGGAGCGCTCTATGGACTCGCGATTATGCCGCGACCAAAAAGTGGTTTGCAACTTCCTGAGCAACGAACAGAGCGACAAAATTTTCCATACGTCCGTCGCGGCTTTCTCGACGTTGCCGCTCCCCGCGGGCGCTGCTTCGCTGGCGCCGGGCGTCCTGGCAGGAACGGCGGCAAAGATCGCCGCTCTCGCGGAAGCATCCCAACCCACCTCCTCCCAAGCCGTGGATGCTTCCGCGAGTACTATCGCCACCAGATTGCCATCGCCAACGCCCTTCTATCTTTCATTCGGCCGGAACGAAGCCGGCTTCGTCGAGGTAACGGCCAACGTGATGTTTCCTGCGGAAGCGCTGATACCGCGCCCGCTGACCATCGCCGGCCCGGCCGGAGCACGGCCCACCAATGGATTGGCGGTCGACTTTGTCGTCGAGTCCAATCGTGACCAACTGAATGAGATTGTCCAACGGGTGCGGGACGGACGATTGCGGACGAACATCGACAAAGTCGTAACCCTCGACGAGGCGATCGCCGCGTTCAACGTGACCGAGCGACGTAAGGGGAAGACGATCATCCGCATTCGTCCGTGAGCGAATCGCGCTCATCGATGAAGCATTTCCGCTAAGCAGACAAAAGACCCGAGGAGACAATTCCCATGAAAGCGATCGTAGTGACGGACCAGGCTGCAGGAACGGCCGGGATGAAGTTGGTGCAGCGGCCCGAGCCGCAGGCGGCGATAAACGATGTCGTCGTCGAGATCCATGCGTCGGGGTTCGTCCCGACCGAGCTGACGTGGCCCTCGACCTGGACCGATCGCGTCGACGGCGACCGGACGCCATCGATCCCCGGGCACGAACTGGCCGGAGTGGTCACCGCCCTGGGCTACGGTACGACGGGACTGTCGGTGGGCCAGCGGGTGTTCGGCCTCGCCGATTGGTATCGCGACGGCACCCTGGCGGAGTATGTAGCCATGGAAGCGCGCAACCTCGCGCCATTGCCGGGCGATATCGACTTCACGGTGGGCGCTAGCCTGCCGATCTCGGGCCTGACCGCGTGGCAGGGACTGTTTCAGCACGGCCGTCTTCAGGCGGGGCAGAGCGTCCTTGCGCATGGTGCGGCCGGCGCCGTCGGGTCGATGGTGACGCAGCTCGCACGAGAGGCCGGCGCCTACGTCATTGGCACCGGACGCTCTGCCGACCGCCAGAAGGCGCTCGACTTCGGCACAAACGAATTCGTCGACCTCGAGAACGACACCCTGGAAGACGTGCGCGCAGTCGATCTGGTGTTCGATGTCATCGGCGGCGACATCCAGAAGCGGTCCGCGGCGCTGATCCGAGCCGGAGGCACGCTGGTGACCGTCGTCGGCCCGGCCGAGACGCGGCCCGTGGAGGGCCTGGCGGTCGACTTCGTCGTCGAAGCCGATCGTGCCCAGCTGAGCGAGATCGTCCAGCGGGTGCGGGACGGACGGCTGCGGACGAACATCGGCAAAGTCGCGCCCCTCGACGAGGCGATCGCCGCCTTCAACTCGACCGAACGACGCGCGGGGAAAACGGTCATCCGCGTTCGCCCGTGAGAGACACGTGCCGATCGATGCACGCAGCCAGCCGACGCCTTAATCCTTACCGGTCATACCGTTCCTGTCGCCGTGAGTGCAGGGTGACGGTCGGGAGCCGATTCGTCCGCATGGGGGCCATACCGGACGATGCACCATTCGAGGGAGTGGCTCCAAACAATGCGGCTCCGCAAGCTTGTGGCAAGGAGTTCCTCAATGGGTCTTGATGGATAACGGCGCGATCCGAGATGTCCTAGAGCGGTCGATAGAAATTGCCTTATGAGCTGCGAAGCGTCTTCGTGGCCCGCGTTGCCAACGTCCTGACGGTGGGGCGTTGCGCCGCGTTATTCGATCGCCGTGCTTCCAGGCACACGCTTCGCTCGCCGTCTGCCGGCAGACCACCGCCTATTGGCTGCTAACTTTGTTAGGCTGATGAGCAAGGAGACAGAAGGTGAAAAGGGAGATCCGGGACAATCCGCCATGAGCCGGTTTGCATTGCCTCTAGATTCGAAGACGGCGGGGTCGTCCTGCACACATTGGTGTCATAAGAGCTGTCCGGCCTGGGTACGGATCGCGGCTGGCGCATGGCGTTTTCGAAGCATTGCAACGCGACGGCAAAAGAGCGATCGCGAAGTGCCCCTTCATGTCTTCCTACGCCGCGCCGCACCCTGAGTACGGTGCGTTCCTCGACGGCTGATCGAAGACCGACGCGACGCCGGTTGCGACCGGAGCTTTTGGACAACGATATCCCATTCCTATCAAATGCATATCCAAAAGGAATTTCTAATTTCGTCGGTTGAGTCGGATGCTGACGTCCATTCGCCCGGTCGCGATGCGTGGCCGCCTCCAAAGCGATTGAATTCGCCAGCCAAGTCATAGTGTCTTCAGCGAGCGACAAAGGAGACCTCCAATGAAGTTACCGAGGACTGTCAGCCTGGGCGTTGCCATTGCGCCGGTCGCCGGCACCGCAGTGGCGCTCGCACAGGTCAGCGGAGCGGCTCCAGCCTGCCGCACGCGTAGGCGCTCACCTGCTGCGGCGGTTTCTCCGAGCCAATGTCGAGTCCGGCAGACTGGCGTGGCTAAATCGGAAGATTGATGGGCTTATTGTGACCACTCGTTCCCGTCAGCGACCTTTCGGGTCCGACGGACGTTCAAAGTACAAACGAGCGCATGGAGATTGGCGTGTCCTTCTCGGTCTATGACATCACTGTCCCTGTCATGGTACATGGCCTGAACGTGATGGATGATTATCTCGACCACGCTCAAGCGCTCGAGCGGAGCAAGGGATTCGATCCCGGGAGGATCCTTGGCGAACGGCTCACGCCCAGCATGCTGTCTTTCGGAGGACAGTTCTCCGTAAGCTGCAACAAGGTCGACGCGCACATGGCGAAGTTGATGCAGCGCCACCCGCCGGCACCCCGCACCACGGCGATGATGTATCCAGCATTGAAGGGGCGGCTCGTTGAGACGCGCGGCTTTCTACAAAACGTGCAGCCGGAGGAAATTGCCGGCGCGCAGTCCCACACATACGAGCTGACGCCGCCTATCGTGCGCGGGTGGTACGGCGGCGACGACTATATCCGGCACCTGGTTCTGCCTGACTTCTTCTTCCACATCTCGATTGCTCACGCGATCCTCAGGCGGCTCGGTGCGGCTATTGGGAAGCGCGACTATCTCGGTAACCTCACTCAGCAGAGCGGCGGTGATTACTCGTGAGGTGGTGGCGCGACGCACGATAACAGCCGATGCCTTCAAGCCTGGAAACGAGCTCCAGGCACATCAGTAGTGAGCGAGTTGCGAGAGGTCATTGGCGCGCGACAAGGCTTAGTTGAATTTGAGGCCGATATAGCCGAGCTGGGAGCTGCGGGTATCGACCCTCTCGTTTAGGTTCGGGCACAAGGGGATATGGCAGGCTCCTGGAAGGCGCCTCAGTCCTCCGGTCCCTCGACGGTCCGCGTCGCCTGGCATGCACGAGCCGACGGCAGTCGCCAGTTTGGCCGGATAATGGCAGCTTTGGCCGCCCGGGTGCCGTTGCAGGTAGTCCTGGTGCTCGGCCTCGGCCTGCCAGAACCGCTCCTCGGAGTTGATTTCAGTCGTGACAGGACCGGGCCACAACCCAGAGACATCGATTTCTGCGGCCGTCGCGAGCGCCGTCTCCTTCTGCCGTTCGTCGGGGGTAGAAGATGGCAGCTAGCTTGGTCCAAAGTCGCTCCTGCTCGTAGGTTGTCGGGTCGTGAAACTGGAAGAAGCGTTCAAGGATGGCCCGGTAGCTTACCACCGCGGGATCGAAGATGATCTCGATTGCCTCTGCGTGCGCTTGATGGTTGCCGTAGGTCGGATTGGGGAGGTCGCCGCCAGTGTAGCCGACGCGTGTCGAGACCACGCCTCGCACTCGCCGGGACATGGCCTGCATGCCCCAGAAGCATCCACCAGCCAACACCGCCTTTTCCGTCGCCATGTTGGAGTTCCTCTGACCGGCCACACGCCGTAGTGAGAGTACCGGTCGCCGACATGGTAAGATCATAGAAAGCGGACATCCAATCGATAACCGGCCGGGATGAGGTCGTCACGGACAGTCCTGCTACCCAGCCTCCGACAGGGCGCCTCCACGACCGGCTCTGACGTGCAGCTCGCTACGTGGAAAGCGGAGAACGAACTTACAAGCGGCTTGGGCGGTTTTGAAGGCTGACCGCCGGTATCTGATGAGCGTGATCTTTGTCTGACATCATTTGCTTTTGGCGAAAGTGGAAGAATTCGTCGCCTACAATTCCCGACCGGCATGAAATCCATACAACGTTTTCATTGGCCTGGATTGGCGGCTTCGGGCGAAATCTGAGCGCGCCAGAAACAACGCAATTTTCGATCCTGGGCAAACACACATTGCAGAAGAACTCCCGCAAACCAGAAGGACACCTACTAATGAACCTGAGACCCATTCTGTTCGGAGCATTGGCTTTTTCAACGCTTGGTGGCGGGGCTTTCGCAGGCGCTCTCGACTCGCCAGCGATGATGGCGCCGTTTTTCAATGATGCAGGAATGAAAACGATGAAGCCCAAGGCCGAATTCGAGGCCGCGTGGAAAAGCATGTCGAAGAGCGATCAGGACGCGATGATGAAAGAGTGCCAAGATGAGGCAATGAGCAAGCCTTACGCGGAATTTTGTGCGAACCTAAAGCCGCTAGGCGGCGCGAACCATTAGGCCGAAGCCCTTGATCGGCGACGGGCCTCGCGCCCGTCGTGCATGACTTGGCTGCAAGCCTACATCGAACGGCAACACTCCGT
Source organism: Mesorhizobium sp. B2-3-6 (assembly GCF_006442305.1). Lineage (NCBI taxonomy): Bacteria > Pseudomonadati > Pseudomonadota > Alphaproteobacteria > Hyphomicrobiales > Phyllobacteriaceae > Mesorhizobium > Mesorhizobium sp. B2-3-6. Next base: position 380,838 of record NZ_VFVW01000006.1, on the reverse strand, counting down.
CAGTGGAAGACGGCTCATCATAAGCTGCTCGAGTCGACTTGATCGAGGCGTTTGCGTCCCCCCGCCCTGGGATCGTCGCGTGCGGCGTGGCGCCTGACGAAATGCCGGACCTTCCACATCGCTCGAACAGGTCGGCGGCTATGCGCTCGAGAACGTCAATAAAGCGATCGTCGCCCTAACCGGCGGTTTGACGAGCACGCGCCCTCCCCGCTCGTTCCACGCACGCCAGGGACTCCCACGTACAAAGACAATGAAAGGGCTGCCAACATGACAACAAATGTCCAAGAGCTGCCGAACGGCGAGCGAGACGAGCCGGCGGTGCGAAACTCGATTGCGACCTTCGCGGCAAAAATCAACCAGCTCCTTGCTGACGCTCTGTCGCTCTATCTCAAAACCAAAAACTTCCACTGGCACGTGAGCGGCCCCCATTTCCGGGATTACCACCTCATGCTGGACGAGCAGGCGAGCGACATTCTCGACCTGATCGACCCACTCGCGGAGCGCGTCCGCGCGGCCGGCAGCAGGACGATCCGCTCGCTTGGGCAGGCGGCGCGGCTGCGAACCATTGCGGACAACGATGCCGATGGCGTTGCACCGGTCGCTATGCTCGCCGAGCTCATGGAGGGCAACTTGGCCTTGGCGGCTTCGATGCGGCTGGCGCACAAGCTCTGCGACGAGTTGGACGACGTTGCGACGGCAAGCCTTCTCGAAGGGTACATAGACGCCGCCGAGAAGCGCGCGTGGTTCTTGCGCGAGGCGGCGCAGCCGCACTGATCATCGACGGATGCACTGAGCCGAAAGTTCAAAACACGATGGCGCGAGTCTGAAGCGGCGGCGTGTTCGCCAGGACTCACATTCGTTCATATCCAGAGTGAGCTCTGGTCTAGGCGGAAATCGGCGTGCGCGGACAAATACGGTCAGCGCACGCATTTCGACCGCCCACAGAATGGATCGGATGCCTGAGTTGAGCGACACGGACGAATTGCAGTGACCTCCAGCCGCGTCGAGACTGGCGCCCGCCGCTTCAGCGCCTTCCGGTGAAGTGGAATTCGATGTCGACCTTGTTCGTGATCGGGGGCGGGTCAGGAGACGTCCGCGCCGCGGGCGTGGCGTCGGGACCCGGCGCGAAGGTGATGCTCGCCGAGGGCTGCAGGTCGTGGTGCCGGTCGCGATCGAGTGTAGGCGTCAGGCGGTCGGGAATGAAATCGATAATGCAGCGGCACTTCCGTAGGGACGAACGCATTGGCAATGTGGCGTCGGCGGCTTGGTCCAGTGGCTCCGTCGACCCGGCGCCCGGCCCTTGTGCGCAGTCTGTGAAATCCTGAAGGTGAGTGCGATGATCAGCTTCTATTTCCACCCTACGCCCAATCCAGCCAAGGTGGCCCTGTTCTTGGAGGAGTCTGAGCTAACGTATGAGCTGGTGCCGGTCGACACCAGCAAAGGCGAACAACACCAGCCCTCATTTCGCGCCGTCAATCCCAATGGCAAGGTCCCTGTGATCGTCGACCCAGAAGGCCCAGGCGGAAAAAAGGTGCGGGTTTTCGATTCCAGCGCAATTCTGCTGTACCTGGCCGAGAAAACAGGCCGCTTCCTTGGTCAGCCCGCCGACCGGGGTGAGCTTTTGTCATGGCTTTTCTTCCTAGCAACAGGCCTGGGGCCCTTCTCGGGACAGGCTGTGCATTTCCAGTTTGCGGCTCCCGACGGCCTGGACTACGCCGTCAACAGATATCGCCGCGAAGTGGAGCGCCACTATCGCGTACTCGACAGTCAACTCGTCGGCCGCGACTATATCGTCCGGTCCGACTACACGATCGCCGACATGTCCGCCTGGGGCTGGATAGACCGTGCCTCACGTGTGATGAAGGGCGCCGACGATCCCTTGGCGCCGTTCCCGAACGTCAAACGCTGGTTCGCCGCAATCGATGGTCGGCCCGCCGTCGCGAGGGCGCGTGCGGTCGGAACGGATCACGAGTTCAAGAAGGTGAACGACGAGGAAACGATGCGTGCGCTCTTCCCGTCGAACTACGTCGCGGCCGACGGCTAGACCAGAGGCGACCGGATCTCATCCGGCCGCAATTGCGAGAATGGAAACCAGAACAGTACTGCATTTCCCAACGTCTGTTACGAAACTTAGCGTTCGGTGCGGGGTGTCTAGGGACCACTTGTCGTGTGGTGTCGCGTTCGCGGGTCTGTTCCTGTGACCGATATATTTTGCCGCCTGAGCGGCGAAAATCTAGGAGGATGTAGATGAACCTCGACGCGAGGGACATGGTCGTGGCTGTTTCAGATCTCTTGAGACGCGGCTACGACCACAAATACCGGATAAGGATGGCCAACTCTACGACCTGACTGCCGAGAAGCCCGTAGGTGGCGGCGGCGCCCGCGTTGATGGCGCGATAAGGTTCGAGAGCCCGCCCGAAGCGGGAGACGGTTCCAACATCTATGCGATCACCGACAGGGGGGGCGGCAGCAAGGGCTTGTTGATCGATACCTTTGATGCCTTGGACCAGGAGCGCTCGCGGGGGCTTGACGAACAGCTAAACGCGAACCGCCCCACACGTCACGACAACGGAGACTAAATAGCGAGCCGATATGGCCTGCGAAAGATATTTAAGGAGGAATTCGATCGGGATCCCGAGCGGTTTGTGCTGCGCATCGGGTTTCCTGACTTCCCCCCGTGTCCGTTAGGGCAGTCATCCTCCATGCTCGGGTTCGACACGGTGAAGCAATCCTACGTCTGTCTGGTCGCCAGCATCCTACGAGATTCCAGGGTTGAGAGAATCCCTTACCAGGGGGCTGACGTTCCCGACAACGAATGAGCGCGCAGTGGTCGGGCTTGCCGACACTGTCACCACAGCGCCGGCCCGCGGCGCCTCCTTTAAAACGACGTGAGATGAATAAGCAGATCGTGAAGCAAACAATGCTGTCGCTCGAGGCGCGCGACCTCGAGAGCGCGAGAGAAAAATACCTGGAGTATGTCGCGAGCGCCCGGCTGGATAGAAGTGAGCCGATCGAATACGATGAACAAGCGCAGGCGGAGCTCGCAAGCGACCTGTCTGAAGCCTTCGACGACACTGTTCACTCGCACTCCGACAAGATCGAGAAGCTCGACGATAGACTTCGGACCAAAGAGCAAGGTCGAAGAAGGCGCAATGCTGAAGCTACACGGTCGGTTTTTCGTTGTTGCCGTGCCGACGGCCAAATTTGCGTGCGACGGCAACGAAATTATGGGCATCTCCACGCAAGCGCCGATCTATGCTGAGTTGGAAGGCAAGCGCGCCGGTGACACGGTCTCGTTCAATGGAAGGGACCTCGTGATCGAAGAGGTCGCCTGACGGCTGCGACGCCGAATGTTGAAGGCAAGCACCCCGGCATAACGCGCGGCAAGTGATCCGGCTCTTGTGGGGTGGCTAGGGAATAAGCTGATGACGTAAGGTCTGAAGCACGGTCACGTCGTGCGCCTGAAGTGCACTCCGCACTTACTGTCGGCCGACGCTCTACGCCGCATTAACGCTTCCATGGCGCGCCGGGCGACTGGAATGGAAACGATAACAACCCGGCATTTCTAATGGTCAGCCTTTCGGGATAGCTCTGTGCAATTAACCGAGCTGACCCGAGAGACGCATGGAGTGGCCGCTAGCGTAAGGCGTCGTGATCGCCCTCTTAGATGATGCGCTATCCACGTCGCAAGGACCCGCCCAAGCAAACAAGCCATAGGAGTCACCAATGTCGTTCCGCTTCATCACCAAGTCTATGCACGCCTACCTCATCGATTATCCCGTCGCTGTCGTCTTGATCGCAGCACCGTTTGTGCTGAAGCTCGGCCAGAGCGGACCGATCGCGGTGTGGCTTTCGGTTGTTGTCGGTGTCGCGGCGCTACTCTTGCCCGCCCTTACCGACCATCCCACCGGGCTCGTCCATATCATTCCCTACTGGCTGCATCTTTGGGTCGACCGGGCCGTTGGCGTCGTGTTTGTCATCGCACCGTTCGCCTTCAAGTTTGCTGGGCTCGACGCTTGGTACTACTGGGTCCTCGCTGCCGCTGTCCTACTCACCACGTCGGTCTTTAACGCGCCTGAGGAGCCAGCCGCGACGCATTTGGGAGCGGACAGGCGTAGGGCGGCTTGAGGGCGACGATTGTCGCAGCGCTCTTCTGCGCCGCTAAGAAAACCATATGCACCGGCTAGTGGAAGGTTTCGTTCCTCGCTGCAATCGATGCCTATCGCTTCCGCAGATCTTCTCGAGTGACGCGCAGCGCAGCCTGGAACGGACAAAGCTCAATTGCGTGAGGCAGAAATGCACGGCTCGGTGCAAGACGTGCCACCAGTGATCAATGAGGCTCGCCGGGGCGGAATGCGCCAGCTGGCTTTCATATCCGCCATGGTGTCCCTGGTCGCTTCCTTTGCCGTAGCGGCCGCTCCAATCCCGCTCTACAACACCTACCGGGCGGAGGACGGGTTCACCAACGCCGGCATCTCTATGGCCGTGGTGGCGTACGCCATCGGCACTATCGCCTCACTGTTGGTGCTGGGACGTCTGTCCAATCATCTGGGCCGCCGGCTCACTTCGATCGCTAGCCTCGGTCTGCTGCTGCTGGGCTGTCTGCTGTTGCTGAATGTGCGCGACATCGAAATCCTGCTGGCCGGTCGGCTCCTGGTGGGTGTCGGCACTGGGTTGGCCAGCAGCAGCCTGACTTCCTACATCGTCGACGCCGCGCCCAGCAGGCCAGAATGGTTGGCCTCCGTCGCCTCCAGCCAGGGACCGATGCTGGGCCTCACTGTCGGCGCCATCGCCTCCGGTGCTTTGGTCCAGTTCGGCCCTTGGCCACGCGACCTCATCTATCTGGTTTGCGTCGGCTTTCTATTGCTGTCTGGTGGACTCATCTCAATCAGCCCGGAAACCGCAACTCTGACCCCGGGCGCTTGGCGATCGCTGTTGCCTCGGGTGGGCGTACCGGCCCACGTTAGGCATCTGCTCCCTGTGGCGGCAGCGGTGTTCCTGGCCACCTGGGCGACCGGAGCCTTCTACCAAGCGTTCGTGCCTGCGCTGGTGGAAGATCAACTCCAGACCCGCAGCCCGCTCATTCTCGGATTGGTGTTCGCCGCCTATATGACGCCCAGCGTTCTCGGCGCTCCTATCGGCGGCCGGTTCACATCGGCGGTCGCCCAACGCGTCGGAATGGTCATCTTCCTGACCGGAATGATCGGCGTCATCACGGCGATCGCCGCCGGCACACTTGTGTTTTTCATCATCGCAACCATCCTTGCGGGCGCCGGCCAAGGCATCGCCATCAGCGCCGCGACACGCGGTCTGTTGCGCGGCAGCACGCTAGCCGACCGCGCACCGATCTTCAGCGCGATCTATCTCCTCTGCTACAGCGGCGCCGCCTTCCCCAGCCTCATCTCCGGCAAGCTGTCCAACACTTTCTCGCTGCCGCAAATAGCCGTCGGGTACGGAGGGCTTGCCCTCCTCGCCACCTTGTTCGCGGTCATCGGTGCACGCAACCCGCACGCTTACACGACCGCGAACGACGGCTCATCGCGGTCGATAAAATGACCCAGAAAGAGAACGCCAGGACGGAAGCACAGTTGGCTGTCGCGCACCATGCTCCGCGCCGGCAAGCCGCTCTAAGTCTCCCGCCAGCCGGTCGAGCAAATCGCCACGCATCGCCAATATTCGCCCTGCTGCCTCTCCTCCCATTTGCTCTCATTGGCGACCCGGTGGTCCTGCTGGATGGGACGGTCGTTACTGATCACGAAAAGCAGGTTTACCGCGAGGCTCCGGGCGTAGATGCGATAATTATCCGGCGTGATCACGACGTCGGGATTGGTGTTGCGCTCCTGGAGCCATTCGATCGTTTGATCGACCTTGCCCTCGGCGGGCTCTTCCCAATTTTCGATATCCTGGTCGAGCGTTTGCTGGACCCTATAGGTGTACTGCAGAAACTGTACCGTCGGCTGATCACTGGCGTGCTTGATCAGACTCGCCACAAACTCCGTTTCCGTGACTGGGTAGAGGACCGGTTTTCCGACGGCGGTCATCCAGGTACCTCTTTCGCAACCGCCATTCACGTCTCCCTTTAATCCAGTAGTTTCGCGCGGGCGAAGCTTTTTCTTCACCCTTGAAGAATTTGACCCGACCGACAAGGCCTGGCTTGAGCCATTCGGCCTTTTCTTTTCAGGCCCTTCGACACCGGTCCGCCTATCTGCCCCGTTGCCGATGCTCCCAATAGGCGGCGGGCTTCTGTGGACGCACCACTGGCGGCGCGGTGCGGTTTCGGCAGCGGACGAGCTTAGCGTAAAAGCCATCGCGAAATGGAAGAGCAGCCCGCCTTGACGTAATGTTTGGCATCTCGGGGATGCGCGACCGGTGGGGAAGTCCGATGAGAGTAGCAATATTTTTCGCGGCGATCGTGATCGCTGCGACTGGTGGTGCCTTTGCCAAGGAGAAGAAAGTGGTGGTCGGTGATGCTGCGGCCCTGTGTTCTACGAAGCATTCGACCAAGAAGCCGGTGAGAGATCTGGACTGCGGTTTGACTGGCACGGCCAAATTGCCGGATGGAACAACGCCGGAAAAGCCGCGCCTCGGATACGACACCGATCCGTGGATCCTAAATGGCTTTTAAAGCTGGCTTCAGATAGCCGCCAACTTGCAGCGTGGCCGGATGGAAGCGTTTTCAGGTACTTGGAACGACACTCGCATGAAATTCCAACACAACCACACGAGTATCCCCTTTTACGCGAAATGCGGGGTCCGATTCCACGGTCATTGCCGTTCAATCGTATCCGTCCTGTCCATTTCGCCTGTGGCGGAGCTTGTTGAACCGCAAACCGAGTGTAAGGCGTGATGCGGAAGATTCCGAGCCGCAACCCTCGCCACGACAACAAATGGGGCGCCCGCAGCATGTCGCTGGCCGACGCCATGGATCCCAAAAACATCCTTTGTTACGAGATGAACGGGACTCCCTTGCCGCCTGATAATGGCTTCCCGTTGCGGCTTATAGCGCCTGGCTGGTATGGGATCGCGAATGCGAAATGGCTACAGCGTATCGATGTGCGCGACCAGCGCTTCGAGAACCGTTTCATGGGACGCGACTACGTCACACGGCGCGAGGAGGACCACAACGGCGAGACTGTATGGGTGGAGACTTCTGTCGGGCGGGCGCGGCTGAAATCGGCACCGGCCCGGGTCACTCATATCGGCAATGACTATCGCATTGTCGGGGCCGCCTGGGGCGCGCCGATCGACCGGGTTGAGGTGAAAGTCGACGATGGGCCGTGGATGCTGGCGGCCATCGATGAGACGGACAAGGCGGACTTTGCTTGGAAGATATGGTCGGTCAACTGGCCCAAGCCCTCCGCCGGGGAGCACAGCGTCACCTCGCGGGCGGTCAGTACAGAGGGGCAAGTTCAACCGGCTATGGACGATCCTTTGATTGCAAAAAAGCACACATACTGGGAGAGCAATGGCCAGGTAACGCGGCACGTCAATATCGTTTGAGAAGCGTGCTCGAAAATTCCCTTGGGTGAAGCGCATGCGCGAGACTCGCATGCGCTTTCGCCAAGGGCAGCGGTTATACTGAGCCGACAAATCGCTTGCCTAGGTGTGACGCGCGGACCTTGGCGAGCCCAACCCGGCACGCCGCCGGAATGGGTAGCCCGCCTAGACGGGAGGCTACCATGAAAGTTGCATCGCTACTTGCAGTCGGCTGGATCATATCCTGCGCAATCGCCCCCTTTGCTTCGGCCGAGGACGCGCACACTGTGACCACTCCCAGCGAGGTTAAGTGGGGTCCGGGCCCCAAAACGCTTCCTGCTGGAGCAGAGTTGGCAATCCTGTACGGCGATCCGGCCAAGGAAGGTCCGTTTGCCCTTCGGCTCAAATAGCCGGCTGGGTATGCGATCGCGCCCCATACGCATCCGGGGCTTGAAGTTGACACAGTAATATCGGGAACCATTAATCTTGGCATGGGCGAGACCGCCAACCGTAGCGCCGTCAAAGCAATTCCTGCGGGCAGCTACTTCGCTTTGCCGCCAGGCATGGCGCATTTTGCATATTTCGACGAAGAGACGGTGCTCCAGCTCACCACTAACGGCCCGTGGGGCATAAAGTACATCAATCCGGCCGACGATCCTCGAAAGACGAAATAGCTACGAAGGCTCGAAAACGACAGGGTGGTGTGGACCCAGACGAGGTCGCCGCCGGCACTGACGAGACTAGCCAAGATAGTCTCAAGTGCACAACTTGCGCGCGCTGGGCAAGCGGGCATTTTTGGCAATGAGACGAGAACTCGCGCGGCTGCGGAGAAGTCAAGACTAGCTGCAAGAGAGCAGGGTTTCCGAACGCAGATCAAAACCAAGACAAGGGAGCTTGCCTCGCTCGTCGGACAGAGTCGCTCTCCGAAAGGCGTACTTGTGTCGATACGTGAGATGACCGAGGCTATCCTGCCTTGCCTATAATCGGATTTGTACGTCGATACTGCGGGATTCTGGGTATCAGGTGGCGCGGAGGTTTGGGCGGGAGCATCCTTCTGCAGGCAACCGATCCCGATCTGCGGCATGGCGGTTGCGGCAGTGGTTGTGCTGGAACGACACTTTTCCGGAGGGCGGCTATGCGAATTTTTATGACGCTCTGCGTCGCAGCCGCCGCTCTCCTTTTGGATGCGCCACAAAAGGCTGCAGGAGCAAGCTTTGATTGTTCTCGTGCGAGACTTTCCGTCGAGCGCATGATCTGTGCTGATGCATTGCTCTCCGATCTGGACGAGAAACTGTACGCGGCTTTTCAAGCGATTGACGGCCGGAAGGCACCGGAACTCGTGGCTGCTCAGAAACGTTGGATCAAGCAGAGAAACAAATGCACCGCTCCGACATGCGTTTCCACTTTGTACAGGGAGCGGATTTTCGAACTGTCCCAACTGGGTGCCACCGCGCAGGCAGTTCCAGGCAGCACAGCGGCATCTGCGTCTACGACACCTGCTGCAAGACTGGCGGGGGACGCTCGCAAGCAGGTTCTGAAGCTTCCGAGCCAAAACGATATTTACGTTCAGAACGCCGACGTGCTTGTTCAATTGATTCAAAAATTGCCAAGGGACATTCGTGATCTCCGATTTTTCCAGAATTACGACATAAGGTTAAGATCGTATTTTCAATTCCTTACCGCAGATCAGCAGCAAAGATATTCCAAGGTAATGGACGATTGGTGGCAGACAACCTTGAAAGAAATCGGCGGGCATCCCATTGCTGTTAGCGACATCACTCTCCTACAACTTATCGCGCCCAATTTCCCTCCTGAGCGTCAGGCGCAATTGCGCGAACTAGTGGGCAGTGCTCTTTCCTCTGGTCCCGGTCCCGCCCTTACGAACGCGGACACGCTATCGATCGAGGACGGAGTTGCTGTCGAGCCTACGGATCGGGAGATTTGGGAAGGCACTGCGCCGTGCGCGCCGAAGAATACGACGTATGACTTCGTTGTCCTTGGGTCGATCGATAAGGCGAATTCCGCCTATGTGATGTCGCGGGGAGATCAGCAGACGATCGTGCGATACGCAGCAAAATACGACCTGACCATCGGCACCATCGATCTCTCCGAAATGAGCATCATCCGCAACAATGATTTCGTCACGCTTCCCAAATCCGCGAACGTGGAACTTGAGGATGGCGGATCCACGCTGGCGATGCATCTTGCGCCATCCTGTGAGGTGCGTTTGCAGAGAAAGAAGTTTCCTGAGGCGGTCCTGCAGGCGATCTCGCACGCTAAAGCCGATCCGGCATATGTACCGGCGCAAGGCCTTCCGTTCTGCGTGAGCATGTTGGCGTGGTCGCATCAGATTCAAACTGGCGCGCCTAAACTCGACCTGACCAAGAACATTACGACAGACCCCCCCATGAAGCTGCTGATCGCCAGCGCATTCCACGATTCGATGACCAGGAAGTTCCTGGGGCGTCCGCTGACCACACTGGATACGCGACAGAAAGGAGACCAGGAAATCTGGTTCAGATGGACGGAGCTTGCGCGCGAGTGCCTGGCTCATCCGCTCTATTTCGACGACAGCCCCGCGCTGGTGAAAATAATACTTCCGTACTTGAACCATCTAGGTGACGAAGATGGCGAATTGGCGATCATCTCCACCGTGGAGAACCGCGTCAAACAGGTGGCCCAGGCTGGGGCAAATTTCAGTGCGACGGCCGATGGCTTCATGAAATTGCGGGCATATGTCTCGCCGCTCGAGATGCAATTGGAGCCGGTGCTGATGCAGGTTCGCCAAGCCGTGCTCAAGCCCCTGATCGACCGCGAGGCGGAGATCGCAATCGTCGCCGTGCATGCGGAGCCACCGGCAAAGCAAGGCAGTCCAAGACCGCTCGACAGGTTGAGCGTCATTGCGGATATGATCGACGCCCTGAGAAGTGCGGACCAAGCCGCAGAAGTCGCTTCGGCTGAGACCGTCGCTATCGGGATCGTCAATGCGGATTTGACGGAGATAATCGCGCTCGGCCGCACCCATGTCGAGTACGTCGGGGCGGACATATTCTCGCTCAGCCACCTGCAACAGTGGAAGAGCAAGACCGAAAACGAGCTCGGGAGATTTTCAGAATTCGCTTCCTACAAGACCGCCATGCAATCTGCCTCGCAGGAGATAGACGGCGTAATTCCGCAAGTCGTGGCCGGGCTGGCGAGCGTCGTGACCCAAGCCACGGACATCGGCGAGATCGGGACCATATCGAGCGCCGTCGCGGAGCTCCAATCCGGCCATTCCGACGTCATGACATCTCCCATGTGGCAGGCTTACATGCGCGGCCTCGACGGATGGTTTGCGGCCCATACGACGGGCAGTGCCGCGGTCGCCGGGACATCACCAGCCAGCCATGGCCAGAATGTGGCTTCGATCTTCCACTCCCCCGAGTTGAAGAATCGGCAGCTTGTGGGGGCGATTTTTGATCACGATTTCTTAGCGCTCAGAAACGATCAGGCGGACGCCTTCGCCGCTATCGTGGGGATGGTCAGGCCGATCAATCAGGCCTGCCCGGGAACCCTCACGGAAAAATTATTGCGAGCAGTGCTTCAGCGAGGACTGGGATCGGGCGTATTCGGGACCAGCGAAGATGCTCAGAACAACAATGCAGAGTTCCTGTTGCAGGAGGGGCAGTGGCTTGGAAAAGCCCTCAATAACCCCGGGCAGTTCATGAACGACATGGTCCGAGACGCGGCCGCTCAGGATCGCGCCGAGGCCGATGGACAACTCGTCACCGACATTTCCTGTAAAGACCCCGACATGCAAACCTTTTTTGCAAATGCCGAGGAATTCCTCGCAGACCCGACAAGCGGAATTCCAAATGATAAACTGGGCGTAGCCGAGATGTGTACGAAGGCCCTACCTGCAAACCAACCCGAGACGGCGCCTTATTGTGCTTGCGCAGGTCCTATTCTTGAACAGCGGTTGACTGCGGTTGAAGGCGCTTACCTGAAGTCCGATCCGCGCCGGAACTACTCGACCGTGGTCAACCTTCTGCCGAGCGTCAGTGAGGATCTAAGAAAGTGCCAGCAGTAGCACCACCTTGTTCTTCTGGTACATTGGCCGCGCGACTGATAGTTGCCATGCTGTCGGTTGGCATGTCGCTTGCGCCGGCACGGGCGACATCCCTCTACGACTTCTTTGTCAACTACCGCAGGCAGGATACCGATCTTCAGATCGCATTCTCTACAGAGGTTTTGCGCAGCGCGCGGCTCCAGAACGGAAAGCTGGCCGGCTGTATCGAGAAGAACTTTGTGAAGCACGGCCCGGCCTTCCTGCCCGTCTACGATGCCTTCAAAATCAAGCTTTATTCGACAATCACCCCCGCAAAAACCGGCGTCGAACAGTCCATCGTTGAGGCGATTTCCGAAACGTGCAATCCGGCCGCGCTGGCGGCATACCCCGACCTGGCGCGCGATAACGTGAGCGTTCATCCTACCGACGCTTTCCATTCCGAGTACCAGGACGATGCCGCCAGGCTGGGTGCTGCCACGATCGCGGTGAATACTCAGCTGGCGCGCGTCACTTCCGAGGGCGATGACGCCTATGCTGGCTGTCTGAACGAGAAGCTCGTTACCACTGACGGCGCGATCCCGGACGCGTTGGGTGATGACAAGACGGCATGGGCCTTGGGTGCGGAAGGACAAATTCTTGGAGCAATCATCTATTTCTGCAAGGAGCAGACGAATACTGCGTCCCGGAGAAGCCGGGGCAGTACCGTCCCACCGCCGAATCCGACTTCCACGACCCGATCTTCCGGAACCAACTGCAATTGATCGAAAGCGTAGCTGTTCAGCCGGGCATTGCAGCGGTTCATGCCGGCCCGGACAAACCAGCCGCCGATTCCCGTCGGCCATCCCCGCACCGGATCATAGGGCAGTTCCTCTAGCCGGAGCAACTCCGCTTTGCCCGATCGGTCCGATGAGAGCACCTCTCCCGCCAGTGGGCCACAACGTCCGAACACCGCAATGGTTATCGTTCTGATGAGAGGGCGCGCTTCGGGCTTGTTATCTTTTGAAAAGCCTCGAGGGTGGCTCCGCAAGAATGATGCGACTTCCGTCCGGGTCTGAAAACTGAGCGATTCTTCCGTCAAGGTGAAATTAGGGGCCGCAAGCGAGAGGTCGGCTGTCGGCATCGAGCAGCTCATCCACGCTCCACTTGACGGCGCGTGCCACTCCAGCCGATGTCGGGCTTATCTACGTCGATGGCGGGACCTGCCCCTGACCACGCTTTATGCGCGGCCTATGCAAGACCAGATGCCCTTCGCGTCGGATTTGATTGGTAGTCGCGCATTCTCACCGCAGCTGCCCAGAACAGGGCGGGGGGAGAAGCTCAAGATTTTGTCGAAACACCGCTGCTTTACATTCGCGGCGCGGATGAGCCTGGCGACATCAATCGTTATATCGACGGCTTTTCGTAGCGTTGGCATTCGCAGCATCCGCTGCGCCACTATTAAGGATTGCGGGCACCTTGCGCCCGAAGAACAGGCTGCTACGACACGCCGTGAACTTATCGTTTCCTGCGCCTCGTCGGGATGATCTAAAATACCACTTGGCACCAAGAGGGCGATGAATGACGAAACACCGCATCTATTCGATGAGCTTCGCCAAGGTGTATCCCCTTCTCGTCGCCAAGGCGGAGAAGAACGGCCGCACAAAGGCTGACGTCGACGAGGTAATTCGTTGGCTGACAGGTTACTCGCAAAAAGCGCTCAATGGCCAAATTGAGAAAAAGACGACCTATGAGGACTTCTTCGCACAAGCGCCCAAAATGAATCCATCGAGGTCCATGATAACCGGCGTCGTTTGCGGAGTCCGGATCGAAACTATCGAAGAACCCACAATGCGGGAGATCCGATATTTAGACAAAATGGTCGATGAGCTCGCCAAGGGCAAAGTGATGGACAAGATACTCCGCGCATAGTTCGCGCAAAGCGGTTTTCGACCCGACGCAGATCAAACCTCGGCGGATGCGCAAGGGGAATGCCGTCTCCTGCGGCCGAGCCCCACGTCTCGGCCGATGGGGAACCCCGCAACGGCCCAAGAGTGAAGTGCCGAGCATGCGTTCTTCAATATAGAAGGCGCGCTTGCTTCGGTCGGGACCTCTCCGAAGGATGTCGTCGTCGTACACGTCTTTGTGCCCGATCGTCAGGACAAGGAGATCGTCAACCGGCTTGTGGCCGAAAAGTTCCGCGGTATCCATCCAGCAAACACGACACTGTGTATGCCTTTGGGAAAGCCCGAACTGAAAGTCGAGATAGAGATCACAGCCTATCGGCGTCGGCGACCGGAAGAGCCGGAAAATAGACTGGCAGTTCACCTCGGCTGACGACTACATGGGGTGCGTGCATCGATTGCAGCAGGCATGAGGCCATCCGCCAACGTGCCGCTGCTTCTTGCGGTTATTAGCTTGCGAGAACAGCCGACTCATCAGTTTGATGAACATCGTCACAGCATCGTCGGTGAGCTTCTGGCCCAGATTCATGCGCCCGATCAGCGAGTCGCGACGGCTGGCATGATCCGCCACTATTCTCTTTCGCCCGGCCGATTTGCTGGAAAACCAGCTACGGCGCCGTGAACCCAATCAACTCGGCTTTGCCATCCAACTTTGCCTAATGCGCTACCCCGGCCGGCCACTGGCCCCTAATGAGGTTCCACCGAAAGCGATGCTCGACTATGTTGCCGGCAAATAGATGCAAGTCCGGTCGGCTACGCGAGCGGCTTTGGAAATGTTCGAGCCAGCACAAATCCGGGACCGACAGCCACGGGCAAACGGTGCGATTGATCGGGTCGCGCCACACATTTCAAAACCCCTGCGACCGGCGCCACCCAACCTCAAGCAAGTCACCGACTTCAACGAGCTCCATCGGCGGCCTCTTCCAACTCGGTCGCCTGCTGCACAATCCAGTTTTCGAAAGTGCGGATCAGGAGCGTCCGCCGCGTCGCGCGCGGATACACCAGATAGTAAGCGCCCTGCGTCGGCACTCTCAAACCGAAGGGTGCGATCAGGCGTCCCGTGCGCAGATCGTCCTCGACGAAGGCGCGCTGCGCCATCACGATGCCGAGTTCATCGGTAGCCGCCTGGTAGGCGAGCGCCGAATTCTCGAATTTGAGGCCGCTATTGCCGTCGACCGTCGTCACGCCAGCGGCATGAAGCCAGGCAGGCCAGTCATCCGGTCTGTGCATCGAACAGAGCAGGACGTAACGGACCAGATCCTTCGGCTCGACGAGAGGCGATGAGCTGCCAATCAGGCCAGGGCTGCAGACCGGCAGCACGATCTCCCCGAACAATCGCCTGCAATAGAGGCCCGGTGGAGGCTCCGAGCCGGAATGGATGCAGACGTCTATCTCCTCGCGATCGAAATCGACCTGCTGGTGCGAAGTAGTGATCTGCACGTCCACATCCCGATTGAGTGCGTGAAAACGGGCGAGCCGCGGCACGAACCAGCGGATGGCGAAGGTCGGGGGCAGCTTGATGCGCAATCTGTTGCCTTCCGGTTTTTCCTGAATGCGCCGCGTCTGCGCCTCGATCTGGTCGAAGGCGACGCGCAGCACAGCAGCCAGAGCCGCCCCCTCGGACGTCGTCTCTACTCCGCGCCTGAGCCGTAGGCACAAGGTTGTGCCGAGCCAGTTCTCAAGCTGGTGCAGATGGCGGCTGACCGCACCCTGGGTCACTGAGAGTTCCTGGGCGGCGCGTGTCAGGCTGCCGTTGCGCGCCGTCGCCTCAAAGGCGCGCAAGGCATTCAAGGGAGGAAGTCGGCGCGACATGTGCTATGCCTTTTCCTGATGGCAAAAGAGTAAATTGTGGGTGTACCCTAGGGCCGGAGGAGGTTACCGTCAGCAGAAATCTACTCTAACGGACGCATTATTGCGCGAACACCGGGCGGAGCCAAAAGCCAGAAGTCGCGGGTTTCACGACTCATGTGGGAGGAAAAGTCATGCCAGTTCACGCGCCGCCGACGCAAGCAGATGGCTTAGCAGCCGTTGCAACGTCTTCGGCGCGAGCTTCGGCCTCCTCCACTGGGCCGAAGACCGTCTTCGAGAAGATCTGGACCGCCCATCTCGTTCGGCAGTTGGATGACGGGCGCGACCTCATCTTCGTCGACCGGCACGTGCTGCAGGAGACGACGTGCGCCGCCGCTTTCGCGGGTTTGGAAAAAACCGGACGGCAAGTGCGTCATCCGGAGCTTACCCTTGCAACCCAGGACCACATCATCTCCACGGCGCCGGGTCGTACCGAGAACACCAATCCGGAAGGCCGCGAGCTCCTTTCCCTGATGCGGACGAATGCGTATCGGCACCACATCCGCCACTTCGGCGTCGGCGATCCGCGCCAAGGCATCGTGCACGTGATTGCGCCGGAACTGGGAGTTGCACTGCCGGGCAGCGTGCTGGCCTGCGGCGACAGCCACACCTCCACCGTCGGAGGGATCGGCGCGCTTGGCATCGGTGTCGGCACCAGCGAGGTCGAGCATGTGCTCGCGACGCAGACGCTTGCGCTCGCGCGGCCGGAGACCATGCGTGTCTCCTACGAGGGTACGCTCGGGCCGGGCGTAACCGCCAAGGACATGATCCTGCGCACCATCGGCGAATACGGCATCGCCGCAGGTCGCGGGGCGGCGGTCGAATACGCGGGGCCGGCGGTGCGGGCGCTCTCCGCAGAGTCGCGGCTGACACTCTGCAACATGTCGATCGAGTTCGGTGCGCGCCTCGGCCTCATAGCCCCTGACGAAACGACCTTCGACTATGTCCGTGGCCGCGAATTCGCACCCGCCGAGGCGGATTTCGAGCTCGCGCTGGCCTATTGGCGAACGCTGCGGACAGAGGCGGACGCCGTCTTCGATCGCGACGTCACCATCGATTGCGACAAGATCGTTCCACAGGTTACCTGGGGAACGACGCCGCAAGACGTCACGGGCATCGACGGGCATGTCCCCTACCCCGCCTCCTTTGCCGATGTGAAGCGCCGCGAACTCGCTGCTGCCGCAATTCGCTACATGGGGATCGAGCCTGGCAGTTCACTCGAGGGTATCCCGATCGACATCGCCTTCATAGGCTCCTGCACGAACTCACGTCTTGCGGATCTCGAAGCGGCGGCGGCCGTCGTGCGCGGGCGGAAAGTCGCTCCGAATGTTCGCGCGCTCGTCGTGCCGGGCTCCATGTCGGTGAAACGCGCAGCCGAAGACAAGGGCCTGCACCACATCTTCCGTGAAGCGGGCTTCGAGTGGCGCGATGCGGGTTGTTCCATGTGCGTAAGCATTAATGAGGATGTGGTCGGTCCGGGCCTGCGCTGCATGGCGACCAGTAACCGCAATTTCGAGAACCGGCAGGGGCCGCGCAGTCGCACCCATCTTGCGAGCCCCGCCATGGTCGCCGCTGCGGCGCTCGCTGGTCACATCACCGATGTCCGTAAGGGGAATGCATGAGAGAGCCCTTCGCCAGTGTCAATGGCGTGGTGGCAGTGATGCCGCTGAGCAACGTCAACACGGACGCGATTATCCCGTCGGCCTATCTGCGGTCCGCGATGGCCGACCTCGGCAAAGGCCTCTTCGGCGGCCATCGCTATGATGAGGCCGGCCGCGAACGGCCGGATTTCGTGCTCAACCGGCCGCCGTTCCGCGCTGCAAGCATTCTCCTGGCGGACGAGAACTTCGGCTGTGGAAGCTCACGCGAGGCGGCCGTCTGGGCATTGCAGCAGTTCGGCATCCGTTGCGTGCTGGCGCCGAGCTTCGCCGACATCTTCTACGAGAACAGTTTTCGCAATGGCCTGCTTGCCGGCTTGATCGACGCAGAGACATTCGCCGCGCTGGCCGCAACGGTCGAGAGCCGTCCCAGCAACCCAGTGTTCACGGTCGATCTGACGATGTCGGAGATCGCTGCGCCGGACGGGCACATCTACGCTTTCCGGGTGCCGGCGATGCGCGCTGAGGCGTTGGTGCGTGGCGACGATGAAATCGACACGACGCTTCGCCACGCCGCCGAGATCGAGGCTTATTATGCCGCCGGCAAGACAGGTCGCGGCTGGATCTACCGGCCCGTGGAAGGGGAATGGAACACATGACGCGTACGACCATCCGTGAGGCGCTGGCACAGGAGACGCCGCTCGTTACGCCGCTAGCACATGACGCGCTCTCCGCCAGGCTGATCGAACAGGCCGGCTTCAAGGCCTTCGCCATAGGCGGATCGGCGTTGCTCGCCGCCCGCCATGCCTATCCCGACATTGGACTGATCGGGCTGACCGACATGGTCGAGGGCATTCGCGATATCGCGGCTGCATCATCGCTGCCCTTCTTTGCCGACGCCGATGACGGTTATGGCGACGTGAAGAGCGTGGCGCGTACGATCGCCGCTTATGAAGCGATCGGCGTTCGCGGACTTCTCCTGGAAGACCAGAGTCGTGACCATAAGCAGCAGCGTGCCGACAAGGCGGCCGCGGTGGTCGAGGAAGCGGTGATCGAGGCGAAGCTTCGTACCGCCCTCGGTGCACGGAGGTATCCCGAGACTTTTATCATTGGCCGCACGGACGCCTATGGCCCGCTCGGCCTCGACGCGGCTATGCACAGGGCGGAACGCTTTCTTTCCGTGGGAGCTGACGGCATCTTCATCGCGGGGCTCCGCACCGAAGCGGATTACCGGAAGGTTGGTGCCGCCTTCAAGGGCGCCTATCTGTCGGCTGCCATGTTCGAGGGCGGCGATACGCCCTGGCTAAGCCCCGCCGAACTCGGCGCCATGGGCTTTACGCAGGTGTCCTTTCCGGCAAGCATCATCTTTCGCGTGGTCGCGGTCATGCAGCAGGCAGTCTCCGCGCTGCGGCGCCATGCCGAGGGGACGGAAACACTGCAGCCGCTCGCCAACGGCGTGGCCGTGCGCGGGATCCTGGATCAGGCAGTCAATCTCGACCACTGGCGGGCGATCGAAACTCCCGGGGCGAGGTAGGACGTACTGGAGTCGCCTTTCCGAGGGTATGAATGCCGCGCAAGCAGTGGCCTTGGCATGGCAAAGAGAGTCACGGGCTTAGCGACGCCCGGAGAATTGAAAAGGGAGGAACTTATGAAAGTATCGAATGCATTCTCGCGTCTAGCGGTTCTCGCTGCGGCCAGCCTGGCGCTGGCGGGCACGGCGCAAGCCGAACAGATCGTTGTGAGCAACTACGGCGTCTCGGCAAACGGAATGCCTTTTGCCGTGGCCATGGAGAAGGGCTTCTTCAAGGAAGAGGGCGCCGACGTTACAGGCATCCTTTCCTCGGCCGGCGGCGGCACGACGCTGCGCAATATGCTCGCTGGCGACGCGCCATATGCGGAAGTCAATCCGAATGCCATCATCGCGGCGATCCAGCAGGGCGCCGATATCAAGATCATCAGCGACAACGTGCTGACAGTTGCAGAATTCATCTGGGCAGTGAAGCCGGATTCGCCGATCCAATCGGTCAAGGACCTGAAGGGCAAGAAGATCGCTTTTACCAACCCTCGCTCCACCAGCCAAGGCTTGGCAGCGCTGGTCTTGCAGGCTGGCGGCCTCAAGACTGAAGACGCCGAGCTCGTGAAGACTGGCGGTTTCGGCGAAGGCGTTGCGGCGCTGGACACCGGGCTTGTCGACGTCGCGCCCATTCCAGAACCGCTGTGGTCGAAGTTCAAGGACAAGTATCGGCCTATCGCCAAGGCCTCCGATCTGCTGCCGCCCATCGCCAATGTGCTCGGTGCCGCTGCTGGCTCGGCGGCCGAGAAAAAGGGCGATTTCATCAAGGCGGTGATCCGCGCCCGCCGTCGCGCGGTGGAGTTCATGGCGCAGAATCCCGATGAGGCAGGCGACATCATCGCCAAGGTGTATAATCTCGAGCCAGAAGTAGCGCGCAGCGCGGTCAAGAACCTCGTGGACAGCCGTACCAACGGCATCGAATATTGGGGCACGGGGCAGATCCACCTGGACGGGCTAGAGAAGTCCGTCGAGGTGCAGAAGATGATCGGCGCCCTGAGCGGCGACGTCGACCTCAAGGCAATAATCGATACCCAGTTCCTGCCAGACGATATCAAGGAATTGAAATGACCATTTCGCAAAGCGCACAGGTCGCGCTGCGCGGCGTAGACAAGGTGTTCACCCGGCCGGGACGGCCGGGTGACACCGTTCACGCACTCGGCGCGATCGATCTTGAGTTGAAGCAGGGCGAATTCTTCGCCGTGGTGGGGCCGTCCGGCTGCGGCAAATCTACCCTACTGGAACTCGTCGCGGGACTTTCGACCGCGACCCGCGGCGAAGTCACCTTCGAAGGCCGGCCGATCGCCGGCCAGATACCGGATGGCGTCGGCGTCGTCTTCCAGGAAGATGCCTCCTTCCCCTGGCTTACGGTCGCCGACAATATTGCCTTCGGGCTGCGGCGCATGAAGATTTCGCATCAGGAGCGCGAAGAACGGATCGCGCGGGCGCTCGCGATGATGGGGCTCACATTCTTTGCCAAGAGCTATCCTGCCCAGTTGTCTGGAGGTATGCGCCAACGCGTATGCATCGCCCGGACGCTAGTGACGGAGCCGCGGCTCATTCTGCTTGACGAACCGTTCGGCGCGCTCGACCAGCAAACCCGCCTCCTGATGGGCGATGAGGTGCTGAACCTCTGGCGCAAGACCGGCGCGACGGTCTTCCTCATCACCCATGCGCTCGATGAAGCCGCCATGCTTGCCGATCGCATCGGGGTGATGTCGGCCCGACCCGGACGGCTCATCGATATCGTTAAAACGGACTGGCCGAAGGATCGCGACAGCCGCATCGTGCAGGAGGAGCGCTTCGGGACAATTACAGCCCGGCTCTGGCGTTCGCTGCGCGAGGAATCGCTCAAGGCGATCGGCAAGATGGAGGGGGCGGCATGAAGAGCGCCACATTCTGGCGGATCGGTATCGTCGTCGGCTTCGTCGGCCTGCTCGAAGTCTTGTGCTTTGTTGGGGTCATCCCCCACCTCACGATGCAGCCGCCGCACCGCATCGTCATCGATCTCGTCAAGATGTTGGCCTCGGGCGCGCTCAATGCCGCGATTGCCAAGACGTTGGGCAACGCCGCAATCGCCTTCGTCATTGCCGTTGTCACCGGGGTCGCGAGTGCTATCGTCATCCATCAGTTCGAGCGTGTGCGCGACACACTCGACCTGGTCTTCGCGACCTACTATGCGATCCCGGTCTTTGCTTTCTACCCGCTCCTGATTATCCTCTTCGGGCTTGGTGACGCACCGCAGATCTTCATCGGAACCATGCTGGGCGTCGTCGCTGTCATCGTGAATACGTTGAATGGCCTGGACCGGGTGCCGCGGGTGTTCCTCAAGACCGCCAAGATGGGCCATATGTCTGCGGTCGAGACCGCGTGGCGCATCACCCTGCCTTGTGCAGCACCTTATATCCTCACGGGGGCCAAACTCGCCGTCGCCTATTCGCTGATCGGCATCATCGGCGCCGAATTCATCATGTCGACGGGGGGGATGGGCTACGAGATCAGCTTCGCCTACAACAACTTCGACAATGCGATCATGTATCCGCTCATTCTGCTGATCCTGATCGTTTCGATCACCATCAACGCGCTTCTCGCCCGCTGGGAGAAGAAGCTCATGAACCGGCGGGGGCTTCGATGAGCAGCAAACTGCCTCTCAACGCGGTCGTCTCCGGCAAGGTCGATACGGTTGCGTCGACCGAGACCCGGTCAGCCGCACAGGACTTCCATATTCCCGACGGCCTGCGCAACGGCGTCACCCTCGTTGTCGCGCTGCTCGTCTTCTGGCAGATCCTCTATTGGATCGTGGGAGAGGTCGCGCTGCGCTCGCCGCTCGAGACGCTCGGCTTCACGGCCCATCTCGTCACAACCGGGCAGTTCTGGGTTCATCTTACCGAGACCGCCCAGGCCTTCGGCCTCGCGCTCCTGTTGGCGGTCGTCATCGGCCTCGCGATCGGTTTCACGCTTGGCCTGAACGGCGCCATCGCCGAGGTTCTCGAGCCCATGCTCGTCGCAGTCTATTCGATCCCCAAGATCACGCTCTACCCGATCCTGCTGCTCGCCTTTGGGCTTGGCATGTCGGCGAAGGTCGCATTCGGCACGATCCACGGCGTCATTCCTATCGCACTCTTCACGATCAATGCAGTGCGAAACGTCAAGCGCGTTTACGTCAAGACCGGGCACGTCATGCGCCTGAACCCTGCCGACATGATCGCGCGCATCGTCCTGCCGGCCGCCATGCCGGAGATCTTCGCCGGCATCCGGATTGGCTTTTCGCTGACGCTGATCGGGACGCTGCTCGGCGAGATGTTCGCCTCACAGCGCGGCCTCGGTTTCCTCCTGATGAACGCAATCGGCTTGCACAACATAGACCTCATCATGGCGCTCACTTTCCTGCTCGTCGTCATTGCGGGCGTCTCCAGTAGCCTGCTGCTTTATCTCAACCAGCGGCTTTATGGACGCGCCTAGCTAAGCCCCGGATCTTTTTGTTTTGAGCGTGCAATCTTTGTCGAGCTTGGCTCTTCAGAAACGACCCGGCGCAACCATGGAAGTGCTCGCCGATAAGACAGCCGAAACGCCGCATTCGAGACGGATGAGGTTGTAGCCAGGATCGTACGGCTGGTCGTGCCGCGAAGGCTTCACCGCGCCCGCTCCAAGGCGGATATACTGCCTCCATCACGGCACGGTGTCTGTGCTTGTGGCCGAAGAGGTGCAGGATTGCACGAGAGGTCAAAGCATCGTTCACAGCGCCTCCGTCAAAGAGCCAGTCGATTGGATGATGGACGAGCACAAGGCGACTGTATTCGGCACCAGCCGTTTGTAGGACTCAGAAAGATGTCGCTGGCCCTGTCGTCTTCAGTACGGCCAAACGGTGCCATGACCCGAGAATCTCTCGCCGAAGAGCTTGAGAGTGCGGCCGAGTGCCATTGCGGACATGTCGCGGCCGGATCTTCAAATCATCCTTCGCCGCGGTGCCTTGATGTTCCGAAACCTCGCTGGCTTTCCTTGAAGCCGGCGACGGACGATGCGCTCGCCTTGATCGCCTCTGTGATGAGGATCTGGGCTTGGAGATTACTTCTCCACAGTTCTCCGGGCAAGGGCGGTCAGGCGAAGCGCAATTTCATCCGGCTCATCGCGCGCGGCAGCGCTGGAATGTTTCCGGATCATCGGACGACCAGGAAAAGCCGTGCAGGGACAGGCTTATCCTGTTGGGCTCCGAACGCGAGAGCTCGACCGTGCCTGCGCTCATCGGGCTGCCGCCCTTGTAGCATTGGGCGGCAACGCGCAGCGTTTTTCCGTCAACGTGCGGTTCGCCGAATTCGCAGCCGACCTCATAAAAGGTCAATCCCGACGGCAGAACCTCCAGCACATCGACTTCCCCGTTCTCCTGCTCGCAGCGCAGCGGATCGGTCGACCATTTGCCGAGGAAGTCGTTCGGCATCTTGGCTTGGACGGCTGCCGGCAGGAACGACGCCAGTGCGACAAGGACCGCGAGCGAACGCTTAGCCCCGGCGCGGCGATGGCTGTCCGAGCTGGATTGCCTTTTCAGCATGACCGATCTGGTCATAAGCATGGTTCTCTCCTTTCTGCTGCCCGCCCATTCACAGCCGCGCCGGCCCTATTCAGGATTGACAGCGGCAATCAGGCAGTCCTTTCCTTGACCTTGTTGGTTCTGGGCCTTGCGCGTTTCGGCGGCGCGGATGCCGTCGCCTTGGCCTTTGCAGCCAAGCTCTTCGCGGCTGAGGCCTTTGCCACCGGGATTTTGGCGACTTGCTGATCCTTGGCGCCGGGCGCCTTTGCCTTCCTGGCCAGTGCCTTGCTCTCGCGGCGGATCGGCCGGCCTACCGGGCAGATCTCCTGCACAAAGCCGGTTAACGTCGAGGCCAGCGTGTTAGGCGCCTGGCGGTAATAGACGAACTTGCCGCGCTTTTCGCTCAACACCAGGCCGGCATGCTCAAGCAATTGCAAATGCTGCGAGATCGACGGCTTCGACATGTCGAAGCGCCCGGCGATGTCACCCGCGCTTAGTTCGTGATGCGCAACATAGGCAAGGATCTTGCGGCGTACCGGCGAGGACAGCGCCTCAAAGATGAGTTGGATGGACATACGACAATGCTACACGACAGCAAGTCGATTAGGCAATCAATTAATTGTTGACGCATTGACGATAAGCTGATTACCTAAATGACGAAACGAATTCGATCGGGGCTACAGGGGCGGGAGACAAGGCTGACCGCCGATGGCGGACGGCAAAGAAGGATGGCGAGATGCGCCCGGCCCTGAAAACCTTGCTCAAGATCGCCTTTGACATAGTCGCCACGATCGCCTTCTTCTACCTGGCCATGCTCACGGTGCCTTACGCGGTCGGCTTTCCTGTCGCCGGGCTGATGCGTCTCTTCTCATTAGGTGCTGGGTTTGTGGCGAACACCTGGATCGGCCACCAGTCCTTCCTGACGGATGCCCTGCTCGACACTTTGGGCATCACGTATCTGATGTTGGTCTTCGCCGTCGGCATTGAGATCGTGCGCCGGCTGGTCGGGTCCCGATCGATCTGGCTCTATGTCGTCGGCGCCTTCGTCACGATGGCGGTCTATATCGGCCCCGCATCCACAGCACCCCGTCCGGCTAGTGCCTTCGCGCTGGCACTACCGCTGATGATGGCCGCTGGATACGGTGCCGGCTACTGGCTGGTGACCATCCGTCTGCGCGCCGCTGTCATCCAGTTCGCCAGGCGCCTGATCTGCGGCCCCGACGCCAAACCCTGCGTGTTCTCCTGAGGATATCAAAATGTCTGCTTTGCGCCTTACATCTCTTTTGCGTTTTTCAACTCTGGGGTTCTTTACGCTGTCGGCATTAGCGTTGCTCGCCATCGCCACCGGCAGCGCTATGGCGGCGCCGGCGAAGGATCTCTACAAGCTCTGCCGCCAAGTGAAGAACGACGACGAGGTCCTCCCCTATTCGCACGCGCTTTACGCCGGCACGGTCAGGGCGTTCAAAAAGCTGTTTCCAGATGCCAAGATCGTGCCGGAGGAACCGGAACTCGAAACCCAGGTTCACTATCGCTGCATGAATGGCAAGCTGCTGGCCTGCTTCGTGGGCGCCAATCTGCCCTGCACCAAGATGAACGCCTCACGCGACAATCCTGGCGCTGACGAATTCTGCAAGGCGAACCCGAATGAAGACTTCGTGCCGGCCGCGGCGAGCGGCCACGATACCGTCTATTCCTACAAATGCCAGGACGGCAAAGCTGTGGTCACGGGTGATACTTGGGCACTCGACGAGCGCGGCTTCGCCAAGAAGCTTTGGGCCGAGGTAATTCAACATTGAGTTTGGTTTTGGCGCCTCAACGCTCTTCACCTCACTTGGGCCGAGACAAAGGGGCGGCAATTCCAGAGCATCAGTCAGGGCGGCTTCGGGAGGGGCAACGACACTGCATGCCCGTTACAGATTTGATCTCGCACGACGTCTGGTCGTGAGCTCGAATGGTAGAGACTCGCCTGTGGCTCTCAATCTCCTTATCGGTACCATCGTGATCAGCCTGACGGTACTGATTCATATCTTTGGCCTCATCGAGGTCACACACCCGGTGGGGGGTGCCTTGTGTCCCGTTTTCGCATGCACGGGCGCCGCAGCCGCATCGTCGCGATGACGCGTGGTGATGGGTCTCTTTGCCGTCATGACGGCAAAGATCTGGCTTTGGGCGGGGTTGTACCGGATGCTCAACATCTTCGCCGACTTTGAAACTGCATTGTACTTTTTCCACCATCACCTTCTCGACTGTTGGCTACGGCGACATAGTGCCTGCCCTTGCGTGGCGTGTCCTGGCGGCACTCGAATGCGTTAACGGGTTCTTGCTCATCGGCTGGTCGACCGCCTGTCTCATCGCAGCCGGCACCGCATCGGACCGTCCAAGGCGGGCGAGCATTTCTGACCAGTTGGTGCTCAGGTTTGCTCCCGATCAATACTGTACGGGCATTCTGTTGGTACGCTCTTACGATCGGGTCAGCCATGATTTGGCCGACGATCAGCAGGAGGGAGAGATCTGCCTTTCTGCTTCTTTGGACGAATTGACTATGACCTGATCGAACCGCAGACCGGGAGGAAAGACATCAGAGTTGGGAGGATAAGCATGGGAGAAGATCTATTCGGTCATCATGCCGACCGCATCCAGGCGGCGATTGCGTCGGACGCTGCGGCGAAATCCGCCCTGGTTGCCTCCTGGCGACGGTCTTCCAATTTGCATCGACTCGAACCAGCCGATTGCAGGCCTCCACATTATCTGACGGAGGCCGAACTGGGACAGGCCCGGCAACGAATCGAACCTCTCATTTGCGCTGCCCAAGCGAGTCTCGACCGTCTCTATCTCGCAGTAGGCGGCGTGGGATGCTGTGTCCTGCTCGCCGATCGCGACGGCGTGCCTGTCGAACGGCGCGGCGCGCTCGTGGACGACGAGACGTTTTATTCCTGGGGTTTGTGGACTGGCTCCGTCTGGAATGAGGAAAGGCAGGGCACCAACGGGATCGGCACCTGTCTGGTTGAGCGACGCCCGCTGACAATTCACCGCGACCAGCATTTCCATACGCGCAATACGCTGCTCAGTTGCACCACCGCTCCGATCCACGATCATGAGGGGAATCTTGTAGCCGTGCTTGACGTGTCGTCCTGCCGGGCTGATCTGACCGAAGCCTTTGTCAATCTCATCTCGATGGCTGTGGTCGACGCGGTGCACCGGATCGAGATTGAGAACTTCAAGATGGCATTCCCGAAGGCGCGAATTCTGCTGGCGCCGGTGACCAACAAAGGCTCTGGCGCGCTGATCGCCGTTGACGCGGACGATCTCGTGGTCGGCGCGACCCGTTCGGCCCGCCTGGCGCTTGGCATCACACAGCAGTGTTTCGACAAACCAATGCCTGCCGCCGATCTGCTCGGCTGGGCTGAGATCGGCCCTAAAGTTCTCGCTGAGGCAGAGCGTGGAGCCCTCCAGCGTGCGCTCGCGCGCGCTGACGGGAACGTCTCAGCCGCAGCTCAGGCGCTTGGGATCAGCCGGGCGACGCTTCACCGCAAGCTCAACCGTCTGGATGTCCGCCGGTCACACTGACGCCCAAGCTCTCATAACTGTCGCAATTCTGCGACACATCCTACCCGACCAGCGTGACCGGCGCGGTGACAAGCACCGCCGAAAATCGCAAGTGTCTTTCGAAGCGTCGCATCCCGCGACGTCAGCTTTGGGAGGAAGACGCATGAACAAGGTTGAATTCTCACGCTCGGTCAAGGCGCCCTTCGACAAGCGCTATGGCAATTTCATCGGTGGCAAACGGGCCGAGCCCCGCTCTGGCCGCTATTTCGAGAACTTCTCGCCGGTGAATGGCCAGCTGCTATGCGAGGTAGCGCGCTCGGACGGCCAGGACATCGAGGCGGCCCTGGACGCCGCCCATGCCGCCAAGGACGCCTGGGCGCGCACCAGCGTGGCCGAGCGCTCCCTTATCCTCAACCGCATCGCCGATCGCATGGAGGAAAACCTCGATCTCCTCGCATGCGCCGAAACGTGGGACAACGGCAAGCCGATCCGCGAAACGACCGCGGCCGACCTGCCTTTGGCCATCGACCATTTCCGCTATTTCGCCGGCGCGGTGCGTGGCCAGGAAGGCAGCCTTTCGCAGATCGACGACGACACTGTCGCCTATCATTTCCATGAGCCGCTCGGCGTGGTCGGCCAGATCATCCCGTGGAACTTCCCGTTGCTGATGGCATGCTGGAAACTTGCTCCCGCGTTGGCGGCCGGCAATTGCGTCGTCCTGAAACCTGCCGAGCAGACCCCGGCTGCCATCCTGCTCTGGGCCGATCTCATCGGCGATCTTTTGCCGCCGGGTGTGCTCAACATCGTCAACGGCTTTGGCCTCGAGGCCGGCAAGCCGCTGGCTTCGTCGCCGCGCATTGCCAAGATCGCCTTTACCGGCGAGACAACGACGGGCCGGCTGATCATGCAGTATGCCAGCCAAAACCTGATCCCGGTGACGCTCGAGCTCGGCGGCAAGTCACCCAACATTTTCTTCAAGGATGTCGTCGCCGAAGACGACGATTTCTTCGACAAGGCGGTCGAAGGCTTCGTCATGTTCGCGCTGAACCAGGGCGAGGTGTGCACCTGCCCGAGCCGCGCGCTCATCCAGGAATCGATCTACGACAGGTTCATGGAACGCGCCCTCAAGCGCGTCGAGGCGATCGTGCAGGGTGATCCGCTCGATCCGGCAACGATGATCGGCGCCCAGGCTTCGTCCGAGCAGATGGAAAAGATCCTGTCCTATATCGATATCGGCCGCCAGGAAGGAGCCGAGTTGCTGACCGGTGGAGCGCGCAGTCTTCTGCCCGGCGATCTGGCCGGCGGCTACTACGTCCAGCCTACGGTGTTCAAGGGTCACAACAAGATGCGCATCTTCCAGGAGGAGATTTTTGGGCCGGTGGTATCGGTCACGACCTTCAAGGACGACGACGAAGCGCTCAGCATAGCCAACGATACGCTCTACGGCCTCGGTGCCGGTGTCTGGACACGCGACGCCAACCGTGCCTATCGCTTCGGCCGCGCGATCCAGGCTGGCCGCGTCTGGACCAACTGCTACCATGCCTATCCCGCGCATGCGGCCTTCGGCGGGTATAAGCAGTCCGGCATCGGCCGAGAGACCCACAAGATGATGCTCGACCACTACCAGCAGACGAAGAATATGCTGGTCAGCTACAGCCCGAAGAAGCTTGGCTTCTTCTGATCGGCTCAAGGGCGCGGCTCCGCAGGGGACCGCGCCCCAAGCTGGATCGAAAACCTAATGCATACCAGGTCACGGCAACGCCGGCAGCGCTTGAACTGATCGCGGAGATCGTTGCCGAGCACGGTCCAGTGCTGTTCCATCAATCCGGCGGCTGCTGCGACGGCTCTTCGCCGATGTGCTATCCGCTGGACGAATTGATCGTCGGCGATCGCGATGTCTTGCTCGGCCATATCGGTGATGCGCCGTTCTACATCGGCGCATCGCAATTCGAGGCCTGGAAGCATAACGATCTCATTATCGACGTGGTGCCAAGCCGAGGCGGCATGTTCTCGCTGGACAACGGAAGGGAGAAGCGGTTCCTGACGCGGTCGACGATCTGCGCTGTCCAGATCGGGATGTAGGCCTTTCCATACGATTTGGGCGAGCATTTCTGACCGCAGCCGATGTTCAGACCGCCACGGAATGCCTCGCCTTGCCGGTTTCGAAATACTTGTCGAACTTCGCCGCGACGCTTCTGACAAAGGGGCGGCTTTCCAACGGCACGACGAAGCGGTCACCGTCAAGTTCAAGCAACCGGGCAGGGTCAAGAAGGGCGGTGGAACTCGCTCTGCCGAGAAGCCTTTGGCCAGCTTCGCCAAAGCGCTCGACCAGGTCGATCGCTGAAAAGCCGGAATCGCACATCAGCCGCTCGATGATCCACCCGCGAGCGCGGTCGTCGTCGGACAAAGCAATTCCGCGGACCGCAGCCAACCCACCGTCATCCACCATGCGGCCATACTCGGCGGTCGAAGGCATGTTCTGTACATAGCCTTGCCGGAATTGGCTGATGGATGACGGGCCGAGGCCGATCAAGGTTTCGCAGCGATCCTCGGTGTAGCCCTGAAAGTTACGACGCAACATCCCCGCGTGCGCAGCAAGCGCCAGCGCATCGCCCGGTTTGGCGAAATGGTCGAGCCCGATTGCTTCGTATCCCTGGTCGAGTATGGCGCGAGCTGCCAGTTGCGATTGAGCGAACCGCTCCTCCGGGCCTGGCAACCAGGCCTCGTCGATCATTGTCTGATGTTTCTTGAACCATGGCACATGGGCATAGCCAAAAAGGGCGATCCGATCGGGTTCGAGCGTCAGCGCCTGCATGACAGTGGACAAGACACTCTCCCTGGTCTGGTGCGGCAAGCCGTAAAGCAGGTCCAGGTTGACCGACTCGACGCCGCGTGACCGAACGCCGTCGACGACTGTCTTGGTCTGCAAGAAGGTCTGTTCGCGATTGATGGCCTTCTGCACCTTCGGATCGAAATCCTGGACCCCGAGGCTCGCCCTCGTCATGCCGATTTCGGCAAGTGCGTCGAGGCGGGCTTCGTCCATATCGTTGGGTTCGATTTCGACGCTGATCTTGGCGCCGGGAAGAAATGAGAAGCAGTTGCGCAGAACGGCTCCCAGCGCGACCATGTCCTGTGGTTTGAGCATCGTCGGTGAGCCGCCACCGAAATGGACGGCACGTACCCGGCCCTTGCCTCCGGCGAGACTTGAGACGGTGGCGATCTCCGCATGCAGTGATCTCAGATATTTGGTGACCGGTTCGTAATGGCGTGTCTGCTTGGTGTGGCACGCACAGAACCAGCAAAGCTTGTCGCAATAAGGGATGTGCAGATAGAGCGAGATCTCGTCGCCCTTGTTGAGCGCCTTCAGCCAGTCGCGACAAACGGCGGCATCGACGCCCGGATGAAAATGCGGCGCCGTCGGGTAGCTCGTATAACGCGGCACGTTTTCACCAAGCCTGGCAATTAATTCTGGCCGCATCTCGATATCTGCTCCGATGTGTATTGCACGATCCTGCTCACATCGGACAATGGCAGCCTTGATCTCGGTCAATGATATCTCGCCGCGGACAAACTGCCGCAACGGATTTCTCGGGCCGATACTATATCCTGCCAGTACTTTGGGTTCGCGGACGACCACGATGACAGTGCGTCAGGATGTACATAGCGCCGGCATTCCCGTGCTTTGCCAGTCATGCGAAGCGCGGCATCATGGCGTTTGCGGCGCGCTCGATCCGGACCAACTGGTGGGCCTCGCCAAGACCTCATCGAAGCATACCGTTGAAGCGGGCGTGGAATTGATCGGTGATGCCGAGGCCATCGACAGTTACGCGAATGTGCTTTCCGGCGTGGTCAAGCTGACGAAGAGCCTTTCGGACGGACGCCAGCAGATTGTCGGGCTTCAATTTGCTCCCGATTTTCTGGGCCGGCCCTTCAAGGTGGAAAGCGCGATCAACGCCGAAGCCGCAACCGCGGTCTCCCTGTGCTCGTTTCCAAGGGCCGTCATCGAACGGATGATGAAGCAATCGCCGGGACTGGAGCATCGTCTCTTCAAGCAGACGCTGAACGAACTCGATGATGCCCGCGACTGGATGGTGATGCTGGGCCGCAAGAGTGCTTCGGAAAAGGTGGCGAGCTTCCTTCTCATGATCGCCAAGAACATCGACCCCACGCTTGATCCGACCGCCCAGTCGACACGTTTCGACCTGCCTTTGACCCGCGCCGACATCGCCGATTTCCTCGGCCTGACGATCGAGACTGTCAGCCGTCAGCTGAGCCGGCTGCGATCAGATGGCGTGATCCGCATCGAGAACAATCGGCATGTTAGTGTCGATAGCTTGAATCGGCTGCAGAGCCGCTCCGGCGCCTAGGCTCAATCGACAAACCCGATCATCGGCAGGACATGCTCGCGCTCGAAGGCGATATGCCGGCGCAGGCTTTCGAAGAAACCGCGCAGCATGAACCCAACCGCCTCGGCGTTGTCGATCGTCTTGCCGTGGCCGATCGCCAGCAACATTTCGGTCACCTCACCGGCAAAGCACTCGTCCTCGATATGCTCGGCGCTCAATCGCCTTGCTGAACCAAGGTCGGCATCACTGCTGGCCAACGCGGCCTCGTAGGCGGGAAAGATGACCGTCTCTTCGTATCGATGACTGTCGCGCAACAGCGGAACGATTGCGTTGGCTACGCTCAGGCACGCCAACGTGTCGACCTTGGGCAACGTGTCCGCGATCCTTTCCAAGACGTCGCAGAGCTGCAGTTTTTCTAGGTGTGCACGTTTCATCACCGCAGCAAACGCTGTCGGTATCGAATTTTTGCCGGCTGCATGCGGCGGAAATGGTCCCCCTGCTGTCTGCGAGTTCAACGGCAATCTCCTGATCGTTCGCAGGACCAAGCCTGCCCACTCCAAATGCAAATGACTTTGACATGGATCAAGGCGGCGACGTGCCGGCTGCGGAATTGGTGTTGCCGCGGATTGGCGCCCGCGCAGGGAATCCGAGGTCGGGGATATGTCATGAAGTTCGGCACACAAATCTTCGCGTTGAGCCTTTTTACATTCGCGGCTTTGGTGGCCGCCGGCTTCGGCGTGGACCAGCCATTCCGGCAGCACATGTGGGTGCTGTTCTTCGTGCTGCTCGGTTTTGTCGCCATCCTCATTCGCAACTCAAGCTTCGAAGTGACCGCACCGATCGACCCTTCCGCCTACATGGACGGTCCGATCCGCTACGGGGCCATCGCCACAATGTTCTGGGGCGTGGTTGGCATGCTGGTCGGCGTGGTTATCGCGCTGCAGCTGGCCTACCCCGATCTCAACATTCAGCCTTGGTTCAATTTCGGCCGCTTGCGGCCGCTGCACACTTCCGGGGTCGTCTTCGCCTTCGGCGGTAATGCGCTGCTGTGCA
This sequence comes from Mesorhizobium sp. B2-3-6, assembly GCF_006442305.1. Classification (NCBI taxonomy): domain Bacteria; kingdom Pseudomonadati; phylum Pseudomonadota; class Alphaproteobacteria; order Hyphomicrobiales; family Phyllobacteriaceae; genus Mesorhizobium; species Mesorhizobium sp. B2-3-6. The sequence goes on along the minus strand of NZ_VFVW01000006.1, from coordinate 348,888 downwards.
CCTCATTGTACGTCGTGCAACGCACTTGCCGCGCCCGCCTGTTTGGCGGCGATCTCGCATGGTTCGTCTTTTGGGGCTACCAGCTTTTCATCGTAATGGCCGCGACAGGCTACTTGCTCGGCATCACCGAGAGCCGCGAATACGCCGAACCCGAATGGTACGTGGACATCTGGCTGACTATCGTCTGGGTCGCTTACCTCATCCTGTTCCTTGGCACGATCCTGAAGCGTAAGGAACCGCACATCTACGTCGCCAACTGGTTCTACCTGTCCTTCATCGTGACCATCGCGATGCTGCATGTGGTCAACAACCTTTCGATGCCGGCCTCTTTGCTCGGTTCCAAGAGTTACTCCGCCTTTTCGGGGGTCCAGGATGCGCTGACGCAATGGTGGTACGGCCACAACGCGGTCGGCTTCTTTCTCACCGCCGGCTTCCTCGGCATGATGTATTATTTCGTGCCCAAGCAGGCGAACCGGCCAGTCTATTCCTACCGGCTTTCGATCATCCATTTCTGGGCGATCATCTTTCTCTACATCTGGGCCGGGCCGCATCACCTGCACTACACCGCCCTGCCCGACTGGGCGCAGACGCTCGGCATGGTGTTCTCGATCATGCTGTGGATGCCGTCCTGGGGCGGCATGATCAATGGTCTGATGACGCTGTCCGGCGCCTGGGACAAGCTGCGCACCGACCCGATCATCCGTATGATGGTGATGGCCATCGCCTTCTACGGCATGTCGACCTTCGAAGGCCCGATGATGTCGATCAAGGCGGTCAACTCGCTATCGCATTATACCGACTGGACCATTGGTCACGTGCACTCCGGTGCGCTCGGCTGGGTCGGCATGATCTCGTTCGGCGCGATCTACTACATGGTGCCGAAGCTCTGGAACCGTAACCGGCTCTATTCACTGCGGCTGGTTACCTGGCACTTCTGGCTGGCGACCCTGGGGATCGTCGTCTACGCCGCGGTCATGTGGGTGTCCGGCATCATGCAGGGCCTGATGTGGCGCGAATACGACGAGCAGGGCTTCCTGGTCTACTCCTTCGCCGAAACGGTCGCAGCCATGCACCCCTACTACGTCATGCGCGCCATCGGTGGCGCCATGTACCTCTCGGGCGCCCTGGTCATGGCCTGGAACATCGCCATGACCATCCTCGGCCACCAGCGCGAGGAGCAACCGATGCCTGGCTCCGTTCCCGCCCTTCAGCCTGCCGAATAAGGAGCCAGAACATGGGCTTGATGGATAGACATGCACTAATCGAGAAGAACGCCACGCTTCTTCTTGTGGGCTCCCTTCTTGTTGTGACAATCGGCGGCATCGTTGAAATCGCACCGCTCTTCTATCTCGACAACACGATCGAGAAGGTGGAAGGCATGCGCCCCTACTCGCCGCTCGAACTTGTCGGGCGCAACATCTATGTGCGCGAAGGCTGCTACCTCTGCCACAGCCAGATGATCAGGCCGTTCCGCGACGAAGTCGAGCGCTACGGCCACTACAGCCTGGCTGCGGAGTCGATGTACGACCACCCCTTCCAGTGGGGATCCAAACGCACCGGGCCGGATCTCGCCCGCGTCGGTGACCGCTATTCGAATGCCTGGCACGTCGCGCACCTTGCCGACCCCCGCTCGGTCGTCCCGGAATCGGTCATGCCGAGCTATGCCTTCCTGAAGGACGCGCAGATCGAGGTGAAGAACTTCTCGACGCACCTGGTTGCGAACGCGCGCGTTGGTGTCCCTTACTCGGACGACATGATCGCCAACGCCAATGCCGATTTGAAGGCGCAGGCCGACCCGAATGCCGACACGTCCGGCCTCGAGAAGCGCTATCCCAAAGCCAAGGTCGGTGACCTCGACGGCAATCCGCAGGAGGTGACCGAAATGGATGCCCTGGTTGCCTATCTCCAGATGCTCGGGACCTTGGTCGACTTCAAGAACTACGACGAAGCCGCCGGCTACCGTTGAGGAGTTTATCCATGGATTACAATTTGATGCGGGAGTTTGCTGACAGCTGGGGTCTGGTCGCCATGGCACTCTTCTTTGTCGGAGCAATTGTCTTTGCCCTGCGCCCTGGCAGCCGCAAGCTGGCCGACGAAGCTGCCCGGATTCCCCTTGAGGACGAGTGATCATGAGCGACGAGCACATCGATGAAATCTCTGGCGTCTCAACCACCGGTCACGAATGGGACGGCATCAGGGAGCTGAACAACCCGCTTCCGCGCTGGTGGGTCACAACGTTCTACGTCACCATCGTGTGGGCGATCGGCTACACCATCGCCTATCCGGCATGGCCGCTGCTGCACTCGGCGACAACGGGTGTTCTCGGCTATTCGAGCCGCAATGACGTCAAGAACGAGCTGGCGGCGGCGGAAGCAGCGAAGGGCAAGTACGTCGCGGCGGTGGAGTCGAAAAGCATCTCCGAAATCGCCGCGGACGATGTCTTGCGGGAATTCGCGGTCGCGGCCGGCGGCGCCGCATTCAAGGTTAACTGCACGCAGTGCCACGGCTCCGGCGCCCAGGGTTCCAAGGGCTTTCCCAACCTCAACGACGACGACTGGCTGTGGGGCGGCAAGGCCGAGCAGATCCAGCAGACGATCACGCACGGCATCCGCTTCGCTTCAGATCCGGACACGCGCCTGTCGGAAATGCCGGCCTTCGGCGACATCATCACCGCCGACCAGATCTCCCAGGTCAGCGCCTACGTCGCCAGCCTGTCCGGCAAGGTCCGCGATGCAACTCTTATTCAACTCGGCGCCAAGGTCTTCGCCGAAAACTGCGTCGCTTGTCACGGCGACAATGCGAAAGGCAACAGGGAGCTCGGCGCGCCCGACCTGACCGACGCGATCTGGCTCTACGGGTCGGGCGAAACGGCAATCGCCGACCAGGTTCGCGCACCGAAGCAGGGCGTGATGCCAGCGTGGGGCGCGCGTCTCGGCGAGACCAAGGTCAAGGAGTTGGCGGTCTACATCCATTCGCTCGGCGGCGGGGAATAGGTCGGGGGCCCTCTTTCCTGCCCTTCGCCGCCTGAGCGACGCGGCCCGGCCAGTCCGGGCCTCAATTTTTTCGGCATTCCTCGATTGACCTGCATCAACGCGGGTCTGTCCATGCCGCGGCAAGGTTGTCCAGCGCACTCAAAGTCACGGTCTGCGCGCAAGTGGAGATACTCGTGCTGGACAAGACGCAGATAGAACGGCTGGAAGCCGAGGCGGTCAATTCCGCCAAGACCCGTCAGCCCCTTTACGCTGCGCGCAAGAAAATTTTCCCAAAGCGCGCCTCAGGCAACTTTCGCCGCTTCAAATGGCTGGTGATGGCGATCACGCTTGGCATCTACTACCTGACGCCGTGGCTGCGTTGGGACCGCGGTCCATTTGCCCCGGACCAGGCCGTGCTGCTCGATCTCGCCAATCGGCGCTTTTACTTTTTCTTTGTCGAGATATGGCCCCAGGAATTCTACTATGTGGCCGGCCTTCTTGTCATGGCCGGCGTTGGACTTTTCCTGATTACCTCGACTGTCGGCCGTGCCTGGTGCGGCTATGCATGTCCGCAGACCGTATGGGTCGATCTGTTCCTTGTCATCGAACGTGCGATCGAGGGGGACCGCAACGCCCGCATGAAACTTGACGATGGTCCCTGGACCGCCCGCAAGCTGATGCTGCGCGTATCGAAGCACGCCGTCTGGCTGGTCATCGGTGCGGCGACCGGCGGCGCCTGGATTTTCTATTTCGCTGATGCACCGACACTTGTGGGCGAGCTTTTCACCGGTACCGCCGCGCCTGTCGCCTACATCACCATCGCCGTGTTGACGGCGACCACCTACACGTTCGGCGGCCTGATGCGCGAACAGGTCTGCACCTATATGTGCCCATGGCCGCGCATCCAGGCAGCCATGCTCGACGAGAATTCGCTCACCGTCACCTACAATGACTGGCGCGGCGAACCGCGCTCGCGTCACGCCAAGAAGGTGCAAGCCGCAGGGCAGTCCGTCGGCGACTGCGTCGACTGCAATGCCTGCGTTGCGGTATGCCCAATGGGGATCGACATTCGCGACGGCCAGCAGCTCGAATGCATTACCTGCGCGCTGTGTATCGACGCCTGTGACGGCGTCATGGACAAGCTCGGCAAGGAGCGCGGGCTGATCTCCTACGCGACGCTCTCCGACTACAACGCCAACATGATGCTGGCGACCGCAGGCGGCTCCAGTTCAATCAATCCGTCGCTGGTCAGGACTGCCGTCGGCACCTTCTCCGATCAGGTGGCGCATTTTCACATTCGCAAGATCTTCCGGCCGCGCACCTACGTCTACATGGGCCTGTGGTCGCTGATCGGGCTGGGCCTGCTCTATTCGCTGCTGACGCGCAATCGGCTTGAGCTGAACGTGCTGCATGACCGCAATCCGCAATTCGTCACGCTATCCGATGGTTCCATCCGCAACGGCTATACCGTCAAGCTGCTCAACATGATCCCTGAGCCAAGGACCATCGCCGTCACCATGCAGGGCCTGGAGGGTGCCGACATGGTCGTCGTCGGCGACGACATCCCGGCCGGCCGGTCTTTCGCCGTCCCGGTCGAACCCGACCGCCTGAAAACGTTGAAGGTCTTCGTTCGCCAGCCGGCGGACCAGATCCACGCCCCGGCCCAGACCTTCAAGCTCCGTGTCGAGGACAAGGCGAGCTTCGAGTCGAACGAGTACACCGCCACATTCAACGCGCCAGAGGCCGCCAAATGACCGCCAATGCCCAAAAGCCTCGCGAATTCACCGGCAGGCACATGCTGGCCATCATTCTCACCTTTTTCGGGGTGGTCATCGCGGTCAACCTGACCATGGCCACGCTCGCCAATACGAGTTGGACCGGCCTCGTCGTCGAAAACACCTATGTGGCCAGCCAGCAATTCAACAAGGAGGCCGAGGCCGGCCGCGCCCAAGCAGCGCTCGGTTGGACCGGCAAGCTGACCATCGCATGGGGCGAAGTCCGCTACGGCCTCTCCGACGCAGCCGGCAAGCCGGTTCCTCTGCACGGCGTCAAGGTGCTGTTTCGTCATCCCGCCTACGAGAAAGAGGACGAGTCCGTCACGCTCGCGCTTGCCTCCGGCCAGGAATTCGCAGCGCAGCATATGCCGAAGGACGGTGTCTGGATCGTCGAAGTCGACGCCGATGCCGGCCAGGCACGACCCTATCGCGACGTCCGCAGGATCATGATTTCTCATGGAGGCTGCAGTGAGCTGCTGTGCACCGGGCGCTGAAATGGCGCTAGATCTGAACGGCGCCACATCGGTCCTGCCATCCAGCCAGGAGATCAGGTTGGCGAGCCGATCGCTTGGCGACGATCTTCGGCAGACCGACCTTTCAGTGCCGACGGTTCATTGCGCCGCCTGCATCCAGACGATCGAAGCGGCACTTGGAAGGCTCGATCACGTCGAAAGCGCGCGCGTCAACCTGTCGACGAAACGGGTCGCGGTCCGGTGGCGTGGAGACGAGGTGCCACCCTTCGTCGCCGCGCTTGGCAGGCTGGGCTACGAGGCGCATCTGTTCGCACCCGAGATCGACGACAAGGACAAGACGCTTGCCGAACTGATCCGCGCAGTCGCTGTTGCCGGCTTTGCGGCGGGCAACATCATGCTGCTTTCGGTTTCGGTCTGGTCCGGCGCCGAAGGTGCTACCCGCGACCTGTTTCACTGGGTCTCGGCGTTGATCGCCATTCCTGCCCTCGCCTTTGCCGGCGGCATCTTCTTCCGTTCGGCCTGGAATGCTCTGCGCCATGGTCGCATGAACATGGACGTGCCCATCGCGGTCGGTGTTTCGCTCGCCTACGCCATGAGCCTCTATGAGACGGTCAATCATGGCGACCACGCCTATTTCGACGCGTCGGTATCGCTGCTGTTCTTCCTTTTGATCGGACGCACGCTGGATCATGTGATGCGGGAGCGTGCCCGGACTGCCGTGAAAGGCCTGTCTCAGCTGGCCGCGCGTGGCGCCATGGTGCTGCGCGGCGACGGCGCGCGCGACTATTTGCCGGTCGGCGAGATCGAACCAGGCATGCGATTGTTGATCGCAGCCGGCGAGAGGATCCCCGTCGACGGCAAGATCATCCAGGGAACGTCGGATTTCGACTGCTCGCTGGCCTCGGGCGAAAGCACGCCGAAAAACGTGGCGCCGGGCGAAGCAGTACAGGCCGGCGTGCTCAATCTTACCGGCCCGCTGATGATTCAGGCGACAGCCGCCGCAAAGGATTCGTTCCTGGCGGAAATGGTCCGGCTGATGGAGGCCGCCGAGGGCGGTCGCGCGCGCTATCGCCGCGTCGCCGATCGCGTCTCGGCGCTCTACGCCCCGGTGGTTCATCTCACCGCCTTCTTGACATTCCTGGGCTGGATGGCGGGGACCGGCGACTGGCACCGGGCCGTGACGATCGCCATCGCGGTTCTCATCATCACATGTCCATGCGCGCTCGGCCTCGCCGTGCCGATCGTTCAGGTGGTCGCAGCACGACGCCTGTTCGAGAACGGCATCATGGTCAAGGATGGTTCGGCCATGGAACGCCTGGCGACAATCGACACGACGGTGTTCGACAAGACCGGCACGTTGACCCTTGGCCGGCCCCGGCTGGTCAACGCTTCGTCGATCGATCCAGGCATGCTGGCGATCGCAGCCGACTTGGCCGCACATTCCCGTCATCCATTTTCAAAGGCCATAGCCGGCTTTGCCATTTCGAGCCGGCAGCACAAATTCGATGCGGTGACCGAGCAACCAGGTTTCGGGATCGAAGCCACCGACGCCGGAACCATCTGGCGTTTGGGTCGACGCGGATGGGCCGGCTGGAAGGCTCGCACTGGCGGCGAAGGCAAATACGGCTACGGCGGAACGGTGCTGACGAAAAATGGCATGATTGCCGCATCCTTCGTTTTCGAGGATGCGCTGCGCGCCCACGCCAGAGCGGCCGTCCAACGGTTGGACGATGCCGGGGTATCGGTGGAAATGCTGTCGGGCGATACCGCTAAAGCCTGCGCCGAGGTTGCGGACGTGCTGGGTGTCGATAACTTCGTTCCCTGCCTGCTGCCGTCCGGCAAGGTCGAACGCATCGAGAGTCTGGCGAGAGATGGGCACAAGGTTCTGATGGTTGGCGACGGGCTCAACGATACGCCGGCGCTGAGCGCGGCCCATGTCTCGATCGCACCGGCCAGCGCCGCCGATATCGGCCGGAATGCAGCGGATTTCGTTTTCCTGCGCGAAAGTCTTCTGGCCGTGCCTCTCGCGCTGGACATCTCGCGGAAGGCAGGAAGCCTGATCCGGCAAAACATCGCCATCGCGATCGTCTATAATGCGGTCGCGGTACCGATCGCCATCCTTGGCCACGTTACGCCCTTGATAGCGGCGATCGCCATGTCCGCCTCATCGCTGCTTGTCATCGGCAATGCGCTGCGACTGCGATCGTCGAAACCAATCTCACCGGCCAGCGATATTCGCCACGATAGGCTGTCCAACTCCAACGAACGGGTCGGACCGTAATGACCACACTGACCTACCTCATACCTGTCGCGCTGTTTCTTGGAGCGCTTGGCCTGGGGGGCTTCCTGTGGGCTTTGAAAACTGGCCAGTACGAAGATCTCGACGGAGCCGCCGAACGGATTCTGATCGATACGGAAGATAAAAGCGGCCGCTGATATTCAAGAAGTGGCCCGTGACGGCGCATCCTTGCAGAAAACGGCGACGCCAAAATTCTCCACTTCAAATAGTGACACATAAGATCGCTGCGTTCCGAGCTGTTGTTTCCGCGATTAACATCACCAATTTGCGCCAACGCAAAGAAACGCTAGGTCAGGTCAGGTAGTTTCTCCTCATCCACAATGGTCGAGAGACAGGAGATTGACATGATTACGCGACGCGAAGCCCTCTTCGGAGCAGCGTTTGGCGCTGCCGCCGTTGCGGCGCTGCCCGCATTGTCGGCAACGGTTACAAAGGCAGAGGTGCGGGGGCTGCCCCGCGAAAAGATCATGCTCGTTGCGCCGCCTTTTGTGCATTCGCATGACCAGATTGCCAAGGGCGGACCGAAGATCGTCGAGTTCACCATGACAATCGAAGAAAAGCCGATCGTCATTGATGCCGACGGCACAAAGCTCAACGCGATGACCTACAACGGCTCGATCCCCGGCCCGCTGATGGTCGTGCACCAGGACGACTACCTCGAGCTGACGCTCATCAATCCTGAAACCAATTCGCTTGCCCACAACATCGACTTCCACGCCGCAACCGGCGCTCTGGGTGGCGGCGAGCTCACGCTGATCAACCCCGGCGAACAGGTGACCCTGCGCTTCAAGGCGACGCGGACGGGAACGTTTATCTATCACTGCGCCCCTGGCGGCGCGATGATCCCCTGGCATGTCGTGTCTGGGATGAACGGCGCGGTCATGGTGCTGCCGCGCGACGGCTTGAGGAACGACAAGGGCGAACCGGTCAAGTACGACAAGATCTTCTACGTGGGCGAGAGTGACTTCTATATCCCGCGCGACGAGAAGGGCAACTTCAAGAGCTACGAATCCGCCGGCGACGCCTACGATGACACCGTCAAGGTGATGCGCGGGCTCATTCCCACGCATGTGGTGTTCAACGGCAAGGTCGGATCGCTCACCGGCGACAACGCCATGAAGTCGAAGGTCGGCGAAACCGTGCTGATCGTCCACTCACAGGCCAACCGCGATACGCGGCCGCATCTGATCGGCGGCCATGGCGATTACGTCTGGGAACAGGGTAAATTCGCCAACCCGCCGGCCAAGGATCTGGAAACCTGGTTCATTCGTGGTGGTTCCGCGGGCTCGGCGCTCTACACCTTCCTGCAGCCGGGCGTCTACGCCTACGTCAATCACAATCTGATCGAGGCCGTGGAGCTCGGAGCGACCGCTCACTTCAAGGTCGAGGGCGATTGGAACGACGACCTCATGACGCAGGTGGAAGCGCCCAAACCCGTCGCCATGAACTGAACGGCCCTCGCATTTGCCCGGACAGTGATCCTGTCCGGGCTTGGACAAGAACTATGTCGGCTTTCATCCTGAAGCTCGTGCCAATGGCCGTGGTGGCCGCAGCGGTAGCGGTAGGACTCTCGATACAGGCCGCCGATGGCCAGCGACAGCCCCACGCCATTGCCACAACGGTTAGCCTGTTCCCCGGTTCGATCACCTATCCGATGCCCGGCGAGTTCCTGAAGAACGGACGACCGCAAACCAATCCCAAGGTCGAGCAGCAACTCAACGGTCCGCTTGAGATCATGACTTATCAGGTCAGCGCAGCCGACTATACGGATTGCGTGTCGGCTGGGGCCTGTCGGCCGGCGGAGGAGACCCGCTCAATCCCGCATGACGCACCCGCAACGACAGTGAGCTATCTCGACGCCGTTGCCTACGCCCGGTGGTATTCAGAAGCAACAGGTGACCAATGGCGGCTGCCCACCGACGAGGAATGGGCATTTGCGGCAGCTGAGCGGTTTGCAGGCGAATTCGAAGGTGTCGAAAACGATGCCAACAACCCTGCCAGGCGTTGGCTCACCAGCTACCAGGCAGAGCTTGACCTCAATCGCAAACCGGACCCGTTGCCCAGGAGCCGGGGTTCCTTTGGTGTGAATTCGCGTGGCTTGGCCGACTTTTCCGGCAACGTGTGGGAGTGGACTTCGACCTGTTATGTCCGCACGACGCTGGCCGAAGACGGAAGCGGGGTTGTGAGCGCGGTCGACAATTGTGGCGTCCATGTCCTTGAAGGCCTTCACAGAGCCTATATGTCGAATTTCGTAAGTGACGGAAAAAGCGGAGGCTGCGCCGTCGGCTTGCCCCCCGACAATCTGGGATTCAGACTGGTGCGAGGGCATCGTGGATGGGCCAACCGTTTCCTTAGCTATCTCGGCATTACCTGACAGTCAGGAGCAAGTGCTGCGTTCTGGTTTCGTCGGTCGATTGCTGCTCCGGGCTCACGGTGTCTTTGGCCTCATCTATGCTGTTCGATAGATCAGGATAAAGCCGGCAAAAGCCGCCATCCGGCCAGCACCCGCCGCTCCAGTTGGGGACGAAGGCGATCAGAATTCCCAGTGATCCCGCAAGAAGGACGGCTACGAAGATGAACAAAGGCGCCATTTCCAGCTTTGAACTCTCGCCCAGTGTGCCCGAGCGCTGGTCATCAGAGCAGGTGTCAAAGCGCCCACCGCACCCGTTCCGAGCGCGCATAGCCCGGCAGCGGTCGGCACCATGGCAGGAAAGAAGATCGGCGCCGAAATGAAGGCAACTTCAACCGGCACGAGGCCCATGCAAGATGGAGGACCAGCGCAGCCCACGGTCGCCACGCCTGGCGGATAGCGGCCACGGCCATAAACAGTCCTGAGGCGCTGTCGTCATGAGCGGTCGACCACGTGCCCAGCGCGACGGCCGAGATGACTATTGCCACGATGTCGAGTTGGGCAAATTGTGTCGGCAGCCGGTCGTGTCTTGGCGGACGAGCCAGTTGCGCGTGAAACTCGGAACGATCCTTCCGCCGATGAACGAGGGTGGTTCACCTTGCGTCAATAGGTGAAAAGCTCGTCCTCTTCGACCTCCATGAGTAAGGAACCACATAAGCGTCCCGAAATTTGCCGAGGATTTGGTGGCCGTCTTGAACGCGGTTGATCGCAAGCGAACGCTTGGCAACGCTTGATTGATCCTTCGCGCTCAAACATTCCCGGCCGCTTTGGTTCGGGTGTTGATTTGCTTTGTGGGGTCCGTTCAACAGGGAGTAAATAAATCCTTTCGAGGGGGAGGAAGCCCCATGCTTGCAGCGCATACAGACATCGCGCGCGGCCATCGAAGCCACCTTCCTGCTGCGGCATCGCTCCTTTGCTGAAAGAGCCGCATTTCGGCGCGATATTAATCATACCCGAAGCGTAACCACGGCATCACACGACCTTCTGAGACGGCTTCACCAGTCCCAGAACGATGACACCGTCCGACCTTGGGAAGATGCAGACCCGGCTCCCCTTACCATCTCAGCGTTCGATGCCGATATTCTCCGCGCTGTGTTCCGAGATTTGGTCTCGGGAACGAACGCGCCCGAGTGTCAATGGCGCGATCTGGCTAAGAGCCTGGTACTCGAATACGTCGGGTGCGTGCCGGTCGAAGTTGGCTTGGTGGATTGGATCATCAGCAAGTAGTTGTCCCTGCCGGCGTCAGTTTAGCCTGAATGACGAAGCTCAGGGCTCTCGGGCGCTTTCTGGCCTTGGGAACCATCCAGGGCACCCGGAGTTCGGTGCTGAACTACTCGTGCAGACCGACCATGGCAGAACTCGACAAAGCCCGGCAGCAGGCCATAGCCCACCTTGTTCGCCGGTGGATCAAGACAGAGGCGTTCCGCCGCCACCTTCGCCAGTTGCTGGGGCTGCGGATAGACCACGATCTCCCCCAGGAGCATCGGTCCCTGCTCGAAGAACTGAGACGGAAATACAGCGAATGGTCTCATGGCCCCAAGGTACGAACGGAAAAGAGACCCCAAGGGGTGGACGGTGGTCGACCAAAAGACCGGGAAACCCGCTGAACCCGAGGGTCACCCAGCGGTCGGCCTTGAGGTCACCTTACGCGACGGACCTCGTGATGCTCCTGAACGCCTCTGAACTCAAACGCAGGCTCTCCTATCGGAGCGTCAGCTGATGGCCACCTTGATGGCCACCCACTGGTTCACCCCACCGGTCCCGTCAGCGGCAACCCGTCAGGCATGACGTACATGGTCAGCAGCGTAGAGGCTGCCGCCGAGCATCTCCTTCAGTGGAGTAAGCGTGGCCCTAAGTGGAAACAAGCGGTGCGCGCTTGCTGGGCCGCTCTGGCTGGCCAAGCGACACCTCAGGAAGGCTCGAGAGTGCTTCAAGCTGGCTGCTATCGAGGAGGGGAAATTCCGAGGTGCCCCATTAGGGGGCTGACTGAGCAAGGAAGGCCCGCTGCCGGAGGGACGGACAACGGGCCTCAAGCGGCTGCATCCTCGGGGAATCGAACACTCTGCAAAAGCAACCTGTACGGCGCAGAATGGTTCCGCATGGAGTTGCCGGTTCAAGCGGGTTAGTATGAGCTAGGATCCTTCGGTCTGGCTGACAATACGCGTCGATGCCCCAGAAATCGCCTGGAGAAACCCCAAGCTGCCCCGCCCGTTTCCGACCCCGCGTTTCTGCCAAACACTGCGGTTCAGGCTACCTTTCCGGCTCAAGCTCCATCTGCTTCGTCTCGTCCTCTCCAACGCGCTCCTCGACCCGTTTGCGGCAATTTCCGTGGCCCATCAGCTCATGTCTGTGAAAACAAGCGAGTTGCCGCTGCGGGGGTTCCATATCCTTGCTGTCTTGGTTATGGTCTCAGCCAGGCCGATGGAGCTTAGGTATGAGCAACCCAATTCCGCTCGCTGTTGTTGCGTCTCTGTTGCTCACCTCCGTCTCCGCACTTTCGCAAGACAATCCGCCAAACAACGCTCCAGACACAATGGAAGCTCGCGTGCAGGCCTGCACCATTTGTCATGGCGACAAAGGCAAGGGCACCAGCGACGTCTATTTCCCGCGACTGGCGGGCAAGCCATCCGGATATCTCTATAATCAGTTGCTCGCGTTCAGAGCGGGACGGCGCCATTATCCGCCGATGAACTACTTGCTCGAATTCCTGCCGCAGTCCTATCTCAAGAAGATGGCGGACTATTTTGCCGACCAACGGCCGGCCTTGCCTGTTGCCGCGCCCCCCGACGTCTCGCAAGACGCTTTGATGCATGGCAAGGAACTGGTGACACATGGTGACTCAGCGCGCTCCATACCTGCGTGCGCGAGCTGTCACGGCCCTTCGCTTACGGGCATGGAGCCTGCAATTCCCGGCCTTCTTGGTCTGCGCCCAGCCTATGTAAGCGCTCAGCTCGGCGCCTGGCGCTACGGGACCCGGACGGCGACTGCTCCTGATTGCATGCAAGTCGTGGCAGGGCACCTTACGGAAGATGATGTGAGATCCGTGGCGGCGTGGCTGTCTTCCCTGCCGGCCCCGCCGAATGCCGCGCCAGCCCCGAAAGGCACCTTCACATTGCCCTTCGATTGTGGAAGCCAGCCGAACTGAGAGGACGCTATGCTGAAGCCCAAAGTTCTCGTCGGCCTCCTGGCGTTTTCAGGCGCGGTTTCGTTTGCCGCCCTCAAGCTGGACGACGCCGCCTGGGCGCAAGAACGGACATTGACAAACCCGGCGGCCACTATTCTCAAAGGCGAGTATCTGGCACGTGCCGGAGATTGCATCGCCTGCCATACGGCGCCCGAAGGCAAGTTGTTTTCAGGCGGCCGCGCCATGCTCACCCCCTTCGGCACACTCTACACTTCCAACATCACACCGGATCCTGAGACCGGTATCGGCCAATGGACGGCCGACGAGTTTTACAGGATGATGCATACCGGGCGTTCACGGGATGGGGGATTGATCTATCCGGCAATGCCGTTCGCCTCCTACACCAAGGTGACCCGGGAAGACAGCGACGCGATTTACGCCTATCTCAAGTCTGTCGAAGCGGTGAAACAGCGAAACCGGCCCCATGACCTCAGTTTTCCATACAACAACCGATCACTAATCCTTGGCTGGCGTACCTTGTTCTTTACCGAAGGCGAATATCAGCCCGATCCAAGCAAGTCGCAGGAGTGGAATCGCGGCGCCTACCTCGTCGAGGGGCTCGGGCACTGCGGCATGTGCCATACGCCGATCAACGCCCTTGGAGGCAACTCTCAGTCCGACGCCTTCAAGGGCGGTCTTATCCCGATGCAGAACTGGTATGCCCCATCCCTCACCTCGAACAAGGAAGCGGGGCTCGGCGACTGGAGCATCAAGGACATTTCCGATCTGCTGCGCACCGGGGTCTCGAACAGGGGCGCGGTCTACGGGCCGATGGCCGAAGTCGTTTACAACAGCCTCCAGTATCTCAGCGACGAAGACACGCGCGCAATGGCCGTCTACTTGAAGAGCATCGCTCAGGACAGCGCCCCCGATGTCGCTAAACCTTCCGTGCCGCCGAGCGAAGGAAGCCTGCTGATAAGCCTTGGCAAAACGGTGTACGATCAACGATGCGCAAGCTGCCACGGCGCGCGAGGCGAAGGGGCTCCGCCACATTACCCGCCATTGGCCGGCAACCAGTCCATCCAGATGCAGTCGGCGGTGAACGCGATCCGGATGGTACTGAATGGCGGTTATCCTCCCGGCACCGCCGGCAATCCGATGCCGTATGGCATGCCTCCGTTTGCCGGCACTTTGTCAGACAACGAGGTGGCGGCGGTAGTCACTTATGTCCGCACCTCGTGGGGCAATCGGGGAGCAGCGATCAGCCCGTCGGAAGCAAACCAGCTGCGCTCTGCGACATTGAATTGAGGGCCGGATGATCAACTCTGATGAGCCGACAGGCGCAGCCGGATCCGAAAAGGAGGCACTGGAGCGGATATTACGATCGGGCCCAGGCGGAGCTTTTCTCCTCGCCGGTATTACGACCGCCATTGTGCTTGGCATGTGGTTGACGTTCTACCTACTCGTATTCATCCCCCACGCCAATCCTTAGGGCTTCGAGGCTATCCAGATGACCGAGGATCCTGTTGACCATGCCGGGGCTGCGATTCGCGCCGAGAAAAACTGGGCAATAATCGCGGTCTTGATCATCGCCTTCCTCGCCGGCATGGCGGCCTTCGCCGGCATCCATCAGGCGACGATGCCGCAGGCGCGGGTGGAGACCGCTGATCCAACCACGCTTCACATTTCGGGTGAGTTCGTCGAATCCAACCTTGGTAGCGCCATCGAGCCTGACGGTTCAGTAACTGTCCGGGCAATCGGGCAACAATACTCCTTCGCGCCACAGTGCATTCTCGTCCCGACTGACACGACGATAACCATCCGCGCCACCAGTGCAGATGTCATCCACGGCCTTCTTATTCAGGGGACGAACGTCAACACCATGCTCGTCCCCGGCTACATTTCCGTGCAGAACGCCCGCTTCCGCAAGCCGGGCGAGTACCTGATGCCATGCCAGGAATATTGCAGCTTCGGGCACGAAGGAATGTGGGGGAAAGTCAAGGTCATTGACAAAGCCGAGTTCATGACCATGGCAACCAAGCAAGAGAGGGTGAGCTGTGTTAAATAGCCGGCGACTGATACTTGCTCATTTTTGGCTTGCGTTTGCGGTTTTTGGGCTCGCGCTTATCATGGGCGCCTGGCAGATGTTCATTCGAAGCCCGCTTCATACCTGGATCACCAATCCGGAATGGTATTATCGCTCGCTGACGGCCCACGGAACCATTATGGGTTACGTGTTCCCGACGCTCGTGGCCATGGGCTTCGGCTACGCCATTTCCGAAAGCGCGCTCAAGCAACCACTCATCGGACGGCGATGGGCCTGGGCGGGCTTCTGGCTGATCGTGATCGGCGCAGTGACGGCGATGGTTCCCGTGTCGCTTGGCCGCGCATCCGTACTCTACACGTTCTATCCGCCGCTGATTGGGAGCCCATTCTACTATATCGGCGTCGTGCTGGTGGTGCTCGGGTCATGGATATGGGTCGCACTCATGTCCATCAACCTGAGGATCTGGAAGCGAAACAACCCGGACGCGCCGGTGCCTCTCGCCATGTTCGCCAATGTAGCGGGCGCATATCTTTGGGCCTGGACGGCCGTTGGAGCGGCGCTAGAGCTTTTGTTCCAGATTTTGCCGGTAGCGCTCGGCTTGAAATCGACCATAGACGCTGGGTTGGCCCGCGTCTTCTTCTCATGGACGCTTCATGCCATCGTCTATTTCTGGCTGATGCCTACCTATATCGCCTATTACACGATCGTGCCGCGGGCCATTGGCGGGAAGCTCTACAGCGACTCCATGGGCAGGATTGCCTTCATCCTCTTTCTGGTCGTTGCGATGCCCATCGGCATCCATCACGCTTTCGCCGATCCGCAGGTCGGCGCCGGCTTCAAGTTCATCCATTCGGCGTTCACGGCGCTTGTGGCCCTGCCGACCCTGCTGACTGTTTTCACGATCTGCGCATCTGTCGAAATCGCAGGTCGCCTGCGTGGGGGCAGAGGACCACTGGGATGGATCGCTACATTGCCGTGGAACAATCCGATCATGCTGGCAACGGCATTCTCCTTCGTGCTTCTGGGTTTCGGCGGCGCCGGAGGCCTCATTAACATGAGCTATCAGCTCGACACCACGATCCACAACACGCAGTGGATAACCGGCCATTTCCATCTGATCTTCGGCGGCGCGATCGTGATCATGTATTTCGCCATCGCCTACGATCTATGGCCACATCTGACGGGGCGCGCGTTCATCGACTTCCGCCTCATGCGCCTGCAGCTCTGGCTATGGTTTCTGGGCATGATCATTACAACTTTCCCGTGGCATTATGTTGGTATATTAGGCATGCCTCGCCGCATGGCTTACTTCGATTATACCGACCCCGGACTTGCCTCCGAAGCGATGTCAGTGAGCATGTCGGCCTTTGGGGGGCTGATCCTGCTGATCTCCGGCGCGATCTTCATTCTCATCCTCATACGAGGCCAGCGCGCCCCGGCGATGGATGCGGGCGAATATCGCTTCAGCACGGCCGTCCATGCTCCCGTTTCTGTGCCCGCTGCCCTTAACAGCTATGGCCTTTGGCTGGCACTGATGATCGGGCTCACTGTGACCAATTATGGGTTCCCAATCTTGCAACTCGCGTTCAGGCAGGGCACCTCTGTTCCGGCTGTCTACATTGGAGCCCGATAATGTCGACGGAACGCCTCTTCTCAGCGACAAACCCTTGGGTCAGGTTGAGTATTGGTATCACGGCCGCGCTGGTGGTCTTGACAGCCCTTGGCGGCTTCATCCTGCTTCCCTATGCACAGTCTGATCTGAAGCTGGCTGGCTTGTGGGACGCAATATGCAGTGCTGCCGGCATTCCCAAACTGACATCGGGTGCCAGGACCGTTCAGCCCACGTTCAAGACCTCGGACGTCATCATGACGTCAGCCATGCTCGCCAATCCTTCGAACGAGTCGATCAACCGCGGTGCGACGCTCGCTCAGCAATGCGCGATATGCCATGGCCCGACGGGCGTCAGCCGCGCCGATTCGCCCAACCTCGCAGGGCAATACCCAGCCGCCATATACAAACAGCTAAAAGACTTCAAATCGGGCGCGCGCGTGAACGCCGTAATGAGTCCATTCGCGCCTCATCTTGCCGACCAGGACATGATCGACCTCGCGGCCTATTATAATTACCTGCCGCGATTGCCTGCCTATCATCCCTCGCAAAAGGTTCCTGCGCCTCGCATCGTCATCAATGGAGCCCCAATGCGCGGAATTGCGCCTTGCGGCTCGTGTCACGGCAGTTTGGACAACAAGGCCGGCAGTCCGTGGCTCGAAGGCCAGTCGGCCGTCTACATCAAAGCTCAACTGCGCGCTTTCGCAGACGGAGGTCGTCGCAACGATATTAGCCAGCAGATGCGAAATATTGCACGCGCAATGACGGACGATGAAATGGAGCAAGTAGCACAATACTACGCATCTCAACCCCCGGATAAGTATAAGCCGCAACCTTGAAGGCGTTCAGCAGCGTGGGTAGCATCTTCCACTGGACCGAACCGGCGGCCCTATGCTGTCGCAAAAATAACTTCACGAATTGGGTGTGAAGGCAATCGGCAGCGACGGCATGGCACCCTCGGATCAGCTCAATCAGGCGCGCTGCGGCATTGATCGTCGCTTAGGATGTGGAGCGGCAGTCTGGCTTCGTCTTGCGCAGGATGAGCATTCTACGGAATGATGTGACAAACAGACCGAAGGCGACAACCCACATTGCTCCCGAGAGGTTGGTCAAGCCTGTCCCGTAGTCCGGCAACAGTTCGACGAGGAGGCGCGACAGGCAGCAAGTCGTCATCGCTATGAACGCACCGGTCGTCGGAGCCGAAGACGCGAAGGCGCGGTGGCTATGCTTACGGATCATGCTCGCCATGATAGCGAGGGCCATCGTGCCAATGGCGCCGATCGTCCATGCGTGGACCGCAGCCGCCTGTCCCAGCCACTCCGGTGCTAGAATGTGGATCGCCAGAAGTCCGAAACCCACGATGATCCATCCATATCCTATGTGAAGGGCAAGAGCCGTCGCCGAGGCCGCGCTTCGCCAACCATTCCATTGGGCGGCTCGCATGGTCTGACCGCAGGCGGCGAGCGCGCAGGCAACGCCGGTGAGTTGTGCCTGCGGCGCAACAACCCACAAACCAAGGGCGCATGCCGCAATAGCCGCTGCCGCGTATTCCAAAACGGCAGAACGGTTGACGGAGATTCGACCGCCCGCGCTCTCGACATAGGCCACCGTCAACGCCGGGACGACGCGTCCTCCGATGATCATGACAAGTCCGACGATCGAAGCCAAGGCTAGCCGCAGCGCAAATTCTACTTGGTAGGACGCCGCCGCAAGTATGTTGCCACCACAAAAGGCGAGCAGCAGAAACAATATCTTCAGGTTGCGGCGGTCGCGGCTCGCGATCACCCGTCCCGCCGCAATCAAGAGGAGCGTCAGCACCAAAAACGCATAGAGGGCAAGCCCGGCCGAATGCGACAGAAACAGGAAAGTCCCCCGGCTGCACAGCCATAGGGCGACGAGCAGACGCGTGGTAAGTGGCGAGACTGCGCGTCGTCCTGTCCATCGAGGCAATGCCGTCAACAGAAAGCCAGTCAAAATGGCTGGAACCATCCCGAAAAGAAGCACGTCGCGATGCCAATCGCCGGGAGATATCCCGGTCGGGCCGATGGCCTGTATTCCGAACGTTGACGGCAGCCAGACCGCCGGGCCTACAATCGCGTCCAACCCCGCGATTAGAAAGAATGGCCGAAACGGCGCCGACATCCGCCTCTGCTTCGCGTCGAAAATAAGCACACTCCCGTCGGCGGCCATGCGACAATTCCTCTACAGGGATGACTGACACGACGTCCTCGTGCCGCTTCTCAACTCGCAAGATCGGCGGTCGGAAAAAACTCAATGCGAAGGCAATACCGTCGATGATCGGTCTACGTGTTTGCTCCAGCGCAAACAGGCAGCAAAAATAGTCGCTTATAATCAAAACAATTTTCGAGACCGCGTCTGCCGATTGGCAGGGCGCGCGTCGTCTGTTCGCGTTGCGACCGGCTGCGAAACGTCTGCCCTAGGAGCGAAGAAGATGAAACAAAACGTTCCATTGAGTAGTATTGACGACTGTTCCCGGCGCTTTGCTGGCATGGCCGTTGTCGGCAGGCTGGCAAATTTGATCAAGGACGCCCGGCTCGATTGTGAGTGCCGTTCCAGACTCGACGAGACGCTGGCGCGATTTACGGCTCTGGAAGTGCGGCGCGCGGCACGCGAGCATCTTGCCAACGCCCGCTGTCAACGCGAGCGCATCGAAGCCATTCTCTTCTTCCTGCAGGATCTCGATGAAATGGGCGCAGCCGAACGGGATCGCAGCGTCTACATGGATCTCGCTCTCCTGTTTGACGACATCGCGAGCACCGCAAAGGAGGGTGCATTTTCGATGCGGCAACTCAGTTTATCTGCGGTGCAGACGGGCCATAGGTGATCAGCGGCAAGAACTGGTGAAGGCTTCAGGCGACCCTGCTAACCTGGTTCCGCCGATCGCGGTCCAAAACAGAGCCCGCGGCCACCTCCGACAGGGTGAAACTCAACACATTTCACAACGGAGAAATCGCACTGAAGAAATGCATGATGCCAACAATCGCCATGGTCCTCTTCATCGCCCCGGCGCTTGCGGCGGGAATGCATTCCGGCACTCATGACGGCCATGAACTGATGGTTATCGGTCAGCCGGGCATGGCGGCCAAAATAGATCGTACCATCGCGATCAGCATGGTCGAGAACGAAGATGGATCGATGGCGTTCGATCCGGTTTCAGTCACCGTAAAAAGAGGCGAGACGGTGCGTCTGGCCTTCACCAATGAAGGCGAATACGACCACCTGATACGGGGTCATTATGAGCTTGGAATGAAGGGGGCCCTCACGGTCACTGCCACCTGAGTCTTGAGTGACCAGATCGGTCGATCGGCGTGTGCGACCTCTTCGTAGAGCTCGACATCACTGCGCAGGTTGAGGTCTTCCTATCTCGATCAGCCATTCTGGTGGCCCCGGTCTAAGGCAAAGCCAGATGTGTTCGCCAGCAAAGAACGCTTCGAACTGACGCCTGAGTCTATCAGGATCAAAATCGAGAACGACCACGAATGTCTGACCGGGTTTGAGTCCGTCGAACATTGACAATACAGCGGACTGCTTCCTTTCAGGTGGAAGTTTCCGTACGTCATATGTCGCGCCTTTCGACGTCTGCAAATTCATTGCTATCCTTGCACGTTGAGCCAATCCATCAGGATGATCACGCGGCGGCGACTTTCTTTTCGCCCCAACGCGTGAGCTTGTCGCCCGGGTCAACGCCCGCCCAGCCAATCAGTCGGGCAGCCATCTCGACTACCATTTCCTCGATCGAGGCAAGCTTGACATAGAACGGCGGTACCGGCGGTGCGATGACTGCGCCCATCCGTGCTAGTCTCAACATCGCGTCGAGGTGCCCTTCATGGAGCGGCGCCTCGCGTGGAACAATGACCAGCCGGCGCCTTTCCTTCAGGACGACATCGGCGGCCCTGGTGAGAAGATTGTCGCCTAAACCGTGTGCCATAGCTGCCAAGGTCCGCATCGAACAGGGAACGACGATCATGCCATCCGTTCTGAAAGAGCCGCTGGCGATTGGTGCGGCGAAGTCCTGATAGGAATACGCGCGGTTGGCGACGGAGGTCAGTTGGGCAAGGCCGTCGGTGCCGAGCTCATGTGGGATCGCCAATCGCGCGCCCTTGGAGACGACGAGATGCGTCTCCACCCCGGCCCTGACCAACTGACGTATGGTCTCCAGCGCGAGCACGGAGCCGGATGCACCTGTCACACCGATTATCAGCCGTTTGGTCATTGTTGCCCCTGAGCGGTCGTCTGCGAAACAAACTCGTTCCATCGTTGAGACACCTGCTCCTCGATATGAGTTGACATCGTCAGCTCCTTTCCCCATTCGCGAGAGGTCTCGGACCCAATCTTGCGCGTCGCATCGAACCCGATCTTTCCCCCAAGCCCTTCGAGGGGTGAGGCGAAATCGAGCTGGTCGATAGGGGTTCGGTCCACCTGCATCAGATCGCGCGAGGGATCCATCCGGGTGGCGACCGCCCACATCACGTCCGGCCATGATCGAATGTCGATATCGTCATCCACCACGATGACAATCTTGGTCATCGAAAACTGCGGCAGCAGGGACCAGAACCCCATCATCACGCGCCTGGCCTGTCCGGCATACTTCTTGGCGATCGAGATGACCGCAATCCTGTAGGAGCAGGCTTCCGGCGGAAGCCACACATCAACGATTTCCGGTATCTGCTGGCGCAGGAGTGGCTTGTACACATCGAGCAGTGCCTCGCCGAGAACCGAGGGCTCGTCGGGCGCGCGCCCGGTGAACGTGGTCAGGTAATTTGCCCCGTCGCGAACGCGAACGCGCTTGAGGTTGAATACGGGGTATCGCTCCGGCGTGTTGTAATATCCCGTGTGATCGCCGAAAGGGCCCTCCAGCGCGGTTTCTGTTGAAGAGACGGCACCTTCAAGCACGATTTCCGCACTGGTTGGCACGTGAAGCATGATGCTCTTGCAGGGCGCCAATCCGACTCGGCGATTATTGATCATCCCGGACAGTGCCAGCTCCGACACGCCTTCAGGCGCCGGCATCACCGAGGCGATCAACGTCGCGGGATCTGCCCCGATGACGACCGCCACCGGCATCTCAAGCCCCCTCGCCTGCCATATGCGATGGTGGGCTGCTCCACCTCGCATGGGCAGCCATCTTACGATGGCACGATCACGGGCTAGCACCTGCATCCGGTATATGCCCAGATTGTATGTGCTCGGGTCGTCCTCGCCAGGCGGGCGAGTAATGACCACTGGCCATGTTATGAGTGGGCCTGCGTCTCCCGGCCAACAAGTCTGGATGGGAAGAAGCGAAAAATCCGGATCGGCGTCGCGCCACTCTCTGGGCGGGGAGACGATCTTCGGCCGCGCCACGAGTGCACCCCGCGCCGCAGGCAACATCTGTCGGGCCTGACGAAGGTTCTGTGGAGCCTGAGGCGATCTCATCCACGCAAGGAGCGCGCCGAGGGTTTCCAGACCGTGAAGGTCGGTGCCAAGGCCCCAGGCTACACGTTCCCGGGTGCCGAAAAGATTTGCGACGACGGGAAAGGCTGACTTGACGCCGCGATCGTCGACAGGCGCCGTAACGCGGAGCGCTGGGCCTTTCGAGGCAATCACCCGCCTGTGTATCTCGGTCAGTTCGAGCCGTGTCGAGACAGGGATGCCAACCTCACGAAGCTGCCCGTTCCGATCGAGGAACGAAAGGAATGAGCCAAGATCTGAAAACAAGGGAAGGCAGCGGTGATGCATAGCGAAATCCGGCCCGACCGGTTCGTCGGCGATCGATTTTGCCATCAGGGCTGACGAAGAACTTTGCGCTAGCGCAAAGAGCGAACGATCCGTCCCCGCTATTTTTCCCTTCTCACATCATTTCCGAGGAAGGCGATCGAGCCAAAAGGATTTCACATGGCAGGCAATCTCATTAGCGAAACTGTCGAAGCTTTGCGGTCCGTAATTTCCCTTCTCGCGGATCGCCGGCAGAGCATGGCAGCGACAAGGGACTTTTGGGCAATGGGTTTGGATGAGTGTACAGGCATCCTGAATGGCATCGGTTTGTCACGAAGCGAATTCGATGAAGCCATGCGGCTACCCTACGCTTCGCAAGACCTGCTTTCTTCCGCGATGCGTTCGATTGACATCGATCCTGACAGCTTTCAATCGCTGGAAGCCGCGCACCGTTTCATGTCACGCATCTGCATCGCCTGCCAGCATCGCCGCCAGTGTCATGGCCACCTGGCCGCCTTCGATTTCGAAAGCCACTATCAGGATTTCTGTCCCAACAGTGTCAATTTCGCGGACTTGCTGGCAGACGGACGCAGGAAGTCGATGGCCGGAAGGGCCTGCTGAACGAGCTCATGTGGATAGGATGTACTGAATGGTGACGATCAGCACGGAACCGACGTTGCCGGCGGTCATTCGTCATCTTTTCCCACCTTTTGCCGGACTTCCCCTCGGGCCGTTGCTGACGCTATCCTTGCGCTCGATGGCTAGGCGCCAGCCCCGATTGTTCGACCGCCTGGGCGAACATCGAACAGCTTGCGATTTCATCGACCCGGTCGACCTCGCCTTCGCATTTACCGTCGTACCGGACGCAGAGCGTTCGATCGTTCGTGTCGTCAGGAGAAGTGAGGCCGCGACATCAAACGTCCAGATCAGGGGACCTCTTCTGACACTCTTGAGCCTGCTCGACGGCACGCTGGATGGCGATGCGCTTTTCTTCAGCCGGATCATCTCGATCAGCGGCCGCACGGAGGCGGTGCTCGCGCTGAGGAACACAATCGAGGACGCCGAGCTTAGCCCCGCGGACCTACTCGGCCTGCGTGGCTTCCTGGCTCGTCTCGCCAATACGGGCATTCTCGGCGCATTGAGCGTCGCACGCCAAATGGCCAATCGAAATTCCAGACGCGAGGCGCCAGAGGCATGACAAGCGGACGCATGGAACTTGTCTGCCCGGCCGGAACCCCGCCTACATTGAGGGCAGCCGTCCAGGCAGGCGCGGACGCAGTCTATTGCGGATTTCGCGACGAAACGAATGCCCGGAATTTCCCCGGGGCTCAACTTCTCCGGGGAAGAACTGGCCGAGGGCGTCCGCTTCGCGCATAACCACGGCAGCAAGGTTCTCGTCGCCATCAATACATTCGCGCGTGTCAACGATGTTGGCCTGTGGAAAAAGGCAGCGGATACCGCAGCCGAATGCGGCGCAAATGCCATCATCGCGGCGGACATAGCCGTCCTTGATCATGTCGCCAAGAACCATAAACAAATTCGTCTTCATCTGTCGGTACAGGCTGCGGCAGCAACGCCGGAAGCAATCGGATTCTACGCGAAAAGTTTCGGAGTTCGTCGCGTCGTGCTGCCGCGGGTTCTTTCGGTTCAGGAGATCGCGGCGCTCAACCGCGCGATCGACGTGGAGACGAAGCATTCGTGTTCGGCGGCCTTTGCGTGATGATCGAAGGCCGATGCTATCTTTCTTCATACGCGACGGGAAAATCGCCAAATCTGAATGGCGTCTGTTCGCCACCCGAAATGGTGAGTTACGACGACGAGCCTAACGGCACGGCAGCACGGCTTTCAGGGTTCACGATCGACCGCTACGAGTTCGGCGAGCCAGTAGGCTATCCCACTTTGTGCAAGGGCAAATTCAAGGCCGGCGGCAAGACCTCCTATTTGTTCGAGGATCCCGTCAGCCTGAACGCTGGCGGGATGATTGCCGGGCTGAAGGCCGCCGGCGTAACCGCCTTGAAGATCGAAGGACGCCAGCGCGGCAAAGGTTATGTGACGGAAGTGGTCCGCGCCTTCCGGAAGGCCGTTGACGCGGTCGAGCAAGGCGGCGACGCCATTGAGATCGATCGGATTCTTGCTGGCCAGTCGGAAGGTTCCCGGCAGACGGCAGGAGCGTACAGCAAGAAGTGGAGATAGCACCTTGTCCGCAATTGCGTTGACGCTTGGGCCGGTCTTCTTCCACTGGTCGCCCGACCGCCTCACGGACTTCTACCGCAGGATCGCGGACGAGGCTCCGATCGACCGGGTCCATATCGGCGAAGTCGTCTGCGGCAAGCGGATGCCGTTTTCCGACCCCGTATGGCCTGAGATCATCGAACGCCTCGAGCGTGCCGGAAAGGAAGTGGTGCTGTCTACCCTGGCAGCACCGGCGACCGTTCGGGAACGCAGAAGCATCGAGGACCTCTGTGGCGACGATCGGCTGATCGAGATCAACGATGTCACCGCCCTGCCGTCACGCTCCGGCAAGCCTTTCGTGACAGGTCCGTTCCTGAACGTTTATAATGGGTCTTCCGCGCAATTCCTCATTCATCGCGGTGCCAAAACCATATGCCCGCCAGTGGAATTGTCGCTCGCCGCCGTCGGCGCCATGGCCAGCGCATGTCCCGAGGCGGATTTCGAGATTTTCGCCTTCGGTCGGCTGCCGCTCGCGCTTCCGGGCGATGCTATCATGCGCGCATTTACGGCCTTCACAAGGATTCGTGCCAGTTTACCTGCGAGAAAGACCCGGACGGTCTTGCCGTAGACACGCTCGACGACCAGCAGTTCCTCGCGATCAATGGCGTGCAGACGCTCTCCAACCAGGTGCAGGCCTTTTGCCCCGCACCCGCGGATCTCGCCTCCAGAGGCGTCCGGCGCATCCGCCTGTCTCCGCACACGTGCGACATGATCGAGGTGGCAAAGACGTACAGAGCTCTTGCCAATGGGAGAGAGGATCGCGAGGGGGCCCGTTTTATTCTCTCGTGCCTCGATCTGCCCGGCACGCTCGTCGATGGATACGCCCATGCCAAGCCCGGATGGCAAGCGACCGCTTCGATCTGAAGGTGGATCTCGAACAGAAAAAATGACCCAGATTGCAATCATTACAGTGTCAGAACGTGCAAGCCGCGGCGAATATCAAGATCTTGGCGGGCCTGCCATCGAGCGCTGGCTTCGACGTGTCGTAGCATCGCCTTGCGTCTTCATCCGCCGCATAGTCCCTGACGGCGTGGAAAGTGTCCGGAATGTGCTCATCGAGCTTTGCGACCAATGCGGCGTTGATCTTATCCTGACGACTGGAGGGACCGGTCCATCTCCAAGGGATCTTACCCAGAGGCAATGCAGCAAGTCATCACCAAGGAACTTCCCGGTTTTGGCGAACTCATGCGGCAGGCCAGCATGCGGCAAGTCCGCACAGCCATTCTTTCACGTCAGACTGCGGGAGTCCGCGGCCATCCGCTGATCATAAACCTGCCAGGCAAGCCGGCTTTAATCGACGTATGCTTGAACGCCGTCTTTCCTGCCGTGCCTTACTGTCTCGAACTGATCGGCGCAGCGCCAATCATACCCGAGCGATGTTCGGATGATCCCGTGTCGACAGCGCTTTTAGATTAAGAGCTGCGGACAATCACCTGATCCATCGGATCGTAGCTGCGAGAGGGCGACAACGAGGGAATTCCTGATTGTTTTCTCAAGCGAGTTGCGATGCGTCACACCTGTTTGAGCTTTGAGAAGCAACATTCGACCAGAGTGGCTTGGCGCACCGCGTGTTTGCGATCACATGGCGCAGGCGATCGGCATCGTCGGCCATTGCGACTTTGGCTGGCCGCCGATCAGAGCATAAGCCTGCGGCCTTTGCGCGACGGCCGGATGAAGCGCACCGGATGCCCTCATGCCTCCTGCGGCTGAAACAGCGGAAAACTCTGTTCAATCGCCGAAGACATCGGGCCTATCACGCTAGGCGATCAGGTGCGCACCCCTGCCCGGACACGCAGGATCCGAACTTGATAAATTGCTATGTTCTTTGAGCCAAATGCCCTGAACTCAGCCGCGCCGCACGCACTCAGGCTTCCCGCTGGGAGGCTGACGGCGACAGCTTGGTGATCTGCTCCTCTTTGTTCCAGCGCAAAGACGCGGACCTTTATCTGGGCAATTCATGGTCCAACGGTTGGCACGATTTCGTCCTCGAGACATTGCGTCGCGTCGAATGGGCCCGCTTCAAGTTTCAAAGCCGTTGTGTCGAAAATGCATGGAGCTTCGTCATGAACACCCAATTCCCAGTTCCAGAACTATGGGAACGCACGGTCGGCGACATAGCCGCAACGCTGCCTGGCGCCACCGCCGTTTTCCGCAAATTCAAGATCGACTTCTGCTGCAATGGCGATCTCACCCTCGATGGCGCCGCGCACCGGCGCGGAGTCGATCCCGACGACCTTGAGCGCGCGTTGGAGGCACTTGGTACCGACACTGCGGGTACAGCGGCGCCGGCTGCGATGGACAGCGATGAACTGATCAACCACATCGAAGCCTGCTACCACGAAGCGCACCGGCGCGCTCTGCCCGAGCTCATTGCACTGTCGCGTAAGGTTGAGGCGGTGCATCGCGAACATCCGAAGGTGCCGGCCGGCCTTTCGGATGCGTTACGGCAGTTGCAGAGCGAACTGGAGCAACACATGGCCAAGGAAGAGGCCATTCTGTTTCCAGCAATGCGGCAGTGGGGCAAAGGCAAGTTCGATATCCCGATTTCGGAACTGCGGCACGAGCACGACGACCAAGGCACCTTGCTTCGGCTCCTCGAAAGCCTCACCGGCGACTTCGTCACGCCCGACGGAGCCTGCCGCTCCTGGCAGGCGCTCTACGTCGGCACGGCTCAGTTTGCCGAAGACCTGATGGAACACATCCACTTGGAGAACAACATCCTGTTCCCGCGGTTCGCGGCAACGGAAGGCCGCGTCTAGCCGCCTAACGTCGACGACGACTGCAGCTACGCGGATCGCATAGCGAATCCTCGGCTGATGGTCTTGGTACTGAGGTAGCCACCGTGTTGTCGTCAGCACCAACTCGCTGTGGACCAACGCGCCTTTCCAGT
Source organism: Mesorhizobium sp. B2-3-6 (assembly GCF_006442305.1). Taxonomy (NCBI): domain Bacteria; kingdom Pseudomonadati; phylum Pseudomonadota; class Alphaproteobacteria; order Hyphomicrobiales; family Phyllobacteriaceae; genus Mesorhizobium; species Mesorhizobium sp. B2-3-6. The sequence continues at coordinate 321,342 of NZ_VFVW01000006.1, read as the reverse complement.
TCGTCCAACCTGTCCCTGATGTCGTTGGCATCGGCCAGGTCTTCGCCCTGCCCTATCCTAGTTTGGCCTGATCTCACGACGGCCAATGGCGTGGCGGAAATGCCTAGTGGCGGTCGCTAAAATAGCTACGGGCTCGCGATAACACTTCCTCAGCGGTGACCGCATCGACAAATTCCACGCCAACGACACGACCCTCGGCCTTCTGACGGCATATGCGCTCGAGCAAGCCGACACAGCTCGATCTATTTCCGATTATAATCCATTTCTTCCGAGCTTCCAGAAAGCCAAGAACCTCCCCGAAGAAATCATCGTCTCGACGTTGGCCTTTCTGACCATCATGCGTCAGCCGCATGTCACCGATGAATTCAGGTTCTCCAGCGACTGACGGCGTTGCAGCGTCTTCAAAAAGGAACACTTTTGCTGTTCGGAATTCCAGCCACACAACAGCGTGATCGATTGACATGCCCTACCCCAGCTATCCTACGAGATATCCGGTGTGGGCGCTTGCCGCGCATTTGATATCGTTCGGCGGCATCGGCAGTGAACAGGCATGGAAGGGATGCACGGCCAGAAAGCGCAGGCGCACCCTAGGCTTCGGACCGAGTGCAATACCACAGTGGCTTAGATGCACCTCCATGACCATTGTCCCTCAACTCAATCCAGCGAGGACTCGCACGGGTATTGGCGGCAAATCTGTCAGTTCAGTGCCCAGGGCATCATTGACGGCGTTGACCACGGCCGCCGCGACCGGGATTGTCGCGATCTCTCCGACGGCTTTGGCGCCGAAGGGGCCGGTCGGCTCACCCTCTTCGGTGAGCAGGACACGCATCGGCGGCATCTCGGAGGCATTGGCCAATGTATAGCGGCTGAAGCTGTCGCCACGCATTCGACCAGTGACAGGGTCGATCGCAACATCCTCGTAAAGGGCATATCCGATACCGATCTGGATTCCCCCATGGAGTTGGCCTTCCACCAGCATGGGGTTGATCGCTCGGCCGACGTCATGGGCGGCTAGATAATCTGTCACGCGTACGCGACCGGCGAGTCCGTCGACCTCCACCTCAGCAAAATGCGCTGCGTATGAGCCTGAATTGGCCTGGGCGCGATAGGTCTCGGTCGCCGTGGGCAGTTCCGCCCCGCGGACCGTCAAGCGGGCAGCGAGTTCTGAAAGCGCCAGGCCCGAGCCGTCCGGGCGGCGCACTGCGCCCGCCTCCAGCCTCAATTCATCAACTTCTGTATTCAATTCCAGGACCGCCGCAGCCCGGATCACTTCCGAGAGTGCCACGCCTGCAAGTCGGATTGCTTCGCCGCAGATATAGGTCATGCGACTGGCCCGTGTGCCGAGATCATATGGACAGCTATCGGTGTCGGCGGGAACGATGGCAATGTCGCACGCCCTAAGACCCAACGTCTCGCCCGTGATCTGCGCAAGCGTCGTGTCGGCCCCACAGCCGAGGTCGTGGAGCGCGCAGACGAGTTCCGCTCGCCCGTCGGGCAGGAGGCTCAACCTCGCCGTCGTTTCCTCGTGGAAACCGGGATAGCAGCCGTTGATGTGAGTGGCCGAGGCTACCCCCACTCCTCGCCGCCACCGGCCTCGTCCGGCATCCGTCTGCCTACGCGCCTGCCAGCCGAATGCATCGGCCCCGCGTAGCAGACATTCTCTCCCCCGAGCGTTGCCAACGTTGAGCCCTTGCCAAGGTTCAATCGCGTTAGGCTCAACCAGATTCCTCAGCCGCATCGCCACCGGATCCACCCCCAGCCGCCGCGCGGATATATCAAGCGTGATCTCGGCTATTGTGTGGATCTGGGGGGATCCGTAACCGCGAAAAGCGCCTGCCGGGGCGGTGTTGATGTAGACTGCGCGGCCCGTGTAGCGCTCGGCGGGAACGTCATAAAGCCGAACCAGTCTTTGAAGCATCGAACTGGGCAGATAGTTGCCGCCGGTGCAATAAGCGCCGATGTCCACCAGCGTCTCGGTGTCGCGCGCCAGGATTCGGCCGTCGGAGCTAAGCGCGATCCGCATCCGGCCGACAACGCTCGACCGCGTGCGGGTCGCGGTGAAGGTTTCATGCTGGTCGTAGCGGATCATGACAGGCCGCCCTAGTACCAGCGCAAAGAATGCACACAACGGATCGAGAATCGGCTCGGCCTTGCCGCCGAAGGAGTCGCCTATGGGAGTCTTCACTACGCGTATCTGATCTGGTGGCACTCCCAATGCCTGGACGACGACAGCCTGCACTCCAAAAACGCTCTGACACGGCGAAAGGATCAAGATTCGACCGTCGGATTCAGGCTTGGCAATACAGGCGTGAGGTTCAAGGGCACAGTGATGGCTGCGCGGAGTCGTGACATGTGTTTCCACCACCAGGTCAGCCGCCGCAAATCCGGCATCAAGATCGCCATGCGTAAAGCTCTCGTCGGCCACGGGGTTCATGAAAGCCGGGATGCCATCGTCCCGCATCGCTGGCCCGGCGTGACCGAGCGCAGCTTCAGGATCAAATATAGCGGGGAGATCTACATCTTCGACCGCCACCAACCGTGCGGCGTGCCGCGCGATCTCCTCCGTGTCCGCCACCACAGCCGCAACCCGGTCGCCAATATGGCGCACCACCGCCGGGAACATTCGCTCGTCTGCCAGCGCCTCCTGTCCGGCGAACCAGATCGAGCTGTTGTAGTATCGTGGGGGCGTGTTTTCATGCCAGAAGACAGCGTGTACGCCCTCAACCGCCAACGCGGATGCAGCATCGACACAGGCGACGCGGGCATGTGGATGCGGGCTGAAAACGAGCGCGCAGTGCAGCAATCCTTCGACATGCAAATCGGCCGCGAAGCGCAATGCGCCCGTGACCTTTGCCACACCGTCAACGAGCGGCACCCGATGGGAGATCTGGTTCATCCCGCTGCTTCCTCGAAGAGCCGATCCACGTGGGCTGAGCCCCAGGGCCTGCGCGATCAGGTCGAGGCCGAGTCCGGCGATCGCGCGGCGCTTGTATATCTGCGAATTCCGGCCGGGAATGGCCGTATCGACATCGTCGACTAACGCCGCAATGAAGTCGCGCAACGTGGCGGCACCGAGCTTACGGCCCGCGAGCGCCCCCTCTGCCTGGAGCAGTCTGCTAGAAACGGGACCAAGCGCTCCGGCTGCGATCCGCACGACACCGAAATGGTTGCTCTGAAACTCAGCCAGCAGTGCGAGATTGAGGCGCGAGATGGTCATGTCCTGCCGAGATCCGAGCTTGACGAAGGCGCTTCGCGGCAGAAGGCCGCTTGCTGGCAAGATCACTTCCGTAATCAGATGACCGGAGCTTGGAAGGTGTTCGCAGAGCGCGGCCTCGTGTTGTGTCCCGTCGTGCTTGAGCAGCACCAGTCTTGTTCCCGCGGCGACCAACACGGGCATCAAGTCGGCGGCTGGGGCGGCATTGGCGATGTTGCCACCGATGGTGGCCCGGTTGCGGATCTGGACAGACTCGCACTGTGCGGCAGCCTCGCAAAGGGCCGGAATTCGTACTCGCAGCCTGCAATCCGCGGCAAGCACCGCGACAGTGGTGGCACCTCCGATGCGAACATCCGAGCCATCCGTGGAAATGAAGGCCATGCCCGCCACACGGGCGAGATCAACCAGCAGTCCGATTTCGGGGAGCGGACGGCCCGCGATCAGCATGTCCGTCCCTCCGGCGACGAAATGCACCGGCCCCGCTTCCGCGGCGAGCGTCGCCCGCAACTCGGCCATGTCGACGGGCGCTGAGACCGTGAGCGCATTCATCGCCCTGCCCCCTGGCGAGCGGCGGCTGCGGTAGCGACCGCCTGCACGATGGTCTCGAAGCCGGTGCAGCGGCAGATATTGCCTGCTAGTGCATGGCGGATTTCGGCTTCACCTGGGCTGGGATTGGCATGTAAGAGTCCCTGGGCTGCCAGCAGCATTCCCGGCGTGCAGTAGCCGCATTGCACGGCACCCATCTTCAAGAAGGCCTGCTGCAGATCGTTGATGCCGCTCCCACAGAGTCCCTCGATGGTGGTGATCTCGCGCCCCGCGACTTGAAAGGCCAGCATCAGGCAGGAATCAACCGGCTGGCTATCCAGCAGCACCGTGCATGCGCCACACTCGCCTTCGCAACAGCCTTCCTTGACACCCGTCAGGCCAAGGACGTCGCGAAGAAAGCTGCTCAATCGCGAGATTGGCAAGATCTCAGTCTCGATCGCCTGACCGTTAACCTTCAGCGACATTCTCATGGCGAGGAACCTTCCTCGCCTTAGATGTTTCGAATGTTTGACCTAGGCGGCGGCCAGACCAGTCGGTGGCGACGAAAAAGAAACCTTGCAAAGTGCTGCCGGACGTTGGGCTGGTCATCAGCTGCCGCAGCAACAGTCGCAGCCAGACGATTGCGGTCTGCTGATTTCGACGCGCCAGACCTCCGGCCCTCGCTCAAGGTATTCCCAAGCGAATACACCGGGATATCTGGCCTCGATCTGATAGTGCAGAGGTCGTGGGTCGTGGTCGTTGACGATGATGAAAGAAGAACCCTCGACCAACGCGGCCGCTACCCCGAAGATTCGCGGGTGACGATCTATCGGGGCGATGGTCCGCACGTCGATCAAAAGTGTCGATGCAAGTTCTGGGTCTGCCATGTCGATTGGAATTCCCGGCCGCCAGAAACGTTGGAGCCAGGAGACGGCGGCGATGGTCGATCCCGGCGCGAAAATCTACCCCGTGGTCAGTCAGCCTATTTGTCGAAACGCAAACAATTCCGAGAATCCTGGAGGAATTGGGAAATTGCCGCTTGTCGGCATTCCGCAAAGAGCCGTACGGGCGAACGGCTAGCATGACTGACGCTCCGTCCGTCCTGAGAAAATAGATGCCCGTCCTTCGCGGTTGTACCAGTGACCCAACGGCTCCGCGTTCTCGCCGGCAGTGGGAGGCCAGGTACCTGTGCCGACTGACTGGCGATTTCTAAAGGTGAGCCAGTATCGCTTTTTCTCGATTATCTCGCAGTCTTGCGGGAGAAGACTCACTTGGCACCCGATCCTGGCAGAGCCGCCTGACAATGCGGGCAATTGGACTTGTACCTTTGCCGCCCATCCCCACTCCCCGATTTAAGACTTGACGTGCGTCCATAGAGTGTCTTGCGACAGAACATACGCGTCTACGCCATCGAGGCGTCGGACCGCACCGGCAATTGTCTCCACGTCCATCAAGCTGAAGGCGGTCGACAGTGCATCCGCAATCGTGGCAGTCGGCGCGACGACGCTCAGGCTCGCATAGCGTTGGGGAGTGGATCCGGTTCGCGGATCAATAATATGGGTGAACCGGCCGTCTTCATCGAACTGAAAGCCGGCCGGGCTCGAGGTGGCGACGGCGCTGTCCGTCAGCGGCAAGACTTTCAGAATCGAATCGGAATTGAAGGGATCAGTTATGCCAATGCGCCAAGGACGGTCCTCCGGCGCCGATCCGATCGCACGGCCCTCGCCCATGTTGACGAGCGCGTGCTCAACGCCGCCGGCACGCAGCAGATCGACAACCTTATCCGTTGCGTAACCCTGCGCGATGCCGTTGAGCGTGAGCGCCGACCCGGCCATCGGCAATTCTATGCGATCTTCCGAGTAGGCCAATCTGTCGAAGCCGACCCGATCAAGGGCCTCTTGCATGACCCGCCGCGACGGCCCGGCCGCAGTGGCTCCGGGATCGGAAAAGTGGCGTTGATAGGCCAGCCACAATGGCTGCACCGTAGGATCGAAGGCGCGCCCGGTAAGACGCCAGACGTCGTTGCAACGGCGAAGGATTTCGACGAGATCCGTTGCCGGCGAGACCAGGAATCCTTGGCGATTCAATCTCGAAAGGTCCGAATCCTCACGATAGAGGCTGAAAATCCTTTCCAAGCGGCGGACTTCGGCGGCAACTTGGTCAACGAGCCTCAAGGCCAAGGCTCGGTCGGGATGGTTGATCAGCAGCGTTGCCTGGGCGCCCATAGCTTCTCCGCGCCACGAGACGGCCGACGGTGTCGCCAGAGCTTTGCGACCGAGCGGAAGCAAGGCCATTCCAGCAGCCGCAGCAGTTATGCCAATGAATCGACGGCGAGACATATGGGAGATCATGGCGCCCTCAATTGACGTTGTCGGGATCAAGCGATTGCGGGTCCGAGCCCCGATCGGAAACCGTCTCAGACTCCTGCCCCAGAACGTAATCGCGCGGCAGGTCGGTGAAGTTCAGGACCTGGCCACCATGCTCGCTGGCAAAGGCCCGGGCGGATTCGCTGGAGGAGAAAGGCACCGCTTCCGCAGCTCCCATGCCGCCCTTTTTGTCGCTCCCGATGACGAAAAAGGCGTCCTTGGCATTCACCCAGTTGTTGATACCTGGATTATCCCAGTTGGGTGCTTTCGCCATGTCGGACACGTAGACCGCCCGTATGTCCTTGGGTTCCTCTGGCAGCATGGTAAAGGCGATCGTGTCGCGGGCCGAGGAGAACCAGATGGGCTCGTCATACTTGGCAAGGATAACCTGCCCTTTCGGGCCCGGATGTTCGAGGATGTTCATACCGCAATAGCGACCCATCGCATCTTCGGTCATGGCGAACGGCGCCGGCATCTTGTCCGGGCCGCGCTGACAGCCGGCTATGGCTATGAGGCTTCCGGCGAGGAGTCCCAGTCCCAAGCGCATCCTCACAACTCCCTCGTCGAAAATATGAAAGCGGCGGCGGCCATCGGCGCCACCGTCCACGCTGCTAGTGTCGCCACGAGCGACAAGGAACCGAGCCCGACACTCTGGACGGTTCCAGCCATGCCGGATGCCGAACTGATCTCGGCAGTGCCCATGAGATTCAGCAGCCTGTACGCATCGGTCGGATTAAGAAGAAGCAGGGCATTTAGCATGCCGGCGGTCACGAATCGCCCTTGATCGGCTACCAGCAATCCCAGCAACCCCATGTCGTAGATCAGCACAAACAGGAGCCAGATACCGATCGCGATCCCACTCGCGGTTCCGTGGTCGCGTGAGAGCGCGCTCACAAGATAGCCGATCGCCACAAACACGGCTCCGAGCAGCACCGATGAGGCCGTCATTGTTCCGAAGGCGAACCAACTGGCGCCGCCAATCGACTTTCCGGTCGCCGCCAGCGCAATCGCGGCAACGCCATACCCAATGAGGGTCGCAAATGCCAGGATCGCAAGATGGCCAAGGAACTTGCCGAGAAGCACTTGCCAACGCCGCACGGGATAGCTCAGCAACAACGTCATCGTGCCGCGCTCGATCTCGCCGACAATCGCATCATGGGAGATCAGTAAGGCGATGAGCGGAACGATGAATATGGTGAGGCTGGCCAGGCTCACCACGACAACGTCAAGAGCGCCGGCCCCGACATTGCCAGTTGGCGCACTGCCGAGAAACGTCAGGGTTAGCGCGAGCGCCGCCAACAGTGCTGTCGCTGCCACCACCCAGCGGTTTCGCAGCCCTTCGCGGATTTCCTTGACGGCCAGAAGCGCGATCGTACTCATGCTGATGGTCTCCCGCCGAGGAAATGGGCATAAAGTTCATCGAGGCCGGGCGGCACCATCTCGATGTCGTCGAATGGCACTTCGGCGCCGCCTGTCCGGCGCAGGAACGCGATCTTGCTATCGGGGGACGCGTCCAATTCGATGGTATGGCCGTTCACCTGCCGGAGATCCGGCCCATTTCCCATCCAGTCCCTGATGCGCTGGACGCCGCCGTCGGTAGCCCTCATCCGAATGACCGTCGGCAGGCGAGAGATCCGCCGCAATTCATCGAGCGACCCGTCCGCGATCTTCTTGCCTTCGTTCATTATAATGACGCGCGTGGCGTTTCCTTCGAGCTCGTTGAGGGCGTGCGACGACAGAAGGATCGTTGTCCCCGCATCCCGCATTTCACGCACGATCCGATAGAATTGCTGGCGCAGTTCTGGATCGAGGCCGGTGGTCGGCTCGTCCAGCAGAAGAACCCGCGGCGTTCCGATCAGCGCTTGCGCCAATCCCAGCCGCTGCCGCATGCCCTTCGAGTAAGTTCCAATGCGTCGGTCCGCAGCATGCGCAAGACCGATCCGATCCATCAGCTCGTTCACGGAGCGCGGGCTCTCGCCCTTCAATCCAACGTAGAATCGAAGCATTTCGCGGCCAGTCAGAACCGGATTGAACGAAACGTTCTCCGGCAGATAGCCAAGATGTCTGCGAACGGCGGAATTTCCGGCTGACGTATCCTGCCCCAGCACGGTCACGGAACCTGATGTGGGCCGGCTCAGCCCAAGCATGAGCTTGATCAGGGTTGTCTTGCCCGCACCGTTATGTCCAACGAGGGCGACGGTCTCAGCATCACTCAGTGCGAATGAAACGTCATCGACGGCCCTGACCCTGCCAAAGTGCCTGGCAACGGAGTTCAATTGAATGTTGACGCTCATGGGCTCTCCTTCGTGTCAGCCGGCTTCATCAGAGGATGGCTGTCGACGACGCCGCCGGGGAAGACTGCGGGAAATCGGGTCTGCGCCCAGCGGATCACCTGCACCGCGGGGCTGTTGACGAGAACCTTCGCCGCCGGCGCTGTCCAGAGCACTTTGTCGATCATATCGTTTGGTCGGTAGGAGTTGTCGCCGATACCGTCGCCGTTCAGGTCAAAAGCCGGGTTGTCGCTCCAGTAGTTACCTCGGCCGCCGCTCGACCACTCAAGGTAGCGCGTACCGACATATTTCACCTGGTTTCGATTGCGGATGAAGGCGTTACCGGCCATCTCGTTGCCTTCCGAACCGGCCGTAAAATGCACGCCGATCTCGCAACCCTCGAATCGATTGCCGCGAAAGCGGTTCTTGTTTGCATTGTAGATGAACACGCACTTCTCGGGGCCTAGGCGGGTAATGGCCCCTGTCGGAGTCACCACCCTGTCCGCGTCGGCCACAGGAAGTCCGTCCGTGTCGGCGAAACGCTGTCCGTTGCTCGCCCATCTTCCGATCGGCTGCCTTCGGCCGCGAACCACGTTGCCGCTTATTTCTGAGCCATTGGCATAATTGAGCAGCAGCCCGTTGTCGCGGTCGCCGTCGGACAAATTGCCCGTGACCCGCAGCCTACTGGAATACATGATGGCGTAGCCAACAACATTGCCGACTGAAACGTTGTCACTGATCACGCTGTCGTTTGTGTACATGTAATGGATGGCGAACCGCACATCGTGGAAGGTGTTCGCGCTGAATTCATTGTGTTTGCTGGCAGTCGCAAAAATGCCATCGCGTCCAAAGCTGATCTGGTTGCCGACGACCTTGGCGCCTGGCGCGTTCCAGACGGAGACGCCATTTCCAGCCTGGTTCGTCCGCCCTGTGCGCATGCCCTCTATGCGGTTACCCCTAGCGACGGCGCCCGCAGCGCCATGGAGATATATTCCGTAGAGGTTGCCGAGGATCGTGTTTCCCTCGACCATCACGCCCTTGGCCGTCTCTTTCACGAACACGCCGGCGTCCATCGCATCCAAGTCGGACCCAGAACCAACAATCTCCAAATCGCGCACCGCAGCATTCGCGGCCTCGACGGTGATCACGTTGCCCTGGCCATCACCCTCGACGATTGCGCCCGCCTGGCCTTGCAGGGTCACCCGTTTGTTGATGGATACAGGACCGCGATGTCTGCCGACTGCGAGCAACAGCACGTCGCCGGGGGCGGCGGCATCGACGGTCGTTTGAAGGGGCGTCTCATCGGCCGGCACGGCGATTTCCGCCGCCCCGGCATCGTTACCAGGAATGGCGACGAGAAACGCCGCCATTCCCAAAGTTCCGAGGGTGGCCAATCGAGCCATGCTGTCACGCCGCCTGCGGCTCGACGAACATGCGGCCCTGCATCTCCATGTGCATGGCATGACAGAACCAGGAGCAGTAATACCAGTAGACGCCTGCGCGGTCGGCCGTGAACGTCACCGAAGCAGTTGCCTGGGACGCTACTTCCATGTTGATCCCGTAGTTGACGATTGCGAAGCCATGGGTGAGGTCTTCCACCTCATCGATATTGGTGACGTAGACCGTGACCTCGTCGCCTTGCTTGACGGAGAAGCTCTCCAGTCCGAACGCCGGTGCAGCCGACGTCATGTAGACGCGAACCTTGTTTCCGTCGCGGATGACTTCGCTATCCGCCAGCAGGTCAATGCCGTCAGCAACTGCCTGTTTTACCGCGTCAGCGAAGAACGGGTCCGCCCGATCCCATGCGCTGACGGGGTTTATTTTCGACCGGTGAACCAGCGTTGCGTCATGTGGTTCGGCAAAGCTCGGCCCGTCATGGACGAGCGCCATGGTATCCCCCGAGATATCGATGAGCTGGTCGTTCTCAGGCTTGAGCGGGCCGACGTTGAGGAACCGGTCCTTGGAGAACTTGTTGAGGGAGATGAGCCATTTGCCGTCCGCCTCCTTCGTCTGCCCCATCGAGGAATGGTTGTGGCCGGGCTGATAATGGACGTCGAGCTTTTGGCGGATCGGATCGACCTTCTCGCCGGCGAAGGAGCGCTTGGCATCGTCGATATTCCATTTGCAGATCTGGCTGTCGATGAACAAGGTGGTGTAGGCATTGCCCCGGCCATCGAAAGCCGTGTGCAACGGCCCAAGACCGAGCTGGGGTTCGGCCACGACGGCATCGCGGGGCTGGATCTTGTCGTCGAAGAGATCGTCGAACTTGCGCACATCGAAAACCGTGCAGGTGGGCGACAGCTTGCCGTTGGCCACCACATGGATTCCGTCTGGCGCGGTATTGATGCCATGCGGGCTGTTCGGAACGGGAACGTAGCGCGTGTAGGGCGAACCGTGGCGTCCGTCGATGACCGGCACGCCGCCGATTTCCTTGAAATCACCCTTGGCGACGGCTTGCTCGATGCGCTTGAGATTGAAGATGACGACCCAATCCTGCTCTTTCGCCATCGTCTCGGCCAAATTGACACCTTCTTCGGAATTGTAGCAGGTGGCATAACAATATTTGCCCTGGTAGTCGGCATCGACGTTGTCGAGATTGCCGTCGACCATCACCTGCCATGCGACCTTCATTGTCTCCCCGTCAACGGCGGTGAAGATGGCGTGGTACTTCGTCTTGTCGTCGAGGACTTTACCGTCGTTCGGGATCGGCACCCGGTCCTCGCCATTGCAGAAAACGTAGCCTGTCTTCGGATATTTCTGGACGCGCAGCCCGTGCACGGTGTGCTGGTTCGGCAGCTGGATGATCTTGTCGCATTTCATCACGTCGAGGCGGATACGGGCCACGCGGGTATTGGCCTTGTCATTCGCGAACAGGTAGCGGCCGTCATAGGTGCCATCCGTAAACGAGAGGTGCGGGTGATGAAGATCGCCGTTGAGGTAGATGCCGCCCTTGTCCTTCAGGAATTCCTTGGTTTGCGGCAGCAGCCCTTCGGTCAGCACCTTGCGGCTTTCGTTGGTCAGGCCCCATCCGGTCGCGCTGCAGCGGTTGAAGACGGGGATCCGCATCAGTTCGCGCATCGAAGGCGCACCGACAATGCGGACTTCGCCGCTTTGGCCGCTCGAAAAGAACACATAATATTCATCGAGCTCGCCTGGCATGACCTCGAACTTTTGCCCTCCAGACGCAGCGCTCTGTGCCGCAGCCGGCGACACCATGCTTCCGCCCAATGTCAGCGTGCCGCCAATGCCCGATGCGCCGGCGGCCGCCACGATTGCCGACGTACCCAACAGCTGGCGCCTGCTCAGGGTTCTCTTGCGGTCTTCTTCCGACATATTCCGTCTCCTTCTGGTTGAGTCTTAGGTCGTTGAACTGAGAACAGGGCTGCTTTGCTCGATTGGCTTGCCTTTGAAGGCGATCACCGGCTTGGCCGGCCCCTTGCCCCGGCTCGACGGTGACGAGAGCGCCTCGAATTTCTCGCGCTTCAGGCGCACCTGGATCATGTGCGGGCAGCGATGGTCGTCGTGGTAGAGTTCTTGGCAATGCATGCAGTAGATGCATTCATTGACGTTGATCTGGCCCTCTGGATGGATCGCCTGCACGGGGCATTCCTTGGCGCAACGCTGGCAGGGCGAGCCGCACTCGGGATAGCGCTTCAGCCACTCGAACATGCGGATGCGCCCTGGTATGGCGAGTGCGGCGCCGAGCGGACAGAGATAGCGGCAGTAGAAGCGTTCGATGAACAGGCCGGCAACCAGAAGCGCCAGCGCGAAGATCACGAACGGCCATTCGCGGGCGAACTTCAGGATGATCGCGGTTTTGAACGGCTCGACCTCGGCGTAAGTCTCTGCCATTCCCACCGAATAGAGCGAAAGGCCGAAGAGGCCGAGGAAGATGATGTACTTGATTGGCCACAGCCGCTCGTGCAGGCCGAAGGGCAGCGTGATCTGGGGCACTTTCAGCCACTGCGCCAGATTATTGCTTAGCTCCTGGAGCGCACCGAACGGACAAAGCCAGCCGCAAAACGGCCCACGGCCCCAGAAGAGCAGCCCGGCCGCAACCGCACCCCAAAGGATGAAGATGAGGGGTGCCGACAGAAAGAATTCCCAGCTGAAGCCGCTGATCAACGAGTTGAAAAACGTCAGCACATTGACCACGGAGAGCTGGGCATTGGCGTACCATCCAAGCCAGACCAGTGTGAAAAGGAGATAGCCTCGTCGCACCCAACCGAACAGGCGTGGCCGCCGAACCAGCCAGTTCTGGAAGAAGAAGATGGCGGTAAGGACAAGGAGGGCGGCCACGGTGATGGCGAGCGAAACGGTGTCCATCCTCCAAATTTTCATCCAGAGCGGTTCTTGGTCGGGGAAAGTCGCGCCTGGCTCTTCAGCCGACGCAGGTGCCGGCGCGGCCGCTTCCGAAACCGATTTGACGGCCTCCTGCACCGGAGGCTCTTCGATCGTCAGGTAACGGTCGGGAAGAGTATAGCCGACATTGAACGGAAGCACCGCCTTGTCGCGCGCACCAAAGCTACGCTGGGCTAGCAGTTGCAGTTCCCAAGGCCGCGTCAGATCGAGCGAAAATTCCTCCGGTACGGAAAACAATGCTATTTCGCGCAGGCTCGGCGCGCCTTTGGCCGCCAGGTCGCCGAGTCTGGTGTGGTTTCGATCGCGGAACCGGACACCTTGGCCGTCTTGCAGCAGTTCGATCCGATCAAAGATCCCGCCCCGGACATAGCCAGAGCCCTTGAAGGAATAAGCGCCCTCCCCGGCAACAACGATTGCCTGCTGCCCGGGCTTGAGCTTCCTTTGCAGCCGCTCGTAGGCGGCATCTCCCAGAAGGCTGCGACCGATCGTCGGCACACTGACCGCAGCCACATACAAGTCGATGAAGCGATCGCCTGGATTGGCTGTCTCGGGCTTGACGGAAGCTTCTGGATGGCCGGCTTGCGCGAAAGCGTCGGAGACCTCGCCGACGCTGAGGCGGAGGCTGCGAATTGAGCCATCGCCCAGGAGCGAAGCCCAATCGCGGATTTCAGACTTGGATAGGTCCGGTTTCTTAATCAGCCCTGGGGCGACTGGTGAGGTGGACGAACCCGTTGCACCAAGACGGTTGCTCCGGATCAGTTTGACGGCGGAGCGGACGACGCTGTCGCTCATCACCAGAACTGTCACGGTGGCACCGCTGACGATGTCGACCTGCGGAAGTTGTTCTGCCCCAGCAGCGACGCGACTAAGGTCCTTGCCGATCAATAAGTTGAGCGCCGCAACGACCTTTGCCTGCGGTATGCCTATGAGGACGATCGGTTCCTTGTGCTCGACCAGCTTGATTCCGCGGATAATGCCCGCGGGATCAATGCCAACAAGAATTCTGATCGGTTTTCCCGAATATCCAACGGCGCTGGAAAAGTCGGTGTTGAGGTAGGCATATCCGATCTTTCGGTTTCCCGAATAGACTGGCGCCAGCGCCGGGACCCCCTCCATCTCCCCGTATCGGTCGCCTCCCTGGATAAGCTCCCCGGGCTTGGTGTTTGCCAGGTAATCCTTAAGGCTCCCAGCCGCATGGGTGGGAGCGGACAAGACAGTTAGGATTGCAAGGGTTGTAATTGCCCACGCAGCAAGGCGGCGCCAGTTCCTCCAGAGTCGGAAACAAGCGGCCAACATATATCGTCTGGAAATGCTCCCCGGCATTGGCTTCCTTCATCACGTTCTCAAGCTGGGAGCCGGCTGGTTTCGTCCGCCAGCAGCCTCTGGCGCGTGTGTCGGCGGTTTTGGACGGGAGTTCTTTGACGCAGCGCAAACAACTCCCAGGCAGTTGGCTTAGTGTCGGAAAAACTGGCATCGGAGGAAAAAGTCATGTCTCGTTTGGGAGCAGAGCCGGCGGCGCCGGTCAGGTCGATGGCCGAACTTCTGGCAATCGCTTTCGCGATGGAGAAGGAATCTGCTCAAAGGTACTCAGAACTGGCACAACGAATGCGCGATAAGGGTCAGGCGAGACTGGCCGAGGTCTTCGAGCGCCTGGTCAAGGAGGAAACGGGCCATATCGAAAACGTCACTCGCTGGTCCCGGCAATCCAGTGGCAATGATCCGGATCTGAGGCAGCTCCGATGGACGCCGAAAGGTGTTTTCGATGACGAGAACACGGCCGTGGTCTCGCCGGAACTTGTGGACCCCTACCATTCGTTTGCGATGGCAGTGAGAAACGAAGAGCGCGCTTTTGCCTTTTGGTCCTACGTAGCTTCGAACGCACCTTCAACGGAGATCCGCTCCGCTGCCGAGCAGATGGCCAGAGAGGAGTTGGAACATGCCCGTGTTCTGCGGGTCGAACGCCGGCTTGCATTCTCTTCGCGTCGTGAGGCCGACGCGACATTTGCCAGCGCTGGCGACCTTGCAACCATGGAAGAACAGGTCGCGATCCGACTGAAAGCATTTGCGGCGCTTCGCGGGGAACATGACGAGACCGTGCTTAGCGGTCTGGCGGCAGAGGCACGAAAACTTGCGCAACAACTCACGGCCAGTCCGTTTGGAACGAACACGTCTATCAGCGACCGATCGCCGGAATCCTTGGATGCTCTCTGCGAGCTGCTGGCCGAATCCTACCTCAACGCGGGGGAAACCCTTCCCCTCCAGGCCGACCGCGACCGAGCTCAAATGCTGGCAACGACTGCCATTAAGCGCTTGGCTACTTTGAGATATCTCGACGAACAGCCGCTATGATTGTTGGCGCGATCAGTGTGGGTTCAACACCGAAATTCGCCAATTGCGCTGCTCCAACGTGATACAAATTCCGGATTCGTCATACCAAGCGATGTCGACGGCATTCCGTTTGCTTCGATACGGCGCGGTCCAGGTCTCGCGCGTCAAGAAGGCGCCTTGTTCGGCTGCCGCGCACGTAATTTGGGCCGAACGAGCATGCCGCCAAACAGGGCCACATATCCGAGGAAGGCCGCCACCCACAACGTCGCCGACATGTGGAGAAGCATTGCTTGCGCAGGTAGGAACGCGGCGCCGATGCGCAGGACGGCCGCAAGCACGATCGCGACAAAGACCACGCGTGTGCCAATGGTCGCCCGCAATTCGCGCCCTGTATGCCCAAGCGTGGCTCGGGTCATGACGGCGAGCGTCATGCATGCCACCGCTCCTACGCTGAACGCGTGAATGCCCGCCGCCGAAGGGACTGTCTCCGGCACGACGACGGCAAGTCCGGCGAGCAGGAGACCGATCGGCACGAAGGCAAACGCGACGTGCAGGATCAGCACCAGCGGATCACGAAACGTGCGATCACCCGCCCAGCGCACAAGCCGGATAGCGTTGAAGGCCGCCCCGACGATCAGCATCGCGCCTGTCGCGCTGCTTTCGGGAAAGAATGCCCAGGCCGCCAACGCGGTCGCCGACAGTGCGATCGCTGCGATGTCGAATTGGCTGAACGGGGCCGGCAGGCGTCCCTGATTTTCGCGTACCAACCAATTGCGGGTGAAACTGGGAACGATACGTCCGCCTATGATCATGATCAGAACGACGGCAGCCCCGAGTCCGAGCCGGCGGCTGATGTCCGAGACTGCATGGTTGTGCGCTTCGACATGAAACATCACATTGGCCACCAAAAGTACGGCGACCGGCAACAGCACCTTGAGGTTCCGCCAGTTCCGACCCGCGATGATTTCAGTCGCGGCGGCGACCGCGACAGCCACAAGGAAGGCGCAGTCGATTGCGGCTCCAACGAGCCAGCCGGTCTGCGCCGAAAAGAACACGGCGAACCGCCCCGCAAGCCACAACAGGACGAGTGCCAGCAAAGGCAGGCCTTGCACCGGCAGTCGTCCGGTCCAATTCGGGATCGCGGTCAGCAAGAAACCCGTGACGATCGCCGCGAGATAGCCAAACAGCATCTCGTGGACATGCCAGTCTACCGGCAAGAAGGCGCTTGAGGTTTCGATACGACCGTAAAACAACGGCAGCCAGAGCAGGATCGCCCCTCCGGCATACAGCGAGCCGAGCAGGAAGAACGGCCGGAAACCGTAGGAGAGAACCGCCGGATAAGTGCCGGGTCGTGTGCGTGGGATTGCCATCGGATGCATTTCAAAAGGGAACCATAGGCGGACTAACGTCCGCCCGCAGGTCCTTTAGGTCTCTGAACAAGAATTGCCCCACCTTCAGTTGCCTGCTGGAATTGCACCCAACAGCGTCTCGAACACTTTCTTCGCCTTCCCGGACTGCTTAACCGCCGCTGCCTGCGCCAGATTGACCGGCTTGCCGACCACGATCAACGCCACCATGCCCATCCCATAATGAGGCGCGCACTTCACGCCATAGATACCTTCCTTGTCGAGTGTAACGGTGATTTGTTCGCCCGGCTTGCCCTTGAAAGTCTTCGCGCCGTCGGGGATCATGCCGTTGATCGTTTCGGCATCGTGGCCCTTGTCGGTTGGCACGAACGTGATGGTGTCACCAGGCGCTGCCTGGACAAAGTCCGGTTGAAAGACCATTACGCCTTTCTCACCTTTGTTGAGCATCTGGATCTGGTGATCGGCGGCTTGAGCAGCTCCGCTCATTAGCGATGCGGCGGCGAGCGCGGTGGCGATGGTGACTGCGTATCTCATGATTTTACCTTTCTGTGATTTCATATTTGACGGGTTCGCCGTTGGGGAGCTTTTAGACTGACTTCAGCATGCGAACTTTGATGCAACGCAAACAAGGTCGAAGGAAAAGGCCGGGCTTGGTGCCCCTTGCCGTCCGTCGGGAACCCATGACATTGTGTGCTCGACAGAGACACGGATTTGCTGATGCCCATTGCAAGATCTTGGAAGAGGAATTGCCCTTGAGCCGTCTGGATCGGTCGTTGATCTCCGGGCTATCGGCCTTCCAGGGCATGACCCCGACGGATCTTGATTACATGATCGGCCAAGCGCGATCGTTGCGGGTTGTCAAGGATCAACCTATCTTCGAGCAAGAGCAGGAAGCCCACTCCTTCTTCTTGTTGCTCGACGGACATGTGCGTGTCGTTAAGACAACGCCAGACGGCCAAGAAGTGACCGTGCGCTACATTAGTCCTGGTGAACTGATGGGGATTGCCCACGCGTTGGGTCGCAGCACCTATCCGGCCAGCGCAATTGCTGCCGTCGATTGCGTGGCTCTTGCATGGCCAGGTCATCTTTGGCTCAAGTTCGCGGATTCCTTCCCAAGTTTTGGCGCCAATACCTATAAAACCGTTGGCAGCAGGCTGCAGGACGCTCACACGCGCGTGATCGAGATGTCCACCGAACAGGTGGATCAGCGCGTCGCCCATGCGCTGCTCAAGTTAATCAAGCAGACCGGTCGGCAAACCGATGAGGGAATCATGATTGATTTCCCGATATCACGGCAGGACATCGCCGAGATGACAGGAACGACGCTGCACACGGTGAGTCGGCTGCTCTCATCTTGGGAGGAAAAGGGGCTCGTTAAAAGTGGCCGCGAAAAGGTGACCGTGGTGGAACCTCACCGCCTGCTTTTGCTGGCCGAAGGACGGACTGGGAACAACTAGTCCGCTCCGGTTCGCTCGATCGCGGCGTTCAGATCGACACGCAGTGATTCCTCGCCTATCCCGTGCTCACGCGCCGCTTCGGAAATGGTGTGGAACGAGGCAACCGGGCAGCCGACGCAAAGCAGGCGATACTGGAGAACCACTCCGATGGTTGCCGGCCACCTGAGCATTATTTCGTCCATCGTTGCATCGTCGCGAAGTCGGGTCTTCATGCGCGTCGTCCAGGTTTAGGAAGCAATATCTTGCAACCGCTGTTCCAGATGATCGTTGCGCTGAGACAAAGAGGAAGCGCCCTCCCGCGTGTGCCCCCTTCCCAAGCAACGCTGAGATGCGTTTTGGACACCGAGGGCGGGCGCAGGCTGCTTGGTCCATAGGAGTAGGCATGCCACCCCAACAGGAAACTCTGAGCCGATGCTAAGCGCCCGTGTCATAAACATTCCGACGGTCGGGAAAGCGAGCGCGCTTCGCCGTGGCCGAACAGCGTAAGCCCACAAGTGAAACGCGCCACTGCAAGGCCCGGCCTTGCAAGGCAAGCATATGCGCCGCTGGTTGCGGGAACTCCGTAGCAAGGGTCCGGGTCAGAAATCGCGCACACCTTTCAACCATGAAGACGATCAGGACCGATGTCTTCACAACGCCGTGGAGCGCATTTGACCGTCGTAAATCAACGACGTTTCCAGAGCGGCGCACCGTCTATGACGAGGCGTTGCCTTGCAGCCATGCTGTCATGCAATGGGTCACGTTGCGGTCAGGCCAAGACGGCACTTGGCGTCTGTATTCATCATATCAGGTGCCCATGGTGGATCATATGTGAGCCGGATGTCTACCCAATGGATCCCAGGTACTATCCAGGCGGCCGAGCGGACTGCATCCTTGAGGTATCCCGTCGCGGGACAAGCACGGGCCGTGGTCGTCATTTCGATATGCGCTATCCCATCCTGTTCCACCGAAACTTGGTAGATCAATCCGAGATCGACGACATTTTCTCCAAGCTCCGGATCAATGACCATGCGCAGGGATTCACGTATGCCAACCGCTAGTGCCTGGCCTTCCGCTCCGTTCATGATACTCGCCCTCCTGACCCACCAGAGCGGATGACTATGCGATAGTGCCCTTGCGGCTCGAAGGTGCCGCGCCAGCGATGCCCACGTACCTGCAACTCATCGAATAAAAAAACTGGTTCGCGCGGCAGCAGCACTGCCATCGTCTGACCAAGTGCCAAGGTCTTGACCGCTTGCAGCGTTCTGACCATCGGTTCCGGCGGCTCGAGATCGCGATTGTCGAGCTCCATGATTGGTTCTGGCCAGTCGCGTGGCATGTCGTCGGTGCTTGCTGATCGTTCCGACGGTTCCCCTACCTGCTGTGCTGCCCCAACCGGCGTGAAGACAACTTCCCAGTCACCATTGCCAATTTCTTTGGCCGAGGGCTCGAAGCCTCGCGCGCCAAGCACCTGAAACAAGGGAATGGGCTTAAAGGACACAAGCAAGCGCAGGCTTTGACCCGGGCCGAGTGCGGCCACCGCTTCCATGATGGCACTGAAGGGCTCGCCACCTTCGCGAAGGATCGGCCGAACGTCGAGGTCGTAATGCGGGGCACTCATTCGGGTTTCCTCTATAATGGGCGCCAGGAGGGCAGGAAAAGGCGCGGGCGCGATGCTCCCTCGGGCAGGCGCAAGGCTGCGGTAACATTGGCAAGGCGGCGCGCAAGAACGAGTTCCGCGACGATCGCTATCGTAGCAGCTAAGGTCACAGCCGTAGCCATGCGGAACAGACCCGGCACCTCGGTCAGAAGCGCCCCAGTCCCGACCAGCACGCCGGCGTAGAAGAGTGCGAAACTCACCTTGCCGCGCGTTTCGACGACAAGATCCTGGACGCGCGGCGTTGGCTTCCTGCCCATCACCGGTCCGTAGCATTCGAGCCAGGTTAGGAACGGCACGATCTTGTAGAGTTGCGAAAGCCCCAGCCCTGTTAGCCAACCGAAAGCAACGAGATAGACAACTGCGCCTGCATGCTGCGCAAGCGTTCCCGTCGCCAGCAGAGCGAGGAGAAGCACAACCGACAGATAAAGGGCGGAGAAGGCGCCGATCGCCGAACTGCTGTTCAATTCGATCTTGCGTCGCTTGCGGCTGCGATAGAAGAAAACGAGATCGATGGCATAGAACACCGTCGCGGCGGACGCGAGTAAGCAAGCGAGAACGGCAGGCAGCATTATCTCTCCGGAAAGACGTGTCAAAGGCTCTGACGACACAATAAGAAGCAGGGCGGTAGCGCCGGCCCACAAGACCAGATAACCCGTGGTGCGTTCGCTGTCCGGGGAAAGCATAAACATTGGCAGCAAGCGGTAACTCACACCAACGGCCGTGAAGCCGAGCCAGCCGCCAAGGCCTACCATCACGTGAGTGGGAAGAGCCGCTTGCACATCTATGCCAATCCCACCTAGCACCTCGCCGGAGAGCGAGAATGCAAAGGAGGCACCCAAGACGCTGGTGACTGCGATGCTGGCAAGCCCTCCCGCAACGAAGCGCGCGGGCAGTGGCAGTCTGGATGGTCGGACATCCCATAACGTACGTGCGAGCGCCCATCCCACCAATCCGAAGCCAGCCGGAAGGAGAAGCCCGGCAAACGCAAGCGCAGGAACATCAACGTCAATTGCTCCTGATAGGCGCAAGAATCCGGTGACCAGGCAAGTCAGACCGACAATCAGGCACAGCAGCGCCGGCAAGGCCAGAGACTCGCAGCGAAGTGGCCGCGCAACGAGCACCGGGACAAACTGGAACAAGGCTCCGCACATCAGAAGGCTAAGCCAGCCTATTGTGATCATGTGGACGATCATAAGCGTCTCTGGGGCTTCCAAGGCAACAGTCGGAAAACCGTAGCCGGCCATCATCAGCATCTGAGCGGCGACCAAAGACACCAGTGCCGAGGCGAAGTACGCCATGGTCCAGCGCGAAAGAGCCGAGTTGATCATCGCCAGACAGCTATACAATGAAAACATCTGCGATCATGGGACATGTCAGAACTCATTCGCCAAATCGGAGCAGCAGACATTCTACACAAGGGCCATCACCGCTGTGGCACCCAACACGATTGGGGCGAGCCCAGCGATGAGCATGGGCAGCCATGTCTTCTCTGCCTTTGGGCCGCTCGCCGCTTCAGTGCTGAATACGAGGCTTGGGCATCCGTTGATCGCGTCTTCCATCCCTATCTCGAATTGCATGTTCATGTCACTTCCTTGAACTCCCGGTCGCTGAGGCGTCCGTCAAAGCGCTTCGCATTTGCCTCGCAATCCTTTGTTTGCTTCGACGTGCGACCGCTTTAGCAATCCCGCATCGTACGGCAGAAGCGCAATCGTATCCCCCTCGGGCAGCGCGCGAACACATCAGGTCAAAGTCGTCGAACGTCGATTACGAGAAGCTATCCGACATGCCCCAATAGTTCTTTGCGTTCGCGCAAACTGGGGTCGATCCGCGTCTTACTCGGGTTAGTGATCGCCCTGTGGGATTTCGGGTGCCATTCCGGTGCAAGAGCAGTGAGGACGCTGACAAGCGCGATTACGCCTGAGCAGGGAACGATCTCCGCAATCGCAACTGCTTGACCGACAAGACCAAGCCTTCGTAGAGCAATTGCCGCGAGGATGGCCAGAGCAGCTTGGGAGCGCTTTAATCAGTCGTCCAAAGGCAATCACCACAGTCCACAACGTCCCTGGGCAAAGCCGCCCGTCCAGGCCGAAATCCGTCGGGGCGAGCACGGCGACGAGGACGCTTGCGTTAGAGCAAAGAACATCCGATGGGATGCCATAAACTGGAGCTAGCAGTTTGATGGAAGGCCGTCGTTTAGAATCTATCGCGATGCTAATGGACGCAGAACTGCGGTGAGCGGATTCACCTTGCCAGTTGGCCGAGGGCAATCAGCAGGTTGAGAATTATGCAGAACAAGACGCTGCCAGAGATTGCGTGTGGAGGTCTGAATGATCTCGGTTAAATGGGCGGATGCTGCGCCCGAGATCGATGCCGCGGCTGCCGCCAAAGCGATGAAGTTCTCTGTTGAGTATTTCATAAGGCAGATCCAGCGTGGCGGCATCAAAGGGCGGGTTGAGCGAGGGGTTGGTGAGGACGATGGCAAACACCGTTTGGCCTTCCGTTCTCATGATCGTGAGTTGACAATAGTTGTCGGTCCAAACGGTGAGATCATCAGCCAGGAACTAATCGTGGCGACCCCAAAGCGTCGTTGGAGGCGGGCTTGAGCCGTGCCCAGCGCAATTGGAACATCTGCGAGGCCGTCAATTCCTTCCTTGTAGCACAATGAGGCTGCTGACGTTGGGACCCCGACTGATCTGGCCCACTTCGATCCCGAGCCACTTCGCTTCACGAACAGGTTCCACTGCGCCTCGCACACTGACCATGTAATGATCTGAGCGCTGGTGCTGAAGCGCTAGCCCAAGCCACACAGCGAGATCGAAATAACTAGGCCGGTCAGATGGCAATACCAACGGCGGCGCCGATACCGGCGGTCAGAGCCATTGCCAGCGCGCCCCAGAAGGTGACACGAACCATTGCCCTCAGCACATTGGCGCCGCCGGCTTTGGCCCCGATGGCACCCAGAACCGCCAGGAACAGGAGGGAGGCGACAGACACCGTTGTGGCAAGCCAGGCGGCCGGCGAAATAAGCACCATCGCCAAAGGCATGGCTGCGCCAACCGAAAATGCGGCAGCCGAGGTCAGAGCGGCCTGGATCGGCCTCGCCGTGGTCACCTCGGAGATACCAAGTTCGTCACGTGCGTGGGCGCCGAGCGCGTCCTTCGCCATCAATTGGTCGGCGACCTGCAAGGCCAGGGTTGGCTCGACGCCTCGTCTGACATAGATCTCCGCAAGTTCGTGACGCTCGAAATCTGGCTGCGTGGCCAACTCGCCCTTCTCACGCGCAAGGTCAGCTTGTTCGGTGTCGGACTGCGAACTGACCGAAACATACTCTCCGGCCGCCATCGACATCGCGCCGGCGACCAGTCCGGCCACGCCGGCCACCAGAACATTTGAGGCCGCGGCATTGGCCGCCGCCACACCAACGATCAGGCTGGCCGTCGACACGATTCCGTCATTGGCGCCCAGCACGGCGGCGCGCAGCCAGCCGACGCGCGATACGAGATGGTTTTCACTGTGCAGGCGGCTCATGGCATCACCGCGCGCGCCGTCCAGCAGGCCGGAGCATTCTGACGAGCACATCCGATTTTACGAAGAAATGCTGCCACAGCGCCGCTACGGCATGAAGGCCTACAACGATGATGATCACTGGCTTGGCGAGTTCGTGTATCTCACCCATTGCTCGAATGTTGAAGTACCATGCCAGCGCTCCGGTAATTGGCATCCCGAAAATGAACAGGTAGAGCAGGAAATGGGCGGCAGCGGCGATCCCCTTTAACAGTGCGCTTTCTTCCGACGGTGCTGCCGGCACACCAACCTTGAGACGGACCGCAAGCCGCCAGATCGCCAGTACCAGAACTGCCAAACCGACATAGACATGAATATTCGCGTTTAAGATGTCGCCAGCTGCCGGCTCGGTGCCGCGCGAGAACGCCCGGTAAGCCGGCTTGATGTCCTCACCGATTACAAGCTGCAGGACGATCAGCACCGCGATGGTCCAATGCAGCAATATCTGGGTTCCGGTGTATCCGGCCGGCTCTTTGACAACAGCCATAGGCAGCTACCTTGTTTGAGAGAGCCCTCTTAGCTCAGGCTTTATGTGGATATCTTGATCTATGACAAATCGACTTGATGTCGTCCATGAGCTTTGCCGGGCACTCGCAGCTTGAACTCGGCTGACAGCCAGTTGTCAGCTTGGTCGTGGGATATTGCCTCCGGAGAGCAGATAGGCCGCCCTGCGAGAGTCAACGTGGAAACACCTCCGATGAAACAGATTGCCTTGTCACTTTTCGTGATCGCCGCGTCGGGCGCTTATGTCTGGGATCAGGCCGGCAAGGACCCTGCAAACGATATGCTCGGCGAAGCGCTGCCGGCCGACGCAGCCGAAGCGCCTTCAGCGCAGCCAAAAGAGCCGGCCCCGTTTGCGGCGACCTTGCCGGCGCCCCTCGACCCCCGGTTCAGAACAAGGTTCCCGATTGCCCCGGAAACGACGGCTGGCATAGCAGTGCCCGCCGAACGAACAGATGATCCGGTCAAGCAGACAGTGGTTCCGGTGACCCCACAACCCTCGCGAGCGCTGCTGGCGCAGCCAGTGGCGCCGGCTGCCTCCGATCCTGCGCCATCGGTACCTTCATTTGCCGTCACTCCCGCCGTCTACATACCAGTCCCGCAGCCGAGGCCAGCATATCGGGATGCGCCAGCACGTGTCGTCCGGGTCGACATGAAGATCTATGCCGACGGCGTCTACACCGGCCCTACGGCCGATGCCTACTACGGCATCATCCAGATTCAGGCCCTGATACAGGGCGGGCAGCTTAAGGCGCTGAAGGTATTGAAATACCCATCCGACCGCCGCACCTCCATCAATATCAACAGGCAAGCGCTGCCCATGCTGCGCGACGAAGCGATCAGCGCCCAAAGCGCCAATGTCGACATTATTTCGGGCGCGACCCTGACCAGCAGGGCTTTCATCCAGTCGCTGCGCGGCGCGCTGAAGAAAGCGACGTCGTAGGTCCATGCGCGACACGCGAATTTTGATGGGCATGCCCATAACGGTCGACATCGGTGGCGCCTCGACCGGGGAGCTGATCGACAGGGTCTTTGGCTATTTCGAGAATATCGACCGGCGCTTCAGCACATACCGGGCCGACAGCGAGATCGCGGCCATCAACCGCGGCGACGTTCCGGTCGCCGACTGGAGCGGCGAGATGATGGAAGTGCTCGCTCTCGCCAGACAGACGAAAGACGAGACGGACGGATACTTCGATATTCGCAAGCCCGACGGATCGCTCGATCCTTCCGGCATCGTCAAGGGCTGGGCAATCCGCAATGCGGCAGGCATCGTTCAACGGGCCGGCATCAGCGATTTCTTCATCGAGGCGGGCGGCGATATCCAGTCCTGCGGCAAGAATGCTTCGGGTCAGGATTGGAGCGTCGGTATCCGCAATCCCTTCAATGCTCACGAGATCGTAAAGGTCGTCTATCCCCGCGATCGCGGCGTCGCGACCTCAGGCACCTATGTCCGCGGCCAACACATCTACAACCCGCACGGGATTGGTAATCCAATCCAGGACATCGTCAGCCTGACCGTGATCGGCGCCGATGTGCTCGAAGCCGATCGTTTCGCCACCGCGGCCTTCGCCATGGGTCGGGACGGCATTTTCTTCATCGAGCAGACCCCTGGCCTGGAGGGATATCTCGTCGACGCCAGTGGCCGCGCCACCCCGACAGCCGGGTTCGGAGCCCTTTGCCTGCCATGATCAAGACCATCGACCGATTTCTCGATCACCTGACCATGTACAGGCTGGTCCTCTACTATCTGATGACGCTTGTCGGCGCAGCGTTCGTGCTCGGCTTCGCCAAGCTGGTGCCACATGACCCCATTGCGCTTGGCTTCACGACGGCTCTTGCGCTGGCCGCCTGCTGGATCACCAACAAGGCCTTTGCGCGTGTCTTCGCGGTCCCGGCCAACAACGAGTCCGCCTACATCACCGCGCTCATCCTGGCGCTTATCCTCGATCCGGTGGCGGTCACGGACACAAAGGGGATCGCAGCGGTGGCATTCGCGTCCGTCTGGGCGATTTCATCGAAATTCATTCTCGCCATCGGCCGAAAGCACCTTTTCAACCCGGCTGCGCTGGGCGTGGCGCTGTCCGCGCTGCTGCTCGACCAACCAGCCACCTGGTGGGTGGGCGGCAATCTGCCATTGCTTCCGCTCGTGCTCGTCGGCGGTATGCTCATTGTCCGCAAACTGCGCCGGCTTGACCTTGTCTCGACCTTCCTTGTCGCGGCGCTGGCGACCATCCTGGCAACGACCGATCCGGACCAGTATTGGACGGCGCTCACGCAGACACTGAGTTCCTCGCCCCTGCTGTTCTTTGCCTTCGTGATGCTGACCGAGCCGCTGACCGCGCCGACGATGCGTTGGCCGCGTATCGCCTTTGCCGCGATCGTCGGCTTTCTGTTTGCTCCCGCCATTCATCTCGGCTCGTTCTATTTCACGCCGGAACTGGCGCTGCTTGCCGGCAACCTGTTTGCCTATGCGGCAGGCCCCAAGGGACGCTTCGTGCTGACTCTTGAACGCATCGAGCAGTCGGCCGTCGACAGCTTTGACTTCATCTTCCGCTCGCCGCGCAAGCTCGCCTTCGAGGCCGGTCAGTATCTCGAATGGACGCTTGGTCTCCATCGTGCCGACAATCGCGGCAACCGCCGGTATTTCACGGTCGCCTCGGCGCCGACGGAGGAAACGGTCCGCCTCGGCGTCAAGTTCTATCCGCAATCAAGCGCCTTCAAGCGCGAATTGATGGCCATGAAGCCAGGCAGCACGATTCACGCCGCGCAACTGGCCGGCAATTTCACGTTGCCCGCCCGGCGTGAAATCAAGATCGCTTTCCTGGCCGGGGGCATCGGGATCACGCCATTCCGCTCGATGCTGCAATACCTACTCGACCGCAATGAGCGGCGGCCGATCGTCATCCTCTACGGAACCGAGGGGCAGCAGGACATTGCCTACCGTGACGTGCTCGGTGCCGCAAAACGCGAACTCGGCATCCGAACGTTCCACGCCGTCGCGCGAGGTGGCGAGCGTGGCCAGTATCCTGGCTACATCGACGAGCGCCTGATCCGTCTGGCTATACCGGACCACCTCGAGCGGATTTTCTACATTTCCGGCCCGCAGGCGATGGTCAAGGCGCTGCGCAAGAAGCTGCTGGCCATGGGCGTGCGTCGCTCGAAGATAAGGGTCGACTACTTCCCGGGTTTCGTCTGAAGGACGCTCAACTGTGTCGTCGCAAGGAAATGGCCATAAACAGACCCGGATCGGCGTTGGCCATGGCAAGGCGTCCGCCATAGGCTTCGACGATATCGGATACGATGGCCAGGCCAAGCCCGCTGCTGCCGCCCTTGCTGTCGAGCTGGACACCACGGGACAGAGCGGTCTCCCGATCGGCATCCGGTATGCCAGGACCATCATCGGCGACAGTGACGATTACCTCGTCAGCGGTGGAGGATGCATCGACACGCACTGACGACTTTGCGTAGCGCGCGGCGTTTTCGACCAGATTGCCGAGGATTTCCGACAAGTCGCCTTCATCCATCGGCGCTGTCAGATCCTCCGGGACGGTCATCTTGAATGAAAGCTGCTTGCCGCTTGGCGTGCGCTTGACGACGGCAATGACGCCGGCCGCGACCTGCGATACCCGGCAGGATGCCTCGCCGGAAACGCCGGGCGCGAGGCGGGCGCGCGCGAGCTCCCGCTCGACATGGCGCCGGATCGCTTCTGTGCTCTTCTCGATCTCGTCGGCCAGATCCGTCTCGCCTTTCTTGCGCAAGGCACGGATGTCAGCCGACAGGACCTGGAGCGGCGTCTTGAGGCCGTGCGCCAGATCGGTGGCGCGCGAACGGGCCCGAGCAAGAGCCTTCTCCTGGGCATTGAGAAGACGATTGATTTCGTCAGCGAGCGGCTGCACTTCGCTCGGTGCCACCACATCGAGCCGTGTCGTTCGCTGCGCAATCACGCTTCCGACGGCGGCCCGCAAGGTCTCCAGAGGTGCGAGACCGATCGTGATCTGGATGAAAAACGCGGCCATGAGAACTGCGGCGAGCATCAAGAGAGCCGGAGCAAGATCGCGAACATACTCGCTTACAGACGCCTCGATGGTTCGATGATCCTCCGCCACGACTGCGCGAAAGGACCGACCTCCGGCGTCGATGATTGTACGCTCGACCGCAATGCTGAGTTCTCCGCCAGGTCCCGTGAACTCCTCGACCGTTCGCATCTCACCCGTTGCGCTGCGGGCAGGCAGGACCAGCTTGGCGTCCCACAAAGATCGTGAGCGCTGGAGACCGCCGGTAGCGATGTCTTCGACCTGCCAGTAATAACCGGACAGCGGATTGGCGAAGCGCGGGTCGGTGAGCACCGGGGCTAACACCAGTTGGCCGTTGCTTGTGAAGGTCGTTGCGCCGATCAACTCATTGAGATCGACCGTCAGCTCGCCCACAACGCGCCGCTCGACGTGAAGTTCAAACAGATAGCGCAAGCCGGCGCCGGCTATGGCGAGCGCGACAAGAATCGAGATCGTTGCCGCCAGCCACAGCCTGAAGCGGATCGAGCCGCCCATCAGGCGGGATCATCGGGCATCAGATACCCGAAGCCGCGCCGCGTTTCGATGGCGCCACTCCCGAGCTTGCGACGCAAGCGCGCGACGATCACCTCGATCGTGTTCGGATCGCGGTCGTTCCCTGAATCGTAGAGATGCTCAGCAAGTTCGGTGGGCGCCACCACCCGACCAGCATGATGCATCAGAAACGCCAGGAGCCGGTATTCCAGCGGCGAAAGAGAAATGGGGACGCCACGGAGCGAAATACGCATCTGGCGCGTATCCAGAAGCAACGGCCCGGACCTCAGAACGGGTGCGGCCTGCCCGGCCGAACGACGCAGGATCGCCCGCAATCGGGCGAGCAGTTCTTCCATCTCAAAGGGTTTGGGAAGATAGTCGTCAGCACCGGAATTGATACCGTCCACGCGTTCGGTCCACGTACCTCTTGCCGTCAGGATGAGAACCGGAAACCTGCGCTCATTGGCCCGCCAGCGCTTCAAGACAGTGAGACCATCGAGCTTCGGCAACCCGAGGTCCAGGATCGCAGCATCGTAGTTCTCCACATCGCCTGCGAACCAGGCAGCCTCTCCATCGCGAACGATATCAACCGCCAGACCGGATGCCTTAAGGGCTGTAGCGATATCGGCGGCGATACGGGGCTCGTCCTCGGCAAGGAGGATCTTCATCAGTCCCCCTCCCTTTCGCGCATGATGACACCGGCACCGGCGTCAACATCGACAGTCTTTCGCCGGCCATCGGCGCCGACGACCTGGAATCGATAGACCCATTTGTTGGCCTTGCGGAGGAGGTCAACCGCGACGATGTCGCCTGGAGCCTGCGCGCGAACAATATCGAGGATATTGGAAAGGCCTTTTATCTCACCGTGTTCGTAGAGATCCCGCGCCCTGTCATGATCGCCATCGTCGTCCTCGTCAGCCCGCGCGGCAAGTGGCTGGGCCAGGACAAGCCCGGCCAGGCCCAGGATTGCGAGGCTCTTTAGTTTGACCATCATGAGGGAGGCATGTCGCACGTCGAAGCTTTCAATTTGCTGTCAACCATCCACAGCTGCCGGCAAGCAAAGGCTCGCTATCACGGCATCCTCGCGGCCAATCATGGCCGCGCAGAGAAAAGGATGTCGAAACCATGCGCAATTCCCTGTTCTTACTCGCAGCACTCGGATGCTTCTCGACCTTTGCCCTGCCGGCAGCCGCTGAATCTGAAGAAGGTTCATGCGCAGCGTCATCCTCATCCTCAATTGCCCCTGCCGGCCCAATCGATCTGGAGGCCATCCCCATGCAGGATGCCACCGGTCCCAAGGCGATCAAGGGCGTTGGCGATGACCACGAATGCGACGACAGTCACACTTCCAGTAAGGCCGTTTTCAGCAGCACTGACGAGGACGGCCAGGGGGACGACGACTGATACCGAAAAGCTTATGCCCAGCCCTTGAGCTGGGCGTCCGCTGATCAATTGCGCTATCGCCAAACTTACCCCCTCTATCTGCGCCATCCCTTGGCCACTCCGGAGATTTTCCTTGTCATGATCCCAGTCCAGCATATCCATCCCATGCTCGTGCATTTTCCCATTGTCCTCATCTACACTTTGGCGGCGATCGACCTTGTGGTGCTCGCTCGCGGCAACGCGGTGACCAAGCGTTCTGGCGTGGGGACGGTATCGACCTTTATCGCTCTCGCAGCCGGGGCGTTCGCGATTGGAACCTGGTTCTATGGGGGAATGGCACTCGATCATGCTGAAGCCGCCGGCTTCAGCAGTGACATAGCGGAGATCCACGAGAGCCTGGGAGGTATCACAGCGTTCGCGTTTCTGATCTGGGGCCTAGTGAGGCTCGGCCTTTGGGTGCGGAATCGTGAACTGCGGCTACTGACCATTGCTATTCCTCTGGTCGAAATTGGCGGAGCAATTCTGGTCACGGCGACGGCCTATTATGGTGGACTGCTTGTCTACGAACTTGGCGTGAACGTCGCTAAGACCGCGATCGCTGGTTGACGGGCACGCGCCTGGTTATTTGCAGCCCCAGCTTGGGTCATTTGTCTCGAGGGCAAAATGATTCAAATCAAGGCCCTTCGCTCATGCGGCATCTAAGAAGCCGGGAATGAAATATCTCCGGGGAGCGAGCATGCAAGCCGAAGCCATCATGAGCAAGCCAGTCATCTGCACGGACCCGTCCGCCTCGATCGCCGAGGTGGCCGGGCTGATGCTGTCCAATAAGATCAGCGGCCTGCCTGTTGTTCGCGGCGACGGCACGCTGGTGGGGATTGTCAGCGAGGGCGATTTCCTGCGACGAGGAGAACTGGACACCGAGCAAAAGCGCTCGCGCTGGCTAGAGTTTCTCGTCAGTCCTGGAAAGGCCGCCGACGAATATGTCCACGCCAATGGTCGACGGATCGAGGAGGTGATGTCCAGCGATGTCGTCACGGCGTCTCCCGCCGCGTCGCTCGCCGAGGTCGTCGAACTCATGACGCAACATCACGTCAAACGCATTCCGGTCATCGATGCCGGGAAAGTCGTCGGCATCATCACCCGTTCTGATCTGCTGCGGGCATTGCTCAGCGTCCTTCCGGATGCAGGCCGTTCGGTCATCGATGACGAGCAGATTCGCCACAACGTCGCTGGCGAGCTTGCAAAGCACAAATGGACCGGCAAAGACCTGATCCACGTGATGGTGAACAAGGGCGTGGTGATATTGAGCGGTGTCATCTTCGACGAACGTGAGCGCCAGGCAGCCTTTGTGGCAGCCGAAAACGTTGCCGGCGTAAAGGCTGTCAGGGATGGTCTCTTCTGCGCCGATCCGTTGTCCGTGGTGCTTGTTTCGTAGCGGCGGGACGATCCCGACGAACTTGCCACTGCAAGCCGCGGGTCCACGATCAATCTCGCTCGACAGCGAATTGTCGAGAATGAGAACATCACCAGCCGATTACCATGCCAAACGGGTTTGGATGCTCGCCTGAAGATGTGGCCACCAGCTGAAGAGGTCCGTGCTATCAAGCCCGCCAGGGCGATCCATGGAGTCCGGAGCCTACGCATCCGGTTGCGCTGGACCTCCAAGACGTACGGTCTTTCCAGAGGTTGAGTGACCCTCCATCCAGCTCGAGGCGTCGACGGTTCTAACGTTGACCGGCGGCGTGTTGCAGCCGTGCGATAAGATCACGGTTGCGGCAATAGTCTGGCGGATTATCGGCTTGCTGGTGTTCGTCGAGCCAGGTCGAGCATTCGTCCTGATGCCCACACGAGCGGCATCGGTCCACTGCCCGGTTGGTGACGGCGGCATGATCCGGCACCGATTTCAATTGTTTGTCGACGCCAAGCTTCTGCATCATGCGGCCCATCAGGGCGGTCCTGGCGTCGACTGAAACCAGATAATCGAGAAATGTCATGCTGATCACTCCTGCCTAGCGACCATCATTGTCATGTCGGCGGCCGCAATCATTGATCTCGATCAACAGCAGGCGTCGTTGCTAATCCCTGAGGCTAAACGGGAGGGCTTGGGCTCTGAGCTGAAGCGACAAGGCGGTCGAGAAAACGCCGTTGGCCGACTACCAACTTGTCCCGGGCCAAGGCTAGATCCAGCCATTCACCGCGGTCGACGTCGACAAACAATTGTCCCCGGCCACTGCGTGGTGGCCACTCCATAGCAGACAGATTGCTGCGCATCATCGCGGTGTCGAAATCACCCTCGAGCGCTGGGTTTGCCTTCTCGCTGGCGCTACTCACCCAAATTCAGCAGTGGGCCCTTGAGCTCCCAGCCTGTCTCTTCGGTGAACTCGCGCCGCGCCGTCCCCGCTAGGATTATACTCGCCCTTGCAATCGACCAGGCCCCAAGATCTCGCTTTTGCCAGAATGGGCCGCCTGGATGAACGAGCAGCACCTGCAGCCCCTTGTCCAATCTGCGATAAGGCAAAATGCCGGCGCTCTTTTCACGATGGTTTCAAGCCTCTCCACCCAGCCTATAATGTCGGGTACGCAGAATGAGACTTGGTGGCTCTGCCAATAGGTTGCCCCGGCCTCTTCGGGTGCGACTGCGGCTCCTCCTGGCCGAAGAACCCGCGCTTTGTCGCCTCTGAGGCCCATAGATAGAGCGCGGTGATAGCGACAAGTCCGGCAAGTATAGGCAGCGGCAAGGGCACGAAACCGAACCAGTCTGCGAACGGCAGATACGGAATCATGATCGCGACAAACCCGACGCCCAGTGTCAGCCAGGCGAGCAAGGGGCTCGGACGGCTCGCCCAAAAAGCGCGGTGCGTACGAACGATGAGCACGATTGCAAGCTCGGTCAGCAACGATTCGACAAACCAGGCTGTCTGGAATGCAGCCTCTGTGGCATGGGCGAAGAGCAGCAGGAACGCGAAGGTTGCGAAATCGAACAGCGAACTGACCAGGCCAAAGCTGATCATGAATCGCCTCACGAAACGGATGTCCCAGTGGCGCGGCCTGTGCAGCTGATCTGCGTCAACGTTGTCACTTGCGATGGCGAGTGAGGGCACGTCGGAAAGGAAATTGTTGAGCAGGATCTGCTTTGCCAGAAGTGGCAGGAAAGGCAGGAATAGCGAGGCGACCGCCATACTTATCATGTTGCCGAAATTGGCGCTGGTGGTGATGGAGATATATTTCATGGTGTTGGCGAAGGTCTTGCGGCCGTCGTCGACGCCCCGCACCAGCACTCCGAGATCCTGCTTGAGAAGGATGATATCGGCAGCCTCACGCGCGACATCGCATGCGGTGTCGACGGAGACCCCAATATCGGCCTCATGGAGCGCGGGCGCATCATTGATGCCGTCACCCAGATAGCCAACGACATGGCCCCTGCTCCGCAAGGCCTGGACAATGCGTTCTTTCTGGTTGGGATCGATCTCGACGAAGAGGTCAGTGTCCTGCACGGCTGCAAAGAGCGCGCTCTTGGTCAACTTCGACAGATCCTCCCCGGTCATGATCCGATCGCTACGCAAGCCGACCGCTTGAGCAAGATGGGCTGCAACGTAGCGGTTGTCGCCCGTAATGACGTTCACGGCGATGCCCCGGTGGGCGAGTTCGGCAAGCGTGCTCTTTACGCCTTCCTTGGGCGGGTCTAGGAAAAGCAGAAAGCCGGCGAAGGCGAGATCGACCTCGTCCTTCCTGCCATAGGTAGCGTGGCTTTCAAATCGACGCGTCGCTAGCCCCAGAACGCGATATCCTTCCGCGCTCCAGCGTCGAAACATCTTGTCGATCGCCGCGCGGTGCGTGTCTTCGAGAGGTTCCAGGCCTTTCGCTGTGCCGACGAAGCTGCAGGTTTCGAGGACGTTCTGTACTGCGCCTTTCGTGATCAGAAGATCTTCGCCATCCTTGGTTCGCACAACAACGGATAGGCGCTTGCGAATGAAATCATAAGGGATCTCGTCGACCTTGGTGAAAGCGGCCAATGATGCACCCTTGCCCGGCGCACCGGCGATGGCTTCGTCCAGCGGGTTCTTCAGTCCAGTGTGCAGGGTTGCGTTGAGACGTGCCCAAAGCAGGATGTCGGTTGACGGGTTGCCGTCGACATCAAGCCATCCGTCAAGGTGGATCACGCCTTCCGTCAGCGTGCCGGTCTTGTCGGTGCAAAGCACGTCCATGCTGCCCAGATTCTCGATGGCGTCGAGACGGCGCACGATGACGCCATTGGCAGCCATGGCGCGGGCGCCACGAGCAAGTGTTACACTGATAATGGCCGGGAGCAGTTCAGGTGTGAGGCCGACCGCGAGTGCCAGGGAAAACAACAGCGATTCTATCAGCGGACGATGCAGCATCAGATTGGCAAAAAACACGATGATGACAATCGCCAGCATGATCTCGGTCATCAGATAGCCAAACGATCTGATCCCGCGGGCAAAATCCGTTTCCGGGATTTGTCGCTCCAGTGCCGCTGCGATGGAGGCGAATTCGGTGCGCCGGCCGGTCGCTGCCGCAAGCACGGTCGCCGTGCCGCTGCGCACGGACGTACCGGTAAACACCGCATTGTTGCGTTGGGCGACGGACGCATCAGGATCTGATCGCCCCGCCGCCTTCAGGACGGGGAAGGTTTCGCCAGTCAGCACCGCCTCGCTGACATTGAAATCCCGCGCTTCGAGGATGACGCAGTCGGCAGGTATGAGGTTTCCGGCCGATAGCCGGATGAGGTCGCCCGGCACGATTTCTTCGGCAGAAACGGAGGATTCGACGCCATCTCGCAGCACGGTAGCCTTGCGCGAGATACGCTGTTTAAGTGCCTCTGTCGCCCGCGACGCCCCATACTCCTGGGTGAAGCTGAGAACGCAACTTGCCAGCACGATCGCCCCGATGATTGCGGCCTCCTGACCTGCACCGACGAAGGCCGAAACGCTAGCCGCGAAGATCAGGATCAGGACAAGCGGGCTACGGAACTGGCGAACGAACACGCTAAGCGCCGACGCGCCTGACTTCGAGGCCGGCGTATTCGCGCCGTATTTGATGAGCCGCGAGGCGGCATCCGACCCAGCCAGGCCCGATGTGGGCGAAGTTGCCAGACCTCGCACGAGATCTTCGCTGGTGATCGACCAATACGGACTTGCGGCCGCCGCAACGGAATGTTGGTCCACGCCAGAAGACACGATATTCGCCATCAGTATGACAGGAAGCGGTTGATGCTGCTCTCTTCGATCAGCGTGCGGGTGACGCCACCAAACGCCCATTCGCGCAGGCGGCTATGGCCATAGGCGCCTGAGACGATCATGTCGGCATTGATCGAGCGTGCGAATGTCAACAACTGCTCGCCATCGACTTCACCGGTGATCAGTTCCGTCTGCGCCATGATGCCATGGTGCTCAAGATAGACAGCGACATCGGCGAGACTGTCACGAACATTGTCGTCGCCTTTGGCGGCGGCGATCGTGGCGACGACAACCTCATTGGCCTTGGCCAGAAAAGGCAAGGCATCCGCCACCGCCCGTCGCGCCTCCCTGGTATCCTTCCAGGCAACCAGGACCGTATTAGCGCGGAGGTGTTCGACGTTGTTTCCGATGACCAGGACTGGCCGGCCGATGCCGAGCGCCAGGCTGCCAACATCGGCGGCGCGAAACACGTCGTCTCCCGACGCACCGGTCACGACAAGATCGGCTGCGCGGGCGAAAACGCTGAGGAAGCGGGTCGGGCTGCAGACGGCCTGTCCCCACTCGCTTGTGATCGAAGCCGGGACCAGGCTTTCGAACTCGGCACGCAGTTCGGCAAGCCTCTTTTCGATTTCAGTCCGCTGAATCTGCATGACCTCCCCTTCGTAGACCATGCCTTCACCCGTCGCGACCAAGGGCGGAACATCCGCCGCCGCCAGACCAATGAGATGGGCGCCGAAACGCTCTGCGAGTTCGATACCCACTTTCACAATCGCAGCAGGGGGCGTATCGACGGCGAGATTCGCGATTATGGACTTGTAGGACATTGGACGCGCCTTTCACTCAAGCGTTTCGAATGTGCTATGAATTGCATTCACGGGCGCTGGCTTCCTTGATGCGCGTCAAAGAACCGGCCAATCGCTTTTGCATCTAGACTTCGGCCTCGATCCGTTTTGTCTCTGATCGGAGAAGTGATAGTTAGGCCTTGTTTATGTGTCTCGAGCCTAAGGAACCGCGGGTGATCCAAGACGAAGCATTCAGTTTGACGCCTGGCGGGACGACGCTCGAATCCCTATTGTCGCAAATGTTCGATCGGGCGCCCGGGTTCATGGCTCTGATACGCGAGCCTGACCATGTGTTCGTACTGACCAATGCCGCCTACCAGCAACTCATTGGCGACCGGCAGGTTATTGGAAAATCGGCGCGCGAGGCCTTTCCCGAACTCGAAAGACACGAATTCCTCGAACGGCTCGACCGCGTGTACGTGACTGGCGAGTCCTACAGCGGCAAAGGCGTGAAGGTCGGATTCCGCAACAGCAGCAATGGGCCAATTGAAGAGCGTATCCTGGATGTTGTCTATCAGCCGATCAGGGCCGATGACGGTCGAATTACCGCCATCTTCATTGAAGGCACGGATGTCAGCGACCTCTCATTTGCGAATGCCGCGCTTCTGTTGCGCGAAGATCATCTGCGTTCAATCCTGGCGACCGTGCCTGATGCGATGGTCGTCATTGACGAGCAAGGCAGTATCCAGTCCTTCAGCACGGCCGCCGAAACGCTGTTCGGTTACCAGTCGGGCGAGGTCATCGGACAGAACGTCAAGATGCTGATGCCGGCGCCCTATCGCGAAGAGCACGATGCTTATCTGCTTCGCTACCTGACGACCGGGGAGCGTCGGATCATCGGGCTCGGCCGCACCGTGACCGGGGCACGCAAGGATGGCACGACTTTCCCGATGGAGCTTTCCGTCGGCGAAATGCACCCGGGAACCGGACGCTTCTTTACCGGCTTTTGCCGCGACCTGACTGAACGTCATCGCGCGGAAGCAAGAATTCAGGAACAGCAGCAGGAGCTTCTGCACATGGCGCGGTTTACCGCCCTTGGCGAGATGGCATCGACGCTCGCTCATGAGATCAACCAACCGCTGACAGCCATCACCAATTACCTGAAGGGCAGCCGACGGCTCCTGGAGAAGAGCACGGAAGCAAACGCGCCGATGCTGCGGGATGCCGTGGAAAAGGCCGCCGAGCAGGCCCTGCGGGCAGGCGACGTCATTCGTCATCTGCGCGATTTTGTTGCCAGGGGCGAAAGCGAGCGCCAGGTCGAGCGATTGCCGGCGCTCATCGAGGAAGCCTCGTCGCTCGCCCTGGTTGGTGCGAGGGAGATCAATGTCCAGATCGGCTACAAGCTCGACCCTGCCGCGGAACTGGTCTTGACCGATCGCATCCAAATTCAGCAGGTTCTGCTCAATCTGATGCGCAACGCAGTGGAGGCCATGCAGGAAACGCAGCGCCGTGAATTGAAAATCACAACCGTTGCCCGGGACGATGGCATGGCTGAAGTGAGCGTGATCGATACCGGTCCGGGGCTCGCGCCAGAGGTTTCGGCGCAACTGTTCCAGCCATTTGTGACCACCAAGAAGCAGGGTATGGGTGTCGGTCTCTCCATCTGCCGCACCATCGTTGAATCGCACGGCGGCCACATCTGGGCCGAGGCAATGCCGACGGGCGGCACCGCCTTTCGGTTCACCTTACGCATCGTTGAGAAGGATGAGGTCACAAATGGCCGACAGTGATCTGGTCCACGTCGTCGACGACGATGTTGATGTTCGCAAGTCTCTCGGTTTTCTGCTGGCGACAGCCGACTTTGCCGTACGCCTGTACGAGTCGGCCACTGCTTTTCTCTCAGCGGCGGATGGCCATCTCGACGGCTGCATCGTTACGGACGTGCGCATGCCGGGAATAGACGGCATCGAATTGCTACGGCAACTCAGAACAGGCGGCCACAAGATTCCGGTCATCATCATGACAGGTCACGCCGACGTGGCGCTCGCCGTTCAGGCCATGAAGGAAGGCGCTTCCGATTTCGTCGAAAAGCCGTTTGACGACGAGATGCTGATCCAGGCGATACGCTCTGCACTGGCCAACCGGAACGAGGCGAACGCGGCGCATCCCCAGTCCGCGGATATCCGCGCGCGTCTATCGACCTTGTCTGACCGCGAGCGCCAAGTGCTGGACGGACTCGTTGCCGGTTTACCCAACAAGACGATTGCCTACGATCTGGGGATCAGCCCGCGCACGGTCGAAATCCACCGGGCCAATGTCATGAGCAAAATGGAGGCGAGTAGTCTGTCACACCTGGTGCGTATGGCGTTGATCGTGGAGTCCCGACCCTAGGGAGAGTCCTCGAGAGGATTGCGATTTCTGACCTCGGTCCTTTCCCAATCCCAATCGCGCCAATGGGTCGGCCGGATGTCGAGACGGGCACCACTAGCAGCATTCTTCCAGCCCTCCTTTATCCTTCTGCAGGCAAACACAAGCGCGTGCTCGCCGTCTTCGTCGAAAACGGCCAGTTCTAGATCGCGACCAAAAGGAGCGCTTAGGATTGGTTTCCACATCGCATCAAAATCTTCGCAAACGGTGTGGCGCGCCTTGATCTGCATCACTTTTTGAAATTACCGGCAAAGCGGGCGCGATTGCCTGTGTCGAACCGATGTCGACCACAATTCCTGCGGCAGACGCCATACCGGCCGCAATCACATGCGCGCCGCGGGCAGCCCAATCGATCGCGATTGCAGCATTGATATCTGATCCGACGTCCATGGCGATGGGCACCATTTCCCTGAACTGCTCCATGACCTCGCTCCGGCGATGATCGGCCATCTTAGGCCGGCTGCCGAACCAGAATTTGATCCGCGTCAATCACCGCACAATCGCGGCATCTGCGCCATACGCCGATTGATCGTGATCAAGGACTGCGCCGCCTAGGAGCCTATCGTTCGACGGCAAAACGAGATTTGCCATGCGGTATACCTAGGTCGACGAAGGCGCAGTGGCGGCCAGCATGTTGCCAGAGGGCATCCTGGAGCACTGGTTCATTGCCAGCGGCGACCCGATCAGGGCCGGAGAGCGCATAGCCGAGGTTCGCGTCGAAAGCGCGCTGCACGAGATTGTCGCGCCGGCAGCTGGGCGTGCGACCATTGTCGCATCGGCGAATACCGTCATTAAACCTGGATCGATCCTGGCAATCCTGGTGTCGCAGCCTGCTTAAGCCCTCAGCGCCTCAGATTGCCGTTCAGCAATACACGCAAGGATTTCCAGCAATGGCGACCCGACACGCCGCGCCTGCGACCATTGTGAAGCCAAGGTGTTCTTTTTCAACCGCGAGAACCTCCGACAGTGTGAGACTTGCGACGACGCTTGCGCATCATCCGAGCCACAACAAGGCTGGCTCGGTCGACGGCAAGCGTGCATTGGGAAATCAGGCCTTCTACCACGACATCCTCAGCGCCCTTCGGTCCGCGACCAGGGTCGGCGAAGCACGAGCTGGCCACGCACATCCGCGAGTACAACACCGGCTTAAACAATCGCATTGTCGGCATCGAACCGGCGGATCCTCCTACCGAGGCCCAGATCCTGGCGCATGCGCAGTCGTTTCTTCGTGCCCCTGGCCGGATGTTGCCCTGGCCCTCTCCGGTAGCAGTTTGCTGGCCGGCAATTGGCCGCGAATAGCCGGAGCCGTTCAGACCCGATCGCCTGCCGCATTCGAGACTGGGTCACGGCTGCTGCAGCGTGCTGATATACGTGATGATTGCTTCGATCTGATCGGGGCTCGCAGTCCACTCTGGCATATCCGGATGGCCAGTCGAAATGCCCTCCGCAAGAGCTTCCTCCAGATCGGAGATCGGATAGCGCTTTGACAAGGTGCGAAATGGCGGAGCGTCGGGATGGTTGCTCCTGTCAGTTTTTCCGACGGCGTGACAGCGGGCGCAGTTGACCTCCACCAACGCCTTGCCATGCTCCGTTACGCTATCGGCCAAGGCTGGCTGCACACATCCGAGTAACATCAACGCAAATACGGAAGCCCTGAGACGACTATGTCTGTAAACGGCGTTCATGTTGTCTGACGACCTCCGCATTGCCGTCTACACGACAGTCTTAGCCGCGGCATCCTCGATCGCTATCCTGGCGCCCTTACGCATGTTTCTGGCCGTTTCGGAAGCGAGCCTGGAGGTCAATGCGGCGACCTTGCCGGCTTCGATCACGTATTGCGACGTCGCATTCTGCACGAAAGCAGCGAAGATGTCGAAGGCATCATTGAACTGCGGACCACTGATCAAGTCATCGGCCAGCCTCACGTCCTGCTCACAACGATGCTTCAGAAACGCCAGCGTTTCAACATTGAAGCGCATCATGGCCTTGAAGGCGTGCACCTGAAGGGACGCGGCGGCGAGGAAGAGCTTCTGGCCATTCTCCGCCACCGGCAACAATTGTGTGCCTAATGAGGATGGCTCGGGCTGAGTGTGCATTATCGACTACTCCGTTCTGAATCTCCACAGCACGACGTTGACGCCATTCGTCGTCATGTCCTTGATCAGGATCAACCCTATGGTCTTGCGGGCTGTACGAGCGTGCCGGCACCAGCCGTTTTCCTTGCTTTTACGCCTCCCTCTATTTGATGGCCAAGTCGGTTCAACCGCAGATGGAATGAGCGATGGCTTTTAAGATGATTATGGTGCAACTGGACGTAGACGCGACGCCGCGCCGCGCATCTCGATGGCATGGGATTTGGCTCAACGGCTCGAGGCCGACCTCTGGCTTCTAGCGCCGCCGAGCCGCATTTTGTCCTTCCGACCGGCACTGACGACCAGGCCGCGCCCAAGGCGTTGTGGTGCCAGGTGGAGGAGATAGAAGGTCGCCTCGACTGCCTGAGAGAGGAATTCCTGAGCACCGTCAACGGCAGCAATCGTGCATCTTGGCGCGCAAAGATAGGCAATCCCACGCGCGAACTTGCACTCAATGCGCGTGCTGCCGATTTGATCTTGACCGGCTCGCCGTCGACCGATCTGGTGGTCGACCATAATCGTATGCTGGATGCGGCGAGTC
The DNA here is from genome assembly GCF_006442305.1 of Mesorhizobium sp. B2-3-6. Classification (NCBI taxonomy): domain Bacteria; kingdom Pseudomonadati; phylum Pseudomonadota; class Alphaproteobacteria; order Hyphomicrobiales; family Phyllobacteriaceae; genus Mesorhizobium; species Mesorhizobium sp. B2-3-6. The sequence goes on along the minus strand of NZ_VFVW01000006.1, from coordinate 280,739 downwards.
TCATCCTGGCGTCCCGTGGCGACGATGTCGCGGACGTTAGCTCTTTCTGGCACGGCACGGAGTGACAGCGCGATCTGTGGTCTTGGATGCGCGCCTCTCCGAACCGGCGGACATCCTCCTGCAGATCGGACAGGATATTGCGGCCGATCTCATAGTTCTCGGCGGCTACGGTCACAGTCGGCTACTGGAGAGGACCTTTGGCGGCGTGACGCGTTCTGTGCTGCGCAGCGGATCATTGCATCGGTTCATATCGACCTGAGCAGGCGGAGCCTCGGAGTCGTGATTTTGACATGAATCAAGGTCGTCCGTTGCCGCAAAGGGTTACGTCCAACCCTTGCCAAATTCGGTGTAGCCGATGCCCGCAGCGCGACAGCGAGTAAATAAGGAGATTCGGACATGAATTATCAGCGGTTCTTCGAGGACGCGATCGACCAGCTCCATGCGGAACGACGCTACCGCGTCTTTGCCGACCTCGAGCGCATAGCGGGCAAATTTCCGCGTGCCATCTGGCGCGCCAACGGCCGCGCAGAGGAAATCACCGTCTGGTGCTCCAACGACTATCTCGGCATGGGCCAGCACCCGGATGTCATCGCAGCGTTCCAGAACGCGGCGGGCCGGATGGGTTCGGGCGCCGGCGGCACCCGCAACATCTCCGGCACCAGCAATCCGCTGGTCGAACTCGAGCATGAGCTCGCCGACCTGCACGACAAGGAAGCCGCGCTGGTCTTCACCTCCGGTTTTGTCTCCAACGAAGCCTCGATCTCGACCATCGCGCGGCTTTTGCCCAACTGCCTGATCATTTCGGACGAGCTCAACCATGCCTCGATGATCGAAGGCGTGCGGCGCTCGGGCGCGGAAAAGAAGATTTTTCGCCACAACGATGTCGCGCACCTGGAAAGCCTGCTGCAGGCGGCGGGCCGCGAACGCGCCAAGCTGATCGTGTTCGAGAGCGTCTATTCGATGGATGGCGATATCGCGCCGATCCGGGAGATCGTCGACCTCGCCGAGCGCTATAACGCCATGACCTATATCGACGAGGTCCACGCCGTGGGCATGTATGGTCCGCGCGGCGGTGGCATCACCGAGCGGGAAGGCCTCGCCGACCGCATCAACATCATCGAGGGCACGCTGGCCAAGGCTTTCGGCACGCTGGGCGGCTACATCACCGGCACGAGTGCTGTCATCGACGCCGTGCGCTCCTATGCGCCGGGCTTCATCTTCACCACCGCGCTGCCGCCGGCCATCGCCGCCGCTGCCACCACCTCGATCCGTCATCTCAAGCGCTCGCAGGCCGAGCGTGACGCCCAGCAGCAGCAGGCGACGCGGACCAAGCAGATCCTCTCCGCCGCCGGCCTGCCGGTGATGGAATCGGCGACCCATATCGTGCCAGTGCTGGTTGGCGACCCCGAGCTTTGCAAGATGGCAAGCGACCGGCTGCTCGGCGTGCACGGCATCTACATCCAGCCGATCAACTATCCGACCGTGCCGCGCGGCACGGAGCGGCTGCGCATCACGCCGACGCCGTTCCATTCGGATGCGCTGATCGCCGAGCTGCAGGACGCCCTGGTCGAGACCTGGGACGCGCTCGGCATTTCCTATGGTTCAGCAGGACGACCTTCCGTGGCCAAGACCGACCGGATCATTCCCCTGCTGGTGCAGCAGGCTTTTGGCTGAACTGGCGCCCAGCACCTCCGGTTCGTTTGACGCAGAGCCCGAACGATTTGATCCCGCTCAATGCTCAGAGCCTTATTATGCCCCAGAATGGCGCCAAATCTCAGGAGCATCGCCATGGGTCCTTGTCCTCACACGTCCTTCGCTGACTTCACGCATGCCGGCCAGCAGGCGCAACAATGGGTCAAGGAGCTCGCCAAAGACCTCTGCTGGAGCGAACCGAGCGCGTGCCGGCTGCTGAGGGCTGTCCTGCACACGGTGCGGGACTGGCTGTCGCCGGCGGAAATGGCCGATCTCTCGGCGCAACTGCCTGTTTTGGTCCGCGGCATCTATTTCGAAGGTTGGAAGCCGTCGGTGCCTGCGCATGAGCGCACGAAGCGCGACTTCATTATCAGTGTCAGAAACAGTTTCGGCTACGATGAGGAGATCGATTTCGATGTCGCGATCAGTGCCGTGTTCAAGCTTCTCGACCGTCACATTTCGCATGGCGAGATCGTACAGGTCAGAAACTCGATGAAAAAGTCGCTGCGAAACCTGTGGCCGGTGGATTGACCGATGTTCCGTGACCGGGAAGACGCTGGAGCGAAGCTTGGCCTGGAGCTGAGCAGACTTCAACTGCATCGGCCCATCGTACTGGCATTGCCGCGTGGCGGCGTGCCCGTCGCAGTGGAAGTGGCCAAAGCCCTCAACGCTCCTCTTGACCTGCTGATCGTCCGCAAGATCGGCGCCCCGGGCAATCCCGAATTGGCTGTTGCCGCAATCATCGATGGCGACCCTGGGGAGGTCGTGCTGAACCGTGAAATTGTCGAGCCTATGGGCTCGACGACGACGCCTTACGTGTCTTGATTGCAAATGAACGTCCTGAACTCGAACGCCGGCGCGTTGCCTATCGTGGCAAGACCAAACCGATGTCGATCGCAGGAAAGACGGCTATCATCGTCGATGACGGTGTCGCGACCGGTACGACCATGAAAATCGCGATCCGCGCCCTCAAGCGCCGGTCACCGAGGGAAATCGTCGTGGCGGTTCCCGTTTCACCGCAAGTGACGGTCGCCGCGCTGGAGCAGGAAGCGGACCGTGTAGTCTGCCTCAGTAGGCCAGGACAGTTCCAGGCCTTGAGCCATCATTATCGCCAGTTCCCGCAACTCTCTGACAACGACGTTGTCTCCGCTATGGACGAGGCTGCCCAGCTGTACAAAACTGGCCAGTGGCACGTTTCCGGCCTGGTTCAAAGGCCATGAAGAACAGGAGATCGAACTGATGCAGATCCGCACGCTTTCTGCTTTGGAATGTACCAAATTGCTGACGGCCAATCGCGTGGGCCGCCTGGCATGCGCAAAGGATGGACAGCCCTATGTCGTGCCGTTCCACTACGCCTATTCGGACGCCCATCTTTACGCGTTTTCCATGCCGGGCAAAAAGATCGAATGGATGCGGGCCAATCCGCTGGTGTGCGTCCAGGTGGATGAGCATGGACAGGGGCGGGGATGGAGAAGCGTCGTTGTTGACGGCCGATACGAAGAACTGCCTGACCGGATCGGCCACAAGCTTGAGCGGGATCATGCCTGGACGGTCTTGAGCAAGCACTCCGACTGGTGGGAACCCGGCGCACTCAAGCCGCTGGTTCCTCCCACAGCCGACAGTGCGCCGCATGTCTTCTTTCGGATCCTGATCGAACGGGTATCGGGACGGGAAGCGAGCGAGTAGTCATTCCATCAATTTGCGCGAGATGCGAAGGGCTGGCGCAATCTGCACCGGCCCTTTTGGATTGTTATCGCGCCATTAAGACCGGTAGTGACGAGCCCTCAAGCATTGACTTAGTGACCCCGCCGAAGATTCGCTCCCGCAGGCGGGAATGACCATAGGCGCCCATGACCAAGAGCTCGGCCGCGACGTCGCCGGCATGCTGGCGAAGCACGTCGGCAACCGAATGATTCGAACTCGGTAGCCGCTCGACGGTAACCTTCACGCCGTGCCGGGCAAGATAAGCCGCGGCATCTGCACCTGGCTCGTCGCCGTGATGGAACTCATTTTCGATGGGATCGATGATGACAAGGCGCACATCTTCGGCGCCTTTCAGCATATCGAGCGACTCGCGGACGGCGCGCGATGACTCCAGGCGGGCGTCCCATGCAACGAGGATGCGTTTCGGCTTCAGCGTCGGGCGCGAGCCCTCGGGAACAAGCAGGATGGGCTTTCCCGATGAAAACAGCGTGCCCTCGATGACTTTCTCCTTCAGCGCATGGCTTGCCAGCAGATCTGGTCCGAGAAGGGTCAGATCGGCGTAGCGGGCACGCCTTCCGATGACGTCGTCGGCCCATCCCATGTCGGGATAGTCGTCGCTCAGATCGGCCGATACGGCAGTCTGGGAGAGAAAGCCGGCGACGTCTGATTTTCGTTTCTCAAGCCTTCTCAACTCGGCCTGCCGCTCCGCAAGCCAGGCAGGCGAGACGACAGCGGCATACTCGCCCCCAGAGGGCGGCGCGGCCAGCTCGAGAACGAGCACGGAGAGATGGGCACCGACCTGTTCGCACAGTGAGGCGGCCAGCTTTAGATCGGCTTCGCCCTGGTTCGGCCCAGTAACCGTAAGCAGCGTCCTGAAAGTCACGGCGGCAACTCCTGATTTCGATTGAAAGGTCAATCTGGCTTCAGTCATTAGCGCGGGTGCCCGGCGCGCTCATTGCGCTGAATCAAATACCGTGACCGCGGGGCATTTGATCCGCATCAACGTACTGCCAAACCAGGGCTGTAGGTTTTCAGCTAATCAATCGGAAAACGCAGATGAAATTCCTGATCGCGGCGGCTCTGGCAGGATTGGCCTTCAACGCGGCTCGCGCCCAGGAACTTGGCGACGGCAAGGCCGAATACATGAACTCGTGCGCGGTCTGCCATGGTCCGGAAGGCAAGGGGGACGGCCCGTTGGCGACGAGTTGTTGAAGCGGCCGAGCGACCTGACGCGCCTCTCCAGGCGCAATGGCGGCGAATTCCCTTACTGGCGTGTTTATGCCGTGATCGACGGCCGCGCCATGGTGCCGGCGCATGGCGAGCGCGACATGCCGGTGTGGGGCAGCCAATTCCTGCCTGCCGACGTGAAGAAATATGGCCCGAACGCAGGCGAAATCGTCACCAGGGAACGGATCCATGAGTTGGCAGGCTATGTCCAGACATTGCAGCAATGAACGCAGCTCGCGCAAACGAAATACGCAAAACACACGTGGAAGGCCGGCCATGATCGTCGATGAGCAGCAAGCCGCTGCCTCTTTTCTGCTTGATCCTGCTACCCATGGCGCGGTCGGGGCCGTCGAGGCGATCGAGACTCACATTTCCCGTATTTTCCTCGTTGGCCAACGCGCCTACAAGATGAAGCGGGGGGTCAAGCTGCCCTATGTCGATTTCTCGGCGCCGGCCCTCAGGCTTGCCGCTTGCGAGAAAGAGGTGGAACTCAACTCGAAGACCGCGCCCGGCCTCTATTTGGTCGTGCGTCGAATCACCCGCGAAGCCGACGGCAAACTGGCTTTCAATGGCACCGGCCAAATGGTCGATGCTGCGATCGAGATGGTCCGCTTCGACCAGTCGAAGCTCCTCGATCGGATGGCAACCGCCGGAGAATTGACGCCGGCGCTGATGACCGCGGTTGCGCGCATGATCGTCAGCTACCACCGTGCCGCGCCGACGATCCACAATGGCGGCGGCTCATCAAATCTGGCTGGCGTGCTCGACATCAACGAGGCTGGCTTTGCCACCAGCCACGTTTTCGCAAAAGCTGAGGTCACGAGCTTTGCCGAGGCCTTCCGCAACGCCCTCGCCCGGCATTCCGGATTGCTCGACCGCCGGGAAGCCGCAGGCAAGATCCGCGGCTGCCATGGCGACCTGCATTTGCACAACATCTGCCTTTTAGACAGCGAGCCTCGCCTCTTCGACTGTATCGAATTCAACGACCAGATCGCCAGCATCGACGTTTTATACGACCTTGCTTTCCTGTTGATGGATCTTTGGCATCGCGGTTTTCCGCAGCTCGCCAACCTTGTGATGAACCGCTATCTCGATGAAGCCGACGACGAGGATGGGTTCGTGCTGCTGCCCTTTTTCATGGCTGTGCGGGCTGCCGTGCGCGCCCACGTCATCGCAACGCAGGTCGAGGAACGCAGCGCCGACAGCGACAGGCTGGTTGCCGAGGCGAGATCCTATTTCGACCTTGCCCGAACATTTCTCCAGGAAAAACCGGCGCGACTCGTTGCCGTTGGCGGTCTGAGTGGCTCGGGAAAGACGACCGTTGCCGAGGCGCTGGCCGCCCATTTCGGTGCAGCGCCAGGCGCCCGCATTGTCGAAAGCGACCGCGTCCGCAAGGCCATGCATGGTGTACCGCCGGAGACCAGGCTGCCGGACAAAGCCTATCGGCCCGAAGTTTCCGATCGCGTCTACCGCGAAATGGCATGGCGCGCCGGCCTGATCCTTTCGCAGGGCGGCTCGGTCGTGGCCGATGCCGTTTTCGACAGACCCGCTGATCGTGAGCGGATCGAGAAAGCGGCGCGCAGCCGGGCTATCAGATTCTCCGGATTTTGGTTGGAGGCGGCCCCGCTTGTCCTGTGGCAGCGGGTCAGCGAGCGCAAGGGCGGCCCTTCAGATGCCACGATCGAGATACTCTCGCGGCAATTGGAGCGAAATGCCACCCAGTCTGGCTGGCGAAAAATCGACGCTGATCGGATGCTCGCCGACATTGTCTTGGAATTGAGAAGGCACTCAGAGAGCGATGCGTCCGAAACCCTGTGCACAGCGTCCTGATCGGTGCAGCGGGCGATCGGCCTCAACTGAGTTCGAGCGTTACCTCGACAAGGCCGGGTTCGCTAGGATGACGCCTTATCGAGAAGCCAAACTCGCGGCACATGGCCAACATCCTCGTGTTCTCGGCGAGCATTATCCCTTCGATTCGTCCGATCCCATCGGCCCTCGCATAATCGACGATCTGGCTGAGCAATTCCCAGCCAAGACCATTACCCTGGAGATCTGTACGCACCAGCAAGGCGTATTCGGCGACGGTGTGGTCGGGATCGCAAGATATCCGGCTGATACCGGCCAGCGCGCCGGAGCTCGTATTCAGCGCAACGAAAGCCATGTTGCGACCGTAGTCTAGCTGGGTGAGCCGCTTCAGCATCTGGTCGGAGAAGCTTTTGCGGGGCGACAGAAAACGCAGGCGCAGATCATCGGGCGAAATCCTGGCAAGGAATTCGGGATAGAGCGAGATGTCGGCCGGCTTGATCGGACGGATATTGTAGTCGATGTCGCCCGCCGAAAACACCTTTTCCCAACCCGACGGATAGGGCCTTATGGCAAGTGCCGGGTTCGGCCCCGCCTCTTCCACCCGTTCCGGCTCGATCTCGATGCGGGCGTCGAGTGCAATCACACCCTCGGCGTCGGCCAGCAGCGGATTGATATCCACCGCAACGAGGCACGGAAAGTCGACGATCATCTGCGATAGGCCGTTGAGTGAAGCAATGATCGATTGCCGATCGGCCGGCTTGCGATCACGAAACCCGGCAAGAACGCGGCCGATCCGGGTTTGGTCGATTAGGTCACCGGCAAGAATGTCGTCGAGCGGCGGCAACGCGATCGCCGTGTCGTTCATCACTTCGACCGCGACGCCCCCGGCTCCAAAGAGGATGACTGGCCCGAAGATCGGGTCGCGGCTTATCCCGAGGATGAGTTCCTGCGCCTGTTTTCGCGCCACCATTGGCTGAACGGCATAGCCTTCAATGTCGGCTTGCGGTGCGTGCTTGCGCACGCGCGCCTCGATTGCGCGTGCCGCCTCCCCGGCGGCAACGGGGTCGGCGATGCCAAGCACCACCCCACCAATGTCCGACTTGTGCGTGATCGCCTTGGACAGGAGTTTGACGACGGCCTGCTCGGATGTCTTGAGGAACCGGCTGGCTGCCAGTTGCGCTTCGGCAGGAGATCTGGCGACGATCGTCTCGGGGACAGGGATGCCGTAGGCCGAGATTGCCGCCTTGGCTTCGGACTCGGTCAGCATACGCCGCCCTTCCCTGGCGACGGCCCTGAATATTGCAAGCGCGGCTTCCCGGTCGCTCGCGATGTCGCTGCGGCTCGACGGCGTGCGCATCAATGCCCGCTGGGCACGCGACCATTCGCTGAGATAAGAAACCGCCGTTGCGGCGTCCGCCGGCGTCTCGAAGCTGGCAAGACCAGCATCCTGAAGAACACGTCGCCCCTCGCGCGCCGTGTGTTCGCCGAGCCAGCAGGTCAGGACAGGTTTGCCGCTGATCTTGCCGCCCTGCGCGAGCACCGCCACGGCGCTTGCCGCGGCAAGCGGCGAGCCGAGCCCAGTCGGGCAGTTCATGACCAGGACGACGTCGGTGCCGGCATCGGCCATGATCGCCTCGATCGCGGCGGCATAGCGTTCTGGCGGGGCGTCCCCGATAATGTCGACCGGATTGGCGTGGGACCATGTACTCGGCAGGACGGCATCCAGACGAGTGATCGTTTCCGGCGATAGCTCGGCCAGGTGCCCGTTGCCTTCGACGAGTTGATCGACGGCAAGCACGCCGGCGCCGCCACCATTGGTGACTATGCCGACGCGGGCTCGTTCCAGCGGAACGAAACGGGCGGTCGTTTCAACCGCATCGAACAACTCGGTGAGACCTTTGACGCGCAGTATGCCAGCACGCAGCAATGCCGCATCGACGACGCGATCGGCGCCCGATAGCGCGCCGGTATGGGTCGCGGCTGCTTTGGCTGATTGCTCGTGCCGGCCCGACTTTATCGCAATCACCGGCTTTATGCGTGCCGCCGCACGCGCGGCCGAGATGAACTTGCGCGGATTGGGGATGGTTTCGAGATACATTACGATGGCGCGCGTGTGCATGTCGCCCGCCAGCATGTCGAGACAATCTCCCACGTCGACATCCGCCATGTCGCCCAGAGAGACGATCTGGGCGAAGCCGACATTGTTGTCCGCCGCCCAGTCTATCAGCGACGTCGCGATGGCGCCGGATTGCGACAGCAGCGCGATGCTGCCGGGTTTGGCGGCCATGTGCGCAAATCCAGCATTGAGCTTCAATGGCGGGATCATCAGCCCGACCGTGTTCGGCCCAATGATGCGGAAAACGGTGGGCTTGGCCGCATCGAGCATCGCCTGACGCAGGCCGTTTTCGTGCGTGAGCCCGGCGGTGATGACGATCGCCGCCCGCGTGCCCTTCTCTGCAAGGTCGCGCACTATGGCCGGAACTGTTCGGGGCGGCGTGACGATGACACCAAGGTCTGGAACGCCTGGAAGATCGGCCGCCTTGGCATAGGATTGCCGACCAGCCACTTGCGAATATTTCGGGTTGACCGGCCAGATCTCGCCCTCGAAGCCGCCGCTGACCATATTGTCGAAGACGACGCGGCCGACGGAGCCTTCGCGCACCGATGCGCCGAATACGGCGACCGACCTCGGGGCGAACGCATGTTCAAGATTTCGGATCGTCACCGGTGGGTCTCCCGTTCGCGGCGATAGTCGCCAATCGATCCTGCCCCTTCATTGCGCTGGATCAAAGCCTCGTCCGGTTCTCGCGATTAGCTGTTGCAAGAGGGTTCGAAGCGGTCGCTTGCGACGTAGCAGCCACTGCTGCGGTCAAGGATTGGAGAGTTAAGATGAGTTACTATTTCAGCAAGATCGTCGCCATGCCGTTCACAGCGGCAATCGACCACGTGAGCGACAAGCTCGCAAGCAAGGGGTTTGGCGTTCTGACCTCGATCAATGTTCAGCAGACCATGAAGGCCAAGCTTGGTGAAGATTTCAGGCCCTATGTGATCCTGGGCGCGTGCAATCCGCATTTCGCCTGGCGAGCCCTTCAGGCCGAAGACAAGATCGGAACCATGCTGCCCTGCAATGTCATCGTCACCGAGGTCGAACCAGGAAAGGTAGAAGTCGCGGCGGTGGATCCGGTCGCTTCAATGGGGGCCATCGCCAATCGCGAGCTTGCGCAGGTCGCGAACGTTGTGCGTCGCGTGCTCGAGGAGATGGTCCGCGAGCTCTAGCGCCAAAGGGGCCATCAAGGTTGAGGGACATCGGATGAGCGAGTCTGCTCTACGACGCGCATTGCTGGTCATCGCTATCCTGGGTCTCGCCGTCGGAGCCGGAGCCTGGCGAACGGGGCTCGGTCCCATCGAAGCCCACACGATCTGGACGGTGTCGACCTTGCCCGTGGTGGCGGCTCTCGCAATCTCCATTCTGCGCGATTTCTGGATCGGCCGCTTCGGCGTTGATGCGATTGCGCTGGTCTCGATGTCCGCCGCGCTGCTGCTCGGACAACCGCTTGCGGCAGTGGTGGTCGCTATCATGTATGCCGGTGGTACAGTCCTTGAGGATTTCGCTCGTGGCCGCGCGGAACGGAACCTCAAGGCGTTGACCGACCGATCGCCGCGTGTGGCCCATCGGACGACAACCCGAGGGACAGAGACAGTCCCCGTCGAAGATGTTGCTGTCGGGGACGAGCTTCTGGTCCGGGCCGGCGAATTGCTTCCCGTCGATGGTATATTGCTTGATCCTTCGGCCTCCCTCAACGAGTCCGCGGTGACCGGCGAGCCGCTGCCCGAGCGGCGGATAGCGGGCGACACGCTGCGCAGCGGCACCATCAATGCCGGCGAGACATTCAGCATGCAGGCTTCCGCCTTGGCAGACCAGAGCACCTATGCCGCGATCGTACGCATGGTCGCTGCAGCGCAGACGGCGAAATCCCCCTTCATTCGCATGGCCGACCGTTTCGCCCTGTTCCTGCTGCCTGCCACTCTGGTGGTTTCCGGCGCCGCCTGGTACATCTCCGGTGATCCAATCCGGGCGCTGGCCGTGCTGGTAGTCGCCACACCTTGCCCGCTCATCCTGGCTGCCCCTGTTGCCTTCATCGGCGGCGTCTCGCGTGCCGCGCGTGCAGGCATCCTGATGAAAGGCAGCGCGGCTCTGGAAGCGCTTGCGCAAGTCCGAACCGCGATCTTCGACAAGACGGGGACCTTGACCATCGGCGGCGCCGAGCTCATCGACATCGAAGCCGCACCCGGCTGTGAAGCGAACCAATCGCTGCAGCTGCTGGCATCCCTGGAACAGGCATCGCACCATGTGCTCGCCGACTCGATCATCCGGGCGGCGCGCGGCAGGCAGCTGATGCTTTCGCATCCGCATGATGTCAGCGAGCATCGCGGTGCAGGCCTCAACGGCCGGGTCGACACCATGTCGGTCGCGGCTGGATCGCGGGCTTTCGTGCTCGCCGACGAGCCGCTGCCCGGCTGGGCGAAAAGCGGCGAAGAAAAATACCGGGACGAGCCGGTGCTTAGGGTTTTTGTCGCCGTCGCTGGAGAGCTTGCTGGGATTTTCACCTTGGGCGATGCGTTGCGTCCTGATGCACGCGACGCGCTCGCCAATCTGCGCTCGGCTGGCATCACGCGCATGGTCATGCTTACAGGTGATGACAGTGCGGCAGCAAAGCGTGTTTCCTCCAGGCTTGATCTGGATGTCATCATCGCCGATGCCGTCCCTGCGGACAAGGTCACCACCGTCGAGGCCGAGAAAGCAACAGCGCCCACAATGATGGTTGGCGATGGCATCAACGATGCACCTGCCCTTGCCGCCGCAACGGTCGGTATCGCCATGGGCGCCCGTGGTGCGACCGCCTCCTCCGAGGCGGCCGACGTCATCGTGCTGACCGACAGGCTGCAGCCGGTTGCGGACGCGGTTCGGATTGCACGGCGAACGCGATCGATCGCCTTGCAGAGCATCATCGCCGGGCTGGCGTTGTCCGGGCTGGCAATGATCGCGGCGGCCATGGGGCAGATCACGCCGGTTGCCGGAGCGCTGCTTCAGGAGGGGATTGACGTCGCGGTTATCCTGAACGCCTTGCGCACGCTTGGCGATGGGCATCTGTGGCGCGCATAGTGGTTGAGAACAAAATCGGTGAATGGCGATGGCACAGCAAAATCTGGTGGTTTGCAGCAAATGCGGTGGGGTCAACCGCCTGCCGCCAGCCCGCAATGCCAGTGAGGCGAAATGCGGAAAGTGCGGGACCGCGCTGTTTTCGGGTCACCCGGAAGATGTCGACGCCGCGCGTTTCGATCATCAGATCGCGCGCAGCAGTCTGCCCGTTGTCGTCGACGTCTGGGCACCCTGGTGCGGCCCCTGCAAGATGATGGCGCCAGCCTATGAAGCGGCGGCAAGTGAACTGGAGCCGCATGTTCGTCTGATCAAACTCAACTCCGACAATGAGCAGGCTGTCGCGGCCAGGCTCGGCATCCGTGGCATTCCGACCATGATCCTGTTCCATGGCGGGCGCGAGATCGCGCGCACATCCGGCGCAATGACGGCAGGCCAAATCGTCAGGTGGGTTCGTGACCGCCTGCCGCCAACGGTCACCGCCTGAAGTCGTCGCGCCAATGGATCCGATCATCGCCCGGCTTGGGCTGGCGCTCGCAATAGGTCTTCTTGTCGGCTTGGAGCGTGGTTGGCAGGAGCGGGACGCGCCCGATCGCAGTCGCACAGCTGGCATCCGGACATTCGGCATATCTGGCCTGCTGGGTGGCGTGCTCGCTGCACTCGCCAACGCACTCGGCGCTGTATCCGTGCTGGTCGGCGGGTTCATCGCCTTTGCGACAATCTTTGCCTGGTACAAGGCACGCGAGGCTGCCCATGACGAGGACTTCAGCGTCACCAGCGTGATCGCGGGCCTGGGGGTGTTTGCCCTTGGCGCGCTTTCCGTCGCCGGCGATTATCGTGCTGCAGCCGCCGGTGGCGCGGCATTGGCGGTAATCCTGGCCAGCCGCGAGGTCCTGCACGGTCTTTTGAAGCGACTGACCTGGGTCGAACTGCGTTCGGCGCTGGTCCTTGCGGTGATGACGGCGATCGTCTTGCCCTTGCTGCCAAACCGCACGATCGACCCGTGGGCCGGTTTCAATCCCTGGGAAGTCTGGTTCCTGACGGTGCTGATGGCCTCGATTTCGTTCGCCGGATACGTGGCTGTTCGCATTCTGGGAAATACACGCGGTCTGCTGGTCAGTTCGCTCACCGGTGCAATCGTCTCTTCCACAGCAGTGACCTTGGCGCTTGCCCGCAATGCCGCGTCGGCAAGCAATCCGCTGCCGCTCGCCGGGGCGGCGTCCCTGGCAGCAATGGTTTCGGTGCTCCGCGTCTGCGCCGTGGTTCTGATCGTCGAGCCAAGTGTGCTCGCATCGGTCGTGATTCCGGCGATTACCGCAGCGCTTGCCTTCGCTGTCTGCGGCGCATTGCTGCTGGCTCGTGACAGCGGGAACGGTAAAGGCAGCGCGATCGCGCGCAATCCATTCGAACTGGGCCCCTTGCTGCTCTTCGCCTTGCTCTTTGCCATCGTCGCGACCGCAAGTGCCGGGCTGGCCGTTCAATTCGGTGGGCGCGGTCTGCTGGCGAGTTCGGCGCTGGCCGGCGCATTCGATGTCGATGTCTCGGTGCTTGGCGCGCTGCGCCTGGTCAAGCATTCCGTGTCCGTCGAGACCGTGGGCCAGGCCGTGCTCGCGGCGCTCGCAGCAAACGCGATCGGTCGCCTGTCGCTCGCAGTATTTGCTGGTCCGATCACGTTCTGGTTGCCACTGGCCGTCACAACACTGATAGCCGCGGCCATGGGTATCTGCGCCCTGTTGTTGCTCGGTCCTGGATAGAAGTGCTGTGCTCGCGCTTTTTTTGATACGGATCAAGAGCTAGGTCCCGCCACCGCTCTATGAAACTCCGTAGAAGGAGTTCGCCATGACCAGTGTGAAGGACCTCACCCCGAAATTCCGCAACGTCCGGCTGCTGCTCGCCCGTGAGAAAGGTCATCCGGAAGGCGACCGCGAAGAGGGCTATGACGTGCTCGCTCCGTTGACCGGCGAAGGCCGGATCGATGCGCAAGAGTGGAAATCGCACAAGGCCTCGTGCCGCGTTCGCCGATTTCGCACTGGCGAGGAGGATCTGGTCGGTCGGCTGAGGCGCAAGCCCGGCGGACATTGGTTCTTCGACTATGCCGACGGCGACCGCGACGACGAGATCGGCTTTCGTCTCGGCGACGAACGGTTCGTGACCGGCGAGTATGTGTCGATCGAGCGCAACGGCGCCATGCACACGTACCAGGTGGCGAGGGTCGAGCGGCCCTGACGCGGCGACGCAAGGCTCCCCTGGAGTAGACCATGTCGCGACGCATCTTGATTGTGGTCGGCCATCCCGATCCGTCCCCGGACCGGCTCTGCCGCGGTCTCGCCAGGGCCTATGGCGAGGGCGCGGAGAAGGCGGGGCACGCCGTCCGCCGGGTCGACCTGGCGGCGATCGATTTCCCGATGCTGCGGACAATGCAGGAGTTCGAGCACGGTTCAATTCCCGATGAACTGAAGGACGCAGCCGAAGCGATCGTCTGGGCGGAGCACATTGTCTTTGTTTTTCCGCTGTGGCTTGGGACCATGCCGGCCATGCTCAAGGCATTTCTGGAACAGGTCATGCGGCCGGGGACGGCCTTTGCCTATCCGGACAAGGGCGGCAGCTTTACCAAGACACTGCTTCGCGGCCGCTCCGCGCGCGTTGTGGTGACGATGGGTATGCCTTCCGTTCTTTACCGGCTATGGTTCCTGGGACACGGCATCGCCGGCATGAAGCGAAGCATCCTGCATTTTGTCGGTATCAGTCCGGTGCGCGAGACGTTGTTCGGCATGGTCGCCGGCGCCAGCGATGCGACCCGCGCGAAGTGGATCAGCCAGATCCGAAATCTTGGCGAGCGGGCCAGATAATCCTCAACCGCCAATCACGGTACCAGGACGGCGGCGCCGCTCAATCTGCCTTGCCTCAGATCGTCCAGTGCCTGATTGGCCTGTTCCAGTGAGTAGACCTTGGTGTGGGTGCGTGCCTGCGCACGCTTGGCAATGGGGAAAAACTCTTCGGCATCGCGGCGCGTCAGGTTTGCCACCGACACCAGTTCGCGCTCTTCCCAGAGCAACTCGTAGGCCATCGCCTGAATGTCACTCATAGGGATGCCGCCGCAAACCACCCGGCCGCCCTTGCGGACGGCACCAAGCGCGATCGGCACCAAGTCACCCACAGGAGCAAAGATGATCGCGGCATCGAGTTGCCCGGGCGGAAGTTGATCCGAACCGCCCGCCCAGGTCGCTCCAAGCGAGCGCGCGAAATCCTGTGCTTGCTCGTCACCGGGCCGGGTGACAGCGAAAATCTCACGGCCTTGCCAGATCGCGATCTGAGCGACGATGTGCGCGGCGGCGCCGAAGCCGTAAATCCCGAGCCGCTTGCCGTCGCCGGCCTTCTTCAGGCATCGCCAGCCGATCAGGCCGGCGCAAAGCAAGGGTGCCAGCGATACGGGGTCGGCATCCCGGTCCAGATCGAAGGCGAATTGCGCGTCGGCAATGACATGGCTGGCAAAGCCGCCATCGCGCGTGTAGCCCGTGAAATCTGGCTGATCGCAAAGATTTTCATGTCCTGTGGCGCAGTAGGGACAACGCCCGCAAGTATGCCCAAGCCATGGCACACCGACTCTCTGCCCGATCCTGGAAGGCGCCACCCCCTTGCCCACGGCATCGACGATGCCGACGATTTCGTGACCGGGAACGAGCGGCAATTTTGGGTGATGCAGATCGCCATCTATGACGTGAGATCGGTCCGACAGATAGCGCATGCCTCGACCTTCAACCTGATCTCACCCATCCCCGGTAAGGGGTCGAATCTTCGACCAGTTTCAAGGGAGTGCCTATGCTTTCGAGCACCATTGCTCTTATGACGCGCTCCATGTTGCCCCGCAAACAAACGAAGCCGATTACGATCAACTCCTCCGCTATTCCCGGCACCAGGCGATGGGATGCGATCCGGGCAACCTTTCGAAAACGGCGACAAGTCGCAGGCTCCTAGCGCTGCTCTGTTTTGGGGGTTCATGGACCGACGGTGAACTCGGTCCACATGCCGGCGCCAAAATGACCTGGCACGTTGCAGATAAGCAGGTATTTTCCAGCCTTCAGGTCGACGGTCAATGTGCCCGATTTGCCGGGATCGAGCTCCGAAACCTCGCCCTTGTCGCCCGCCTTGTCTTCGTCGACCCGGTTCTCGGCCTCAACATAGGGAAGCGGCTTGCCGGGATCGGCAAGGTACATCACGATCATTTCGTGAACGGTGTCCTTGGAGTCATTCTTCACTTTGAATGTGACCTCCCCGGCCTTCACGGCTCCGGGGGACGCCTTGATGCCCATGGTGGCCTTCGAGAGATCGCGTCCTGGCGTTGCATAAGCAAGAGCCATCGGCATCTCCGTACTCGCGCCCTTGTCCGAAAGCGAGACCTGAACAAGCTCGGCAGTCCGCGCAACGCCCGCACTGCTTGCCATCAGCATTGCGGCCGCAAGCCCGAGCGCCACTCTCCTCGATATGGTTTCCACGGTATTCCTCTTTCAGGACGGCAGCAGAAGCGCTCTACATCCTGGCGGTCATCATGCTCGCAGCACACCCGCGGTCGTTGCGCCAGATCAAACCGACCGATGCGAGCCCGATCTGCGGCCCGACCAAACTGTCAGCCAGTTGTCAGGTTGAAGTGGTTATTTCGGAACCAATGACGGCGAAAAGGCCGTCTGACAGACCGATCGAAATCCACCCGCAGGCGCAAAATCGGCGCCCAACTCCCGAATGGAGCCATCATGTATCGCACACTCGTCCTCGCCGCTCTCGCTGGCATGATTGCAGGACCGGCGCTCGCCGCCGGCGACAGCTGCAGCACCGCCCCGAAATCACAGTTCAAGCCCAAGGCAACGCTCGAGGCGCAATTGACCGGCCAAGGCCTCACCGTGCGCCAGATCAAGGTCGAGAAGGGTTGCTACGAAGTCTACGCGGTCGACAAGGCCGGCAAGAAAGTCAACCTGGCCTACAATGCCGAAACCCTTGAAAAGCTCGACAATGCCGAAGCCGGCGAAAACTGATCTGCGTGTTTCAGCCACTGCGGACGTGCAGCCATCTTCGCAGATGGTGCGCGTCTGGGACCTGGTCGTACGGAGTTTCCACTGGGCGCTGGTGCTCAGCTTCGTAACGGCCTGGTTCACCTCCCATTCCTCCGAGGTCTTGCACCATTTGGCAGGTTACGCCGCCGCCGCCCTGGTCGTGATGCGGCTCCTGTGGGGCGTTGTGGGCACGCCCTATGCGCGGTTCACTCAATTCGTGCGAGACCCGGCGACGGTGCTGCGCTATCTCTCTGCAATACCGAGCGGTCGCGAAGCCCGCTACATCGGCCACAACCCGGCCGGCGGCGCAATGGTGGTCGCGCTGATGGCTGCGATGGGGTCAACCGCACTGACCGGCTGGCTGATGACTACGGACGCCTATTTCGGCGTGTCGCGGGTTGAAACGGCGCACAGCCTGAGCGCGCACGGCTTACTTGTGCTGGTCCTCTTCCATATAGGCGGCGTCGCGCTGGCAAGCTTTCGCCATCGCGAAAACCTGGTACGGGCCATGATCACCGGGCGAAAACGCAAAGCCGAGTCGGCGGACATCGCCTGACGACCTGCCAATGGGCCAAATTCGATTTGCGCCCCGGCCGATATCGGGGGCGCGTGTCGGTCGCTCCTTGTTCAACATGGCCCTGGAAGCGCGCGATGCGACATGGGCGGAGCGGATAATATAAGAGCAGGCATTGGTGCGGCGACCCAGAAACCGGAACACCAACGCCACTCTTTTTATTCAGCAACCGCTTATTGACCCGCATCAAAGCTGCCGGTCCTGCCTTCCTGTTTATTGCCTCCCATCAGAGCTTTCAAAAGTGGGGAGAGCATCATGACTACGGCTGATTTCAACATCCCGGTTCCGCAAGTCGGTACCTTGGCGCCTGCGAAACTTCGATTGGGGTCGTTGACCGCCTTGGTCATCGGCTCGATGGTCGGGTCCGGCGTCTTCAGCCTGCCGCAGAACATGGCGGCAGGCGCTGGTCCCCTCGCAATTCTGATTGGCTGGGGTATCACCGCGTTCGGCATGCTGGCGCTGGTCTTCGTCTATCAATCGCTTGCGACCCGCAAGCCCGAGCTCGACGCCGGTCCCTATGCTTACGCCAAGGCCGGCTTTGGTCCCTTCATCGGCTTTAACAGCGCCTGGGGCTACTGGATCAGTGCCTGGGTCGGCAACGTCTCCTATGCTGTGATCGTGTTCAGCGCCCTGTCCTATTTCTTTCCGGCCTTCGGTGACGGAAACACCTGGCAGGCGGTGCTCGGCGCATCGGTCCTGCTGTGGCTGATCCACATCCTGGTTCTCGCCGGCATCCGGCAGGCCGCGGTCGTCAACCTCATAGTCACCGCGGCAAAGATCGCTCCGATCGTCCTGTTCGTTGGCGTTGTTGCCGTTGCCTTCAAGCTTCAGGTCTGGTCCCTCGACTTTACCGGTCTCGGCAACGCCAGTCTCGGCTCGATCACCGCACAGGTGAAGAGCACGATGCTGGTGACGTTGTGGGTGTTTATCGGCATCGAGGGCGCCAGCGTCTTTTCTGGCCGTGCGGAGCGCCGCAAGGACATCGCCACCGCGACGGTTCTTGGCTTCTTCACATGCCTCGCGCTCTACGCCCTGGTGTCGCTGCTGTCACTCGGCGTCCTCAGTCAACCCGAACTCGCCGGCCTGAAGAACCCCTCCATGGCCGGTGTGCTAGAAGCCGTTGTCGGCCCGTGGGGCGCTAGCCTCATCAACATCGCGCTCGTGGTGTCGGTGGTCGGCGCCTTCCTGAGCTGGACGCTGCTTGCGGCTGAAATTCCGCATGTCGCCGCCAAGGACGGCACAATGCCGAAGTTCTTCGGCTGGGAGAGCGAACGCGGTGTGCCATCGACCTCGCTGCTGATCACCAACCTGCTCGTCCAGGCATTCCTGGTGATCACGCTCTTCGCCCAAAGCACCTATCAAGCGCTGTTCTACATCGCGTCGGCCGCGATCCTGGTTCCCTACATTTTTTCCGGAGCTTACGCAGCCAAGCTCGCGCTGACCGACGAGAGTTACGGGAATGGCGAGCAGCGCGTCGGGGCTCTTTTTGCCGGAT
This sequence comes from Mesorhizobium sp. B2-3-6, assembly GCF_006442305.1. Classification (NCBI taxonomy): domain Bacteria; kingdom Pseudomonadati; phylum Pseudomonadota; class Alphaproteobacteria; order Hyphomicrobiales; family Phyllobacteriaceae; genus Mesorhizobium; species Mesorhizobium sp. B2-3-6. The sequence continues at coordinate 262,038 of NZ_VFVW01000006.1, read as the reverse complement.
TGCTGGCCACGGTCTACGGACTGTGGCTCGTCTATGCGGCGGGACCCGCCTACCTGTTCATGTGCGCGATCCTCTATGCGCCCGGCATCATCTTCTACATCTGGGCGCGCCGCGAAACCAACCAGCGTGTGTTCCACCCTGCCGAAGCAGCGCTCGCCGCAGCTCTCGTCGCCGTCGCCATCCTCGCCGTTTACGAGATGTGGACCGGCGCCGTCAGCCCGCTTTGAAGGGATCGGTTCGATGACAAGCCTGGGTGTTCACTCCGAAGTCGGCCGTCTGCGCGAGGTTATGGTCCATCGTCCGGACCTCAGCCTGCGCAGGCTGACGCCGGAGAACTGCAAGGCGCTGCTTTTCGATGACGTGCTATGGGTCAAGCGCGCCCGCCAGGAGCACGATGTCTTCGTCGATGCATTGCGTGAACGCGGCGTCGTGGTCCATTCCTTCGGAGAGCTCCTGGCTGAGACGATGAGCCTGGCCAAGGCCCGCGAGTGGCTTCTCGACCGCAGGGTCCACCCCGGGGTCGTCGGTCTCGACATGGTCAATGAGCTGCGCGGATGGCTCGATGATATGCCGTCGGCGCAGCTTTCGTCCTTCCTCGTCGGCGGGGTTGCCAGGGCGGAGCTTCCTTTCGAACCCAAAGGTCTGACCGGGAGGACGCTCGCCCCCCAAGATTTCGTGCTGCCGCCGCTTCCGAACCAGCTGTTCACCCGCGACAGTTCCTGCTGGATCTACGGCTCAGTCTCGGTCAATTCCATGTACTGGGCTGCGCGGCGCCCTGAAGCCGCCAACGTCGAGGCCGTCTACCGCTTCCATCCTCGCTTTCGCGACAGCGGCATACCTTTCGTGTCGCCGGACCTAGGCACAGGCACGAGCCTCGAAGGCGGCGACGTTATGCCGATCGGTGGCGGGACTGTTCTCGTCGGCATGGGGGAGCGCACCACGCCGCAAGCCGTTGGCGACCTGGCCCGCAAGCTGTTCGCAGCCGGTGAGGCAACACGCGTGATTGCCGCCTTGATGCCACGCGACCGCAGTTTCATGCATCTCGACACCGTCTTCACCTTCTGCGATCGCGATCTTGTGACCTTGTATCCACCGGTGGTCGACCGCTTGCGCTCCTTCTCGCTGCGGCCGGGCGATGGCGAGGCGGCGGTCGAGGTCACGGATGAGGCAAAACCATTCACGGCTGTCATTGCCGAAGCGCTTGGGCTGAAAACGCTCCGAATCATCGCCACCGGTGGCGACCGCTACGAGGCCGAACGCGAACAATGGGATGATGGCAACAATGTCGTTGCGGTCGAACCCGGCGTGGTGGTCGGTTATGACCGCAACGTCTACACCAACACGCTTCTGCGCCGCGCGGGCATCGAAGTGATCACCGTCGAGGGGGCTGAACTCAGCCGCGGCCGCGGCGGTGGCCATTGCATGACCTGTCCGGTGGTCCGCGACGCAATCTGACGTGAAAGGAATTCTGGATGTCGACCAATCTTCACGGCCGCTCCGTCCTGACGCTGGACGATCTCACCGCCGATGAAATCCGCTTTCTTCTTAAGCTTGCCGCGGACCTCAAGGCGGCCAAACTCGCCGGGCATGAGATCCCGCGTCTGGTCAGGAAAAACATCGCACTGATCTTCGAGAAGGACTCGACTCGCACGCGCACAGGGTTCGAAGTCGCGGCCTACGACCAGGGCGCACACGTGACTTACTTTGGTCCCAGCGGCAGCCATATTGGCCACAAGGAATCGATGAAGGACACGGCGCGCGTGCTCGGTCGCATGTACGATGCGATCGAATATCGCGGCTTTGGCCAGCACCAGGCGGAATTGCTTGCCGCGCATGCCGGCGTGCCCGTCTACAACGGCCTCACCAACGAGGCGCATCCAACACAGATCCTCGCCGACCTCATGACCATGCGCGAATACACGCACAAGCATCTTTCGGACATGACCGTCACCTTCGTCGGCGAAGGGCGCGACAACGTCGCGCTGTCGCTGGCACTAGGCGCAGCCAAGGTCGGTATCGACATGCGCATCGCCTCGCCAAGGGAGCTCTGGCCGGATGAGGTATTTTGCGGCCATGTCGGAGAGCTCGCAGCACAAAGCGGCGGCCGCTTCCGGCTCGACGAGAATGTGACGGGTTGCGTCCAGGATGCCGATTTCATTTACACCGACGTGTGGATGTCAATGGGCGAGGACAAATCCGGCTGGGCCGAGCGTATTCGTCTTTTGACACCCTACCGCGTGACCGGCGAGGTAATGGCTGCCGCCGGCAACCCCCACGTCAAATTCATGCATTGCCTGCCGGCGTTCCATGACACGGATACCGAGATCGGTGCCTTCGTTGCGAAGGAATATGGCATCGATTGCATGGAGGTCACCCACCAGGTGTTCGAGTCTGCTGCCTCCATCGTTTTTGATCAGGCCGAAAATCGCATGCATACAATCAAGGCGCTCCTCGTCGCCACGATCGGTAACTGAGATGCTGATCGTCGTTGCACTTGGCGGAAACGCGCTACTGCGACGCGGCGAACCGATGACGGCCGAAAACCAGCGCGCCAACATCGTGCGCGCTGCCGCTGTGTTGGCGAAGCTGGTCAACACAGGGCACTCGATTGTCGTCACGCACGGCAACGGTCCGCAGGTGGGACTGTTGGCCCTGCAGGCAGCGACAACTGCGGACGGTCGCACATTTCCACTCGACGTGCTTGGCGCCGAGAGCGCGGGGATGATCGGCTACGTCATTGAGCAGGAGCTCTGCAACCTCCTTAAGGAGAGGCTTTTTGCGACGCTGCTGACGCAGGTGAGGGTCGATCCGCAGGATCCGGCCTTCGCTCATCCAACGAAGCCTATCGGCCCTGTCTACGATGAGACAACCGCACGCAGGCTTGCCAGCGAGCGCGATTGGCAGATCGCGCCAGATGGCGACAAGTGGCGCCGCGTCGTGCCTTCGCCCAGGCCCCTGGCAATCCTGGAAGCATCGGTAATCGCGTTCCTGGTCGAGCGCGGCGTGATCGTCATCTGCACCGGTGGCGGCGGTGTTCCTGTGATAGCAAGGGAGGACGGCAGTCTTTGCGGTGTGGAGGCAGTCATCGATAAGGACCTGGCAAGCGCACTTCTCGCCCGACAGCTGAGAGCCGACATGCTGCTCATGCTGACCGATGTCGACGCCGTTTATGAAGGCTACGGCACGCCGGGCGCTCGCGCGCTTCGTCAAGTGCGGTCAACGGAAATATCAGGGCGGAATTTTGCAGTGGGATCGATGGGGCCAAAGATCGAAGCTGCGGTCGAATTCGCGCAAGCGACTGGCAATCCTTCAGCGATAGGCCAACTCAAGGACGCCGTTGAAATCGTCAAAGGCGAGCGAGGCACCCTGTTCGCCCCCTGAGCCGTCCGGCCTTCAAGGCCTTCGAGCATTTTTCCAGCCGGGTTGCTCGCTGAGATCCCAGTACCTCTAAAATTCATCGTCATGCGCATCGCTTGATCGCCGTCAAGGCAAGCCGCGTCGCACGTTAGGTTGCTCCTGGAAACGCGAACGGGGCGCCGGCGGATGAGCTACAAATCCATTCGCTTGAACGTGGACATTGACGGTCCGATCGAGCCCATTGCCAGGGTAGGTATCGACCTCGCCCGGTTGATAGGCTTTTTGCGCGGCCGAAGCTCCGCTGCCGGTGACAATGGCTCCGGAAGGCGCCGAGCTGGCCGCGCAGTTTGTGGGAGCAGTCGATGGCGAGCGCAGTGCCGAGCACCGCGCCCGCATCTGCGCCGGCAAGATCATAGGCGAGAAGCCCGAGCGCGACAGTGGCGAGGCCGGTGCCGATGAGCGCGATGACCTGCGCCATGAACAGATGCCGATAGGTGCGATCGGCGAGAACTTCCAGCATGATTATCTTCTCGGGATGCTTGGGCGGCGTAAGGTGCCACGCCAGTAGTAGGATCAGTGTTTGTGGCCTTCCGGCTCAACCATCTTGAACGGCAGGACCTGTTGCTTGCCCTTTGAGGTCAGGATCAGCCTCGCCTCGAACTCGTGCGGCTCGGCGGGGGCGACGCTGCTTTCACGACGGTGGTGATTGCCGGCGACAGGCCCGAGCGAAAGCGTCTCGGGATCTTCGGACCGGTCGATGATCACGGTCGCCCCTAGATCGTCGGCATGGCTGTCGATGGTGAGACGGAAGCGCTCGCCAGCGGGCGTATCGACGATTTCGAGCGTTCCCGTTGCCAGGTCGCTGACGACCTTGAAAGGCTCCGGCGCATGATCGGCGTGGGCCGAACCGCCCGCCACGGATCCGACTTCGCCTTCCAGACGGATGTTCGCCTCCGAGAGCGCCGGCAGGTGGTCGAACAGCTCCCCTCTCAAAGCCTCCGCGATGCCGACCACATCCTTTGCGCTCGCTGTCTCGGCCACCTTGATGGCGATATCGGCGTGCAGCCTGTGGCCTATCCAGCGCGCCCGCACCTGGGCGACCCGTTGGATGCCCCCCACATGTTCAGCCGCATGATGGATTTCCTCGACGATGCCCGGCTCGACGCCATCCAGCATGCGTGTCAGCACCGCCTTTGAGGACTGCCAGACGATGGCGAGGATAGCCACAGTGATCAAAAGGCCGATGATCGGGTCCGCGAGCGGGAAGCCTAGCCAGACGCCGGCCGCGCCAAGCACCACCGCAAGGCTGGTGAAGCCATCGGTGCGGGCGTGATAGCCGTCGGCGATCAGGGCCGCGCTGTTTATCTCGCGGCCGACGCGGATGCGGAATACCGCGACAGCCTCATTGCCCAGGAAACCGACCAGGCCGGCGGCGGCAACCCAGCCGAGGAAGCTGATGGCTTGGGGATGGATCAACCTGTCGATCGCCTCATAGCCGGCGACGATGGCACTGAAGAGGATAATCAGGACGATGATGATGCCGGCCAGATCCTCGACCCGGCCAAGGCCGTAGGTGAAGGTCCGTCGAAACCCCTCTCCCAACAAATGTCGTCCACTGTTGTCCACCCGCCATTTCGCCAGTTGCTGCCATTCGTGTCGACCGCAGCCTTGCCGTTCCGACATAAGGCTATCGAGCATATCGGAGATCACGCTCCGCTAAGCGGCGATCAGCAGGAAAGCGATCGTGACCAGACCGGCCTTCGAAGTCCAAAATCCGCCTGCCTCGGCCTTCGGTTCTGGTTCGGACCCGGTCGGGGGATCGAACATGCGGTGCACGTTGTTGGTGTTCATGGGGTGGGTTCCTTATTTGTCAGCGATTGTCGTTGCGGGAGCTTTCGAGCCCATAGACGATGAGGCTGACGGCCCAGACCAGTCGCGGGCGAAGAGTGGCCACCTAAAGTCGGAGCCGATTGTGAAGTTGACCGCCGACATCAAGCCGATGGACGACGCTCCTCCGATCAGAACGCCGGCCACCGCGATCGCATGGCGCGCGCGTAACGCGGTGATTGCCAGCGCAACCAGGAGAACGCCGGGGGCGAGGGCGTAGCCGCCGAGCATCCGGAAACCTGGGTGAGCCACACGGAGGTCGAACGGATCCTGCAAACGCTCTACGGCATCTTGCGAACCCGAGGCCAGAACGGCCAAGACAAGGTGACGGCGGCGGCGTCAAAACGCCTCCTAAACCGGCGGATTTGTACCCAACCATCTCGTAGGCAAGGTTAGCGCGGCTTGGTGAAACCCGCAGGGTCAGCACCAATGGCGCGGTCAGGCTTTTAACCACCCTCTCCAGAAATGCTTCAGGAACTCAAGGCAGACCAGCACTGCGGCTCCTGCCGCCAGCGTCATCGAGAGGTCGTCAAGGTGCAGCGGTCCGAACTGGAAGAGACCACTGGCGAATGGCCAGAGAAGTGTCCCGCCCAGCGCTGCAGCAACCACCACGACGACAAGAGCAAGCGATCGATTGGGCCGGAACAACGCAATCAGCAGCGAGTCGCCGAACGTACGGTTGACGAAGATCAGGCCGACGATCGAGAGGACCAGCGAAAAAAACGTCAAGGCGCGAATTTCGTTCTCCGGCATTCCCCAGTGGAAGGCAAAAAGGAAGATGCTTGCGACAAGTGCGAACGCCAGCAGGCCCTGCACAACGCTCCAGGCTATGAGCGAGCGCGAAAAGAGCGATGCTTGCGGATCTCGTGGAGGGCGATTCATGACGTCATCTTCCTCGGTCTCGGCTTCAAAGACCAAGGAACACACCGGATCGATCACCATTTCCAGAAAGGCTATGTGCATCGGTCCGAACAGAATGGGCAGGCCAAACAGCAGAGGAAGAAGGGCCAGCCCAGCGATCGGCACATGCACGGCAAGAATGAAGCCCATGGCCTTGCGCAAATTGTCGTAGATGCGGCGGCCCAGCCGTATGGCTTTGACGATCGACCCGAAGTCGTCGTCGAGAAGGACAATGGATGAAGCCTCGCGCGCGACGTCGGTGCCGCGACCTCCCATGGCAATGCCGATGTTGGCCGCTTTCAGCGAGGGGGCGTCGTTGACGCCGTCTCCTGTCATGCCGACGATCTCGCCATTGGCCTTCAACGCTCTGACGATCGCCAGTTTCTGCTCGGGCGTGATCCGCGCGAACACTGTGGCGGTCTTGACGCGCGCGCAAAGTGCCGCATCGTCCATTGTCTTGAGCGTTTCACCGGTCACGACGTCGTTGAAATCGAGCCCAGCCTGACTGGCTATTGCTCTGGCGGTCGCCGGATAATCCCCCGTGATCATGACCACTCTGATTCCAGCGGACCGGCAGTTGTTCACGGCATCCGGAACCTCCGGGCGGAGGGGGTCAGCCAGCCCGACGAGGCCCATGAACTCGAAATCGAAGCCTGTCTGCCTTTCTGGCAGTTCACCAGCACAATGACTGGCTCGGGCCACCCCGAGGACGCGCAGTCCTTCGGTCGCCATGGCGTCCACGGAAGCCTTGATCGAAGCGAAGCGCTCCGCGCTCAGACGACAGAGTGCCGCTATGGCCTCCGGCGAGCCCTTGGCGGCGACCAGACAGTCGCTGCCGTCAGCCGGTGATCGCCAAGCATTCGACATGGCCAGCAGCTCGGGACGCAACCCATAGGCGCGGACAAGTTTCCGATCAACACTGTCCAGATCCTTGCGACTGGGTGATCGCTCCTGCGAAAGGGTGTGAAATGCCTTTTCCATCGGATCAAAAGGAATTTCGGCGCTGGCGAGCACACCAAGCTCGACCAGCTCGCCAAAGGCCGCCGGCATCCCGGCATTCATGTTGTCCGGTAACCGGAACCGTTTGCCGTCAGGCGTTCTCAGCTCCGCGATTGTCATGCGGTTTTCGGTCAACGTTCCGGTCTTGTCGGTGCAGAGAACTGTCGCCGAGCCAAGCGTTTCGATCGCCGCCGCACGACGGGTGAGCACGCGCGCCTGCGAGATGCGCCAGGCGCCCATGGCCATGAAGATGGTCAACACCATCGGGAATTCCTCGGGCAGCATCGACATGCCCAGCGCGATGCCAGCAAGGACCGCGTCGAGCCACCCGCCCCGCAAAACGCCATAAAGCACGACCGCCAGAACGCTGACCGCACCACCGACCAGTGCGAAGATGCCGACAAGACGTTTCGTCTGTCGCTGCAAGCGGGGTGCTTCGGTCTCCATAATGCTGAGCGATTGGCCGATCGCACCGATTTGGCTCAGCGGCCCGGTTGCCAGAACTTCGCCAATGCCCGAACCGCGCACCACGAGTGATCCGGAAAATGCGAAAGGCAGGTCGTCGCCGCCTGGGCGGCGTTCGGCTGGCGGGTCGCCATCCTTGGCTGCAAACTTGCGCACCGGAACCGACTCACCGGTCAGCAGCGATTCATCGGTCTGGAGATCCAGGCTTTGGATCAGCAAGACGTCGGCCGGCACCCGATCGCCCTCGCCCAGCACCACCAGATCGCCGCGCACGACCTCGCGCCCTGCAATGCGCCTACGTTCACCGTCGCGTATCACCAGGGCACGCGGGCTTGTCAGGTCGCGCAACGCCTCCAGAACGCGTTCTGTCCGCGCTTCCTGTACGATGGTTATCCCCACCGACAAGGTGGCAAAAGCAGCCAGGATCAACGCCTCATGCAGATCCCCAAGCAGCAGGTAAACGGCACCTCCGCCCAACAGAAGGGCCAGCATCGGTTCGCGCACGACTTCGAAGGCAATCCGCAGCGGCGTCCGCCGGTTCGATCTGGGCAGTTCGTTGAAACCATCGAGGGCGAGCCTGGCTTGTGCCTCGACCTCGCTGAGACCAGACAAAGCGATAGTGGGTCGGGTGGATTGGGACATTTGGGTGTTTCCCTCGTTCCCAACATCTTTAATCAGGTGAATAGAGCGGGCCTTGACCTACCGCAAAGGCTATCGTTCAAATGCCGAACGGACACCCGGTTCTGGATGGCCATTCGCCGATGCAACGGGCCAGCCTGAACGGATTAGGTGGTTTCCCTTAGGGACATAACCGAATTTCGCGATCTGCGGATTCGCGCGATTGCTGTGTTACGGATCAACCGGGAACACAGCCATGTACGCTCAACAGATCGCCAAGATTGAACTGCCAACGCAGCCGAGCCCTTTCGCTCTCCTCGATGGGGCTATGGCGCAACCGGTCAGCTTCTTCCCGGCTGGCACGGAGATCTACGCCCAAGGCGAAAAGGCAGGACCCCTTTACCAGGTCGAATTCGGCGCGGTGCGTGTCTACCGGCTGCTCGCCGACGGCCGCCGGCAGATCAGCGCCTTCCACATGGCCGGAGAGACTTTCGGCTTCGAGGCCGAGGCCACCCATCATTTCTTCGCCGAGGCCATCAACGCGACCGGTATCCGCGTTGTCCGGATCGCTGCGGCCGCGGACATGTCCCGCCAGTTGCTGCCGCTTGCGCTCAAGGGCTTGATCAGAGCTCAGGAACATCTGCTGGTCCTTGGCCGCCAGAACGCCATCGAACGGGTCGCAGCGTTCCTAGTCGACATGACGGAACGGCAGGGCGGCTTGCGCCAGGTCGACTTGCCGATGTCGCGACTGGATATTGGCGACTATCTCGGCCTCACCATCGAGACGGTGTCGCGGGTCTTCACCCGACTGAAGGACAAAGGCGTCATTCGCCTGCTCGGTTTGCGCAGCATCGAAATCCTCAAGCAGGACGTGCTTTTGGACATGGGTGAATAACCCACCCTCGCCGCTGCGACGACGCCAGACAACACCCAAGGATTTGAGACGATGAACAAGACGCTCACCACCCACACGGGATTCTGTTTCCAAGTGCGCGGCGCGCGCCCCGAGGACGAGCCGGCACTGGCTGAGTTTTTCACCCATGTGACCCCTGAAGATCTGCGCTTCCGCTTTCTCGGCGCCGTGCGGGAAGTTTCGCACGAACGGCTGGTGGCAATGACGCGGTCCGATGATGCGCACATCCATAATTTTCTTGCATTCGCACCAGACGGAATGCTGATCGCGGTGGCGACACTGGCCAGCGATCCGGCCGACCGGCGTGGCGAGGTCGCTGTCTGCATTCGCGATGACCGCAAGCAACTGGGCGTCAGCTGGGAATTGCTCGCCCACATTGCGCGCTACGCGGATGAGCTCGGTCTCGAAACCATCGAGTCGATCGAACACCGGGAAAACCGTGCGGCAATCGAGCTTGAGCGCGAGATGGGCTTCACCGTCACGACGGATCCGGATGACGCAACCCTCGTGCTGGTGCAACGCAAGCGAGGGGCCAAGTTGCCGAAGTAGCTGGGCACGCGGTTCCAGCGGCAGACAGACCGCTCAGAATGCCAGCGTCTCGCGGGCAACGGCCTGTTCCTCACCGGCCGGAATGACGAGAATGTCGACGCGCGAATTTGGCGCGCTGACACTCTCCGCACCTTTCTGGTTCAAATGCTCATCGAGCTCGACGCCAAGCCACGCAGCTGCTTCGCAGATCCTGTGCCGGATCAGTGGCGCGTGTTCGCCGATGCCAGCGGTGAACACCAGCGTGTCGAGCCCGCCAAGCGCGGCGGCAAGCGAGCCGATTTCACGTCCGACACGATAAACAAATAGGTCGACGGCTTGAACGGCCGAAGGCTCTTTTGCGCCCAGCAGAACCTGCATGTCTCCAGAAATGCCGGAGACGCCCAGCAGGCCCGAACGTTCGTAGAGAAGGCTGGCCAGGTCTTCGCTCGACAGCCTCCTCTCCTGCAGCAAATACAGGATGACGCCCGGGTCCAGCACGCCGCAGCGGGTGCTCATGACGAGGCCGTCAAGCGTCGAGAACCCCATCGTCGTGGCGACACTGCGTCCAGCCTTCATCGCGCAGAGGCTGGCGCCGCTGCCGAGATGGGCGACGATCACCCGACCGCCGGCGGCCGCACCGTAGCGCTCGCGCAGCTTCGCAGCGATATGGCTGTAGGACAGGCCGTGAAAACCATAGGAAACGATGCCCGCCTCGGTCATCGCGCGCGGCAGCCCGTAGATCTTGACAAGTGCTGGCCGGCTCGCATGAAACGCAGTGTCGAAGCATCCGACCTGACGCGCCCGCGGGAGGAGCTCTGCAGCCCGGGCAACGATCTCGAGATTGATCCTTTGATGGATGGGCGCCAGCGGCTCCAGCAGCTGTAGTGCCTCGAGCGCGTCCGTGTCGAGCAGCGTCGCTTGGGTGAAGTCGCGCCCGCCATGGACGATCCTATGCCCGACCCTGTTGATGCGGCCAAGAAGGTTGCGATCGGCGAGCAGCGCAGCGACCGTTGAGAAGGCTTTGGCAACATCGATCGATTTTTCGCCCAGGCTGATGTCGATCTCGGGGGATCCGGCCGCGGCCGCGACGTGCAGGCGCGGATGCCGTGCGAGCGACGAAATACTGCCGCGCAGCAGCTCGGAAAGCTCGGCGCTTGCCTCGAACACCGCGAATTTCAAGCTCGATGACCCGCTGTTCAGGACAAGGAACGCATCACTCATGAAGCCGTCCGCATTCTCGGCCCGGTGGTGCGCCGAAACCCGCTCGTCGGCTTATTGGGCAAGTCTGGCGCCGCATCCATGCCCTGCTCCCATTTCCAGCCAAGGATCTCCGGCATATCCTGACCATGAGCACGGATATAGGCCCGATGCTCAATCAGTTTGCCTTCCATCTCCTGCACCTGCCCGATATTGGCGCCCTTGCCCTTTGGCAGCCGCTCAAGGACGCTCTGGACGAGATGGTATCGATCCAGGCCATTGAGCACCGTCATGTCGAATGGCGTTGTCGTCGTGCCTTCCTCATTGTAGCCGCGCACATGGATGTTGTCGTGATTGGTGCGCCGGTAAGTCAGGCGATGGATGGTCCAGGGATAGCCGTGATAGGCGAAGATCACCGGCTTTTCCGAGGTAAACAGGGCGTCGAATTCACGGTCCGACAACCCATGGGGGTGATGCTCCTTGGGTTGCAGGGTCATCAGGTCGACGACATTCACCACCCTGATCTTGAGTTCGGGAATGGCATACCTGAGGATCTGCACGGCCGCCAGCGTTTCGAGCGTCGGGACGTCGCCGGCGCAAGCCATCACGACGTCAGGATCCTCGCCATTGTCGGTCGAAGCCCAGTCCCAGATGCCGATACCCGTCCCGCAATGAACGATGGCCTTGTCCATTGAAAGCCACTGCCACGATGGCGGCTTGCCGGCGACGATCACGTTGATGCGGTTCCATGTCTGCAGCACGTGATCGGTCACGCACAGCAAGGTGTTGGCATCCGGCGGCAGGTAGACCCGCACAATATCGGCTTTCTTGTTGAGAGCGACATCGATGAAGCCTGGATCCTGATGGCTGAAGCCATTGTGCTCCTGGTGCCAGACATGGCTCGACAGCAGATAGTTCAGCGACGCCACCGGCCGACGCCACGGAATGTCGCGGCAGGCATCCAGCCATTTGGCATGCTGATTGAACATGGAATCGACAATGTGAATGAACGCCTCGTAGCAGGAAAACAAGCCGTGCCGCCCGGTGAGCAGGTAGCCTTCGAGCCAACCCTGGCATGTGTGTTCCGAGAGAATCTCCAGGACCCTGCCGTCGCGGCCAAGATGAACGTCTTCGGGCAGGATCGTTTCCATCCAGGCGCGCTCGGTGACCTCGAACACGTCCTGAAGCCGGTTCGAGGCCGTCTCATCGGGACCGACGATGCGGAAGTTCTGCGCCGCCTCGTTCAGCTCCATGACGGCGCGCAGGAACTTGCCCATCGCCCGTGTCGATTCGGTCTTCACCGCGCCCGGTCGTTCGATCGCAACCGCGTGGTCGTGCACTAGGGGCAGGACGAGGGACTTGCGCAGCAGGCCGCCATTGGCATGCGGGTTGGCACCCATGCGCCATGTGCCCTCAGGGGCGGAAGCGCGGATCGCTTCAATAGGGGCGCCGGCTGCATCGAACAGTTCTTCGGGCCGGTAGCTTCTCAGCCAGTCCTCGAGCAGCTTGAGATGCGCCGGGTTTTCCGCAAGGCCCGACAAGGGAACCTGGTGCGAGCGCCAGAAGCTCTCGGTCTTCAGTCCATCGACCTCCTTCGGTCCGGTCCAGCCTTTGGGGCTGCGCAGCACGATCATCGGCCATCTTGGTCGCGAAGTCCCTGTTGCGGAACCGCTCCGCGCGGTCTGCTGGATCGCACGGATCCGGTCGAACGCATCGTCGAGCACGCTCGCCATGCGCTCATGCATCAGCGCCGGCTCGTGCCCCTCGACGAACAGCGGTTCATAGCCATAGCCGACGAACAGCGAGCGCAATTCGTCTTCTGGGATACGGGCCAGAATGGTCGGATTGGCGATTTTGTAGCCGTTCAGATGCAGGATCGGCAGAACCGCTCCATCGCGCTCAGGATTCAGAAACTTGTTGGAATGCCATGCGGTGGCCATCGGCCCGGTCTCGGCCTCTCCGTCGCCGACGACGCAGGCGACCACGAGATCGGGATTGTCGAAGGCCGCGCCATAGGCATGAGAAAGCGCGTAGCCCAGTTCGCCGCCCTCATGGATCGAGCCCGGCACGTCGGGCGCCGCGTGGCTCGGTATGCCGCCCGGAAAGGAGAACTGGCGGAAAAGTTTGCGCATCCCCTGCTCATCCATCGATATGTCGGGATTGAGCTCACTGTAGCTGCCCTCAAGATAGCTGTTCGCCACCATTGCCGGTCCGCCGTGACCAGGTCCGCAGACATAGATCACATTCGCGTCACTGAGCCTGATCATGCGATTGAGGTGGGCGTAGATGAAACTCAGCCCCGGCGACGTTCCCCAATGGCCGAGCAGGCGTGGCTTGACGTGCTCCAGCCGCAACGGTTCGCGCAGCAGTGGATTGTCGAGCAGGTAGATCTGGCCGATCGTGAGATAGTTGGCGGCACGCCAATAGGCATGGATGTCGTACGCCTCGCGGTTGGACAGGACACCACTGGAGGCTGGATTTGTCGTGTGCTCGGTCATGTCTGGCTCCGTTGTTGGCGACAGTCTTGAGTCTTGCGATTTCGACTTGCGCCTGTGTTTCGTCGAGCTGCAGCGAAGGAACACAAACGCGTCGGCGTTTCAGTGCATCTCTTCGCAGGATTTAAGCATCATTGCCGTCGAGCGCGCGGCGCATGCGCCTGATGACCGCCGCACGTCCCCGCTCGTCGGCCGCAGCGCCGACCGCTTCGTTGATGTCGAGGAGAAGTCTGGAAAGGTCGTTGTGCCAGTCGAGGCGGGCAACGCTTTCTGGTCTCAGACGGCGGGGCTGGTTGAGTTCGACCGGCAGACTGCCACTGAACGTCAATTGGAAGGCATCATCCAGCCGCGGCGTGATGATCCTGCCGTCAGGCATAATCGATTGCAGCCGCTCGCTGAAGCCACGCAGCCCTTCCTCCTCGCCATGGGTGAGGAACACCGCCTGCCTTACCGGACCTCTGGACGCGACCCACGCAACCAGTTCGGCTGCGTCGGCATGACCGGAATAGAGGTCGAACAGGCTGACATGCGCCTTGACCTCGACCTCCTCGCCCTGGATGCGCACGCGCCGAGCGCCGTCGAGCAGGATCCTGCCTAGAGAGCCCTGGGCCTGGTAGCCGGCGATCATCACCGTGGCATTCCGGCGCCAGAGATTGGCCTTGAGGTGATGGCGGATCCGGCCCGCGTCGCACATGCCGCTGGCAGCGATCACCACGAAGAAGCCGGTCAGGCGATTGATCGCCTTGCTCTGTTCCACCGTCTCGGTAAAGCGTAACTCCTTCGAGTTGAGGGCCTGCCGTAGCGCGTCACCCTGTTCGATCTCGTCGGCATGCCGCTCAAAAATCGCGCTGGCGCGTGTCGCCAGCGGCGAGTCGACAAAGACCGGCGCGGAGGGCACGGCACCGGTCCGCATGAGCAGATGGAGATCGACCAGCAGTTCCTGCGTTCGCTCCACGGCGAAGGACGGAATGATGAGAGGTCCGCCGGTCTCGGCGGCGCCACGCACGATGTCACCCAGCTGCGATCGCCGCTGCTCGGGCGATACATCCGGGCGCTCGCGGTCGCCATAGGTCGATTCGCAGATCAGGTAGTCGACCCCAGCCGGACCTTCCGGGCCGGTCTGCAGCAACTTGTGTCCAGGCCCGATATCGCCTGAAAACAGAATGCGCATGGGTCTCTTCTGGTGATCCAGATCGATCTCAAGTTCGACCGAGGCAGAGCCGAGCAGGTGACCAGCGTTCCAGAAGCGGGCCCGAAGGCCTTCGGCGACGGTTGTCCATTCGCCATATTCCAGGGCCCGGAACAAGGTCATGCAGGCGGCCGCATCTGAAAGAGTGTAGATCGGCTCGACCAGCGGCCGACCGCGCCGCGCGTTGCGTCTGTTCAGCTGTTCGACTTCCATTTCCTGGATATGCGCCGCGTCGGGCAGCATCACTGAGCAGAGATCGATGGTGGCGCGGGTCGAATGGATGGGACCGGAAAAGCCCTGCTTGACCAGCTTCGCCAACAGCCCACTATGGTCGATATGCGCATGCGTCAGGATGACAGCGTCGATCGTCTCCGGCGGGAACGGAAACTGGCCATAATTAAGTTCCCGTTCCGACTTCGATCCCTGGAAAAGGCCGCAATCGACGAGAACCCGCCAGCGGGAGGTTTCGATCTCGTAGCATGAGCCGGTGACGCCGTGGGCCGCGCCGTGAAAGCGCAGGATAGGATCCGTGCCGCGAGCGCCTTGCATGTCGCCACGCCCTAGTGGGAGAGCAGGACAGGCAGGCGCAGATCGGCAAGCACCCCGTCCGTAGCGCCACCGAGCACGAAATCCCTGACACGAGAATGGCCATATCCGCCCATGACCAGAAGCTTGCCGCCGATTTTGAGGGCATGCTCCTGCAGTGCAGTCGCGACCGAACGGTCCTGTGCCTGGATCGAGACCGCCTCGGCCATCAGACCACGCGCCCTCAAGCCCGAAGCAAGGCGCTCGCCAATGCCTTGCCCCGGAAGCGGCTTCTCGTCGGTGACGGTCACAACCGTAACCATTGAGGCACGTTCGAGAAACGCCCGCGCGTCTGCAACAGCCCTTGCGGCCACTCGGCTGCCATCCCAGGCGATAACGACATGTTCAAAGGGTTCCACCTTCGTGGAATCGGGAAGAAGAACGGTCGGCCTACCGGAGCCGAAGACTGTCGCCTCGGCCAGCGTCCGTGCCGTCTGGTTGGCGGGCGCCCAGCCGACAAGGCAGGTGTCGAAATAGCGGGAGTGCTCTGCGGCAACATCTCCCATCAGGGCCAGTGGCGCTGCGATCTCCTGGGCGGACAGGATCACCGCACCTGATGAGGCCTCATTGGCAACCGCCTCAAGCAGAGCTTTGCCGTGCTTGCGGCTTGTCGCCTCAGCTTCCGCTATCTTGTAGGGGAGGTCGAGGAGGTAGGTTGAGAGCGCATTTGAAACGTCGGGAATATCGACATTGATGGCGACGGCATGAAGCGCCGCTCCGATCTGCTTGGCGACGGCAACAGCGTTTACGGCCACTGCCCCAGCATTTGCGTCCGGATACGTCGCCAGACAAAGAACTGCCATTAGCTTCATCGGTTTTCGCCTCCATTGATGCCGGCCCGGATGGCCAACTTGCGTGGTATTGGTAGTCGCGGTGGGCGAGCCCGGCTTTGATCCACCGCAAATGCGTGACCACTGGACGAGATCCGCGTCGGCGCCCACGCCGACATCGTGTCGCCCGCCGTCGCTGCGCTGGCTCAATTGCATGGGCGAAAACCTGTCGCTATTTTGGAGCGAATGTTGTCTCTTGTCAGACGTCAATGCCCAAGCGGAAGACGACGCAACGATGGCACCGGCGGTCACCGCGATCCATGTCATTTCGGGGCTTCCGGACCTTTGACCGACTGACGTCGAGGACGCCTCCCGACGGGCTCGCCTCGCGACCCTCCCGTTCACGGTCCAGCATCAGCGCCACATCGTGGATTGTCTTGAACTGAAACGGCGCACGAAGCTGCGGCACCACCAGTAGACGGTCTGCCAGGGCGGGAAATCCTTCGGCAGCATGCGCCAGCCGCCACCCGGTCGGGCCATGTAGCGGATCGCGTTCAAGACTCGCGCAGGTCCCTCGCCACGCGCCGCCCGGTCATGGACGCGCCCGGCAGGAACGGTTGTATCCGCGACCATTCCTCATCCGTCAGATCGGACGGATAACGCTTGGTCTTCTTCTCGACGTCGGCCATCCGGCCACGCGTCGCTCGGGTCCACATCCCAAGCTTGAATTACGTGCGATCGCACCGTTCAAGGCGTTTTCAATCGGTCTCTGAGCGCGCTCGAACAAGCCCCGCCAATCCGCCGACCGCACTGCAGCATCGGGCGGCAATCAATCTGGTTCGGCTGTGATTCTTGGCGAGAACACGATGTCAATCGGAGATGACCAATCTGGATTAATCACTGAGTGGCTGACATTGCCATAAAATACGACAAAAAGGCGTGTGCCCGTTCCGAACCTTCGGGCCGGCCGCCACCTATGGTTCTGCACAAAACGGGAGGGCGGCTACTCCTAGCACAAGGGCTGCGTCTCTGCGTGGATACTCGTTGCCTCGACCCGAACAAGATCCGGCCTTCGCACCCTTGTCGCCGAAGACATACGGCCACTTTCGGAAACCCGAAACTTCATGGAGTGTTTCAATGACGCGAATACTGTTTGCCGGCCAGAAACCTGAAACCGTCGACTTCTCGGACCCGTCCTTGCCGCCCGGCTTCAATGCCGAAAAAATCAACGCTGGGATCGCTTTGGGCGTGGCGAAAATCGAGGAACGGGGCTGGCAGGGTGACACCTGCATGATTACGCCCGATGCCGCACTCAAAGGAGCGCTGAGCAATGCGACGTACGATTGCGTGGTGATCGGTGGCGGCCTAGGCTGCCGCCCAAGGGGCTACCCTTGTTCGAAACCGTTGTGAACATCATCCACAAGGCGGCGCCTAACGCCGCCTCAACACCAGACCCGAGGACACTGCGGAAGCCGCTGCCCGTCAGCTCCCCACGAGTTGACACCTCCCACGCAGTTTTGCAGTCGTGCTACAGCATTACAAAGTTTTAACCTTGGCGGCAGAGGTGGCCCTCAACCTTTCCGCTCCCGCTTGGCTCTAGCAAAGCCCCGATCGGTCGCGATAAATCGCTCAAGCATGGGCACAATCAGGCGAAGAGGATCAGTGGAAGGCTGACCCCCGTCGCGGCCAAGGATCTCAGCATATCTGGACAGATCGCGGTGCAGCGGCGCCGGCAGTTCCACTGTGACCTTAACCGGCTTGTCGTCTGCAATCGGACCGAGTTTCAGATTGGCCATTTTCAGCCTCCGTAGGGTTCGAGCACGAGATCGCGCGTAACGACGACACGCACATTGACGCCAGGCCGTATCGTCAGTGTGGGTGCGATGTTGAGTTGGCGCTGGACGATCTGCTGGCCCATCTGGCTGAGGCTGTCGGAGGCGCCGCTGCGCAAGGCGCGCACGATGTCACCTTCCTGGCCGGACGAGCCGGCCTCCGCGCCAACGCTGAGAATGGTGGTGAGTGCGGCCGCCTTGAACAGCTCGGCCCAATGGTAGTCGACGCCGTCCTCAAGGCCGGCATAGCCTTGGGCGTCAGTGCCAGGCTGGCGTTCAAGAACAATGGAGCGTCCGTTGGGAAAGACCAGCCTGTTCCAGACAAGCAGCACGCGCCGCTGGCCGAAGCCGACGCCATTGTCGTACTGGCCAATGACACGCGTGCCTTGCGGGATCAGCAGCGAGCGACCCGTCGGACTGTCATAGACATTTTCGATCACCTGGGCGGTGATCTGACCGGGCAGATCGGAACGGATACCGGTGATGAGGGCCGCCGGGATGACGGCCCCTGCTTGGAGCACATAGGGCGACGCCGGCGGCGTGACGCGATCCGGCGCCACGGTGCGCCGATCAGCGGCCGCATTCAGAAAGCCGAGCTGGCGGTCTTGCGTGGTCGACTGGCCGATCTGACCGGCAAGGTCGGGGCCGCCAAGGTTCGGCGGGGAAGTTCCTGCGGGCGGGGTTTCGGCCAATGCCGCGATTGACTGCCCCGTCTGGAAGAAAACACGCGACGTTCGGGCCGCCTCCTCTTCGGCCCGCCGGCGCTGTTCGGCTTCATCAACCATCGGCGTTGCGATCGTAGGCGGCACGACGGGCTGTCCCTTGTTCTGGGCATCAAGCATCGGCCGGCCAAGATCGCCAGGCAGCGGCGGTCCAAGAACAGGGCCAGTATAGTCGCGCGGCAGGCTGGCCAGTCCCTCGGCGGGCTGCCTGTTGGACGTCGAGTAGAGCTCGTCGCCATGCCTGCCGGTTTCACTCGTCCGAAGCGCGTAGATCAGCGCGCCGCCGACGCCAAGCGATGCACATAAGCCGATGCCGGCAAGCACCTTGCGCGACAAGCGCGTGACGCGCGGCGGATCGGCGCGAAGCTGCATGGGGGCAGCCGGGATTTCGTTCTCGCTCATGATTGTTCCCCTCCCCTTTGACGAAATGCGTTCTTTGCACTCGGCGCCGCATTGGTGCCTGACATCCACAGACCTCTCCTCGTGGCATCGGTGCGGACGATCCTGACGGTCTGTTGCCGCTTGCCACTGCCAAGCCGCAATTCCGCGGCGCCAAAGAGACGGTCGACGATCAGGGTGTTCTGGTAGACGCGGCTGTTGGCAATCTCGGCCTCGCCGTCCGGGCCTATGACGAAGATGGGCGGCATCTCGCCTTGCACGATCCCGCGTGGAAACTCGACCATAACAGCGCGGTAGAACCAATCCGGCAAAATCAATTCGACGCCGAGCGGGTGGCCGTTTCGATCGAAGCGCTCCTGCCACTCGTTGATCCACGAGAAGCGATGGCGCCGGCCTTCGGCGCGTTGGCGAATGGAGGTGACGACGCTTGTCGACTGCAGGCGATCGAGCGCCGCCTTGAGGCGCAGATAGTCTCGCTTCGAGACACCGCGGCCGACGAAGGTGAGCATTTCGTATGGCGTCGCGGCCATCAGGCGCGAAGTGCGCAATCCGGCGTCCCGCGCATTGACGATCTGGCTTGCGGCCCAGATCAGGATATCGGCATCCCAGATCGTCGCCATGCCGTGGTCGGGCATCGCTTCGACACGGATAGCCACATCGCCGGCGCGAAAGTCGATGGGCGCGATGCGCCTGGATTTGGCGAGGGAAAAGAAGGGATAGGCCATGAGGTCCTGCGCATCGCGTGGCGCGACAACACCGGGCAGCGCGTGGAACAGATCAAGCTGTCCGCGTTCCGATGGTTGGCGTGGTCGTGCCGACATAGGGGAGATCAGCCGTGTCAGCGCCTTTCGCGCCCGGCATAGGCGATCAGGCGGGCGGCTTGAGGCTTGGCGGGCAGCACCGAGCCTTGCGGATCGGATGTCGACGTCATCGCGCCGCGCTGCACCCAGGCCTGGAGGTCGTCGACGGCGTAGACGACGCGGCCGCCGAGTTTTCGATAGGCAGGCCCGGTGCCGTAGGTGCGGTGTTTCTCCAGCGTACGCGCCGAAAGACTGAGGAAATGCGCAGCTTCCGAAGTGCGCAGGTAGCGCGGCGGCAATGGCGCGGCGTCGGCATTCATCGGGTGTCTCCTTGCGGCCGTCGAGATTGAACGGCGATCGATGGCCAGGATGGAAGAGTGTGGAGACGGTGATCAGGTGCGCAATTGAGGGGCGCTATTTCGCACCGCCAAGAGGCCTTCAGGCAGTGGCGCCGGCGCGCAGCCATTGAGAACAGCCGCGCTCGACCATCTCCACGGCGTCGCGCATCAGACGACAGGAAGCCGGTAATGGCAGCCGGCGGCGCGGAAAGCTTCCGCGGCACCGGCAGAAGGCGCCTCGCCCGACACCGGGCGAGGCGTCTGCCAGTTCACTCGCCGTTGCGGCGGTTGGGGCGGGACCAGATGAGGCTATGGCCCTCGCCTTCCTCGTCGGCGAAGAGGTTGGCGTAGATCGGGGCGGTGAAGCTCGGATCGTCGAGCTTGAGCCCGAGATAGTCGCGGCCCTCGTTGGAGCGCTTGGACCAGGCGGCGCCGATTTCGGCCTTGCCGACCACCACGCGGTGGCTTGCAGCGTTCTCGCCGCTGGCCCGGGTGTCGGGGACGATGCGCACGCCCTTGGCCTGGACGCTGAGGGTGATGATCTCGCCGGTGAACTCGTTCGCATTGGTCTTCTTGAAAGTGCCGATGGTAGCCATTTTCAGTCTCCGTTTCTTCGTTTCCGAGCCCGCACCATGCGGCCTCGATAGCGATCACAGGGCCGGAGGCGACCGCCGCCGCATCGCTTGCGACCGCAGCAAAAGCGGAGGATGGCGGAGGCGCGCGTTTCTTGGTTCCGCGAGGAATGGGCTTTGCCCAGGGGAAGAAACGCGCAACGCGCCCTTGCGGCATAGGCGGTCGAGGCTTCAGCCGTCCTTCGGCCAGATCAGCCGGCTCGAGAGGTCGTTGGTGCGCTCTGCGAAATGAAGGAGGGAGGCAATCGCGGCATCGGTAGCTCGGCGACGAAGCGGATTGGTTGGCCAGGAGGTCCGCCCACAATGTTGACCCGCATCAAAGGCTTGCCCCGTTGTGCCAAGCGCACGCGACGGCACACTGCGAATGTCCTGTTTGGGCCGAAGAACGAACCCGCTGCGCGGGATGGGCGCGCTGGGATGAGGTAGAGATCACGAACCGGACGTCGCGCTCGCATTTGAGGGTGGTTCGGCAGCGGCAGAGCATCACAGGCTTCTTCAACAAGGAGCCTGACCATGCCCTGTCCTGTTCTTGATGCACCTATCAGTCCAGTTCGTCAGCGGCTGATCGACGACATGAATATGCGGCGTTTCTCACAGGAGACGCAGCGCAACTATCTCCGCGACATCGGACGCCTGGCGACGTTCCTCGGCCGGTCGCCGGATACAGCGACCACTGACGACCTGCGCCGATTCCAGATCGAGCAGCAGGACGACGGCGTTCCCGTGCCGACGATGAACAGCATCGTGTCGGCGCTGCGCTTCTTCTTCACACATACGGTCGATCGCCCCGATCTGGCGCGCAAGCTCGTTCGTCTGGCGCACCCGCGCAAGCTGCCGGTGGTGCTGAGCCGCGACGAGGTCGCCCGGCTACTCAACGCCACCACCTGCCTCAAGCACCAGGCCGCGCTGTCGGTCGCTTATGGCGCGGGCCTGCGCGTGGCGGCGGTGGCGACGCTGAAGGTTGCTGACATCGACAGCCAGCGCATGCTGTTGCGCGTCGAGCGCGGCAAGGACGGGCGATACCGCAACGCCATGCTGTCGCAAGACCTGCTCTTGTTGCTGCGCCAGTGGTGGAAGGGCGGACGCCAGCAGGGGGGTGATGCATCGCGACGGCTGGCTGTTTCCTGGGCAGCATGCGATGAAGCCCATCAGCACGCGGCAGCTCTATCGCGTGGTCGTCGAGGCAGCGCAGGCGGCCGACATCGCCAAGCGGGTCGGGCCGCACATGCTGCGTCACAGCTTCGCCACCCACCTGCTGGAGGACGGCACCGACATTCCGGATCATCCAGGTCTTGCTCGGGCGCGCCAAGCTAAATAGCACCGCCTTCTACACCAAGGTTGCAACCCTCACGGTGCGCACCGTCACGAGCCCGCTCGACAAGCTTGGCCTCTTCAAGCTGGAAGAGATCTCGCCCGACGGCTGAGCGTGCGCGCCTCGATTGAGGTTGCCGACATCTTCCGCACTGCCGGGCCCGCCTACCGGGCCGTCCATGCAGGGCATCTGACACTGCAGCAACTCAAGGTCATGTCGGCGATCGAGCACTGCCGCACCGCCGCCCTTGGCGGTCACGTGGAGGCCTGCGAGGACTGCGGCCAGTGGCGCATCGCCTACAACTCCTGCCGCAACCGGCACTGTCCGAAGTGCCAGGGTGCCGCGGCGCGGACATGGCTTGCCGAGCGCGAGGCCGACCTGCTGCCGGTCGGCTACTTCCACGTCGTGTTCACGCTGCCGGCCGAGGTCGCCGACATCGCCTTCCACAACAAGGCGGCGGTCGACGACCTGCTGTTCAAGGCGGCATCGGAGACGATGCTGACGATCGCTGCGGATCCGAAGCATCTCGGCGCGCGCATCGGCATCACCGCCGTCCTTCAAACTTGGGGCTCGGAAATGTCGCACCATCCGCATGTGCACATGATCGTGCCGGGCGGCGGCATCGCGCCAGACGGAAGCCGGTGGATATCGTCGCGCCCGGCCTTCCTGCTGCCGGTGCGCGTGCTCGGCAAGCTGTTCCGCCGCCTGTTCCTCTCTCGGTTGGTTGCGCTGCACGATGCCGGCCGGCTCACCTTCTTCGGATCGATGGCGCACTTCACCGACCGGCGAGCATTCCTGCGGCACCTGGCGCCGGTCCGGAAGAAGCGCTGGGTGGTTTATGCCAAGGCGCCCTTCGCCGGGCCTCAAGCCGTACTTGCCTATCTGTCCCGCTACACCCACCGCTTTGCGATCTCGAACCGCCGCCTCATCCGATTCGATGAGGCCGAGGTCACGTTCCGCTACAAGGACTATCGTCGCGACGGCACAGACCGGCAGCAGATCATGACGCTCGCCACCGACGAGTTCATCCGCCGATTCCTGCTCCACATCCTGCCGCGTGGCTTCCACCGCATCCGGCACTACGACCTGCTCGCCGGCGGCTCCCACAAAGCCAGCCTCGCACTCGCGCGCAAACTGTTGAGCGTCGCGCCGCTGCCCGAAGACGGCACTCCGGAAGAACCGACTGACTTCCGCCCGCCATGCCCGTGCTGCGGCGGACGGATGATCATCATCGACGTGTTCGAACGTGGAGGCAGCCGCGCGGGCCGCCGGACGCGTCGGCGACGAACCGGGAGAGCGTCCCATGACGCGGCATGGCGAAGTCCAGCCTTCAGCCACAGGCGCTCAGCCTCCGGCGACGAACCCACGCGCGTCCATGGAGATCATCGGCCTCGACAGGGCTAAGTCCGACCGCACGCCGAGCCGAGGAGGCCGCACGGCCGGAAGACAAGGCGGTCCGTGCATCAATCCCGCCGCTTCTCGCCGGCGGTCGCGCTATCCCCGACACCAGCCAAAAATCGAAATCCCCATAACCCCTCGCCTGTGGCTCGAGGGTTCCTTCTTCGGAGACTTTCGTACGCCTGCCGGCGCCCGAAACTCTTCACGGAATCGGACGGCTGGCTTCTAGGCTCAGATCATCAGAAGCGGACTTAACAGGAGGTCTGTGCGCCTCAGCTGAACTGATCCGAACGCGAACAGCGAAATCGAGAAATTGAAGAGAATAGGTCCGCTCGCCGGGAGCAGCCTTTACGTCTAGGGCTGTCGAAATCCCACGCGCGCCCTGTAGATTCTCCCAAGGTAAGCCAACCGCGCGGGTTTAAGCTCCTCTCGCTTCAATCCCGATGACGTAGCGCGTCGAGCCAATATCTTAATATCATAATTACAGCACTGGACCATTCCTCGGGGGCCTTCAGTAGCGCGGCTTCCCGATCAGCCCACCAGCTGTCTGTCTCACGCTCCAGCAAGATACGGACAAAGCGATGTCCTTCTGGTCGGTGCTTCTGACCTTGATCTTCAGCACCGAACCCGCCCGCAATGCGGCTACTGTTCCTTCATCGAGGGTGAGCGGCACGATGCAGCCGGCCGGCAAGCAGGTTGAGAAGCGCAGCGCCTCAAGGGGCTGGCTGTCATCGATCTGCAATGCGGCGCCGGCGTCGAGCATAAGCCCAAACGGAAGCACGACATTGCCCGCGAGCGTGGCGTCGCTGTTTCGCCTAAGCTCAACAGCCAGGACCCGCTGGCCGTTCTGCTGCGTCTGTTGCTGGGAGACACCGCACGTTACCGTTGATGTGCTGCTTTGACAGGTCAGGCTCCAGTCTTGATAGCTTTCCTGGAGCGAAGTCGCGCCGCCTGGCAGCTTTGAAGTCACATCTTGAGACAAAGCCGCGGTGCCCATCACCATCAAGCCGAGCGTCGCCGCTGCACTGGCCAGCGGGAATTTCCACATGCGCAATTCGATCACCTTTCTTGCGGGTGAGATTTATGCTCAGGAACTCCTGCAGCTTTCGCGCGGACTGCCTGGAAAGGCCGCCCTTGAACTGCTCCGGTCGGCTGGTTCGTGAGGCATAGGCGTAAAGCACGTGAATGCCCATGATTGCGATCAGCTGCTCGATATGGACGTGGCTGACGCCCTCCTTCTTCGTAAGCTCCGCCTTGAGCAGTTTGGCGATGCGCAACGCATTAAAGTCCCGCGTGCCAAGGGGCGGAGGCATCAACTCCGTCTCCACCGGGCCGAATTGCTGCCTGGCCAGTTCCTTCAGGCTGTCGTCCGGGTAGACGATAATTGCGCTCTCCCGCGCCTTCGACAGCCGCAAGCGAGCTTCAAGATGTGCCGGCTTGACGATGATGCTCCCTGCCGCCGCGTCGTAGCGCTCAGCCTTGGCTCCCCCGAGGGAGGCACACACGCCTGGTGCGGCCTCGAGACCGACATAGACAACGTGATCACTTGCCTCGAAGGTGTGTAGACCAGGTGCCATGACGGAACAAGACGCCCTGCCCCGCTGAGTCGCTATCGTCCGCTCATCGGTTGTCGAAGAAACAGATTGCAAGTCCAGTTCGGGTGGATCGAAGCCGGCATCCAGATCGTGCTCAGAAGAAGTCATATCAGTCGGCCTGTGTCACAGCGCGAGGCAGGAAGACATTCACGTTTCAATTAGTGAATCCTAATTTAGAAGACGAACACTCCCATTCACCTTAGTGAGCGCCGTCAGACGTCCCTGGAATGTAAACTATCCCCCGAATGAACCGGTTCCCGATCATTCGCTTTTGATTCAACTCAACAATGGAACAAGGGTCGTGTGCCACACCCGCAGCGGTTGTGGACCAGAGTTGAGCGGCTTGTCATTGACCAGACCCCAACCGCAAAAAAGTGAGCTCGAAGGGTTGCCATGCACTCACGGGGGCGCATATCGGGTCGCGGGGATGCACTGCGGTTCGCTGGGTGCGCGGGCCACAACCTTGATGATGGTGACGGAACATTGAAAAATCCCGAACTTCGCCCAATCGATCTTCCACAGAGCAGCAGCGGCCTCGGAGCCTTGTGACCAGACTATTCGGAGTGCATGGGAATGCGGGGCCGAGGCTGGATTCGGGAACTGCGGCTTGCTGACGCTCAACAGCTCAGAAAGCAAATCGCCCAGTTCGAAATGGAACTACTTACGGAAAGAGAGTCATTCAAACTAAGAAGGCTCGCGGAGCTCGGCTATCACATCCATTCCCGCAAGTTGCGACTTCAACGCCTGGAGCGCTGCATCTCTGCGCTGAAGTGACTGATCTCTAGGAACCGCCGGCGACCGCCGAGTGGTCCGCTCGCGAAAAATAAGCTTTGGGGAGCACGATCCTGCATTCCATGCGCAGCGATCGGAGGCGGCGAGGTTGTAATACGAGTGTCCCATTCCGTTTCTCCTTCGGCCATGATTGGCCACCGGAGAAACGCGGATACCCCTCGGGGCGTGATCCTGGCTAACCGCAATCTGATCGGTCCCGACATCGTGATCGCGGCGACGGCTATAGTACGGGCCTCGAATCGATGGTGGGCAAGCTTGGCGTTCTGGACGGCAGGGCGTTCCGCTTTTTAACGGCGGCGATCATGATCCGACGCGGCCGGGTCTGTGGTTCACGGGAATGCAGCCAAATGTCCGCGGCTGCTTCGCCGACGCCAGGATTCAGGCGCGCCATCGCAAAGGCCATTGTCAAATCATCGCGGCGCGAAGCGCGCCAGCAGCGGCAAGCAACGCCACAACAACCCACGACGGCATCCGCCATACGACCAGAAGCAGGAACCCGGTTACAGCCAGAGCAAAATCCCCTGGCGTGACGACTGCGCTCTTCCATACCGGATCGTAGAGAGCCATCCCAAGGATGCCGACCACAGCCGCATTCGCACCGCGCATCGCAGCCTGGGCGCCTGGACGCGAGCGCAGGGCGTCCCAAAACGGCAACATGCCGTAAACAAGCAGCGTACCGGGCAGGAAGATGGCGATAAGCGCGATCGCCGCGCCGGCCAGGCCGTTTGGAACGGGGCTTGCCACGCTCCCCAGATAGGCAGCGAACGTGAAGAGCGGCCCCGGCACTGCCTGCGCCAGTCCATAGCCCTGCAGGAAGGCTTCGTTCGTCACCCAGCCCGTGTTGACGACCTCCGTTTGCAGCAGCGGCAGCACCACATGGCCTCCGCCGAATACCAAGGCCCCAGAGCGGTAGAAGGCGTCAAAGAATGCGATAGCGTGACTACCCGTGGCCCGTTCCGTCAGCGACGGAACGACAAGGAGGACAGCAAAGAGTGCTAGCGAAACAGCGCCGCCGCGAGCCGAAACGGGAAAACTCAAATGTCCAGGCACCTTGGTTTCCTCGCCAGGGCAAAGCCATAGCCCGGCGAGGGTTCCAAGGACGATCGAAGCTATTTGCGCGAACGACCCGCCGACGACGACGACAACCGCAATCGCGAGTATCGCAATGGCGGCGCGCTGCTTGTCGGGCGTTAGCGTTCGCGCCATGCCCCAGATTGCTTGTGCTACCACGGCAACAGCCACGAGCTTGAGCCCGTGAAATACGCCGTCCGCGACTGGGCCATGAAGCCCTGCCGCACCAAAAGCGAAGGCCACAATGATCAGTGCCGATGGCAGGGTGAAGGCGAGCCATGCTGTAAGGCCACCTGCCAGGCCACCACCTCTGAATACGCCGAGGGCGAAGGCCACCTGGCTGGACGCCGGACCAGGAAGAAACTGGCAAAGGGCGACGAGATCGCCATACGCTTGCTCATCGAGCCATTTGCGACGCAACACCAGTTCGTTGCGATAGTAACCGAGATGCGCGATGGGTCCGCCAAACGATGTGAGGCCAAGCCTCAGGAATACACGAAAGACTTCGCCTGCGGACCCGCGTATCGGCGCGCCTAGCTGTTGGTCCATTGCGTTGCCCATACGAAATCGCTTCTAATAAACTTGCCGGGGGTCGTTTGAAAGGTGATCCATAATGACGCCAGCCAGTGTTCGGTACATTGTCAACGATGTCGCAATCTCCGTCGCCTTCCACACGCAGCACCTTGGGTTCACCATCGAGCAGGACGCACGGCCAGCGTTTGCGTCGGTGACCCGTGGTCCCTTGCGGCTGATGTTGAGTGGCGCTGCAAGCTCCGGCGCACGGCCGATGCCGGACGGTCGCCGTCCAGTGCCCGGCGGGTGGAACCGCATCCTGCTGCTTGTCGAAGATCTGAAAGAGGAAGTCGAACGGCTGAAAGGCGCCGGGTTGCCATTTCGCAATGAGGTCATCAGTGGAGTCGGTGGCTCGCAAATCCTGCTCGAAGACCGTCGGGGAACGTGATCGAACTGTTCCAGCCCGCCGCTCACTGACAGGTTCTCAACCTTGCTTTTGGAACTGACCGAGGTTTGAAGCTCGTCGGAACGGCCGAATCGGTGCAAGCGGCCGTAGACATGGTCGGAGTTCTGACGGCGTGTATAGGCGCCGTCTTCCGACACGAGGCTTTCAGGGCCAGGCGGCGGGCCTAAATGCCGCCCATTCCTCAGGCTAACAGAATACGGCACCATCAAGCTGCGCATGGGGTTGAACGCGCATCGTCGGAAACTTGGAACCCCCGCTTAGTCACTCGGAGCCGCGTGCGCCGTGGCGGAAGAGCTGTACTTCTAACTCGCCTCCCTATTGACAGACGGGCTGCATGCCGGGCCGCTCCGGCGGGAGCGCAATGTAGCCTTACTCGGCGACGGCAATAAAACAAAGCAGGTGTGCGACATCCAAACATTTGGATTCAACGTCCGGCATAATATGGCTTGAACGAAGTGCAAATGCTATGACCGTCGGATCGACAGAGTTCGGAGACCCATTCGCGGACGCAAGCGGTCCGTAGGCGGAGATGATCCGGAGGCTGCACCAAAGGGGCGATGATGATGGAAGCAGCGCCGCATTCACAGATTGCTGACCACTACGCGCGAGGCAGCCTGGTCGCAGGTATTCGCGATGGTCTTGCCGCCATGGGGAAGACCGAAAGCACGGTCACCGCCGAGGACCTCTCGCCCGTAGACGAGTTTCACATTGGCGGCCGCGCCGCCACGGGAGAGTTGGCAGGGCAACTTGCGCTCACCGCTGCGGATCGAGTGCTCGACATCGGCTGCGGCCTCGGTGGACCAGCGCGACAGATCGCAGCGAAGTATGGCTGCCACCTCACCGGCATCGATCTCACTCGCGACTACGTCGAAGCCGGCAATGTCCTTTCCGGCTGGCTCCATCTAGGGGAGCGCGTCTCGTTGCAGCAGGGCGATGCTTTGCGGCTGCCCTTCCCAGATGGATCGTTTACTGCCGCATACATGTTGCATGTCGGAATGAATATCGCCGACAAGAGCGCACTATTTTTCGGACATTGCGCGGGTCCTATGCCCCGGGGCGCGTTTCGGTGTCTTCGACGTCATGCGCACTGGACCCGGCGAACTGTCTTATCCGCTGCCATGGGCGAGTACGGCAGATACGAACGCGATCGCCGCTCCAGAGCAGTACCGCGACACACTTTCCGCGGCAGGGTTCGAGATCTTGTCGGAACGCCAGCGGCGTGATGCTGCGCTCGAGTACTTCGCACGGCAGCGCGCCCAAGTGGCCATGGGGCGGGCAGTACTGGGCGTGCAAACTCTCATGGGAGCGCGGCGGCCCCAGATGGTCCGAAACATGAGCGAAAGTATTTCAGCCGGCCTGATTGGGCCGGTCGAGATTATTGCCCGAAGGCGGTAATATCTGTTGTCGATTTCAACTGATTCTGGCGGGAAACGCAATGTCTGCTTCGGGTCAGGAATTGAACTAACGCGCCCGCCCCGTGCAAGTCCGCTTTGGTGAGCAGCAGCGCTAACTTCAACGGCCGGAATTGGGCGCATTGCTGCCCATCATTTCGGCTGAAAGCGAAGAGACATGGTCGTCGCGCTGCATCGTGTCACGCGGGTTCTCGAATCGGACCCGAGGTCCGCATCCCGACTACCTTCTGGAATCACCTCTCCGAGACTCTCCGGCGCAAGCGGGGAATGCTTGTGGGGTTGGGACGGGTGACCCGCGGTCGCCTCATTCCAGCCGTATCGCCGAGGAGCGATCTGAGCCCAGGTCGAGTGTGGCCGACCGGACAACGTCCCGACGCTCGTCGAATGGCCCTCACTGACGAGAGAAGCAGCAGGACGATTGGCTTCGACACCCACGCCTAGAATAAAGCGTTGATGACTACCGTGCCACGCAACGACACCATGTCCCGGGGTATCACCAAGGTTTGCTTGCGCGTTCTACGTCGAGGGAAGCGCCAGCCGCTTCTGGCCAGCAACGATACGGCGGAAGAACCACAGAATGGCTGGGCAAACCAGGAGCACGACGGCCCCGAAGTCCAGCGCGGCGCTGGCGGAGCCGATCGAGGTGGAAAGCTTTCCGCCGATCGCCGCTCCAACCGGGCTCCCGGCATAGAAAGCCGTATAGAATATTCCCATTCCGATCGCCCGCGTTTTCCGCTCGAGCACACGTGCTGGAAGGCTCATGATCGCACCGGCGGGGAGGCCGCAGACGGCACCGACGGCAATGACGATGGGAAGCACGTGGCCGCTTCGCGACAGGAGAACCGTTAGCAGGGCAAAGGCGATGCTGCCTGCGACAATGATGGCTTCGCCGCGTTTGGTCTGATCAGCGAGGAAGCCACCAAAGGGAACCGAAATCGCCGCGAGCCAGAGGACGATGCTGATCGTCGATCCAGCCGCAGCCATGGACCATCCTCGCTCAACCAGCATCGATGGCCCGAAACTGAAGATCATCGACAAACCGAGATTGTAGAGACACCAGATTGAGCTAGCGGCAACGACTGCATAGACCGTTTCCGAGGTCAGACTGCCTCGTTCGCCTTCAAGAGAGACCGCCGCCTCCGGCGCGCGGTAGACGAAAGCCATGAGGCCGAAGCCGATCAGAATCCACCCCGCGACGGCAAGGTTGACGAGATGAAGCCCGAACCTCGCTCCGATCCATGGCAGGAGCATGAGCGAGATTGCGATGCCCACCGGCCACGAGTTGACGAAAATGGCCATCGCGGTTGCGATTTCGCGACCAGTGAACCAGTCGGCCACCATCTTGGTCATCAGGACGCTCAAGAGAATGCCGCCAGTGCCCGCAATCAGTCGGCCCGCGATCTGCACGCTCCATAATGCCGACGTAGTCATAAGCAATTCGCCGGCCAGCATCGCCAGGAGCCCCCCGAGGACGGTCGCCTTGTCGCCATAGCGGCGTCCGATCGTGCCACCGGGCAGAGCAAGCAGGACGCCGGGCGCAAAGTAAACTCCTATAAGGATACCGATGTCGGCCAGGCTCGCATCGACGCTTTGGCTAAGCTGTGGTGCGACGGCCCCTACGCTCCCGAACTGAAATGCGAAGGCGGTGCGAGCGACAAACAAGACAGCAAGAATGGTCCAGCGGCTTGGCACTTGAGTCCTCCCGTGGGACTGACAATCCGCGCATGGTTTTCACCAAATGCCTGGCGCACTCAGTCCTATCAATGATGTCTCAGCGCTTGCAGATCATGTCGGCCAGCGGCCCAGGCAAGCGCCTCTTCGAGCCTGTCGTCACCCCAAAACGTCTCGCCATCCACGACGAACGCTGGAGAGCCGAAAATGCCGTAGTTGCGGGCCGCGTCGGTTTCAGCCTTGAGACGCTCATGGGCACCGGGCTCATCGGCCCTTGCAATCGCACGACCGACATCTTGACCGAGGGGGGCTAGCACATGCTCCAGATGGGCACGGCTACCCAGATCCATGCCTTCTAGGTACCACGCCCTGAAGCTTGCGACGGTATAAGCCTCGCACCAGCCCTCTTCGGCCGCCACCATGGCGACTCGGTTGGCCACAAGGTCCGGATCGGTCGGCCAGATGGGTGGCCTGACATAAGGCACCCCGTGCGTCGCCGCGCGTCGCTCCACATCGCGCCACATGTACTTCACCTTTGCCGCCTGGGTGCGGAGGGCGATGTTGTTCTCGGCCATGACGGTGCGGACATTGAAGGGCCGCCATCGAACGGCAACACCCGACCGTTTTGACACCGCATCAACGCGCATCACGGACAGATACGAGTAGCCGCTTCCGAAGAAATAGAAGAAGTCGAGTTGCTGCATTCCCGTCGCCTCCCATCCATGGATGCCGACACTCAGCCAACTCGGCAACAAACCTATGCCTCAGTCGGTGCTGTTAAGGCTGCACATCCGTATCAGCCATGATCCGCCGGCCTGCTGCTCGAAGACGTTGACAGACGTACCGCTGCCAACCTCCAGGCCCTCGGTATACGTCGCCAGACACCAAGCCAGGTCACCAGATCTGCCCGCGTGTATCACTGTCATCTTCTTTTCAGGCGCCTCGTCGTGGCCGTGCGTCCAGGCTGTATGGAGAGCTTCGATAGCATCCCGGCCCCGAGCAGGAGGCGCGTAGGGCGAAAGTAATTCGGCATCGGCCGTAAACATGGCGCCGCATGTTTTGGCGTCGCCAGCACGATAGGCAGCCACATAGGAATTCCAGAAAACCTGCAGTTCCTCGTGAATCGACATCGGACGGCCCTCCGGAAGCCAGTTTGCTATATTAGCGGTTTCTTAGATGTACGACAATTCTCCAATGCTGGTCCGCCGCTGGCCATCTTCCCACCTAGCCGTTATCGCGGTGACCCCGGGGGGTCGGTCTCCGCTTCAGGTAGTATGCGATCTCACACCGCGCGCACGGGTGCGCTTATGGGATATCGCAAAGGCGGGCTCTACGTCGGAGTTGAAGGCGAAGAGCAGCCGTTCACTCCAGAATCTGCCGACAGCGCATAAGTGGACCAGGCGCCGGACGGACCCCCTTCAGGAGAGGCGCCTTCGTGCGCGCAGCAATTGGCGGTAGCCGCGCTCGACCATCTTCAGGCCGTCGCGCACGAGGCGATACGTCTGGTAGCGGAAAGGCGAGTCCTGCCAGTCAGTGGCACTGACCAACTTCCGACCAAACAAGGCCGTCGCGACTTCGAAATGAGATGCCTGCTCCTCACGGCCGTCAAGGCACTGCAGCATATGGCCAAGACGCCGCCGCTGGGCCGAGGTCAAGCGGGCATCGGGAAGGTGTTGCCTGTGGATCGAGCGGACGAATCTCTCGATCGCCTGTAGCCTGTCATGCGCCATGTCATCGAGTGGAATTATGGCAGCCAGCGGCTCGCCTGGTCGCGCGCCGCCGAGAAGCGCCAACTGCACGCCGGCCGGCGAAGATCGCACGTGAAGGCCGACTTCGTCACGCTTTCCCGCGGCCAACCGAACATCGCGGGCGCTGTCTTCCCGCGCGAGCATATCCGCCGGAACCTCGACCAGGTTCACGACCCCAGGGTCGATCTGAGGCGCCCAATAGACCGGCTGCTCGACCGCGGACTGATCAGGCCTGGCGGCGAAACTGCAAGCCCCAGCGCTTGCGCAGCGCACGCATCGCTTTAGCCGAGCGGGAGGCCGCGAAGTCCCGCTGATACTGGGGATTTCGTCGCAGGAACTCCCAGGCAATCTCATCGGCCGCGGCGCCTTTAACGAACGCGTATGCCTGTGGGTCACACCACTGCGATGTATCGGGCTTCATCCGTATCCTTCCCTTCTCATGGATTTGATACGGAGACGCAGCGTTGAGCGAAATCCTTGGATTCCGTCATTGACGAATGAACGAGAGAGATCTCGGCGCCGAGCATCAGGCCGAGACTTTGCGATGCCTACTGGCTGGCCCCTTCCAGTGTCTTGAATGTGTCCGTCCAGGCGCGATAGGCCTCCTCATCGCCCTGGCTCCACGCGCTGAAGGCGCGCCAGGCGGCGAAAGAGGATGCAGACTGCTCGAACAGCGCGCCGATCGACTGGTCGCCTGCAGGCCAGCCGGCAGGCTCGCTGTTTATCGCTTCAGGCGTGAGGCGCCGCAGATCGGCCAGGGCCGAGCGGATGTGGGGCAACGGAAATTCGCACAGGTCTGTGTTGTCAGCCGCTTCTCGAACGATGACTGCAAGCTTGGCGATAACGCCCGCCAGCGATTGGGCAGACGTCACTGCAATCTTATCCAACAAGGCATCGGCCTTTTCAGCCTCGCTCTGCTCCGCCGTCCGGGCATCGAGATAGCGGTCGGCGTCAGCGCCCTCCCCGCGCCCAGGGACTTCGCCGACGGAGAAGAGCGCGCCGCGCTCCAAGAGCCCCTCCTCGGCCTGCTGCTGCCTGACACAGGAGGCTAGCATTCCAACATGAGCGTCGATCCAGGCAAGGGACAGGACGAGTGCTGGATCGGCCGACGGCGGGTCTACGACCGCATGGTCGGCCGAACGCTTAGGGTGTTCTTTGGTGCATGGCGATTGCCTCTCCCGTCCCAGCGTGACGGGAGGCAAAGTCGTGGTATTGTCGGAATCAGCCATGATCCGAGCTCCACACAGCTTGGCTTTGGTCAGGTCGAAAAGGGTGTTCGCGCACCCTCTTCGACCGCAAGTTCGAGACAGGGGTAATATACAAATTGATTGAGGTCAATCATAATATTGGAGACAAGGCGGCGAATTTCAGCGCCGAGCAGTGCCGCGGCGCACGTGCAATGTTGGGTTGGAGCCAAGATGATCTGGCCCGCGCGGCCACCGTCGCACGGCAGACAATCGCTGATTTCGAACGCGGCGCGCGGACTCCGATTGCAAATAATATATTAGCGATCGTGAATGCGCTTGAAAGAGCAGGCATTGAAGTACTTCCCAACAATGGGATCCTCTTGCGTAAGAGCAGCTGATCGCGATTTCTGGACCACCGTCGAATGCGAAAGCCCGTCCGACCGGGGTCGAACGGGCTCGATTGAGAGTTACTCGCCGTTGCGGCGGTTGGGGCGGGACCAGATGAGGCTGTGGCCCTCGCCTTCCTCGTCGGCGAAGAGGTTGGCGTAGATCGGGGCGGTGAAGCTCGGATCGTCGAGCTTGAGCCCGAGATAGTCGCGGCCCTCGTTGGAGCGCTTGGACCAGGCGGCGCCGATTTCGGCCTTGCCGACCACCACGCGGTGGCTTGGAGCGTTCTCGCCGTTGGCCCGGGTGTCGGGGACGATGCGCACGCCCTTGGCCTGGACGCTGAGGGTGACGATCTCGCCGGTGAACTCGTTCGCATTGGTCTTCTTGAAAGTGCCGATGGTAGCCATTTTCAGTCTCCGTTTCTTCGTTTCCGAGCCCGCACCATGCGGCCTCGATGGCGATCGCGGGGCCGGAGGCGACCGCCGCCGCATCGCTTGCGACCGCAGCAAAAGCGGAGGATGGCGGAGGCGCGCGTTTCTTGGTTCCGCGAGGAATGGGCTTTGCCCAGGGGAAGAAACGCGCAACGCGCCCTTGCGGCATAGGCGGTCGAGGCTTCAGCCGTCCTTCGGCCAGATCAGCCGGCTCGAGAGGTCGTTGGTGCACTCTGTGAAATGAAGAGGGAGGAAATGGCGGCACATGCGATTAGAAGACCAAGCCACCGGGTCTCCAAGATGTCTCTCGATCGGCTTGGCATGGGCTGTATCAAGCCCTTATCACGTCGGCATGAGGCGACCGCCACCTCGTCCGCAGTGGCGGCTCGGGACCCGATCCGCGCGAACTGCCGCCCAAGGAACTGCGCAAGCCGCGACATCTACATCCCGGGTCTGCATATTGACAACATTAAGGTCAAGACGGCGGGAGTTCAGGTGAATCGAATTTCTTGCCCGGCTCAGGATCGCAAGACGACCCGAGGCGTTACACGTCGACACCGTGACTCCGCGCCCTGGCAAGAAGGAAGACGATAATGGCAGACAACAAGTCGAAGCGAGGCGCCGCCGACCGTCGGCAAGTCTCCGGCGGTGAAGGCTACGAGGTCAATTACTTTGCCCGCAAGCACGGCATCAGCAAAGAGCAGGCCGAGGCGCTGATAAAGCGGGTCGGCAACGACCGCGACAAGCTCAATGCCGCCGCGCAGAAACTAAAGAAATAGGCCGCGCGCCGGAATGGCGCGTCGGACAATTCGGTTTGGTGAGAGTAAATTCTGTGAGCAAGTCAGCGTCGCGTCGCCTCACAATCAGAGGATCTTCAACTCCCCCTACGAAGCCAGCCTCGCGACGCGCGGCCAAACTCGCGCCACCTGCCTTCCGGCCGGTCCAGCTCGCAAAACTGGTGGACACAGTTCCCCCCGGCGATCGCTGGATTCACGAGATGAAATACGATGGCTACCGCATCCTCGTCGCTGTGGGTGGCGGAGAGGCGCGCGCCTATACGCGCTCCGGTCTGGACTGGTCCGACCGTTTTCCCTCGATCCTGTCCGAGGCACGCAAGCTCAAGATTCGCTCGGCGCTCATCGATGGAGAGGCCGTCGTCACCGACACCGAGGGACGATCCAGTTTCCAGGCGCTTCAGAACGCATTGAAGGGTGCTCCGGCGAGCATTGACTATTTCGCCTTCGACCTGCTGCAGCTCGATGGCGAAGACCTGACCAGGCTTCCGCTCCTGGAGCGCAAGAAGAAACTGGAGGCAATTCTGCCGGCCAGGAACCCCATCTTTCGCTACTCCGATCATATCCAGGGCCGTGGAGAGGAATTGCTGAACCGCTTCTGCGACGCCGGCCTGGAAGGGGTAATCTCGAAGCTCGCGGATTCCGACTATGTCGGCGCCCGGGACGGCAGCTGGCTGAAGATCAAGTGCATCAAACGTCAGGAATTCGTGCTCGTCGGCTGGACGCCGTCAGACAAGGATCGCGCGTTTCGATCGCTGATTCTTGTTTTCAATGATGGCGGAAAGCTGCGCTATGCCGGCAAGGTCGGGACCGGTTTCGATACCGCCGAGATGGCCCGGCTGATGAAGATCATGGCGCCGCTCGAGCAGAAAGCCGCCACGGTCGAGGCGCCGCGCGCGGAGGTTCGCGGCGCCCACTGGCTGCGTCCCAAACTTGTAGCCGAGATCGCCTTTACCGAGATGACCAACGAAGGAACGCTGCGTCATCCAAGCTATCTTGGCCTGCGCGAGGACAAGAAGCCGGAGGCCGTCGTGCTCGAGACGGAACACCGCACAGCAACCCTGCCGTCACCGGCAATCAGCACGATTGCGATCAGCAATCGCGGCCGCGTCATCTACCCGGAATCCAACATCACCAAGGGACAGCTAGCCGATCATTACGCCGAGGTCGCCGACATCATGCTTCCGTGGGTCGGCAACAGGCCGATCAGTCTGGTCCGCTGCCCGCAGGGCCGCGCGAAGAAGTGCTTTTTCCAAAAACACGACGCCGGCAGCTTTGGCGACAAGGTCCATCACGTCGGGATCACCGAGAAGGACGGACACGAGGAGCCTTACCTCTATGTGGACGATGCCGACGGGCTGATGACCTGCGTCCAGATGGGAACGATTGAGCTGCATGGATGGGGAGCCCGCATCGAGGACGTCGAAAAGGCCGACCGGTTGGTGTTCGATCTGGACCCGGACGAGGGCTTGGATTTTGAAGCCGTCCGCGCGGCTGCCTTTCAATTCCGCGACATCCTCAAATCGTTGGGACTGACGACTTTCCCGATGCTGACGGGCGGCAAGGGGGTGCATGTGATCGCTCCGCTGACCCCACAGGCAGAATGGCCGGAGGTAAAGGATTTCGCGTCCCGCCTGGCTCAGGCGGTCGCCCAGAGCGATCCGGCCCATTTTACCGCCGCGTTGTCGAAGGCCCGCCGCAAGGGTCGCATATTCGTAGACTATCTGCGCAACCAGCGCGGAGCGACCGCGATCATGCCGTACAGCGCGAGAACCCGGCCGAGTGCTCCGGTGGCGGCGCCGATCACCTGGGCGGAGATGAAGACCATCAATGCACCCTCGCATTTCCATGTCGGCGACGCTCCCGAATTGAAGAAACGAGCGGCTTCCAAGGCTCTGGCGGGCTGGGGGCGCGCTGATCAATCCCTGCCACATCTGTAGCGCCAGCGGGCAGAGGAGAAGCCACGCCGTTTTTCCAACCCGGCGCCATGGCCCGCCAGGATTCTTTGGAACCTGCCAAGACCGGCCTCGTTTGCCTGAAGCCATGGCAAAAACCGACACGAGGACCATCGCCAATCTTCTGAGGGAATACGCGCATAGGACATCCCTGCGCGGCGGTAATCCCTATCGCGCAAAGGCGTATCTACGTGCCGCTGACAGCCTGGCGGCACTCTCCCAACCACTTGATCGCATCATCGCCGCCGGCGCCCTCACCAGTATCCCGGGGATCGGGGACGCCATCGCGGACATCGTGACGAAGCTCCATCAGACCGGCACGCACCCAAGCCTCGACAAACTGCGGGAAGAGGTGCCGGCAGGCGTGATGGAGCTGTTTGCAATCCCTGGTCTTCGGCCCGACAAGATATTGAAGCTTCACCAGGCGCTCGGCGTGAGTTCGCTGGCGGAGCTCAAAACCGCGGCGAAGGAAGATCGCATCAGGCCGGTCAAGGGGCTTGGTGCCGCGCTTCAGACGAAGATCCTGGAGAACCTGGCTATCGCGCGAAGCGGTCAGATGCAGCTTCATCTCCACAAGGCTGCTGCTCTCCTGGAGCATGCAATGGCATCGTTGCAGCAAGAACATCCGGAGTTCTCCCGCGTCGAGATCGCCGGTGACTTCCGGCGCGGGTGCGAGCTCGTTTCCGCTTTCGCGCTGGTAGCGCAAGGCACGGAGCAGGCCGAGCTCGCGGATGCGACCCTGCGGGTTGTCATCACCGACAAGAAGCACTTTGGCGCCAGGCTCCTCGACGCGACCGGTTCGGCAGATCACCTCAAGCAGCTGAAGACGCTCGCGGCCGTCAAGGGATTTGTCCTGAAGGGTGACGGGCTCTATCGCGGCCGAAAGCTGGTCGCCTCAGCGACAGAAGAGGATATCTACGAGACCATAGGCCTGCAGTTCGTCGAGCCCGAACTGCGCGAAGGCAGGGATGAGATCAGACGGGCGGCCAGCCACGAGCTGCCCGCACTTGTTCGAGACCAAGATCTGTGTGGCATCCTGCACTCCCATACGACAGCGTCCGACGGCACCGAGACGCTCGAGACGATGGCCGAAGCCACGCGCAAGCGCGGGTTCGAATATTATGGTGTCGCCGATCATTCGCAGTCCGCTCACTATGCGGGTGGCCTTTCGCTGCAGGAGATAACTGAACAGCATCGCGAGGCCGACCGGTTGAACCGGCGGTATGGTGGGAGATTCCGTATCCTGAAAGGCATTGAGGCTGACATTCTGGCGGACGGCTCGCTCGACTATCCGGATCATGTCCTGGAGCAGTTCGACTTCGTCGTCGCCAGCGTGCACAGCCGCTTCAAACTGCCCAGGAAGGAGCAGACTGAGCGCATCATCGAGGCGATCGGCAACCCCCGGACGACGATCATCGGCCACATGACAGGCCGCCAGCTGTTGCGGCGCCCGGGCTACGATCTCGACATCGCCAAAGTTCTTCGGGCCTGCGCCAAATTTGGCGTCGCCGTCGAAGTCAACGCACATCCATGGCGTCTCGATCTCGACTGGCGCTGGCATCAGGAGGCACTCGAATACGGCTGCATCTTCAGTGTCAATCCGGATGCTCATTCAATTCGCGAGCTCGATCACATGCACTGGGGCGTTGAGATGTCGCGCAAGGGCGGCGTCCCTGCGCAGCGAGTCCTCAATGCGATGCGCCTGCCGGCTCTGCTTTCCTATCTGGAAAAGCGCAAGCGCGCATCCAAGAGGATCGGTCGACCACGCCTGATGGCGAGGGACGCTATGCTGTAATTCAATTGGCTGGTCTGGTGCGGCCTCCTTCAACAGGTGCACGCTGCGTATATGATATTGGAATCGAGCCAACGGTCCAGCTGACCGAGCTGTTCGACCGACAATGTCCCTGCCGGCAACGGTCTGGTCAATGATTTGGCGGAGACCGACGGATCGAGCCACGCGGCCCAATCCTTGAATGACGATTTGACGGTCATGATAAGGGGCGATGTCCGGAACTGAAGATTGTAGGATCCGGCAGCACGAAGCTTATATCCTGGCGGAATGACATTGCAGGCAAATGGCCCCTGCCGCGGCGCTGACCCGCGCAAGATAATCCATGTCGACATGGATGCGTTCTACGCGTCGGTCGAACAGCGCGACAATCCAGAACTCCGCGGCAAGCCGCTTGCCGTCGGTGGAGCGGCCGCCCGCGGCGTGGTGGCTGCCGCAAGCTACGAGGCCCGCGCCTTCGGCGTTCGCTCCGCCATGCCTTCGGTCACGGCAAAGCGCAAATGCCCCCAACTCATCTTTGTGCCGCCTCGTTTTGACGTCTACCGGGCAGTCTCGGCTCAGATCCGCGAGGTGTTCGCCGAACATACCGATCTCATCGAACCGCTCTCGCTCGACGAGGCTTATCTCGACGTGACGCAGAACCGGCTCAATATTTCGTCGGCCACGACGATCGCCGAGACGATCAGGACAAAGATCCTGATGGTGACCGGTCTCACCGCTTCCGCCGGAATCTCGTACAACAAATTTCTCGCCAAGATGGCGTCCGACCAGAACAAACCGAACGGCCAGTTCGTCATCACGCCACGCCATGGGCCGGCGTTTGTCGAGGGTTTGCCGGTCAAGAAATTTCATGGTGTCGGTCCTGCGACCGCCGCGAAGATGGAGGCGCTCGGAATTGAGACCGGCGCCGATCTCAAGGGCAAGTCGCTCCCTTTCCTGCAGCAGCATTTCGGAAAGGCGGGGCTCTGGTACTATCAAATCGCGCGCGCCATCGACGAACGCAAGGTCGAACCAGATCGGCCGCGCAAATCAATCGGCGCCGAGGACACGTTCGCAGTCGACATATTCGACCTCAATGCATCAATCGCCGAACTCAAGCCGCTGGTCGCCAAGGTCCGGGGCTACTGTGAGGGCAAAGGCGTTCGGGGCCGGACCGTCACGCTGAAGATCAAGTTCGCCGACTTCCAGCAGATCACGCGCAGCCGCACGGTGGCGGTGCCGATCGAACTTCCGGATTTCGAACATCTCGCAGCCGATCTCCTTCAATCGGTGTTTCCGGTGCGGAAGGGAATCCGCCTGTTGGGCGTCACGCTTTCCTCCCTAGGCGATGTGTTGCCGCCGGATCAACGTCAACTGCGCTTCGAGCTTTAGCACTGCCCTGGGGCCAGGACGGAAAGGACGTCCGGCCGCATCTTGTCCGGATCATCGCTCGGGTGGATCGATCGTCGCGGACGATCTGGGAAACCTCTCCTTCATATTCGTCGGCCGCACGACCGTGAGTGTACCGTCGCCGGCGCCTGGTGGCGAGGCTGAAGGCGAAGGCGTTGGCTTCGACGAGGGACATTTTCCCGGCTCCTGTTCTGGAAGCGGGGAGCGATCCCCGCGTGACAGACGCCCGATGTATCCGGCCGAGGGCCGCAATCACCGTGAAGGCAAAGCCGAAACGGCGGCACGCTTTGCGTAGTCCGACCCTTTATGGATTGATGGCATCAGGCCCTCGGACCGGACCAAGGAATTGCGCCGACAAACGCGGGGATAGGGTCCCTGTTCTCCATTCCAGGACGGGATGGGATGTGAACCTCATGGTTCGCCACTTCGCATTCACCGCCGCCAAATCGGCAGGAGCGATCGTTCGATCAACGCGCCGGGAGCGACGAAAAACAAAGCGAATGACTGGAGGCGACTGGCCTTGTGGCGCCGTCATGTGGCGCCGAACCTCATCACCGGAATGCCGAGCCTGCGGGCCTTGTCGGCGAGGTTGTCCTGAATGCCTGAGCCGGGGAAATGAATGACGCCAATCGGCAAGGTGTCGAGCATGGCGTCGTTGCGCTTGAAGGGCGCGGCCTTGCCATGTTTGGTCCAGTCCGGCTTGAAGGCAATCTGTGGCACCTTGCGGCTGTGAGCCCATTTGGCCGCGATCAACTCGGCACCTTTGGGTGACCCGCCGTGCAGCAGGACCATGTCCGGATGCTTGCCATGGACCTGGTCGAGCTTGGCCCAGATCAGCCAATGATCGTTGAAATCGAGCCCGCCGGTGAAGGCGACTTTCGGGCCCGGAGGCAACAGCACCTGACTGTCTGTATGCTTCCTCGCGGCAACGAAGTCCCGGCTGTCGATCAGAGCCGCGGTCAGGTTGCGATGGTTGACGACAGAGCCCGAACGCGGGCGCCAGATCGAGTGTGTGTGGCGCTCGTAATGCTCGG
This sequence comes from Mesorhizobium sp. B2-3-6, assembly GCF_006442305.1. Classification (NCBI taxonomy): domain Bacteria; kingdom Pseudomonadati; phylum Pseudomonadota; class Alphaproteobacteria; order Hyphomicrobiales; family Phyllobacteriaceae; genus Mesorhizobium; species Mesorhizobium sp. B2-3-6. The sequence goes on along the minus strand of NZ_VFVW01000006.1, from coordinate 220,468 downwards.
CGGCCTGATCGCGCATCAATTCGAAGGCGTTGCGGCGTTCGAGCAGCGTCTGACCTTGGGCGATGAGGCGCTCGAGCTCGACCGACTTGACCTCGGATCCGTCTTGTTCGCGCTGTAGCCGTTGCTGGCCAAGCTCGTTTTCATCGAGCTCGCGTTCGATCCGCTTGGTCGCGCGATGGAACAGATTGACCGTCCCCCACAGCAACTCCTCGAGGTCGGGCTCAAGGCGTGTGTCGGCCATCGCCACCAGGAGAGCGTCGAAGATGTCGGCGATGCTGGCGGCTATGACCCGGCCTTCGGGAAGCGGGCGCGGATCGGGTTCATCGTCGAAGGGACGGTAGCCGTAGAGCTGAAGCTCGTGCAGGATGTGGTCGATGGATGATGATGCGGGTTGCGGCTCGAAGTCGGTATCGTGCTCGGTGCTCATGGCGGCTTGCCTTCGTGGGACCGGCCGCGCCCATCGCGGCCTTCATGGCGACGAAGGCGATGGACGATCCGGACTTGCACCCGAAGCGCCAGCGCAGGGCCGGAACGGGAGTGAAGGATGGCGAAGCCCGGCTATTTTGGTTCGCGATGGAAAGGCCCGAAGACGAGGTCCCGGGCGGCTCGCCGCACGGGGTGGCAAGGGCCGCCGGAAAATAACGGGGCGCAGCCATTGCCTGTCCGGACCGGCTGGTGCCCGATCGCCCTCTGGAAGGCCGGTGGGCCGGCCCTCGCCTCAGCGAAGGCCCCCCTGCGCACCGAGGTACGCCTAGCAAATGCCACCCCTCCCTTCCCCTTCCGGTCAGGCCGCCAGCTTCACGAAGCGCTCGACATCCTGTGGCGCGATCTGAACCCGCAGGATCCCCCTCAGCGCATTGACGCCGAGTAGACGCAGATCCTCGTTGAGGTCGCCAAGTTTCGGCGTCAGAACCATGGCCTCGATACCGGCCGCGCTGGTGCGTTCAATCAGGGTTGCCACTGCTGCGTCGCCTGCCGGATCATTGTCACGGGCGATGTAGAGGCGCCGCAATGTGTCAGGAAACAGGATTGCGGACAGATGCGCCGCCGACAAGGCTGCGAGTGCCGGCATGGCGGGCAGGACAGTGCGTTGCGACAGCATGGTCTCGATGCCCTCACCGGCGGCCATGACATCGCAGCAGCAGCCGAAGCGGACAGCGTGTCCGAGCAGTTCGCCCATGGCCCGTCTCGGTGTCTCGAGCGGAGCGCGGCCGAGATGGGCTTCGCTAAATCCGCCCGGATCGAGCCAGGTGCGGTGGGCCCCGGTAAGCTTGCCTTTGAGGTCGGTGACCGCCGCGACCATTGCCGGCCAGGTTTCAGTCCGGCCGCGGTCTGAACGGTAGTAGCAGCGAGGATGAAACCGTAGGCTCCCAGTCTCATGCACGGCTGTAATCGCGCGTGCGCGCAAATACGTCTCCACAAGAGTTCCCCGTATCGGCTGCGACATGGAGACCAGCCGCCGCGCCGCTTCAGGGGAACCGCCGGCAGCGGGAACGGCTTGCTCCCACTGGCCCTTTGGTTCGTTCGTGGGCGGCATGGACAGAAAGCTGCGCGCCTCGCCGGACACATCCTTGAAGTCCGTCAGGCCAAGCGATTCACGGATGACGTCCAGAAGGTCGCCGTGCTCGCCGGTGGCGGCGTCGGTCCATTTCCCGGCGGCACCCTTGCCGCAATCCGGTCCCTTGAGACGCACAAACATCGAGCGCCCCGGCGCATTGCGGGCGTCGCCAACCAGCCAGTAGCGGCCCTCACGGCGACCGTTGGAAAGGTAACGGCGGCAAACAGCCTCAGCCTGCCGAGCAAGATGGCTTGCCAGTTCGGATGCATCGCGAGGCAGCATCAGCGGGCCTCCCTCTCACTGATGCGCTGCACTGGCCAACACTCGATAACCTTGGCCGGCACCGCAGGCCCGCTGGCGTCCGCCGGCACAAACATGCGCAGCTTCCAGGATATGATTTCATGGAAGAGTCCGTAGGCGGTGAGCCGCTCGCGCATGGTATCGGTGATGCGACGCACATTGGACTGGCCGAGCACCAGCTTGTTGAAAGGGATATCGCGCGAGGACGACAGCGTGATCTTTTGAACGGCAGTGGTCATTTGAAGGTCTCCGCGACGGGCCGCCGAGAGCCTCTCTCTCAGCCTTGAACCCGTCACAAGATCCCTCCAACCCTCTCCCTCTCCTGCCTGCACAATCCGGCACACCGTTGCTCGACTGCCGAGCGCGCACGCATGTCGGCCTGTACGTTGTCTCCGCGTGAGCCGATGGTTGGAGCGGACAGACGAAGTGCGGCTGGCACTTGATACCTATGCCGATCGGCGGAACGGTGCATGCGCTGTTCGGGTCAGCGAAATTATGCCGCCCATTTGTCGTTGCCTGCGCTCAGCCCGATGGATGCTTCGGCCTCCACCGGCACGTGGCCAAGAAGCCAATCGGCCGCCTTGCTGGCCAGGCTGGCGGCGCGAACGATGGCGCGATTGTCCTCGCGCAAAACCTCCAGCCATGAGCCGATGTAGTCGGCATGCCGAACCGTGGGCACTATGCCCAAGGCGGCGCAGCAGAAGGCCGCGTTGATTTCTGCCACGAGTTCCTCGAACGCATACTTCCTGGAGGCGGTAGAGCCGGATAATTTGCGATCGAGACGTGAACTGTGGCCGGTGGCATGACCGAGCTCATGCAAGGCTGTCCGATGCCAATTGATCGGCTCGAAGTAGGCTTGGGGCGGAGGCACCTGTATATAATCGTGGGCCGGCACGTAAAACGCCCTATCGCCGCCGATACGAAAGTCGATGCCGGTGGCCTTGATCAGCGCCTCGACACGCGGTTCGATCGGGCTAGCCACCGGCAGTACAGCCGAAGCTGCGATTTCGTCAGGTAGCCCTTTACATTGTTCAATGTTGAAAACGGTGAAGCGCTTGAGGAACGGGATGGCTTGAGCATCCTCACCCGTCTCGCGAGCGCGCTTCTTCTCGTGATCCGGGACAAAACGATCGGCATAAACGACCGTTGTCCCGCGCTCGCCTCTACGGACATTCCCGCCGAGCGCGAAAGCCTGTCGATAAGTTATCCAACTCTGCGTTGGGAACCCGCATTCAACGACCGCGCCCCAGAGAATAAGCACGTTGATCCCGCTATACGCGCGATGCGTCCTGGCATTCTTCGGCAGGGAAAGCGACGCGTTTGCGGCGGAAGTTCCCCATGGCTGAACCCAGGGAAAACGACCCCCTTCCAGCTCGGCAATTATCTTGCCGGTGATCTCGTCGTAGAGGTTCGACCGGTCGGCGGCGTGGGTTCGTTTGGTCCGGACATACATCGCGGTTCTCCGCGACGGGCGCCGAAGGCCTCTCCTTCCGCTTTCAACCCGTCGCGAAAAACCCCTCCCATCCTCTAACTCTCCGTCGGGAGAGCTCTGCTTTCCCGACCAAATGAAAAACGGCGTACAAGGCGGAGGCACCGAAATGTCCGTCATTGCGACCAAGTCAGTTCGGTGCTGGAGCAAGTTCGTGGCCCTGAGACCGGTTCAACAGAGGCGGCCGAAGGAGCATCAGCATAGCGCCGCCGCCAGGCGGGATGCGGGACCGACCGCCCCCGGCGAAGGGCGCCGGATCAAAAACGATTGGTGCCATGCCTGCGTAAAATAAGACACTCTTCGAAGAAGGGGGCACCGTTTTTACCGGTCGTCGCGTGATTCCGACGGTCTATTTCCAGTACACCAACTCGGCGCTCAACCAGCAAACCATCCTATTTACACGCCCTGACCGCAATTCACCGCACCGTTTGATCGGATCCCTTCCGGCAGTGGCTATACAATCCAGATCTTGATCCATGAATGGGAAGCCCACGCACAAGGGCGGACACATACCGGGGCGAGGTTATGAAAAGCGACTCCCTTTCCTATCCTTCTCGGGGTCTCTCACGCGAAGAAGCTGCCCGATATGTTGGCGCGGCCATGACAAAATTCGACCAGATGGTTGCTGACCGGCGCATGCCGAAGCCGAAGAAAGTTGACGGCCGCGTGATTTGGGATCGCCTTAAACTCGAAGCGGCGTTTACCGAACTACCTGGAGACGATGACGAGAATATCGTCGACTTCCTGTTTGCAAGGGAATCACCGCAGGGAATAGATTCATTCCGCCATGATCGACAAATGTCCCGGCCTCTCCTCTTACACCGACCTCTCGGCGTTTCGTTCATGGCAGCCTTGCCGGCTCTGCTTGGCTAGGTTGACTCGCCTAGGTGTAGTATTTTCGGCATGTTTTGGGAAAAAACATGTGGCTTGTAGAGGGAAATAAACTATTTGTCTCGCTGGCGGTATGGCAAATCAAAGCTCGATCAATTCGTCCGATACGGTAAGAGGAAACTATATGACCACTGCTCTCGAACATGACGGCCAACTGGATACTGTGTCGATAGCGGCCGACATCGTCGCCGCGTATGTCTCGAACAATCCGCTGCCGGTTGGCGAGTTGCCGAAGCTGATTGGCGATATTCATGCCGCTCTGAAAGGCATCGGCACGACGGCGATAGAGCCTGTGGTCAAGCAGGAACCGGCAATATCGATCAGAAAGTCGGTGACGCCAGACTTTATTATCTGCCTTGAGAATGGGAAGAAGTTCAAATCGCTCAAGCGCCATATCCGAGTTCACTACAATCTGAGCCCTAATGAGTATCGCCTGAAGTGGAACCTTCCAGTCGACTATCCTATGGTCGCGCCGAACTATACGGCCACGCGCTCGGCATTGGCGAAATCAGCAGGCCTTGGACGAAAGGCGGTGGTGCCCGCACCAACCGCGAACGAGAAAACAAAAAAACCAGCGCGCTTAGCAGCCGCAAGAACACCTGCGGCGTCAATCAAGTCACCGCTGAAGAAGACGCGCAAGGCATCCGTCAAAGCCTGAGGGACTGCCCTGGCAAGGTGCCAGGCTGTAGCGGCCTGACCTTGATGAAGCCCCGCCGCGTGGCGGGGCTCAGTTGCATGTCGGTTCAGTCTGCGGCACAGCGGAACCGGATGAGGGAAGAACTGCCCCGACCAAGAAGGTAAAGAAGAGAACTAAGGACCTGGGTCTTGGATCACCGAGGTCGCTGGCACGGAGCCGGGGTGTCGTAGGGAGGCGCAGTTATGTTTCGGATTATCGCCGCATTGGCGATCGGCGGCGTTTTCATGCCGGTGGATCCTGCGTCGGTCGTGCGGCGCCCACAGGCGCCGGTGCCCTGGTCGACGGTTTATGTCGAGGGATGTTGCAAGACTTGTTCGGCCGGTCAGGCATGTGGCGATAGCTGCATCTCGCGAGAGAAGCGATGCCACAAAGCGCCCGGCTGCGCGTGCGATGGCTGAGATGCCGCGATTTCCCGCCCTTGGCGTCTGCCGCTTGTCGGCCGCCTTGCTCTGCCTCACCTTGCCTTCCGTGGCCGAACCACTGGTGGGCATTCCATCAGTCGTGGACGGCGACACGATCGAAATTCATGGACAGCGGATTCGCCTCAATGGCATGGACGCGCCGGAGAGTGCTCAGATCTGCGCCATCGCCTCTGGCAAGAAGTACCGTTGCGGCCAGCAGGCGTCTCTGGTGTTGGCGGATTTCCTCGATGCGCATCGCCCAACATCGTGCATTGGAGTCGACCGCGATCGCTACAGGCGCATGGTCGCTGTCTGCACCGCCGCAGGCGTCGATATCGGCGAATGGATGGTCAGGCAGGGCTATGCGCTTGATTGGCCGAAATACAGTGCCGGCTTCTACGTTGGAGCCGAGCAGGAAGCCAGGACCGCAAAGCGCGGCCTGTGGGCCGGCTCATTCGACAAGCCCTGGAATTGGCGCAGGCAACACTAGGACCTTCGCCGTTCCCTCAGGAGCCGGTTCAATTCCGCGGCAGCTTGTGAATCTCCAGTCTCACCGGACCGCCTCGATCGCAGCTCGTGCAGACAAGCGCCCTCTCAACGGAGCTGAACAGCGCGTCCTTGCCGTATCGCCGAATAAGCGCGGCTGGCTTCACCTCGGCATAGTGCGAGCAGCGTTTGCACCAAGCTCGCAACGTGTGCCATTCGCGCAGATCGCCAAGTGAAACGTCCAACCCGGCATGAATGCTGCCGTTGATGACAGTCTGCGGTGGAACCTTCACCTCGCCCGGAGTGATAATCTTCTCCATGACATGGCGGCTGTTGTAGTGAATCAGCAGCATTCCGGGCCGACGCCGAATGGCCGCCTGCCAAGCTGCCTGGCTGACCACCGCGTCCGGAGATCGGCATATGGTTTCTAGATGGGTTTTCTCCTCTCGATCCCAGACTTCGATCCGGAAATTGTCTTCCGCCGTCTCGGTCATTGAACCCGCGCCTTATGCCAGCCGCGAGAATAGCCGTTCGAGACTGCGGCCCGCGACAAGCCCAGTTCCCGTTCAAGGTCGTTGTTCCTGGCAAGGACATTCAGCAACGCGACCAAGACATCGCCGCCGGCTGCGGCTATGGCCTGCTCAGCCACCTCTTCCAGTTCGGACATAGCTTCGCCGGCCGGCGCGTTCTGGCGCGTTCCCATGCCTCTTTCCTGCTCAGATGTCATTCAGGAATAAGGAACATATTCCTTCCTCGTCAAGAGCAGTCTTGACTCAATGTTCTCTTTTCGTTCACTGTAGCTAAAATAGTTACCGGAGACAGACATGGACCTGGTTTTGACCGTCCCAGGCGCATCGCCTGAGGAGATTTCGCGCGGCATCGCGGCCGCCGAGACGGCTTTGGAGCGCGCCGGTTTCACAGCCGAGGAAGCGGCACAAGGCGCCTTTGCACTCGAAGGCTGGGATATAAACGGCTTTCCGGAAGATGGATTGGACGGTCGAGCCGGCGCCTGCGCACAAGCCTGGGGCCAAGCCCATACCGCCGCCCTGGAGGCGTGCTGTGCCGGCTGGCCTGAAGAACGCAAGCCTCTAAGCGTGGATCTGGAGCTACTGATCGATCCGGAAACCCAACTCGTCGACCGCGTCACCGCGTTGGCGATGCTTCGTGCAGATGTTGAGCGAGGCGGCAAAGACACGCTTAGCGGAAGGGATTCCATCTTGGCCTGGCGCATTGCGGCCGATGTCGAAGATCGGTTCAAAATGCGAGACCTCATCGGCGACCTAACCGTCGTCTTCACCACTCTTTCGCTTTCTCATTTCCACCCTGACGAGCCGGTCGAACCCAAGCGCCAAGCCGTCTGTGATGCAATAAACGCGCTTGAAGCGGCGACGGAAAAGCAGGCCTCGCGCTGATGCGAAGGAGAGATGATGTCCGACCATGTCCTGCCTGGCCAGAAGAAGCCAAAGCTGATCGTCGTCATTGCCTTTGATCGCGGCAACGAGGGCGATCTGTTTGCCGCCTACGGCCCGGCGGATCAGCAAAGCGAGGAAAGGGCAGTTCGCATAGCCAAGGCGCTGGCTACCAGGCATGTCGGCGTCATCGCATGGAGCCGCGATGCCGATCCAGCGCTTGGGGACTACGGCCCGCCTACAACGCTTTTCGTCAGCGGTGACGTACCCGACATGGAATGATCGTCAGGATCGGCCTCGTGTTACGCGCTTTGCGGGCGCACCGTTTCCACTCTAAGCGACCCCGCCGGAAGCGGCCGCAAGAGTTCAGATTCGGGCTTCGTCAGGTTGATCCAGGCAGCCCAATTCTGCGGCTGAAGAACAACGACCTGCCGATTATGAAATGGTGCGACATCGGGCCCGGGATCAGTCGTCAGCATGGTGAAGGTAGGCGGCTTGTTGCCGGCGGCCTCACGCCAAAGCCCTGCGATGGCCATAAATGGAGAGCCGTTGAGCGTAAAGCGATGTTTCGCCTTCGGATATTTCGCACCAGTGAACTCGAAGAACCCGGAGGCCGGAATGAGGCATCGATTGCTGTTTGCGAATTGCCTCCCTTCGGAGCGAAAGTTGAACACCGGTCCCCCCTTTGGGCCCGCCGGCGGAAATCCGAACGTCATCGATGCCAATTCAATCGCATCGCCGGCGCCGCGCATTATTGGCGCCGGGTCATTAATGCGGATGTCATCCGCCTGCGGCAAATCGAGTTCGGTTTGGTGCGCCGGGATTTTGAGCGCCAGCGACGCCATCATCCGACAGTATTCACCCCACAGGACATGCTGTTCATAATCGTTGCACATGGAAGGCTCCGGGCGACCTTCTTAGAGTAAGCCTATCTGGCTCTCGATGAAAAGGCGGCTGCCGCTCAACTCAGCGGGCCCCATTTAGCCAGAATATCCCCTTCGTCGCGGCCTCAATGAATAGCCTGCGGGCGTGATGGGCCTCTTTCAGCCCTTCGAGAACACGCGGTAAGGCTTTCCGGGCCGCAACATCTTTCGAACTGGTCATCGCCGGCCATCGGGCTCCCCCTGGGAGTAGATTAATGATCAGGCGATAGGTTCCGGTTCGCCGGCGAGATCCGTTGCGGCGGGATGCCGATGACAGATACCACGGCCTACCTCGACCATCGTGCAGTGTGCGGACCGCCTTGGCGGGGACAGTCAGTCCCGCGTCCAGGCTTTCAGCCGTCGCTATGCTGACGCTCCTTAGGCTGTCCCGTTCACCACCGCGGCCGAGGCGGAATTCCTCCATCCCACGCGCGAGGCTTGTCCGCCGTTGCGGACGCGCGCGGGATTTCGGTTTATACGCCCTTTGTCTTTTTTGGCGGCGGCCGCCGCTGGACTCGAATTTGCCGTAGAGGGAAGCACGGACCGGCCGCCGGCATGTTTGCTGCGACGCCAAGCTCGTTTTTGGGCTTTGTTGTTTTGGGTGGCTTGTTCTGGCATGCTGGCCTTTGGGAATGCGGGATTCGAATATAGCCAGCCCGTCTTGATGGCAGCTGAAAGATCCTAACGCTGCGCATATGAAGCCATTGATAGTGATCTGCTCGAAGGACGCGGAATTTTATCTGCTCCTCAGCCACATTCTCGAGGTCGACGGCTTCGCCAGTACGCTGGCCGGTTCCATCGATGAAGTGCTGGAGCTTGCAGCGGGCATGCCGGTTCGGGCCGTGGTGCTGGATTGTCGACCGGACAACCAGCTGGGGGCCAAAAGTGCCGGGCTCAAGCAGGATGCTCGCACAGGCGCCCTCCCCTGTGTCGCTCTGGTGTCGCCCGGCGCGGAAGCTCAGCACATTCAGCTGCTGAGGTCTGGCATTGACGAATGCTTTGTCCGGCCGTTTGCCCCGGCCAAGCTGCTCGAATACCTGCGGGCCAGGCTGGCGGTGGGCCAAGCATCGGAACAGGGATCCCGGCGTGGCAAGTCGCTGGCATATAGCGATATCGAGATGCAGCTTGATACCCATCGCGTGCGCTGCGCCGGCAAGGAGATATCGCTCGGGCCAATCGAGTTCAAGTTGCTGCGCCACATGCTGGAAAATCCGGAAAAGGTGCTCAGCCGCGATGAGCTGATCGCCGTGGCCTGGACAAATAGCGCCAGTGTAAGCACGCGCGTGGTCGATGTTCACATGAGCCAGTTGCGAAAGTTACTCAGGCGGTCATCACGAAGCGTTGCCATTCGCACTGTAAGGCTCGCCGGATACGCGCTCGAAGACCAGTCGGCCTGATCATTCCCGCAGCACATATCGAGGAACGCCGGCAGCCGCCCCTGCCCGCCTGGTCGGGCTCTACATTTGTGACCAATATGTAAGAGGAAATAAATGCGCGTCATGTACTCGCAACGTTTTGGAATACAAAAGATTATCAACTTGGTTGTTGCTGTAGACGATCCGGCCTGCGAAAGTATTCACCGAGTAACTTAAGTGGTTGCTAAAGTATATGGAGGAATGCCCATGTCTGAGGGCTCGGGATACGCTGAAGCCATTGGCCATCACGGGGAACTGGTTCAAGGCGTTTTCGAGGATGAGGGCGCGCGGTTGCGACGCGCGCTGGTCTCGCTGCCCTGTCGTCATCTGAGGTCCAAAGCCAGGTTCAGCGCAAACGATAGCGATCACGTGACTGTCTGGCCAGCCTCGCGGGAGAAGGCTCGACGCGCGGCCGAGTTGACCATCAATGCATTCGGCCGGCCCGGCAGCGGCGGCCATCTCTCGATGGATAGCAACATCCCCATTGGCCGTGGCATGGGCTCCTCCACCGCCGACGTTCTGGCAAGCATCCTGGCGGTATTGAATTGGTTGGAGATCGATGCGGCGTCGGATGAGGTCATGCAGCTCGCGGTCAGCGCGGAAACGGCCTGTGACTCCACTTTGTTCAGGCAGCAAGCGGTGCTGTTTGCGCACCGGGACGGCATCGTGATGGAGGCATTCCGCAAGCCGCTGCCGCCGATCGACTTCATCAGCATCGATACCACCCCCCAGCTCACGGTCGATACGCTTGAATTCGAGCCGGCGCGTTACGGTCACCTGGAGATCGAGACCTTTCGGCCGCTTCGAAGCCTGTTGCGAACAGCCATCAAGAATGCGGACGCCCGCATGCTGGGCAGGGTTGCGACGGCGAGCGCGCGGATCAACGAGCGGTTTCTTGCCAAACCACGGCTGAGAGAGATCGAAACCGTCGGTGACCGCTTCGGCGCCATTGGCGTTCAGGTCGCTCACAGCGGCACGGTCGTCGGACTGATGTTCGACGCTAGAGACCAGAATGCATCCGTAAACATCGATCGCGCGGCAGGCGCTCTGCGTCAGTCCAATTTCGAGCCGACGATCTTTCGCCATTGAACGCCTGGCACGCAGGAGTAACCCATGTCGACCCGTGCGCTGATGCGAAAGCTGGAAGATTTCGAGGGCCCGCGCCTTGTGGCGCTCGGCGGAGCTCTTTTCGGCGCCAGCTTCTTCCTGATGAAGCTGCTGCCAGCCCGGTTCATGCTCGAGCGGGCTGTGGAACGCGATCAGTTGAAGCCTGAAGCCACGATCTGCGAATCCTCGTCGGGAACGGCGGCAACGGCGGCAACAACGTCGGCTGCTGCTCGACGCAAACGATCCCGGTGCTCGGCGGTCATGGCGGCAATGGAAGCGCCGGCGTTTCGCTTGTCTCCGGAGCCACATTCACTAACCTCGGGACGATCACCGGCGGCAATGGCGGCAGCGGTGGCAACGACAATGCGGCTCCCACCACGGGCGGCAATGGCGGCAATGGCGGGATAGGCGTCACGCACAGTCAGCGGATGTTAAAAAGCCCGCCACTGCGGAAACAGTGACGGGCTTCATCGGAGCCGGCCAGCGGAGGACGATGCTGGCCAAGGGTAGCAACGCTCCCCAAACCATCAGTTGCATCTAAGCGAACAAGGCCGCCCATCTTTCGAATAGCCGCCTTCGTGCACCAGCACCTTAGCAAGCAATTCCTGTTCACCAGCAACAGCCACGACAGTTCCGTTCGAATTCGGACTTGGCTAGGATCGCCTCGGAGAGATCGGGCCGATGGCAAGTTTCAAAGTTGAGGCGATGAACGGCACGAAGGTGATCAGCACCACCTCAGTGGAAGCCCACAGCCATGTTCATGCCGTTGTGAAGGTCGTCCAGCGACCACTGAAGCCCGGGCGAACATCCGGCAAACCCTGGGTGCGCGTCACCGATCTCGGCACGCGCAAGATCAGTGAGTTCGAATTCGCAAGTTACCGGAACCTCAAGTCTCCAGAATAATTTGCAGCACTAGAGGCCGAGCACTGGATCCAGAAAACCGCGGGATACGGCTGACGCGCTGGGCGGGCTTTCAGGAGCCATCGATGGCCGAATTTGTCGTGGAGGAGTTGACAAGATTGGGGCGCCAAGCGCCATTCAGGCGGCGTCCTCATCGAAGGGTCGACGGTGACGACCGGACGCCAACCCGGTATGATGTCGATACGCGTCACACACGACCAAGGTCAGGTCAGCGACTTTCGCTGATGACCGAATATGATGAAACAGCACGGCAACCGGGCTGCGCCGCTCCTGCCGCGAAATGCGGACCGGCGGTTCGCCGCCGTCAGCATCGTGGAGCGCGCGACGGACATCCGCGTCGCCAGCGTTCGAGATGCGGCCCCTGAACGTCGATTGAAGTGCAGGACTGCCTGCACCGCGACGTGAAGCCGAATTAGGCCGCAATTTCGAGGCTTTGGCGCGATCTTCTGGTCGCCTGGCTTTGCATCATCTTGAGAGTATGAAACACCGGGACACCCGCCAGCGCGGTCGTATACGATCGCGCCAATCTACAACCGCAGAACGTTTTGCTCTTTCGCGAATTGCGAAGAGGCAAATCCCAAGTAGAAGGTGCCGAAGCAATAGGAGTTCCAATAATTGCCGGAGCGGACCAATAGTGTCACTGAGATTGTCGAGCTAACCGCGGGTGTTGTCGCCGCATATGTCAGCAACAACCCCGTGCCGGCCGGCGAACTGCCAAACCTCATTGCGTCTCTACACGCTTCCCTGCCTGGTCTGAGCAAGCCTGCCGCGCCGGCAGTTGAGATGCAGGTCCCCGCGGTCAATCCAAAGAAGTCGGTTACTGCGGACTTCATCATCTGTCTTGACGACGGCAAGAAGTTCAAATCGCTGAAACGCCACCTTCGTTACCTTGGCATGACGGCCGATGAATACCGTGCCAAGTGAAAATTGCCAGCCGACTACCCGATGGTGGCGCCGAACTATGCGGAACAGCGGTCCGCTTTGGCAAAGGCGTCGGGTCTGGGGCGGAAGCCGGTCCCTCGGAAGAAACCTCCTGCCAAACCCACGGCCAAAGTCGCCTGACGCGAACTAAATCCTGCCCTTGTACTGGGCAGGCCACCGCCGGTGTGGCAAAAATGGAGCCATGACCCGCGCATCCATTGCCGAAGAGCTTGAGCGTGCCGCCGACCGCATCGCGGACATGCCGCGGCCGGATCTTCAAGTTATCCTTCGCCGCGCCGCCTTGATGCTGCGAAACGTCGCTGGCGTTCCCCTGGAGCCGGCAACAGAAGACGCGCTGAACTCGATCGCCGGAGAGATGAAGATCGGCCGGTCAGATCTCATTCAGATTGTGTTGCGCGAGTGGCTGGAAACCAACGCCTACCTGCCGGTGCGCCAAATCGATGAGGATAGCGAAACGGATGGGAGCGCTTAGAAACTTCCGCAATGATCATCGCGCCGATCAAACCAACGTGCGCCACCATCTTCCCAGCCCGCCTCTCCCGATTATAGCGGAACTCGAGGGCGATTTGTCCGTTCTTCCGATGTGTGATTCGAAGGAGAAGCCACGATGGATTGGAACCGCGTCGAAGGAAATTGGAAGCAGGTCAAAGGTAAAGTCAAGGAACAGTGGGGCAAGCTCACTGATGATGATATCGACCGCATTGGCGGCAAACGCGATCAGCTCGAGGGCCTGATCCAGGAACGCTACGGCATCGAGAAGGATCGCGTACGCCGAGATGTCGATGACTGGTATGGTCGGCAGGGCTGGTAGATACCAGGTTATGGAATTAGGTTCCGCTTGTCTCAATCGATCTAGATGGACTTCCGGGATCGAACCAGGGAGACTGGCCTGCGCTTCGCCGCATGCCGCTGCTGGCCCTGTACGGTGCGTCGAGCCGCGCACCACGTCGACCCTTTGCCTCCGCCGAAGCTGAAGCTCTGGAGATCCCAATGGGTTGGTTCTTCCTGCGCCCCTGCCAAGCTTGCGGCGCGCCTTGCGGCGGTAAAGGCCAACCAAATTTCAGCCAGCCAGCGGAAGCCCGCATCCAGTCACGCATCGAGCGACGTGCAATGGCCCGACGCTTATGTTAACGCTCGACACGCCGTCCTCCATCTCCTCGCGCCCAGCCGCCTTCCAGCATGCAGCCTAAGCTTCGCGTATAACCTTGCCCACCCGCGCCTGCGCCGGCGTTAGATGCCGGCATTTCTTCATGACGGTCGTAAAGTGGCTTTGGCTAGAGAACCCCGCTCACATGGGCGATCTCCGCAATGGCCATGCGCTTGTCGGCAAGCAGTCTCTCCGCCAAGTCGAGCCGCAGATTGAGAACGTAGTGATGCGGCGGCGCCCCGACTGTCCTGGAGAAAGCCCGCACAAAATGAGAGGATGAAAGCCCGCAAACCGCGGCCATATCGGCAAGCGCTAATTTGCGCGAGAAGTTCGCGCTCAGGAATTCCTGCACCCCGGGCATTGCGGGCAGAAAGCCCACCTTTTTCGTTCATCTGTGGATGCGGCGCTGCATCAGTTACGGAAATCCATTCCGGAAAATCATCATTGCGCCGCATCTTCGACCTTGTTACCTCCCGGTGGGAACACCCTGTGGCGCCTCTCAGCTCCCTCACGAAAAACAATTCGTTATTGTTCGATAGTCCGCGCATAGCATACGCACATTGGCGATCCAGAGAACCCCGCGCGGTAGCCTTCTCGAAATCAGGTCGAAGAGATATCGACCGCCTCACATCCAAGATCCAGATGCTTGCAACGGTACCTCGGCCGTTACGATAGGCGATCTTTCCCTCTGCGTTGTTGTCGCTATGGCCCTCCGACGTTTCTTTGCAGGAAAAGTCTCGTGGCCGGGCTGCTTCTGATTACAGAACCGTTCAAGGACCGCACCGGAGAACGAACCCGCAGCTTCGAAATACAGATCAGTCCGGGGAGAACGTTGAGGTGCCCGGTTGCATAGTCGGGACCGATCCGATGCAGACCGTTGGCTGCGTCGCTCGAGCGTCAATTTTTAATGTGCAGGTCAGACGCAGGCAGATCCCGTCATATCAACTGGACCTGCCTGTGATGTTTTCATCGCTATTGATTCGACCTAGGCGGCACGTTGGAGAAGAGAGCTCCTAGTCCCTCTGCGATCGTCAGGTGCGTGATGACGGCATCGCGAAGCTTCGGGTACGGCAGCTTCGCCAGCATGGCAGTCTGGATGGCAGCCAAGACCTCGCCGGCTTCGGAACCGATCATCGTGAACCCTAGGATACGGTCATCATCCCCGCCCACGACAGCCTTCATGAACCCCTGGGTTTCCTCAGTTGCTTCGGTGCGCAAGACGCTGCTCATCGGCAACTTTGCGACGCGCACGCTGACATCCTGGCGTTGTGCTTCGCCTTCGCTTAGCCCGACACGGGCAAGCGGCGGGTCGGTGAACATCGTGTAGGGCACCAGCCGATCGCGCGTGCTGCGGTTGCCGCCTGCCAGATTGTCCCTGACGATGCGGAAGTCGTCGACGGAGACATGCGTGAACTGCGGGCTGCCGGCGCATTCGCCTAGCGCCAGAACATCAGGCGCGCTCGTCTCCAGCCGCTCGTTGACCCGAATGTAGCCGCGTCCGTCGATTTCGACGCCAAGTTTTTCGAGACCAATTCCGGCAGTGTTCGGCACGCGCCCCGCCGCAACAAGGAGATGGCTGCCCTCCAACGTCGGCTCGCCTGATGAGGTGCGCACGGCCACGCTGATGCCTTCGCCAGAGCGGCCATGCACATTGAGAGGCTCCGCCCCTATAAGGAACTCGATACCTTCGCCAGCAAGAAGCCGACGCATCTCATCGGCGGCGTCAGGATCTTCGCGGCCGACGAGTTGAGGACCGGCTTCTATTACGGTCACGCGGCTGCCGAAACGGCGGTAGGCCTGCGCCAGCTCAAGGCCGACATAGCCGCCGCCGAGCACGATCAGATGCGGTGGCAAGACATCGAGCTCCAGGGCTTCGATGTGTGTAAGCGGTCGTGCCGCCTCAAGGCCGGGAATGCTCGGAATGGCCGCATGCGTCCCGACATTGATTGCGACTTTATCACCAACGAGCAGTCGCGTGCCGCCGCCGTTCAAAGCCACTTCGAGCGTCTTTGGCGCCACAAAACGGCCGCTCCCCATGATTAGCTCCGCGCCGCTGGTTTCGTAGGCGTTGAGATGGAAGGCGACCTCCCGGTCGATCATGTCCTGCTTGCGGCGGCGGACCTGCGCCATGTCGGTCACAGCGGGTCCGATGACCGTTCCGAACTCCGCGGCGTGACGGGTGAGGTGTGCGACCCGCGCGCTCCAGAGTTCATTCTTACTCGGCAGGCAAGCGACGGCTGGACAGGAGCCGCCGATCCATCGGCGTTCCACGACCGCAACCTTCTTTCCCGCGCGGGCCAGGTGCCATGCGAGCAGCTTGCCGCCTTGGCCGCTGCCGAGGATCACCACGTCATATTGTTCGGGCTCAGACATGAGTTCTCTCCGTCAGTTCTGGATGAAGGATATGAGGGAGGCCGACTCCAAGACGCTCCCGCAGTGCCGTCGAAGAAAGGCCGGCCGCCTAACGCTGGCCGCCGGAGGCCGTGATGCGTTCGCCTGTCAGCCAGGCGGATTGGTCCGAAGCGAGGAAGATTGCGACGCGCGCAATGTCATCGGGCCGTCCCAGTCGGCCCATCGGCAAGGTTGCTCCGATATTTCTGGCAGTCTCACCTTCGATGCCTGCCACCGCCAGACCCTCGGTCTCGGTCATGCCGGGTGCGATCGCGTTGACGCGGATATTGCGGCCCACGAGCTCGTTGGCGAGCGCCTTGGTGATTGTATCCACCGCGCTCTTCGAGGCGGAATAGATGACCGAATTCGGCACAGGATTGGTGCTCGAAATCGTACTAAGATTGATTACGCTGCCGCCGGCAGGGCCAAAGGCGTTTACGGCTTCCTGCGTCGTTAGGAGGATGCTCAGCACGTTGGTGTCGAACTGGCGATGGAATTCTGCTTCCGTCACCTCCTCCAAAGGGGCGAAGCGGTACACGCCCGCATTGTTGACGAGGATACTGGGCCTTCCGAACGCGGTCTTCGTTTCGGCGAACAGCCGCTTAACGTCGGCGCTCTTGCTTACGTCCGCCTGGATCGCAACGGCCTTGCCGTGGCCGCCCAGGATCTCGCCCACCACCTTGTCGGCATCGCTCTTGTTCGACGCGTAGTTGACGACAACGGCCGCGCCCGCCTCGGCGAACTGCCGGGCGATTTCCGCGCCTATGCCCTTCGATGCGCCGGTCACTATTGCTACTTTGCCCCTGAGATTGTCCATGGTCTTACTCCTTTCAGCTTTGTGAACCGCCGTTGAGTGGCGTGTTGCTCAGGAGTTAAATCATGCGCAAATCGGCGAGTAGCGCTGCCGATCTCATATAATGTATACGTATTCCGTATGAATGATCGGCTCCAGCAACTCGCGATGTTCGTTCGCACGGTGGAAACCGGCAGCTTCTCGAAAGTGGCCCGAGAGTTCGGATTGTCGCAACCCTCCGTCTCGCGGACGGTCGCGGCGCTGGAAGAACGGCTGGGCGTCAAGCTACTCACGCGTACGACCCGCGAACTTTCGCTAACTGATGCCGGCGAGGCGCTGCTTTCCCGGGCGCGCGAGGCACTTGCTGGGATCGAAGAGGCGGAGAGCGCAGCGCGTGGGGCGGATCAGTTGTCGGGGATATTGCGGGTGGCTCTGCCGGCGACTTATGGGGTGCGGCAGATCGTACCGCTGCTGCATGGTTTCTTGGAGCGGCATCCTTTGCTCAAGGTCGATCTCATGATGTCCGACCGCTACGAGAATCTCGTCGCAGAAGGCGCAGACATGGCGCTCCGCCTGGGCAACCAGCCGGACTCCAGTTTCGTGGCGCGTAAACTTGCCGCTAGCCGCCGTTTGTTCGTGGCCGCGTCTACCTATCTCGCACGACGCGGCACACCGACAAAACTCGCCGAGCTTAGTCAGCACCATCTCATTGGCGGTCCCAGTGATACGGGCGATCAGAATTGGACCGCCCATCGCGAAGGCGTTACCGAGGTTCAGCCCGTCAGCCCGCGCGTGCGAACCCGCTCTGCCGCAGGTGCTATCGCTTGTGCGAGCGCCGGCCTCGGTATTGCGATCGCATCGAGGTGGATGTGCGCGGACGAGCTTGTCTCGGGAGCTCTGGTTGAAATCCTTCCTGACTACAGCCTCGAGCCGGTGACCGCCTTTGTCGTGTTCCCCGCCGGGCGACGCCCTTCGCAGAAAGCCCGCGCCTTCAGCGACTATCTGGAGCAGGCACTGCGCTAAAAGGCAGAGTGCAGCCGCTACGCTGAGATCGACTGTTCGCCTGGCACTTTGCCGCCATTGAGAGCCGCTTCTGGCGCGCGTTCAGCACGCGCTGGAGCCTAGGAGCAGATCCGGCGCCTTCATGATAAATCGAGGTCAACCGGCCGAAACGCTGAACTCCTCTTGGCGGCACTTCACGGCCGCTACTGACCCAGCGAGACCTCCTCGCCGGCCTGCATAGGAACCGGTGAACAGGCCGGCCTTCAAGAAGGCCAGAAGCTCGCCCTGCGGTGTCTCGACGAAGATCGGCAAGCTCCGCACGGTCCTTCAGTTTTTTGGACATTCAGCGCTTTCTGAGGACGTCGCGCTCCATCGCGCTGACGCAATGTGGGCGAGCCACTCCTCCGGCAAGAGCGACACGATGAACGGTGGCAAGTTGCCTGGGATCGTCTCGCGAATGAGCAGCGTGCCGCCTGTTCGGTGAGCAGGCTTCCACCGCCTCTCGAAACCGTCATGGATCAGCTGTCCAAGCGAGATCCCGTGCCAGGCAACGAGAAACTCCAATGCGGACTTGTTGCCGGCGATTTGCCGGCGTCGGCCCGCGCCGAAAGATAGCGTTCTGCCCCTGCCCTTCCCGACACCAGCTGTTCTCACGGGCGAGCGCCCAAACCGCGTCCGCGGCTGCTTGCGGCGATCCAAACTCACCGATGAGACGCACAGCAAGTTGTGCCCGCATCTGCCCGGGTATCGCACTCGCATGGTCGCCGCGCAGCCGGAACGCTTCCAAAAACCCCTGTCGTGGGGACGAAGCATCGGTGCGCAACTCCCCCATGTCATCTCCAACAACAACGCCCATCGTCGACGGGTGGGCTGGCGCCTCATTTTGAATAATCTCGAGGGTGCGTAGGCGGGTGCGCTGGTTGCGTCGCCCGCTGATAAAAAGCCGCCCGTCCGGCGTAGGTCCGAGCAGAATCGCACTTGCCGATGACAGATACGCCGTTGGATAGAGATAACGTGCGATCCGAACGGCATGGTTCAGGATCGTGGTCTCGATGTCATCGGCAGCATCGACATAGATACCGCGAACGAGCTGAACCAATTCGCCTGCTTGCGAGCGCAGATGGGCATCGTGCGACTTCACGAGGCCTTCAGAAACTTGGCTCCTCTGACGTACAGCTGTGGCATGGGCCGTTTCAATTGGTCGTGCGCGCATTCGAAAACGCCGAGGCATGTTTGCAAGGCGGGCGGCGGTGCCCGATCCGTGGTCCAGCCCTGACTTGGCTTCTCGTACCGATCCAGCGCAGTCTCGGCAGGCAGACGCAGAGTGCTCCACCGGCGGGGCAACCCCACCTCGCTATCCTCTGCCAATTCGAGAGCCATTCATATCGGCACGTCTAGAGTGCAGGCTGCTCAACGCAGCCGTTCAACTCCTTCTCTCAACGCAACACCGGTCGCGCCGCGATCGACGATTGCGGCCTCTTGAAGTTGCTTGTCACGGCGCCCTTGCGCCTGCGTCGCCATCCGGGTTTGCGGTCGGCAATGGCAGGCAGACTCGACCGGCATCGCTGAAGTCGCAAGGGCAGCCGCCCTGCCCTACCAGGATCGCTGCAATGTGAGCTGCCCAATGATCTCAGTGGCTCGATTTCCGACAGAGCCCTTTACGACATGTAAAACTGGATTCCCGTGGATCGATCGCAATCGGGCGCGCCAATGAGGATCAAAAATTGCAGCGCCCCTGTGCGGTTTGAGCAGCGCTTGGCGGATGGCGTCCGTCAGCGCTGGGCGGGTTGGAACCGCCCTGCCAGGCACCGGTCCGCTTGTGCCACCCTCGACCTTTGACTGGCGCGATCTTTACTGCGGTAAAAACTTGCCCTTGTCGCAGAGAAAACATGCATTTAGCCACGCAGCGGCAGAGTCCTGGGTTCAGACGACAAGCAGCCGCTATGATCTCGCTATTCGGCAGTAAGACGCCTGCTGGTGGCGTTAACCTTCTGTTAACCCAAAACTTCTTGCCGGGCTGTCCGAATCGGAGCTTAATGGCGCTTGTTGAATAGTTTCTTCGCAAAAAGCGCCAATTCAGGTTTCGACAAGAATGAATATCGCCATGCGGCTACCACGCTTCGAGTTCGATGACAAAATCCTCGAGCAGGGTGCTGAGATATCGCGACGCCTCAATCAGTTGCGCATGGAGAAATTTCCACCCAACGCGACCAAGACGCTGCGTTCATTTTCGATGGCAGAAGTCGCCCACTATCTCGGTGTGTCGCAAAACAATCTGAAGCGGCTACACCTTGAGCGCAAGGGTCCTTTGCCGGAACAGATGCCTTCCGGGCGCCGCTCCTACACGGCCGCGCAGATACTCGAACTTCGCCATTTTCTGGACCAGCATGGCAGGACCGAGGTCAAGAAGTATGTCCCGCACCGCAAACCCGGCGACAAGCTCCAGGTCGTTGCGGTCGTCAATTTCAAAGGGGGCAGCGGCAAGACAACGACTGCCGCCCACCTTGCCCAGCACTTGGCTCTGACAGGTCACCGGGTCCTCGCGATCGATCTCGACCCGCAAGCCTCGCTGTCTGCTCTGCATGGATTTCAACCGGAACTCGACCGCAACCTCTCGCTCTATGAGGCGATCCGTTACGATGACGAGCGCCGGCCGATCTCCGATGTGATCGTGCCGACGAATTTTCCTGGCCTGGATATCATTCCGGCCAATCTCGAGCTGCAAGAGTACGAGTATGACACGCCGCTCGCTATGCAGGACAAATCCTCCGCTGCCGGCCGGCAGTTCTTCGTCAGGATTGCAAACGCCTTGTCCGAGGTGGACGACCGCTATGACGTGGTCGTCGTCGACTGTCCTCCGCAACTTGGCTATCTGACTCTAACGGCCATGTCGGCGGCGACGTCCGTTCTGATCACCGTTCATCCCCAAATGCTCGACCTGATGTCGATGAGCCAGTTCCTTTTGATGCTCGGCGGCATCTTGAAGACCATCAAAGCCGCTGGCGCGGCGATCGAACTCGATTGGTTCCGCTATCTGATCACGCGGTACGAACCGACAGACATTCCGCAAGCCCAGATGGTCGGCTTCATGCAGTCCATGCTTGCTGGCCAGATCCTCGAAAATCCCATGCTCAAATCGACAGCGATCTCGGATGCGGGCCTGACGAAACAGACGCTCTATGAGGTGGAGAAGTCGTCTTTTACCCGCTCAACCTATGACCGGGCGATTGAATCGCTCGACGCGGTGAATTCGGAGATCACGACACTTATTCACCGCGCCTGGGGACGGACATGACGACGCGGTTTACGGCAGTAAATAGTGGCAATTTTTGCCGTGAATTCAGTCCATTAGCCGCGAATCGGAGCGATTGAATGGCACGCAAGGACATTTTCGGAAGTGTCATGGGTCCCGCATCGGCAGTCGCCGATGCCCAGGACGTCTCGAGCTACGCCGTTCGTGGTGCATCACGGTCGATCATACAGTCGTTCCAGGAGCTCTCGAAGGGCTCAGTCGTCGATCTCGATCCGGATTTGGTCGACACCTCATTCGTGTCGGACCGTATCGACGATGACGATGAAGCGTTTCAGGAGCTGCTGGTTGCAATTCGGGAACGTGGCCAGGATTCTCCTGTGCTGGTCAGGCCCCACCCTGACATTTCGGGACGTTTTCAAACTGTCTTTGGCCACAGGCGCGTCAGGGTTGCCCGGCAGCTGGAACGGCCTGTGCGCGCCGTCGTCAAGAAGATGGACGATAGGGACCATGTCATCGCCCAAGGCCAGGAGAACGCCGCCAGAGCTGATCTGTCCTTCATCGAACGGACGCTTTTTGCCGACCGCATCCTCAAGCGGGGCCATTCGCCTGATACGGTGAAGTCGGCCCTCGCGCTCGACGATACGACCTTCTCGAAGATGCGCTCCGTGACCAGCACCATTCCAGAACAGGTCATTTTGGCGGTAGGGGCTGCCAAAGGCGTTGGCCGAGACCGCTGGTGGCAGCTTGCCAAGCTTATGGAACATCCTGGTGCGGCGGCGAAGGCCATGGAGTGCGTGAGCCGCGCCGATTTCGCGCAGCAAGGCAGTGAGGCCCGTTTTGCCCGTCTGTTCGACCTTGTGAGCGCCTTAGAAAAGCGCCCACGCGCAGCAGCGAAGCCCAAGGAGCGGGCGTGGATGCCCCAGGACAAATCCGTTCAGGCCAAGATCACCGACACGGGAAAAGTGTTTACGCTTGCCTTTAAGTCCAAGGAAGCATTGCCCTTCGGTACATTCATTGCCGGCAAACTCGATGAGCTTTTCGAGGCATTTCGGGAGTCGGAAATGGCGAAGAAAACAGGAGACTAAGACCGCAAAAGAAAAAGGCCCCCGAACGTCACCGTCGCGGAAGCCCTTCTCACGTCTGTAGCAAGCTGAGAATCGCATTTCCCCGAATCACTGTCAAGAGTCGTGGCGCCGTTTCGGCGAGCAGATTTCTTTTGCCTGATTGAAAGGTGAGGGAAATGGAGAGTGGGTACGCGACGACGCCCTTTGGGCGGCGGCCGATGACGCTTGCGCTGGTGCAGGCGAATGCGGCATCACGGGAGATCCCGCAAGGATCTGCTGTCGAAAAATGGCAAGTCTACCGTTGGCTATGTGAAGGTAAGTCCATCATCGGCGTGGGTGACCGCGCCCTGGCAGTGCTGAACGGGCTGTTGTCCTTCTACCCGGATGACCAGGTCAGTGAAGAAAACGGCTTGATGGTTTTTCCGTCGAACGCACAGTTGTCGCTGCGCGCGCACGGCATGGCCGAGTCCACGCTTCGGAGGAATCTGGCCGAGCTGGTGAGTTGCGGGCTGATTGTCCGCCGCGACAGTCCGAACGGCAAAAGGTTTGCTCGCAAGGGGCATGGCGGGAATATTGCGGAGGCATTTGGGTTCTCGCTGGCGCCGCTGCTGACACGGGCAGCGGAATTCCAGCGAGCGGCGGAGCAGGTCCGGTCCGACGCTCTGGCGCTCAAGTTGATGCGCGAACGGATCACGCTCCATCGACGCGATATTCAAAAGCTTGTCGAGGCCGCGATCGAGGAGGGCGCCGCGGGCGATTGGGGGGCGGTCTGGAGACGGTTTAGGGCTATCGTGGAGGCAATACCGCGCAGGGCCGGCCTGTCCGATCTGGAGAGCATCGTTGCAGATCTCGCCGAGCTCCACGATGAAGTGGATAGGATGTTGGAAAGCTTTATGAATTCCACGAATCCTAGCGCCAATGAATCCCATAATGAGCGGCAGCAATCTGATTCAAACACAGACTCTACTTTTGTATTTGAACCAGCTTTCGAAAAAAGCAGGGCGGCGGCCGAGCCAGCATCTCCTCCGGCTGAGAAGCCGAAAGGCTACCCAATTGGACTGGTGCTGCGCGCTTGTCCCGAAATTGCGGACTATGCCGTTAACGGGATCGGAAACTGGCGCGATCTGATGATGACTGCCGCCCAGGTGCGGGGATACCTTGGCGTTTCGCCCTCAGCTTACGAGGAGGCCTGCCATGTGATGGGCCAGGAGGTTGCCGCGATCGTGATTGCGTGCATCCTGCAAAGGGCGCAGCACATCAATTCGGCCGGCGGCTACTTGCGTGTGCTGACCGACAAGGCGAGGGCGGGAGAGTTTTCGGTCGGACCGATGCTCATGGCAGCCCTGAAGGCCAATGGGGCAACAGCAAGAATGACCGGATGATGATGAGCACCACAATTTGTGCGGGCGCTCGACCAAACGACCGCTCTGCCTGTAGATGCTTAGCCGACTTTGTCGTGTGAGACCTTGCCCCCTGCATGTCATCGCACGACCGGGCAACATTCTGATCAACCCAGCTTATGCCGTTTTTTACTGGGCCGCGGCTGTTTGGCTCCTGATCAGGGCAGGGGAGGGGCGTTACAGTCCTGAAGCCACCGGGCTCAAAAATGCTCCAGCCGGCGGCAGAGGCGCGACGGGTGTTTGCCGAACTCGCTACCTCGACATGCTCGCGCGCACGGTCGGCTCGATCGGCGTCCGTACTCGGGCGGTGGCAGCAGCCCGGGCTTGAAAGCTGCCGAGAACTGCCATATCTTTTGCACAAGAAATATGCCTCTCAATATGGTAGGACGAATTCTGTGGCCCCTGCATTCAAGATCCTCGAGCAGAATGGACCTCTCATCTTGTCCTATATGGACCGGAACGGGAAGATTGCGATCGAGCAGGTCGCGGACGGTTTTGGCATGTCCAAGGGCCAGTTGGCCCAGACCGCCGGTCTTGCGCGCGAGACCCTTTATCGCTCAGAGCGCAGCGCTGCGGTAAAGACACAGGGGCGTCTGCGGGAAATGCTCGAGATCATCAGTCGCGTGACGGATTGGGCGGGTGGCAAGGAGCAGGCGATGGCTTGGTATCGGGCTCAGCCGCTTCCAGCATTTGGCGGACGCACCGCTGAGGCGCTGGTGAAGGATGGCAAGGCCGCAGCGGTCCGTGATTATCTCGATCATATGGCCGTCGGTGGTTTCGCTTGAGGTTCGTTGGAACCTGCTACCGGGCACACGATCCACGTTGGGCATTCAAGCCGACTTCCGGCGAAGGGGCGGCGATCAGAGGTGCGCGATTAAATCCCAAAGGCGTGCCGGCGCTCTATTTGGCGCTGACCATCATGACAGCGGTCAAGGAAGCCAACCAGGGGTTCGCGCACCGGATCGATCCTTGCGTGCTGTGTTCCTATGAGATCGACTTCGATGACATCGTGGATTTGACAACGGACGAGGCGAGGGGAGAATTTTCTATCGCGCTCGAGGACATGGCCTGCGCCTGGGCGACGGCGCTTAGCGACGGAGAGCGCCCGGCGTCCTGGTCCGTCTACGACAGGCTGCGGCCTCGGAATATTGCCGGCATTGTGGTCCCAAGTTTCGCGCCGAGCGCCGAGAAGGAGGATCGTAACCTGGTCCTTTGGGACTGGGGTCCGGGTCTGCCGCACAAGGTAGCCGTATTCGACCCAAGCGGCCGGTTGCCGAAGGACCAGCTGTCCTGGAGATAACGCACTTTTCCGCATCCGAAGGGCAGGGGAGGGGCGAGCCCGGCCTATAGTCCGCTCGCCTTTGTGAGGTTGACACGGAAGCGATCGCGTCGGCGCTGATAGCGGCGAGTCATTTCAGCCGAGGCATGGCCGAGCTGCTTTTGCACATAGCGCTCATCGACTTCGGCCGAGGAGGCGAGGCCAGCGCGTAGCGAATGTCCGGCAAAGAGCTTTGCTCGTTCACCTTCCGACAGATCGCCGCGCACGCCGGCCGCCAGCGCAGTGCGCTTGACCAGGCGCGCGACCTCCTGATCGTTGAGCCGATCGGCGCCGACCGCCTTGCCCTGCTTGGTGACGCGCCTGAAGAGGGGACCGTGCGCGATACGGGCGAGCTTGAGCCAGGTCTGCACCGCGACAACCGGGCAGGTGGCATCGGACGACCCGCGCCCGACTTCAACCTCCCGCCAGCCGGTCTTGCCGCGAAGCGAAACCAGCATGCCCTTGTCGAGGATATCGATCCAGCCGCGGCCGTCCTCAGTCTGGTCGCGGCCGACGTCCAAAGCCACGATCTCGGAGCGCCGCAGGCCGCCGGCGAAACCCAAGAGCAGCATGGCGCGGTCGCGCAGGCCGCGCAAGGTTCCGCGGTCGAGTGTTTCTAGCATAGCGGTCAGATCCTCGGGAAGGATCGCCTCCTTCTGCCGGGGCGGGGCGGCGTGCTTGTTGCGGATGCCGGCCATCACGGTGGCGATGTGCCGATCCTTGCGGTCCAGCGGCTGGCCGCGCTGCGTGTAGTTCCAGGTCAGGGATGACAGGCGGCGCTCGATCGTCGCTACCGCCTTTTTGTCCCTTCCAGTGCCCGAAGCCTGCGCGGTGATATAGAGGCCGACGGTCTGCGGGTCCGGCCGCGATGGATCAAAAGACTGGCGCCGGCACCAGGCGCAAAAATGCTTCCAGTCGGCTGCGTAGGCGCGACGGGTGTTCGCCGAACTTGCTGCCTCGACATAATCGCGCGCACGGTCGGCGAGCTTTTCGAGATGCGTAGGCAACGATGTCTGTCGCGGGTCAAGGACCGACGGGAGAGGGGAGGGGCCTTCATCCGACCGCCCCATCTCCATGACGACGTCGACAATGTCCGGCAGGTCATCGGCGTCGATTGCGTCGGTGGACACCATCAAATTACGGGCTTTGCCCATCCAGCCTCGTCCATTCTAATGTCGCAGCAATGCGATTCTTGCGAGCGAAGGTGCGGCCAAAGTCCGGAATTGTCCACCGCGAGCTGTGTGACGGAATAGCTGAGGGAATTGTGTCCGCTCCGGTCTTGGTATCGCATCAGCGGGAGCGCAACGGGCCTGTCCGATCCAGGGATGGCCTCTCAAGGGTGGTCTCTCCTTGTTTTCATGTTCAACATCCTATTCCGTTCAACAGATGGAGATCCCAAGATGACCATACGTGGCGCAGCGACAGCCGCAAGCGAGGAGCGGATCGCCCACACCCGCAACCGTCTGGTGCTTGAGCAGGCGAGGGCGGTCGGCCTGCTTGGCGCGGCCAAGAACACCCGCCTTTCCGGCAGGGTGTCGTCGGAATTGATCGAGGCGGCAGAGAAGCGCGCCCATGTGAGCTCAGACACCGAACTGCTTGAGCTCGCCTTGTCGCGGCTGGCGCTCGAGGATGATTTCGGCGCCCGGCTCGTCGGCCGCAAGGGCAGCATCTCCGCGGACATCGATCTTGGCATTTGATCTAGGCGGCGCACTGCGGTCCCTAAAACCTCAGCGGCGCAGCGCTGGGCTGGAACGGCGACCGGATTCCGCCCTGTCCTGGGCAGGTGACCAGTCGCCCGTCGGCGGCGTATTGCTCCTCGACACCAGCGTCTATCTGGATGTCCTGCAGGGACGCACGCCCGAAGCGGTCGATAACCTTCTGACCTATCGGCTCTGTCACCACTCGGCCGTCTGCCTTGCCGAGCTCAGCCATGTGTTCGGCCGGCTCGATCCGGCGCACCCGACGACAAAGTCGGTCCCGGGAGCCGTTGCAGATACGATTGAGGATATTCCGGCGCACCGGCTGCATGCACCCGACGCCAACGCTTGGGAACGCGCCGGCATGCTGGCCGGCCTGTTGTTCCGGCTGAACCATCTGCCGAAAGGGGAGGGGCATGAGCGCCGCTTCCTCAACGATGCGCTGATCTTTCACCAGGCCGGTATGCTTGGGGCGACGGTCCTGACCGGCAATGTTGGCGATTTCGATTACCTCAGCCAGCTTGTTCCGTCGGTGCGGGTGATCTTCTACCGGGCAGCGCCAGGTTTGCGCCCGCAGGCGTAAAAGCGTCAGTGGGATGCACCAGCGCTATCGTTAGCCGTTCCAGGAAAGACCGTCGCGCTGTGGGATGGTCCGGAGGGTCGCTGGGCGTGAATTTTGGGCTTCTGCTCGACGAAAACGGCCATTCGTCCTTGTAGCCCACTAACGAACGATAATGCAACATTATCATTCGTTTGATATGTGCGACAAGTGCGGCGGTTATGTGCAAATAGATTGCTAAAAGCGCCGCCGTGATTCATCGTGCTTGCGATGATTCTGCGACCCAAACCCTCTCTGTCTCGCCATGGCGTGCTCGGCGGCGCCCCTTCGATCGCACCGATGGCAACGGTGCCGGCTTGGTTGCGCCGGGCCATCCCCGATGCGCAAAGCGGTGCAGGAAAAGATATTGAGGACGTGGCGCTCGTTGCCGGCGCCGCCATCGGCGCACTCGATGCGGTGGTTCGGCGGCAGGAGCGGTGGGCCGGCGCCTGGCGGCAGCGGCTGGCAATTTCGGCGGCCGCGGCAACGGCAAAGCAGGCCGGCCGCGTCGAGGACGAAGCGGCCTTGCGCGATGCCGTATTGCTCACAAGACCGGGCGACAACGTCGGTCCCGCCGGCCTTTTCCTTCTTGCTTGGCGGCGGCTGGCATCTCGGCCAGCGCACGATCTGCTGACGGAGAAAAATGTCGAGGCGGTGCTGGAAGATCTAGGTCTCACGCTCAACGATGAGGCGGTCAGCGACCTGACGGACGATCTGCGACAGCTTGCCGCCAACACCGGCACGGTCGAAACGCTGGTCGGAGTCTTCGCGGTCGCGGAGCGTTACGGCTTCCGGCGCGTTCTCGGAGCCTGGCTTGCCGATGTCTTGCTCGCGCAGCGGCTAGGCTGGACACATGCAATCCCTTTGTTGGGCGCCGAAGTGACCTTAGTTGTGGGTACGGGCCGGGCGCGTCGACCAGTGACTGCCGCTCTGGCTGCCGGCGCCGAAACGGAAGCCGATTGGGCCAAAAGCCTGCTGGCCGCGCAGGCGCGCGCTGCGCTGCGCGCCATTGATCTTTTCGCCGAACTCGAGCGCCGCGCGGAACGGCTGCTTGCGGTTGCGCCGAAACTCAGGGCCAAGGCGGCGGACGTCGTCGTGGAAAAGCTGCTCTCTGACGACTCGATCGTCGCCTCGGAACAAATCGCCGGCATGAGCGATCGCGGCCTGCGCCGCCTGTTTGACCGGCTGGTCGAGCTCGGTGCCGTGCGTGAATTGTCCGGCCGCGCCACCTTCCGCATCTACGGGCTGTGAAGACAATGGCGGAGAGTGCACGTAGGCGAGGAGGGAGCCGGCTAGATGACCGTCGATCAGCTGACCAGCTGTTTGACCGGGAGCTGGATCACCTGCCGCCGGAAGCGCGCTGGCGCGAATGGATGAACCGCGTCGAGGCCACGATCTTTGCGGCCAGCGAGCCAGTCGACCGCGAAATGCTCGCCCGCATCGTCGGGAAAAGCTGCAGCATTGATCTTCTCATCGACGACATCCGCGAGGAGCTGCGCGGCCGCCCTTACGATCTGGTTTCGGTCGCCGGCGGCTGGAAACATTTGACCCGGCCTGCCTATGCAGACGCCATCCGCGCTGCTGTAGGTGGAAGTGGGAAGACGGCCGACCTTACGCAGTCGGAGGTTTTGGTGCTGATGTGCATCGGCTACTTCCAGCCGATTACCCGCGCCGAACTGTCGTCGTTCTTCGGCAAGGAGATCAGTCGCGATTTTATTGGTCATCTGCGCGGTGCCGGCCTGATCGCTTCCGGTCCGCGCAGCCCAACGCCGGGCGCGCCCTACACCTACGTGACGACAAAAGAATTCCTGCTGGAGTTCGGGCTCGACACGCTGCGCGACCTGCCGGATTTCGAAGCCCTCGAAGACGCGGGGCTGTTGTCGAAGGAGAAGCTGCTGGCGGGCGACATCATGCCGGAATTTTCAATCCAGCAAAACTCCAACGGCGAGATCGAAGATTAAATGCCCGCTAGCTATTAGCATCCACGCAGATGGTGGATGGTGCTCGCTCCAAGCGTGAGAAATCGTTGACGGGCGAAAGCGGTTAGGAGTTGGATAGCTGCGCAGGGGGAAGAGCCATGCCGCTCAATCTACGTATCGGGATACTTGTCGTCGGATCGCTCGATTGGGAGAGCAAAAGCTACGGCGGGCATTTTGTCGGAAAGCCGGATCAAGTTCGCATGAAGTGGCGGGAGACACGCCTAAAAGCAGACAAGCGGTCGATCCAATACGTTCGTGTCCCGATCCGGTATGGCCGGCGGTCCTCTAGTCGTGGCAACACCTATACGATGGTTTTCTCGCCTGAGCTTGGTCCACGACTTGGTATTGGCAAAATCTTCCGCTGTCGCAATCCTGCCAACGGCATCGACGATTTGGTGCAGGAGGCCAAAGAACTCTGGAGAGCGGAGCAGCCAAATGGCAACGACGTAATCTCCGCAGGCTGGGGATGTGTCGCGATCCTGACGTCGCCCGGCTTTCTCGACCACGAGGACGCTGCGGATCGAACGAAGCTGCTGGAAGATTGGGCTGCCTTTACGGAAAAGCAAAGCCGTTACGCTGATTTCGCATTTTCCGCCGCCGACCGCGCCGCCGCCGGGGATAGGCCTGTGATTGAAAATGGCCGCCTCAACATCCCTTGGCCGAACTTCAGAAACAACTGGCCGCTCTCGCTGGACGTGGTTCTGCTGACAGCGACCAAACCGAAAATTATGCTGAAGGGAGCATACTGCACCGCGCAAGAGATCGCCGACGCTTGGAAAAAGAACAAGAAGGAAGATTACTATTTTCGCAACAATTTGCTTGCCGGAATTCGAACGGCAGACGATGAGGAAATCAAAACGTATCTAGACGGCTGAAGTGTTGCCGTAGTGCCTTAGGGTCGCATCGCGTCATAGGTTTTGCCAAGGTGCCTTGCGCTGCTGGCTGGACCAACCCAAGCGCCCCATCGTGAGAGAAGGGAGACGCAGTCAGCAAGCATGATCGGAAGAGCTTGCTTGGTCCCGACATGAGGATCGCATCCTCGATGCCGGGTGCTCCTTTTCGAAGTGAGCCTAGTGCACCGTCGAGCCAATCAGGTCCCATGCCGCGGCCAAGGTGATAATTTCGCGATCCAGTGCTGAATAGATTTTGCTTGCACAACCTGATCGTAAGCGAGCTGCAAAGCCGCCAATCGCCTTCGGGGAGTTCGCTTTAGCTCTCAGCTTCCCCGATGTGACTAACGCCGCGGCTAGGCCACGTCGGACGGGGGGACACCCGCCATCAGATCTCTCAAAAGGGGAGCAAGGGTTGGGAGGGGACAACCAAAGATAATACGGCGGCTAGGAAGCCAGGCGCTTTGCAGAGCGACAACCCAGTAGCGAACCCTCTTTTCGCCCTCGATGCGAAACCCAAATATCGGCCCGCCGCTCATGCCAACGACACTGGAGATCTGCAAGCCGTCATCGATCTCTCCAACAAATCGCGGGTAGGTGGTCTGGCGCGTGCCAGGCGGGAGCGTCTCATGTCGCAACACGCGAAACATGGTAGGCGAGACTGCGCCGTTTCCCGAAGCGTCAATCGCGGGCGATGTGAATTCCTGAGGCAGACCCAGCATCGCGTAGCCATCAAAGCAAACTCGGTGCTGGTGAATCCACCGCTCCTCATCGAGTGCTACTGTTCCGTTCTTCGCCAGAAGGTTGGTATAGTAGGGACGCAGAGGAATGGCACCAAAATCGAGCCCCTGTTCATCGTCATCGACGATGTAGAATGGCTCGTTTCTCACATCGAACGGAATTGGATTGTCTGTGACACGGCCTTGAGCGAACGTGTCAGCCAGAACGACATCGATGACTTCGATCCTGTCATCGGCGAGTTTATCCTTGAGATCGGCCAGAACGTGTCCTGCGGTGACGAAGCAGGTGGAGCCTGCGATGTCGATCAGCGTGCCATTGTATGCCGCAAAAGAGAGCGCTTCCTGTTTGGAAGCGCTTACTAAACGATAGGTCACGCAGATCGCCACGAGATGACGGCCGAAAAACTGCAGGCCGTCGCTTTCGCCCCACTCCCGGGTATCGCTGGTCTGATCCATCTGCCGGCTTGAATCCTTCAAGCGTAGCAACCTGCACGATTGGACCTGGCTAGGCAACCTTTGCGGCACACGCGCATCTTGCCTGCAGCGACAGTGCCGCGCGCCAAGCAAGCCCAGCGGCGCGGTCGTCCGCCTC
Organism: Mesorhizobium sp. B2-3-6; assembly: GCF_006442305.1. Lineage (NCBI taxonomy): Bacteria > Pseudomonadati > Pseudomonadota > Alphaproteobacteria > Hyphomicrobiales > Phyllobacteriaceae > Mesorhizobium > Mesorhizobium sp. B2-3-6. The sequence continues at coordinate 189,065 of NZ_VFVW01000006.1, read as the reverse complement.
AGGGAATCGATATGGTGGATGTTCTCGTTGCAGCTAATAGGGCCGTGTGGGTCGCAAGGTATCGGTGGGAAGAAAATGCCCGCGGACCCAACGCACCAAATAGTCGACGAGAAACGGTAGATCTTGCACATGCCGTTGAATCGTACGCAGCAACGCAACGTAGTCCGATCGCCCTTTGATCAAGTGCTCGAGCAACAATCCGGTCGCAGCCTGCCGGAATGGGTAAGTAGAACCATCCGACCAGAGGTCACGAAGACACTGTAGCGCCGCCAGCACGTGGGATTTTGGCTCCGCGCCTCGCCCACCTATGACCTCGCACAAAGTCCGGTACAAATATCCCGGTGCCTGGCCTTCGGCGGCGTCGAGTCGAAATGCGCGAGCCAGAGCAATGCCCGAAACTCCAATGTATGTATGGCCGCTATCTACCAAGTCAGCTGACCAGCGAATGAACGTGTCGAAGTCAATATGGCCGTGTTCGGCCGCGACCCCGAACACTTGATGAAGCCATGCACTACGGCTCCATCCCATAATGTGCGCAAACTCCCTGATAGGCCGATCGTCGCTGATCAATAGATGCTTGTTCTGGATGGCCAAGGCTACGCTGTCGAAGAAGTCGCTCTTCCCACCCTGCAAGAATTCAATCAATTCCTTGGGCAGTTCGTCGGTCAGAAGCAACGGACAAACGTGGGCATTGGTTTCGACCCACGCTATCGCCTTGTCGATATCTTCGAGCCAGGTCTTGACGATCTCCGGAGCGACTTCCGTCGCAGCGATCCGTCCGTTGTCGTATTGAGCCGTCTTGAGGCCGTCTTTGAGAGAAAATTGAATTTGTTCACGACGGGCAAGCAACCGGTCAGATACGCTCTGAGGCAGATGAATTCGACCACACGTTGCCTCGATAGTCTCGAGAGCCCTCAACCGCCAGCCTGTCCAGAATGCCAAGAGATCCAGCGTGCATCCCTGGATCGCGTTCTCACGGACGGCGATTGCGGCGGTATCTCGTTCAGCCTCGTTGCCGATCGCGACTTTCAGCGGCACTCCCTGGGACGCCAGCCCAGCTGCGACCTCGATCGTGTCGACGCCGATGCGATGCGCGAGCATAGCAAGTGGCCACGGTCCGTTCGTGTAGGTTTCCTGCTCCTGCTTGACCCAGTCAAATCTTTGCTTCAACTCGGCGATCAGGTCATTGAGTCCGTCGGGTCGCTCAATATCGATTGACACCTTCCGAAACCCAAATATTTCGGGAAAGCGGCCCTCATGATGCTCCATCACGTAGTGAAGTCGGGCGACGTACTTGTGGCGAAGCGCTATAATCTGGCCCGGCCTGCCAGATGGATCCAGGAACCGATCACCGCTTGAAAGTCCTATGAGTGCTCGGACGAGCGGATGGTCAGGCTCCCAGGATTCATTGTCGAGTCGACGGAGATCGGGATCCGGCTCGACCACCAGAAAGAGCCGCTCGCCGTCGTCGTAGCTGAGGTCCACCGCAACGTCAGATGCAACGACTCTAGCATTCCACGATCGATCTTCGTTGTCGGTACGGCCTTCCTCGATGACGAGCGCCGAAAGCGTCATCCATGCCTGCGATCGATCGCGGTTCTCGAGAAAGAGGCGATACGCAAGAGCCGCCGCCCTATCGAGGTAGCCAAAGTGGCCAAGCAAGCTTGCAATTCGAAAGCGATCCTTAAGGCGTCGGTATCGAAGAAATTCCAGGGGGTGATCGAGTTCGGCGACGATCTCCGTCGATTGATTCTGACGGAGCAGGATTTCAATTCTCAGAAGGCGCGCGTCCGCATCCGAAGCATCGAGACTCAAAATCCTTTCGACGGACGCACGCGCCGTAGAGAGGTCGCCAACGTTCCACGCGTGAGTTGCGGTTGCCCAAAGTACGTCGGGTGTGTCGCGCACGATTGGTGCTGCACGCTGGAGCGCATTCCGAAAAGCCTCATCCCGACGGGCCGCGGCGAGGCACTGCAGATACATCGTAGTCAGGGGACCGGGACGGTTCAGGTCGACAGCGCTGTCCAAGAGTGCGGCAGCTTCCTCCGGCAAGTCGTTGTGGCGAAGCTGGTCGGCGACTTGATATCGCGTGACGACATCAACCGTGTCGGGCAAGCCCTCCACAATTTTTCGCAGGCGAGTCGTGATCTCATCATTACCAACGCCGGTTTTCTTGTCACAGCGGATAAGGAGCAACTCAGCCTCGACTTTATCCGTGCCCAGCTGTCGAAGGGCTTCCACCGCCTCCCGCACCCTTCTTTCGTCATCGAGAACAAGCGCGAGTTCGCCGATGAGATGCCATCGTGAGCTTGCCAAGGCAGGGCTCAGCTCGTCCGGATCAATAGCCAACACCCGACCCAATGCTCCCGAGGGGTCATCGAGTGCGACTAGGTCAGCGGCGAGAAACTGGTTCTCGGGATCACGATCGCCTTCCAGCGTCGCCAAGGCATCCTTCGGTCTGCTCTGGCCAATCAGAGATAACGCGAGAAGACGTCGCAGCTGAGGCTCGCCGTGAACGACGGCGGCTGCGCGCTTAAGCAGTGTCTCGCATTCCGCGGGCCGATCCCCCAGCCGCAGGAGGACGCCAGCGTTGTTCAGATAGGCAACAAGATCATGTCGATCGGCAAAGCCGATTTCCAGCATATGTTCCGCAACTGCCTTCATATCGTTGGCCGCGGTGTTGAGTTCATCGGGACTGATCGGGCTACGGGCTCCCGGAACGGTGGCGCCGGATGTCACGACTATAGAGAGCGTTGCAACGGCCCCAATTCGCTTGAATTCCGCGACCTCGGGATGCTTTCGTGCAAGCTGACGATTTCGCTCTGCCCAATCGGAGACGTTTCGACGGCTGTAAAATTCTGCCAGACCGAGATCCGCATGAGTGCTATCGACGAGATCCGGCGGGATGAGCGAATGTGGGTCGCCGGCGAAATCTGATCGCGCCGCTGCTTGGAGTAGATAACCTATCGCATGATCGGCACGCGGCGTACCGGCCAAAGCCTTTTGCGCAAGATCCATGGCCTCGGAATATCGTCCCTGAATCGTCCGGGCCAAGGCGAGATTGGCATTGGCATTCGGATCATCAGGGCGGATCGAATGCGCCGTTTCGAACCGCCGTGCCGCGTCCGGCTCCCGGCCCAGATCGAGAGCCGCCGCGCCCAGGTTGGTTTCAATCCGAAAGCGGGCCCACGGCTTCTTGTCCAGGACCTCCTTCTCTAGCAGCCCAAGAAGTGCCTTCTCCGCAATAAGCGGCTGATCCTCTCCCAATAGATCGCGAAATGTATCGATGCGGGCATGCAACGCCGGATCCTCGCTGGAGAGACTGCTATTCGATGAGCTATCTGTCGGTAAGGAAACAAATCCCATTTGCCGAAGCTGTTCGCCGACTTGCAAGGCAATCTGTCCCGCCAAGTCGCCTGGAGCGCGGTCTCCCGGTAATGGCTGCTGTGGGGCAGACGTGGATACCGAAGCCGGGAAGAAAAAGGCGTACGCCCGCTCATGGAGGGCGATCAGGACCTGGAGCGCTCCCCAACCATAGAGTGAAACCGTCAGGTCGTGGCCCTCTTCCCGCAGGGCTTTCTCAACGGCAACCGCTGCATCGGTCGCATGGGTATCGTCTTCCGCGGTTGTGGCAAAAATGATCTCCTTCAGTGCTGCCTCGAGTTGCAGCGCCGCCCGGCAATCGGAGAGGATTTTCGCCTGCTTGAGCGGCTTTGTGACCCTTCGGCATTGGACGCCGACATAGTGGTTGGGATCGCCATTGCGACGTCCGATTACATCGATTCCGCGCTGATCCTGCCCGCCGCGGCCGTACTCAACGGTGTTCGGGTCGTTCAGCTCATCGCGAAACAAGATCACACACCCGCGCTGCAGCGCCTGCCAATCCTTAGGTTTTGGGATTTCGTGGGCAAGTCGCGTTGATAGCGGCACACTCTGGTCAGATGGTTGCCGGAAGACGCGGCTGGGGAGGTCAACAAGTACCTCGTTGCTGTTTCCCGATTTGCCCTGGTCGCCCGTTTCAGCCATCAGAAGCTGACGCCTACGATCTTTACGCCGATCCGGTCGGCGAGTTCGAGCAACTCGGAATAGATGTCAGAGTTGCCGGTCAAATCGAGCGACGCGCCGGACTGCACCAACATGTTTGCCGGAATTCGGTCGCCAAACAGCATCACCGCGAGAGCCCGGTCGTCCTGCCGAGAAATCCAGCAAAGTCCCTGGATATCTGGGCATTGTGCGTGAATGGCTTCAGCCCAGGGGCGTGTTGCAGGATATCGGTCCTTCTCAGTGTCAATAATCTGGCTGCGCTTGATGCCGAGTTTCCGCAACGCGGTGACGCTCAAATCAGCTAGGACCAAATCCCTCCGTGGCACCACCTGCGAATAGACTTGATCGGCTAGTTTCACCTTGTCGTAAGTCTTCAGGCCTGCGGTGAATGGCACATCGTGGAAGACGGTTTCCATGGCCGCACAGTCGAAGGTCGTACCGCCATAGAGAGTTGGGACACTTGCCCCATTTGCACGCTTTATCGGGCTGAATCGGGCGTTGCCTTTAAAGCCTGGATTGAATTCCGCGCCGGCATAGAGATTCAAATGTATGCGATGGATAGTTTGGTCCGCTGGCCATATCGCTCGCGTTATGTTGTCGTGCAAATCGTTCGATGGGACGGGAACTGGTGTTGTCAGGGGTCCCCGTCCAATCTTTGATTTAGCCATGGAGTGCGCCTACCAACTCATCCTCGGCCGCCGCAAGAACGCGCTCGGGTTGCGCAGCGAGCACATCTTGCGGACGCTTGCCTCCGAGGAAGCTATTAACGGATGCAAACCAATAGGCGAGCCCCCAGTCATCCTTCTTCCCGTGTAAGACGCTCAGAATTTTAGCGAGCGTTTTCATCGGCCGATATCCGGTGGCGGAATCCAGAGCGTAGCCAGGGAAATAGTCTATACCCCGATGCCGAACGGCAAAGATCTGACCCTCTTTCTTCCACTTGTTTGGCTGTGCACTTGGGTTGCTTGTGCTGAACCCAGCCATCTTAGCGATTTGGGGAGCGGTTAGCCAATCGCCGCTTTCCAGCACGGCCTTTCTTGCCTCGGCCGCCATCCGCGCCTCGACAAGCATATGCTGTGGGGGCGGAACCTGAGGGACCAGGGCCTCAATTATCGAGTTGATTGCCTCACGCTGGCGACGCATCAGGATGGTTCGAACCAACGGCGCAATGCTGACGACCGTGTCGGCTAGCGCCCGAACTGCGGGTTCGCTCCCATGCTCGAACGTTAGTGCGATGACCTGCTCCGCTGTCAGCCGATCAAGTTGGTCGCCAACCTGCTTAGGCGTTCCGGTGAGTGCGCCAAATCCCGATAGTTCGATGGTGTCATTAGAAAGTGCCATGATATCCAACTCCGTTGGTTTGGTGAGGGTGATTACATATATAGCATGATAACCGATCTCATCAAGAGTGTCGACTTGAACTCTGGGCTGCCGCTTCATCCGGGCGGTCGGCCTTTCGGGTGATCGGGTGCGCCGCCAAAATTTATCCTGGGCTCACTGCCTTCCGATTCGTCTCGTTATGGCCGCACGTGATATGTTCGTGGTATGTTCGGCACGCATCAGGTAGAGTGTCGGGCAGCGACCTACGGTATCAAGCTAGAATGGTGCGCACGGAAAAAGCCCGATTACGACCGAGCGATTGCGCGGTTTGCGTGTTCGGACGCCGAAGCCGACACCTGGCTGGAGGGTTTTGCCGACGACACCTACCAAGCCAAAGAGCTGCGGTCGACGCGGACGCGGCCGATCACACCATCGAAGAACCCGGCGAGCAGTACTTCAACGCTGCCAAGGATGAAGGCCGTCGTGAAGCTTCGTCGGGGAGGCGGCCGCAAAATATCGGAATTTCGCCCCCGGAAAATCCGACAGGCTGCCGCTGAACGACGTCCCGCAGTGTTTCGTCGTCATAAACTGATTGTACTGCCACAACACCACACGGTCGCCTCCCACTGCACGGCACAAGCCACAAGCGCGCTGTTCCTAGGTAAATTCCAGCAAATTTAGATGGAACTTATCGTGAACATACACTAACACTGCTTAAGTCGTCGGAATTTTTTTGAGGGAAATCATGGCTCGGACTTGGAATCGTGATCGTGCTGCGAAACGCATTCAAACTAGGCTGAGTGAAGTCCGCCTCGAGGACATTGAGATCCGTAAATACGTTCGCGACATAAACCTCGACAACCTTCCGCGCACGGTAGCTTATCGCGTGGATGGCGTGCATTTGTATGCCGATATCGTCAATCTCGATGATATGTTGAACGTAACGACCGTGGAGGGTGAAACCTGCCACAAACGGACCTTGCGTTTTCTTAACCTCCATTATCGCGCGGTGCATCGAATTCTGCAGGAAGTCGACGCGCTTTTCGTTGATTTTCACAATCAGCGCTTACATTCAGTGGTCACCAAGCCGTACGACACTGAAGACGGGCGTATCCATCGCGCCGTGGCAATTGGTCAGTTGATCATTGATGTCCTGAAGCGAACAGGTGAGGACGCCGACCACCCTGCGGCGAAGGTTCGAGTGGGTATCGACAGTGGGAAGGCCGTTGCCGTCAGCAATGGCCGTCGCGGCCACCGCGAACCACTTTTTTTGGGTGAACCCGCCAACCATGCAGCCAAGCGGGCTGGGGGAGGGAAAGCTACCGGGATTTATCTGACGAACCTCGCGCGCAAAGTGATTGGATTGAAGGACGTCGACAATCCAGACGTCAATCCGCTTTCGGCGTCGGAAATCGAAACATCGCAAAAATCAGCCAATCTGAGCGTGACAGCAGATCAGATCGTCTCTGAGTGGAAGACTGACTTGACCAACAACCCAATTGGTTCTTTCAGCTTCAGCGGTCACACGCCGCCGTACAGCACTCTCGATATTGAAACGCTGTCGGTCCGGAATTCGCGCCGGCAAGATGCCGCGACAGTTTACGGCGACATCGACAACTTCACCAACTACGTCAGCGCAAACATTGGCGACGACAGTGGTGCAAAGCACGTCGTGCGCGCTCTTCATGTCATTCGCAGCGAGCTCGATGCCGTTCTTCACAAAGACTTTTCAGGCCGGAAGGTTCGTTTCATCGGCGATTGTGTGCATGGCCTTCTAGTCGAGGGCACTGCTCAGACTACCGATAGCGAGACGACGATCAGCAATATGGTGCTCTGCGCCGGTGGGATGCGAAGCAGTTTCGACCTGGCAATCGAGAAACTGCAAGATGACGGCACTGATGCGACAGACCTTGGGCTTGCTGTTGGGTTCGAATTCGGACCGATGACAGTCACGAGACTCGGGGTAAAAGGCGCGCTTGTCCGGTGTTCTGTAAGCCGGGGAGTCATACAGGCGGAACGGGAGCAGCATCGTTGCGGAGAACATGAAACCGCTATCGGGCAGAATGCTTATGACAAAGGCAATGATGCAGTTCGCGGTATTTTTGGTTCGAGGCGGAAGCGCGCCAATTTGGACTACGATGTAGCCGTTACCGAGTTGTCGTCCAAGGGCGACAAGGTCGCCAAAGCAGCGGCGGCCTTTGCAACCGCCGGCTTACTGAAACCAGCGTCGGCTCCCGCAAGTCCCTACAGTTTTCAGAATCGCCCGACCGGACCAGCCAAGAAAGACGGCTTTTCTTGATCTGGTATTTTCAGAACGCGGATCGATCGCGGCACGAGCGGCTCGCCATCGAAGCGCTCGTTGGGGAAGTCCAATGGTTACGCCCGCTCGATTGGCGAATCGATGAACATCTTCGTTTGGTTTGGGACGCCGACATCTTGATCGGAGAACGCATATTTCCGATTTATCTTCGATATCCCAACCATTTTCCTCATTCACCGCCGCTCGTGATGCAACGAGGCGATACGTCTAGATGGTCCAGCCACCAGTGGGGAGCTGGCGGTGAGTTATGTCTTGAAATTGGCGCCGACAACTGGAACTCGGATTTTACAGGCGCAGATATGGTTCGAAGTGCCTATAGTCTGCTTGAAATGGAGGTGGAGCGAATACCAAGCTCCGAAATTCCATCTCGGCATCAGACGACCCTCGGCCAGGACCTTCGTTGGACGGTGAGCCGGCTTGCAGCGACGACATCTTTGCTGGAATTTGCCGCCACTCAAGACGTGCCCCTGGAAGGGAAGGTCGACTGCATAGTACACGACGAAGCCGTCATATATTACGCTTCACTTTTTGCTCGGAATGGTGCCGAAGTCTGGCGTGACGCGTCAATCCCAAAGCCCCTCCGAGCGGAATCCTTCAACATCGACGGGGTTCTAATTCCATGGCCGTCGGCAACGAGCCTTCCAACCATTGCGACAGTTAAAGACTTTCGCGCTGACTTGGCTGCCCAATGGTTCCCGCTGGATGATAATAGAAGGGTTGTCCTGCTTATGCAGGGCAAAGCGCTTCACGCCTTTCGGATGTATGGAGACTCCGTTTCCAAGGTGACCATCGTCGGTCCCGAGCTAGTCGTGGATCGACTGGGCGAGGACCATCGCTCTCTCTTGGAAAGGAAGGTGGCTATCGTAGGCTGCGGATCACTCGGTAGCAAGGTTGCAGCGAGCCTTGCCAGATCTGGCGTTGGGAATTTTCTTCTAGTCGATGATGACGTTCTTATGCCCGGTAACTTCGTGCGGCATGATCTCGATTGGCGGGATATCGTGACACACAAAGCAGACGGCGTTGCACGTCGCGTCCAGTTAGTGAATCCGATGGCCCAAACTGACATTCGTCGACAGCGGCTTGGCGGACAGGAGTCGAGCGGTAGTCTCGAAGGGCTCATCGAAGTCATCTCGCAGTGCGACCTTATTGTTGACGCGACATCTAGCGCAGAGGCGTTCAACTATCTGTGCGCCGCCGCCGAAAGTGGTGCGAAGCCAATGATATGGGCGGAAATTCACGGCGGGGGTATCGGCGGCCTGATCGCTCGTCATCGGCCAGGCATTGAGCCCGGCCCAGCACTGATGCGGCGAGTGATCGAAAATTGGTGCGCCGAGAAGGGACTCGTGGTTGAGCGCCCCGAAAGGTCATATGAGGATCGAAATGTAGGCATTCCTTGGGTCGCAGATGATGCAGATGTGTCTGTTATCGCAGCTCACGCCTCGCGATTCGCGATCGACCTGTTGATCCCTCGCTCGCCATCCATTTTTCCACACTCAGTATATTTCATCGGGCTTGCGGAAGGATGGCTGTACAGTGAGCCGTTCCATACGGAACCTGTTGACGTCGGACTGGCCTCTCAGGTTATTGCGGAGCAGAACATTCTCGACGAAGCCGACGTAGCTGCCGAACGGGCACGTATTATCCAAATACTTGGGAGATCATTTGGTCAAACTCCTCCTGCCGGATGATATAGCGTCGCGGCTCAATATCGCGCTGGCGAAAGCTAGACGCCAGGAGATCGGTGGTCTTATCGTCGGCGAGCACGTGACGGACGAAACGTTTCGGATTGTCGATATTTCAATCCAGACGAGCCATGGCACTCCCACACATTTCGAACGCGATCCTGTATTGCACGCGGAATTCCTGCGAGAATTTTTCGAGCGAACAGGCAGAGATTTTGAGCGGTACAATTATCTGGGTGAATGGCACTCGCATCCGAGCTTCGACCCGATCCCAAGTGCCGACGATGTCAGGACGATGCGATCGATTGTAAGCGACCCGAAAGTAGGCGTGAATTTCGCTGTCCTGTTGATTGTCCGTCGTACCGGCTCCACGAGGCTCGCCCTATCGGCGACCGCATTTTCCCAATTACTTCCTCCTGAGTCGGTGACCGTCGTCGGTGATGTTGGCACCGCAGCAAGGAAGAGGAGCCTCATGGAAGCCAGTCTGGATTGGCTCAGGAATTTGGTGTCTTAACGCCGAGTTGCCGCACGATTTTTCGGATTTGCGTGCAAACCGGTCCAAGGCGTGACGCCAGCGTGCTGGGATCGCCCGTTGCGAAAGACGCTGGCGTCAGACCATGGAGGTCCGACGGAAGGTTTATCCCCGTTTGGCGCGGATATACTAGGATACTGCGACGCCGACCAAGGCGTCCCATGAACATGCCAAGCTCAAAGAGCACGTTGTCTCGGATGGCAGAATTGCGAGCGCCTCGGCTGGTTTCGACGATGTCCTCGAATAGTGCGACCGCTACACCGAAATCGCTTTCGGCCACGGCTAGTTCCAGAGATTCAAGCGGATAGCCGCCCGCCCAGAAGACGCCGTTCGGCCACACGGTTGCAAGTACGTCATGCTGGAGACCGGTCTGGATTTCATTCGCAACGTCGAGCCCCTCCACAGACGACATTATAAACATCCTCGGCTTCTCGTTGGGGGTCGTCATGAGTCGATTGCGATCGAATAGCCGCCGCGACAACTCTTGGGCTACGGATTTCCAGATCAAACCCGGAAACTTGTCAGCCAAAGCCGAGAATTCTGCCCCCGACATCTTTATCGCTACGACCGTATCTTCAGCGAACACTGAGGCGGACCGCCGCTGGGAAGGCTCTATCGCGGCCATCTCGCCGACGTGCGCACCGGCCTTTAGAGTTCGCACCTCTTGACCTTTGACCACTACAGAGACGCCGCCGGCGACAAGAAAGAACACGTCGTTGTCCTCACCGCCTTCGGCAATGAGCGTATCCGCGGCCTTGTATTCTACGAGCTCGCCAGCCGTCGCGATTGCCTCAGCGACCGCTGCGTCACCACTGTCAAACTGCCGCTTCAGACTAGCGATAAGCGCCGAACTGTTGCCGCCTTCAAACCGCTCTTTCATATTCCCTCCCGGCAATGCATTTGTCTGAATCCTATGTATGTATTTGCTGGGCCTACAGGAAATGTTCGCGAGGGTACGAGGCTATGGAGTGGCCGGAGACGGCCAAATTATGAGCCGCGTGGTCCTAGGTTGCCAAAACTAGTGCCGACTGCTGAAGATTCTACGAGAATCTAGACGAAGCGCCGTTCCGGTAGATTGCCGATCTTCACTCGATGGTCCAACGCTCCCGTTGAGACGAGGTAGCCCATAATGCCGTCCTTTGATTTGATGAATGCCAACGTAGACTGCCCACTCGGGAACGTAATTTGTCCGGACGCGATCTCCAGCGCTGCGCTTTCTCCGGCGTAGTAATGGAACGTAATTGGGCGCTCCGTAACCTCAATCTCCAGTGCGTAAGTGCATGTGATATCCTTCACTTGGAAGCGCTGGCCCAGAGCGTCGATGACGTACAGTCCGTCCATCGGAGCAACGATTTGACTGTTGAGGGTCTGGCGGGTCGGATTGCGGGCCTCCGGGGGCAATTTGTCCATGATGAGGGATTGAATACCCTCGCCGGGGTAGGGCAAGCCGTCAGACGTATAGACTGCGGATGGATTCGTGACCTTTCGCCCGTTTTCCACCACGCCAACGCAGGCCCCGATCGCGGTGAAGTTGTAGAATTGGCCGACGATGGTGACGGTGCCAATCCATTCAAAGGATTCCGCCTCGGCCAAGTCCATGCATGTCAGGTTCAGTGCCTTTGCCTTGGTGCGGGCGGTGCGTGTAAAGCCGTTCGCAGCAACAACGATTCCGCGATGGATTCCAGTCTTTTCACACTTCTTAGCGAAGGCCTCAATCTGAGGAACTCCCACCTTTCGCCCTTGGTCCCTGCATTCAATGGCCGTCAGGTTGGGCCCGTGATGAGTACGACGGATAATCACCACGTCATGTTCGCGAAGCCGCCCGGTGTCCTTGTCGGGTAACCGTAAGGAGGAATCCACCGTCACGCCGTCATGGTGCGCGAACATACGCTCCAGGGTGGCAACGAAATTATGGAATCGCTGACCAGGTCGTTCATGAGAGGCGGTTTCTTTCACGGCGCAAATAGTACCACCATGGTGTCAGCGTTGCATCCCGTCTAAGACTTTGGGCTGGAGTTTATCCGCGACGATTGGCGAAGAACGTGTTTCTGGCCCATGGGGTCAGTCGGAGGAACGAGTGTCTGTCGGCGACGGTGCGACGCACCGAAGCTTGGCCGAGAATGAAGTCAACACGGGTTGAGGCTGACCGAGCGCCGTCGCCTTCAGGGTTGCGGGGATCCTTGCTGCGACTTTGGCTTGTTCGGCGAGCGTTGCGGGCGCCTCATGGGCTTCTCAGTAATAACTATGATTGAAGAGGTCGAGACCCCAGAGGAACATGTCTGAGTCAAGCGACGGCCCTGATCCCACGTCAGGGAGCATCGCAACATTTCGATGAATGGAAACGGGGGTTGTTCCTGGTTTGTGCTCAAAAAGCCGCATAAATGGCAGTCTGGTGCGACGTCCGGAATTATTGAGCATTTCACGGGGTAACCAGTCCGGAATTATGGGTTGCTGGCGGGCGGGCGATTGAAAACAGGAGAGTTTTCTGGCTGAGGGTAGGGGTTTCCGATCAAAGATCGAGTTTACTAATGGCCTCAATGACAGTTAATTCTGGATTGGCATTAAGCGATTGGATTTGCGTAGAATATAGCCGCCCTTATTGGTAAACCCGCTCACGGTCGACAACGGATTGGTCGACCCAAGACGACAGGATTGGTAAAACCTGAGCACCGAGGTTCAGCTCTATACTTCCTCCCCAATCGCTTGAGACTTGAGCCAGATGGCGTCAGTATCTCAGCGTTGGCGCTTGCGCACGACGGCGACGGCCTGATTAATTCCGGACAGCGACAGATAATTCTGGACGGCACACCATGCGGAGGCACTTCGCTTTGCGGTCCCAAACCATCACTTCTCAACCAAGCTGTTGCTCTGGCTACAAGGGCTGTGAGGTGCGGACCTGTGATTTGTCAAATGCAGGAATCCCTCGCTATTACTTGTCCCCGATGTGCAAGGAAGGCCTGCTCGTGAAGGTCGGTAAGGGCGGTATCGCGCCGCAGTGGTCGATGCGCCTGCTGTTTCAAGGGCCTCACGCATCTTGTCGACACTGCTGACCCGAGCATCCTGGCCGGCCTCAAAACGATTACCGTAGTCCCTTCACTCCGGCCGCCTTGACTAGGCCGAGAGTGCTTCTAAGCGCGTCATGCGCTTGCGATCTACATCGCTTTGGGGTCATGTCCTTCGACCCGAATGCAAAGCTTGCCGCGCCATATTCGTCCTTGACGCCACAGCTCATGAACGAGCGACGCCAAATGCAGGAGCAGACGCCTCAGAGTTTGGCCAGCGTAGCCAGCATCGCGATAGTCCGCAATGTAGTTGTCGACGTGAGGGAGTGAGGCCGCAGCCTCCACCTCGTGGCCCTTACGCTGCAGTTTCTTGACGGTGCGTGCTCTTATATAACGTGAGCCGCCAATGACCACAATTTTCATGTTGCGTCTCCTTGCCAGCATTGAAACCAAACATGCTCGCCGTCGTGCGTGCCGTTCCCGGTCAGCGTTTCGCCACTATCCTTTGCCGAGATCGTGAGGAAGTCGTGCCCGGAAGCCATTCGTTTCGTCTGGAGGTCTATCGCCTCGCGCTGGAAGGAAGCGCCGGCCTCCTCAAGCGCGATGTGGTCAGCCGAACTGCAGGCGAAGGAACTGTAGTAGAGTTTCACGATCTTTCTCTTGTCTGAATGCAGATGACGTTCCGCAAATGGAGGGGCACGAGCCCGTTCGGCCACTTGGCGCCGGTCGTTCCGGATAGCGCGTTGGAAGGCTCGCACTTGGCAGGAAAGACGGCTACGGTGCAGACAGGTAGGTATGCCTATGCCGAGGTGTGAGCGCGCCGAGACAATTGTTCTTTGATTGCCGCGCGCGCCAAGCCTGGCGTGAGAAATGGTCGCCGGAAGAGCCAAGACCGCCTGTCGCCGCATGGCGTTCTCGGTTATCAGGCCAATCCTTCGCTGAGGAAATAATAAGCGAAAGTATCGGGCGCACACACTGTTGGCACAATGACTGATATCCCGCCTCGGCCCCCATGGTGCCACTTGAGCAAAGAGATGACCACGGCCGCAGACATGCCTGCTCGATTGCCGCCGGCGCGATGAAGCACTTTCCAGCAACAGAGACCTTCATCATGAGCAATCCTGGCGAACCCGAAAGACGGCCCGCCGAGCTGGTGTTACCTGTTGAAGACCTTGCTACGGTCGAGGTCGATTTCTCTTCGCTGGTGCCCGGCACATCTGTGGTCGCGCAATGGCGCGGCAACCGGCGTGAGCATCGTCAGCGCTTGGCGCAGCACCTATCACGGCTCGCGAATTCACACTGCATCCTAGTGCGGCCATGCCAAAGCCGCGTCCTATGAAGCCTACTGGCCCTGGAGCTCGAACCAGCGAATTGATGTCCGGTGGCGTTCCCGGCTTCCCCCAGTAGGTTAGTGGGCGCCGCCGGCTGCTATATGACCCGGCTTCTTTAGCAACAGGACGGCCGACAACGCGATTATTAAGCTAACGCCAAGCAGGAAGAAGGTGTCGTTGAAGGCCATGACGAAGGCCTGCTGGCGTACCCTCAGCGCGATCGCAGCAATCGCTTTTTGTGCAGCGAGCGCCTGGTCGTTGATACCATGCGAATGGAAATAGGCGGTGAGCCGCACAATGCGGACGCGCGTTGCCTCTTGAAACAGGGATACCGATTGTACCAGCACGTTCGAATGGTACTGCTCGCGCTTGGTGAGGAAGGTTTGCAGCAGCGCGATGCCGACGGCGCCGCCGAGGTTGCGGGTCATATTGAACAGGGCCGAGGCAGAGCCGGCATTTTCCGTCTCGATGCCTGACGTGGCTATTGCCGAAAGCGGCGCCAATATAAGGGCTTGGCCGATGGCGCGCACGATGTTCGGCCAGAACAGCTGGTCGCCGGCATATGCTCCGCTCATGTGGACGTTCATGAAGTTGGATGCGGCAAACAGGGCGAAGCCGATCGCGATGACGAGACGGATGTCGAAGCGCTGCATAAGGCCAGGTACAAGCGGGATCACGACAAGCTGCGGCAGGCCGGTCCAGGCGAGCACCATGCCGATCTGCTCGGCATTGTAGCCCTGAATGCGGGCGAGATAGACGGGTACGATGAAGACCGATCCGTAGAGCGCGACACCAAGCAGGAAGTTGGCGAGGACGCCGAAGCCGAAGTTGCGGCGTACCAGCAGTCTGAGGTTCAGCAGCGGATGGCTCGAAGTCAGCTCGATCCAGACGAACAGGGTCAGCGACACCGCGGCGACGATTGCCAGCCGCGCGATAAAGGGCGAGCCGAACCAGTCGTCTTTGTTGCCTTCCTCAAGTATGGTCTGCAGGGCCGCCAGTCCGATGGCCATGGTGACAATGCCCGGCCAGTCGCCTTTGGCGAGCAGGCCAAGCCGCATCGGTTGGCCGTCGAGCGAAAACCACAGCATGCCGACCATCAGCGCGCCCGGCACCAGGTTGACGTAGAAGATGTATTGCCAGCCCCAGTTCTCGGTGAGATAGCCGCCGATGGTCGGGCCTATCGCTGGCGCGAAGGTGGCCGACAGCGCGAACAGGGCCAGGCCGATCGGCTGCTTGGCTTTCGGCAACATCGTGATGACAATGGTGAAGGCGAGCGGGATGAGCACGCCGCCGGTAAAACCCTGGATCGCTCGTAGGACAATCATCTGACCTAGATTGGCGGCGAAGGCGCAGGCGACCGAAAAGACGAGGAACAGCACCGCGTTGGTGATCAGATAGATCCGCAGCGAGAAGACCTGAGACAGCCAGCCGGTCAGCGGGATCACCACAATCTCCGCTATGAGGTAGGACGTCGAGATCCAGCCACCGTCATCGATGCCAGCCCCAATCGCCCCCTGGATGTCGGCAAGCGAGGCATTGACGATCTGAATATTGAGCACGGCCATGAATGCTCCGAGAGCAGAGCCGACCACCGCCACCCAGACCCGCAGCGAATTGGCGGCACCAGCAGATCCGGCCGCGTTCTGGACGTCGCCGGCCGACGTCGGAAGCGAGGAGACGGCGGTTTTCATTGCTGCAACTCCTCAAGCGCCAGTAAGAACGGCGCCAGTGTCAATCATCGCGAAACTGAGGAACGACCGTCGGCCAGCACGGCCGCTTTGGTGTTAATGGTCGGCTCGACGGACATGCCGGACCTGAGCAGCCCGTCGAGCTTGTGATTGTCGATGGAGATCCTCACCGGGATACGCTGCACGATCTTGGTGAAGTTGCCGGTCGCGTTGTCGGGCGGCAGCAATGCGAATTCCAGGCCGCTCGCCGGCGACAGGCTGTCGACCTGACCAGTCAATTCGACGCCAGGGAAGCCGTCGACGGCGACGCGCACCGGCTGCCCGGGACGCACATGAGCGAGCTGCGTCTCCTTGAAGTTGGCGACGACATAGACGGCATGCAGCGGCACCACAGCCATCAACTGCGTGCCTGATGCCACATACTGTCCAACCCTGAGCGTGCGCGCGCCGACCGTGCCGTCGACCGGTGCCGTGATTGTGGCATAGGAAAGGTTCAGTCGGGCCTGATCGGAAGCTGCCTCGGCGCGATCCGTTTGGGCAACGGCACTGTCGCGCTCGGTGGCGAGTACGTCGATCTTAGCCTTTGCGGCGGCTAGGGAAGCCTGGTCGCGCTGCAACCCGGCGATGAGTTGATCGGCCTGGGCGCGGCTTGCTTCGGCTTTCTGCGCAGTACCGGTGCCGCTCCTTGCCAACGTCGCATAGCGGTCGGCGTCGGTGCTGGCGAACGCCAGCGAAGCTTGCGTTGCGGCGACTGTCGCCTTTGCCTGCAGGATCAGCGACTGCTGGAGCGCGATCTGTGCGTCGAGATTACGGACGGCCGCCTCGGCGGCCTCGACCTCGGCATCAGCCTGGGCGAGCGCGGCACGGAAGTCGCGGTCATCGATGCGGGCGAGAACCTGCCCGGTCTCGACAGTCTGGTTGTCATGCACCGGCACATCGGCAATGTAGCCCGATATCTTCGGCGCCACCGTCGTGTAGTCGGCTTTCAAATAGGCGTCGTCGGTAGACTCCAGATACCGGCCTGCGGTCCAGTAGCCATAGCCCCAATCACCTCCCGCGGCTGCGCAAATCAGAAACGTCGCCGCGAATGCGATCCGCTTGAGGCGGCGGCTCCTAGATACCGCCGCAGTGACGTCGCCGGGAGTAGCTTCCGTACCAACCGGCAAGGCACTCGGCTCTTCCGCCGAGGGCCGAGCTGGCTGCTCGACGAAGGCAGCCGGCCGCGGCTGAGGCACGGCCGCGCCGGGTGCGTTGGAGAAGTTGGTGGTCGCGGGCATCTCGGACATCTCATTCGTCCTGACGTTCATCGTGCTTTGCGCAAGAGCGGAATGCCCCTGTGCTCAAAAATCGGAAGCCGGACAGGTAAGAAGCTCGCCTGCCTCTTCGTTGGCTGCAGAGAGAAACCGGAAAAACCCCTGCTTTCGTCGTCCGTACCTCGTCCGGTTGACACGGCTCGAAGTACATATTGCGATATCCGAGCCGAAAATCATCTGCACCAGCGTATAGGGAGGTGGCTGCGATAGCAGCGATGAAGATGGTCGTTCTGATCGTTCTCTTGCTCCTGTTTGTGAAGGGGGATTGCCTGCCGATCGGAGCGGCAGCCAGACTGGGCTCTTGTCGGGGGGAGGCGGCGCGAGCCTACGACCTGACTAGGGTGAGCAGGTCAGGATTTGATAGTGTCGGCCTGCGTCGTGCACATGCCGTGCGGAAATTTCTCATAGACCTTGAGTGTTGCTCGCTTCAGTGTTCGCGAGAGTAGCGCCGAGTCATGGATCGGAACGATCTAGTCGTCGTCGCCATGCATCACGAACGGAGACAAGTCGATTGACTTGGAGGTGTTCGGTGAAGTGGGTCTCCGAAAAGGCCTTGATGAATTGAATCTGGGCATTGGCGGCGCCCATCATGTGTGAACGACGCTCGCAATGGCTTCGCGTCGGATCGGTTGAACACTTAGAACGGGCCGCTCGCAAAATCGAGATAGAACTGCGCCCGACTTGCAGCGCTTGGCTCAGCCCGTCAAAAACTTCGATAGGCAAACCACTTGGATTGGCAGGCGTCTCAAGATCGGTGGCACTGCCGGAGGCCGGCATCGCGATCACCCTGAAGCCGGCATTGCGATACACGCTGTGGACGGCCGATCTTGGCAGCTTGGAGGCGAGCGGGCATTTGGCCTTTGCCCCGAACGAGTGTTGCGGCAAACATTACGAAAATACCGGCATGGCGAAGATGAATTTCACGGGGAGTTCCGGGGACTGCTCAGCGTAGTTGAGGCGAGGCCCGAGGCTTTCTGTATGTCGGTGAAGGCATGCGTTTTTAACGGCTAGGTTTTCGATTTCTCCGCGTGAAAGGCTATAGCTTCAATCGGGACGTGTAGGTGCCTCACCCGGAGGTTTGGTCACTCACATCTCATGGATTTCCATGAGGTGCGGCTGCGGCGTGGTCCGGTTAAGATCGGAAAAACGAATTCACGAGCCCAGATGGTCAATGATGAGAGTTAAAGAAGGCGCTGACAGTCTCCGCCTTTCATTGTCCGGCAGGAGAAGACAATGACGACAGCGTTCAACTCGCTTGGCGAACCCGACGCGGAAGCGTTGCGGGCGGCTCGGATCATTGAAAGCGTGGTCGGCAATGGGTGGGCGACAGACGCGGCCGGCAGATTCAGCTATGTTACTCCCAGCACGCTATCGCTTCTCGGCACGACGCTGGAGGAGTTCAACACTTCGTCAGAAGGTGGCCCCGCGGGTTGGAAGCGGCTAATCCATCCAGACGACTATGACCGAGCCGTGGCCGAGTGGCGTCGCTGCCTGCAGACAGGTGAGCACTACAATGTGGAGCACCGCATTTTGCGCGCGAGCGGTGCTTACGGTTGGAGCCGAATCTCCGGACAGCCGCTGTGCGATAGCGAAGGTAACGCCGTTGCATGGTATGGCACATTGATTGA
Source organism: Mesorhizobium sp. B2-3-6 (assembly GCF_006442305.1). NCBI lineage: Bacteria > Pseudomonadati > Pseudomonadota > Alphaproteobacteria > Hyphomicrobiales > Phyllobacteriaceae > Mesorhizobium > Mesorhizobium sp. B2-3-6. The sequence goes on along the minus strand of NZ_VFVW01000006.1, from coordinate 170,205 downwards.
AGGCGATTCGCCGTCCGCAGCCACAGAGCGATCCGCTGACGTGATCATTGCGGCCGAGAAGGAAGCAGCCTCCGACGCTCACCATTCCCTGAGACTGGTCCATCCGGACGACCGGACAGCGGCGGCGCACGCAGTCGCCCGCGCGTTCTGGACAGGTGTCCCCCAGGTAACGAGGCACAGGCAACTGCAGGCCGACGGAAGTTATCGCTGGAACGAGACCCGATCGGAGCCCGGCTACAGTGTCAGTGTGGACATTGATGATCTGGTGACAGATGGGGAGCCGCTTTCCGGGGCGAACCTGGATCACTTGGTTGAGAACAATGCCGGGCCAATTCGATCGGCGAAAATCGTTGAAAGCATATTCGGGAACGGATGGGCGTTCGATGCGGCGGGTAGATGGATCTACCTGCATCCGTTCGCGCTGAGCTCCCTCGGGGTGACGCTGGAGGATCTGAACGCTCCATTGAACGAGGGGTACACCGCCTGGAAGCGTTTGCTTCATCCAGACGACTATGAGCAGATCGCGGTTACCTGGCGCCATTGTCTGAGGACCGGCGATCATTTCAATGTCGAGTTTCGCTTTCGGCGCGCAAACGGCACCTATGTATGGGCCCGAACCGCCGCGCGGCCCGCGCGCGACAGCCAGGGTCGTATCACGGGATGGTATGGAATCGCGCTCGACAACGATGTCTACAAGAAAACCGTGGCGGAGCTGCGCGGTCGGGAGCGGGAACTTTCTCAGCTCGTCGACATGGTCCCAGTCCAGATCAGACGGCTGACGCCTGAAGGCGAGCCGACCTTCTTCAACAGACGTTTGCTTGACTTCTTCGGTCTCGACGGTGTGGCGGATCTGGACAAGCCGGGGATGAGCCGGCAGGCGGCGGCCATACAGTCCCTCGTCTATCCCGAAGATGCGGCACGCCTCCTGGAGACCGTCCGCCACTCTCTGGCTACCGGCGAACCATACTCCATGAAGTATCGAATGCGCCGTGCGGACGGAGCGTACCGCTGGGTGGATGGACGCGGCGAGCCGCTGCGTGATCACAGCGGCGCGATTGTTCAGTGGTATGTGATCTCTATCGACGTCGACGACGAGATGCGCGCACAGGAAGCGTTGCGCGACCGGGAGCGGGAACTCTCGCAACTGGTCGACATGGTGCCGAGCTTCCTCTGGCGCCTGTCTGCGTCGGGCGAGCCGGTCTTCTTCAGCAAGCGAATGGTTGAGTATCTCGGCCTTGACGTAGGAGGATACGAGAATGTCGGAGGAAATGGCCTGAAGGCGGCCATTGCGGCTGTCGTACATCCCGATGACGCCGCCACGCTGGAAACAGCGATCAACCACTCGGTCACCACCGGGGAAAGCTTCTCCCTGAACTATCGCCTGCGTCGTGCTGACGGCGTCTTCCGATGGATGTCGGGCCGAGCGGAACCGATGCGGGACGAGTGTGGGACTGTCGTCCAATGGTACGGTCTTTCGCACGACATCGACGACCAGGTGAGGGCAGAAGAAGCGCTGCGGAAAGCCAACCGGCAACTGGAGCAAATGATTGACGCTGTGCCCGTGAATCTCCTGAGCTTTGCCCCTTCAGGCAGGATCACCTACACCAGCAAGCGATACCTGGAGAAGGTCGGTTCGCCACCGACGCACATCAATAATTTCGATGCCCTGGCCCGGGACCTGGCCCATCCTGAAGACTTTCCGACAATGTTTCGGAGGGCTTCGAATGGCTTTGCGTCCGGCCAGCCTTTCGTGAACCGCTTTCGTCGACGCGAGAAGGATGGCGTGTACCGCTGGATAGAAGCACGAGCGCAACCGTTAAGGGATACCGATGGCGCGATCGTTCAATGGTATATGGCTTCAATCGACATCGAAGATGAGATGCGGGCGCAGGAGGCATTGCGCGAAAGAGAGCGCGAGCTTCAGCAGCTTGTCGATGCCTTGCCGGTCCACATCTGGAGCTGGACGCCCGATGGCAAGCTTGCGTACGTCAATAGGCGGTCTTTGGAGGAACTCGGCATCTCCGGGGCAAACTTCGAAGACTTCACGAGGGTGGCTCGAGATCTGATTCATCCCGAAGACGCTCTCGAGGTGCTCAATAGGTCAGCCAGCTGCCTCAAAACTGGCGACTCCTTCATCATGCGGTATCGCCGGCGTTGGAAAGACGGCAGCTATCGCTGGATAGAAGGGCGTTGCGAGCCTCTGCGCGATCGGGACGGAGCCATCGTTCACTGGTACCAGGTCTCCATCGACATCGACGAGGAGATGCGCGCACAGGTGGCGCTGCGCGAGAGAGAACGTTCGCTGTGGCAGCTGGTTGAAACGCTGCCGGTGATGATCGATTGCGCCGCACCGAATGGTGAGCCGATATATCGAAGCCGTCAGCTCCGCGAGTTCCTCGGATATGAGTTGGAGGTATTGGACGGTAAGGGAAAATCCCGCCTTTCCGGGACACTCGACGAAGGCGTTCATCCTGACGACCTGGCGGGCGTCAAAGCGAACTATGCTCATTCGTTGGCCACTGGCGAACCGTATGCGCGGAGGCACCGTCTGCGTCGCTTCGATGGCGAATATTGCTGGGTCGATACGCGCGCGGCACCGATGCGCAATGCAGAAGGGGCGATTGTTCAGTGGAACGTCGTCTGTCTGGACATCGACGGTGAAGTTCGCACGCAAGAAGAGCTGCGCCTGGCGCAAGAGAGACTTGCACGCGCGAGCCAGGCGGCGAGTCTCGCCGAGCTTTCAGCCTCTATAGCGCATGAGGTGAACCAGCCTCTGGCGGCTGTTGTCGCCAATTCATATGCCTGCCAGCGTTGGCTCACGGCCGATCCGCCAAATATCGAGCGGGCGCAGAAGACTGTGGAGCGTATTATCCGTGATGCCAACTCAGCTGCGGATGTCGTCAGCCGTATCCGCGCCTTATTCAAGCAATCGGCAGACGCGATGGCTTACACAGCACTCGACAGCGTCATCGCGGAGGCGCGCGACCTCATCGCCGAGGAGGCGGTGCGGCGCCGTGTTCGTCTGGATATCGATGTCGAAAGCGACCTTCCTATTGTCGCGCTCGATCGGGTGCAGATCCAGCAGGTTCTGGTGAACCTCATCCGCAATGGGATCGAGGCGATGGACTCTGTTACCGGTGACAAGGTTCTTGGACTTCGCGTGGGCCGTATAGGGGACGCGATCCAGATCGAGATCAGCGATTGTGGCCCGGGCATTGAGTTTCCTGACCGAATATTCGAGCCGTTCTTTACGACGAAAGAGCATGGCATGGGCATGGGACTCGCGATCTGCCGTTCGATCGTCGAGTCCCATGGCGGACGGTTGTGGGTGGAGAAGAACGACCCGCACGGAACGGCGTTCGTCTTCACGATGCCAGTTGAAATGAAAGCGGCAGCATGACGCCCCACGATCAAATGGTCTTCATCGTCGATGACGACGTGCGTATTCGGGAAGCGCTTGGTGAGCTTCTGGAGTCCCATGGCATGCGCGCCGTAGCGTTCGGATCGGCCGGCGACTATGTCCTTGCCGACAAGCCGGACGTCCCCGCCTGCCTGATCCTCGATGTGGAATTGCCTGACATCAACGGTCTAGATCTGCAGAAGCAGATCGCCGAGGGCGATCATCCGCCGATCGTCTTCATAACGGGGCATGGCGACATCCCGTCCTCTGTGCGTGCGATCAAGCACGGCGCTGTGGACTTCCTGACAAAGCCTTTCAGCGATACGGACCTCATGGTCGCGATCCGGGCAGCGATCGCCCAGGACCGGGAAAGGCGATCAGAGCGCGCCGAACTCACCGTGTTGAGGCAACGCTATCAAGAGCTCACGCAGCGAGAACGCGAGGTGCTGCCGCTCGTTGTGAGTGGCCTGCTCAACAAACAGGCCGCGGCTGAGTTGGGGATCAGCGAGGTCACGCTGCAAATCCATAGACGGAACGTGATGCAGAAAATGGTTGCGGCATCACTCGCTGATCTCGTGCGCATGGCGGAGCGGTTGGAGATACCGATCAGCCACTCTCGACGAACGGGAGGGAACGGAGTGTGAGCAAGGTGCGACCTGTCGTGGCGATTGTCGATGACGACCCAAGATTGCTCGAGTCGCTCGAGAACCTTTTGGAGTCTGCGGGCTATGCTGCCCGCATCTTCTCGTCGGCGGGATCACTGCTCGTCAGCGGGCTGTCTGACGTGGACTTGCTCATTACCGATATCGGGATGCCTGGTACGGACGGCTTTGAACTTCGTGACTTGGTCAAGAAGACGCGTGCGGACCTGCCGGTGTTCCTGATCACCGGTCGTCACGAGATAGCCGATCAGCACCGCGCCAAAGGCATCAGCGGGTTTTTCCGAAAGCCCTTCGATGGCCAGGCCCTGCTTGCGGCTGTGAGCGACGCTTTACGCAACCAAGAACCGAGGGATGAACATGAGAGTTGACCAACCGCTCTTGCAGAGATCGACGCCGGTGTCACGGCAGCGGAACGCCGAGCCGCAGCAGCCGCTCGTCATCATTGTCGATGACGATGCGTCTGTTCGGGAGGCACTGTCGGAGTTGATACTGTCGATGGGCTTTGAACCGGTCTGCTTCGCTTCGACCCGAGAATTGCTCGACGCTGACGTCTTGGACAGCCCCGGTTGCTTGATCCTCGACGTCCGCATGCCAGGGGCAAGCGGCCTGGATCTACAGCACCATCTTGCGTCAAACGGCAATCCCAAGCCCATCATCTTCCTGACTGGGCATGGCGACATACCGATGACTGTCCAGGCGATGAAGGCGGGCGCGGTGGATTTTCTCACCAAACCGGTGCGCGACCAAACACTCCTTGACGCCGTGATCGCGGGCATTGCGGTGGATGCCAAGCGGCGGGCAGATGCGGTGGTCGTCAAGCGCAACATCGAGCGTGTCGAGACGCTGACCCCGCGCGAGCGCGAGGTGCTGCATGAAGTGGCGCGTGGGCGCCTCAACAAACAGATCGCTTTCGACCTCGGCATCAGTGAAGTGACCGTCAAGCTTCACCGCGGCAATGTCATGCGCAAGATGGAAGCAGCTTCCATCGGAGAGCTGATCCGGGCCTGGGAAACGCTGCCCCCGCCGATGCGCGAGGCCGGCGCGGCCAGGACTTTCGAAAGGGTGAACCTCGCCTCCGTCCGATAGGATCGCCCAGCGGCTGGCGCTTCTCCGTTAAGAGTAGCCTGCCCAGGACGATCCGGACTCAGACAAATTTTCATGAAGTTTAGAGCGATGATCGCCGCGTGTAACCTGGTGTTGAGGCTACACTACCAAGCTCTTGCCGCGCATCGCCAGCTAACGGCGGCGCATTGGGAAAGCTTTGGAGCGGAGTATCTCCATCACGGCGACTATCGCTAATGTTGTGCTTCAGCCAGCCGCGAAGCTTAGTATGCTGGTGGCAGGAATTCGATCAGGGCCCTTGTGACGGCGGCCGGCTGCTCCTCCGGAACCCAATGGCCTGAGCCTTCGACTACTACGGCCCGTACGTTTTCGGCGACGTGGCGGAGATGGCCTTCGTACATCGATGCCAGGCCACCCGAACCGCTTATACCGAGTACCGGCATCGTCAGCTTGTGTTTTGCAAAGGCTTTGTTCTGTTCTTCGTCACGCGGGAAAGCCCGGTAGTACTCGAAGCCTGCGCGCAATGCGCCAGGCTGGGCATAAGAACGGCCGTAGACTTCGTCGGCTTCGGTGTCGAACGCGCGAGTATTTACCCCCTCTGCATTGTGAAACCACTTTAAATACTCAAGCTCGCGACCGGCAATGAGCATTTCCGGCACGTCGCGTACGGAGTGGAAGCGAAAATGCCAAGTGCGAGGGCCTTGGATCAATTCGTTCCACGGTTCGATGCCTGGCAGCGGGACGTCAACGATTGCCAGTGTGGTGACTTCCCCCGGGTGCTGCGCCGCATAGGAATAAGCGACCATGCCACCCATATCGTGACCGACGAGATTGAGGACCGGACCAAGGTTCAGCTGATTGACAAGTGCTCGAATATCCTCGGCAATCGCCGCCTTTTCGTAGCCGGCCGCAGGCTTGGCGGTGTCCCCCAAACCGCGCAAATCGGGCGCAAGTACCGTGTAACCGCGCGCCACCAGTTGCGGCATTACAAAGCGCCACATGTATGAGGTCGTGCCCCAACCATGCAACAACACCACGGTTTTCGGGCCGCCTGCTGCCAGCAAATAGTGATAGGCCACACCGTTAACGTCGGCCTTGCCGTCGACGATACGTGCCGACAGGTCGGTCGATTGCCCGAGCGGCACGCCGGAGTGCGGTGCGCTGGCAGAAGTCGATGGCCCGGCAGCAAGAACCGCAATGAGGAAACCAGAAAGAAAGCTAAGGCGCATAAAGCACTCCGGGGTTGTGAGGTACAAAGTGCTCCAAGAGCGGCAAATGCCGTGCAATTTCTATAAGGCGAAAGCTTTAAAGCCTTTGTCGTTATAATAACGCGTTGTACACCTAAGCATATTGCGCTCTGGCCGGCGGTGAGTTGATTACTCAACATGAGGACCACGTAGGCGAAACCTATCGCGGTCCGTTCGGGCGGTGACTTGCTCGCGATCAGCCGCTCCTCGTTTTGAGAAGAATCCTCATACGGCTTGATAGGTCGTGTTTGTGACAGCCGCACGCGGCACGTCGCGCACGAACCAACGTCATCGCATCATTTGCCCCATCTCAGCGACAGTTCCAGCACCTCGGCGTACCTACCCTGCACCTTGGCATCGTACGACAGATGCTTGCGTAGAATAGGTTCGCGGGGCGGATCGGCGCATCTTCTCCCTCGCAAGCCATCACGATCATCGGGCGTCGCCGCTCCTTCGCCCGCTCCTCCCCCCGAAAGCGACGGTGCAGGTCGACCCGGTGATCGTGATGGTGAGCCGACCCGAGAAGCCGCTCACCAAGGATGGACACGATGAGTATGGATGGACTTTTCACCCTCGGTGCAACCCGCCGCGACGTCTTGTTGGCCAGTTTTTCAGCAGCGGTCATAGCCGGACTGCCAGTCGCTTCGTCATCCGGCGCCCAGCAAAACCCACATGTTCCCACCCCTCAATCAGGACGCAAAACAATGAGCACCATCACAACCAAGGACGGTACGGAAATCTATTACAAGGACTGGGGTAGGGGTCCGCCAATAACCTTCTCACACGGCTGGCCGCTGAATTCCGACGCCTGGGATGCACAGATGCTCTTTCTGGCCCATAATGGCTTCCGCGTGGTTGCTCATGACCGGCGGGGCCATGGCCGCTCCAGCCAGGCCACCTCCGGCAACGACATGGATGGCTACGCGGACGATCTTGCAGCCGTGATCGAGGCGCTGGATCTCCGGGACGCCACGCTGGTCGGGCATTCAACCGGGGGAGGCGAGGTCGCTCGCTATATCGGGCGGCACGGGACGGAACGCGTGGCCAAGGCTGTTCTTATCGCCGCTGTTCCGCCGATCATGGTGAAAACGCCGGCCAATCCGGAAGGTCTGCCGATCGAAGTGTTCGACGGCATAAGGGCCGGCCTCCTCAAGGATCGCTCGCAGCACTATCTGGACCTCGCACAGCCGTTTTATGGTGCAAACAGGCCAGGCGCCACGGTCTCCCAGGGGGTTCTGAATCAGTTCTGGCTCTGGAGCATGCAGGTCGGTCTCGTGAATGCATATGAATGCGTCAAAGCGTTCTCCGAAACCGACTTCACCGAGGACCTCAAGAAATTCGATATACCGACCTTGATCCTGCATGGCGAGGACGACCAGATCGTCCCGGTCAAGGATTCGTCAGTCAAGTCGGAGCGGCTGATCAAGGGCGCAAAGGCCATATATTACCCCGGCGCGCCCCACGGGATCACGGCCACACACCAGGACCAGGTGAACGCCGATCTGCTCGCCTTCATCAAGGGCTAGTGCTCTCAAGCGGCGGTCATGGCTGGCCGCACAACACCGGTGCGGCCAGCCTGACTATGAAAACTCAGCATCGATGGCTCCTGGAGATGCTTTCTGGTCTCAGCCGTCCGAGTTCACGCTGAGAACTGCGGTTGGCAACTGCGGCGGCTCTCGTGAAAATCATCAGAGGCAATGCAAATGGGTATACTTTCAGGAAAGACCGCGTTGATCACCGGGGGAAACAGTGGGATTGGGCTATTCGCCGCGAAAGCTTTCGCGTCGGAGGGGGCGCAGGTCGTAATCACCGGCCGGAGACAGCGTGCGGTCGAGGAGGCAGTCTCCGAGATCGGAGCCGGCGCACTGGGCATTCAGGGTGATGTAGCCGACGTGGCGCACCACGAGGATGTCGCGCGACAGATCCATCAGAGGTTTGGGGCGTTCGATATCTATATGGCGAACGCCGGCGTGAACACCATCACGCATTCGTCGGCAGTTTCCGAAGCCGAGTACGATGCGCAGTTCTCTATCAATGCGCGCGGCGTCTTCTTTGGTGTGCAGAAACTGATCCCGCTGATGCGCGATGGCGGCGCAGTCATACTGACGGGATCAATCGCCAGCGAGAAGGTCTTGGAAGGCCATGCCGTTTATGCAGGCTCCAAGGCAGCCATCGGCGCCTTCGCGCGCAGTTGGGCGATAGAACTGAAATCGCGTCGCATACGCGTCAACGTGCTCAGCCCCGGCCCCGTGGATACGGCTATTCTCGACAAACTGGGTGTCCCGGCCGAAATGCGAGCATCCTTCGAGAAGTCCATGGCCGAAGCAATTCCCCTTGGTCGAATGGGCCAGCCGGAAGAACTGGCAAAAGCCGCTCTGTTCCTGGCATCGGACGCAAGCAGTTTTGTCACCGGTGTCAATCTGCGGGTCGACGGCGGAATGGCATTGCTTTGAGCTGGGGTAGCCAAGTCGCTGCCGTTTGACGGTCGAGCGTCGATCGCCATCCCACTCGGCCAGATCCAAGGTGAAAGGTGGTTTTATAGCTCCCCGGTCTCAGAACCTGTGTCAGGGCCCCCACGCACTTTCAAGGTCCTTTGGAAAGCGTGAAGAGGACCGGGGCGACGCCCCGGTCCTTCCAGGTTCTACAATTTTCGGGTGCTAGTGACCCCAGATGCCCTGGCCCGGGTCCTTGCTGGGAGCAATCGGCTTGCGCACGGTCTCCTGCACGCCGGCATCGTTGCCCGTCTTCCTGATCGAGGAGGTGTGCATGCTCTCGGAAGAAGTTGCGGGTTGCTGGACCGAGTTTGATCCGTAGTGATCGCTTCCGGCGACGGCGTTTCCTGCTGCAACAAGAAGGATTGCGGCAGCAAGAGATGTGTTCTTCATTTTGGTAACTCCATGGTTAATTTTGGATCGTATTCACAATAACAATATAAATGCTGCGTCATTGCGGAACGATCAGACGATGTGGCTGTTTGATCCATACGAAAGCATGGGCTGTGAAGGCCTAAGGTCAGGGGCAATGTCGTTCGCGGTGGGAGTCTTGCCGTTACGCCGGGGCGGCAGTGGTGTTTGGAGGCAGCAGCTCCATGGATTTGTATTGGTCACGAACCCCTGCGCTGCCGGCGATCCGCGTGCGGAATACCCAGGTCACCTGATCGCAGCGATGACCCACCCTGCACCTTGGCATCGTATGACCGACCATTCCGCACAATAGGTCGGCGCCCCGGATCGGCGCATCCTTCTCCACATTGGTCAAACGGAAGGCCGACAAAGGAGAAAGCAAATGCGAAATGTCACTGGAATCCTGGCGCTGGCCGCCGCGCTTGCCGTCGCGGGTGGCGCAACGGCGCAGGCGGCCGGAGCGAAGCCCAAGCCGACGATCGTGCTGGTGCACGGGGCCTTCGCCGAATCGTCGAGTTGGGACGCGGTCATAACCAAACTCGGCAGGGACGGCTATGTGGCGAAGGCGGCAGCCAATCCCCTCCGCAGCGTCGCCAGCGATGCCGCGGCGGTCTCGGCCATCATCCGGTCGGTTCCCGGACCGATCGTGCTGGTGGGGCATTCCTACGGCGGACCCGTGATCACCGAAGCCGCCAACGGCAATCCCAATGTGAAGGCCTTGGTATACGTGGCCGGATTCGCGCCGGATAACGGCGAATCGAGCGCCACCTTGTCCAGCATGTTTCCCGGCAGCACTTTGGCAAGCGCGCTTGCTCCAGTCGCGTCGCCGAACGGCGGCCAGGATCTCTTCATCCAGCCGGACAAATTCCGAGCCCAGTTCGCGGCTGACGTTCCCGAAGAGCAGTCGTCGCTGATGGCCGCCACCCAACGCCCGATCGCGCAGGCAGCCCTGGCCGAGCCCTCGGGCGTAGCTTCATGGAAAACGCTGCCGTCCTACATGATCTACGGCACCGATGACCGAAATATCCCGGCAGCCGTCATGAGCTTCATGGCCAAGCGCGCGCACGCCGTGAAGACGGTCGTCATCGAGGGTGCGTCCCACGCGCTCATGGTCTCGCACCCCGACGAGGTCACCTCACTTATCGAGGACGCCGCATCGGCCAGCGAGTAGCTCGCCGGAAAGCCGACATTCGACCAACACCCCGCAAATCAACACCCTCAACAAAGGAGATTGGAAATGAAGATCGTCGTCATCGGCGGAACCGGGCTGATCGGTTCCAAGACTGTGGAAAGACTGCGCAGGAAGGGACACGACGTGCTTGCGGCCTCACCGAATTCGGGAGTGAACACCGTCACCGGAGAAGGGCTGGCCGTCGCTCTTGCCGGGGCACAGGTCGTCGTCGATCTCGCGAACTCACCGTCATTCGAGGAAAAGGCCGCGCTCGAATTTTTCGCGGCATCCGGGCGTAATCTTCTTGCAGCCGAAGCGGCCGCCGGCGTCCGCCATCACGTCGCGCTGTCTGTGGTCGGCACCGACCGGCTGCAGGACATGGGGTATTTCCGCGGCAAACTGCTTCAGGAAAAGCTGATCAAGGAGTCCGCTATCCCCTACACGATCGTGCACGCCACACAGTTCTTCGAGTTCACCGCCGCCATCGCAAACACCGGCGCCGTAGGGGATACCGTCCACATGTCACCGGCGTACTTCCAACCAATGGCAGCCGACGACGTTGCCGATGCGATGGCGGACGTCGCCCTAGCAGCGCCAGTGAACGGCACGATCGAAATTGCCGGCCCCGATCGCGTTCGTATGAGCGAGCTCGTCGGTCGCTTTCTAAAGGCCACCAACGATCCGCGCAAAATCGTCTCGGATCCTGGCGCTCTCTACTACGGTCAAGTGGCAATCGACGATCAAACGCTTGTCCCCGGCGAGAACGCGCGTATCGGCGCCGTCCACTTCGACGACTGGCTCAGCCGATACACGCCACCGGCGTAAGTACTGAACGCCGGTTTCGCGACCCATCAGACCAGCATTCCCTAGCTCTCATTCCAACAAGGATATCGGACATGATCAGGAAACTCCTCTGTGCAGCGCTCGCCGCCGCATCCGTCACCGCAGCAATGGCCAAAGACGCGGACAGCGTGAAGCTCGTCTACGACCACGCCCTTCCAAATGTGCCCGGCAAGAGCTTGAAAGCCGTGCTCGTCGAGTACGGGCCGGGCGGGACATCGCCGGCGCATACCCATCCCAGTTCCGCGTTCATCTATGCCACGGTGCTGGAGGGGGCGATCCGAAGCCAGGTCAACGGTGGGCCCGTGAAGACGTACCGTGCAGGCGAAAGCTTCTCGGAATTTCCGGGCGACCATCACGCCGTCAGTGAAAACGCCAGCAAGACGGAACGCGCTCGCCTGCTTGCGATCTTCGTCGTCGATACCAACGAGACCAACCTGACGACCTACGCGAAATGAACTGGTGACGCCCTTGCCAAGGTAAGGGCGTCAAACCGACACACAATCGGCGAAGGAAAGGCACTGACATGGATGCGATCGCCAGGCGCACGCTTGCAGGGGTTTCGGTCCCCGATACGCCGCTTGTCGGCCGGGCGATCGAACATGCCCGCCAGCTATGTGAACCGTATTTGTTCAACCACGTGGTTCGATCATGGCTTTTCGCCGTCCGCATCGCACAGGTCCAGAACATCGAGCACGACGGTGAAGTTGTTGCCGTCGGAACCCTGTTGCACGACGTCACGCTCAACGAGACCTTCGCCGGGCCGCGCCGTTTCGAGGTGGAAGGCGCCGATCTGGCTCGCGCCTTCGTCCGGCAAGGCGGCTTCGACGAGCGTCGTGCTCAGTTGATATGGGACAGCGTCGCACTCAACTCGACGCCGTCGATCGGCCTCTACAAGGAGGCCGAGGTGGCGCTGTGCACAGCCGGCATCTGCCTTGATGTCGTGGGCCTGCAATACAGTTTCATCTCTTCCGCCGAGATAGCCAGGATCGTCGGCGAATTTCCGCGTCTTCAAATGAAGCGGCGGATGACGCGATGCTTTTGTCACATCGCCAAGGTGAACCCGGAAACGACCTACGACAACTTTGCCCGGGATTTCGGTGAGCGCTTTGTGGCCGGCTACAAGGCGCCGTCTTCCGTCGATTTTGTGATGAACACTCCCTTCGAAGAGTAAGCGAAACCTCGAACCTGATCTCTCCGGCTGCGGCCGCGAGACGCCTCAAGAGGGCATCATGCGAATTGACAGTCTACATCCAGAAACATCGGCGCGCCTTGCGGCGGTCGACCTCGACACGTCGCTGCGGGCAGCCGCGCTATGGCTGTCCAAGCCGGCCATAGGCCTGGTTGTCGTATGCCATGGCAGTGGCGAGGCGGCAGGCGTGCTGAGCAAGTCCGACCTTGTCCGTCATCTGGCGAATTCGGGGCCGGCGGAAGCGCCGGTATCGACACTGATGAGCCGGTCTTTCGTATCCTGTGGGCCCGATGACGACCTGCATTCGGTCTGGCAGACCATGACAACACAGCGGCTCCAGAACCTACCGGTGCTCGGCGGCGGCGCCAAGCCGATAGGCGTCCTCGATATCCGCGACGCGATGAAGGCGCTCTTCCAACAGGAAGAGCTCCAGGAGCGGCTGCTCGCCAACTATATCGGGGGCGTTGGCTACCAATAGAGGAGAATCTCGCGACGGTGCGATGAGCACGAAAGAGCGGGAGATCTGTCTCGCGAGATGTTTGGTCCCCCACTGGCGATGGTCCGCAGATCGCGGGACATATACTGCAATATGGTTTGGCTTCTTACTCGATCTAATCGACCACTCCCGTCCTCTATTGTACCGTCTTCAAGCAACTGAATTCTGCGTGAGCAAACATGAGGGTTACAATGTCTCGTCCGGAAGTGAAAGTGGATGTCTTCGACAGCCCGCCCGAGATTCCACGAGATGGCCTGCCCATTCAGCTAGCGACCGCCGGCATCGTTCATGACCTTGGCAATCTCATCCAGGTCGCCTCGTCGGCATTGAATCACCTGGCCCGTGACCCGAGCGTCTCGGCGGCTCCAGCGCTTGGGCATGTAATTTCGGGCGCCAGAACTGCCCTGGAACGAGCCGGCGCGCTTGTCCGCCAGACTATCAGTTCCGCCCGAGAGAGCCGCAGAGAAAGCGAATATGCAAATGTCGGCGCCTGTCTGGCTGAAATCGAGACCCTCATTCGAAGTGCGTCGGATCCCAAGATCCGCCTCGAGGTTCGAGTGACGCCGGACTTGCCTTCAGTGAGGTGCAATCGCCTGGATTTGCAGAACGCGATTCTGAACCTGGTATTCAACGCGCGCGATGCATCTCCCAACGGAGGCCTGATCTCGATAAATACCGCAGTGGTCTTTGATGGCTCCTCAGCCGCTCAGGTGGATATCACCACCGCCGACCACGGTGTGGGAATGACCGCCGAGACGATTGCCTTCGCATTCGATCCCTTCTTCACCACAAAAACGGAGGGCCTCGGCGGCGTCGGCCTGCCAATGGTCAAGCGCTTTGCCGAAGAGTCAGGCGGAAGCATCGATATTCAGAGCGCGCCCGGGGCAGGCACAACTGTCACGCTACGTCTGCCCGCGATGCGATAGCGACCGGGCAAGCTACATCCAGCCTCACGCAACGCACATCGAGAGATAGAGATGCACGCAAAGGTCACAGAAAACATTCAGCAGCATCGGTTCGAGCTCCCGATCACCGGTCAAGCCTTCGCAGTGGCCTACTATTCGCTCCAAGACGGCAAGGTAGTGTTGATACATACCGAAGTGCCTTTGGAATTTTCCGGACAGGGGATCGCGTCGCGGTTGGCGCAAGGCACCTTCGAATTGCTCCGCAAAACGGGCCGCAAAGCGGTCTTGAAGTGTCCCTTCATGAGCGGCTTCGTCGCCAGGTATCCGGAATACACCGATGTCGTTGCAGGGTGATCAGGCCCCGAATACAGCTGTTTGCAAAAAAAGGTCTGAGTCGAGATGGACGACCAATATAATTTGCAGAGGTTCGTCAACGCTCAGGATCCGGTCTACGGCGACGCCCTGGCTATACTGCGTCGAGGCGTGATGTGTACTCCATACATGGAGTTGATCTTCCCGAGGTTGGCTGCCGGGCTAAGCGACACTGACGCCGATCCGTACGCGATCACATCACTCGACGAGGCAGGCGCTTACCTCCAATCGCCGATACTGGGCGGTCGTTATCGGGAATGCGTCGGCACACTGCAACGACTTTCCAATCTAAGTGCTCGCGCGGTCTTCGGTGATGAAGATACAAAGAAATTGCACGCGTCCCTAACGCTGTTTTCCGAAGCAAGTAACGACGAGTTCCTGCTCAAGACCATCTTCGACGTCTGGTTCGACGGTCAAATCGACGAGGGCACGATGCGCAAACTCTACTCGATGTCATAACGCCGCCGGCGACCGGCGGATGTGGCCACCGCCGAAACCGTCACCGCCCTATTCTTCCTGTGGCAGAGGCATCAACCCGTGTTCGCCTGGTACGTCGGGGAAGCGGCCTTCGCGCCAGTCCGCCTTTGCCTGCTCAATCCGTTCGGCTGAGGAGGAGACGAAGTTCCAATGAACATAACGTGGTTCGGAAAGAGGCTCGCCGCCGATCAGCATCAGCCGCGCGGCATGGAAGGCAGGCGCCTGGAGCACGATCTCAGCGTCCGGCTCCAGCATGATCAATTCGCCTTCACCGAACGTGCCAAGTTGGCCCATGACTTCGATCTCGCCGGCGACAACATAGATCGCACGCTCGAGATATCCGGGTTTCACCTGATATCGCGCACTGCTGGTGAGCACGATTTCGGCGCAGACCAGGTCGGAGTACGTCCTTGCCGGAGACACCAACCCGTCGGAAACCCCGGCGATTAAAGTGAACTCGACCCCGTCGCCACAGATCCGTGGGATTTCGGGAGCGCCATAATGTGAAAAGTGGGCGGCAACTTCTTCGTGCTTGGTGGGGAGGGCCACCCAGGCCTGAACGCCGAAGAGATTGCTTCCTGGTGCTCGGGCTTCTGGCGACGTGCGTTCGGAATGGACGATGCCGGACCCGGCCGTCATCCAGTTGACCTCGCCGGGGCGGATGGTCTGCACTTCACCGAGATTGTCGTGATGGATAATCTCCCCGTCGAACAGATAGGTCACGGCCGCAATCCCGATATGCGGATGCGGCCCCATGTCGAAACCGCGACCTGCGTCGAATACCGCGGGGCCGAAATGGTCGAACAATATGTAGGGACCGATCATCAGGCGGTTCGAGGAGGGCAGTACGCGCCGTACCTTCAAACCGTCGGCAAAATCACGCATACTCGGCTGCCTAAGTGGGTCGATGCCGACGATGTCGCTTTGGCGGATGGTCATGAATCTAGTCCTTTCGAATGCCTGGTCGACCACGTGCTCGAGCGTGCTCCAATGGGGCGGTGTGGAAGACAGCCTGAATGGCTTTCAGGAGCGCAAATTTGGAGCTCTTGTGCTGCTGGCCGGGGATGCCGGTTTCGCCATAGGCCAACGTCCCCCTCGACAGGGTTGCCGCAAGATCTTCGGCCATCTCGGGCCTGTCGTGCAGGAGCGGCGCGAACCTCTGCTGGTCTATCTCGTAGACCAAGACGTGGGTCATCGCCCGCAATGTCGACGTCTCGCCAATACCTGCGAGCAGGCCGGTCTCGCCGAAGAAGTCGCCAGGTGCAAGCCGGCCAACCTCCTGCACGTTAGCATTGCTTTGGACATGTTGCCGGACGATGACGCCCTTCCGGACAATCATGAGGGATGGCAGCATCTCTCCTTGTTCTGCAATGACGTCGCCCTTGCGGTAGCTGCGAACCAGGATCGTCGCGGCAAGCGCCTCCTGCTCGGCATCCGTTAGCGTCGAGAAGATCGGTATGGCCTTGATCAGGTCGATCGCGGCGAAGCCTTGGGAGGTCGCCGTCCCGTCGATTGGCTGGGAGGTCATGGCAATCGAAGCCGAAAGTGGCGCTGCCAGCAGCACCCCGACCGACCTTGAATGGCGATAGACCAGATCGAAAATTTCGTTCCGAGCTGTAATCCGCTGGTCAAGGCTGGCGACGCGAAATGACAGCTCGATCCCGATTGCCGCCGCATCCAGGCTTGTGATGGCTACCACGGGCGAAGGGTCTTGGAGGATCGAGTTGCAGCTCAGGAGGACCATGCGCATCGTGTCTACGATGATAGCCGGCGTCTTGGTCAGAGTCATCTTTACCGTCACGGTAAGTCCATGGCTCTCGTCTGGGCCGCTAAGGTTTGTTACCCCGATTTTGGCGACAAGGCTGTTCGGAAGTGCGATGACGTTGTGGGCCGGGGTGAGGAGTTGGGTCGAGCGCCAATTGGTCTCTACGACGCGGCCCTCGGTTCCGTCGTTCAGAATGATCCAGTTTCCAAGCACATAAGGGCGGCCGAGGTTAAGCGCGATTCCCGAAAATACGTCGCCAAGCGTATTCTGGAGCGCCAAACCTAGCATGACGGCAAAGACGCCCGACGTGGCGATGAGCGTTCCGACCGGCACGGCAAAGACGAACGCCAGGATTGAAAGGAGCATTCCCGTATAGATGATGCCGACCACGACATCCTGCAGGAGGCGTGCCTCGCGCGGCTGCCGCTCGAACACGATATAGATACGGACAAACCCAATTAGCGCCCAGGCAAGATGGACCCACCACAGCAGCTTGACCGATCCGATGAGGATCGCTCCACTGGTCGTCCCATCGCTTCGTGCGGGCTCGTATGGGACGACCCGCAGTTCGAGAACCATGATCGACATTGCGAGGAAAAAGACGAGCTGGACGATCAACCTCGCATTGGCGAAGCGTCCCGGAACGAGGTTCCAAACGACGATTCCGGCGAGGCCGAGCGACACGATGTAGATCAGAGGTGAGTTCCACCAGTTCATCACCGGACCCAGATCGACCATGATCGCAATCCCTGTTTTTCATCATTCGGAGCAGAGCGGTTGCTGGCGCTCGACATAAAGTTGTCTCGTCGCCTCGACGCAACGGTTCGGTCCAAAGCGTGTTGCTATCGGCGCCTTTGAGACGGGCTGGCGAGACACGATCATCGCCTCTTCCCATCTACGTTTGGTCGCCGGCCACGGCGATCGCGCCTTTGCCGCCGGCCCCCTTGTTCTTCTCGAGCACCGCTTCAGTGATCGAGTTGGGCAGCCGCCGTGGCTTCTCGATTAAGCCTAGCACCGGCAGTGCGATCAGGAAGAAGGCGAAGTAGTAAAGCGTCGCCAACTGAGACATGACGACGTAATTCCCTTCGGCCGGCCGCGAACCAAGCCAGCCGAGAAACAGTCCGTTGGCGACGAAGAGCCAAAAGAACACCCTGTACCATGGCCTGTAAACGGCCGAGCGAACCTTGGACCGGTCGAGCCACGGCACGACGAAAAGCACCACGATCGAGCCGAACATGGCGAGCACGCCACCAAGTTTGGAATCGATCGGCCCGACATTGAAGGTGATGGCGCGCAGGATCGCATAGAAGGGCAGGAAGTACCATTCCGGCACCATGTGCGCAGGCGTCTTGAGCGGATTTGCGACGGTGTTGTTGTCAGGATGGCCGAGATAGTTCGGCAGGTAGAAGACGAAATAGGCGAAGAAGAACAGGAACACGATGATGCCGAACGCGTCCTTGACGGTCGCATAGGGTGTGAAGTCCACGACATCGGTTTTTGATTTCACATCAATGCCGGCTGGATTGTTCTGCCCGACGACGTGAAGCGCCCAGACATGCAAGGTCACCACACCTGCAAGCACAAACGGCAACAGGTAATGCAACGCAAAGAAGCGATTCAGCGTCGGATTGCCGACCGCGAAACCGCCGAGCAGGAGCCGCTGGAACCAGTCGCCGGCCAGTGGGATGGCCGTGAAAAAGTTGGTAATGACGGTGGCTCCCCAGAACGACATCTGTCCCCAGGGCAGCACATAGCCCATGAAGGCGATCGCCATCATAAGCAAGAGGTTGGTGCATCCGAGCACCCACAGCAGCTCACGCGGCGCCTTGTAAGAGCCGTAGTAGAGCCCGCGGCAGATATGGATGTAGGCGGCAATGAAGAAGAAGGAGGCGCCGTTCGCGTGGAGAGAGCGCAGCAGCCATCCCGAATTCACGTCGCGCATGATCTTCTCGACTGAATTGAAGGCCAACCCGGTATCTGGATCGTAATGCATGGCAAGCACGATCCCGGTCAGGATCTGCGAAACCAGCATGACCGTGAGAATGCCGCCGAACGTATAGGCGTAGTTCAAGTTGCGCGGGACGGGATAGACGATGAAGCTATCGTGCACCAACCTCGGCAGCGGCAGGCGGGCGTCGAACCAGCGTTCGATACCGGTCTTGGGCGTATAGGTCGAATTTTTGTCGCTCATCGAAATTGCCCCATCTCAGCCGATACGGATTCTGGTGTCGGAAATGAATTGGAACACCGGCACCGCCATGTTCTCGGGCGCTGGGCCTTTGCGGATGCGGCCGGCAGTATCGTATTGCGAGCCGTGGCACGGGCAGAGCCAGCCTCCGAACTCGCCTTGCTGACCAACCGGGATGCAGCCGCTATGCGTGCAGACCTGGACCATCACGATCCAGGCTTCCTTGCCCGGCGCTGTGCGGTTGGCGTCGATTGCAGGCGCATCGGCCGGCAGATTGGCGTTACGGGCGACCGAATCCTTGAGCTCGGCCAAGCTGACAGCTCTGCCGTCCTTGATTTCCTTCTCCGTGCGGTTGCGCACGACGACGGGCTTGCCGCGCCATTGCACGACCAGCGACATTCCCGGCATCAGCGAGGAGACGTCGACTTCCACCGCGGCCACAGCCTCGGCGGGCAATGCGGCAGTGCCGGTTTCGGTCTGGGATAGCTCGGCCATGACGACGACTCCTCTGATTGGAAAGCTGCTTCAGTGCGTCGGCGTGCAGTCGGAAAACCCGGCCGCGGCCTTTCGCCGTTCGCGTTTGCTCATTTCGAGTTGAACTATGCCGGCCGCAGCGGGATGTGGGCCATCGTGCCAAGGGCCCATGTGTCCAATACTTTCGTTTATGAGCCCTGAGCGAAGGACTGCGGGACTTTCGAGGACGCCAGGCGTAGTGGATGCGAATCCTTGGTTGTTGCCGTTCCCCACTTGAGCGGGATTCCGGCATTGCACGGGCAATCGCAGAACGATTGCTTGGCTTGATCATACCTCGGCATAGGCACGCCTACCTGTCGGTGTCGTAGCCTTCCTCCCCGGCAAGTGAGATCTTCTGGAACCTGATGGACGCCGCTGGCAAGTGCCCAGCTAGGCGGGCGCCGCCGCCGGACAATTGCGAAGCTTCGTCAGGATTCAAAAAGGGAAAACCCGTGAAACTTTACTATAGCCCTCTCGCCTGCAGCCTGGCCGACCACATAGCACTGGAGGAGGCGGGTGCCGCCTTCGAGCGCGAAACGGTCAATCTCAAAACCAAACGAACGGGCTCCGGTGATGATTTCACCACGGTCACGCGCAAGGGGTATGTTCCTGCCCTCGTGCTGGATAGCGGGGAAACGCTGACAGAAAATATCGCCGTCCTCGATTGGATTGCGTCGCAGTACCCGGCACTGGGAGTGGAAGGGCCAATGGGCCGTACCCGCGTTCTCGAAGCGCTGACCTACGTCTCGACCGAAATACACCGAAGCTTCAAACCCATGTGGCACCAAGGCAGCGATGCTGAAAAGGCCAAGGCGCGGACCACGATTACATCGCAACTTGATCTCTTCGCGGACGGTCTCAAGACGGATTTTCTGTTCGGCGAGAAACCCAGCGTAGCGGACTTCTACCTTTTCGTGATGCTTCTTTGGGCAGTCCGCTTCCAAGTCCCTGTTCCAGCTCCTTTGGAAGCGTTGCGCGCCCGAATAGCGGCCCGTCCGGCCGTTCGCATCGCAATGAAGCGCGAGGGCCTTGTCTAAGTGCGAGACCGGCCGCGTGTCGTGTCAACCTTCAGCCACGACACATTACGAAGGAGTTTGTCCATGCTTCTGTTCCTGCAGAACCTCCACCTGATCGCTACCAAGCGCGGCGACGGGCTACGCCCCGAATTTCTAAGCATGGAAGGCGAGGCGGGACTCGGCATGACCTTCCCATGTGATCGCGTCATTCCAGCTCAATGTATGTCTGAACAGCGCTCGGCGGAGCCACCGACGCCTCGGCTGTCCAAGGGGGTTGCCAAGGCATGCCGGCCGGGAACGCCAAGCCGATGAATGAAGCTGATGCCGGTGCCGCGCCATAACAGGTGGCATCCGGACGGTGCCGTGAAAGAGGTTGCAAGAATGGAAAATACAAGACGGCCGGGACAAATTGATCCCTATCGCAGGGCGTTCGTCGGCGTTGCTGCAATGGGTCTGGCTGCTGCTCAGTTCGCGACAGTTCGCTCAGCCGAGGCGCAACGCGTTTCAGGGCTGGACGGAGCAACGGCAGGACCATTGCCGGCTGCCTCGTTCGCAGCGCTCAGGCAAATCGACGCCGGCCTGCTGAACGTCGGCTACGCTGAAGCTGGTCCGTCCAATGGTCCCGTTATTATCCTCCTTCATGGCTGGCCCTACGACATCCACAGCTTTGTCGATGTCGCTCCCCTGTTGGCGATGGCGGGATATCGCGTGATCGTTCCCTATTCGCGTGGCTGTGGCACCACGCGCTTTCTTTCAAGTCAGACTGTCCGCAACGGCCAGCAGTCTGTGCTGGCTGTCGATGTCATCGAATTGATGGACGCGCTGAACATCGGCGAGGCAATCGTCGCCGGCTATGATTGGGGCGCGCGCACAGCCTGCATCATAGCGGCGCTCTGGCCGGAGCGTTGCAAAGCTCTCGTTTCGGTCAGTGGCTATCTGATCGGCAGTCTCGCGGCAAACAGAATGCCGCTGCCGCCGAAGGCCGAGCTCCAATGGTGGTATCAGTACTATTTTGCGACGGAACGCGGCCGGGCCGGCTACGAACAATACCGGCGCGATTTTGCAAACCTTATCTGGCGGATCGCCTCGCCGAAATGGGATTTTGATGACGCCACCTTTGAGCGCAGCGCGGCGAGCCTCGGCAACCCGGATCACGTCAGCATCGTCATTCACAATTACCGCTGGCGGCTCGGGCTTGCCGAAGGCGAACCGGAATATGACGGCCTGGAAAAACGGCTGGCCGAGAGCCCGTTGATCACGGTGCCGACCATCACCCTTGAGGGGGATGCCAATGGCGCACCCCACCCCGACAGCAGTTCCTATGCCAAGAAATTTTCGGGCAGATACGCGCATCGGACCATCACGGGCGGAATTGGCCACAACTTGCCGCAGGAAGCCCCACAGGCTTTCGCCCAGGCAGTCATAGACGTCGGCGAATACTGATCGGGCGAACTCGTGACCAACTGATGCGGAGATGATCCGCGAATTGGGTAAATCCAACTCCGCCCCTCCGGCCCTATGCCGGTCGACCAGTGGCGTTTCGATCAAGATTGAAAGGGATCTGTTGTGGATTCGACATTGCCATCCGCTGTTGCTCAACCGGTCGTCGCGCAACTGACGCGGGCCGCGATATTTCTTGTTGTGACGGTCATTTCCGGACCAGAACACGAAGCGACCGTGCGCGCCTTATGTTGCGATCTTTCCACACTTCTGCGCGCGGTCGGCTCCCGTGACCTCGAGGGCCGGCTCTCGTGTGTCATGGCGTTTGGTTCCGATGTCTGGGACCGCTTGTTTGGAGCCCCCAGACCGAAGGACCTGCATGCATTTCGCGAAATCCAAGGTCAGCATCATGCCGTCTCGACGCCGGGCGACATCCTCTTTCACATTCGTGCATCGCGTATGGACCTTTGCTTCGAACTGGCGACACAGATCATGTCGCAGCTCGACGGCGCAGTCTCCACGGCGGATGAGGTGCACGGCTTCAACTATTTCGATGACCGCGACCTGATCGGCTTCGTCGATGGCACAGAGAACCCGGTGGATGAGCGCGCCGTCAAGGCCGCGATCATCAGCGAGGAGGACCCCTCATTTGCCGGAGGCAGCTATGTGATCGTGCAGAAGTACCTGCATGATCTGAAAGCATGGAACGCGCTTCCAATCGAGGATCAAGAGGGAATTGTTGGCAGAAAAAAGCTCTCAGATATCGAACTGGACGATGACGTGAAACCGACCTCGGCGCACAATGCGCTGACCACGATCGTCGAGGACGGAGAGCAGTTGGAAATCGTACGCGACAACATGCCGTTCGGCGACGTCGGCAAGGGTGAGTTCGGTACCTATTTCATCGGCTACGCCCGTTCTCCGCGCAGAATCGAGCAGATGCTGGAAAACATGTTCATCGGCCGGCCGCCAGGCAACTACGATCGGTTACTGGACTTCAGCCGCGCAGTCACTGGCACATTGTTCTTCGTCCCGTCGACGACATTCCTGGAGAACCTTGCAACGGGGGAAGTCATCTCGACCACTGGTCCGGGCCTGTCGGGTTGACCTGTTTGGAGTAACCGTCAACAGGTTCCCCACCGAATATGAAACGCACGAACGACACCCCCACTTTGGCTTTCCAACGCTACACTGGCCTTGGGCGATGAACGGAAACGGTCGATGTTTCCGGTCTGTGCTCGAAAGTCGCATAAAACGCAGTCTGGAACTTGGTCTGGTATTTTTCGCTGCTGACATTCGGTCAGCTCTATCCTTGAATTCCATCTGGTCCGGCGCCGCAGATGATGGCACAGACGCACTCGCCTGAGCTGAACCGCACCCGACCCTCCGCAATTGCGGCAACCGCGGCAGCACCGCTTAGATCAGCCGCAAGGCCCATCTCGAACCACAAGCTTTTGGCGGCGCACAGCATCTCGGAATCGTCGACAAGCACGATCTCATCGACGCTATCGCGCACAATGTCGAAGATGCGATCGTCGGTTTTGGCGCAGGCCATCGTCGCGACAGATGTCGTGATCTTGTCCAGGGCCACATTGTGTCCGGCTTCGAGGGCGCGCAGCAGCACCGGCGAGCCTGTGGCCTCAATTCCAATAACGCGCACATGCGGCGCCAGCGCCTTGATCGCTGTCGCCACGCCGCTGACCAGCCCACCGCCGCCCATGGCGACCAACACTGTCGTCACATCCGGCATCTGGTCGAGGATTTCGAGGCCGACCGTGCCTTGCCCGGCGACCACAGCCGGGTCGGCGAAGGGATGGAAATAGACGGCGCCGGTTTCGCGGACGAAGGCTTGCGCGGCCTCGTTGGATTCGTGCCAGGCCGAGCCGACAATGTGGGTGGCCGCTCCCCAGGCGCGCAGCTTCTCGATCTTGGCCGGCGAGGCGTTGGTCGGCAGGAAGATGGTGGCCGGCACACCGGCCATGAGGCCCGCGCGGGCGGTGGCTATGCCATGGTTGCCACCCGACGCGGTGACGATGCCATGCTCCAGCGCGGCGGGGTCGAGCGAGAGCAGCCTGTTGGTGGCGCCGCGTGCCTTGAACGATCCGGTGACCTGCAGCAGTTCCAGCTTCAGCAGCAGGTCGACGCCGCCGGCCAGCGGCGTCTTGAGGTTGCCGGCGGCAATCATCGGCGTACGCCTGACATTGCCTTCGATGCGCGCGGCGGCAGTACGGATGTCTTCCAGCGCGATCACGCCAGCTCTCCTTCATAGCGCGTAGCGACGGTGACGCAGCAATTGCCGACAACGACACGGCCGGGCTGGCGGCGGCCATAGACGATGCCGTCCAAGAGGTAGCGCACGGTCTCGGGCGCGCGGCCGGGGTCGGCCAGGTCGTGGATGCGGCCGGCGTCCTGGCCAGCATGGACCTCGGCGCCCAGCGCGTGGAACGGTTCGAACACGCCATTGGTGGTGGCCAGCACATAGCCGTCATGGCCGGGAATGCGCAGGATGTTTTCGGGCCTCGCGGCAGGCGGCCTGCCTGTCGGCGGCAGCACGCCGAGGTGGCTCAGCACATTGCGCACGCCCTTGCGGCAGATGCCGAGCGCGTCGAGCGAGACCGTGCCGGCGCCGGCCATCTCGGTGCCGACCGTGGTCAGCCCGGCCCTCACCGATGTGGCCGTGGAGGTGCGCGGCTCGCCGAGATTGTCGATGACGACGGTGAGCGGAGCATCGAAGGCGAGCACCGCCTCCGTGTTGCGCTTGCGGTGGGCGGCGTCGGGCGCCGGCTCGATGATGGCGCTGGGCAGGATGTTGAGCGAGGAACCGCCGGAGTGAAGATCCATATAGGCATGCCCAAGCGGCATGACGACGTCGCTGACATAGGCCGAGATCTGCTGGGTGATGGTGCCGGTTGGATCGCCTGGGAACGTGCGGTTGAGGTTCAGCCCGTCGACGGGCGAGGTGCGGCGGCCGGCCAGCACGGCCGGCAGGTTGATCGCCGGCAGGAAGATGATGCGGCCGCTGACCATGCCCGGGTCGAGATCGCGGATGAGTTCGCCGAGCGTGATCGGCCCCTCATACTCGTCGCCATGGTTACCGGCCTGCAGGATGACGGTCGGCCCGCTGCCGTTCCGGATCACCGCGAGCGGAATGCGGGTCGCGCCCCAGGCGTCGTCATGCGGCGAATGCGGAATGTCGACGAAGCCGATCTGCTTGCCGGAACGGTCGAAATCGATGGTGGTGCGGGCGGTGGACATGCGGGCCATGTTTCTCTTTGAAACTCTAGGGGATGGAGGTGGCGAGGGAGAGGCGGCGAGGGCGGAAAGGCCCCCGCCGCCGAAGAAGTCAGATCGGCGGCAGGGTCGGCAGCGTGGTGCCGATCCACTTCTGCGACAGCGCCGAGAGCGAGCCGTCGAGCATGCCGAGATGGATGTAGGTGTCGAGCCAGCGAAGCAGCTCCGGGCTGCCCTGCTGGATGCCGATGTAGCAGGGCGAGAATTGCAGGATGAATTTGGGTTTCAGCTGCACCTTGGCGTCCTTGTCCATCAAATCCTTGGCCACGACATCGGCGGTGGCCAGCAGTTGCGCCTGGCCGGAGGTGAAAGCGGCTGCGGCGGTGGCGTCGTCGTCGAAGCGCACGATCTTGGCGTTGGGCGCGGCCTTGGTCAGTTCGAGATCCTGCGTCGTGCCGCGCGCCACCGCGATGGTCTCGTCCTTGAGCTCGGCCGGGCTCTTCACCGTGATGCTGTCGGGGCCGAAGACGCCGATCGAAAGCGCCGCATAGGGCGAGGTGAAGGCGATCTGCAGCGCGCGTTCCGGCGTCGCGCCCATGGCGGCGATGACGATGTCGAGGCGGTCGGTGACCAGATAGGGCACGCGGTTGGCGCCGGTGATCTGCTGCAGTTCGAGCTTGACGCCCAGCGCCTCGGCGATCTTCCTGGCCATGTCGACATCGAGGCCGACCGGCTCGTTCTTGGCGTCGACCGAACCGAAGGGCGGCACGTCGATCGGCACGCCGATGCGCACCGTGCCAGCGGACAGGATTTTCTGCAGGTCGGCCGCTCGCGCCGGCATTGCCGAGACGGCGCCGGCCAGGAGCACGGCTGTGACGATCCTGGTGAGATGCTTGAACATGGAACTTCCCCTTTTTCTGGTTGGACTTTCTTTTCCTAGTGAAGGACGGCGCTCAGGAAGCTCCTGAGTTCGGCCGTACGAGGCTCGAGCAAGGTCTCACGCGCTGGCCCATCCTCGTGGATGCGGCCCTCATGCATGAAGATCACGCGGTCGGCGACGTTCTTGGCAAAGTTCATCTCATGGGTGACGAGCATCATGGTCATGCCTTCGCTGGCGACGCTTTCGAGCACGCGCAGCACTTCGCCGACCAGTTCGGGGTCGAGCGCCGAGGTGATCTCGTCGAACAGCATCAGGGTCGGCTGCATGGCCAGCGAGCGCGCGATGGCGACGCGCTGCTGCTGGCCGCCGGACAATTCGTCGGGATAGGCAAGCAGCTTGTCGGCGAGGCCGACCTTGGCGACCACGGCGCGGGCGACTTCGCGGGCGGCCGGCGTGTCGAGCTTGCGCACCAGCTTCAGCGCCAGCGTGACGTTGCGCTCGACATTGAGATGCGGGAACAGATTGTAGCTCTGGAATACCATGCCGGCGCGCTGGCGCAGAAGGTTGAGGTCGGCCCTGGGCGCGGTGACGTCGATGCCGTCGACGACGATGCGGCCGGCCTGCACCTTCTCCAGCCCGTTGATGCAGCGAAGCATGGTCGACTTGCCCGAGCCGGAGCGGCCGATGACGGCGACGATCTCGCCTTTTTCCACGTTGAGCGAGATGCCCTTCAGCACCTCGATGGCGCCGAAGCGCTTGCGGATATCGGCGATTTCAACGAGCGACATGAAGTCTCCTTTCCAGCATGCGGGCGAGCTGGGAGAGGGAAAAGCAGATGACGAAATAGATGGCGGCGGCGGTGAGGTAGACCGGCAGCGGGGCAAAGGTCGCGCCGCTGATGATCTGGCTGGCGCGGGTCAGTTCGACGAAGCCGATCAGCGCGGTGAGCGAGGTGTTCTTCACCAACTGGACGAGGAAGCCGACGGTCGGCGCGACGGAGATGCGGATCGCCTGCGGCAGCACGACATGGCCGAGGCGCTGCGCGTAGGTGAGGCCGAGCGCGGCACCCGCCTCCCATTGCCGCTGCGACACCGATTGCAGGCTGCCGCGCCAGATCTCGCCGAAGAAGGCCGAAGCGTAGATCGACAGGGAAAGTGCCGCCGCCGTCCAGGCGTCGACCGAGAGGCCGATCAGCGGCAGGCCGAAGAAGAAGACGAAGAGCTGGCCGAGTAGCGGCGTGCCCTGGATCAGGTTGATCCAGGCGATGGCCAGCCAGTTGAGCGGCTTGAATGGGATGACGCGCAGGACGGCGACGACGATGCCGAGCAGCCCGCCGCCCACCGTGGCGGTGAGCGCCAGCAGCATCGTCCAGCGCGCGGCCTCGATCAGGTAGACGATATCGGTGCCGCCAAATTCGCGGATCATCGGCGCGGCCTCCTGACGAAGACCATCCAGTAGACGCCGGCGAAGAAGGCCCGGAAGCCCAGGGTCAGCACGAGATAGGAAATGGTGATCAGCGTGTAGGTCTCGAAGGAGCGGTAGGTGCGCGAGTCGATGAAGGCGGCCTGGTGGAACAGCTCGGTGGCGCCGATGGAGGAGACGACGCTGGTGGTCAGCATGATCAGCACGAACTGGCTGGCCAGCGCCGGGTAGATGGTCTTGACCGCCTGGAACAGCACGACATGGCGGAAGGTCTGGCCGGCGGTGAGGCCGAGCGAGCGGCCAGCCTCGACCTGGCTCTGGCGCACCGACTGGAAACCGGCGCGCAGGATCTCCGCGCCATAGGCGCCCATGTTGATCGACAGCGCGATCAGCGCAGCGGTGTTGGCGCCAAGCTTGATGCCGATCGAAGGCAGGCCGAAGAAGACGATGAACAGCTGCACCAGCAGCGGCGTGTTGCGCAGCGCCTCGACATAGACGCGAGCGCAGGCGCGCAGCGGCATCAGCGGGCTGATCGAGGCCATGGCGACGATCAAGCCGATGGCAAGGCCGCAGAGCATGGTGACGACCGAGAACTGCAAGGTCAGCAGCACGCCTTGCACAATCTCGGGGATATAGCGCAGCAGGACATCAAATTTGAAATTATAGCTCATGGAAGTAGAGCGTCCCCCTATGCAACTCCAGGCAGATCGCTATTTTCCGCTCGGATTTGCTGGACACCACGCTATCGTCGCTTCATATGTGACGTCAAGCGTCATCTATGAAGCGGATGCAAATGACGGACGACAAGCTGAATTACAGCGCGCCGGCCCTGGAAAAGGGGTTGGATATCCTCGAATTGCTGGCCAATGCCGGCCAGCGCATGGGCACGCGCCAGATCGCCGAGGAACTGGGGCGATCGAAGAACGAGATCTTCCGCATGGTCCATGTGCTGCTTGCGCGCGGCTACCTCCAGCGCGATGAGGGCGGCGAGGGGCTGATGCTGTCGAACAAGCTGTTCGGGCTTGGCATGCAGACGGCGCGCGCCCGCGACCTGGTCAGCACGGCGGCCCCCATCGTCGAGCGCTTCGCCGAGGAGGTGCACCAGGCGGCGCATCTGGTCGTCGCGCATCGCGGTGAAACCGTCATCATCGCGGCGGCATCGGGCGGGGCGGACATGAACTTCTCGCTCAAGCTCGGCTATCGCCGGCCGCTGGCGGATGCCCATTCCGGCCTGGTGCTGATGGCGTTCCAGCCCAAGCCCGTGCGTGACCGGATGATCGCCGAATGCCTGATGCTGATGCGTGAGCCGCCGGACCCGACGACGCTCGCCGCCGAACTCGACGCGGTGCGCGAGCGCGGCGCCATCATCCACGAGAGCCGCGACATCATCGGCGTGACCGACGTCGTCTGTCCGATCATCGCCGGCGACGGGCGCGCCGTGGCCTGCGTGACGGTGGCGGCGGTCAGCCGACGCAGCGCCGCGCCCAATTTCGAGGCCATGCTGGCGCGGCTGAAGCTCGCTTGTGCCGAGATCGCGCATGAGCTTGGAGGGTAGGGAGGCTCAGCCCGCGACGATGATGTCGCGCGGCGTGCGGGACAGCACCTCCGCACCGGCCGTGGTGACAAGCACATTGTCGATGATGCGGGCGCCAAGGCCTTCGGCGCCGATATAGACCGGCGGCTCGATGGTGACCACCATGCCGGCCTTCAGCATGTGCGGGCTGTCGCCGATCATGTGCAGCGGCTCGGCCCAGCTCGGCGGAAAGCCTGGCCCCAGCGCATAGCCGGACGTGTGGACACGGCAGGCTTCGAGCCCGGCCTCGCCGATGACGGCGCGGGCCGCCTGGTGCGGCACGGTTGCCGGCACGCCGTCGCGAATCGCCGCGATCATGGCGTCGCCGGCGCGCAGCACGATGTCGTGCAGTTCGGCCATGCGCGGCGTCGGCTTGCCCAGCGCGAAATTGCGGCCGATGGTGGCTGTGTAGCGGTTGAAGGTGGCGCCGAATTCGAGATTGCCGAAATCGCCATGTTCAAGCCGGCGCGCGGTCGGCGCGCCGTGGCTGTAGGCGGAGCGCGGGCCGGAGACGAGGTTGATCGGGCTGGCGGCGATGCCGCTGCCGTTGCGCAGCAAGGTCTCGTGGATGGTGCCGGCCAGCGCCAGTTCCGACAGGCCCGCCGCGAACTCGCCGGCAAAACGCTCCATGCCAAGGTCGGCAAGGGCCGCCGCGCGCCTGATATAAGCGATCTCGGCCGGCGACTTCACCAGCTTCAGGCCGGCGATCAGTTCCGTCGCCTCGGCAAGCAAGGTATCGCCGATGACGGCGCGAAGGCCGAGACAATGATGTGGGTGAAGATAGTAGGCCGGCACTTCGAGGCCGACGCGCCTGCCTAGCACGTCGTGGCGCCGCGCCACGTCGGCGAAGGCCGCGACCGGATCCTCGTTCTCGCCGCCGCCGAAGCCATGCACCTCGTCGGCAGCTGAATCCGTTTCGAATTCGTGCACTTCGCCCTGGCGTGTCAGCACGACGAGCGGCTCGTTGCGCGCGCCGACCAGCAGGCATTGGAATTCCTGGTAGCTCTTGGCGTCGCTGCCGGTCAGCCAATGGATGGAGGCGGGGTGAACGGCAATCAGCCAGTCGAGGTCGCGTGCGGCCATGGCGGCGCGGACACGCGCCAGACGATCGGCGAATTCGGCGGCGGTGAAATCGTGTTTCGACATTAGCCTCGCGTCACCGCCATCGCCTCGATCTCGATCAGCAGGTTCTCGAAGGCAAAGCCGGCGACGCGGATCGCAGTCACCGCCGGACCGGGCTCGGGGAAGAATTCGCGCTGCACGCGGGCAATCACCGCGCGCGTCGCCTCGATCCCGGCCCAGCTGCCTTCGGCGTGATAGTAGATATAGAGCTTGGCGACGTCGCTTTCGTCGAGCCCGCCTTCGGCCAGCGTGCGGCGGATGAACTCGAAGACGTTGCGGGTCTGCGTCTCCATGTCGTCGCCGACGGCCTGCGCCTTGTTGTCGGCCGAGATCTGGCCGCCGATCAAGGCGAGCCCGCCAATCTTCCAACCTTGCGTGAACTGGGTGTTGGGAATGCTCCAGTCCCAATGGTTGGCCGGCTGCAGGCGCTGCTTGTCGTCGCCGAGCATGCCGATGCCCTCGACCTGGATCAGTTCGCCGGCATTGCCCATGCCCTGGATGCGCAGTCCGGCACCGGCCGCCGAAGGCACCGACATGTAGCGGCGGCGCACATTGGTCATCTTCTCCCAGTAGTCGGTGACCTCGCGGCCTTCGCCGAAAAAGCGGAAATAGGTGTTCTGGCGCATCAGGCTGTGGCGGTCGCCGCCGCCCGACCGCAGCATGGTGTCGAGGTTGCGGAAGGCCTCGTCGGTCTGCACCTCGATGTCGCCGAGCCCGAGCACATTGCCTTCGGCATCGAGCGAGCGCTGGCCGCCGACAAACAGCATGTCGCCGACCTTCCAGCCATGGACGAAGGGCAGCTCCCTGCGCCAGCGCCAGTGACCCGGGGGGTCGAGCAGTTCGCGCTTGCCGCCGATCACCACCCAGGCGTCGACCATCAGCAGCGCGCCCTCGCGGTCGAGGCCGCAGCGGATTTCGGTGGTGGTCGGGCCGGGAGCGGTGAAACAGCCGGCGCGCACGGCATCGAGTTCGTCGAGCAAGGCGCCCACGGCATCGGCCTTGCAACTGAAATAGATGTTGTGCTTGACCACATCGGTCATGCCGGCGCCGGCCTGGGCGAGAAGGGCCGCCAGCCGATCGAAAATGACGCGCGCCTGACCCGTTATGCCGGTTGCGACGATATTGCCGCTGACGTCCGTCGCCATCAGCCCGCCGATGAAGACCAGGTCACCGGCGCGGACGGCCTGCGGCGCCGATCCTTCGATATCGCTGAATGTCCGCATCCGCACCACGTATCCTCCCGCTGATTTTCTACTTACTTACCTGCAAGTCAGTGTTCCGTCAAATGCTGGGGATGCAGCAAAGCTTCGGCGTCCACGGCCAACGCATTTGGCTATGATGGAAGCATGGACGAGACCGACACCAGACAGGCGATCAAGGATACGGCGCTGGAGCTTCTGGTGCGCCACGGCTATCGCGGCACCAGCTTCGGGGATATTTCGGCGGCGCTCGGCACGACGCGCGCCAACATCCACTATCATTTCGGCAACAAACAGGCGCTCGTCGACGAGGTGCTTGACGACTACATGCAGGCGACGCTGAGCGGCTTGCGGGCTGTCTGGTCGCATGAGGGGTCAAGCCTCGAGGAGCAGGTCGAGGCGATGATCGCCTACAGCCGCGCCCGCTTCCGGCATTTCAACCCAGCCGGCACAGAAGGGCAAAACTGGAGCCTGATTTCGAGGCTGCGGCAGGATGCCGACCTCCTTGATGCCGACGGCCAGAA
Organism: Mesorhizobium sp. B2-3-6; assembly: GCF_006442305.1. NCBI lineage: Bacteria > Pseudomonadati > Pseudomonadota > Alphaproteobacteria > Hyphomicrobiales > Phyllobacteriaceae > Mesorhizobium > Mesorhizobium sp. B2-3-6. The sequence goes on along the minus strand of NZ_VFVW01000006.1, from coordinate 138,605 downwards.
GATGCTCGGCCATTTCAGCGCGGAGCTCTCGGCGTTGTTTGCCGGCGCGCTGTCGGCGGCGGGCCGGCGCGGCGAGTTGTCGCCGAATGTCGTGCCCGGCGACGCCGCGCTGCTGTTCGCGGCGATCGCCGACAACGCCGCGCCAATTACACTGGGCGAAGGTGGCTTTGACGCGTTGGAGAAGACCTATCGCAGCCTGATACGGATGATCCAAATCTGACTCACCGAAACGACAATGTGAAACCCCATGTTATAGCAGTGAGCCTCGCTTCCTCTGACATTCTGTCTGAAGAATTGGTCGTCTGCTCGGCTTACCTTGAGACATTCTCGGTTGCTGGCTTAATCAGCCCCGCAAGTGTGATCTTGGTCATGAGCTTGTGCTTGGACTTGTCGTGGTGGCGATAGTCCTTCCAGCGGAAGCTGACCAGAACTCCATGATCCAGGCTCACGAGGCGGCTGTTGGCGATGGCGACGCGGTAGGTGTAGCGACCAAGGTAGGCGAGGACCTGTTTTGGACCGCCGAACGGGGGCTTGGCGTAAACGACCACTCGATCCGCTTCAGTCCAGCCAGTTGGGCGCAGAAAGTAGCAGGGTCGGCCAGGCTAGCGAGATCGCTGAAGAAGCGAAGCTGGCCGGCGTCGAAGGCGTCTCGGAGGCGCTCTAGGAATAGGCGGTGACAATCGGGCGGTTACTCTATGCTGATGGTTTCGTCAGGAGAGCTCCTTCTATAACGACTCCGGAATTCACGTATTTCCACAGCGCAACAAACAGTTTCCGAGCGAGGGCGACCATGCCGCCTTCTTGCACCGGCCACCATTCGGGATGACTCGCGCCCTGAACCACTGGCTCAGTGCGAATTGGGTTGATGGGGCACCCAGACCCACGCAACCTAGACAAGCGTCGGCCGGAGCCTAGGATTGCCGGACTTCGAGACTCCCTGCTCGCAATTAATTAATCTGCCCACTCTGCTCAACCGGCCACGGTCTTCCTCCTCCGGCGTTGGCACTCGCAACATTGCGCAAACCCGAGGCTCCCGCGGTTGTGGCCAACAACGAAGCTGACGGTCTGCTTTCAGCGCAGAAAGCAGTCATTCCACCGGTGGCCTCCACTGCCCAGATGTAGCAACAATCCTCGAATGGCAAGGGAAGCCTCGAGCCAGAAGCTGGCGGGCTCCTACAGGGACGTGAGGGCGCGGTCCCAATATGGATTCTGAAGGGTCGAGCGCAGGCGCATCTGCTTCCACACGCCGTATTTGTAGAAGTCGAAGTCGATGCTCGAGGTAATGTTCTGGACCATGCACCACAGCGACCATTTCAAGTCGCCCAGCATCTGGTAGACAAACATGCGCGCCTTGGTGCTGGCTTCGACGCGACCGAAATAACATTCGATCGCCTCATCCTGCATCACGTCGCTCAGGACCATTTCCCCACACCAGGTGGCGAGATCGCAGCAGCGGTCGTTGTTCGACGCGTATTCGAGGTCGACGATCAGGATCCTGTCTTCAGTCAGCAGGAAGTTAGCTGGTGCCGGATCGTTGCAGCAAGGAACGATGTCCAGTCCTGACGCTTCCAGCGCGGCGCGAGCGGTGCGGTACTTCATGTGAATGGTAGGAAAATCGTGCGGGAATGCCGCCCCGAGCTCACGCAATTGAACGATATGTTCATCGATCATGTCAAACAGGGTCTTGGTTAAGCGAAGCGGGGCAGAATTGTTGAAGGTGCGGAACAAGTTAATAGTGGGCGCCCTAATCTCGGCGGAGTGGAAGTCGCGGGTGGTGCAGGGACGAGACCGCTCTACAAAGTCGCTGATTTCCACGCCGCGGTCGCTGAGATCACTATAGATCCGAGGCCCGATGCCAAGTTCGTGCGCGCGCCTGCCGGCCTCGAGCGAAGCGCTCCGATCGATAAACTTCTCGGTCCCGGGGCCTGGCATCTTAAGGAAAAACGTCTGACGCTCACCTCCGATCCTGACGTGCCAGTTAGAATTGCTAAAGCCCCCGAAGATTGGCCGGTAAAAGATGTCTTTGCCCTGCCATGGGGGTACCAAGGAAAGCATTGTTTCCAATGCCAGTTCGGAGGCCGATTGGCCTTCTCCGCACTTCCGTTCCATGAAGGGTTCTCAGAGCATTCGGGCGTACGAGCCGAAATCGAGGCTTCCGAGCGCGGCGCGGCAGCGGATGAAGCGCCAGAACCCGTAGCGGTAAAACTCGACATCCTTGCGCTGCGAGGTGGCGTCCATCACGAGACCCCAGAGACCCCATGCGAGATCGTCGGCGATCGCGTAGAGACGCACGCGACGGAGACTTGCCGGCCTCGGCGTGCCTTCGAACATTTCGAGGGCCGGGAGGAAGTCCTTCTCGTCTTCGAAAACCTCGTTGATCAGGATCCCGATCTCATAATAGGGGTCGACGTTGCCGGCACCGTCGAAGTCCACGAGCTCGATGCGACCATCCGGCCCGATGAGGATGTTCGAGGCCAGGCCGTCGGCATGGGAGGGCACACTGTCGACCCCCGATGCGGCGATCATGCGCTCAAAGCGCAAAACCTGCTCGAACAGGACCGGAAGGTCGGGAGGAGCCTGGGCCACGAGCCGATCGCATTCCTGCTTCAGCGCGCGGATCCGGTCGAACGGCGACACCGGGATCGTGAAGCGCAGTCCGCCGTGGACCCTGCGCTTAACACCTATCACCTCATTGAGGACGTCCAGCTTTTTCAGGTCGCTGACACGGGCGGTCGCCCAGCCGTCGCGATATTCCATGATGCAGGTCGCGCGCCGCGCATCGATGGCAAGGATCTTGGGCGCGCAGCCGAGGCCGGCCGCTTTGCGCTGCGCATCGAAGGATGCGGCCGCATCGATGAAGCGGCGCTGGTCGGGCTGAATGGTTTTGAGCAGGAGCGACGGATGCTGGCCATCGACCGACAGAAGCAGGCGGGTGCTGTCCACGCCACGATGCGACGGGACGAGAATGCCCGGCTCCATCTCCTGTGCCGATCTGCACAGCTGCGGTCCGGCACCAGAGCAGGCGGGCTCGTCGGGCGTCACAAGACAGAGGTCGGCCGGCGCCGTGAGGTCATCCGCAAAAAGGGAACGGACTTCTTTTGTTGCGGACGGGAGACGATGAATGTCCATCGGGCCGATGCGGCGATCCATACCCTTTCGCGACAGACCAATTTCCATGAAGCCAGCGGAACCCTTGTAATCCAAGCAAGCACAACCGACCAGCGACGGCCCGTCCACGAAAGGGAGCGGGGGACAGGCGCGCCAGCAGGAAACGCAATGCTATATCTATGCGGGCGTGAGTAAAGTGCCGACGTGCCTATCGGCGCCGAGATGCACTTAAACGCGGATGAGGTCGACGCCCAGTTCGGCGAAGCGCTGGACGAATTCTTCGCCGACACCCTTAGTGGTGATGACATGTTGGGCGTCGGCAAGGCCGAATGCACGAACCGAGCCGAAGCGTCCGAACTTCGATCGATCGGCTACCATGACGGTGGTGCCGGCCTGACGCCTCGCCTCATCGTGCAGTGCAACCTCGTCCTCACCAAAGCCCATGAAGCCGTGATCGACATGGACGGCGCTGGCACCCATCAAAGCCAGGTCGAACCTGTGCCCTTTCAGCGCGGTAATGGTAGAATGCCCGAATGTGGCCTGATATTCCGGCACCATCGGACCGCCGAGCACGCGGACACTGGTGCCCCAGCCGTGGGAGAAAAAATGCGCCGCAATGGCGATGGAGTTCGTGAAGATCGTCAGGTCTGCATGCTTGTCAAGGTGCTTCACGCAGGCCAGCGTAGTGGTTCCCGAACTGACGAAGATCTTCATACCGTTCTGGATAAGGCTGGCAGCCCTTTCGGCGATCAAGTTTTTTTCCGGCGCATTGACCCGGCTGCGCTCGCCAAACGGCTTGTCCCCCTCTTTTGGCGTCAGTACCGCACCGCCGTAGACGCGCCGAGCCAAGCCATTTGTTTCGAGTAGACGCAGATCGCGCCGGATGGATTCCGGACTGACTTCGAGGCGATCGGCGAGCAGATTGACACTCGCGCGCTCATTCGCGCGCAGTATTTCCAGGATTTTTTCCTGGCGAAACTCAGAAAATCTCATGGACCGAATCTGCCTGTGACCATTTGGGTCTTTCCGGACTTAACATATCCCCGAGCACGTCGAACACTGCGAGATGCCGGAAGACCGAAAATCCCGGCGCCAAGCTAGTCGACATGCTCAAACCAGTCAAATCCGTCTTAGTCGCTCAACAGTCCTAGGGTCTAACAGCCTTGAGATTTAGACCTGTTCGGGACTGGGCACTCGCCGAGAGTAGGCCAAGCCGCGCTTGACCACAGGCAAATGTGTCGATATTGGTGTTTTTGACCGATTTGTGTGTTTTGAGAAATTGGATCGGTTTGAGGATGGATCTGGCGTCCAGTCAGGATTTGGAAGGCTCGTCTGGCAATGGCGAATAAGTGCCATGCTGCAGGTCGAAGGATGGAGTTCAACGGGCCGGCGCCGAGCGGGTCCTAGAAAACTAAACCGCACATCGGCAAAACAACCGCCGATACAAAAAGGGGAACAGGATCAATGATTACGCGTAGAGACATTATGGTTGGCGCGGGCGCGCTTGGCGTGGCCGGCGTGCTCGGCAAGCTCGCGGTGCCGGCCAATGCGCAGGGCAAGAAGTCACTCGTGCTCGCGTCGATGGGGCCCGTCACGGGTAATTGGGATCCGACTTCCCACACGACCCTTGGTCAGGGCAATTTCGAAAAGTTCGTCTTCAATGCGTTGACGCGTGCCCCGATGCGGGACGGCGAGGCGGACCTGCTCGAACCCGCGCTGGCGGAAAGCTGGAAGCTGATCGACACCAACACGTTCGAGTTCAAGCTGCGCGACGGCGTGAAATTTCACGACGGCAAGGAATTCAGCGCCGAGGACGTAAAGGCGACGCTCGAATACTCCTGCGACCCGGCCCGCCCGGCGGCTTCCTTTTGCCCCGGAAAGGTCGATGTCGAAATTGTCGATCGCCTTACGGTGCGACTGCACACCGAGAAGCACGGCTATCCGGCATCGGCTTGGTGGTTTATTTCAAGCGTGATCCCGATCCTCTCGGCGAAGGATGTTGCTGATCCGAAGATTCTCCAAAAGCGTCCGAACGGCACGAACGCCTTCAAGTATGTCGAGACCAACGGCGACAAAAATATTCTTCACGCCTATGACGACTTCTTCGGCGGGCGTCCGAAGATCGATGAGGTCGTCTATGCCTATGTTCCGGATGCCAACACGCGGGTTCTCGGCCTCTTGAACGGCCAGTACCACATCGCCGAACGTCTCGAGCCGGAACAGTACGCATCGCTCGCCGGAAATCCGAAGGTCACCACTCGCAAGGGTCTCACGACCGAGAACAAATATCTGCATTTTCGCTGCAACAAGGCGCCCTTCGACGATCCGCGCATCCGCCTGGCGGCATGCCATTCGATCGATCGCAAGCAGATCCTCGAACTGATGGGCGAAGCGGCGCTCGAGTCAAGCTGTTACGTCTCCCCGATGAAGTTCGGCTTCACCGACATCAAGGGATATCCAGACTACAATCCCGAGGAAGCGCAGCGTCTGCTGGCCGAAGCCGGCTTCCCGAACGGGGCGGGGCTGCCGCAGCTCGAATATATCACTTCGATCGGCTTCTATCCCAAGACCAAGGAGTATGGCGAACTGATCGCCGCGATGCTCCAGGAGCAGGGCTTCAACGTGCAGTTGACGGTGCTCGAGCCAGCGGCCTGGGAAGTGGCGATCTATCGCCGCGCCGACGGTCAGGGCCAGGGCCATATGTGCGACGTCGGCTGGATGACGCCGTCGCCTGAGCCGGACCTCGTCCTGCGGCCCAACTGGCACTCCAGCGCGGCGCTGATTTCGGGCATCAATGATCCCGAGATCGACGCGGTCCTGGACAAGGAGCGCAACGCGCCCAATCCGGAACAGCGGCTGAAGATCCTCACCGAGGAAACCTTCCCGACGATGGCCAAGAAAGTCCCAAGCTTCTCACTGTTCTCTGCGCTCACCTTCCACGGCGCCGCCAAGAACCTTGAAGGCGCGGTCTACCTGCCCTACGGACCTATCGACCTGTCGAAGGCGGATCTCGTCTAACCTTTGGCCCAGCAGCGTCGCCATCCGGCGGCGCTGCTCCTTCGTGAGCCTGCCGTTATGCTTTTTGCAATAGACTTCTTCGTTCGCCGTCTTGCCCAAGGCGTGATCATTGTGGCGGGCATCGCCCTGTTGATCTTCACCCTGCTGCGCGTGGTGCCCGGCGACCCCGTGCGGCTGATGCTCGGCCCGATGGTTTCGCAGTCCGTGGCGGAGCAGACGGCCAAGGAGCTCGGCCTCCGGGATCCGATAATCGTCCAGTTCGGGCGGTATATGACCCAGATCGTCCGCGGCGATTTCGGCCGATCCTTCGTGCGCAGCGCCCAGGGCGGCAGCACTGGAGGTTCGCGCGGCGAATCGACCTTCGATGCCAGCAACCGGGCGCCGGTCATTGATCTGATCGGCGCGACATTGCCCTACAGCCTGCTGCTGGCCGGCCTGGCCTTCCTGATCTCACTGTCGATCGCGGTTCCGCTCGGCATCTGGGCCGGCCTTAACGCGGGCAGGGCGCCCGACCGATTCGCGCTTTACCTGAGTTCGGTCCTCGTCTCGCTGCCCAATGTATGGCTCGGACTGGTGTTCATTTATTTGTTGTCGGCCAGGACTGGCTGGCTACCTGCAATCGGCTACGAGAACTGGACCTATGCGATCCTGCCGGCCTTGGTCCTGGCGGTGGAACTGATTCCGATCATCGTCCGGTCGCTCTCGGTTTCGGTCTCCTCCAACCTCCTCGAGCCCTATGTCTATGTTGGCCAAATCCGCGGGCTGACCCGACGGCGCATGATCTCGGCGCATGTTCTGCGTAACTCCGGGATACCCCTTCTGAACGTGTTGGGCATCCAGGCGGTCGGCCTGATCCTCGGCTCGCTGTTCGTCGTCGAATACCTCTTCAACTATCCGGGGATCGGCCTGCTCATGATCAATGCGGTGTTCCAGCGCGATTTCCCGATCATCCAGGCGATCGCGATCTTCGCCTGCGCCGGGCTCGTCGGTGTGAACATCCTCGTCGATTTCGCATCGACCACGATCGACAGAAGGCTCCAGTACTGATGTCCGAACACACCATCGTCGACGCGGAAGTCAGCGTTCCCCCAAAAGCCCGAAGCCTCGGCGCTAATATCTTCCTTCAAGCATTCAAGACGCCGGAGTTCCGGGTCGGGGCGGTCATTTTCATCGCCGTGATCCTGCTCTCGGTCGCCGCGCCGGGGCTGCTCGGCCTTTCCGCGACGAAATTCAACGTCGGCCTCAAGTTCTCGCCGCCCTGGCCTGCCGAAGGTTCGGTCTGGCCTCATTTCATAGGGACCGACCAGTTGGGCCGCGATCTTCTAGCCCGATCGCTGATCGGCCTGCGGAACGCCCTGATGATCGGCATTACGAGCGTCATCGGCATGTTCGTTCTAGGTTCGGCGGTCGGGATGGTGGCCGGCTATGTCGGCGGCTGGACCAACCTGATCCTGATGCGCATCACGGATGCGCAGATGTCGATCCCGGTGATCATCCTCGCCATCACCATCCTCGGCGTGACGCGGCCGACGCCGCTGACGGTCATCCTCGTCTTCATCCTCGCGGGCTGGCCAGGCTACGCACGCGTGGCGCGTAGCGTCACCATGTCCGAGCGGCGCAAGGAATATGTGCGCGCCGCCAAGATCCTCGGCGCATCGGACGTCCGGATACTGCTGGTGCATATCGCGCCGAACATCCTGCCCCCGATCGCATTCGTCGCCGTGCTCGACGTCGCGCGCATGATGATCTTCGAAGCCATCCTCGGGTTCATCGGCATCGGCATCCAGCCGCCCACGCCTACATTCGGGACGATCATCGCCGACGGCACCAAGTATCTCCTGAATGCGTGGTGGATCACCACCATTCCCGGCCTGCTGCTGGCGATATCGCTGTGCAGCATCAACCTCATGGGCGGTGCCCTTGAGCGCTCCCGCAACAAGCTACTCCAAGGTGTCCTATGAGCGGGGAGAGTGTAAGCATTCTCGAGATTTCGGGCCTGTCGGTCGATCTAGCGTTGCCAGGCGGCGCAAGGCGCGCTGTTCTTCAGGACGTCAATCTCTCGGTTTCCCAGGACGAGGTCCTCGGCATCATCGGTGAAAGCGGCTCGGGTAAGACCGTCCTGTCGCGCGCACTCGTCAACTGGATAAGCCCGCCGCTGGTCGTGACCGGCGGGACGATTGCCTACCATGGCCGCAACCTGTTCGATCTCGCGCCCGCCGAGATGCAGAGATTGCGAGGGCGCAAGGTGGCCTATATAGGCTCCGACCCTGGCAGCGCACTCGATCCGACCATCCCGGTCGGACAGCAGATCATCGAGAAGCTGCGCGCCGTCGAGCCGGGCATTTCGACTGCGGAAGCCAAGGCGCGCGTGCTTCGTGTCCTCGACGCGGTCCGCATTCCTTCCCCGGCGCAGCGCTTTCACGAATTTCCTTTCCAGTTCAGCGGCGGGATGATGCAGCGCGTGCTGATTGTCGATGCCCTGGTCACCAACCCTGACCTGCTCGTCGCTGACAACATCACGCAGCCGCTCGACGTGACGGTCGCCGCCCAGATTCTTCGCCTACTGAGGGATCTCCAGCGCGATTTTCGCACGGCGGTCATCTTCGTCTCCTCGGCGCTCGGTGTGGTTAACGAGATCGCAGACAACGTCCTCGTGCTCGCCGATGGCCGCGTGGTCGAGTGCCAGCAGACCCGTAAACTGATCGACGAACCCCAGCACAACTACACGCGCAACCTCATCAAGAGCGTGCCGCGCATCTGGGGCGCCGAGCAGGTCACCGCCGCGCCGGGCTTGGCCAAGGACGACACACGCGAAATCATCCTTTCGGTCCGCGACGTCTACCGTTCCTACGCAACCAAGGACCGTGAGAGGCTGTTTGCGTACCGGGTTGTCCAGGCCGTCCGGGGCGTCTCGTTCGACGTCTACAAAGGCGATAATCTTGGCATCGTAGGCGAATCCGGTTGCGGGAAGTCGACGCTTTCGCGTCTACTCAGCCGCCTCGAAGCACCCAATCGCGGCCAGATCCTGTTCAAGGGCCAGGACATCGCGCATCTCGGCCGAAAGAAGCTGCTTGATCTGCGCCGTCGGTTCCAGCTGCTGCTGCAGGATCCCTACAACGCCATCCCGCCACATTTGGCCATTGGCCGGACGATCGCCGAACCGCTGCGCATCCATGGCGGAATGAGCGCCAAGGAGATCGGCGAGAAGGTCGCCTACACGATGAACGAGGTGGGGTTGCGCCCCGAGCTGACGGACAAACTGCCGGTAGGGCTCAGTGCGGGCCAGCGGCAACGCGTCAACATCGCCCGCGCCATGGTGCTGGACCCGGAACTCCTGATCCTCGACGAGACGCTGTCGGCACTCGACCAAGTGGAACAGGGCAAGCTGCTCGATCTTTTCGAGCGTCTGCAGGCCCGCCACGGCATGACCTACATCTATATCTCGCACGATCTGAGCATGGTGCGCCGCGTCTGCAATCGCGTGGCCGTGATGTATCTCGGTCGCATCGCCGAACTCGCCGGCAACGAGGCGACGTTCTTCGATCCCGGCCATCCCTACACGCGAGCCCTGCTCAGTGCGGTTCCGGCGATCGAGCACAAGCCCTACGACACGGCGACCTATCTCCTTGAAGGCGAGCCGCCGGACCCCATCGACATTCCTTCCGGCTGCACCTTCCGCACACGCTGCCCGTTCGCTTTTGACCGCTGCGTCACGGAGGATCCGGCGCTGCTGAAACGAAGCGACGTGGATTACGCCGCGTGCCATCTCGTCGAGGCCGGCTTGTCGGCGCCAAGGCTGATGCCGGCGGTCGATCTGAGCGGCCCGTAACAGCGGCGCAGTCCCTGACCGTCCTGGGCGCCCCTGACCCCGGCGCGGTGCCCCGCAATCCCGATGAGGCAAGCGTATCATGGAATTCGACTATATCGTCGTAGGTTCGGGCAGTGCGGGTTCACCGCTCACCGCCAGGCTTGTCGAAAAGGGTGCGAGCGTCCTTCTCCTCGAAGCGGGCAAGCGCGAGAAGCTCCACCTGACGCGCGTACCGGCCGCGCTCATGTATACGATCGGTAACAACCGGTACGACTGGAACTACGTCACCGAGCCTGATCCGAGCCGTAACGGACTGCAGGAAGCCTGGCCGCGCGGGCGGGTTCCGGGTGGTTCGTCGGCCATCAACGGGATGATCTTCATTCGTGGCGCGGCCGGCGACTACGACGCTTGGGAGGCGCTGGGAAACAAGGGATGGGGCTGGGCCTCCGTGCTTCCCTATTTCCGCAAGATGGAGACGGCGGACGACGACAGGGACAATTCTCACCGCGGCGGGATGGGTCCGCTCCGGGTTTCATCGCTGCGCTGGAAACACCCACTATCGCAGAAATTCATTGACAGCTTCGTCAATGCCGGCGTGCCCCGCAACCCGGACCTGAACGGGAGCTCGCATGAAGGGGTCGCCTGGAATCAAGGGTCCACGACAGGGGGCTTGCGTCATTCGGCGTTCGACGCCTTCGTCCTCCCACGTCTCAAGGACAATAAGTTGACCTTCATGGACGACGCGCTGGTGGAGCGTATCGTCATGGAGGGTAAGCGGGCCTCGGGCGTGGACATCATGCGCGGGGACAAGACAATCCGGGCAACAGCACGCCGCGGTGTGGTCCTGTCTGCAGGCTCCATCAACTCGCCACAGCTCCTAATGCTTTCGGGCATCGGCGATCCGGCCGAACTGAGTCGCCATGGCATCGAAGTGCGCGTCGCCAGCCCCGACGTCGGGCGCAACCTGATGGAGCATCCGGGCCTCTATGTCCGCGCCGAAATGGACGTCAAGACGGGCAATGCCTATGCGTCGGCCCTGGGCCGGCTGCGCGCCGCCGGGCAGTGGGCGCTGTCGCGCAGTGGCGTGCTGAGCGTGCCGACCGCGCAGGTGCTCGCCTTCCTCAAATCCACACCCGAGCAGGAGGTGCCCGACCTCCAGTTCCACCTCTTCCCGTTCGGCTATTTCAGCGAAAGCGGACGCCTGCGCGTCCCCACGCGCAATCTCGTCACCATTCTGGCGAACGTGAATTACCCCAAGAGTACTGGCCGTCTGGAACTACGCAGCAGCGATCCGCGCACGCCGCTCGCGATTTATCCGCGGCTCCTCGACCACCCAGACGACCTGGACTGCGTTCTACGCGGACTGGCCTGGATTCGCCGCCTTGCTTCGACGCCGCCATTCGGAAACCACGTGCGCGAGCTGATCGACGTGCCGCCCGAGGGGGCCGGCCGCGATGCGGAGGAGCAGTATGTGCGCAAGGCAACGGTCCCCTTCCTTCACCCGGTCGGGACCTGCCGGATGGGGATCGACGATAAGGCGGTGGTGACGCCGGAACTGCGCGTGCGCGGCACCGAGAGGCTGTGGGTGGCGGATGCCTCGATCTTTCCGCGCCACATCGCGGGCAACACCAACGCGACTGCAATCATGATCGGCGAGCGGGCGGCGGATCTCATCCATCCCTGATCCCAGGCAAGCCGGAACAGGAGCCAGACGGGCAATGACCAGGAATTTCAAGCACAATTTCATCGGCGGCAGGCGCGTCGACCCGCTCGGCCCGGAGTCCATCGAAGTTCGTTCGCCCTACGACGGCAGCCTGGTCGGCACGGCTCCGCTCGCCGCACAGGCGGACATCGACCTTGCCGTCGACGTGGCGCGCAAAGCGTTCGACGAAGGGCCGTGGCCGCGCATGCCGGTAGCCGAGCGCATCGCGGTCATCCGTAAATTCACCGACCTCTACGAGGCGCGGTCCACGGAATTTGCCCGACTGGTCACGGCAGAAATGGGCGCTCCCGCGTGGTTCGCCGCGGCGATCCAGGCCCTGATCCGTGATCAGGGCCAGGCTTATCTGACCGCGGCCGAACACTATCCCTGGGAAGTGAAGCGCGAGGGCTTCCCGAAAGGGACGTCCATCTGGATCCGCGAACCAGTCGGCGTGGTTGCCGCCATCATCCCCTGGAATGCACCGCATCAGGTCGCGCTAGCGAAACTCTTTCCGGCTCTGCTTGCCGGATGCACGGTGATTCTGAAATTGGCGCCGGAGACGGCGATTGACGGCCAATATCTGGGCGAACTTTTCAGCGAAGCCGGACTGCCGGACGGCGTGCTGAGCATCCTGGTAGCGCACCGGGAAGTGAGCGAGTATCTCGTCACGCATCCGGGAGTGGACAAGATCGGCTTTACCGGGTCGACCGCCGCCGGAAGCCGCATCGCCAGCCTCGCCGGTGCGCAGCTGAAGCGAGTCAGCCTAGAACTGGGTGGCAAGTCCGCGGCGCTCGTCTTAGACGACGCGGATATCGGCGAAACGGTCGAGGCGCTGCGTTACCGCTCGTTTCCGAACAACGGCCAGGTCTGCGTTGCGCAGACTCGGATACTCATATCGCGCCGGCGCCACGATGCCTTCACCTCGGCGCTGGTGGACAATGTTACGGGTATGAAGATCGGGAATCCGGCCGACCCGCAAACTTTCCTCGGTCCGGTTGCTGCCGAGCGCCAGCGCCAGCGGGTCAGTGACTACATCCAGTCTGGGCTGGAAAGCGGCGCGGAACTTGCGACGGGCGGCCTTGGAATGCCGGAAGGCATCAATCACGGCGCCTTCGTGAAGCCGACGGTTTTTGCCAATGTCGACAACAACTCACGCATCGCCCAGGAGGAGATCTTCGGCCCAGTCGTCTGCGTCATCCCCTATGACGGGGTGGATGAGGCAGTGCGGCTCGCCAACGAGTCGGAGTACGGTCTCTCCGGTTCGGTTTGGACGAACGATACTGACCAGGGTCTGGCGATCGCCCGCCGCATCCGCAGCGGCGGGCTGACGATCAACAACGCGGCCTCGGACCTGCTCTCCCCCTTTGGCGGCTTCAAGCGAAGCGGCGTGGGACGCGAGTTCGGCCCGGAAGCCATCAATCACTACATCGAGCACAAGACTGTCGCAGTCTGAGGGAGTTCCGGAGCGATAATGAGCAACGGCCATGGAATATGGATGCATGTCGACGGTCAGGCCGGGCGCTTCATCGAACTGAGCGACAGGGTTTGGGAAACGCCCGAACTGAACTATCAGGAACATCGGTCGTCGGCCGAGCATCTGAAGGCGCTTAACGATCAGGGCTTCCGAGTTGCTACCGGCCTTGCCGGCATGCCGACGGCCATCATGGGCGAGGCAGGCGAAGGCGGCCCGGTCATCGCCTTCCTCGGCGAGTTCGATGCATTGCCGGAGTTAAGCCAGGAAGCCGGCGTAGCGGAACACCGGCGTCTTTCCGGCAATGGACCGGGACATGGCTGCGGACACAATCTGCTCGGGGCCGGCGCACTGCTCGCCGCTACGGCGACGAAGGATTGGCTGGCCGCGAACAGCCTGCCCGGGCGTGTACGCTATTATGGCTGCCCGGCCGAGGAGGGCGGATCGGGCAAGGCGTTTATGGTTCGCGACGGGGTTTTCGCTGACGTCGACGCGGCGCTTTCCTGGCACCCCTTCTCGTTCGCGGGCGTAATGGAGCCGGCCTCGCTCGCTTACGCGATCCTTGATTTTTCTTACACTGGACGGTCCGCCCATGCTGCGGGCTCGCCGCATCTCGGCCGCAGCGCGCTCGACGCCGTTGAGCTGATGAGCGTCGGCGTCAACTATCTGCGCGAACACATCCCCTCCGATTGCCGGGTTCATTACGCCTATCTCAATGCGGGCGGTCCGGCGCCGAACATCGTGCAGGCGGCCGCAATTGTGCGCTACATGGTTCGGTCGCCGCGAGCCTCCGAGGTGTTGATGCTAGTCGAGCGGGTCAAGCGCATCGCGGAGGGTGCAGCGCTGATGAGCGAGACACAAGTGGAGTCGCGCTTTGTCTGTGCGATGAACAGCCTGCTTGGCAATCGCGTTATGGAGGGAGCGATGGCGCAGAATTTCGAGATGCTGGGGCCGCCGGAATTCGATGCGGCTGACCAAGCGTTCGCGGGGCAGATCCAGGCCACGCTGACAAGGGAGCACATCCAATCAGCCTATGCGATGTTCCGGCTTCAGGAGAGTGACAGCGCTCTCAGCGACGGTATCGTCGGCGCCGCTTCCGGTGGCAAGCAGATGCTTGGATCGACTGATGTCGGCGATGTGAGCTGGGCCGTACCGACCGTGCAGGCATATGGCGCGACCTATGCCATCGGCACGCCTTTGCACACATGGCAAGTAACGGCGCAGGGCAAATCGCCACATGCACACAAGGGCATGATCCATGTTGCCAAAGCGCTGGCGGCGACGGCGGCGGACCTCTTTAGCCACCCCGATCTGCTAGCTTCAGCTAAGGAGGAACATGCAGCAAGGTTGGCGCGCGATCCCGCAGTACAGATCCTGCCGCCCCACCTCGCGCCCCCGTTGGACGGCTAGATGTATGATGCCGGGCATCGTGCTCATCTTTGTCGTCCTAATCAAAGGAACCGCTGGAGCGAAGCGACATACTTTGCCCGAAGATGGGATTTCTCCTGGAAGATGTGTGAACGATCCCGTGATAGTGACGGTTGATCGGCCCTCATCAAGCTGTTGCACTGCGATGGGCTTTGAATCACTTCTCCCGATCCTCGGGTTGCCCGGATCTCCATCACTGATGTCGTTCTCTCCTGCCGAAAGGGGACGTCTTTTCGTGCGACTGTCGGTCATCCTCAAGGGTGCGGCGCGCGGTAGCTTTCCTCACGCGCTATCGATCCGTCCTACCTTGTTGGCGAGAGCGACTGTGACCTGCCGTTCCGGTTTACGCTCAAGCAACTCGTCCGCCCAAGTGCTGACGGTCGTCACTTTTCGCCGGGTGTATCATTTCCGGCCGAGCTTGTCAGAGGGACGATCATGAGTTCGAGCGCGCCATACTCCGCAAACGAATTTCTGGCTGGGCTGAAAGGCCAGCGCGTTCTGGTGACAGCGGGTGCGGGGGGCATCGGTTTTGCCATAGCCGACACGCTGTCGCGGCTCGGCGCCCGCGTCGTTGTCTGCGACGTTTCCGGCGAAGCGCTCGCCGCTGCGCCCGACAAGATCGACCTGATCGCGGCAGTGAAGGCCGACGTCTCGCGCGACGATAACGTCGACCGGCTGTTCGAGGCGGTCGAGAAAGAACTCGGCGGGCTCGATGCGCTGATCAACAATGCCGGCATTGCCGGGCCGACAGGCGGTGTCGACGAGATCGATCCGGACGACTGGCGGCGCTGCATCGACATCTGCCTGACCGGCCAGTTCCTGTGCGCCCGGCGCGCCGTGCCGCTGATCAAGGCGGCGGGCGGGGGCTCGATCGTGTCGATGTCGTCGGCGGCTGGCCGCCACGGCTATGCGTTCCGCACGCCCTATTCGGCGGCCAAGTGCGGTGTCATCGGTTTCACGCAAAGCCTCGCCAAGGAGCTTGGGCTGCACGGCATCAGGGTCAACGCCATCCTGCCCGGCATCATCGAGGGACCCCGCATCGAAGGTGTTATCTCGGCGCGCGCCAAGCAGGTCGGTATCAGCCACGAGGAGATGACCGATCGTTATCTCCAAAACATTTCGCTGCGTCGCATGACCAGCCCTTATGATGTCGCGTCGATGGTCGCCTTCCTGCTGTCGGACGCCGGCATCAACATTTCCGGGCAGTCGCTCGGCGTCGACGGCAACGTCGAAACGCTCTGAGGAGGGCCGATCCATGGCAAAGGTTGCGATTGTCGGCAGCGGTTTCATTGGGCGGGCCTGGGCGATCAGCTTCGCTCGCGCCGGCCATGACGTGCGGATGTGGGACCAGTCGCCCGCCGCGACGGGCGGCGCGCGCGACTACATAGAAGGCGTGCTTGGCGATCTTTCTTCGAACGACCTGCTGCGTGGGCAGTCCGTCGACACCGTGCTTGGCCGCATCGCCATCGCGGTCGAACTGGAGGAGGCGCTGGCTGGAGCAATCCATGTCCAGGAGAACACGCCTGAAAACCTCGATGTGAAGCGGGAAGTGTTCTCCCTGATCGACAGTCTGGCCGGCCCGCAAACGGTGATCGCCAGTTCCACCTCGGCGCTGTTGCCGTCGAAGTTCACCGACCATCTGCAGGGGCGGCACCGCTGCCTGGTCGTGCATCCGATCAATCCGCCCTACCTCATTCCGGCGGCCGAGGTGGTGCCAGCGCCATGGACGTCCGCTGAGACGCTGGAAAGAACCCGCGCCTTCCTTATCGATGCCGGTCATGCGCCGCTGGTGATGAAGCGCGAGCTCGACGGTTTCATCATGAACCGGTTGCAGGGCGCCTTGCTTGAGGAAGCCTTCCGGCTCGTCGACGGCTATGCCAGCGTCGAGGATGTCGACATCGGCATCCGCGACGGGTTGGCTTTGCGCTGGTCATTCATGGGGCCGTTCGAGACCATCGACCTCAATGCGCCCGGCGGCGTGCGCGATTATGTCGATCGCTACCAGGGCATCTACTCCAACATCTTCCCGCAGATGCTGCGCCGGGTCGACTGGGCGGGCGAGGTCATGGCAACCGTCGAGGCCGAGCGCAGCAAGCGCCTGCCAAGGAAAAAACTGGGTGACCGGCAGGTCTGGCGGGATCGCCGGCTGATGGCGCTGGCGGCACACAAGAAAAAATCGGATCAGGAGTTCGGACAATGAAAGAAACCAGCCGCAAGCCCGGCGCGACGGCGACCAGGTCATCATCACCTGTGCGGTGACCGGGGCGATCCACACCCCGACCATGTCGCCCTACCTGCCGATCACACCGGACCAGATCGCGTCGGAGGCGATCGCCGCGGCCGAGGCCGGTG
The DNA here is from genome assembly GCF_006442305.1 of Mesorhizobium sp. B2-3-6. Taxonomy (NCBI): domain Bacteria; kingdom Pseudomonadati; phylum Pseudomonadota; class Alphaproteobacteria; order Hyphomicrobiales; family Phyllobacteriaceae; genus Mesorhizobium; species Mesorhizobium sp. B2-3-6. Next base: position 121,718 of record NZ_VFVW01000006.1, on the reverse strand, counting down.
CCGCGATCCTGCATTTGCACGCGCGAGACCCGGAAACCGGCAAGCCCGACCAGACACCCGAGGACTCGGAAAGACTGTAGCGCTCAACTGGATAGCCGCCCAAAGCGGAGCTGCCTATTGTGAGGTTGCGCAGCATACCAAGGCTATCAGGCCGATGTTCCTGATGCTGCACGACGCCTACGGCGTCCAAAGGGACAGCAAGCACACATACGATCTTGCGAAGGATTGCATGAATTTTTTGGGCGCCCGATACGGCCCGACGCGCCCGTTGCTGGTGGACGAATATCAGAACTTCACACCCACTGTTTTGCGGGAGCTGCTGCATCTTCAGGAGCGATGCGGCTTCGCTTTACTGCTCGCCGGCAACACTCATCGGTTAGCGGGCACGAGGCGTGATACCCATGCTATGGATCAGATCGAAAGCCGTATCGGCATGCGTTTCGAGATCGGGCAGCCGACGCGGGAGGACTGCTTGAGGATTGACGCCGAACACAACGTTGAAGGAGCCGACGCCTACGTGGCAATCGCCACCTACGGGCAAAACACCTCCCTTCGCGCGCTGTGCCATCTCCTCCAGAATTGCGCTGCGGGTACCAGCGGCTTCGGCAGCATTCGTCTTCCCCGGATAGAGACCACGCTTCGCGGCATGTCGTGCGGCAGCGATGTGCTCAAGGTTCTATACGAGTGCCGAAACGACTTCGCACACGACGTGGGCAGCCCCACTTAAATTCGGACGACGACAGATAATTCCGAACATCACACCGGAATTGGTGCAATCGCGAAGTTAGCCCGCTTGCTGATCAGCCGTATTTGCCTCGCTCCTCAATTTTTCAAGCCGTGATCGGCAGATCATTTCGATACGATCGATCAACTCGGAGACCCGCTTGGCAAGCCACTGGAGCGCTTCGCGAGTGATCTCGAAGTGCCTCGAATAGCGCGCTTTCACATAAGCCTCGTTGATGACGTTGAACCAAGCTACGAAACGCTGCTGGTCGCGGGGCCAAACTTCGGCAAGTTCCTGTGCTTGATCTTCAGCGAGGCTGCGAAGGAATTTGACGTTGTGAGAGGCAGGGCTGTAATTTGTTAGAACCAACAACAACACCGCGTAGGCCTGCTCGATTGATTGGTGAAGGAGAAAGGCCGCTTCCTTGAAATTGGATTCGCTGAGAAGAAATCCAGCTGTCTTTGCAAATACTCGGGCGTGCGGCAGCCTGTCTTCGAGGTGTTCGGCTGCTAATTGGAATGCATCGGCCGGCTTCGTAGGTGCCGGATGCGCCAGCGATTCTTCGTCGAGCTCGTAGAGGACAATTCCCTCGCGACGGATGTCGACAAAGAAGTACTGACCCTCCCTGAGGGCAGTGTTCACCTCCCGGCGGGAATGTACAATGAAGCTGACTGGCGTGCTGATTTCGCGCATCAACCGGTCTGCTGCCGTCTGCCAATAGCCGGCAAAATCGGTCAGTTTGCGATTGTTCACCACCACAAGCAGGTCGAAATCCGAACGGTAGCCCTTCCTGGTATGCGGCTCGTCGACCCAGCCACCACGTGCATAGGACCCGAAAAGTATGATCTTGAGAATGCGCCCGCGCTTTTTGAAGTCGGTCATCCCTCCCTTGAGGGCATCCTCAAACTCCTCGAGGAGCAGCTCAACCGTCTTTCTCAGCTCGCGCTGCTTTGGTGGCGGGAGGTGGTCGATGCTGGATTTCATAAACAAGGATCTGTCGTCCATCGTGTGTGCATAGCCGAGACGAGGCCCCGAATCCACACACTGCCTCGTTCGGCCGAATTGAGCAACGCACACCGTGCGACATCAAATGGAAGAGTTGTTAAGTCAGCATCCTAAACATTGCAGAGGGATTTAAGCTCATCACGTATCACTGCAATGTTGGGGGTATCGTCAATACATTGCCCCACCATTTCCCAGCGCTTTTATCTGTGGAGGGTCTGTCCCGCAGCGTCGCGCTCGGTCCTCGAATAAGCGAACAGACTTCTAGCTCGGAAGATGTCGGCGAACTCATGCGGAAGGGGGGCGGCGGTATCGGCCGCCGGATTTTCTTAAGATTTTCCCTGTCGAGCCGCGGTCGAACACCGGTATGTTCAAACCGGAGATTTCCAATGCCATTTCGATTCGTCGACACCGCCGACATCCACCTCGACTCGCCGCTGCGTTCGCTGGCGATGCGAAACCCCGACCTTGCCGAACTCGTCGGAGACGCCAGCCGTCAGGCGTTTGTCTCGATCGCTGACCTCTGCCTCACGGAACGTGTCGATGCCCTGGTCATTGGCGGCGATCTCTATGATGGCGATCAGACTTCGATGAAAACGGCCCGCTTCCTGGCGTCACAGATGACACGGCTTCATCAGGCCGGCATCAGGGTTTTCAAGATCCGTGGCAATCATGACGCCCTGTCGCGGATATCGAAACAGCTGGTGTTCCCTGACACGGTCACGATCTTCGGCGGCCGTCCCCAGACCGTGCTGCAGACAGCCGGCGGGCTTGACGTCATGTTCCACGGCTTGAGCTTTGCCAGCCCCAAGGCGCCGGACAGTCTACTCCCGAAGTACTCAGCGCCGCGCGAGGGCGCGGTCAATGTCGGTATCATGCATACCAGCCTGGCCGGATCGCCGGGCCACGACGTCTATGCCCCCTGCAATGTCGCTGACCTGCACGGCCACGGTTTCGACTACTGGGCGCTTGGGCACATCCATGTCCGCCAAGTCCATCCCGGGGCAAGCACCGTGGTGATGCCAGGAATTCCACAGGGCAGGGACATCAACGAGGCCGGCGAGAAATCCGTCACCCTGGTGACGATACAAGACGACCGCACCATCGAGATCGAGGAAAGGCTCACCAGTATCGCGCAATTCGAGCGGGTGAACGTCGACGTGACCGAAACGGTGGAATGGTCCGAGATCGTCGAGCGTGTCCGATCCGCGCTCGAAGATGTGCGCGCCTCCGTTAGATCCCGTCATGCTGTGGTTCGCCTCGGCCTGACCGGGGCGTCACCTCTATCGTGGGCACTGATCCGCGACCGGGATCTGCTGCTCGCGGAAGCTGAGCAGGTCGCGGACCAGGTAGGCGAAACCTGGGTGGAGAAGCTCGAACTTAACGTCTCGCCACCCGCAGCCGAAACATCCGAGGGCGTCGCCGATCCGATTTTCGAGCTCGCAGAGTCCATGCGCGCCGATGCCGGCTCGGAAGCCTTCCGTGCCGAGGCGAGGGCGTTGGTCCAAAAGATGATCGCGGATTTTCCGCCTGACGGGCGCGATTTCGCCGGCAAGGACGAGACTGAGCAGGAGTTGTTCCTGGAGAGGGTGGTTGCCAGCGGCGCCGACCTTGTTACCGCCCGCCTCAAGGCCGGTGGGTCACAATGAGGCTGCGGCGACTTGATCTCATCCGTTATGGCAAGTTCACCGACAGGACGATCGACTTCGGGCCGAAACCGGAATCCGGTCCCGACCTGCATGTCGTCTTCGGCCTGAATGAGGCCGGCAAGTCGACGGTGCTTTCCGGCTATCTCGAGATCTGCTGTTCGGCATCGAGGAGCGCAGCCGCTACAATTTCGTGCACGAGTACAGCGCAATGCGCATCGGCGGGGTGCTCGAACTTGGCGGCGCGGAGCAGATTTTCACACGCACCAAACAGCGCACCAACTCGTTGCTGAACGCGACTGGCCAACCAGTCAGCGAAATGGCGATATCATCCCATCTCGCCGGCCTGTCGCGCGACGCCTACGAGACCATGTTCTCGTTGGACGACGAAACGCTGGAAGCAGGTGGAAAATCAATCCTGGAATCGCGCGGTGACCTCGGCAAGCTGCTGTTCACGGCCAGCGCCGGCCTCGGGCATGCAAGCGATACATTGAGCCTGCTCGAGGCCGAGGCGGACAGGCTCTATCGCAAGCAGGCACACGGAACCGAGCTTGCTCTGTTCAAGAAGCGGCTTGCGGAACTGAAGTCGAGGAGGGAGGCGATCGACACCTTGGCGTCGACCTTCGAAACCCTTGAGACAGAGCGCCTGGACGCGACAGAAAACTACGACCGCAGCATCGCCGAGCGGTCGGTGCTGTCGGCCAGGCTCGATACGATCGCGAATTATCTTCGCGCGATCCCGATCCTTGCCGATATCCGACGCAAGCAAGCCCAGCTGGCCGAGTTGCCAGAGATCGCTTCACCGTCACGGACCTGGACGGGCAGCGTCGCCGACATGATCGAGATCGACGCCAGCCTGAGAACGCGTCTGCCGTCCTGATGCAGCATCATGACCCGACGAGTCGAATTCTTGCCCAGACGCCGATCGAGCAAGCCAGCTTCCCCAGCCTTTTCGTACCGATCGCGGTAGCGTCGGAATTGCCGCTCCGACATGCCAAGCAACTCGCCGGCCTCCGTCATCGAAAGATCGCCGCCATTCCAACGGCTCAAAACGTCCCGAAACTTTTGCATTCTCCGGCCGCCGATCCAGCAACCCAGCTTCCCCAGCCTCTTCCTAACGGTCGCGGTAGCGTCGGAATTGCCGCTCCGACATGCCAAGCAACTCGCCTGCCTCCATCATCGAAAGATCGCCGCCATTCCAGCGGCTCAAAACGTCCCGAAACTTTTGCATTCTCCGGTCCTGTAGCCATGCCGTCCGCTTCATCCCCAGCCTCCATCCGCTGGCGATAAAACCGGACAACTCACGTGCTACCTAATCCGGACAACTCATCTGCTTACGACATTGCAACCGGATGGGGTTGCGTTATTCCTTGCGGCGTGTAGGATAAAAAAGATGCTGGGAGGTCGATCGCGACGATCGTCCAACGCAGATGGCGCCCTCTGCTTCTTTAGCCTTAGTCAGCCTCACCGCGTTGATGGAACGCGGCAGCGGTAGCCCGGAAGTGAAGATCGGGCTCATCGATGGACCTGTCGTTACCCAACATCCCGATCTGACAGGCGAACACCTCCACGAGATCCTCGGAAGCAGCGGTGGCACATGCACCCAAGCTAACAGCGCGGCGTGCCTACATGGAACGTTTGTGGCCGGCATCTTATCGGCCCGGCGGAGTTCCGCTGCGCCCGCCATTTGCCCCGATTGTACCCTACTCATACGCCCTATTTTCACCGAGACGACCGCCGGGCGCGAACATATGCCCAGTGCAACACCCCGGGAGCTTGCCACGGCGATTGTCGAATGCATTGGCTCAGGCGCGCGAGTAATCAATTTAAGCCTCGCCCTTGCGCAACCTTCGGTTAAAGACGAGCAGGCGTTGGAAGAGGCGCTCAATCTCGCCGTCAGCCGCGGCGTCATAATCGTTGCAGCTGCGGGCAACCAAGGCACGCTTGGAAGTTCCGCCATCACCCGCCACCCGTGGGTCATCCCGGTGGTGGCCTGTGATTTTCGAGGTAGGCCGATCGACGAATCGAACCTGGGTAGTTCCATCGGCAGGCGGGGTTTTCGCGCGCCCGGCGACAGCATTACCAGTCTCGGCAGCGAGGGCCAGTCGCTTGCGCTCGGTGGAACAAGTGTTGCGGTGCCCTTTGTGACCGGTGCGATTGCACTTCTATGGTCGGAATTTCCTTCTGCGACCGCGGTACAAATCAAGCTCGCCCTGACCCAAGCCTCCACCTCGCGACGTGCTTCCGTCGTTCCACCTTTACTGGATGCCGCGGCGGCCTACCAAGTACTATTGGTGACAAATGGGAGGAGGCGAACAGCGTGACAAAGGCAAATGAAGGCAACGACTCGCCAAACCAGAGCGAACATCCGCCTTACCGGGTACGCCTGCCTGGATTTATCACCGACGAGGAAATCGGGTTAGGCGATGCGGTTGGACGAGCTACCTCCTATCTGGGGATACAATCCTGCGGAGGCTGTGAACGCCGGGCGGCCGCGCTAAACCGCCGGTTTGTCTTCACCGGCCGTGCCCATTAACCCAGATCCATTGATCTGTGATGTGATGAATGAGGATTACTATGGAACAAGAATCGACAGAACGGTCGACAGGTCATGATGAGGCAAGATGCGATGCCGCTGTGTTCACGGCCGCCTACGGTCCCGCTGGGGAGGAAAACCTCCGATCGTCGTCGACCTCTCCACTCTCGAGGGAGACGCCCTGCCCAACCTGCGCAGGAGGCGCGAACTCCATGTCCCTCTCTTATGTTTACGCCATTGGTCGGGTCGAAGCGCGTTTCCCGAACCTCGCCGCGGAAAAGGAATTTGCCCAGGCGACAGGACGCACGGAGACCGCCGGGAAGACCGATCAACAGACCTTCTACGCCGTGCTATCCAAGCGCGAGCACCGCTACCTAGTGCGCCAACTATGCTGGGTCCTGACCATCCAGGGGCTGGAAACTTACCTACTGCAGCCACGCGATCCGGCGGACATTGATCTGCTGGTGGAAGCCACTCGTCCCGCCCCTAGCCCTAATGACATCGATGTTGTCATCGGTATGCGCGGTCCCATCGCGCCGCCGCAAATGTGTAATGGCCTGATGGTACCCATCGTCGCATTCGATCAAATCTACTCCTTCGACCGCGACGCCCTTATCAAAGCCATCCCGAAGCCGGAGAAAACCACTGCCCAGCAGTTCGGACCGGCGGCCGAGGAACTGTTCGGCAGGATCATGCAGCTGACGGACAATGCCGGCGCGACCGACGAGCACCGCGCCTTGAACTACCTGGCCATGCGCTATCCCGCTATCTATGGCAAGGCCGCTGAGGAATTTGGGCGGGACTTTTCGTTGACCGGGGTGGAAGTGCGCCCCTCGCCCTTGAGCGCCACCCGCAACATCGTTGACGTGATCTTCTCTTATACCAACCGCAACAGCGATTTTACAGAGAAGTTCTCTACGCGCTGCGACGTAACCGAAGAATTTCCGTTCCTCGTCGCGAAGATGTCGCCGTACTATGACCGTTAAATCTAGCTAAGTGTAAGGAGATACAAAATGAATATGCCTGGATTTACTGCAGAAACATCGCTATGCAAGACGAGAGGTCACTACCAATCTGCAATAAACCAACCCTACAACAATATTGGAGAAGGAGTGATGGCTCAATTGCGCGGCGGCGGCGGAGGCATGATTGGGGGAGGTGGTGTGCTCTTTGGGTTTTGGTCATGCCTTGCATGTACTACTGCTTGTTCAATACTTACTGCTGGCGATATACCGGCATGTTTGACCGCATGTTATGCGTCTGGCTTCTGCTAAGCGCAATTCAGAAGGTTCGTTCGCAAGATCCGGATCGCCCGTTCATGCGGGCGCTCCTTGGTTAAAGCGTTCCTGCATGTTGGCGGACTGAAGTTTGTGTCGACAAATCGGGAGTTAGTCTGGTCAAATGCTATGATCGATAAAACCAACAAAGGAGGCGATCAAAATGAATATTCCTGGATTTGCTGCAGAAGCCGCTCTCTTACAAGAAAGAACCGGGCGCTACCGACTCATGCGATTTCCGATTCAAGCAGGGCCAATTACGCCGAGTCATGAAGGACGTTTGCGCAAACCGGTGAATCCCCAAGCGCTGAATTGGGGAGGAAGTCGACCGGGGAGCTGTGTGGACCGTTGTTTGGCGTCGTGCCCAAGGGACTCCGTCGGTGGAATCGAGGTCGCGTGTGCCCTCAACTGCCTTTGGATCTGCTCCGGATCTCGAGTTCTTGGGTATGCTTCCTTTGCCGCCACCTGAGTGCCGGTGCCCGTGGGCAAAGTTGGCGTCCGCGGACCCCACCCTAGTGGCAATCCGCATCGACATTTTCTTTTGAGGTATTTTGATAGTCACTTCCTCCTCTCGGCCAGCCAAACCGGTTGAGAACCGCTTCTCCATGCCGATCTCGATGTCGACCATGTTGAGCCAACTGGCGTGCTTGGGCGCATAGTGGAATTCGATGCGCCTGAGCAGGCGGCGCGCTTCCGATGACGGGAAGGCCGCATAGAGGACGGCGGGCGTGTGTCGACAGATTGACCAGCACGATCTGATGTAATCGGCCTTTGGGAAGTGGAGATCGACGAGTGCATGCAGAGCGCGAAGTCATCGGAGGTTCGCCGCTCGGTCACCTTGACGTTCCCCCATGACCGATGGGCATCGAGGCAAACGAAGAGATTGGCGGTGCCGTTGCGGCGATACTTCGTAATCGATACGCTGCGGCTTTCGCGATGCGGCGCCGTTCGGCTGGCGAAGTTCGCCGATGAGCTGGATCGGGCTCTTGTCGAACAAACGACCGGTCGTCGGGGGATCGGGAGCTGAGACGCTCGAGGCGCAGCGCCAGATGACGCATGATCCCGTCCGGTTGCAGATTTCCGACGCCGAATTCCACCACGCCATCTGTCGGGCCGGCGGCAATCCGCTTCTGGCCGATTTTCTGCACAAGATGTATTCGTTCGGCCTGGAATTCCGCCGCCGGGGCTTTTGGCGAAGGGCGCCGTGTCACTGAGCGTCCGCGATCACACCCGAATACTCGACGGCCTTGAAAAGCGCGATGCCGCCGCAGCCGTTGGAGCAATGGAGAAACACCCTTATCAGAATCCGCCGCAAGACGCTGGATGGGATGAACTCCTGATCGGATTACGGCCATTTTCCTGGCGCGATGGATCGGCACCAAGTTCAAGGCCAGGATACTGCGCGTCGACGCGCTTCATATCGGTGGTGAATTCGGTATCTATCCAATCGCAGATCTCGGAAACTACAGGAGTCTCCTGCTTGCGGGCGATGACCAGTTCGCAGGTCCGGCCGGTCTTCATGACCGGGCCTACCGGCACCAGGACACCGCGCGCCAGGTGATGCGACACGACGTTGAGCCAGCCGAGAGCGACGCCCTGCCCGAGCAGGGCGGCCTGGACCACGACTGTATAGTCCGAAAACTGCAGCCCGCCCGCCGTGCCATTTGCCGTGTTCTCCGAAAACAGGCCCGACCAGTCCGGTTCTGCCGTGCTGAGATTGATGATCCTGTCGAGCGCCGGCATGAACGTGCCGGTGGGCGCCTGTTTTTCCGGCAGGTGAGGAGCGCGGATCGGCACCAGCAATTCCGGCATCAGCTTGCGCGCGACGTGCCGGGCGTTGCTGCCATGATCGAAGCGCATCGCAATATCGACACCGTCCACGGCTCCGCCAAGCGGTCCGCTGATCAGCTGAAAGCGGATATCGACTTTCGGGAATCTCGACTGGAACAGCGCTAGCCTGGGCATGAACCAGTGCGTGGCGAAGGCAGACGACACCGAAAGAACCACTGTCCGCATTCCCGACTGCCTTGACTGCTGCACCCGCAGGACTGTTCGCTCGATTTCGTCGAAGCTGCCCGAAATTCCCGAAAAAAGCACGCTGCCCTGCTCCGTCAGGACGGCGCCGGAAGCGGTCCGGTGGAAAAGCGCGACGCCCAGATGGGCCTCCAGCCGCCCGATCGTGCGACTGACAGCCGGGCCGGTGACGCAAAGTTCCTGTGCGGCACGAGCAAAGGTCCCGCAGCGTACGGCCGCCTCGAAGGTCACGAGCGCATTGAGCGAAGGAAGCAGGTGTCGAAGGCGGGACATTACAAAATGTAAGCTCCCCGATCAGCATTTGTGGAATTGCGGCGACGCATCCTCTTCTGTTCATTGAACGCAAGCTTCCGCCGGTCGGAAGCCGGTTTCAGCGAGGAAGAGAGGCAGGTCTGATGTCCTTCAAGCAATTCAAAATTTTGACATTCGACGTCGTGGGGACGCTCATCGATTTCGAGAAAGGCATTCTCGACGCGTTCCGCTCGATCGGGGGAAAGGCTGCCGAGGGGCTGAGCGACGACGATCTCTTCGCCCCCTATCTTGAAGGGCGCGTCGATCATCCCGGCCGCTCCAGCCAGGTGATGGCGGACGTCTACCTCCATGTGGCCCATAAGCTCGGCCTGCCTGCGGACCAGCGCTCGGCCGACGCTTTCCAGATTGCCGTGCTGCGCTGGCCGGCATTCGAGGATTCCGCCGAGGCACTCAAGCGGCTGCGCCGGCATTTCCGCCTGGTCGCCATGACGAACGCCGACCGCGTTGCCTTCAGCGCCTACTCGCACACGCTGGGGACCCCTTTCCACGACGCCGTCACGATGGACGACGCCAGATGCGCCAAGCCTGACCCACGCTTCTTCTCGCATAATCTCGGGCGGCAATCCGCCTTCGGCTATCGCCAGGAGGACATGCTGCACGTTGCACAGAGCCAGTATCATGATATCGGCGTTGCCCGCTCGCTCGGTTACAAGGTCTGCTGGATCGAGCGGCGGATGCACCTGGAAGGCTATGGCGGCACACCGCATCCGGGCGAAGTGACGAAGCCGGATTTCCATTTCGCCACACTGCGCGACCTCGCCGACGCCGTCGAGCGGGAATAGCTCCGCCGGCGCCCAAGGGAGGACGATGCCGATGCAGGACCTGGCACATCCACGATCGCTGTGGCTGGAAACGGCCTCGCCGGCGCCGCCGCCGGTCGCGCTTGGAAACGCGGTCCAGGCCGATATCGCCATCATCGGCGGCGGATATACCGGCCTCAATGCCGCCTTGCGCGCCATCGAGCGCGGCCTGCATCCCGTCGTTCTGGAAGCGGTCGAAATCGGCTGGGGCGCTTCCGGCCGCAATGGCGGGGTCGTTTCCACCAAGTTTCGCGCCTCGCTAAGCGACATCGCGGCGCACCATGGGCTTGAAGCGGCGCGGCGCATGCACCGCATCGGCCATGATGCGATGGATCGCGTCGAACGGAATATCCAAGAACTGGGTATTGCCGACGCCGGCTTCATCCAGACCGGCAATTTGCGTTGCGCCCACAACGAACTTGCCCAGAAAAGGCTCGTGGCCGAAGCGGAGACGGCGCGGGGTATGTTCGGCGATGCCAGCCTGACCATACTCAACGCCAGCGCGGTGCGCGAGGAAACCGGTTCGGCCGATTTCGTCGGCGGCGTGCTTTCCACCCATGCCGGCATCGTTCATCCGCTGAACTATGCGCGGGGGCTTGCCGGCGCAGTGCGCAGCGGGGGCGGCGAGATCTTCGAGAATTCGGTCGTGGTGGCACGCCGGAAGGACGGCGACCGCACCGTTTTGACGACGGCGCGGGGCCAGGTCGCAGCCAGGCATGTCTTGATCGCCACCAACGGCTATTCCGACATTACCGCCGCCACTGCGCCGGTGCGCGGAACGGTGATCCCCTTCCGCAGCGCCATGATCGCGACCGAGCCGCTTGGCGCCGACCTCAGGGCCACGCTGATGCGGCACTGCCGCAGCTACAGCGAGACGCGGCGCATGATGCGCTGGTTTCGACCCGCCGGCGACCGGATGCTGTTCGGCGGGCGCGGGGCCTTCGGGCGCGAAGATTCCGCCTCCGCCTTCCAGGCGCTCGAAAGGGCGCTGAAGGAGATGCTCCCCCAGCTTGCCGGCACCGCGATCACCCACCGATGGTCGGGGCTCGTGGCCATGACCATGGATAGCCTGCCGCAGATCGGCATGCTCGACGAGCGGACCGGTTTCGCGCTCGGCTACAACGGGGCCGGCATCGCCATGTCGGGCCTCATGGGCCGCCGCGCCGTCGACCTGATGCTGGGAGACAGGCCGGAACTCAGCCTGATGCAACGCAACGAGCCGCAATCCATCCCCTTCTATTTCCTGCGCGAGCCGGCGGTGCGCACAGTGGCGGGCTGGTATCAGTTTCTCGACCGCATCGGCCGCTGACACCGCCGGCGCGCGCACCGTCACAGCGCGCTGCATATGCGCAAGGCGTCCAGCACCGCGGCATGGATGTTGCGGCTCGAAACCGCGTCGCCGATACGGTGCAGTTCGAAGCCGCTTTCCCGCAGGCGCGGTTGCGGCGCCGCCTTAACCATGGCGTCGAGATCGGTGACGCCATCATTCGCCGAGTGGCTGCGCAGCGCAAAATAGGTTTCGTCCATGGGAATGCTGCCCTGCTCGACGATGACCTGGTCGACAAGGATACTCGTCACCTCCCGCGAGATTTCATTGACAAAGCTGGCTTCCAGCCGGTTGTCCTTGCGCTGAACCGCGAAGAGTCGGCTCTCGAAGACTGGCCTCACGCCAAGCTGCAGGAAGCGCTTCTTCCAGCGCAGCCGCTCGGCATAGGTCAGTTCCTCCGAAAGCTGCGCGTCGATCGAGACATAGGCGACCTCCGCACCTGCATCTCTGGCTTGTTCGGCGGAAAGCGGGCCTGGATGCCGTCCGGTTCCGTCGTAAATCAGCACTTCGCCATGCAGCGGCACCTGTCCGGTCAGGACGTCCCATGTGTTGAGACAGAGTTCCGCGCCCTCCTGCAGGTCGATCTGCGGCAGGCCGCCCGTGGCGAGGATGACGACATCCGGTTCAAGCGCGGCGATATCGGCGCTTTCCATATAGGCGTTGGTATGGACGGCAACGCCGAGACGCTGCAGTTCGGCTTCGCGCCACTCCACAATGCCCATGAGGTCGCGACGCCAGGAGCCGGTCGCGCCGATCCGGATCTGCCCGCCGAGATCGCCAGCCGCCTCGTAGAGCGAAACGGCATGGCCGCGCTCGGCGCTGATACGCGCCGCCTCCAGGCCGGCCGGTCCGCCGCCGACGACGACTACCTTGCGGGCAGGTCCGTCAGTCTTCTGGATGATGTGGCGCAGCGTCAGTTCGCGGCCCGTCGCGGCATTGTGCAGGCAGGAGGGGCGATACGGCGACTGGCAATGCGTGGCGCCAACGCAAGGGCGTATCTCGGCCTCGCGGCCGCCGGCGAGCTTCTCCACCAGATGGGGGTCGGCGATCTGGGCGCGCGTCATGCCCGCCATGTCCAGCCTGCCTTCCGCCACCGCGAAGCGAGCCGAAGCGACATCGGCAATGCGCGCGGCGTGAAAGACGGGCAACCCGACCTCGTGGCGGAAGGCGCCGACCGGTTCGATCCATGGAGCCAGCGGCGAGCCCATGCCGGGCATGTTCTCCTCCGCAAGCGCGCGTGTCGTATCCATCGTGCCGTAAATGGCATTGAAGAAGTCAACGCCTCCCCCCGCCTTGAGCATCAGGGCCGCCTTGACGCATTCCTCGAAGTTCAGGCCGCCATCGGGGCCTTCGTCGACGACAAAACGTATGCCGACGAGGAAATCATCCCCCACGGCCTTGCGGATCGCTTCGTGGACCATCAGGCCGAAACGCAGGCGGTTCTCAAGCGCGCCGCCGAAACGATCCGTGCGGCGATTGGTCAACGGCGACAGGAATTGGCCGATCAGGTGCCCGGCCGCCAGGGTCTCGATCCCGTCCAGACCGCCTTCCTTGCAGCGCAGGGCAGCCTGGGCGTAAGCCTTCACGACACGGTCTATGTCGTGCTCGTCCATCTCCTTGGGGATGCTGCGGTGGAGCGTCTCGCGCACTGGCGAGGGTCCGATCGTAGAAAGCCGGTCGCCGGCATAAGGATCGCCGCGGCGGCCCAGATGGGTGATTTGGCACATCAGCGCCGCACCGAGATCATGCATGCGCGCGCTGAAGCGCTGGAAGTGCGGGATGATCGCGTCGGTGCCGACATTGAGCTGCCGGAAGATGTTGGGGGAATCCAGGTCGACGTTGGACGAGCCGCCGAACATCGATAGCGCCAATCCGCCGCGCGCCTTCTCCTCGTGATAGCGCTGATAAGCTTCCTCGGGCATGCCGCCGACTTCCAGGCCACAGGCATGACTGGTGCTTATGATACGGTTGCGCAATGTCAGCTTCTTGATGGTCAGCGGCTGCAGCAGCGGATCCCTGGTAATGGTCTTGACCGGCCCGTTCATTTCATTCTCCTGCCGAATTCCGGCCGAGCACGATCGCTCGCGCAGACGGATCGGTCCGCGCGTCGCCGTTGCCGGCCTGTTGGTTCAATTTCCGAGGCCCAAGGGTCTTGGGCCTAAACTCCTAGTCCGAGGGCCTGCGGCCCTAAAGAACCTGACTCAGGAACTGCCTCGTCCTGGGATCCTTCGCCTTGGTGAAAAACTCGTCCGGTGGGCCGTGCTCCACGATCACGCCCCGGTCGGTGAAATAGATGTGGTCCGCCACCTCGCGGGCGAATCCCATCTCATGGGTGACGAGGATGCAGGTCATGCCCTCTGCCGCCAGTTCCCTGATCGTGAGCAGCACCTCCTTCACCGTCTCGGGATCTAGCGCCGCCGTGACTTCGTCGAACAGCATGATGTCGGGGCGCATGGCCAGGCTGCGCGCAATGGCGACGCGCTGCTGCTGGCCACCCGACAGTTCTCCCGGATAGGCGTTTTCCTTGCCCTGCAGGCGGACTTTGGCGATCAGCGCGCGGGCGCGCTCCTCGACTTCCCTCTTCGGCTCCTTCAGCACCAGGACCGGCGCCATCATGACGTTCTGCAGGGCCGTCTTGTGCGGGAAGAGATTATATTGCTGGAACACGATGCCGACTTTCTTGCGCAGCGCGAGAAGATCGAGCTTGGTGTCGTTCACCTCCTGCCCTTCGACCTTGATCGAGCCCTTCTGGACAGGACTGAGCCCGTTGATGCAGCGGATCAGCGTCGATTTACCCGAGCCGGACGGGCCGATGACGCAGATCACCTCGCCTTTGCGGACATCGAAGCTGATCCCCTTCAGCACCTCCAGGGCGCCGAAGGACTTGTGCACGTCGCGCAGCGATATGATCGGCATGTCCGGCGACCAGCCTGATTTCAGCTTTGCTTCGTCGGTATTCGATTTAACTTGCAACGACATATTTTCGCTCGAGCTTCCGCGTCCAGATTGCGATCGGATAGATGTAGGCGAAGAACAGGCACAAAAGAAAAAGATAGAACGGAATGAGGAATTCCGGCCGCGCGCCCGCCGCTTCCATGGCGGCCTGGGCATTGCCGACCGCCTCGTGCACACCGAGGATCGAGGCCATCGGCGTCGCCAGCGCCAGCAATGCGTACCAGTTCATCCATGGCGGAATGGCGCGCCTGACGCATTGCGGCAGGATGATCCAGCGCAAGGTCTGGCCACGCGTGAAGGCAAGGCTCTCCGCCGATTCCCACTGACCCTTCGGGATGGAGTTGATGGCGCCGCGCAGCACCTCGCTGATATTGGCCATCACCGGTAGCGAAAAGGCGAAGGTGGCCTTGATCCAGTCCGGTATCGCCACCGTTCCGGCGCCGGGCAGGCGCATCTCGAACGGCACCAGCAGCATGACCGTGAACAGGATCACCAGCCACGGCGAATTGCGGAACAGATGCGTCACGAACCATGCGGGCGTTCGCAACAGCTTCGAGCGGCTGACCCGCAGCAATCCCAGCCCGATCCCCAGAAGGGTTGCGACCGCCATGGCGATGAAGCTCATCAGGAGATTGAGAGCGAAACCCTTGAGAATGAAAGGCAGCCACAGGATCAGCGTGGCGATGGCCGACGGGGCCTGCTGCTGGGGGTCCGATTGGGCATAGGCGAAGGCAAGCGAGCCGAAGAAGGCGAGCACCAGCCACAGCCCGTGCCGCCAATGGATGCGCGAGCAGAAGCTTTCTTCTGCGAAGCGGCCCCTTTCGATACGGAAAGCCGCGCCGCTCATTGGCCGTATCCCGGCAGGGTCAGCCTGTGCTCGATGAAATGGAGCCCGGCGGCCAGGAGCGAGACGACGAGCACATAGAACAGGAACAGGAGCAACATCATCTCCGGCACGTTCACATTGTCCGACCACACCTGGTTCAGCGTATAGGTCATCTCCGGGACGGAAATGACGTAGGCGAGCGATGTCGTCTTGGCGAGACTGACGAGATTGTTGGTGAGGGCCGGCAGGCTGATGCGGAAGGCCAGCGGTAGGGTGACATACAGGTATATCTGCCACTTGCTCATGCACAGGCTCTCGGCTGCTTCCTTCGTCGATCCCGGCACCGCCTCCAAGCCGGCGCGGAAGATCTCGACATTGAAGGCGCCGCCGAAAATGCCGAGCGAGATGATCGCCCAGGCGAAGGACGAGATCAGCGGCTGGTAATAGCCGCCAACATCGACCTGCGGCGTGAAGGCGCCGAGAGCGAAATAGAAGAACAGGAGCTGGATCATCGGCGGCGTGTTGCGGAATGCCTGGATATAGGCATCCATCAGCACCCGCAGGACGGGAGACCGGGCGCTTTGCGCCCAGGCCCCCAAGACGCCGATCACCAGCGACACGACGATCGACCAGAAGATCAGCTGTAGCGATATGCTGATGCCGGACAGGAAGCGCCCATATTCATAGCTGTCGTAGAAGACGATGAAATTGAGGCCCGTGCGGTCGTAGAGATCCTGGAAGAAGGGCGCGATCAACTGGAACATTTTAGCTCCGGCAGCCGGTCATCGATCAGCGTTTCGCAGAGCATCGGCTCAGTTGCCGCCCTTCAGGTAGCTCGTGTCCCACTCAGCCTTCTTGTGCTGCTCGGCGATCCACTGCGACGGCTTCACCTTCCATTTCTTTTCAAGCTCGACCAGCTTTCCGGACGCTTGCCAGCGATAGGCCATGCCTGCCATGAACACGCCCAAGGCCTTGTCCACTTCCGCCACGGGCACCGCGGCCGCCCAGGGATTGTCGAAGAGAACGGAAACAGGCATCTCATAACCCTTCCACTCGCCCGAAGCGAGGTCGGCCATAATGCTCGCATCGTCATAGACCCAGGCGATGCACTTGCCGGAGCGCAAGGCTTCCTTACCCTCCGTGTTTCCGGTGAAGGCGACGACCTTGGCGTGATATTCCGTCTCCACCAGCTTGTTGTAGTAGACGCCCTGCTTGGCGCAGACCGGCTTGTCGGCGATGTCCTTCCAGTCCTTGATGACACCCTCCTTGGCCAGCAGGGTCGGACCGGACGTCCAATAGGCCGGCTCGATGATGCCGACCGCCTTGCGCCGCTCAGTGGTGTCGTACATGCCGCCGATGATGACGTCGATCTTGCCCTGCTGCAGGAACTGCATGCGGTTGGCGGACGTGACCACGACCGGCTCAAGCTTGACGCCGAGCGCATCGGCTACCGACTGGGCGAGGTCCACCTCGATGCCTTGCATCGAACCATCCGGCGATGGGAAGGACCAGGGCTTGAACGCGCCGAGAACGCCGACACGCACGGCGCCTCGTTCCAGAATCTGCTGCAGATGCGATTCGGCCGCCTGCGCGCTGCTGGCGGGAAGGATCGCACTTGCGGCCAGCGTGACTGCAAGGGCGGCGATGGTTTTCAGTGCTGATCCGATTTTCATGCTTCTACATCTCCCATTTTGTGTGTTGTCGGCTGAATTGGAAGGTCCGATGCGGCGCGGAACGCCGTCTTCTGGTATCGGATGAACCCGTCGATTTCACTGACGGTCCGCTCCGGCGCCCAGCCGACCAGATCGGCAATGGCATCGGCAGCCTCCTCAACCTCGGCGCGGTCGAGATGGCGGCGCCAGGCGAGGCCTGTCCTCGTATAGAGAATACCTTTCAGGTCGCGGGCATGCTCGACCGAAACCGCTGTGCGGAAAGCGGCGCGCCTGCCTTGCGAAAGCGGCCTCGAAATTGCGAACTCCGCACCGCTGTCGCCTGTCTCCGGGATCCGCCTCGCCACGGACTTGCGCGTCGGCTTCAGTTGCTTCTCGACGATCCGCAGCATCTCGCGCCCTGCGCTCAGATGGCTCATGACCGGCCCTGCCGTCATCGCGAAGATACCCGGCCTGCCGGCAGATGCGAGATCGTGGATCTGACGCGTGCGCCGCCCCATCGGCTCGGCTGCATCGAAGGTGAGCGGCCGCACGCCGGCCCAGGTGAATTCGACGTGGCGGCGGCCGAGCCGCAGGCCGGGAAGCATGTGACTGGCTTCCGCAAGCAGGAAATCGATGTCTTCGTTGGTGGCTGCGGCACCGGCGGCGTCGCCGTCGAAAGGCGTCTCCGTCGGCCCGAAATAAAAGCAGTCGTCATGCGAAGGCAGACAATAGAACGGCATACCGCTGCGGTTGATCGTGGCGATGCCGTAGCCGCGATAGGAATCCGGCAGCCTGACCGCGATATGAGCGCCCTTGGTGCCGCGAACAAGGCAGGGCGCTGGCTTGCCGGCGACGGGATTGGCGTTCACCGCGTCCACCCAGGTGCCGGCCATGTTCAGCACGACGGACGCGCGAACCTCGGCCGCTTCCCCCTTACCGTCGCGCAGTTCGACGAGCCAGCCTTCCGGCTTCCTACGTATAACGGAAGCTTCGCAGAACAGGCGTATTTCGGCGCCGTTTCGCTCGGCGTCGAGGGCGGCATCCACGCACAGCCTGTCCGGCCAGTCCATGATGTATTCACGGTAGGTGGCAATCGACCGCAGACTTTCGGGGTCCCGCAGGTCGTTTGCGAATGGCAGGTGGGTTTCGAAATCACTCTTCAGCCGACGATAGGCGAGCGCCGGTTCCGGTGGCCCGAGACGGCGCAGGATGCGGAAACCGAGATCCAAATGCCAGCCGCGGACGGGGCTCTCCGGATAAATCGGAAAGCACATGGTGAAGGGCTTGCACCGTTGCGGGCTCCGCCCGACAAGTTCGGTTCGCGCTTCCATCCCCGCCCGCGCCATGCGCAAGGCCGCGGCGAAGCGCTGCGGATGAAACGCAAAGGTGCGGATCGGGTTGGGCGTTTCGAAATATCGAAGGCCGCAATGCAGGATGCGCGAGGATCGGCTGGAGGCGCCGGCGGCGAAATCGCTCCTGTCGACCAGGAGGACGCTGTAACCCGCTGCGGCCAGTTCTCGCGCCGCGCTCGAACCGTTGATGCCGGCGCCGACCACGACGACATCGTAGTCCCGGCCCTGCATCTCGATAATTCTAGGCGACATTGGCGGCCTGTTTTCCTGGACGGTCGATCACGCCAATAAAGCGCTGATACCGAAATGTTCAAAATAGAATTATCGGCGATTGATATGCGTAGTGTGCATATCGTCCTGGTCCGGCAATTGTCTCAGGATCCGATCGCGCTTTTGCGCCATCAGCTCCAGCAGGGCATCGGCGGCGGGGTTGGGCCCGCGCGACTCCGGGCGCAGCAGGGCAACGTTAAACGGGATCTTCGGCGCGAAGGGGATCAGCCTGACCCGGTCGTCCAACTGCTCGACCGCGGTGTAGGGATCGATGATCGCAATACCGATCCCGTGCTTGACCATTTCATAGGCCGACACCGAAAAGGTCGTCTCATAGGCGGCATCCACCTTGACGCTACTGGACAGCAGCGCCTGATCGAGGAGATGCCGTGCCGAGACGAAGGAAGTCCAGGAAATGAATGGCCCCTGGCGCAGGTCGGCCGGGCCGAGCCGGCTGCGCCCGGCGAGCGGATGATCGCGCGGAACAGCCGCGATATAGGGCGCGTCACTGAAGACTTCGGTCCGGAACCCGGAGCGCTTGAACGGTGTTTCCGCCAGTCCGAAATCAATCTGCTGCGCGGCCGCCCATTCCTCGATCTTGACGGACATGCGCACGTTCAGCGTGACCTTGGTCTTCGGCCAGTTCTTCCTGAAATCGGCCAGCAGATGCGGCACGAAATTGATGCCCAGCGCCGGCATGACCGCAAGGCTGATCTCGCCGCCTTCCCCGCTTGCCAACCGTGCTGCGAAGCTGCTCAACGCGTCCAGCGAGACATAGGCTCGCTCGATCTCGTCGAGTAACAGGTGTGCCACGGTGGTCGGCGTGATCAGGCCCCTGCGGCGCTCGAAAAGCGAAACGCCAAGCTCGTATTCCAGCTTGTCGAGAAGCCGGCTGACGGCCGGCTGGCTGCGCCCCAGCAATTCGGCCGCGCCGCTGACGGTGCCGGTGAGCATGACGGCGCGAAATGCCGAGTAGTGCAGAAGGTTCAACGTACTTGTCATGGCGCACCGGTCTTCCCCGGACTCCCTGCAAAGCCATTCGTCCCGTAATCGCGATTCCCGCGATCGCGTACCGGCTGTGTAGCATCTATCCATCAGCAGGCTGTCATTATCTTTGACGGCTTCAAGGCGCGGACTGTCCTGCAAAGAGGGCATGAAACACTGCCTCTGGTGGCAGGTGGGCCCGATATTGGGTCAAGCGGGCGGATCAATGTGCAGCCGATGGGCGATAGCCTCCCGGGCGGAAGCAGCCTCCTGCCGCTTCCTCTGCGCCGACCATGAGCGCGCCTTGGCAAGCACCTCGGCTGCCAGGTCCACGTCTTCGCCAAGCGGGTCGTCGTTCCAGACGAGGCCGCTGCGGCGTACCAGCAGATCGTCGATGGTCTCGGCATGCTCGCTCTCCACGCCCCGTTGCATGATCGAAAGCTTGTCCTCGCGTGAGCTGTTCCCGGTTTCGCGCGGAACGCTCCTGGAAGCGAAATCCGGCTGCTGGCTCGGCCGTGACGGTGCCAGTCCCTTGCCCAGTGCCGTCAATGCGAGCTGCCCTGCCGAGCGATGGCTCATGATCGGCCCTGCCGTCATGGCGAACAGGTTGGGCGCTCCTTCAGGACCGAAGTCATGCAGTTGCCGCGAACGTGCGCCCATGGGCTGCGCCGGATCGTAAGTGAGCGGCCGCACGCCCGCCCAGCCATAGAGAATGTCGGACCGCCTGATATCGAGCGTCGGCAGGAGATGATTGGCTTCGCCGAGCAGGAACTCGAAATCCTCCTCGGTCGGATGGATGTCGTCGGGATCGCCGTCATACAACGTTTCGGTCGGTCCGAAATAATGCAGGCCACGCCACGGGATACAGTACAGCCCCTCATTCAGCCGGTTGAGCGTTGCGATGCCGAAACGGCTGCATTCGGGCGGCAGGCGGACCACGATATGCACGCCCTTGGTGCCGGTGATGCGACGACCGATCCGCCCAGCCTCGACGCGCGCATTAATGCGGTCGATCCATATCCCGCCCATGTTGAAAACACTGCGCGCGACGACGTGAACGGGCCGGGCGGCAGCATCCAGCGTATCGCCGAGCTCCAGCTGCCACAGATCGCCCTGCTGCGCCGCATGGGTGACTTCGGTATAGTTGCGTACCGACGCACCCAGACGCTGCGCTTCCAGCACCGCATCCACCACCACCCGTTCGGGCCAGTCGAACTGGTATTCGTCGAACATGGCGACCGACTGGAGCGCCTGCTTGTCGCGCAGATGCTGGAGAAGCGGCATCTGCGCGACTTCTGCGCCCGATAACCGGCGGTAATTCAGCGGCACCTCGCGGCCGCCCAGGGATTTCAGGATGCGGAACGCCGCATCGATCTGCCACCCGCTATAAGGGCCTCCACGGTAGACGGGAAAGCAGAACCTCATGGAGCGTATACGGTCGGGCGTGTCGCGGACGAATTGCGCCCGTGACTGCATCGCCGCCCGGGCCATCCGGCACGCGGTCAGGAAGCGCTGCGGCTGGCGCACGAATTCCCAGACGGATTTTCCGGGCGCGAGATAACGCAGACCACAATGAAGGAGCCGCGAAGACCGTCCGCTGGCGCCGGCGGCGAAATCACTCTTGTCGACGAGCAGCACCGAATAGCCGGCAGCACTGAGGCAACGCGCTGTTTCGGCGCCGTTGATGCCGGCACCAACGATGGCGACGTCGAAGACTGATCCGGAAAGTTCATCGAGTGAAAGGCGCATGATATCCCTGCTTGTTTGCAACTATGGATCCGCTTGGCGCAGGCGCCCGCGCCGGGCCGATCGAACCAAGAGTTGAAAAAAATCGACCGGAGGACCGCGTCCACCGGTCTCAAAATGGAGCTTTTCCGTCTCCGGCCGGCGGCTCGACAAAGGCTGTCTGTCGACCGCCAACCGGCCTGGCGGCGCGCCTGTCGCGTTGAGACTACTGGCTGTCCATTTTCGTGTTGTCAGCCTCAAGCAGCTTTTCGTGTTCGGCTTCGAACCACGGATCCGCGACCACTTTCCATTTCTCGGCAAGTTCGATGAGCTTGCCGGAGGCATGCCAGCCATGGCTCATGCCGGTCATGAATTTTCCCCAGATGCCGTCGCGCTCCTCCAGTGGAACGCCTGCCGCCCAATAGCTGTGATAACGGGATTTCAGGGGCATTTCGTAACCATCCCAGCCTTCGGTTCTCAACGACTGCTGGATCGCCGTATCGTCCGACAGCCACGCTGCGCATTTGCCGCTGCGCAGGGCCTGTTTGGTTTCCGTATTGCCGGAAAAGGAAATGATCTTGGCGTCATAGGCCTGAGCGATCACGGTATTGTAGAAAA
The DNA here is from genome assembly GCF_006442305.1 of Mesorhizobium sp. B2-3-6. Taxonomy (NCBI): domain Bacteria; kingdom Pseudomonadati; phylum Pseudomonadota; class Alphaproteobacteria; order Hyphomicrobiales; family Phyllobacteriaceae; genus Mesorhizobium; species Mesorhizobium sp. B2-3-6. Next base: position 99,678 of record NZ_VFVW01000006.1, on the reverse strand, counting down.
GGCCTTGCTTGGCGCAAAGCGGCTTGCCGCTGAGATCCTCCCAACTCTTGATCAGTCCGGCCTTGGCCATGACATTGGCGCCCGATACCCAATAGGCTGGCTGCACCATCCCGACGACCTTGCGTCGCTCCGGCAGGTCGGACATCGCCCCGAGGATGAGGTCGATCCTTCCCTGCTGCAGGAGTTGCATGCGGTTGGCGGATTCGATCTGAACCAGTTCCAGCTTGACGCCCAGCTTTTCGGCGACATCCGCAGCGAGATCAGGCTCGATCCCGACGAGCCTGCCATCGGGGTCACGATAGGACCAGGGCGGATAGGCACCCTGCACTCCGACCCGCAGCGTGCCGCGTTCAAGGACTTCCTTGAAGCGATCATTGGCCGCGTCCGCCTTTGCGGCAACTCCCGCAAGGACCGCGCCAGCCACGACGGCGATCGACGTGAACTTCACCCATAAATCCATTGCCCAATCCTCCCATTGCAATTATTGGCGACAAATGTCGCGGTCCGGCGATTGGTCACCGCCTCATCAATCGGACTTCGCGCCGATCCCATTGTCAAATAAGGGGAATTATGGACGCTATGCAGTTCCGTTATAGGCTGCAAAGGAGAGGCGGCTTGAACATCAGGCAACTCGAAGCCTTCAAGGCAACGATGACTGCAAAGACCACCATCGGGGCCGCGGAGCTTCTCGGCGTTTCCCAGCCGGCCGTAAGCCGGCTTCTGGGTCAATTGGAAACATCTTTGTCAGTGACCCTGTTCGACCGGTCCGGCGGGCACCTCAATCCCACGCCGGAAGCCCTCCTGCTGCATGAGGAGGTTCTTCGTGCCTTCGTGTCGATCGACAAAATCCGCGAGATCGCCCGCGAAATGCAGGTCGCCAATTCCGGGATGGTCTCGGCGGCGTCGCTGCCGATGCTGGCAATGGACTTCATGCCTTCGGCGATCGCCCGCTTCACGGCAAGCCGGCCGGAGAGCCGCATTTCGCTGCGTATCCAGATGTCGCCGCGCATAGAAGAACTCGTCGCCAGCCAGCTTGTGGATGTCGGCATCGCCGAATATCCCTTCGACCGCTCCGGCATCGAAATCGAGGAATTCTGCTCCGCGCATTATCTGATGGCGGTTCCAAGCCATCATCGGCTGGCGCAGAAGGCACGGCTGACGCCGGAAGATTTACGCGACGAACGCTATATCTCCATCACCCACAATCATCTGGGGAGGCAACTCGCCGACCAGATTTTCGACCGCTACGGCGTTAAGCGCCGCATTGTCCTTGAAGCCCAGCTTTTTAGCACCATCGCCAACATGGTGGCCAAGGGGCTGGGAATCGGATTGATCGACCCCTTCACGGCGTTCGATTTTCGCGAGCATCCGGGAGTGCGCTCCATTCCCTTCGAGCCCGCGGTCAGCCTGCGTCTCGGCATGCTTTATCCGACACACCGTTCCCCCTCGCGCGTCGCGCGCGAATTCATTTCCAGCCTCAAGGCATCGCGCCGCGATGTCCTGCGTCAGATCGACGATATCTTCCACCGCAATTGAAGCCGGGCGCGCATCTATGCCGATCCGGCATAGCCCTATGCCACGCGCGGCTGCCTTCTCCTGTTATTGTCGCGGCGAAGGATCGGGCAAGGAACATAGATGGGCACCTTTCAAACGGACGTGGCCATTGTCGGTGGAGGAATTGTCGGCTGCTCGACCGCTCTTTCCCTAGCCCGCAAAGGGAGGTCGGTAACAATCTTCGAGCGCGGCAAGATCGCTTCCGAACAATCCAGCCGTGCCTGGGGTTTCATCCGCCGGCAAGGACGGCATGAAGCCGAGCTGCCGCTCGCGGTCGAAGCCTTGGAACTGTGGGCGGACTTGACCTCGAGATACGGCACACAGGCGACGCAGTTCACCCGCAGCGGAATCCTGGTCCCCGCGGAAACCGCTGCCGATGAGGATCGGATCCGCAGCGGCCACGATATTGCGCGCAGCTTCGGCCTTTCGACGCGCCTGCTGGATGCCGCGGACGTTCGTCAGACAATCCCCGAATTGGCTGGGCAATGGCGCGGCGGACTTTTCACCGCCGACGACGCCCATGCCGATCCGGCTCTTTCGACCCGGACCATCGCGGCTGCGGCACGCGAAGCCGGAGTCACTATCCTGGAAGATACACCGGTTTTCCGGCTCGACCTCGACAGGCAGGACAGACCGAGGCTCCTGGCGTCTAACGGGATCTTCGAAGCAAAAACCGTCGTTTTGGCAAACGGCATCGGCGCACCGGTGCTGGCCGCTTCGGCCGGCCTGCACCTGCCTATCCAGATCGTCAAATCCTCCGTCGGCCGCACCCGGAAGGCAGCACCCTTCACCCGCATCGCGATGTGGGGTCCCCGCGTTGCATTCCGCCCCTCTATGGGCGGCGATTTCATTATCGGTAACGGCTATCGCGGCATGGGAGTCGATTACGAAATCACCGTCGACTCATTTCGCTGCATGCGCCATTTCATACCCGCCTATCGCAACAACTGGCGTCAACTGCACCTCAGCATCGGAGCCGATTTCCGTCATCAATTAGCCGCGCGCTTCAGCCGCCGCAATGCCGTGCAGGCGCTGCCGGAGCCGAAGCCCAATATGCGCAAGGTGATGGCCAACCTTGCTGGCTTCCGGCAGATCTTTCCGCATCTGAATACGATCGAACTGCAGAACGCCTGGGCCGGCAGGCTGGATATCACGCCCGACGTCATTCCAATCATCGATCGGCCCAAGCCAGAGCTCGAACTCTTCGTGGCGGCCGGCTTCAGCGGCCACGGCTTTGCGCTTGGACCTTCCATCGGCAAACAACTCGGCGAATGGGTCACACAGGGCAGCCCCTCGATCAATCTTTCCGCCTTTGCTCTTTCCCGGTTCGAAAAGGGCATCGTTCACAAAGCGCAACAGGCGCTTTGAGATCGTGTTCGTTCACGCGGCCTCGCCTTAGACTTAACGGCGGAGCCGGGCTTGACGGACTTGTCAGACAGGCCGGAGCCGAGCTCACCGCGATAGGAAGCGCGGCCGGCAGCATGCGGCTCGCCGGCCGCGCCGAGGACGCCCTGCGCGACCCCTGGTACCTGCGCCCGGCCGGCGCCGATCCCGGCCCCGCCGGCGCGGTTCTTGGCGCCTGGCGGCAGCTGTCCGTGCAGCCGCCCGCTGGCAGCGCCGACCGACTCGAAAAGATCGTCGACCAGCTCGGGCTCCATTGCCACCGCGCGGCGCTCGCCGACCTTTGCACGGAGATCGAAAAACTGGCGGGATCGCAGCGGCCGGTGCCGTTCGCTGCAACGGCAATCGCCGCCCGCGTCGCCGCGATTCGGCCCGACCCCGAGCTTTTGGCCTGGTGGCTTGCCGACCTGGTGCTGGCAGCACCAGCCCACCCTGGAGGCTGTCGTTTCCTGTGACAACTCAAATCGCTTGCAGTATCGTTCCCGGCGTCGGCTGAAGCCGATCCGGACCCGCAAGAGTAAATACCTGAGTAACCGGATCGAACAGGACCATCGGCGCATCAAGCGCCGCATCGGGTCAATGCTCGGCTTCAAATCACCGGGATCAGCCGCGATCATCCTAAACGGCATCAAAATGGTTCACATGATCAGCGGCGGTCACGCGGTGCCTGATTGATCGGCGCGGCTCCAGCATCGTTGGCGGTAGCATTGGCCAAAGCCGGGCGCATCGATCGCCATGTGTGGCATGACGGGTCTGCGTGAACCCTGGATGATGCGGCGGCGTTATAAGATTTCTGCAACTGTCTTATAACCACCGCTTGCGTCGCTTGAGTTCATCCTGTTATAAGAGAAACTCATTTTTCTTATAACGGAGCCGGCGCATGAAGACGGTCGATCTCGTTTATCGCACGATGTATGCGGAACTCGTTCAGCGCTGCCTTGGTGCATCGTTCGAAACCGACTTCTCAACGGCGGGAAATTTCGTTCGGGTTCCGGTGAAGGGGCGGGATTATTGGTATTTTGAGGAGACCCAACCCAAGAAGACGCGGAAGTATGTCGGCCCGTCCGATGATCCCGAGATCGCGAAACGCGTTGCAGCCTTCCAAGAGATCAAGGAAGACCTCCGCGGGCGACGGAAACTCGTCTCCACGCTGACTCGCCAAGCAGGGCTGACTGCACCGGACCGGTTCACTGGCGATGTCGTTGGAGCAATGGGAGCAGCAGGAATCTTCCGCCTGAGAGGCGTGCTCGTCGGTACGGTTGCCTTCCAGACGTATGCGGGACATCTCGGCGTGAGATTGCCCGGTGCCTCATTGCAAACCGGCGATGCCGATTTCGCGCAGCACTACTCGATCTCCTCGTCAGTCGACGACAGCCGGCCGCCGATCTTGGAAATCTTGAGAGAGATTGACCCGACCTTCAGGGAGATCCCGCACAGATCGGATCCCGCACACGCGACGCAATTCGAGAATGCAACGAGATACAAGGTCGAATTCCTCACGCCGAACCGGGGATCCGATCACTACACCGACCATGCCACTCCGATGCCAGCACTGGGCAGAGCTTCGGCGCAGCCCTTGCGTTTCCTTGATTTCCTCATCCACGAGCCCATCCGGACCGTGATGCTGCATCGGTCAGGGGTGCCTGTAACCGTGCCGTCGCCGGAACGCTATGCAGTTCACAAGCTCATCGTCGCCTCTCGCAGGCAATCAGATGCAAACGGCGTCGCCAAGCGCGAAAAGGACGTCTATCAGGCCAGCCTCCTTATCGAGGCACTGGAGGCCACCCGTCGCCAGGACGACCTTGCAACAGCGCTCGCGGAAGCGTGGGGCAGGGGGCAGCACTGGCGCGAGGCGATGCTGAAGGGGCTGAGCCTGATGCCGCCGAAGAAACGACAGGAAGTTGAGGAGACAGTCAGAAAGGCCCTTGTCGAGATCGGCGAGGAGTTGGACGGCTTCAACTCGGCCGTGAAGTCGTCGCCAGAAAAAAGTGCGACCCGAAAGCCGCCCTGTCGCTTGGACTGAGGAATATCCTCGTTGATCAGGATCGCGTACGAGGGAATATACCGTAGCTGAGGTCTGTTCGCCGTGTTCGTCTAAAACAAGGCACTAAGGAACTATAAGCTGGATTGCCTCGGGCGATCGCTTGCCTACCTGGCCAATACGGTAAAGAACCCTGCCTGACCAGCCGGAAAAGTGCGTAGATCGCACCACGACCGCAGCGGCCGTATGGTGGTTTTGCGTCTTCACCACGCTGGCGAGTTGGAGCGCGACCTGACCCGTGAATGCGCCAGCTGGTCTTCCTACCGCCAGAGCACGCGGCCGCAAAGGCGGACGGAAATTCGCGCTCACCAAAGCGCGGATACGCCTCGCCCAAGCTGCCACGGGCCCGCCAGTTCCGCAATAGCATTCCGAACAGCCCGATCGACGAGAATGCTGCGCTTCGGTGGAGACGAGCGTTTGCTTTTTTCAACCCATAGCCGTGCCAGACAGCTCTACCGACCCTGCGGGGAGCCGCGCAAAAGTGTACCAATTATAGATCTGCTCGCCCGTCCAGAATGCCACGTCGCGATGAGAGGAGATATAATCCAGCAATTCCTCCAGATAGCCAATCCGATGCGGAACACCGCTAAGATAAGGATGGACGCTGATGGACATGATCCGGGGCGAGGTCGCGCTCTCCCGATACAGCCGGTCGAACTGGCGCTTGCCGCGCTCGAGCAGTTCCGCCGACGAGTGCTGCGCCACAGCCATTATTGCGACATCGTTAATCTCCACCGTATAGGGGAGTGTCACCAGCCGGCCGGCCGTCGTCTTCAGTTCGCAAGGCAGGTCGTCCATTACCCAATCGGCGACGTACCGAATTCCTTCTTCAGCGAGGATGTCGGCCGTGTCCGAGGTCTCCGTAAGCCCTGGGCTTTCCCATCCCACCGGCGGCTTACCGGAAATCTTGGACAGCGCGCCGATTGTGCGCCGAATTGCAACGCGCTGGTCTTCGAGGTTGTGCATCGGCCCTTGGAGCCAACCGTGACCCATCAGTTCCCATCCGGCGTCGTGCGCGGCATGCGCGATCCTGGGATAGACCTCGCACACTGATCCATTGATGGCCAACGTCGGAACAATTGTTCGGGATGTCAGGCTCTCGTGGATGCGCCAGAAGCCGACCCGCATGCCGTATTCGTGCCACGACCAATTCGGAATATCGGGTAGCATCGGCATGCCCATCGGCGGCGGCAAGACGGTGCGCGGCATCGGCCGCCTCGCGTCCCAATGTTCGACATTGACGATCAGCCACACCGGCATCCTGACGCCGTCAGGCAATTTCAGCGGCTGTCTATCGACGATGGCCTGGTAGTCTATTCGTTCGCGAGGGCTCAGCGGCATGCGACGGTCCTAAGGGCTTGGAACGCACTTGGATTGATCAGCTTCATAGGGTGACTCGCCGTCAACCCAGTCGCACCACCAGTGGGCCGATACGTATAGACCTCCACCACGCCGCCGCCAAGCGGATGCAACGTGGGGCGCCTTGGCTTGGCACAAAGGACGACCAGTTGCACAAGCAAGCAGACGCATGATGATGTTTAGCCTTGTTTGATCGTCAGCCCGCCGTCTACCAGCAAAGTCTGGCCCGTCACGTATCGCGCTGCGTCGGAAGCCAGAAACAGGATTACATCCGCCACCTCGTCGGGTTCGCCGATGCGACGCAATGGAATGGAAGGAGCCTGAGCCACCAGCCGCGCTTCACCCATCGAGTGCTCCTCGGAGAGGGATTGTGCCGTGCGGATGAAACCGGGCGCGACGCCGTTGACCCGGATCCCGTCGCCGCCCAACTCGGCGGCCAAGCCTCGCACCAAACCCAGAACGCCGGCTTTGGCGGCGGAATAATGGACATGCTCGGCCCAGCCATAGCTCATGCCTGAAATCGACGATACCGCCACGATGGCGCCTTTGCGACGCTCTCGCATGCGCGGCGTGGCAGCGCGTGCCATCCGGAACACGCCTTTTAGGTCAATGTCGACTGTGATGTCCCACTTGGCATCGCTCATCTGCGCCAGCGGCACCTTGTGGGCGATACCCGCATTGGCCACCACGACGTCCACGCCGCCATACTGCTTGTCGATTTCCCCCACGACGTCGTCGACCTGATCCGATCTGGTCACATCGAGTTTGCGGAAATAAGCATCCCCGCCGCCCGCCTTGATCTCTTCGGCCACCTGCTTGCCTTCGGTCTCGAGAATGTCGGTCACGCAGATTCTGTAGCCAACCCTGGCGAAAGCGAGGGCCGTGGCGCGGCCAATGCCGATGCCGGCGCCGCTGATGATTACGGTAGGCTTGGTCATGACGATCTCCCGGACACTGCGTGGTTCGATGCGATTGTGGACATGAGGCGCATCACTCGATGACGCCGATCTTGCCGTGTTCCAGCGAAAGAAACACCGCAAGGATGAGAATTAGGCCGGTGATGATCTTCTGCTTCTCGCACGAGATGCCGAGAATGATCAGGCCATTGCTCCGCATGGCCATTATGAGGGCCGATATCACACTGAGTTCGAAGGAGGTTGCGGTTGTCGGCGTCGCCGCACCCAATCTTGCGGCGACGACGCGCGAAGTCACCGAAGCAGTCTGCAACGCCATAGGCGGGTGCAACGTCCTGACAGGCTGAAAACTGTCGTTCGGCACGGCCGGCGTCTCGCTCACGGCTGGTGCAATTGTCGGAACAGCTTGAACAGTTCGGCTTTCTTCTCGAAGCCGACACCGGGAACATCGGGTAGCCCGACATAGCCATCTTCGACCGCGATGTCGTCGGCGAAGCCGCCAAAGGGCTGGAAAACGTCGGGATAGGATTCGTTGCCGCCCAGATGCAGCCCTGCGGCAATGTTGAGCGACATCTGGTGTCCACCATGCGGCACCACGCGTCGTGACGACCAGCCAAGCGCCTTCATCACCTCCAGCGTGCGCAGGTATTCCACCAGGCCATAGGAGAGGGCACAGTCGAACTGAAGATAGTCGCGGTCGGGCCGCATGCCGCCGTAGCGCAAGAGGTTGCGCGCATCCTGGTGCGAGAACAGGTTCTCGCCTGTCGCCATCGGCCCACCGTAGTGGTTCGCCAGTTCCGTCTGCAACGCATAGTCCAGCGGATCGCCGGCCTCCTCGTACCAGAACAGGCCGTATGGCTGCATCGCCTTGGCATAGGCGACGGCGGTCTTCAGGTCGAAGCGTCCGTTGGCATCGACAGCCAGATACTGGCCCCCACCGACCACCTCCAGCACGGCCTCGATGCGGCGCAGATCCTCATCCAGGGGCGCCGCGCCGATCTTCATCTTCACGACCTTGTAGCCGCGGTCGAGATAGCCCCGCATCTCCGCCTGAAGCTTCGAGTGATCCTTGCCGGGATAATAGTAGCCGCCTGCCGCGTAGACCCAAACTTTCTCGTCCGCCACGCCCGCCCGGTAACGGTCCGCCAGCAGGCGCCACAGCGGGACGCCGGCGACCTTGGCGACGGCATCCCAGACGGCCATGTCGATGGTGCCCACCGCCACGGACCGTTCGCCGTGGCCTCCGGGCTTCTCGTTGGTCATCAGCGTCTTCCAGATGGCGAACGGGTCAAGGTTGTCGTTCTCATGGTCGATCAGTGTTTCGGGATCGGCCTCGAGGACGCGCGCGAGGAAACGGTCGCGCATCAGCGCGCCCTGCCCGTAGCGGCCATTCGAGTTGAAGCCGTAGCCAACCACCGGCTTGCCATCACGCACCACGTCGGTGATCACGGCGACGGCCGAGCAAGTCATCTTCGAAAAGTCGATATAGGCGTTGGCGATGGGGGAGGCGATCGAGACGGTCTTTTCCCTGATGTCGACGATGCGCATGCTTGGTCCTATCCTTCGAGTGCCTCCGCCACCGCCTTGCCGCAGGTGACGGTATCGGCCTTGCCCCCGAGATCACCGGTGCGGGTGGCTTCGCTCTTCAGCGTGGCTTCGATGGCTTCCACGATCGCGCGGCCAGCCTCCTCGTGACCAAGATGGTCGAGCATCATGGCGGCCGTCCAGATCTGTCCGATCGGATTGGCGATGCCTTTCCCGGCGATGTCCGGAGCCGAGCCGTGTACCGGCTCGAATAGCGACGGAAAGCGGCGTTCCGGGTTGATGTTGGCCGACGGGGCGATGCCGATCGTGCCGGTGCAGGCGGGTCCGAGATCCGAGAGAATGTCGCCGAACAGGTTCGATGCCACCACAACGTCGAAACGGTTCGGATTGAGCACGAAATGGGCTGCCAGAATATCGATGTGGTACTTGTCCCAAGAGACATCCGGGTATTGGGCGGCCATCGCCTCGACGCGCTCGTCCCAATACGGCATGGTGATCGAGATGCCGTTGGATTTGGTGGCCGATGTGAGGTGCTTGCGCGGACGCTTCTGCGCCAGATCGAACGCATAACGCAGGATGCGATCGACGCCGACGCGCGACATCACGGTTTCCTGGATGACGATCTCGCGCTCCGTGCCCGGATACATCCGGCCGCCGATAGATGAATATTCGCCCTCGGTGTTCTCGCGCACGACGTAGAAATCAATATCGCCGGGCTTGCGGTTGGCGAGCGGCGAGGGCACGCCCGGCATCAACCGGACGGGGCGCAGGTTGACGTATTGGTCGAACTCGCGGCGAAACTGCAGCAGCGATCCCCAAAGCGAGATATGGTCGGGAACCATGGCCGGCCAGCCCACCGCGCCGAAGAAGATGGCATCATGGTTTCCGATCCGGGACTTCCAGTCCTCCGGCATCATGCGGCCATGCCTGGCATGGTAATCGCACGACGCAAAGTCGAAATGGTCGAGCTGTAGGTCGATGCCGAAGCGCCTTGCCGCCACTTCCAGTACACGAAGTCCCTCGGGGACGACCTCCTTGCCGATCCCGTCACCGGGAATGACCGCGATCCTGTGCTTCTTTGCTGACATCATGGTTCCTCGGCTGCAGGAATGGGACGGCGGCGATGGACGGCCGCCTTACGGAAATCAGGCGGTGGAAGAGCGGGCATCAGCCGCCGAAATATTCGATCTCCTGGCGCAGGCGTTCGCCCTCGATGCCCATGCCGAGCAGGACGGCCACGAGCACTCGTGCTTTCTGGCCGCTCAAGTCGCCGGCAAAGATCACGCCCCCGTCGGAGAGTGTCTTGCCGCCGCCATTGCCATAAATCGGCTTGACCCGGCCGCGCTGGCAACGACTGGTCATGATGACGGGAGTACCATTGGCGACAAGCGACGTCGCGGCGGCAGTGACGGCGGGCGTCGCGTTACCCCGCCCGAAACCCTCCAGAATGATGGCCTTGGCACCATCCTGGGCGGCGAAGCGGATGTAGCGGTCACCGATCCCCATGACCAGCTTGATAAGATCGACATCAGCGACAATGCCTTTTGCGTCGTAGGTGCGGCGCAGGACCGGCTTGCGGTGCAATACGATGCGGTCGCCGTCCACTTCCCCGAGCTTGCCGTGCTCGTAGGAGATGAAGGTATCGGTGCGTGAACTGTGCGACTTGCTCACGTCACGCGCAGCATGGAATTCCTGCTCGAAGCAGATCATCGCGCCCAGGCCCCGCGCAGTTTCGGACGCGGCTAGCCGGATGGCATCCGTGAGGTTGCGTGGGCCGTCGGGGTTCGCCTCATCGGCCGCGTGCTGTGCGCCGGTGAACACTATCGGCTTGTTAGTCGCGACAAGGAGATCAGCCAAAAAGGCGCTTTCCTCCATCGTATCGGTCCCGTGGGTCACCACGACCCCATCGAAGTCACCTTGAAGGTGGTGTGAAATCCGCTGGGCCAGTGCAAAGCCGAGCGGGAGGTCGATGGCATAGCTGCCGACGTTGCAGAACTCGTCGATGGCGATGTCAATGCCATCGAGCGGATCGTGCAGCATGGCGCGCAACTCCGATCCTGTGACGCTTGCGGTGACATGTCCGCTCTCGGCTTCCAGCTTGGATGCGATTGTCCCTCCTGTTGTCATCAGACAGATTTTTCGCATTTCGGTTCCTCGCTGCCGTACCCGACGTTGAATAATTTGGTCAGACCAAGAAATCAAGAAGCTATTTTTTTGTGCATGAAATGCACGAATTTTTCGCATTTTTTGTGATTGACGGTCAGGCCAATTTGTCCATTAATGTCAGTTACGCTCTTTGGTCTGTCCAAAAGCGGAAAGATAACGAAGCGTATTCGCGCAACCAATGGGGAACGAGAGATGGTTGATGATTTTACCAGAATTCGGTTGGCGCCCACGCGCCGTCAGTTCCTGAAAACGACTGCCGCCTTCGGCGGTGCCGCACTTGCTGCATCGACCGGCCGCTTGGGGGAAGCCTTCGCGCAGGACGCAAACAGTACGCTGGTGATCGCGGCGCCCGCGACGCCCCAGGGCCTCGACATCGAGTTCGACGTCAGCCTGGGCTCCATCGATTCCCTCGGTGCGCTCTACGAGTACATGCTTGGCTATGAGAAGATGGATGATCCCAATGCACCCGGCGTGCTGCGGGAGGATACCGGCGTCCATACCGACAAGCCGAACAACCTCGCCTTGCGCGGCCGGTTGGCGGAAAGCTGGGAAGTGGCCCCCGATGGCCGCAAGGCGACCTTCAAGCTACGCGAGGGTGTCGTCTCCAACTGGGGCAACAAGTTCACGTCCAAGGACGTAAAATGGACTTGGGACCGCAAGTTCAACCTCAAGGGGCAAGGCCTGTTCCAGACCGCGGTGCTCGGTCTCAAGACGCCTGACCAGATCAAGGTGGAAGGCGACTATGCGGTCTCCTTCAATCTCGAACAGCCAAATCCATTGCTTCTCAAGCAGCAGTGTAACCTCGCCAACCCGATCTACGACGCCACCAAATGCGCCGAAGCCGGTGGCTCCGACGACCCGTGGGCGGTCAATTTCCTCAAGAACGATAGTGCTGGCTTTGGCCCATATCGCCTTGCCCAGCTCGTGCGCGGTCAACAAGCCGTGTTCGAGGCGCGCGAAGACTACTGGGATGAAAAGCCCTTCATGAAGCGCGTCATCATGCGCGAAGTGCCGCAGTCGGCCAGTCGTTTCTCGCTGCTGCAGGGCGGCGCGGTCGACATCGCACAGTTCCTGCAGCCGCGCGAACTGGAGGCGCTGAAGAAGCAGCAGAACGTGGCGGTGGATGCCGTCAATTCGTCCTACATGATCTGGCTGGAGCTCAACTCCAAGATCGCTCCATTCGATAATGTCGACGTGCGCCGTGCCATCAACCTCGCTATCCCGCGCGACGAGATCATCCGCACCATCTACTACGGCTATGCCGACGAGCAGAAGGCGCCGATGCCCTATATCTACCCGATGGCGGATGAAAGCTTCTTCGCGTACGGCTATGATCTTGCCAAGGCCAAGGAGCTTCTTGACAAGGCAGGCGCCAAGAACCTGGCGACCACCTTGTCCTACAACGCCGGCGACCCGACGCAGGAGCCGATCGCATTGCTGATCCAGACCGCGCTAAAGCAGATCGGCGTGGAGCTGACGTTGGAGAAGCTGCCGGCCGGCGTGTTTTACGAGAACGTCACCAAGCGCGCCAAGCCGATGATCTTCTATCTGGATTCGCCGTGGACGCCGGATCCGGGCTACTCGACCTACCTCTACTTCAACTCCGAAAGCTACGTGAACTATTCCAATTATGACAACAAGAGCGTCGATCAGATGATCAAGGACGGTCTTGCCACGCTTGATGACAATGTGCGTAAGCAGAAATACTCGGAGGTGCAGAAGACGTTGATGGACGAAGCGCCCTGGGGCTTCATTGCTTATCCGAAATACACGCTGGCGCGTAAGGCGAACCTCAAGGGTTACACTTACTACACGTCCAATAATCTTCGGTTCCAGGATTTCAGCCGCGGCTGATGAGGTCTTGTCCCTGGAGGCTGCCGCCTCCGGGGACAAGTTAGTGTATCGGAAAGATCTTAGATGTCTTCGAAGCTTAGCCTTCTCCTGAGGCTGGCGGTCATCCGGCCGAGATTTGCGATCGGCTATCTGATCGTCATCGCGATCACCCTGCTGGCGATCTTCGCGCCGGCCATTGCACCCTATTCGCCGACCGAGGCGGATTCGGCCAGCTTCCTGCAGCCGCCGGATGCCACCCATCTCTTTGGCACCGACAATGTCGGCATGGATATTTTCAGTCGTTCCATCTACGCGCCCCGCATCGACCTGACGATCGCGATACTGGGCACGCTCCTGTCGGCGCTGATTGGCGGCTCGATCGGTGCTGTTGTTGGTTTCTACAGCAGCGGGCGCGGCATTCGCGTGTGGCTATCCTTCGCCGTCATGCGCGCGGCCGACGTGCTGCAGGCATTTCCCATTTTCGTCTTCGCCATCGCCCTGGTTGCCAGCCTCGGTCAGAGCATCCAGACGGTGGTTCTGGCCATAGCCTTCGTCAATGCGCCGATCTACTTGCGTCTCATGCGCTCGCAGGTGCTCAGCATCCGCTCCATGCGCTATGTCGAGGCTTCGCAGGTCAATGGCCTGTCGGACATGCAGACCATTCGGCGCCACATCATTCCCAATGCGATGGCGCCGGTGCTGGCGCAGCTATCGGTCAATGTCGGCTGGGGCATCCTGCTGACCTCGGCGCTGTCCTTCGTTGGTGCCGGCGTGCGCGCGCCGACACCTGAATGGGGCAGCATGATCGCCATGGGCTTTCAAAACGTGGTGACCGGCCAGTGGTGGCCGTCCATGTTCCCCGGCGCGATGCTCGCGATCACCGTATTCGGCTTCTCGTTGGTCGGCGCGTCCATCGAGGTCCTGGCCGATCCGTCCAAGCGCCGGCAGCTGCTGAGCGATGCACGCGAGCATCGCCGCCGGGTCGACCGGCCGGCGGAGGGCGCCTGATGCGCATCCTGGCCTATCTCGCCAAGCGCCTGATTTTCGTGATCCCGCAGTTGCTGGGCATTGTGCTCGTGAGCTTCCTGCTGGTGAAGAGCATTCCGGGTGACCCCGCTGTGCTGATGCTCGGGCCCACGGCGACGCCTTCGGCCATCGCCTCACTGCGCCAGCAGCTCGGGCTCGACCAGCCTCTCTACATGCAGTTCCTGATCTATGTGCGCAATCTCTTGCATGGCGACCTGGGAACCTCCTGGCAGACAACGCGGCCGGTGCTCGAGGATCTGCTTCAGCGCTTCCCGGCGACCCTCGAACTCGTCACGCTTTCGCTGCTCCTGGCTATCATCGTTGGGGTAACGCTGGGCGTCTATGCGGCGCGCAAGCCAAACGGCTGGATCGCGCGCCTGTCCGATCTCTATGGCTTGAGTGCCGGTGCGCTACCGGACTTCTGGTTCGCCCTCGTGCTGATCTTCATCTTCTATACCGTGCTCGGCTGGGCGCCTGCGCCTCTCGGCCGTATCGACATGATCGTCATACCGCCGGCGCCGGTCACCGGAGCCCTCACCATCGACGCGCTTCTCGCCGGCGACCTGCAGGCCTTCTGGTCTGCCTGCGCGCATCTGGTCCTGCCGGTGATGACGCTCGGGCTCCTGAATGCCGGTCCCATCCTCAAGATGACGCAGGCGACGATGGAGAAGATGCTGGACTCCGATTTCAGCCGCTTTGAAGTTTTGTGCGGGGTGCCGCAGAACCTTGTCGTGCGCCATGCGCTGCGCAATGCGTTGCCATCGATCGTCACCATTATCAGCGTGCTCTACGGCTTCCTGATCGGCGGTGCGGTGCTCGTCGAGATCGTGTTCTCGTGGGGAGGGGCGGGGCAATACGCGGTGCAAGGTGTGCTGAATTCGGACATCTATCCGGTTCTGGGCTTTGTGCTCTTCTCCGCCATCTTCTCCCTCATCGTCTACATCGCGGTCGACCTCATCTATTTCCTGCTCGACCCGCGGATCAGCAATTAATGTGAGAATGTCATTGGGCGCAGCAGAAATCATAAGCAAAACGCGCAACGCGTCCGGCGGCGACAAGCCGCCGTTGATCGACATCAGGAACTTGCGCGTGACGTTCCCGTCCGGAAGCGCCGAACCGAAGGCGGTGCTGAAGGGCATCGACCTTGCAGTACAGCCTGGCGAGATCGTTGGCCTGGTCGGTGAGAGTGGCGCGGGCAAGACGACGCTCGCCCGCTCCATCCTCGGGCTGCCGCCATCGCCGGGCCGCATCGCCGGCGGCGAAGTCCACTTCGAGGGCCGCCAGATCCTCAGCCTGTCCGAATCCGAACTCCGCCGTCTTCGCGGCCGCCGTCTCTCGGTCGTGGTGCCGAATCCCCGCGCTGAGCTCAATCCGCTGCTCAAGGTCGGCGACCAGATCGCCGCGATGGCGAGGATCCATCTCGGCGTCGGCGGCAAGGAGGCGCGGCGCATGGCGTTGAAGATCCTGCACGACGTGCAGATACCGGACCCGGAACGGCGCATGGATGCCTATCCTCACGAACTGTCCGGCGGCATGGCGCAGCGCGTCGTCATCGCCATGGCGCTGATCTGCAGCCCGGCCTTTATCATCTCGGATGACGCCACCAGCGGACTCGACGTCACGGTGCAGGCGCAGATCCTGGCCCTGCTGACCAAGCTTGCCTCGGAGCATGGCAGCGCCATGCTGTTCATCACCCGCGACGTCGGCATCACCGCGCATTTCTGCAATCGCATCGCTGTGCTGTTCTCGGGCGAAATCGTCGAAATCGCGCCGCGCGAGGCTCTCTTCCTCGCGCCCGCGCATCCCTACACATTGATGCTGCTTGCAGCCTTCTCCCATAGCCCCAGGCTGCGCGACAGCTGGAGCGTGCCGGACACTGGCCGGCGGCGCGAACCGCCCACCGGCTGCCAGTATGCCAACCGCTGTCCCATCTCTCAGCCGGTTTGCCGCGCACAGCGGCCACCTTTCGCCGAGATCGGTCCGGGCCACTTCGTCCGCTGCCATTTCCCCGTGAGGCACGCATGAACGCCGTCCTGACCATCGACAACCTCTACAAGCGCTTCCCCATTGCCGGCTCCAAGCAGGTGGTACAGGCGATCAACGGCGTCAGCCTGACCATCGAGCCGGGTGAGACACTGGGGCTCGTGGGCGAGAGTGGCTCAGGCAAGACCACGGTCGGCCGCTGCATCGTCGGCCTGATCGAGCCGACCGCCGGAAACATTCGCTTCCGCGGCACCGACCTGGCGCAGCGCCATCAACACAAGAGCAAGCTGGCTGGCAAGATTCAGCTTGTATTCCAGGAACCGAACGAGTCGCTCGACCCGCGCATGAAGATCGGCGACACGATCTGCGAGCCGCTCCTGCCGCTAAAGCTCGACCGCGAAACGAGGCGCCGCCGCACGGCCGACGCCTTGCGCCTGGTGCGGCTGGATACCGACTTGCTCGACGCCTATCCTTCCGAGCTGCCTTCCGGGCAACAGCAGCGTGTCGGCATAGCGCGCGCCATGGTCACGGAGCCCGAACTCGTCGTCCTCGACGAACCGACCTCGGCGCTCGACCCGACCGCCCGCGCCGAGATCATCGATTTGCTGCGGCGCATCCAGAGCGAACGCAACACCGCCTATCTGTTCATCTCCCACGACCTCTCCACGGTGCGCTTCATCAGCCACCGCGTCGCGGTGATGTATCTCGGCATGATCGTTGAGCAGGGCAGCGCCGAAACGGTCTTCAATCGCCCGCAACATCCCTATTCCAGTGGTTTGCTGTCGTCGGTCATGCTGCCGCATCCGCATCTCAAGATCGAAAGCAGCGTCAGCCTCAAAGGCGAGATCCCGAGCCCGATCAATCTGCCCCAGGGCTGCTTCCTGGCATCGCGCTGCCCGTTCGTCATCGATCGCTGCCGCCGTGAGATGCCGCCGGCTGAGACGGTCGGCGAACGGCACACGGTCCATTGCTTTCGCCACAAGGACGTCGCCGCTTCGGTGCCGGCCTCCGACACCTTCAACGTGTTCATGAAGGAAGCCGAACGCATCCTCGGCCGGCCGGCGCCCGGTGGTCTCGCGTCTTCGCTACGATAGTCAATCAACCAGGAAATGGGAAACCAAGCATGTCAGGACGTCTCGCTGGAAAGAAAGCACTGGTCACGGGAGGCGCACGCGGCATCGGTGGCGCGATTGCCACGGCCTTCGCGCGCGAGGGCGCCGACGTGGCCGTTCTCGACCTGAAACTCGAGGCCGCCGAGGCGCGCATCTCCGCCCTTGCTGATTTCGGTGCAAGGACCTTCGCCGTCGCGGCCGACGTCAGCGACGAGGCGCAGGTCGAGGCAGCCGTCAAGAAGGTGGAGGCGGCGCTCGGCCATATCGACATACTGGTCAACAATGCCGGCATCGACACGACGTCCGTCGTCGCCGAAATGAGCACCGGCATGTGGGACCAGATGATGGCCGTCAACCTGCGCAGCGTCTTTCTTTGCACGCGCGCGGTGCTGAAGCCGATGATTTCCCGCAAGTTCGGCCGCATCATCAATATCGCCTCGCAGCTCGGTCACAAGGGCGCGCCGGAAATGGCGCACTATGCGGCCGCCAAGGCCGGTGTCATCGGCTTCACCCGCTCGCTCGCCTATGAGGTGGCGCGCGACGGCATCACCGTGAATGCCATCTGTCCCGGCCCGATCGAAACGGAGCTATTCAAGGCGCTGCCGGAGGAATGGAAGAAGCGCAAGCTCGGCGAACTGCCGATCGGCCGCGCCGGCCATGTCGACGAAATCGCTCCCACCGCCGTGCTGCTGGCGTCGGAGGAGGGCGCTTACTACATCGGCGCGACCATGAATCCGAACGGCGGCGATGTCATGCTCTGATCAACCGCGGGCTGAATGGTTCCATCCAAATGTATCTTGTTCTAGCTATGTGGCGACAATTCCTGCTGACGCTGGGGCCTAGCCATGATGAAACGCAATCTTAGTGATGATGGAAAGACGGCGGCCTTACAGCCGCCCGACCTGCGGCGCGAGCGCCGGGAAGCCAGCGGCGGTGTGGCCCAGGCAACGGTGGCCGCCTTGCAGTCGATGATCCGCGACGGCAGGTTGCGACCAGGCGATACATTGCCGCCGCAGCGCGACCTGGCCCGCGACCTCAATGTGAGCCGCGCCACGCTGCGCGAGGCTCTGTCGATCCTCGCCACCATCGGCGAGATCGTTGCGCGCGAGGGAGGGCGGGGCTTCGTTTGTGCCGACCCTTCCGGCGCACCGGCAACTCCGTCCTGGCGCTTCGCGGCGCGTTATTCGCTGAGCGAGGTCTATCAGTTCCGCTACATCGTCGAATCCTACGCCGCCGAGCTCGCGGCGCTGACCCATACCGATCAGGAGATCGCCGACCTGAAGGAATGCACGATCGCCTTTCGCAACGCGGCGCGCGAAAAGGACCTCAATTCCTACGCGCAGACGGACTTCGATTTCCACAACCTCATCATGCGCATCTCGCGCAACAAGCTGCTGGTGGACATGCACCAGACATTCGCGAGCGTGCTGCTGGAGAGCCAGCGCCTGCCCACCGAGCGGCGGGGCAATCTGCTGTTCGCGGTGCAGGAGCATGATCGCATCCTGGAGGCGATTGCCATGGGCGATCCCGATGGCGCCAACTACTACATGCGCAAACATATCAGCATGGCGGGAAGCCGGGCCGGTCTTCCACCCTCGCAACTACCCTAGACGCCCTTCGGCCGGGGACATGAACAACGAAAGGAAGAGAGATGCCGAAAGAAATGTTTGTATCCTACGGAGTGGACGTTGACGCTGTCGCCGGCTGGTTGGGTTCCTACGGCGGTGAGGACAGCCCTTGCGACATCTCTCGCGGCGCCTTCGCAGGCAAGGTCGGCAGCCTCCGGCTGCTTCGGATGTTCGAAAAGTGGGGGATCAAGACGACATGGTTCATCCCCGGTCATTCCATCGAGAGCTTTTGGGACGAAATGAAGGAAGTGGCGGACGCTGGCCACGAGATCGGCATGCATGGCTACAGCCACGAGAACCCGATCGCCATGTCGCCCGAGCAGGAAGAGGCCATCTTCAACAAGTGCGTCGACCTGATCACCAAGCTTTGCGGCAAGGCGCCTCGCGGCTATGTCGCTCCCTGGTGGGAGTTCGGCTCGAAAACAAATGAGCTTTTGAAGCAGAAGGGGCTGCTCTACGACCACTCGCTGATGCATAACGACCATCACCCCTACTATGTGACGGTCGGCGACCAGTGGACGAAGATCGATTATTCCAAGCATCCATCCAGCTGGATGAAGCCGTATTCGCAAGGCGAGGAGACCGATCTCATCGAGATACCGGCATCCTGGTATCTCGATGACCTGCCGCCGATGATGTTCATCAAGGCCTCGCCCAACAGTCACGGCTTCGTCAACCCGCGCGATATCGAGCAGATGTGGCGCGACCAGTTCGACTGGGTCTACGAGAACTACGACTATGCCGTGTTCCCGCTGACGATCCATCCCGACGTGTCGGGCAAGCCGCATGTGCTGAAGATGCACGAACGGCTCCATGACTATATGAAGGGCTTCGAGGGCGTGAAGTTCGTCAAGATGGAAGAGATCGCGGCCGATTTCGGCAAGCGCTTCCCGCGCAGCGGCAAGGCACGTCCCAAATCCTGAGCGGCTTCGGCGTACTATGCCGGGATCGCCGCGCGGTCTCCGGCCCGGTTCGCTTGAGTGGTCAGACCCGATAGATCGGATTGATTATACTTTCTGTGTCATCTCGCCGATGGCAGCTCCCGTCAATTCTGCTGGAAACAGCAGAATTGATGGTGGATTTGGTGCCCTTCGCATTGCTTTTCGACCACCCATTTCCGGTCAGACCAAATGTGCTGAAAATTCAAGCTTTCTTGCAAGTTTTCTTAATTGTCATGGCGGGTAAGGCGTGCTAGCTCCAATCTTGGTCTGACCAAATAGGGAAGACTGGGAAGAGGTGGAATGAAGGATAGAACGCACAACGTCCTTGATTTCCGATCCGTGTCCAAGCGCTACGGTGCCACGATTGCGCTTGAGGATATTTCGTTTGAAATGCGCTCCGGCGAAGTGTGCGGTCTGCTCGGCGAAAATGGCGCCGGCAAGTCGACACTCGTGAAGATACTGAGTGGCGTCGTCACACCTGATACCGGCTCCATCGAATTGCGCGGCGCTCCTTTCAAGCCGCAGGGCATTGTGGACGCCCGCTTGGCCGGCATAGCAACCGCCTTCCAGGAACTCAGCCTGATTCCGACATTGTCAGTGGCCGCGAACCTGTTCCTGCCGCGCCCGGCACTCAACCGCCTTGGTCTGGTGTCGGCGCGCAACATCGAGCGTGAGGCGGCTGAGATTCTTCAAGCCCATGACGTGGCGGATATCGCGCCCCGGCGGCTGGTCGAGGATCTGCCGCTCGGCATGCGCCAGAAGGTCGAGATCGTGCGTGCGCTGCGGCACCGCCCGGCCGTGCTGGTGCTCGACGAAGCGACCGCCGCGCTCTCCGACCGTGAATGGCTTTTCAAGCTGGTCGATGCCGCTGTTCGTGGCGGCACGTCAGTGCTCTACATAAGCCACAAGCTCGACGAGATCCGCCGCTTGTGCCAGCGCTGCGTTATCCTGCGTAACGGCCGCAAGGTGCTGGAAAGCGATGTTGAATCCATGAGCGACGAAGCGATATTCAGCAGTATGGCCGGTCGCTCCGTGGTTGAATCCGCGGAGAAGGCGCCGTCGGCGGTTCGCGTCGGCGCCACGCCGGCGCTGGAGGTCGGTCACCTGATCGGCCCTGGCGTCAATGATATCAGCTTCTCGCTGGCTCCCGGCGAGATTCTTGGTGTGGCGGGTCTGGAGGGTCACGGGCAGTCCAGTCTCTTCAAGTCGCTGGTGGGCTTGTCGACGCTGCGAGAGGGCACGATCTCGATCGCAGGCAAGGCGACTTCGGTCGGCTCGCCTCGCGCGGCGCGTAGGCTCGGCATGGTGCTGGTGCCGGAGGAACGAAAGTCCGAAGGACTGTTTCACGATCTCACCACGCAGGCGAATATCTCGCTGCCGGTGATAGACAAGGTGAGCCCATTCAAGCTCGTAAACAGATCTTCCGAGCTGCGGCTGGTGGAGCAGGTAACCCCGGCAGTGAACCTTTCGAAGCAGCTCCTGCCCCTCAACGTCGGCGCGCTTTCGGGCGGCAACCAGCAGAAGGCGGTGCTGGCGCGGGCGCTGATAACGGGCGCGCGGTGCCTGCTGTTGTTCGATCCCACGCGCGGTGTCGATGTCGGCGCCAAGCGCAACATATACGCCATGATGCGCGCGTTCGTGCGCGATGGCGGCTCGATCCTGTTCTATTCGACTGAACTGGACGAACTCGTTCAGCTCTGTGATCGCTGCCTCGTTCTCTACCGCAATTCGATTGCCGGCGAGCTGGGCCGCGACCATCTCTCACAGGACCGTATGCTGTCGCTGGCATCCGGTTATCGCGACGGGTCGCGGCGGCCTGCCGCCCAAGGGGCGTAACGATGGCATCCGATACGCCTCGCGGCCGCTTGACAATTCTAGGCAACGGAGCGGTCGCCGCCATCGGCCTGCTTATCGTCATGTTCGCCGTCTATGCCGCCCACGAGCCTTCGGCACTCTCGCTGTTCGGCATCGGTAACCTCCTCAACAACGCCATCGTACTCGCCCTCGCCGCAACGGGACTGACGCTCGTCGTGGTATGCGGCGAGCTGGACCTTTCGGGCCCCGGTGTGATCGCCATCGCGAATGTGGTGGTGGCGACGGTGAGTGGCGGCGATGCGGGCGCCCTTGGCAGCTTCGGCCTGGTTCTGTTGGTCGGCCTCGTGGTCGGTGGTCTCAACGGCATACTGGTCGCCTATTTTGGACTGCAGTCGCTCGCCGTGACGCTCGGTTCTCTGATCGCATGCCAAGGCATCGCGCTCCTCATCCTTCCGGCACCTGGCGGCGAGGTGGTGGAATCCATCGCTTATGGCATCACCGGCGACATTCTACGCATTCCCGTGCCGGCGATCCTGTTGGTGCTGGTGCTCGTCTTCTGGTTTCTGCTCAAGCATTCGCGCATGGGCATAGCAATGTACGCGGTCGGCACGGATCAGACGGCCGCGCGGCTCTCGGGGCTCAATATCCGCGCCACCAGGCTATTCGCTTTCGTGGCCGCCGGCCTGTTCTATGCCATGGCCGGCTTCGTTTTCAGCGCCGAGATCGGTTCGGGCGATCCACGCATCAGCGATTCCTTCTTGCTGTTCATGTTCGCGGCGGTCGCGATCGGCGGCACGTCCCTGTTCGGCGGTCGCGGCGGGGTGGTCGGCACGCTGGCCGGTGCAGGTATTTTGACGGTGTTGCAAAAGATGCTGTTCGCGCTCGGCGTGGCTGACTTTTACACCAACATCTTCAACGGACTTATCATGATCTTGGCAATCCTTTTCGGCCAAGCCTCCGTCTATTTGGCGCGCCGTTCCGCGAGAAGGGAAGCCTGATGACCGACAAGGACATTACGACCCCGGCACAGACGTCCGAGCACGGCGCGCAGAGCGCGCGCCGCGCACTTGTCTCATCGGACCTTGTGCCGCCGATCACCGTGTTCGCCGCCACGGCGCTGCTGGTCATCGGCACGAAGATCGCCAGTCCCAATTTCGGTTCGTTCGACCAGCTCACCGCCATACTGGTTACCGCCATCTTCCTGGTGGTCGCTTCGTTCGGGCAGGGGCTGGTGATCCTTCTGGGCGGCATCGACTTGTCACTGGGCGTGGTCATCGGTGTCGGCGGCATGATGATCGCGGAACTTACGCGCGGCAGCAACGACGCGCTGCTGTACGCCATTCCGCTTACCCTCTTGTGCTGTCTTGGCATCGGTCTCATCAACGGCATCGGTGTGGCGATTGCCAAGATCCCGCCCTTCATCGTGACGCTGGCGTCCGGCATCACATTCTTCGGGGTGGCGCTGGGTTTCACCGCGGGCAATTCGCAACAATCGGTCGCTCCTGCGATCCAGCAGTTCATGAGCTCCCGCTGGCTGGGGGTACCCTACCCCGTCTATTTCATAATCGTCTTTGCGGTGTTCGCCTGGCTGTTCCAGAACAAGAGCGCGGAAGGCCGCAAGCTCTACGCCATTGGCAGCAGCCCTGGCGCGGCCAACGTGCTGGGCCTGCCGATCGCCGCGCTCACCATCGCAGTCTATGCCATCAGCGGCCTTTGTGCCGGAATGACCGGCATCCTCTTGGCCGGCTATTCCTCGAGCGCGACGCTTGACATGGGCGATGCGCTGCTGATGCCCTCCATCGCCGCCGTCGTCATCGGCGGCGCACGGGTCACCGGTGGCTCCGGCATCTATCTCGGAACTCTTGCCGGCGCGCTCTTCCTCAGCACGTTGTCCACCGTCATCACCACGCTCAGCCTCTCGCAGGGATTCCGCGACCTGGTGCAGGGCGGGATCATCATCATCGCTTTGCTGCTCCAGCGTGGGCGGCTCAATCTGCGAAGCCGTTAGTCGGCGGTCGCTTCAAATGGGAGAAAGAACATGAAGAACGCTTCGCGTAGACTGACTTACGGCCGGGCGGCCATCGCCGCCACGTTGCTTGGTCTGGGGACATCCAGCGCGAATGCCCAGGATACCTACAAGGTGTTCCTGAACATGAGCTACAGCGGCAACACCTGGCAGGCGAGCGCCGCCAACGGCATCAAGGCACTGGCTTCGACCCCGCCTTACGACAACCAGGTAGAGTTCAAGACCATTATCTCCGGCACCGACGTGCAGAAGCAGATATCTGACCTCCAGAGCATGATCGCGGCAGGCGCCAACGCCATTCTTCTGTATCCGCTCTCGCCGACTGCGCTCAACCGCACCATCAAGCAAGCCTGCGATCAAGGCGTCGTGGTGTTCACATACGACAGTACGGTTACGGAGTCCTGCGCGCACAACGTCTCCAACATCACCGCCCGTTACGGCGCCAATACGGCGCAGTGGATGGTGAACCAGATGGGCGGCAAGGGAGAGCTGATCTTCAACCACGGCGTCGCCGGCACGACCGTGACCAAGACCTATGACGAACAGGCCTATGGCGTGTTCAAGAAATATCCCGACATCAAGATCGTCGGCGATTTCTATGGCAACTGGAACGACGCGACCTCGCAGGAGGAGGTTGCCAAGATCCTAGCCGCGCACCCCAACGTCGACGGTATCTGGACGGTTGACGGCACCTTTGGCTCTTTGCAAGCCGTCATCAACAGTCGTCCCGACAAGCTGGTCGTGATTGCCGGCCAGTCCAACAACGGCTATCGTCTCGCGATGGCGGATCCGGCAATGCAGGCCAAGGGCCTGAAAGGCGTCTCCTCGAGCGCGGGTCCGGCCGTTGGCGGCTACGCCTTCAAGCTCATGATGGAAGTCGTGACCGGCAAGAAGAAGCTAACCGCTAACAACATCGAATATCCGCTGCCATGGGTTGAGCCGCAGGATGTGAAGCTCTGCCAGGGTGAGACCTTCGTTGACGGCTGCAACACTTTCCCTGCCGACAAGGTGCCACCGCTCTTCATCGACACCTCGCTGAACGGCGATCTGCTGCCCGAACTCAGCTTGAAGTCGGTGCAAGATGGTACGCCCACGCCGGGCGCAACCATCAAGGATCTGCCCGACGTGACCTACGCCGACAATTTGCCCGGCATCAACTGCGGAAAATGTGAGCCGACCAAGGGCTGGCTGGAGCCAAACAAGGTTAAGCCGATCCCGGCCCCTTGAGTTCCTCGACAGAAGAACGCGGCCTCGGCATTTCCGAGACCGCGTTCTTCTTCTGGTCGAAGCCTGCGGTAGACCAGGCAGGGGGGACTTGGCATCGCCAGGCAGGGCAACCACCTACAGAGGAACTGTAAGGCCCTGTCGGGGTCAAACGGTCTCCGAAGACGGTCATCCAAGGAGCAGATCATGTGCTCGCTATGCGGCGTTCTAGGCAGCAACGAACATTGGACCGATGCCGTGGCCCGGCCCGGCGTTTACACGCGCAACGTCGAAAACGTTGACCGGCGCCGTGAGCGCGCCAATCGCGTCAGGATAGCTAATCTCATCCTGGCCTCCTTCGGCATGCGGCTGGCGGACTGGCAGGGGACGGCCTTTGTCATTTCAACGCGAACGGGCAAGACCGAGATCATCAACGATCTCGGACACCTATGGCAGGCTGCGGAGCGTCTTTCGGGCAGGACTTGCGATCCGTTGGAGGCCGATGTCATCGCAAGCTTCGAAGCCGGTCGCGATGGCTGAACTACCGCCTTTCACCCCGGTCCACCTGCTGACAGGTTTTCTCGGCTCGGGCAAAACGACGCTTCTGAAACGGTTGCTTGATGACCCTGATCTATCGGACGCGGCCGTGCTCATCAATGAATTCGGCCAGGTTGGGCTCGACCACCACTTGGTGGAACGAATTGACGAAACCATGGTACTGCTTCAGTCCGGCTGCGTGTGCTGCACCGTGCGCGGTGAACTGGCCGACGCGATCCGCGATCTATATTCGAAGCGGGAGCGAGGCCAGATATCCCCGTTCCGGCAGGTAGTGGTCGAAAGTACGGGGCTGGCTGACCCATTTCCGATTCTTTCGACGCTAAAATCCGATCCGATGCTGAAGCACCATTTCATCGTGGGAAATGTGGTGACCACCGTCGACGTCATGAACGGGATTGCCAACCTCGACCGATATATCGAATCCAATCGTCAGGTGGCCATTGCCGACAGGCTGGTCATGACCAAGACCGATCTCGCTGACGACGCCAAAATCGGGCGACTTGCAGATCGGCTGGAGCGCATCAATCCGGATGCCCCGATACTGAATGTCCGCTCCGGGTTCTGCGCACGAGATCTGTTCGAGCAGGAGACTGTAGCCCGTGCAAGCCAGCTGCAATCGCAGTCAGGCTTCTTCTGCGAGGAGGCTGCCGTGTTGGCGACTGCCGACGGACAGGCGCATCAAGCGGCGATCGCATCCTGCGTCCTGGTCTGGGACGAGCAAGTCGATTGGACCGCGTTCGGCTTATGGCTCACCATGCTGCTCAACAGACATGGAGAGCGTGTCCTTCGGGTGAAGGGCATCCTGAACATCGCAGGTGAAGACCGCCCGGTCGCGGTCCACGGTGTGCAGCATCTCGTTCATCCTCCTGTACATATGGAGGCGTGGCCGAGCCAAGACCGCACATCGCGGCTGGTCATCATTGCCGACGGCCTCGATTTAGAACGGGTGCAGCGCTCATTCGCTGCATTCGCATTGGCCAGCCAGCCCAAAGTCATGGTGATCGGCGGCGCGTAGCCGAGCGCCAATGTACCCCACACGGACCAACCGACCGCGGCGATGGTCATTGGCATGCCGATCATGATGATCATCGTGGCGATGCTGGTGCTGCTGATGATCATGCGTCATCGGCGACCGAAGCGCGGCGGCGATGATCAGCATCACGCTGCCTTCGTCCCAAGCGAAAGCCGCTCCCCGCTCAGAAGACACAAACCGCCAAGCGCGGCGCGGCCGACGCGATGTTGAGCGCCTCTCATACACGCTGCGGCTCGGTGCGGCATCCCAGAACCACGATCACGCCCAACTGCGTCGGCATCTTGCCGATTTGGTCGCGGCCTACAATTTCGGTCGCAGACTCGAAACCCTCAAAGTCTCACCCCCTACGAGTTCATCTGCAAGGCATGAGCTTCCCAGCCCGAGCGCTTCACTCTCAATCCGCTCCAGCAAATGCCGGGACTTCTCTATTCGGTGTGTTGAAGTCAATCGCTTTCAAGCTTCCTCTACCATGGGCATTTGATGTCTTTCGCGAGGCCCTGCTTCTCTTCGGGATCGGCGCTTTGGCCCTCCCAGCATGGGATCAGTTGGAATGAAGGGGACAATCTAAACAGCGTTCTCACCACGTTGCCGCGGTGGAAACGAGTCCCGGCACGTCCTCTCTTCATCCTCCGTCCCGCGAAGGACATGTATCCGCCCTTGGCGGATCCCGTTATCGGATCTTCTCCCTTTCGTTTGGTGGACCCGGCTATATCACCCCCGTCGCTTCCTCTCGCGCCCAGCGGAACTCACCGCCGTCGGACCATATTCTGTGCATGATGACAGCCATTCTGCGAGCAAGGGCAACGGTCGCCCTTTGCCGGCCTCGACGTTTGGCGATGTTCATCCCCAAGTTTTCAGCCATGACCACTTTTTCACCACCGTCAGCAAGACTTGCGCGGCTTCATAAAGCAGCGTCCGCATCATGGCGTCACCGCACAGGGAAACACGTCCGACGCGATTGTCCTCGCCTGATTGATGCAACCGCGGCGTCAACCCGAGAGCCGGACCTACGGCTTTCGAGTTCTTGAAGCGTGCAGGAACGTCGACCGTGGCATTGAAAGCCAGCGCAACGACAGGGCCGATACCAGGCACGGTCATCAACCGCCTGCAGAACCGTGTCATCCTTCACGATCGACAACAACCTTTCATGCAGCACCGTGAACTGCTCGCGAAGTTTCTGTCGGGCGGCAAGCAACGCCTCCATAATGTCACATAGCTCCGGAATGTCGTTGGAAAGGTCCTGGATGCGATCTGCAAATTTGGCAGCGCCGACAGACTGGTGCAGCCATGGGTATCTCCCCTCGACAACCCCCTTCAGAAAAAACGCATCCAGCGGCCATTTCTCCTGAATTCCCGCACTTTGGCTTTCCAGCGATAAACTGGCCTTGGGCGATGAATGGAAACGGTCAGGTGTCTGTGCTCGAGAAGGTCCACATAATTGGCACTGTTGAATTTCGATTTCGGTCTCGAATTAAGAAAGCTGGTGCAAATCCAGCTTGATCGGCCTCTCGGGCTTCCGGACGAAAAGCGCAGATCCTGTTGCATTGCGCGCTGGATCGCCGATCGCGCTATCGCCCAGGCCCTAGCGAAGTAAGCAAAGGTACGTTCGCCTCCTGCAATCTGGGAGTTCTTGCCGACATCGGCGCGAAGGGCACTTGCGCCTTCGTAAAGCGTTCTCCTGTCAGAGATGCGGTGAAGGCTCCATGATCATGAAGAGAACGGATGGATCAGGTTCGAATGACAATGTCTCAACGGGCGTGCCGGCGTCCTTCCCCTTTGATCGGACCACCGTCGAACGCTTCCGGAAGAGTTTTCCCCGGGCCCGCTGGAGCGATCAACTCAAGGCCTGGTTTGTCCCGGGAAAGACCGCAGCTCGGCGCGTCAATCGTTGGATGGAGCAAGAACTCGCCGGATCGAGCGTGCATGCTGACAGCAGAGGACGCGACGCCTACGCCTTCGATCCTATCGTTTCCAAGTACCTGTTCGTGCACCAGGATCGGCTGGAGGTGCAAACACCATATTCTCGCTCGGTGGTGAAGGTGATGCGCGACGTGCCGTTTGCGTCCTGGGATCCCGACAGGCACGCTTGGAAAGTGCCATATCGCTCCTATGAACAACTGCATCGACGCTGGGCGGAAATTGAGGCTGCCGCTCTTCGCAACGAGCCCGAAGCGCGAAAACAGCGCGCGGCGCAGAGGCAGGGGTCTCCGCAAGAACTGGCGTCTCGCGCCCATGCCACGGAACGCCGCCGCAGGCGCTATCCGCTGGATCCAAACGATCTTCCGCCGCTTGGCCGGCCGGTAATGACACGGGGCTACGGTGTCATCGTCTTCATCGGGTGCGATGGCGAGCCCGTCGATGGCGACATTCTTGGTACCCAGTACGCCGACTTTCCAGACCACCATGACTATGTCTGGGGTCGGTGGCGTCCCGCCGCCTTCGATGAGCTCATCAAGACCTGGCCCTCGCGAACCAAGACGGAGATTGGTGACGCGCTTTGGTGGCAGCCAACTCTCGATGACCTCAGGGTCGCACGAAAGGCGGCGCGTGGGTTGGAAAGACGGCGAGGTCGAGTGTGACCCTGTTTGCCACCGTTGAGGCTCTTCTCGATGCCTCCACCGAAGTCTGCAAAGTCGGCGGGTCCATACCTCGTCGGGTTTGGACTCGATCCGTGCAAGCACGCGCGTACGGAAATTGCTGTCAGGCTCAACCAAGGACATGTCCGAAATATGCGACAAGTTTCGGACAAAGGCGTGAACCTGCTGACATCTGAACTTGGCCCCGTCAAAATCGACTAGTCGAGCTCTATCCAAGCCGGCGCATGATCGCTGGGCTTTTCCCACCCTCGCGTCCCAACATCCACGCCGGCATCGCGAAGCCTGGGCGACAACGATGGACTGACGAGCAGATGGTCCATTCGCAGGCCAGAACTCTTGTCGTAGCCGCCGCCATAGGAGTGATTCCAATAAGTATAGACCCCCTTCTCCGGGCGGATGCGCCGGACCGCATCGATCCAGCCATCCTCAAGCATCTCGGCATAGGCTTGCCGGCTCTCGGGGAAGAAAACCGCATCGCCGAGCCATCGTCGCGGCACCACGGCGTCAATCGGAGTTGGAACGACGTTGTAGTCTCCACACAGCACTGTCGGCGCTCCCGCTTTGAGCAAGTCCTGGCCGTGGCTGATCAAGCGGTCGAACCAGCGCAGCTTGTAGTCGAACTTGGGACCAGGCGCTGGATTCCCATTGGGCACGTAGAGACAGCCGACAACGAGCCGGTCCACCTGGGCTTCGATGTAGCGGCTGTGAGTGTCATCAGGATCGCCAGGCAAGCCGCGCCGGCGTTCAACCGGGTCCATCCCTCGAGTTACAATGGCCACTCCGTTGTAGGATTTCTGGCCATGCCAGATGGCGCCGTACCCCGCCTCGCGGATGGCCTCGATCGGAAATTTCTCGTCGGACGTTTTTAGTTCCTGGAGGCAGACGATGTCGTAGTTGGTGGCCGAGAGCCACTTGAGGAGCACGGGCAGCCGTCCATTGACACCGTTCACATTGAAGGTGGCAATCCGAACCATTTGTCGTGGCTCATTTCTTTCCGAGTTTGTCCTTGACCTTCTTGCGACTGTTGCCGACCGATTTCACGGCCGATTTGACGTCGGCTTTGCTTGCCCCACTCTTGCCCGCCTCGTATTTCACCTCATGATTCTGCCCGCCAGCGACCTTTGCGCGGTCCTGGCTGCGCCCGCGAGTTGTTTGAGTAGCGGCCATTTCTTCCTCCAAGGATTACGTTTCGATTTCCCAACAACGCGGCCGGACTCTTCCGGTTCAATTCATCGGCGCGTAGTGTGGAACTGAAAGTCAGGGCCGGCTATTGGATCGAACTATGTGTTCGGGTTCCGCATGCCGGCCGTAGAGGCCGCCCTCTACCCGGACATTACCCCCTGCCTCAGTTTCGTCCGTTCCAGCGCTGCGCGCTGATCGACGACATACCGGTCCATACGGGAATGACGAAGTGCAGGTGAAATGAATAGGAGATCGCGGCGATCTCTCCTCGATATACACATGGCGAGGCGAGCGACCGCGAGAAGCACGAATGTCCTCTTTGGAAATCCGGTACCCATCCGGTGAAGCAGCCTTGCTGACATAGGCTGAAGGGCTGCAAGTTCTAGTGCCAGCACTAGGAGTAGCCCTATGACGAAGCATCAGATTGAAGTGATCACCTCGGTCGAGCGGCGCCGGCGCTGGGCCGGAGGAGAAGGAGCGGGTGGTCGGCGCGACATTTGAACCGGACGCCAATGTT
Organism: Mesorhizobium sp. B2-3-6; assembly: GCF_006442305.1. Taxonomy (NCBI): domain Bacteria; kingdom Pseudomonadati; phylum Pseudomonadota; class Alphaproteobacteria; order Hyphomicrobiales; family Phyllobacteriaceae; genus Mesorhizobium; species Mesorhizobium sp. B2-3-6. The sequence continues at coordinate 69,244 of NZ_VFVW01000006.1, read as the reverse complement.
TGGAGCTTGCGCGATCGGCCGGCATTCAAGGATCGATGACGGACGCTTTGATCGCATTGGTAGCCGCGGCCACAGAGCGCACGGGACTGCCGCTCCCGGGTCCAGCGGCTTCACTTCGTCCAAGTTTTCAGGCTCTCTCACATTCTCCCGAGCAGCCAGATCAGCCCAGCGTCCGGCTCGGCCTCAGTGCTGCTGGTACCTGACGCCCTTTCGAGGGCGCAATGGATGTTTCGCAAAGTCGAGGTGCATGACTATCATAGTTAATTGTAACTGCTGGTAACCTTGCGTAACCGGTAGCCATCAGTAGCTTTTGAGCAGAGAACGGTATGTTGTATCCTGGTCGTTTTTTGGGGCCGAGCGATATTGTTATGCTTGCCCACGTTTGTCACTCCGTCTGCAAAGAGCGCGGCGTAGCCCCTGCTTCGAACGAAGCAGCGCGCATTGCTGCGCACGTCCTCAGGCTCTTTATGAACGGCCTGACTGAGGAGGATGAACTGCTCGATGCTGAGAGGAACTGGGCTCGACGGCTCGACCCGTCATACCTGCAGAATCCCGTCAATTACGCTGAGACGGAAGAGGCCGCGTAATCCCCAGGCGCTTGTCAAAGGTGAAATTATGTCGGTCGTGCAGACCGATTAGATCAATCACCAGCCGCGAGCTCCGGATCGGCCGGCTCAAATCATTGGACGAAGATGCGTTGCCGCTAACGGGCAAAGAACTCTGCTAGCGGTCAATTGGGTGGGCGAAATTCTGTGGGCCCACAACGCCAGCAGGATCGCCTCGTACGCACTGCCGATCTCCCAGTCGAGGTAATTTCGGCTGTCATAGCCGATGATTTGCTCCATTGCTTCCTTATCTCGGGCATTGAGAGCTCTTGGGTTCGCGGTCAATCGGACCTCCTGCGCAACCAGCCGCCCAGCCATTCGCCATCCCGTGGAGAAAATTCGCCATCCCGTGGAGAAAAGATGACATGGCGGCCCTCCTCGGGCTCTCTCGATCGGACCAAGGAGCCTTATCAGGCCGAGGCGGTTCGGACGTTTCACGCGCCTCGGAGAAGTCGAATGACCAAAGACCGTCCCCGTTCATTGTCCCGACGTGAAGTCATGGCGGCAGCAGGAGTCGGAATAGCGGCCGGCGTCTCGGGTACGGCCAGCGCCCAGCAAACAACGACCAAAATCTCAGAGAACGGACCCGCGATGCAAGATCCCCGCTCCAAGTACCCGAAGCCGCCATTCGAAGCACAGACGCAGCCCTGGCCCGGCCTGGCACGCGACATGAAGCCGAAACCCGACCACGGAGAGACCAGCTACAAGGGTTCAGACCGGCTTGCGGGTCGCAAAGCTCTGATCACGGGAGGCGATTCCGGTATGGGCCGGGCCGCCGCTATTGCTTATGCGCGCGAAGGAGCGGATGTCGCGATCAACTTCTATCCGTCGGAAGAGCCCGACGCGAGTGAGGTGATCCAACTTATACGAGATGCCGGCAGGACCGGAGTCGCGCTTCCCGGCGATTTGCGGGAGGAGGCTTTCTGCCAGAAATTGGTTGCCGACGCCCTGCAGCAGCTCGGCGGGCTCGATATCGTCGTCTGCAATGCCGGCCGGCAGCAGGCGAAACCCTCCATCCTCGACATAACGAGCGAGGACTTCGACGCTACAATGAAGACCAACATCTACGCGCCGTTCTGGATCATCAAGGCGGTGCTGCCGCATCTGAAGCCAGGATCCTGCATAATCGGAACGACCTCGGAACAGGCCTACGATCCTTCGCCCGAGCTCTACGACTACGCTCAGACCAAGGCCGCGACTATGAACTACGTGAAGTCGTTGGCGAAGCAGCTCGGACCTAAGGGTATTCGCGTAAACGGCGTGGCCCCGGGACCGATCTGGACGCCCCTGCAGATAAGCGGCGGCGCGTCGGAGGAAAAATACAAGAAATTCGGCAGCACAACTGCGTTGGAACGGCCGGGTCAGCCGGCGGAACTGGCCTCCATCTATGTGCAGTTGGCAGCCAACGATGCAAGCTTCGCAACCGGAAATATCTACGGGTCCGGCGGCGGCCAGGGGCAGCCATAAGCAAACAAAGGGGCAAAGGTGATGCTCCCAAGCGGATCCTTCATCACCTCGTCGCCCGCAAGATCCGCTGAGCGGCTGAGCGATGCCATCAGCTCCGCCTGCGGGGATATTCGCCGTGCAGGAGGAACATTTCGCGAGGGGGGCAGTTTGCGATCTGTGTCTTCCACTTCCACGAAACAGGTGCGAAATGACCGTTCGCGAGCTTTTAGAGCAGATCAAGGATTTACCGCCGGACGCTGGTCTGCAGCGCCGAAGTGGACGAAGCCTTTGGCATGAATCCTACTGCGGTAGAAATCGTTGACGACGCTCAAATTGGTAGCCGCAAGTCCGATGGCACCGAGGCGATCCAACTGGGCGGCGGGAGAGATAAGGTGATCGTCATTCGCTGGTGAGGCGCCGAGGGCAGCTTCCGTTCTTCAATAGAATTCACGTCAGCCATCGACGGCAAAGGCAAAACCGAGTTTGGAAGGAGCTTTGTCATGGCCATGCAGTCGAAAGCGCCGGCCTCGTGAAGCGCAGAAGGAGACCGTTCAGCGGGTGACGCACGAGTACAACCACGGCCCGCTATCGCGCCTGGAACTGGAAAGCCCGAAGGGAAGGGGGCCCGGTCTCATCGATGCTCTCAGCACGAAGGGGAATGTCGGCGGCATGATATGTGTTTCGCAGGACAGACCACGTTCCGTGATCCGGCCCCGAGGGCTATCGAGCTTCACACAAACCTTTGAACCCGGTCGGGCAAGCGCGGGATCGCCTGGCGAGGGATGCCGAGTTCGGGACAACTTGCAAAGATCGCAGCTTTCTCTTCACCGAACTGGTCTCATCTCTGCTTCGAATGATGCGAACCCGACCGGGCGCGAGCCAGTGCATGCTTCGTGTGTGGCACGCTCGACTTGAGCGCCGGTTGATGCTTTCCTATCTGGCTGGAGAGGCAAGGAATTGCATGGCAAGACTCGTTCGTCTCATAATCTGGCTGTTGATCGCGCCCGGTGACATTATCTCGATCTCGGATCGGCTTGGCGTTACCAAGGACCAAAACCGCGACCTTGTTCGCATGCTCTTCAATTCGCTCTTTTGGATATTAATCGTCATCATCGGCTTGGCGATCTGGACGTCACGAATGCCGGCGTTTGGCTCGCGCTAAGATATGGTAGTGTCTCGGCCGTCTAATCGCGGACCGAAATGCAAATTTGTATTGGGATGTCGTTTGCCGGGAGCACGGTCGAAATAAGCCTGCTGCTGCCAAGCCGTGCACGACGCGGACAAGACCGACGTAACTAGCCGCACGGGCAGTGGCCCTCCGGGAAGCGTATCCGTACGTTTCGCCTCCCTGCGATCGTTTGGCAGAGCAAGTAGCCAAGCTCGCAGCTATGGAAATCGATCAAGGATGACTGGTGAGTGGACAGTTCGCCCCCCGAAACTGATCTTTGACATCGCCACAAGGCGACTAAGCCATCGAGGCCGAGCCCTTGCAAATACGCATGAAGGCTTCGCCCGGAACACCGGCACCGTATCGGGATGAGGTCACGATTTGGTTGATCATAGGAATCGGACTTGCTGTCGATACAGGGGACAGCAATGATCATCGTCTACTCCGCTGGGCCATCGAAGGCTTAAAAGGCCGGTTGTCCAAGCCGTCGGCAGGAGATTGTCATGAAGAAGCATACTTCTCGTGAGGACACATCCGCCGTCCTGTCGAACATGGGCAGGCTGCTGCCCGATCTTGAGGCGCTCTACAAAGACATTCACGCCCATCCGGAACTGTCGATGCAGGAGACGCGAACAGCGGGCATTGCCGCTGAAAGGCTCAAGAACGCCGGTTACGAGGTAACAGCCGGGGTGGGCAAGACGGGTGTGGTGGGATTGCTCCGCAACGGCAAGGGGCCGACGGTGATGCTGCGGGCCGACATGGACGCGCTCCCGATCGCCGAGAATACGGGCCTCGCCTTGGCCAGCAAGGTCACGGCGACGGACGCCGAAGGGAACACGGTGCCGGTAGGGCATATGTGCGGCCACGACATGCACGTCGCCTGGCTTGTCGGTGCGGCCACGCTGTTGGCGCAGACGCGCAAAGACTGGAAGGGTACATTGATGGCCGTCTTCCAGCCTGGTGAAGAAACCGCCCAAGGCACCCAGGCCATGATCGATGACGGTCTGCTTAAACGCTTCCCCACGCCTGATGTCGTGCTTGGCCAGCATGTCATGGTCGGTCCCGCCGGCACCGTCGCCGGCAGCGCCGGGCCAATCACCTCCGCGGCGGACAGCCTTCAAATCCGGCTGTTCGGACGAGGGGCCCATGGGTCGATGCCGCAAGCGAGTATAGATCCCGCCGTTATGGCGGCATCCGTCGTCCTGCGACTTCAGACCATCGTGTCCCGCGAGGTTGCCGCCACCGATGCGGCAGTGGTCACGGTCGGTGTGTTGCAGGCCGGCACCAGTTCACGCCGGGCCTGATCACGGACGGCGGCGAAGTCACAGTCGAATCCACGCAGGAGTTCTTGCGCAACTACATGGCCGAGTTCCATATGTTCATCGCACGGGTCCTTCAGGTGCTTCCAAAGGATGCCTGATGTTGTCACGGAGCCCCTAGACGGCTGCGATCCGGAGGCTGAGGGAAGGGCGGCCTGCTTGCTGCCTTTCGCAACAATGCGAGAGTGATTGATGGCGGATGGCCCACACCGAAGATATCTTCAAGGGAACGGGTAACCCAGAAATGCCACTACGAAGGCATAGTCGTGGAAATGCACTACCACAATCTGCAGTGGCGTCTTTCGGTCGCATTGTGGTGCCGCAGTCAGCTCAATGCGTGGCCAGCCAATCCATAAACCCACGGTCCGTTTTCTTCCCGGTTCAGGAAGCGACGCCCTTTGGACATGGTCGTAACGGTTTCGGCAATGCCAAGGCCGCACTGCTCGAGAAACGCGGCAAACATGCCATCCTTCTCCCGGGTATCGACTCGGGCGAACCGTCCTGCAAGATTTCTCAGATGGACGGCTGTGAGATGGACCGCGTCCAGATCACTGCGCGCGACCATCGGGCCGATCACGTAGCCACGCCCGAACTCGCGACACATGGAGTAGCCGACGATCTCGCCGCCACGGCTCAAAGTGCAGATCGAGGCATCCGCTGAGAGCAATGCGAGCAGCCTCTCGCGGTTTGTTCCAAACGCGCGCGTATCCAGCTCGATGATCTCATTCAGCCTGTCGCTCGGCAGCGTCTGCAATTCACCTTCCAAATCAGCCATGGCCGGGAGTACCAGCGGAACCTCCCCCTGTCGCATATATACGATGGCCTCGGTCGTGAAGCCAAGTGAGACATAGAGAGGATAGGCGACATGGGTGGCGTTGAGCGCCAGATTGCGATCGCCACACTGCTCAAGCACTTGGTCCATAAGCCATCGGCCACCGCCTTGCGCTTGCGTGCGGGGCGTTGTGATCACTACGCCAATGGTGGCGAAATCGTCCCCTTGCGGAAACCACATCGCGCTGCCGAAAACCCGACCAATGCCGTCTACGGCAACAATGCCGCGGCCGGCGCGGCGCAGAATATCCCAGTCCTTTGGCCGATGCGGCCAGCGGACTGAGATCGACAGCGCGTGCAGCAACTCGACGTCAACATCATCGATGTCCCGCGCGACCAGTTCGAAAGACTTCAGGCGCACTGATCTCTGCATTTCAGTCGACCTGCTCCTTATATCCAACTCGCGAGCACGTCCTGTCGTCGCTGACGGTGCCGCAGCCGTCTTTTGCCTTATGATTACACCCGAAAGCCAGCAGGTTTCGCTGGTTCCGGGCCAATATTCGAAATCTTCGGCCAAAGCATAGCTTCATTCGGCACGGAATGCTCTCGCCTGCTGCCACACTTGTCGCATCCAGCGAACTGCGAGTGGAGCGGCGCCCGGTGAATGTCGAAGAAATTCTAGCGACGCTGATCGCGTTCCCCTCGGTCGTGGGCTCGCCCAACGGCGCGATCGTCGACTGGGTGCGTGAATATTGCGAGGCGGCCGGAGCAGAAACGACCGTCCTTTGCGGCCCCGAAGGCGACCGGTCCAACCTGTTTGTCACGATCGGGCCGCGGCGTGCCCGCGGCTACATCTTGTCGGGCCACCTGGATGTCGTGCCGGCCGGTGAGCGGGAATGGAACTCGGATCCCTTTGTTCTGCGCCAAGATGGTGCCAGGCTTCATGGCCGAGGCACCTCCGACATGAAGGGCTTTCTTGCCTGCGTGCTGGCTGCGCTGCCGCGGCTTGCGGCGACGAACTTGCAGCGGCCCATTCATCTCGCATTCTCCTATGACGAGGAGGCGGGTGCCCGTGGTGTGCCGCATCTCATCGCCGCCCTGCCAAGCCTGTGCGAGAAGCCGCTTGGCGCGATTATCGGTGAGCCGAGCCGAATGGAAGCCGTGCGGGGGCACAAAGGCAAGGCGGCCGCGCGGCTCGAGGTGATAGGCAGGTCCGGTCATTCTTCACGGCCCGAGCTGGGACTGAATGCCGTGCATGCAATGTCAGGTCTCGTCACGCAGATCGTGGCCTATGGTCAGACCCTTGCGGATGGGCCGTTCGACACGGATTTCGCGCCTCCATACTCGTCATTGCAGGTTGGTGTCATCGCTGGCGGCCAAGCCGTCAACATCATCCCTGATCGCTGCACCGCCGATATCGAGCTCCGTGCCGTGCCGGGTGTTTCCCCATCATCATTGCTTGAGCCGGTAAAGGCCCAGCTAATCGCTCTCCGTGACAGCGGCTTTGACGTGGCGTGGCATGAGTTGAGCGCGTATCCCGGTCTTTCGCTCCCGCAGAAGAGTGAACTGACAACCCTTCTGGCCGAGTTGACGGGGCAAGAGCCGCTGCCTGCGGTAAGTTACGGCACGGAGGCTGGCCTCTATCAGCAGGCCGGCATCGACGCGATCATCTGCGGTCCCGGCGATATCAGCCGGGCTCATCGTGCCAACGAATATATCGAGATCGGCGAACTTGTTGCCTGCCGGAGCATGATCGAGCGTCTCGGCACGCGCCTAGCCGCATAGCCGGAGAGGGCGGTTTCATGGCTTTTCTTTTCAATTCCGACCCGGTGCGCGCAGCGGTCTTCCGCAAGGTTTTCGCACGCGAGCTCCCGGACGTCGAATTGTTCCACAGCAGCGAATGTGTCGACCCGGAGAAGGTGCGCTACCTCCTGACTTGGACGGCACCAGATGACATCGCGCGCTATCGCAATCTCGAAGTGCTGTTTTCGCTTGGCGCCGGCGTCGACCAGTTCAAGCGTGAGAGCCTGCCTCAGCAGGTGAAGCTGGTGCGCATGGTCGAGGACGGCATCATTCGCATGATGCAGGAATATGTCGTTCTCGGCGTGCTGAGTCTCCACCGGGATATGGTGGCGTATCGTGAACAGCAGAAGCGCCAAGCGTGGCTCGGTCTTGCCGCTCCGCAAGCCGCCGAGCGCCGCGTGGGCTTTTTCGGCCTCGGCATGCTGGCGCAGGCGGCTATCGAGCGATTGCTGCCGTTTCGCTTTCCCCTCGCTGCCTGGAGCCGAAGCAGGAAGGAGATCGACGGCGTCACCTGCTTTTATGGAGCGGATCAGCTTGCCGGTTTCCTCGCGCGCACGGACATTCTCGTTTGCCTGCTGCCGCTGACGGAAGAAACCCGTGGCATCCTCGATGCGGCCCTCTTCTCCCGGCTGCCTGCCGGGGCGAGGCTGCTGCATGTCGGCCGCGGGCCGCAGTTAGACCAAACCGCCCTGCTTCAGGCTCTCGATAGCGGGCACCTTGATGCCGCAATGCTCGATGTCACCGATCCCGAGCCGCTGCCGGACGGCCATCCGCTCTGGCGGCACCCGAAGGTGATGATCACGCCGCACATCGCTTCCGTAACGCAAGCAGATTCCGCGGCGCAATCCGTCGTGGACAATATCCGGCGCCACCGCGCCGGGGAAGAACTGATCGGCCTCGTCGATCGGACACTCGGCTACTAACAGGGAAACATGACATGTCACTTCTGATCACGATCGACACAGATCCAGCCTTCGCGCCGAAGGAGGCATTGCCAACTCCAGAGCGGCTCATTTCGGGCAATCCATCCTTCAAGACGTGGGCGCAGGATGCCTCGAAAGGCGAAAAGGTCCTGACCGGCGTCTGGGAGGCGACGCCCGGCGAGACGCATTCGATCAAGGGCACTACCTGCGAGTTCTGCCACATCGTTTCGGGTCTCGTCGAGATCGAGGAGAAGGGCGGTGAGACCAAGACTTACCGTACCGGAGACAGTTTCGTGATGAAGCCCGGCTTTGTCGGCGTCTGGCGCACGATCGAAACCGTGCGCAAGATCTACGTCAGCGTTTACGACTGAGCTCAACGCTCAAGGTCCGGCCGAATAGCGCGCGCGGCGGTTCCAGAACAATCGACTTTCCAGATTCCGCCCGACGCGATTCGACGCGGTCGGGCGGCTCATTCTCGGCGAAAAATGCGGCGCGCTGTCGACTATTGTTCTGATGAAACCAGGTACGAGATGCCGAATGTCGCTGCAATGTTGAGCAAGCTGCGACCTTCGGTGCCCGTCGGTCTCCAGGAGGACCTCAATGAAGGCTTACACGATAGCGCACATCCCAGGCGACGGCATCGGCAAGGAGGTGACCGAGGCGGGATGGGACGTGCTGCAGGCTGCGGCAAAGCGAGGCGGTTTCGCCCTTGAGAATACAAGGTTCCCATGGTCGTGCGCCTACTACCTGGAAACCGGTGCGATGATGCCCCCAGACGGCGTCGAGATCCTACAGAAATTCGATGCGATCTACCTCGGCGCCGTGGGGTGGCCAGCGAAGGTGGCCGACTCCGTATCGCTTCACGGACTGCTCCTGCCGATCCGCAAAGGATTCACGCAGTATGCCAACATACGGCCGCACAGGCTGTTGCCAGGCGTTCGGGGACCCCTTCGCCGTGATGGTTTCGATATCCTGTGCATCCGCGAGAACACGGAAGGCGAATATTGCGGCGCCGGTGGGCGCATTCATACCGGCACGGCCAATGAGGTCGCGATCGAGACGGCAATCTTCACGCGTGCGGGTGTCGAACGGATCCTTCGCTTCGGATTCGAACAGGCGCGGACGCGCCGCAAACAGCTTGCATCCGTCACCAAATCCAACGCGCAGAGACATTCCATGGTTTTCTGGGATGAGGTCACGCGCGAGGTGGCGAAGGACTACGCCGATGTGGAGGTCTCGCAATACCACGTCGACGCCATTGCCGCCCGCATGGTGCTGGCGCCTGAAAGCCTCGACGTGATCGTCGCCTCCAACCTTTTTGGCGACATCCTCACGGATATTGGAGCGGCCATTCAGGGCGGGCTGGGTTACGCCGCCTCCGCCAATATCAATCCCGATCGCAGCGCGCCTTCGATGTTCGAGCCGGTCCATGGTTCGGCACCCGATATCGCAAATCTCGGTATCGCCAATCCGATCGCCGCGATCTGGTCCGGCGCCATGATGCTCGGGCATCTGGGCGAGCGGCAGGCGGCAGCCGAAGTGATGTCGGCAATCGAGTCCGCAACCGCACGCGGGATAGGCACGATTGCAGGCAAGGACAGGACTGAAGCAATCACGCAGGCCGTGCTGGCCGGATTAAGCTGAAAGAGCAGAGGAAAAGAACCATGAACGCAATAACGAAGATTGGTTTCCTGAAGGATGCGGACCTGTTTCGCCAGCGGGGACTCATTGGCGATGTCTGGCAGCATGCGCACAGCAACGCGACTGTCGATGTGATCGATCCGGCCAGTTTGGAAGTGCTTGGAACCGTACCCGACATGGGCCGGGATGAGACAAGGGCTGCAATAGATGCAGCGCAGGCAGCGTTCAAGGACTGGAAAGCCAGGACCCATGCCGAACGCGGAGCGCTTCTGGAACGCTGGCACAGCCTGATACGGGAAAATGAAGAGGACCTGGCGTTGCTGCTGACGCTGGAACAGGGCAAGCCTCTGGCGGAGGCACGCGGTGAAATCCGCTATGGCGCCTCCTTCGTGAAATGGTTCGCCGAAGAAGCACGCCGGATCGGTGGCTCGACCATTCCGTCGCCAACGCCCGACCGCCGCATTCTGGTGCTGAAGGAGGCCGTCGGCGTCTGTGCCATCGTCACGCCATGGAATTTCCCCAACGCGATGATCACGCGCAAGGTGGCGCCGGCGCTGGCCGCGGGTTGTACGGTTGTCATTAAGCCGTCGGAATTCACGCCATTCTCGGCGCTGGCGCTCGGCGTTCTGGCGGAACGGGCAGGTATTCCGGCCGGGGTGATCAACATTGTCACCGGCATGCCCACCGAAATCGGCAACGAACTGATGGCCAACGAGACGGTGCGCAAGATCTCGTTCACCGGCTCGACCCGCGTAGGAGCGCTGCTCATGCGTGGCGCGGCCGATAGCATCAAGCGGCTCAGCCTCGAGCTCGGCGGCAACGCGCCCTTTATCGTGTTTGACGACGCCGATCTGGGCAACGCAGTCGAGGGGGTGATCGCATCCAAGTTCCGCAATGGGGGTCAAACCTGCGTTTGCGCGAACCGGATTCTCGTGCAGGCGGGCGTTTACGAGGCTTTCGCAGAAAAGCTGAGCCAGCGCGTATCGCGAATGAAGGTTGGCGCAGGGACCGATGACGGCACTGAGATCGGCCCGATGATCAATTCGGCCGCGATCGACAAGATCGAGCGTCACATCGCGGATGCACAGGCGAAAGGCGCGCGGATCATCGCCCAGAGCGAGACGGTGCCGGACGGCAAGCAATATGCACGGCCCGTCGTGCTGGGACAGGCTACGACCGATATGCTGCTGGCATCGGAAGAGACGTTCGGCCCGGTGGCGCCGCTTTTTCGCTTCGAGACGGAGGAAGAGGCTATCGCGATCGCGAACGGTACGCCATTTGGCCTTGCTGCCTATTTCTATACGGAGAACCTCAAGCGCTCGTGGCGTGTGGCCGAGGCGCTGGAGTTCGGCATGGTCGGGCTCAACACCGGCCTCATCTCGACCGAGGTTGCGCCTTTCGGCGGTGTCAAGCAGTCAGGAGTGGGCCGCGAAGGATCGCAGCTTGGCATCGAGGAATATCTCGAGGTCAAGACCCTTCATGTTGGCGGGCTTAACTAGGAAGTAGGTGGAAACACCTGCAGCTTCCAAAGTGTTGGAACAACAAGAAAGGGGCGGTGAAAACCGCCCCTTTCTCCGTATTGCGACCGGTGATCATTAACGAGGTGGGGAGCGCCGCAGCTTGGCGACTGCACTGGCAACAGACGTTCAGGCGAATTCACGAACGGGCTCCAGCCCGACGGCGCCGGCCAGACCGCCGATGTCCTTGATCTCGGTGTATTCGTAGAAGGGGTTCGCGGGCTCGTGGCCGCGATTCACCCAGACCTTGCTCTTGATGCCAAGATCATAGGCGGTCATGAGATCGTAGCGGAACGAGGACGACACATGCGTAATGTCTTCCGGGCCGCAGCCGAGCTTGTCGAACATGTGCTCGAAGCCCTTCATATGCGGCTTGTAGGCGCCGGTCTCCTCGGCCGTGATGACCATGTGGAAAGGTGCGCCGAGTTTCTCCACGTTCGACATGATCAGGCTCTTCATGGAGTTCGACAGGATCACCAGCGGAATCTCCTTGGCGACCTTGGCCAGCCCCGCCGGTACATCCGGGTGCGGACCCCATGTCGGTATTTCCGCATAGATGCGCTGGGCGTCCTCAGGCCGGAACGTCACATTGTTGCGCTTGCAGGCGCGCTCCACGGAATTGTGCACGACCTCGCTATAAGGCTTCCAGGCGCCAAGAACCTCATCGAGACGATAGGCCGAGAAGTCCTTGATGAACTGCGCCGTCACGGTTGCGGATAGTCGCGCGCCATAAACGCGTCGCGCCGCGCCGGCCATGTCGAAGTTGGTCAGCGTGCCATAGCAGTCGAAAGTGATGTATTTCGGTCTGAACTGGGTCATGGGCGTCGATCCTTCCAATCTTTCGGCACTGCGTGCCTTTAACAGCAAGGATCATAATGAGAGCCGAACAAGACGAGTCGCCGCATTCGATGCGCCCCGAAGCAGATTGTTTCGTATCGCGGTAGAGCCTTGGCAGAGAGTTGCGCCCGAGACCGTTTCGGTCTGCGAGGGGAGCGCGATCGGCCCGCTGTCCGTCCGCATAACATGCGGCGCCGGCGGCAAAGGAAAGTCAAAACACCTATCGCTCAGCTCCTGGTCGGAAGGAACTGCTGTCTGCGGCAGCCTACCTTGAGCTCAGAGAATTCAGGCCCGGACTGAACCATGACCACGCAGCAAATTACGCTGGAAACGATGACATTCGCGCATCTGAGGGATGCTCTCGAATTGTCACGTCATGTTGAATGGCCGCACCGTCGTGAAGACTGGGAACTGATGCAATCGCTCAGCCAAGGCGTCGTTGTCCAGGAGGAAGGACGCGTGGTGGGGACGATCTTGATGACGCCCTATGGCGACGATGCCGCCACCGTCAACATGGTCATTGTCGATGCCGCAATGCGTGGTCGCGGGCTCGGTCGCAAGCTGATGGAGGAGGCGCTTGCCAAGGCAGGCGGGCGCACCTGCTATTTGGTGGCGACGCAGGAAGGGCTCGCGCTCTACGAGAAGCTGGGATTCGTCGCGACCGGCAAGATCGTGCAACACCAGGGCCTGGCGCCGTCTGTAGACGCACCGGCACATGTGTCATGGGGCAAGGACGGCGACCACGCGCGCCTTGTTGCTCTGGATCGCGCGGCGTTTGGTCATGACCGGTCGGCGCTCATGCGCTCGTTGCGCGAGCGCGCGAAGTTCGCCGTCGTTCGCGATGAAGGCAATGTTCAGGCGTTTGCCGCAGTTCGTCGGTTTGGCCGAGGGCTGGTGATTGGGCCGGTGGTGGGGAGGAAGCTTCACGAAGCGAGATGCCTGATCGACTTCCTGCTGGCCGACAGTGCGGGCGAGTTTGTCCGTATCGACACCGACGAATCCACGGCTCTCGGCGAGTGGCTCACCCGTCGCGGGCTGGCCCACGTCGGCGGTGGCATCACGATGCGACGAACCGCAGACGAGCCGAAGGTCGAAATCAGGTCACACCAAACTTATGCGCTCGTTAGTCAGGCGCTAGGCTGAATCGGAGGAAGAAATGCTGGCCAACTCATTGATCGAACTCGATCGTGCACATCTGGTTCACCCATTTTCAAGCTATCGGAGCCATGAAGAGACGGGCGTGCGGGTGCTCAAATCCGCCAAGGGCGCAACGGTGACCGAGGCAAGCGGGAAAACCTTGCTGGACGGGTTCGCGGGTCTCTGGTGTGTCAACATCGGATACGGGCAAGAAAGCGTCGTCGAAGCAGCGGCGAAGCAGCTAAGAGAGCTTCCTTATGCGACAGGATATTTCGGGCTAGGATCTGAGCCCGCCATTCGTCTCGCAGCGCGCCTTGCCGAACTGGCGCCTGGCGATCTGAACTATGTCTATTTCACGCTGGGCGGTTCCGACGCGATTGACAGCACGATCCGTTTCGTTCGCTATTACTACCATGCCAAGGGGACGCCGCGAAAAGACCAGTTTATCTCGGTCGAGTATGGCTACCATGGATCCTCTACGGTTGGCGCAGGTCTGACCGCGCTTCCGGCTTTCCATGCTGGCTTCGGCGTGCCTTACGACTGGCAGCACAAGATACCTTCGCACTACGCCTATCGCAATCCGGTCGGTTCCGACCCGCAGGCGATCATCAACGCATCGGTCGCGGCACTGCGGGACAAGATCGCCGAACTGGGTGCTGATCGCGTCGCGGCCTTCTACGCCGAACCCATCCAGGGTTCGGGCGGTGTCCTGGTTCCACCGGCAGGCTGGCTGAAGGCACTGCACGCCGTGTGCAAAGAACACGACGTCTTGTTCGTTGCCGACGAAGTCATCACCGCCTTCGGCCGCACCGGGCCCCTGTTCGCATGTGAGGAAGACGAGGTCGTGCCGGATTTGATGACCACGGCAAAAGGACTGACGTCGGGCTACGTGCCGATGGGCGCCGTCTTCATGACCGACCATGTTTACAATACGATCGCGGACGGGGCCGGCAAAACGGCTGTCGGCCACGGCTATACCTACTCAGCCCATCCGGTGAGCGCGGCGGTCGGGCTGGAATGCCTGCGTCTCTATGAAGATGGCTTGCTCGAGAACGGCCGGAAGGCCGGGAGGCGCCTGATGAAGGGCCTCCGCTCGCTCGCCGATCACCCGCTGGTTGGCGATATTCGCGGTCGCGGCATGCTGGCCGCGGTCGAACTGGTGACCGACAAGGCGCGCAAAACGCCGCTGCCGGCGGCGGCAGATCCGGGACGCCGCATCTTCGACCGCGCTTGGGAGAATGGCCTTGTCATTCGCGCCTTCAACAGCGGCATTCTCGGCTTTGCACCACCGCTCTGCTGCACGGACGACGAAATCGATGGTATCCTGGAACGCACCCGGATGACGCTGGATCAAACCCTCGAAGACAAGGATGTGCGGGCGGCGATGAAGGGCTGATCCTCGCCATCGCCGGAGCTCCCCCGTCCAGGCGGCAGACGCCGAGCGGGGACGAAGCAAACCCTCAGGGTGGTGCCGCATTCCGCCAGGTGCCAAGCAAGTTGCAGCTATGGGACCTCAGCAGAAGAAAACACCGGCGCGCGCTCCAGGTGTTCAGACCGCGGAGCGGCTTTTCATTTGTCGAAAATGACATCGAGAGGCAAATGGGATTTTACGATCGGTGACTTCAGCACGACGAAGCTGAAATATTTGTCGATCCCGATATCCAGTTCGAGCATGCGCTCCATGATCGTCTGATACTCGCTTATGCCCGCTGTGACGAACTTCACAAGATAATCATACCCGCCCGAAATCAGATGGCATTCGATGACGGAATCCACTTTCTGAACGGCTGTGAGAAACCTCGCGAAGTCGTTTTGTTGATGGTGCTTGAGCGTGACCTCGGTGAAGATCGTTAGAGTCTGTCCGAGCTTGGACACATCGATCTGGGCGGAATAGCCGGTAATGAAGCCTTCCGCCTGAAGCTTTTTCACCCGCATCAGGCAAGGGCTCGGCGAGAGGTTGACCAGGTCGGCAAGCTCGACGTTGGTGACCCGCCCGTTCTTTTGCAGTTGGGATAAGATCTTGATGTCGATCTTGTCGAGCTTCATCGCAAACCTGTCACACGTTCGAACTGCGGATCGTCCGGCAGACGGCGTCCGTCACGTCCTGCGTGGTCGCTGTGCCACCCACGTCCGGCGTCAGCACGCCCTCACTGGTCACTGTTTCCACTGCGCTCATCAACCGGACGGAGGCTGCGCTTTCGCCCAGATGTTCGAGCATCTGGGCAGCGGTCCAGAAGGTGGCGACCGGGTTGGCAATACCTTTGCCGGCGATGTCGAAGGCCGATCCGTGAATTGGCTCGAACATCGAGGGGTAGCGCCGCTCGGGATCAATGTTGGCGGTCGGTGCAACGCCGAGACTGCCCGCCAGCGCGCCCGCAAGGTCCGACAAAATGTCGGCGTGAAGATTGGTGGCGACGATCGTATCGAGGCTGCGAGGTTTGAGTGTCATACGCACCGTCATAGCATCAACCAGCATCTTGTCCCACGAGACGTCTGGGAACTCTTGCGCCACCTCGGCTGCGATTTCATCCCACATTACCATGCCGTGACGCTGCGCGTTGGATTTCGTAACCACAGTCAGGAGCTTTCGCGGCCGTGACCGCGCCAGCCGGAATGCATAGCGCATGATGCGCGTGACCCCGACGCGCGTGAAGATCGCGACTTCGGTTCCGACCTCCTCTGGGAGGCCGCGGTGGGCACGGCCGCCATGGCCGGAATACTCACCCTCCGAATTCTCCCGCACGATCACCCAATCCAGATCGCCGGGGCCAACGCCCGCCAGCGGCGAAACGATGCCCGGCAATATCCTGGTCGGCCGCACATTCGCGTATTGATCAAAGCCTTGGCAGATCGGCAGCCGGAGACCCCAAAGCGTGATGTCGTCGGGCACATCGGGAGCGCCGACCGCACCAAAGAAGATGGCATCGAAGCGCTTCAGTTGCGCCACTCCATCTTCGGGCATCATCCGGCCATTGGCCTTGTAGTAGTCCGAGCCCCAGTCGAAGTGCTGGACGCGCAGCTTGAAGTCGCCGCAGCGCTGCTGCAGCGCCTCAAGCGCCTGGAGACCGGCGGCGATCACCTCCGGGCCGATCCCGTCGGCAGGAATGGCGGCAATCTCGTATTCGCGCATCGTCACTTCCCTGTTTTCAGCACGGCTGCTCGCAGCCTTAATCTCGTGTGCGACCGATTGTTACCTGTAAGTTGATCTTCTCAGAATTCAGCGACCTTGCCCCACGCAGCGGTCTTCAGGCGTTCGGGCCTATAAGGACGCGGGTCGACAATAGGCTCGCTGCCTGTAATGATGTCGGCGATCATATGCCCCGCGCCGGGGCCAATGCCGAAGCCGTGACCACTGAATCCCGCCGCCAGGATGAAGCCCGGAATCCCCTCCACTTCACCGATCGCGGGAATGCCGTCGGGTGTACTGTCGATATAGCCCGCCCAGGCATCGGAGATTGCGACGCGCTGGAGTTCGGGGATCAATTCACAGGCTCTTCGATATGTCAGTCGAATCTGTCCCATGTCGGGCTTCGGGTCGAGAATCCGGTTCCGTTCCATTGGCGTAATATCGTCAAGGCCCCATTTGCGCAGGCTTTCATGGCCTTGGCGCCAGCCCTCGAAGGCGCCCGGGGCGAGATTGCGCCAGCGGCGGGCGAACATCGGGATAAACTCGCGGCTGAACCTGAACTGCTGCGGCGTTGGATCGACGCGAGCCCGCCCGCTGATAGCCAGCGTGTATCCACCGTTGCTGCGCCGCGTCAGCGAGACGCTCGCTGTATGCAGGGCATCGGGCAGGCCGCTTGCGCCTGGCGCCACGGCTAGAATGGATTGACGCACGGCAGCTTGCGGGAAGCGCATACCAAGCTGGTTGCAGAAGGAGGAAGCCCACGCGCCTCCGGACATGACCGCGGTCTTCGTACGGATGGTTCCCGCTTCCGTAACGACGCCACTGACCCTGCCAGCGCTCAACTCCAGCCCGCGCGCCGCGCAATGCTGATGGACGGTACCGCCGGCCGCCATGATACCGCGGGCGGCAACCGGCACTGCCTTGGACGGATCCGCCGTTCCGTCAGTCGGTGAGAAAACGCCGCCCTTCCACTTGCGTCCGGTCACCTTGCCCTTCTCGGTGGCTTCCTCCGCGCTCAGCACATGCGTCGTAACGCCCACTGTCCCGGCGAAGTCACGCCACTTCGCCCAGCCCGCCAGCTCATTTTCGTCTTGTGAGAGATAGAGGAGCCCGCACCGGCGAAATCCAGTGTTCTCGCCAGTCTCCTGTGCCACCTTCTCCCAGAGATCGAGGCTCTTGGTCGCCATCGGCAGCTCGCGCGCATCACGGTTCTGCTGGCGGCACCAGCCCCAGTTTCGACTGGACTGCTCGGCGGCCACCCGCCCTTTCTCGACCAGGGCGACGCTGAAGCCGCGGCGTGCGAGATAATACGCCGTGAACACGCCCACGACGCCGCCGCCGATCACGACGACGTCCGCCTCGCGGGGCAGGGAAGGGCTGCACTCGATGTGCATTAGCGGCGCGGGCATCTACGGGACTCCGGTTACTCTGAAGCATTCTAACCCGCGCCGAGAATAGACAGGCTGCGGAGTTGTGTGCCTGGACGGAATATCCTGCGGTTAGTGAGCCTTAGGACATGCAAATTATTGCGTGAAAAGCTCGCTGGCGTCCCACCTCACAGAGGGGAGGTAGGCTGAAGCCTCAAAGCCATCTCGTGTGAAGGGGCGTCGATTGCGTAAGCGGCCTATGGGGTCGAATCCCACGTGCCCGCATGGCAATCCGCGCCGTCGCTGGAGAAGACGTTGTCGCTGCGGCATTGCGGGGCCGGGCCAAGCAAGGCCTCGGCCGGTAGCGAAGCAGACGGCTTGATGTCGGCGTCGGCGAACAGTTGGACAAGGCCGGGCTTCGTCGGTTTGTCGCAAGCGGCTGCGCAGAACGAAAACCGCACGCCTGATCCGCTCTGGATCCGAAGCGCGGTGCCACATCCGATGACAACGCCCGCTTGCGGCCCGAGCACCAGCGGGCCGTCCCGGTCGCCGTGGGGATCAGCTCTCCTTCCACCACGACGATGGTTTCGATGTGGGGGAAGCTTGCGACCTCGAGCTCACCAATAAAGCTGGTTCGGCCCACGATCATCGAGTCCGGTCCTTCCCAGGCGATTTCGCGATGCCCCACCAAGGGGTCGTCCTTGCCGAACGCTGCCCTGCGGAAAGAGCTTGCAACGGGTGCGCCGTCGGCGCGATGCAGCACTATAGCCACGGTCATGATTGCTCTTGCGCCTTGCGTCATGATTTCACTGAAACCTAGCAGTCGGTTCCGTCGTGCTAAGCAGTCAACTGGGATCGCTCAGAGTGTGCGAGATCAGTTCCCGCGGGTGGGTAGCAGGGTAGAGCGGTTGACGTTGCCAGCAACACTTCACATCCTTCCTCGCCCAAGGCCACCGCACTGTGCTCAACGCCATATGGAACGACGATGAACTCTCCGGGTTCGATGATCTCTTCACGGTCACGAAATTTCATGAGCAGGCGTCCCCGGTGAACGAAGAACAGCTGATCGTCGTGCTGCCGAAATGACCAGTTAGAGCTTCCCTTGAACAGGGCGACCTGGATTTGCATGTTGTTGACATGCACCTCGACTTTAGGCTCCCAAGGCGCGTGCAGCCCGGCAAACTCAATTGACAAATTCTTCTTGTGAATTGGCGAAAGGTGCTTGTTCAGGGCAGCGACGTCGCGAATGATCGCGGTGAGTTGGCTTGGTAGGTCATTCCCATTGGCCGGGTACTTGCCATCCAAAGCCGCAGTCCCAATCGTAAAACCAGCTGCGCCTGCGCTTTGGACGACTGCGATTCGTTCAGGGGTGTCGATCGAACCTGCAATGTAGACAGGCTTGGTGACCGCAGCGCAGACAGCCTTCATCAACTCGGGCACGTTCTGCGCCGAACGGTATGCCAGCAGGTCCAGGCCATGCACTCCATCGCGCCCTGCAATCGTCTTGGCACTTTCGACAATTTCGTCGATGGCGCCTTCAAGCACGCTCGGATGACCGGCAATCCGACCCGGAAACGGGAAGTACTGGATGCCGGTGTCCCTGAGGATCGGCAGCACATCGTCGACCCGCGTGCCACCAAGAAGAACGTCAACGCCGATTGCGGCAGCTGCCTTTGCCGAAGCAATTTCGCTTTCGCGGTCCAGTGACACGACTTCCAGATAGGAAGTTGCACCGCCCGTCCTGATGGCTGCATTGAGGCCTTTCAGCTGCTCGATCGGCACGCCGATGTCTTTGAACCCGATGTGCCGCACGCCAAAGCTGAGCGCGGTTTGAAGTTGCTGCGACGCGTCCGGAACCGTGCGGTCATTGCGCGTAAGCATGAAGATAAAGCGTAACCCCATCGGTGGTGGTTCCTTTCGAATCTAGTTCGTTTTGGTTCGCGCCGCTACCAGCCGCTTGGCGTAGGCAAGCGCCGTTTCCAAGCTGGCCTGGTCTGCAATCCCCCGGCCCGCGATGTCGAAGGCCGTGCCATGATCTGGGCTGGTGCGGACGAACGGCAGGCCAAGCGTGATGTTCACGCCCTTTTCCAGCCCGAGATACTTCACAGGGATCAGCCCTTGATCGTGGTATTGTGCCACCACAACATCGAATCGGCCTTGACGTGCTTGCATGAAGACGGTGTCGCCCGGATAAGGGCCAGTGGCGTCGATGCCCTCGGCTCGGGCCGCGTCGATTGCAGGTTGTATGATCCGGATTTCCTCGTCCCCGAAGAGGCCGCCTTCACCTGCGTGCGGATTGAGACCTGCTACGGCGACACGCGGGATCGCGAAGCCGAGAGCTTTTCCACCGTCGTGGGCGAGCCGAATGGCGGATAGCTGAGCGTCGAAATCGCCCTGTTCGATCGCCTTGCTCAGCGACGTGTGGATCGTGACGAGCACCGTGCGGATGTCATCGTTCGCAAGCATCATCGCCACGCGCTTGGCGCAGCCGTAGTCGGCCAGAATTTCGGTATGGCCGGGGTAGCGGATTCCCGCGCTGGCCATCGCCTCTTTATTGATCGGGGCCGTGACGATGCCGCTCACTTGTCCGGACTTCGCTGCTGCGATCGCTGCAACGATGGCGTCGAAGGCCGCCTGCCCGGAGATCGCGCTGATACGCCCGATTGGTGGGGACCCGGTAATGCGGGTGGTTTCGATAACTTCAATTCGCCGCGGCTCGAATTGAGCTGCATCGGCAGCGTTGATGCGTCGCACCTCGATGTTCAACCCGAGCCGGCGTACAATATCCTGCATGACAACATAGCTGCCGAACACGACGACGCGTTCGCCGCCCTTCGCAAGCACCTTCGCCACGATCTCCGGTCCAATGCCGGAGGCGTCGCCCATCGTGAGAGCAAGCGGGGGAATGTTCTTCATTGGGTTGCTCCACGTATCCGCGCGACGGCGCGCGTCAGGGCGTCGTCACTGCCAAAGCCACCGGCCTTCATCGCGAACAGGAGCGAGCGCCCATCGCCAAGCCTGGCGAGACCAAGTGGGAATCCGGGATCGAGTTCTTGCAGGATCTCGAACTCACGGACGTTGAGAAGATCCAGGATCGCGTCCATCGTGTCGCCGCCGGTGGCGATCAAAGCGCCGAAGCGTGGGCTTTGAAGCTCTTGCGCTGCGTCTTGTGCGATACGGCGCAGCACCGCTGCCGAGTCCGCCTCGCGCGCCCTTGGTCCGCGCAGCAGCATCACGCCCCTGACCTCCTGGAGTTGGTCTGCCTGCTGATGACTGCGCAAATTTGCGCTCCCAATGACGACCAAGACATCGCTACTGATGCCATCGAGCAATGGCGGTGGGGTCTTCGCTTGCACAAAACGCCGCGATAGGGCTGCAGCCATTCCGGGAGAACCAACCCAAAGGACCGACTCTGGATCCTCGATGGAAGCAATCTGCGAATCGAGTTCTTCCTGCGTTTCTGCATCAAGCAGCCTGACATTCTTGATGCAGTTGGGGACCAGGTCGACTAGCGCGGAATGCCGCACGGGATGCACGGGGTCATGGCTATACGCACTTTCCGACACCGGGATGCCGTCAACGAACTGAATGCCCCTCACTGTCGTACGTCCGGCCTGGGGGAACGCCGGCGCGAAGAGCAGCGATTTGCGGCCGCTCGCCGCAAAACATGCTTCAAGCTCCTCCGTTATGTGGCCGCGTAGAGTGGAGTCCACCGTTTTATAGAGCACGGCACGGCTGGCAAGTCGTGCGGTCAATCGAGCGACCGCCTCGAACGCTTGCGACGAAGTAGCAGACCGCGAACCGCTATCGACTGCGATTACCGCTGCCGCTTGGTTCGGAAGCTGGCGTCTGCCGATCGATGCAGTCAAGCCGCGGGCGACGAAAGGTGCTGCGCCATCTGCCGCGCTGGTGAGGTCATCGGCGAGGACCGCTATGCTGGGTTGATGATGGGTGCGCATGCATCAATTAACAAAACGTCGCCAAGTATGAATAGCGATAGTTTCTGACGAAATCGGTGATAGATTGTCACTGATGGATCGCTCGGACATACCTTCGCTCGACGACCTGCGAGCGTTCGAAGCAACAGCGCGGCTGGGTTCGGTCCGGCTTGCAGCAGACTCGCTTGCGCTCACGCACGGCGCCGTGAGTCGCCGTATCACCAAACTCGCCCATGACATCGGGGTCAGGTTGTTTGAAAAGAATGGGCGAGGCCTGCGGCTCACCCCGGCTGGCGAGACACTCAACCTGACTCTCGGGAAGTTCTTCGGTGAGTTGGCCACCACAGTGCAAAGCCTGCGTACCGCCAATGCCGGGAAGAATGCCCTTGTGCTCTCCTGCGAGCCTTCAGTTGCCATGCGTTGGCTTATTCCGCGCCTGGCGGCGCTTCAAGTGGCGCATCCGAACATGGCCCTCCACCTCTCCGTGGGTGGTGGGCTTGTGGAATTTCGCAAGAAACAGGTCGATCTCGCTATTCGACGGCTGGACTTCGCTGTGCCCGAGACATGGAACGTCCGGACCCTTTTCCCCGAAACGGTTGGGCCCGTTATGAGGCCGGAAGTGGTGCCAGCGTTCGAACGTGGCGACTATCTCGCTCTCGGGTCGAAGACTCGACCTGACGCGTGGGCGCAATGGCTGAAGACCCATCCGTCGGCGCGTCGACCCACAGAAATGCGATACTACGACAATCACGCGCTGATCGTCGAGGCAGCGTCCGCAGGCTTGGGTGTAGCCCTCAGTCCGCTCGTACTCGCGGTTGACGATGTGGAACGAGGAAGCCTGGCGGCGCCTGCTGGCTTTGACCCCGACGGCAGTCAATATGGGTTGATATGGTTGGGGTCGAGTGAACTGCAAGGTGTGGAGTTTGAACTCGCAGAGTGGCTCCAAGCGCAGTTCAGCGGCCTGAGCCCCCAGCACCTTTGAAAGAGCGCCCTGCGAGCTTCGCCTAGCTGAATGTGGTCGACCGGCATCGAAAAGCAGCAACCGAGCATTGATAGGCCGGGTAGAGTTTCTCGATGAGCGGCACAGTTTGCCGTGCTTGGTTCCGCACTACCATTTTACAGGCATCCTGATGAGGCATCGCATGGGCGCATCACGGGCTTCGTACAGGTGACGCCGGTTACTACCTACCTTCAACGCCTGGATGGGTGCCAATCCATTTCAAATGCGGAAAATCCCGGCGCGGCGGATCGTGCAAATTCCTGTGACAAGGAATGCCGTGCCCGCCTTGGACAGGTCGGCACGGCGGCTGGCCTCATTGCTCATTCATTTTTGGGGCAATCACTCTCAGACTCTCACCTATCCCACGCTATCATCATCAGGCCAAACAGAGTGAAATGCCAATTCGGACGCTCTTTTCAGAAGTTCGTGCTGCTCGCGGGCCAAGTTTCGATGACTCTGCGGAAACAGAACAGTCAAACTGGCTGAAAGAACGGAGCCAACCTCTTTATGGCGGGCAGGCTCCAGAGGACATCCGATAAGGCACAGTTTGCCCCATCGGTGAGTTCTCCAAGAAAAGGGAACACAGTTCGGTACACGGCCGGATTTTCATAAGGGAGTGGCCTGGATGAGCAGAACCCGTCTCTCGCGGCCTCAGCGTGCGAAGCGTCGAGATGCCCAGGCTACGGCTGTTGCGGTGAGGCGCTTCTGCTCAAAGGGCGATGATGCGGTCCGCAACAGCGTGGACCCGCTCGGTTGAAGGGGATCTGATCCAGATGGTCGCAAGCATCCAGGCTGTTGCCCCCCATGACATAGCGCTTTCGGTGCGCGATCTGACCGTAAGCCTGCCGGCCGGGATGGAGCGGGTCCATGCGGTCGAGAATATCTCGTTCGATCTGAAACGCGGCCAGATCCTCTGCATCATAGGCGAGTCCGGATCAGGCAAGTCGGTCACGGCGAACGCGATCATGGGGCTCCTGCCCAAGGTGATCCGCCTCTCATCGGGTTCAATACAGTTGGAGGGGATGAACATCATCGGCATGTCGCCCGACAAGCTGCGCAACCTGCGTGGTCGGGTCGTGTCGATGATCTTTCAGGATCCGCTCTCGGCGCTCAATCCCCTGATGACCGTGGGCGCGCAGATTGACGAGGTCATGGCCGCGCATGGATACGGCACGCCAAAAACCTGCCGCGACCGCGCCATCGAGCTGCTCACTGAAGTGGGCCTGCCTGACCCCGAACTCATGTATCATCAGTACCCTTTCCGGCTTTCGGGCGGGCAGCGACAGCGCGTCATGATCGCCATGGCCTTGGCGCTCGAGCCGACGGTGCTGATCGCCGATGAGCCAACCACTGCGCTCGACGTGACCACCCAGGCACAGATTCTGGAGTTGATCCGCGACATTCAGCGCCGCAAGGGCATGAGCGTGATGTTCATCACCCACGATTTTGGCGTGGTGGCGGAGATCGCCGACAGCGTCGTGGTGATGGAAAAAGGTCACATCGTCGAGCAGGGCAGCGCCGAGCAGGTGCTGAAGTCGCCCAAGCATCCCTATACGCAGCGCCTGATCGCGGCCGTACCGCATCTGACCGGCGAAGATCGCCCTCGTGCGGAAGCCGCCAGCAAGGAGCCGATCCTGAAAGTCGAAGGTCTGGTGAAGACCTATCGTGGCGGCAGCGCGCTATTCGGAGCGCAGCGGATTGTGATGGCGGTGAACGAGGTTTCGTTCGAACTGGCGCAAGGCCGCACCCTGGGCGTCGTAGGCGAGAGCGGTTCAGGAAAATCCTCGCTGGGCCGGCTTCTGATCAAATTGCTGGACAGCGACGGCGGCGAGATTTTGTTCGAGGGATCTGACATCGCCAAGCTTTCCGAAGCGAAGTTCCGCCCACTTCGACCGCGGATCCAGATGATCTTCCAGGATCCCTTCGCGTCTCTGAACCCACGCTCAACGGTCGGCCATATCATCACGGTCGGTCCGGTGGCACACGGAATGCCTTACGCCCAAGCGCGCGAGGAAGCGCGGGCGCTCCTGGCCCATGTCGGTCTCGATGTCGGCGCCTTCGGCCGCTATCCGCACGAGTTCTCGGGTGGGCAACGCCAGCGCATAGGCATCGCGCGCGCGCTGATGTTCAAACCGAAGCTGCTCATTGCCGATGAGGCGGTTTCCGCGCTCGACGTGTCGATCCAGGCGCAGATCCTGCAGCTTCTGGACCAGATCCAGCGCGAGACTGGCGTATCGATGGTCTTCATCACGCACGACCTGCGAGTCGCCAGCCAAATCTGCGATGAAATCGCCGTGATGCAGAAGGGCCGGATCGTCGAGCGCGGACCGCCCTCGCAGATATTCCTGAACCCGCAAGCAGCCTACACGCGCCAACTCGTGGCGGCGATTCCGGGGGAGCGGCCAGGCAATGCCCGTGCCATTGCAGCAAACGCATGAAAAATAACAAGAGAGGAACTACGATGACCAAAAATGCAACGACTACATCCAACTATTCGAGACGCCAGGCACTCCGACTGATGGCGCTAGGGGGGGCTGCAGGCTTGATCGCGCCCAATCTTCTGGGCAAGTCCGCTTTCGCCAAGACCCCTGCCACGGGCCCGGCCGGTCGCGTCGTCGTCGGCCTCTCACAAGAGCCGACGGTGTTCAATCCGCTGATGGCGCATATCGAAGTCGATGACGCGGTCCATTTCTCGGTTTTCGATGCGTTGGTCAGGATGGATGCCGAAGGTGTCCTTCAGCCGAACCTCGCGGCCGAGGTGCCAAGCCAGAAGAACGGCGGCATTTCGGAGGATGGTCTCAACTGGCGCATCCGGTTACGTGACAATGTTCGCTGGCACGACGGCGAGCCCTTCACGGCCGAGGACGTGAAATTCACCCTTGAGCTCATCACCAACCCGAAATTTCGCGCTTGGCGTACAAGCGGCCATTCGCTCGTGCAGGACATTACGGTGGTTTCGCCCACCGAGATCACCTGGCGGATGAAGGAGGCTTTTGCGCCCTATCTGTCGTTCCTGGCCGAAACCTTCATAGTGCCCAAGCACATCCTGGGGAAAGAGGGCGATCCGAATACAGCGGCGTTCAACCAGGCGCCGATCGGCACCGGCGCTTTCAAGTGGAGCCAACGGGTAGCCGGCGACCATATCGAGCTCGTCGCCAACCCCGAGTATGCCGGCGAGGGCCCCTATGTCGAGCAGCTCATCTTCAAATACATCCCCGATATGACGGTGCTCTACACGCAGTTCAAGAGCGGCGACGTCGACCTGGTCGATCAATCCTACATTACCGCCGACCATTATGCTGAAGCCCGCGAATTGCCAGACCGCGTGGTGACACTGGAGACCGGCGCATCCGTGGAGTCGATCTACCTCAATCTGGGGCGCCCGCAGTTCAAGGACCTGGCAGTGCGCCAGGCGCTTTACGCCGCAATGGACAGGAAAGCGATCGTTGACACGATCTATTACGGCGTGGGCACTCTCACCGAGACCTTCATGCCGAAGGAGTCCTACTACTACAATCCGAACCTGCCCGCGCAGGAATTCAATATGGACCGCGCGCGACAAATTCTGGATGAGGCCGGCTGGGCGCCAGGCCCGGATGGAATTCGCGCCAAGGATGGAGTGCGACTGTCCTTTGCCAATTCGACGACGTCAGGCAACAATCTTCGCGAGCAGACGCAGCAGTTCCTGCAGCAGACGTTTGCCGAGATCGGCGTCGAGATGACGATCTCGAACTTGCCGGCTGCGGTCATGTGGGGCGAATTCTGGCTGAAGTCGCAGTTCGACACCGCCATGGTGGGCGTTACCTATCTGATTGCCGCGGACCCCGACGCCACAAACCGCCTCCATACGAAGGCAATCGCTGCTCAAGGCGGGCACGGTTCGAACACCGGGCAGTATTCCAACCCCGAAGTCGATGCCCTGCTTGAAAAGGGTGCTCGCAGCTTCGATCAGGAAGAGCGGCACGGGATCTATAACCGCGTGCAGGAAGTGGTGCGTCACGATCTGCCCTTCCTGCCGCTGTTAGCGATCACCAACGTGCTCGGACGCAAGGCAGGGTTGGACGGTTTCAAGCCCAATGCCAACACGCGCACCGCGTCGTGGCATGCCGCAGACTGGCGCTGGAAGGCCTGATCCATCCTATTGCCGTCGCCGGATTTCACTGCGGCGACGGCAACAGCCTAAAATCGCCAACCCACAACGGAGGACTCAGAATGCGCGGCTTCCTGCTCAATCGCCTCTCGCAGAGCCTGGTGCTGCTTGTGATCGTTTCGATCATCGGCTTCGGCATTCTGAACCTCCTCCCGGGCGGCCCACTGGCGCAATTCGGGCTCGATCCCGGAATGACCCAGCAGGATATCGAGCGGCTGAAGGGATTGCTTGGCCTCGATCGGCCTATATGGATCCAATACCTGGACTGGGCATGGCGGCTGCTGCAGGGCGACTGGGGACACTCCTTCCGCGACGGAGCGCCGGTATTGCAGATCATTGGCAGCCACGTGTTCGCCACGCTGCTGCTGATGGGATCTTCAACCGTGATTGCGATCTCCATTGGCGCCTGGATTGGAATTCGGGGCGCCACACGCCGCTACTCGCTATTCGACTATCTAGCGACTGTCGGTGCCATGATCGCTTTGTCGGTCCCTACCTTCTGGTTCGGACTCGTCGGCATCTACATCTTTTCCCTGAAGCTGGGCTGGCTGCCCGCGGGCAATATGTCCGAGATCGGAGATGCCTCGATCCTGGGATATCTCCACCATTTGATCCTGCCAAGTATCGTGCTGTCGCTGGTCCATGTCGCGATCTGGAGCCGCTACATGCGGACGGCGACCCTCGACGCCATCAGCCAGGACTTCGTCAAGACGGCTCGGGCCAAGGGATTGAGCGAACGGCGGATTCTGATGAGGCATGTCGTCGGCAACGCACTCTTGCCGATGATTACCTTGGCCGGGATGCAGCTTCCCAGTGTTCTCACCGGCGCTCTGGTGACCGAAACCGTCTTTACCTGGCCGGGAATGGGACGGTTGTTCCTGGATAGCCTTGGCTATAGCGACTATCCGGTTGTGATGGGGCTTTTGATGTTCTCGGCCATCCTCGTTCTGCTTGGAAACCTAATCGCCGACATTGTCGTCGCTATTGTCGATCCACGTATTCGCCTGGCTTGAGCGCGCAACTTCCCCGACAGGAGACAGCCGATATGACCGCTCTCACCGCAAATGCAGCTCCAAGCCGATGGACAAACAACCGCGCGGCGCTTCGTTTCATGAGACACCGCCTGGCGCTGCTCGGGTTGGCGATGATCATTTTCCTCGTGCTTGCTTGCGTGCTCGGCCCCCATCTACTGCCTTATGACTCACTGTATATCGATCTGCGGGCCCGCTTTGCCCCACCGCTGACGGGCCACCACTTTCTGGGCACTGATCCGCTTGGCCGCGACCTTGCGGCAAGATTGTTGATGGCGGGACGAATCTCGCTGCTGGTGGGTTTCTTCGCCATGGTGTTGTCGACCCTCGTCGGCACGCTTGTCGGCGTGATCGCCGGCTATCGCGGCGGCTGGATCGGGGCGACGCTGATGCGCACGGTCGATGGCTTCCTGTCGTTCCCTTCGATCTTTCTGCTCCTGGCGCTGGCTGCGGCACTGAAGCCCAGCCCTGTGATGATCACCGTCATCATCGCCCTCACCAGTTGGATGGAGGTTGCCCGTATCGTGGAAGCGGAAGTCCGCTCGTTGCGGGAACGCGAGTTCGTCCTGGCCGGGCGCATGCTGGGATTGAGCGGCACCCACATCATGTTCCGCGAGATACTGCCCAACGCCATGGGACCCATTATCGTTGCTTCCACCCTGACGGTCGCGCGCGCCATTCTGATGGAAGCCTACATCAGCTTCCTGGGCTACGGAATTCAGCCGCCATTGCCCAGCTGGGGCAACATGCTCAACGGCGCCCAGCAATATCTGGGCAGCGCACCTTGGCTGGCCATCATTCCCGGAGCTGCAATCACCATCGCGGTGACCAGTTTCAATTTCATTGGTGACGGACTGCGTGACGCGCTGGACGTCCGGGACGACCATATTTGAAGTGCCGCGAGCGGCCGCTTTCTTAATCCCTGGAACATCAAGAGAAGTCAGTCACGTGCAAGAGCCCAAAGTCGCCGAAAAGAACACGCCCTACTGGTGGGAAGCGGCGCCCGTCATGCCGCTGCCGCGGCAGCCGCTGGCAAAGAAGCTCGATGTGGTGATTGTCGGCGCCGGCTATGCCGGGCTTTCGGCTGGGCTTGTGCTGGCGCGCGAGGGGCGCTCGGTCGCCGCTTTCGATGCGATGCATCCGGGCGAGGGTGCTTCCACGCGCAACGGCGGGATTACGAGCGGCAGCATCCGGCCGGACCATGCCACGATCACCCGGCGCTTCGGTGAAGAGAAGGCCATGGCGATCGAGGCCGAGGGCAAGATCGCGCGCGAATTCCTCTACGACTTCATCAAGACCGAAGGGCTCGACTGCGACTTCCGGCTGGTTGGCCAGTTCAAAGGCGCTTTCGGGTATCAACAGTATGAGATAATGGCGCGTGGCGCCGAGACACTGGCGAAGAAACTGGGGATCCAGTCCTACGCCGTTCCGCATGCCGAGCAGCGAAATTATATCGGCACCGATTTCTACCGCGGTGGAACCGTCCGGATGGACATTGGCGCGCTGCATCCCGCAAAATTCCACGCTGAACTCCTGCGGGTGGCGCTCGGATCCGGGTTGACGGTCCATTCGCATACAGCGGTCAAATCGATCGAGAGGAATGGTTCGGGGTTCCGCGTCACGACACCGGCAGGGACGGTGGATGCACGGCAGGTTCTGGTCTGCACCAATGGCTATACCGACGGCGCCGCTCCGTTCCTGCGTCGCCGCTTGGTTCCGGTCCGCAGCCGGATCATCGTGACCGAGGAACTTGCGCCCGATGTCATGGCGCAACTGATGCCGAAGCTGATGACGATCACCGAAAACCGGCAACTCGGTTTTTATTATCGTCCCTCGCCCGACGGGAAACGCATTCTGCTGGGCGGGCGCGACAGTTCTCGCGTCGGCGATCCGGTGGCGCCGAAACTTCTGCTACGCAAGGGCTTGGTGAACCTTTTCCCGGAATTGGAAAACGTCCGCCTTTCGCATTGCTGGTTCGGCAACGTGGCGATGAACCGCGATATGCTGCCCCGCATCTTCGAGAAGGAAGGTGTGGTCTATGCCACCGGCTTCTGCGGTTCGGGCGTGGTCTGGGCGCCATGGATCGGCATGCGTGCGGCCCACAAGCTGATGAGGCATGGCGAGCAGTCCCGCACGGCGTTCGACTTTCGACCGCCTTCGGCCATCCCGCTCTATCGCGGCGATCCGTGGTTCATGCCTGCGATTATCCAGGGCTACCGGTTGCAGGACCGTATCGCCTTCTGGCGCGCCAGCCGCTGACGGCCAAAGGTGACGGCCTTTTTTGACTATTCGTCGCTGCGGCCCGGCTGGAGGCACCGCGGAGCTTGAGGGCGCTGGCGAAGCGCTATGGAATCAACCAGAAGACCGTCGCGAAGTTGCAGAGTCGAATCTGTGTCCTCGATCTGCCGATTGGGCCGAAGGAGGCGCGGTCGACCCTGCTCACGGTCGATGAAGAGGCCGTCATCGTCGCCTTTTGACGCTATACGCTGCTGCCGCAGGATGACTGCTTCTATGCGTTGCAGCCGACGATCCCGCATCAGGGCAAGCAGCACAAGTTCGTCGCCATCTATCGTACCTCGAAGGGCGCCTTCATGGAATTGCATGAGAAGGCCACCACTGTCGTCTCCCGAGAGTTCCTGCTCCGGCTGATCGCGGCCGTTCCCCATAAGATCCACACAGTGCTCACCGACGATGGAATCAGTTCACCACACCTAATGCCGGAGGCTCGGCCGTGCCGCAGATCAATGAGGCTATCGCCAACGGCGAACGCTTCTGGGCGCACGCCTTCGAATATGCCTGCGCCACGAACGACATCGAGCACCGTACGACTAAGGCCAAGCATTGGACCAATGGACAGGTCGAGAGGATGTACCGCACGATTAAGGACGCCACGGTCAAACGCGTCTACTAGGGAAGTCACGATCAGCTCAGGTAACACCTCGGACTTCTTCGCCGACTACAACTTCGCACGCAGGCTCAAGACCCTCAAGCGCGTTCCAACGGACTCGCGAAGCGGTTACGCCGCCCTGCGCCGAACTGGAACTCGGTCGGGCTTGAGCAGATCGTATCGGTCAAGGGATCAAGAAACCGCACATCTGGCGAAGTCCTAGATGATTTCGGCACATTCTTTCGAGCGCACGATGCGATGAAGGGCTGATCGGAACTTTGCTTCCGCATTCATGGCAGCCGAGGTTGGTTGGAACATGTCGCCCCGAGTCGAGCGCATTCACAGCGATGAGCGTCTCCCGGCCGAAGTCGACGTCGTCATCGTCGGCGGCGGCATCCTCGGCTCTACGGCCGCCTATTTCCTGGCGAAGCGTGGCCTCTCTGTGGCTCTGCTAGAGAAGGGCCACGTCGCCTGTGAACAATCGAGCCGAAACTGGGGTTGGTGCCGTCAGCAGAACCGCGATCGGCGCGAACTGCCGCTCTCGGTGATCTCCATGCGACTGTGGGACGAGCTGACGCGCGATATCAATCGGGACCTTGGATTTCGACGCTGCGGTCTCGTCTATGCGACTCACGACGAGGCTGTGCTCGCCGGCTGGGAAAGGTGGCGCGAGGTCGCCAGGGAGTACGAGGTCGACACCCGCATGCTGAGCCGGGCGGAGGTGGCCGAGCGCGTCCCCGAAGCACGCGACAAATGGGTCGGCGGGACCTATTCAGACCGGGATGGTAAGGCAGAACCTGCGCTCGCCGCGCCGGCTATCGCCGAAGGGGCCAGAGCTCTGGGCGCCACCATCCACCAGGAATGCGCCGCGCGGGCGCTCGACTTGGCCAATGGCAAGATTGCGGGCGTGCACACGGAGAAGGGCTACATCAGAACCGGCGCGGTGCTGTGCGCCGCTGGCGCCTGGTCCTCGCGCTTCCTTAGGCCGCTCGGGATCAGTTTCCCCCAAGCAAGCATCCGGCAGACCGCGCTGCGTTCCACCCCGACAATCAACATAGGCGAGGCGGTCTCCACACCCTACTGCACGATCACGCGCCGACTGGACGGCAGCTATACGCTTGCGATCAGCGGCAAGGCGAACCTCGAAATCACGCCCCAAGCTATCCGGTATAGTCGGGAATTCATGCCGCAATTCTTGCGTCGCCTAAAGAACGTCAGGCTCGGCATCGGCCAATCGTTCCTTTCGGGGCCGGATTCAATGCCGGCGCTGCTGACCAGCGACGATCGGATCTTCGAACAGAATCGGGTGCTGGATCCTCCACCCTTAAAATGGCTGGTAAGCCAAGTGGTGGAGAGTGTCCGGAAGACCTTCCCCCAACTCGGCGACATAGAGATCGATAGTGCCTGGGGCGGCTTCGTCGATTGCACGCCGGACGCAGTGCCTGTGGTGTCGCAGGTGGACGCGGTGAAAGGTCTCGTCCTCGCGGCGGGCTGCTCGGGCCACGGCTTCGGTTTGGGCCCGGGGCTTGGCTATCTGGCCGCAGAGCTGGTCGTAAACGACACGCCTTGCGTCGATCCTACACCGTTCCGCCTGTCGCGTCTGGTCGACGGCTCGAAGCTGGACATCGCCGCTATCTGAAGATCAGTGGGAAGTCAGGCCTGACGCGCACCAACAAGCGCCGCTATGGCCTGCAGGACAAGATCGCCTGGTGGCGGGCCCAACGCTGACGGCTAAAGCTGGCGGCCCATTGACCATGCGGCGCTGCGGCCCGGCTGAATGATCGCGTCTCCAACGAAGACCATCACATGCACTACATCTCCACACGCGGCCATTGGTTGGGACTAGCCTCAAGGGGGCGATCTACGGCACGAACGTCCATGGCAGAATTCTGATGGCGACGATGACGCTGGTTTCTCACTCAGGCTATCGAATCTGGGACTTGGTTGCCATTCGGTCGTTGGCGGTGGACCGGAGTCTTGAGCTCCATGCGGCGCCATGAACCACGGCTCGGCTGTAAAGGTCTTTTCCAGTGCAGCGGAAAAATTCGTCGGCTGGGATCTGCCGGTGTGAAGGCGGTCAGTGGTGGGACGCTTTCGCGCGGATCAGCGCGTTGGCCATGTAGAGATCCTGGAGAGAGATACCGGAACTGTCGAAGACAGTGATTTCATAGTCGAAGCGGCGTCCGGGGGCACGCCTTTCAATGACGTCGCCGATTGGTGTTATCGCATGCACGCCGGCATCGATCTCGTCGAGCACGTGTTGGAACTCGCCGATCTGGACGGACTGGGAAAGCAGATCACAAAAGAGACGTGCTCTGGGAAATAGTTCTCTCGGCAATTCGCACTTGCCCGGAGCATCCGACCCCATGCTGACGATATGGGTTCCGGGTCCCACCCAAGCGGAATCGAACAGGGCTTCGCGTGAGGGTGTCACTGTGACCACGATGTCGGCTGCGCGGACGGCTTCTTCGGGCAAGGCAGCGCGCGCGTCCAGGCCCCTTCTCGCGATCTGATCGAGAAGAGCGTCGCGCCGTGGTGAAGGCCGGGCGACGACCAGCACGGTTTCGATTGGGCGGATGCGTGCCAGCGCCATCACTTCGAAGCCCGCCTGATTGCCGGCGCCGAATATCGCCAGGACCTTGGCTTGCTTGCGCGCAAGGAAATCGGCAGCAACCGCGTCGGCTGCGGCCGTCCTGTAGGCGTTGACCTTCCCAGCCTCGATAACGGCGCGGAGCCGACCTGAATGCTGATCGAGCAGCACGATTGTGGAGTTGTGGCGGGGAAGGCCACGTGCCGGGTTGCCCGACCAGAAGGAGCCAATTTTCACCCCGGTTAGGTCATCCGACGAACCGGATTTGATTGAGAAGGTATTGGTTGCCTCCTGTGTGCGCCCGAGAACAGCGGGAAAGATCCAGCTCCGCCGCGACGCTGCTGCCACGAAAGCCTCCCGCGCCGCCTCGAAAGCAAGCTCATGCGTGACAAGGGCGGCCGATTCCTCCTCGCTGATGTAGATCATCCAAAGTTCCCCATGTGCGTCAGTCGTTTATCGCTGGTTGCAGCTACGGCGTTACCGAGGCTGAAATCGCACCCCACGGCGAACGATGCGGACCTCAGCCGATCGCAGGGCAACCAGGCGGAGCGATTCTAGGTGCCCGATAGTCCTCGCCTGATTTGCGCAATTTGGGATGCCGAGGAACTGCTTAAAACGAACAATCCCGCTGAATTGAAAGCGCAAAACAGCAGCGAAATCTGTCCGCCGGACGCCACTCTAAGGTGCGACTTCAATCCTGGATCGAATGACAGCGTTGCACTTATGGCAATTGAGCATGGCACAGACATCGTCAGCAACCAGATGGAGCTGATGAAATTGGAGCCCCGCCATTTGCCGGGCGCGTTGAAGCTGTCGCAGGAGATGGGCTGGCCCTATCGCCTGGAGGATTGGGAATTTGCCGCAATGGTTGGAAATGGTCTGGTCCTGGAGCGGGGAGGACACGTGATCGGCACGGCCATGTCCTGGAGCTACGGACCGACCTATGCTTCCGCCGGAATGATCATCGTCACCGGCTCCGCGCAAGGCGGCGGCAACGGCTCCCGGCTCTTTGATGGATTGCTTGCGGCTACACAGGGGCGCCACGTGCTGCTCAATTCGACCGAAGAGGGGCTCGCGCTCTATAAACGGCGTGGCTTCACTGCCTGGGGCACTGTACTTCAGCACCAGGGCCCGCTGACTGTTGCCGTGACGCAGACGACCCCTGACATCCGTCAGGCGACGGTCTTAGACCTCGCGGCAATCCAGGCCTTCGACGAACGGGCCACCGGCATGCCCCGGACGGCGATGGTGGCTGCGCTCGCCGATGCGGGCAAGGTCGTCGTTATCGAGCGCGCGGGGCGGGTTGCCGGCTACGCCATCGCCAGGAAGTTCGGGCGCGGCTATGTTGTCGGCCCCTGTGCGGCCGAAAGCGTGGAGGACGCGCGGCTTCTGATCCTGGCCCAGCTTTCGAAGCTTCGCGATCAATTCGTTCGCATCGACGTCTATGCCGAGGATGGATTGGGCGACTGGCTTGAGAGCCTCGGCCTCAAGCGGACCGGCAGTGCCACCGCTATGGTCAAAGGGCAACGACCCGTTTCTGACGGGCTGGCCCACATGTACGCATTGGCAAACCAGTCGTTCATTTAGGAAACAAGGTCATGGACAATAGGGCGGCAAATCTATCAGGGAGCGCGACGGCGAAGAGTATCGACGCCCTTGTGACGCCGACCCTGCTGCTGGACCGCGGACGGCTCGGACGCAACATTCAACGCCTCGCTGAACGCGCCAAGAAGCTCGGCGTGGTGCTGCGTCCGCACATGAAGACGGCCAAGAGCATCGACGTCGCTTGCGACGTGTTTCCACAGGGACCCGGTCCCATCACGGTCTCGACCGTCGCCGAGGCGGCGTATTTCGCGGACCACGGCTTTCGCGACATCACCTATGCCGTCGGCATCTCGCCGGCTTCGGCAAGGCGCGCCATGGAGCTTTGTCGCCGTACCGGCGCCGATGTGAAGCTGCTTCTCGATTGCGTGGACCAGGCCGACGCCCTGGCCCGAGTGCGCGAAGCCACCGGCATGACGCCCTCGGTCCTCATCGAACTGGACTGCGACTACCATCGCGGTGGCTTGAGGCAGGACGACCCAAGATTGCTCGACGTGGCCAACAGGGTTGTCGCTGCCGGTGCCAAGCTCGTCGGCGTTCTCGCTCACGCGGGCGAATCCTACGGCTTGAACACACCCAATGCGCTGGTCAAGGCAGCGGAGAACGAGCGTTCAGCCGCCGTGCGCGCCGCTGAAATCCTGCGCGCTTATGGCCACGCCTGTCCGGTCGTCAGCGTCGGCTCGACGCCGACAGCGCATTTCGCCCAGAACCTGGAGGGTGTCACGGAGCTGCGCGCCGGCGTCTACATGTTCTTCGATCTCGTCCAGCATGGGGTTGGCGTCTGCGACCGCGACGATCTCGCAATTTCCGTTTTAGCCACCGTTATCGGCTCCAAGCCGGAAAATGGATGGGTGCTGGTTGACGCTGGGTGGATGGCGCTATCGCGCGACCGGGGAACCGCAAACCAGCAGATCGACCAGGGTTACGGCGTGGTCTGCGACGAAAAGGGGCGCGTGCTTGAAGATGTGATTGTGGCCCAGGCCAGCCAGGAACACGGTATCCTCTCCATTCGTGCCGGTTCCGGGAAATCCATGCCCGAACTGCCGCTCGGGTCTCGGGTCCGGATCCTGCCCAACCATGCGTGCGCGATGGCTGCCCAGCATGACTTCTACAGCGTCGTCAACGGGGACAGCCCCAAGATTGAAACGCGTTGGGAGCGGATGCGCGGCTGGTAGACGCGCGAACACACGCCTCGGACGAGCCCACTCTAATCAGCACTGGCGGTCAAGAAAATGAAATTTGCCTCTTACTGGTTGGATAAGTCGACGCTGATAGGCAGCACCATGACTGATGTCATGGATGGGCGCCCCGACCTGAACCTCTGGAAGGATTTCGAATGGCCAGCGATACCCGGCTATTTCGGGCGCCCCTGGTTCCTGCCGGTTCTGGGTGCCTATTCCCGTATTAAGGATCTTGTCGCGTGATCCCGCCCCTCGAACATCTGTCGCGCAACGGCCACCTGGACAAGTTCTTCATCGACGGTCGATGGGCCGAGCCACGCGGCACCGCCAAGGGCTTGGTGGTGAACCCCTCCACCGAAGAGGTTGTGGCTCGGTTTCCGCTCGGAAACAGCTTGGACGTGGATGCGGCCGTTGCAACGGCCCGCCGGGCATTCGCCGCCTGGAGCCGGACCACGCCGGAATATCGTGCCGGTCTGCTCGACCGCCTGCAGGCGCTGGTCGAGGCGCGCAGTGAACTGCTTGCGCAATGCCTCACCCTCGAAATGGGCGCGGCGATTGGATATGCGCGCACCGCCCAGGTGCCGCTGGCGATCGCGCATATCAAGGTCGCTCGCGATGTGGTGACAGCCTTTCCCTTCGTCAAGCAGCGGGGCCAAACCGCCGTCACCCACGAACCGATCGGTGTCTGCGCCTTGATCACGCCATGGAATTGGCCCCTTTACCAGATCACCGCCAAGGTTTCGCCCGCGCTCGCGGCAGGCTGCACGGTCGTGTTGAAGCCGAGCGAGCTTTCTCCCCTGGACGCTCTGCTGTTCGCCGAGGCGATCGAGGAAGCCGGCTTCCCTGCCGGCGTTTTCAACCTCGTGCAGGGTGATGGTCCGGGCGTAGGTGCTTGTCTCGCCTCCCATCCCGATGTCGACATGATCTCCATTACCGGGTCCACCCGCGCGGGCATTGCGGTGGCCCAGGCGGCAGCGCCGACGGTCAAGCGTGTCGCGCAGGAGCTCGGCGGCAAGTCGCCCAACGTGATCCTGCCGGACGCCGATCTCGACCGCGCCGTTTCCCTGGGCATAGCCGCCGCCTTCCGCAATCTCGGCCAGTCATGCAGCGCTCCGACACGCATGATCGTGCCACGTCCGCTGCTCACCGAGATTGAGGCAATCGCCAAGAGGGTCGCGGCCCAGATCGTCATTGGCGATCCTCTTTGCGAAGCCACCACTCACGGTGCGATCGCCAATCGTGCCCAATTCGACCGCATCCAAACCATGATCGGCGTCGGCATATCGGAAGGCGCCAAGGTCGTCATCGGCGGACCTGGTCGTGCACACGATCTGAACGTCGGCCTCTATGTGAAGCCGACGATCTTTTCGGCCGTGCGCACTAACATGCGCATTGCACAGGAAGAGGTTTTCGGTCCAGTTCTCTGCATCATCCCCTACGACACAGTTGATGAGGCCGTCAGCATTGCCAATGACACGGTCTATGGTCTGGGAGCCCATGTGCAGGGCAATGATATGGACGCCGTCAGAGACGTCGCATCGCGCATTCGCTCCGGTCAGGTGCATCTCAACTACCCGGCCTGGGATCCGCACGCGCCGTTTGGCGGTTTCAAGCAGTCCGGAAACGGACGCGAATATGGGATCGAGGGCATGCTGGAATATCTGGAGGTCAAATCCATCCTCGGCTATTTCTAGGCGATCTTTGCCCGGCGCAGAGGCGCGCCGTCGGAGCCATTCATGCCAAGAGTACAAGAGACCGACGGTGAATTGGTCGAGATCATCATGAACGAAGCCAAGTTTCGCGGCCAGTTCGTCCTGTTCGACCTCAGAGAGCCTTTATGAGCCTCCATTGGTTCAATCCCCCGGTCTCTATCAGGACTGGCAAGCCTGGCATGACGTATAGCTGCAACAACGTCGAGGGTGCAGCTCGGGAGCTCATGGGGTGGAACGATCGCGGCCCCAAATGGGACCTTGCGGTACGCGCCTGCCTGTCCTGTTTGGCTGGCGACATGACACCTGAGGATGTCCGCCAGGCGTTCATTGCCGCTGCTGAGGAGGGAGGCAAGCTGCTTGCCAGCGGTTGAGACTATAGCTTACTCCATGTCTGGCACGTCGCCACCCACAAACAGCGTCGTCGGCTCCCGTATTCGCGCAGTACCGGGTTGGCTTCACGCGACCTCGCAATGACGCCGGCATGGTTCCCCGCCAAGTCCTTGCGGTCCATATCGCCCGATCTCCAGTCGGCTGGTCCGAAGACAGGCCGGAGGTCGCCAGTCTCATCGCGGCCAAAGGCGGTGACGACGATTAGCTTCGGGGCTTTATGTTGCGGCATCAGGTTATCTGAGATGGGGGTCCTCTTTGGGCTGGAGCAAGAGCCGGTGGACGTTGAGCGGTGGAGGGGGCAGAACCTCGGTCATCTCGAATAGAGGCACCGATAGGCCGCCTTGCTCTGGCGCTGTGTGCTTTGACTTAAGGTCCGCTATTTCCTCGTCGCGTCTGGCAATTCGGCTTTCCAGATTGGCGATACGCTCAGTCAGCAAATACCGTCCAACAGCGAAGCCGCCGCCTCCAAACAGCACGGCAAACGTGGCAAAGGCTGCCGGGTTGGCCGCTACCAGCGCAGAGTTACTCTCAATGAAAGCGATAAGGTCATGCATTGAGGGTTGTCTGTCTCACCCCAGCACAGGCGGCGTAGGATCGAAGCTGATCGCCACGAGCCCCGGATGCCTGTGAGCGAGGGCGAGGATCTGTGTCTCAAGCTCGCAGTTGTAAGCCATGAGCGCCTTTACGGTCTCAAGGGGCGTTTCGTAGCGGGCGATGAGCTTCTCCGCCTCCGCGTGTAGTTCGGCTTTGGTTTCGGCGTCTAGGTGCATCGTGCCCATTGCAGTATTTTCCTAACGGGTTGCTCTGCGGGGTGCCGAGCGCGCGTCAAGGCGGTCCTGAAGGTAACCGTTGAGAACGATCATTTCCTTGAGGGCCTTCATCAACGTCGCCCTTGTGTACGGCAACGAACCTGTCGACGGTGGCTTGAAGGGCAGCCTCTTGCCGGCTGTCGAGTGACACAACGCAATCCACCTGAACGCCTCCTAATGTCGTGGACAGTGAACAAAAATGGAACAAAACTGTCAAGAGTGAAATGACTAGACGAGGAATAAATCCCTTTTTTTGGGCTCTGCCTGACAGGGATGGAAGACGGAAGCGCGGGCCGCACGCCGACACCTGAAGCGTGCGCGTCAGTGCCTTCATGGGCATGATCAAGTGAGCAGAGAAACGGTTGAGAGAATCGATGGGATGATCATAGCCCTGGCCGCGGAGGAGTGCTCTTTCTTTGCTTCCTCTTCCCCTTCGGCCATCGAACGACGCGGAACTCTGAGGCCGCCTCGTCCCTTTAAGGCATAGCTCTACCTGCTGAAGGCAACCAGGATGCCGAGCTCTTCCTGCATGGCGCCATGTGGCCCTCGATGCAGGAACTCGCAGTCCATCGAGGGGCCCCGCTGGCTCCCGCCGGCGGGCTCTTCAGTCACCCAGCGAAACGAAGCCGCTTCCGGCAAGTCCGGAGACTAAAGGAGGTTCCGATGAGAGAGCACGGCGGCGGACCCGAAGATGACGAGGGCATGCAGTTGCTTGCTCGGCGGCTGGCTTGAGAGGTCGGCATCCCGGAACGAGAACCGCGCGGTCAAGCTCATTGGTACCGACTGGAGTTCTTTGGGCGCGAAGCAAGTTTCCTGAAAAACCAGCGCTGGCCATTGTGATCTCGGCCAGGATCGCTGCCCTTGAAGGTCTTGCACGGCCGGAGGTCTTGCTGCATGTTTTCGGTGTTGGATTCCCGGGAGAAAATCATGCCAATTCAACAAAAGGCGGCGGAGGCCGGTATTTTCGACGCATCTGAGTTGGCACTGCTTGGGCGGGTTTTCCACAACCTTAAGCTAGGCAACCCATCGCCGGATGAGCGCGAGTTCATTGCCTCCCGAATTATCGCGAATTACA
This sequence comes from Mesorhizobium sp. B2-3-6, assembly GCF_006442305.1. Lineage (NCBI taxonomy): Bacteria > Pseudomonadati > Pseudomonadota > Alphaproteobacteria > Hyphomicrobiales > Phyllobacteriaceae > Mesorhizobium > Mesorhizobium sp. B2-3-6. The sequence continues at coordinate 29,218 of NZ_VFVW01000006.1, read as the reverse complement.
TGGCAGGTGTGGTCGACGAGGCGGAGTTGGTTTTGCTCTCGAAGCAGCCGCTTGGCCGTTAGCCAACTCGCGGAACTTACCGCCTGCCCAGTTTTTGCGCTTCGGGGCCTTGTCGGTCTTTTTCTTTGACGCGAACAACGTACTCTTTCCGAAGTTGGAGCGCCGGAAGCTTCGCAGCGATACTCCCAGCTTCCGCAGCCCGTCTCGCCCACGGCAATGGCTTGCGGCTGTGGTATCCGAGTCGGCAGGCAGAATGATAACCATTCGCGCCTGACGCCTCGGGAAGAGCGGTCTTCCCGCTACCAGAAACACGATGACGAGAGCGCATAGCGCCAAGACTGCGGCGAAGGTGTTTGCTGTGAACTCGCCAAGTTGCATGACCATCCTCGTAAGGGACACGCGGTTAGACGAGTACCCGAAGATACCGACGAACAAGGGATCTTATTCCACGGTGCTTCGCAAAGGGCGGCAAAAAGATCGATTGGAATGGAATAATATCGGGCACAGCTCAGTAGATGGCCCAAGAACGAGCGTGAACGGAAATGCGTGGCGCGTAAACCGATCGTCACGATGATACAGGGAGCGGTAGCGAGTGCTGGAGGGTGGCTTGCCTCTCGCAGCTTGCAGGCGGGAGGAGCACGCTCCCATCGGCCCAGCGGTTGCCTGTCCCTGTCCCTGACCGCTGGGCCGATCCTCGGGTTTTCGGCCGGCAGACGATGAGTCCGAGTTGGAAATGGCGCTCGGGCTAACGCAGTATGAGACGGGATGAAAACGACGATCGACGTCATACCGCATCTGGAGGATCTTTGGCGCTACGGCCGGGTGCTCACAGGCAACGATTCCGACGCCGACGATCTGGTGCAGGAGGCCCTCGCCCGTGCGCTGTCGATGGCGGGCGGCTATGACACCTCCAGACCGCTGCTTCCCTGGCTGATACGGATCGTTCGGAACACTTTTTTGACCGGCGCTAGCCAGGCCAATGCCGACCGACGACGCTTGGCGTCCATCGCGGACATGTCCGACACTGCGTGGCCGCCATCGCAAGAACATTGCGCCGAGCTCTCCAAAGTCGGAAGGGCGCTCGCGCGAATGCCGGCCGATCAGGCCGAAATACTCCATCTGGTTGGAGTGCTGGGCTTTACCTACTCCGAAGCGGCCGAACTGCTTGGAGTGCCGCCAGGAACCGTGATGTCCCGGCTTAGCCGAGCTCGCGCTGCCTTGAAGCACAACATGGAAAATTTGGACGATGGAGCTTCCCCTCATTTGAAGGTCGTGGGAGGGCGTTATGTGGCCCGATAATCGTGTTTCGCAAGAGGATATCGGCCGCTTGCTGGATGGCGAGCTGTCGCCGTCGCAGAGATCCGAGCTGGAAGCCAGGCTTGCCCGCGATCCGGAACAGGCGGCAGAGGTTTTTGCCCACGCGCAGCGCATGGAAGCGTTGCGCAAGTCCCAACCCCGGCGGTTGTTTCCGCCCAGCGTGAGCCTGAAGAAAGCCAGGCAGCTGGAGAGGGCGTTTCGCCGCAGGAAGATGTTCACATTGCTCAGACTTCAAGTCGCGGCCGTCGCGCTGGTTGCGATCGGGTGGTCGGCCAACTCGCTGACCGTGCCGCTTCGCCAGGGAGGCAAGACAGCCGATGAGACCTTCATCCTGGCCGCCCGAGATGCCTTGCGGGTGGCACAACTGAATGCAGGTCCGGAGACGGGCACCGAGCCGAAGCAGGACAAGATCGAGCGACTGGTTGGCGCCGTCAACGTCAGCATGCCGACCCTTCCATCGGTATGGGTTGTGAAGGATGTCCAAGTACAGCCTTGGAACGGACAGCAAAGCCTGGTCGTGACGGCCGACACACCAAGCGTCGGTCGGATCACACTTGTCGCGGCTCCGATGAACGGCGAGGACGCCGTTTCGCCGACCACAGCGACCGACGGTCGCGTCCCGACAGTCTATTGGCAATCGGGAGGCACAGCCTACGCCCTGATGGGCTCGGCCGCGCCGGACCGGCTTGAGGTGGAAGCAAAGCAAATCGAAGTGGCAACGCGAAGAAACGTCTCTGCGAAGATCAGGGGCTAAAAGGTTGGCAATGGCAGAGGGAAACATATGCGCTCAGCAATTGGTCTATGGAACTCCGTACCGTTCGTGATCAGTTGGAAAGGTACAGGTTGGACTTGCTTTGATCGGTCGGCGACGGCCAGCGCGCCGATAGCAAAGACAGAGCAATGAACGTCCTGTCATTCGAAAGGCGGTATTTTCCCGCCACGTGCCCTGTCTGCACCGGCACGGCGCTCGAGGCCGACGTCACTCTTCGCAAGATCGAATTCCAATGTGCGTCTTGCGGAGGTTTCGAGATCACTTCCGCCGCGCGCTCTGCAATGAAAGGGCTGTCGCAGGAAAACCGTTCACTGTGGTTGTCGCAAGCTAGGCAACAGGGTTCCACGATTCCGCTGGTTGCTTGCGCAAACGAGACCCTCCTAACCGACCACTTTGATGACACAGGCTGATGTCCAAGGAAGTGCGACCGCGCGGGCACTTCCTGACGGCCCGGCACCAGGCTGGGGTGGTGTCGGGCCGTTTGCATCTTGGCGCAATGAGTTCCATCCCAGGGTCCTATTCTTGATATCGTGACGATCACCATGCGCAGATTGGAAGAGTACGAGGAAATTGGTCTCATAGGGTATCCCGGTGACGGAGAGTACATCGCCGTTCTGCGAGACAGCGAGCGCCAGAACTGGCTGCTCGGCGGTGAACGGTGTGGGCTGAACGGGACCCTCCTGGCGCATCAAGCAGCGGCTCTGCCCAGGTACTACCCGCACGGATCTCGCCTCGTTCTGGTGACGATAAGAGACAATTGGATTGTTGCGCTCCGGGACTACGGCGGCGCGGAAAACAGCCAAAACGCCAACGGATGATCGCGAGAAGGGCCTTGACTGCTGGGAAGAAGGATACGGCCAGGCGGCACACCGATCTTCAGGCCGCGGCCATGCTACGTGCTTCGACGATAGCCTTTGATGTGCGCACTGAAACGGCAATTTCGGAAGTCGCCGCCGAGATGAGCCTCGATCGGTTGGAGGTCATTCGCCTTGCGCTTCGAGAATGGCTGGCGATGCGCAAAAGCCTGCGCTTTCCCTCGGACATCCCGGAGTAGTTCATCATCCCTGGCTGAGGCAAGCCATGCCGCACAGGCACGTCAAGGCCGGCACAGTCTGGACTTCTACGAGCCGATCAACGTCCTCAAGCCCGTGGCCTCGATCTGGATTGTCGATGGACCTGAAATCAGGTTCGGCGTGGGCTGGCTGAAATTCCCCTTCACGCATAACGATCCTTCGGCCGCGCTGTGGCGAGCTGGTCCTGCATTCGTCTGTGAGATCTTGCGTCTGTGAGATCTTGCCCAAACTGCGATCGGGGATCGGAATGCTGGGATCAATTCGGTTCCTGGTTGCGCCGAACTGGTTTCACCGTTGGTGCCTGCCTGATTGGAAAGCTGCTGTCTCCCCAGATATGCTGGTGGCCACCGGCACCGGCCCTTGAAGCCACGCTTCATACATGGTCGCGCCTCCATTGCGACGGTCGCGCGACATAGCGCTGCCTGGCGAAAGTCCAAGATCGGCAATCAGCTCTTGGTGTTGTCCTGAGCTACGCTGTTCGCCGGGATTGTGTCCATCGCTGCCAATTTGTCCGCACATAGATCTGCGGCGCCTGGCACATCCTTCTTCATGCCGGCCAGTTTGACCCACCCGCCATCGCTGATGAAGCTGTCTCTCTGGTAGGAAGACGTATCCTTCAGCTTGGCCAGGTTGTCGCTCGCGTTGGACGCAGTGATGAATTTTTCCACACAAAGATTGGCCGCCAGTTCAGCCTTGGCCTTGATAGCGGATGTATTCGCCATTTCCGATGCCGTCCCTGCCGTCGTCCAGCCACCGGCGGTGAAGCCGACGATCATCGTCAATACAGCAGCACCCACTAGCGACCAAAACCAAAGTGTCTTGGAAGGTTGGTATTCGTCGAAGCGTTGCGACAGTGTTCGATCGGTTGTCATAGTTTCCTCCTTTTGAGATACGCTCTTCGTTTCGGGGTGATTTCCGCAGCCGTGGGCCGACAGTGGCCGGAATTCGAGCGATCATCGGCAGGACAATGCTCCCCGGCAAGATCGATCCAGTTCAGGAAACAGGGCAGGGGGATGCAGGGTCCGATTGGCAGCACTTTCGGGCGCGAGCACGTGGGCGCCGATCCTCTATCGTCCTCACCCATCTCCCGCACTCTGGCGCCTGAGACGACGTGCTTGAGCATCCGGAAATTTCCCAAAACGGCAAGAGCGGACAAACTTCACCTCGATGCTGCATATACCGAGCCTGCCGCCAAACTATTCCAAGCTAGTCTCGATTATGTGAAGTCGCGGTAGGCTCCGTCGCCAATAGCCGGAGCTGACGACATGGCGCAAACGGCGCCCTCATAGGATTGAGGCCCCGCAAACAGCCCGGTCAACTACGTCGGCAATCAACGGGAGGTGAATGGCTGCTCAGCAACTCCTTGCCTGGAAGCTGACGATCGGATTGCAGTCCCACCGCAGTCGTCCAGTGGCAGATCAGTTGGATATCCGGCAACGTCCATAACCATCATCTTTTTTTGCTGGTCTGCGGGCATCTGATCGATCAGTTCGGCGCGCTACGGCTCCTGCTTCTCCATCTCATTCGATTGGCCGCTTCTTCAGCGGGTGTGGCGCGGATTGAGCAACCGGTTCCGCGAGGGGTAACAGAAAGGGCCAAAGGCTCTAATCGCCACTGGATCACAGTGCAGTGGCAGGTCAGGAAATAGCAATCCCCGACCGCAAGAGCAGAACTGCAAATCTCACGCTCCGCCCATATAGATGTCCATGATCTGCCGGTCGTCGTGCACGTCCTGAGGCCTTCCCTCGAAGCGCCTTTCGCCGGCCGCCAAGATGTAAAGTTTGTCTGCAATGGGCATGGCCTCGCGGATGTTCTGCTCCACCATCACGATGCCGATGCCACGCGAGGTGAGGGTGGTAACGCGTTCGAGCGTCTCAATGACCCATGGCCGGCGATAATCCAGCGGAAGGTTCGTCGAGTAGAATGAAGCGAGGTTGCGAGACCAGCGCTCGCGCCAGCGCAAGCATTGCCTGCTCGCCGCCTGAAAGCGAACCGGCCGCGGTGCGCCGCCGCCGCGCCAAAGAGGGATATTGCTCGATCAGCGCCTCGATGCGCTGCTCGACTAACCGGCGGTCCGCGATGGCGTAGCCACCCATACGCAAATTTTCCATCACCGTCAGGCGTGGGAACACGCCGCCGCCCTGGGGCATCAGCACGAGCCCTTCGCGCACTATCTCATGAACGGCAAGGTTGGAGAGCGTTGTATCGCCCAGGCTCGCCCTGCCGCTCCACACCGGCAGCGCGCCGGCAATGGCCTTGAGCAAGGTCGACTTGCCACACCCGTTCGGTCCGAAGATGCAGGTGATCTTGCCAGCCTCCGCATTAAGCGAGACACCGTGGACGATCTCCTGCTTGCCATAGCCGGTGACGATGTTTTCTGCCGTGAGCGTGGCGCTCATTGCGGCCGCCCCAGATAGGTCTGCATGACTTCCGAGTCGCGAACAATGTCGTCGAACGAGCCGCTAGCCACGACACGGCCTGCGTCCATCACGATGATGCGGTCGCACACATTGCGCACAATCTCCATGTCGTGCTCGATGATCAGGAAGGTGACGCCGCGCTTGCGCAGCCGCGCGATGGCCTCGACGATAATGTTCCGGATATTTGGATGCACGCCCGCCGTCACCTCGTCGAGCAGAATGAGCGAGGCCTGGCGCATGATGACGCGCCCGAACTCCAGCAGTTTCTGCTGGCCGCCCGAAACGTCGGAGGCGCGATTGTCGGCGACATGGTCCAGCTTCAGCAGCGCCAGTGTTTCGGCCGCCCGTTCACGCGCGCCCTGCCAATGGCCCTCGGCCGCTGCTGCCAGTAGGTTTTCTATGACGGTCATATTGTCGAACATGGCCGGAATCTGGAAGGTGCGGGCAAGCCCCAGCCGCGCGATAACGTGAGTCTTTCGGCCGCCGATCTCGTGACCGTCGAAGCGGATCTGGCCGCGATCAGGGGTGACCGCGCCCGATACCAGGCTGAACAGTGTCGACTTGCCCGACCCATTAGGCCCGATCAGGCCGGCGATCTCGTGCCGAGCGACGTCCAGGGAGACACCGTTGACGGCTTTGATGCCGCCGAAATGGCGGTAAAGTTCGCGCACGACGAGGATAGGGTCGCCGCCGCCAGCCGTTCGGTCGTCGGCCACGCTCAATTGGGCTCTCCCTGGTCACCGCCGACAAGCTTGTCGACCGCCTTTTCCAGCACGGCGCCGGAGTTGCCGGCGCGCTTCGAAAACAGGCCGGCGATGCCGTTCGGCATGAACAGCACCACCAGCACGATGGCCGCGCCCAATATGGCGATATAGAAGGCGGTGTCGCCCCAATACATCCAGATCAGCCGGTTGACGACGAACAGCCCCACGCCGCCCAGTGCCGGCCCCCACAGGCTGCCCAGCCCGCCCAGCAGCACCATGACCACCATCTGGTCGGTGATGTCGCCGCCGAAGACGCTCTTCGGATTGATAAAGGTGACCCAGTAGGCGAAGATCGCGCCGAACACGGAGGCGGTGACGGCGCTGAGCACAAAGGTCTGCAGCTTGACCAGCGAAGTGTTGATGCCCATTGCCTCGGCCGCCAGTTCGTGGTCGCGCAGCGCCTTGACCTTCAGCCCAAAACGTGAGCGCTCGAACAGCGCCCAGGTGATTAGGTAGGTCAGCGCCGCTGCGGCGAACATGGCGAAGTAGAAGAAGCGCTCATCGAGAAACGGCGGCAGTCCAATTCCGCCGATGCCGCCGGTGAAGTCCATCACCGAGGCGAACTGGATAAGCACCTCGGCGAAGGCCCAGGTGGCTATGGCGAAATAAGCGCCACGCAGGCGCAGCGTCGGCGCTCCGATTATGATGGCAAACAGCGCTGTCACAACCATACCGGCGGGGACGGTGGCGAAGAAGGGCCAGGCGAGCTTGTCGCCCATCAGCAGCGCGGTGACGTAGGCGCCGAGCCCGAAAAAGGCCGAATGGCCGAAATTGATGTAGCCGGCATAGCCGCCAAGTATGTTCCAAGAGCAGGCCAGCCCCGCCCACATCAGTGCGCCGGTGGCGATACGCAGCCAATAGTTGTTGACCAGCATCGGCAGCAGCGCCAACACGCCGATCACCGCGATCAGCAGGAGGACGCCGGCCCAGCGTGGGTTCATGTCCGGTCTCACAAGCCGTGCCGCAGGATCCCGCGCGGGGATACGAGCAGGACGAGGAACAGCGTGGCGAATATCGCCAACAGTGAATAGCTCGACCCGACATAGGTCGCAACGAAGGCTTCGATGACGCCGAGCAGCAGCGCGGCGACAAGGGCACCGCCGACGGAGCCTAAGCCGGCAAGCACAGCCACGAAGAATGCGAACAGCGTATAGCGCAGGCCGACCTCCGGATTGACTGAAAAAATTGCACCCATCAACACACCGGCCATGGCAGTGATGCCTGCATAGAGTCCGTAAACATTGGCGCTTAGGCGGCGGATGTCGACGCCCATCAGCGCCGCGTTCTGCCGGTTTTCGGCCGTCGCTCGGATCGCCAATCCATAGCGGGTGCGGTAGAGGAATATGAACAGTCCGCTGGCGATGGCGACCGCGAACACCGCCGCCGCCACGCGGATCAGCGGCACCGTCAACGGGCCGACGGCGAGGCTCTCGCCGCTCAAGGCCGTCGGAACGCTGTGGGTATTGAAGCCCCACGCGGTCAGCATGCCGCCGCGCAGCAGCGTGAACAATCCGAAGGTCAGCGCCAGCGCCATCAATTCCGGCCGCGCCGTGCGGCTGTTGCGGACATTGTAGAGGATCGGCCCGATCAGATAGCCGATGGCGCCGAACAGCACGAAGGCGACCGGGATCGCAAGGAATCCGTCGACGCCCAGTCCAGCGGCCATGTAGTAGCCGAGATAGCCACCCAGTACGACCCAGCCGCCCACGGCGAAATCGATGACGTGCAGCACGCCGAAAGCGAGCTGGAATCCGATCGTAAAGGTGGCGATGACGCCGCCGATCAGAAGGCCGTTCAGCAAGGTCTGTAGGAAAAGATCCAAGGTGCAAACCGTCCCTCAGTAGGCAAGCGAAAGAGCGGGAATGCCATGGCGAGGCGAGCGCGCTCAACGGCATGGTCCGTCATTTTCCGCGCACGCGCAACCGTGGTTCCGCCTGGCAGAGTGATGGCGACGAGGCCGCCCACACCCTGTCCAAAACCGCCTATTTCCAGGCCGGCAGCGGGTAGGTGAGGTCTGCTGCCGCGGCTTCCTTCGGCCCCACCGCCACGGTCTTGCCACCCTGAATCTGGATCAGCACCGGCACCGGCTGGACGTTGTCGTGGTAGTGGTTGCCTTCCTTCTCGAACTTGATCGGCCCATAGAAGGTCTGGATGTCGGTGGCGGCTATCGCGTCCTTCAGAGCCACCCTGTCTTCGGGCGTGAGCGCCGGCTTCTTGCCAAGCCGCTTGACGGCATCGCCGAAAACGAGTCCGCTGGCCGCGCAGGCCGCTTCGGTATAGTCGGGCTCGTGTCCAGACTTCTTTTGCGCCATCTCGGCAAACTGCCTTGCGGTGCCGAAGACGTCGTCCTTGTACGGCACCGATGGCAGCCACACGGAGACGCCGCAGGTGCCGTCGGCGTCAGCGGCAAGCGCCTGGGCAAAGGCCGGGTCGGTGACGCCATAGTGCATTATCAGCGCCTTGGGCCGGAAGTTGAGCGACTTCGAGGTCTTGACGACGTTGATCAGCGGCTCCTCATGGCCGCCGACGGCGACGATGTCGGGGTTGAGCGCTGCGATCTTGGAGATGACCGGGGTCAGGTCGCCCGAGGCCGGTACCAATTCGTAGGCGACGAGTTCCAGTCCGGCTTCCTTGGCCCCGTCGCGAAAACCTTCGCCGGTTTCCTTCGAGAAGGGCTCGTTGACACCAATCACTGCAATCGTCTTGGCCGCTGGGTTGGACAGTTTCGCCAGTACGGCCAGCGACTTGCCTGCGGTGGTGTCGACGGCCGGGATGATGCCGAAGTTGAATTCCGGCTTGGCCTTCCAGACGTTTGGCGATTCCGCGGAGCCGGAAATCATTGGCACCTGGTACTTCTGGCAGATCGGCTGCACGGCGATGGTCGAGCCGCTGGTGTAGGGGCCGAACAGCACATCAACCTCGTTCTGCACGATCAGGCGCTCGGCGGCATCGGCTCCCGTCGCCGGGTTGCTCTGGTCGTCACCGTAGAACATGTCGACCTTGAAACGCTGGCCGGCGACCTCGACGCCGCCCTTGGCGTTTATGGCCTCTGCCCAGAGATCGTAACCGCGCTTGGTCAGGTTGCCACCGAGTATGTTCTCGCCCGACAGCGAGGTGATGACACCGGCCTTGAAGGTCGCCACCTGCGCGCGTGCCGTTCGCACGAACGGTATCCCCAACGTGCCGGCCGCCAAGGCGACGGCGCTGCCGCCGAGGAACCGGCGGCGAGAAACTTTGCTTTTGATGGACATCATTCAACTCCCTTTGTCCGACTGTCAGATTGGAAACCGATGATGTTCTTGTTCATACCACAAGACGCGGTTGTGCGGCCAGGAAGATTGCCTCACGAGGCGGCTTTGGGTCCGAGCGGTCTTCGCTGGATCGAAAAGACGGAGAGCTTTGCGGGAGCTACAGGAGGGTTGAGGATGAGAAGGACGGTTCACACCGAGCAAACGGGGTGGCGCCCAGGCTGAAGGAACGGGCTGGCACGACAGGCCGAGGTTCTCGTAGAGCGTGACGCTCCCGGCGCTGCTGGAAACGGCGGTCGCCGAATGGTCGATGCCAAGACAAGTTTCGCCGTCTGATCGATCGCCCGCTTGAACTTCAGCACCTTGTCCGGCGCGCTGAAAGACAGAAACAACACGCCCAACAGGCAGCGCACAGGGAACGTGGCGAGGATAGCGGGCGTCGGATGCTTTCTTCGGGCTCCGGCTGAAGTGCGCGCTCGGCGCGCTCCCGACTCAGTCTTACATTGGAGCGTTGGATTGGTTCGCAAGCCGCGATCACATTCATGTTCCTGCGCGTTACCGCATTGTAATGGCGCCAGCCGGACCTTTTGGTCCGCGGTTGCGTTTCATGGGAGCCGGCTGACCTGGCAGTGGCGATAATTTTAGTTCCAGGCGAGCTTCTTTTCGAATGAGTTCTCCATGTCCGATCACAAGCCTCTGGCGCGGCAGAAAGCCATCGTAACGGGGGCTAATTCAGGCATCGGCGAGAGCGTTGCCGTTGCGCTTGGCCGGGCGGGCGCCGACGTGGTGGTGAACTATGTCGAAAACGAGAACGCCGCGAACGCCGTCGTGGACCAGATCCATCGGGCCGGCAGCAAGGCGATCGCCCACATGGCCGATGTCTCGATGGAAGACCAGGTTCGAGACATGTTCGAGCGCACGATGCGCGAGTTCGGCACCATCGACATCCTTGTCGCCAATGCCGGCCTGCAACGCGACTCGGCGTTTGCTGACATGCCTTTGGCGACCTGGACTAACGTTCTCGGCGTCAATCTGACCGGCCAGTTCCTTTGCGCCCAGGCTGCGACACGCGAGTTCCTGCGGCGCGGCGTGGTGCCGTCCGTCTCGTGCGCGGCCGGCAAGATCATCTGCATGAGTTCGGTGCACCAGGAAATCCCGTGGGCAGGCCATGCGAACTACGCCACCTCCAAGGGCGGCATCAAGCTGCTCATGGAAAGCATGGCGCAGGAGCTGGCCCCCAGACGCATCCGCGTCAACGCCATCGCGCCCGGTGCGATACGCACGCCCATCAATACCTCCGCCTGGGATACGCCCGAAGCGCTCAAGGGCCTGCTGACGCTGATTCCGTATGGGCGGATCGGCCTGCCGGAAGACATCGCGCGGGCAGCCGTCTGGCTGGCGTCCGACGATTCCGACTACGTTGTCGGTACCACGCTTTTCGTCGATGGCGGCATGACGCTCTTTCCTGGCTTTTCGACCAACGGCTGATCGGAATGGACGGCGGTCGGCGATGCGAGCTTCTTCCCTCGATCGCGGTGGTCAATCCCACACTGACAATCATCGCCAACGCGCGTCGTGTGGCGGATAGGAGCGGCTTACATGACGGCGACATTTTCATGTGACCTGAACGGACTGGCGACGGAACTGCCGCATTTCTGGGAACACACGATCGGCAGTGGGCACGCCACGCTCGGCCTGCGCGCAGACTGGCAGGCGCAACTGAAGCGGACGCATGATGAGCTCGGCATGCGCTATGTCCGCTTCCACGGCATATTGTGCGACGAGATGGGCACGCTGATCGGCGAGGGCAACACATTGTTCTATTCGTTCTTCAACGCCGATCTCATCTTCGATTATCTGCGCTCGATCGGTATGAGGCCGTTCGTCGAATTGAGCTTCATGCCCGTCGCCCTGGCGTCCGGCGACAAGACCGCCTTTCACTACCGCGCCAATGTCACGCCGCCGAAGGACTACGCGCAATGGGCGGTGCTAATCCGCAAACTGGTGAGCCACTGGGTGGGCCGCTACGGCCTGGACGAGGTGCGCCAATGGTTCTTCGAGGTCTGGAACGAGCCGAACCTGACCGCCTTCGGCAGCGGCAAGCAAAGCGACTATTTCGAGCTTTATCGCTATACCGCCGAAGCCATCAAAGGCGTCGATAAGCTGTTGCGGGTCGGCGGTCCGGCGACGGCCGATAACGCGTGGATCGAGGATTTCCTGAATTTCTGCCGGACCGGCGACCTGCCCGCCGATTTCGTCAGCACGCACCATTACCCGACGGACGATTTCGGCCAACCAGGCGACGACACCGAAGCGCAGCTCGCCGCCAGCAAACGCAGCGCCCTGCGCGACGAGGCGCGAGGCGCGCGCAAGCAAGCGGGCGACGTGCCCCTCTATTATACCGAATGGTGCACCTCCTCGAACCCGCGCGATCCCTTGCATGACGACCCTTATGCCGCCGCGTTCATCGTCAAGACCGTTCTGGAAGCGAACGGACTGGTTGAGGGATACAGCTACTGGACCTTCTCCGATATTTTCGAGGAGAATTATTTTCCCTCGCTGCCCTTCCAGGGCGGGTTCGGACTGTTGAACATCCACGGCATCGCCAAGCCGGCCTATCGTGCCTTTCAATTGCTGCATGGCGCTGGCACCGAGATGCTGCCGGTCGAGGGCGCTCACGAGACGGTCGACGCCTGGTTCGTCCGCGGCGACGGCGCGTCTACGCTGATACTGACGAATTTCGCCCTGCCGCGCCATCCGATCAAGACCGAGGAGGTGTTGTTCACGCTGAAAGCCGCGTCGACTGCGACCACGGCTTGCGTGCAACGCATCGACGCCGAGCACGCCAACGCCAAGCGCCGCTGGGAAGAAATGGGCAAACCCGAATATCTCGACGCGCCGACCGTGGATAGACTCAAACATCTTTCGGAGCTTCGCAGCGAGCCGGTCGCGAGCAAGAGCGAGGCCGGTAGCTTGGTCCTCAAAATTGCGCTGCCGCCGCTATCGGTCGCCGCCATTCGTCTGGCGAACACGTAAAGCCGAGGCCCGCTTTCGGAGACGTACGCTAGGCCGGCCGCTTCACGACGCTGACCACTTCTCTGGCTTGCATGAATTCAGGACGGCGTCTCGCGCACGCTGACCGTCCTCGGTATGGTTTGGCTTGCCATTCAAATCCATTGCCAGGTTGGCGTGGCAGCAAATATGCACGCCCCGTTCGGGTTCGGGCTGAACGGGGATTTTCGTAACGTGATAGCCTTGTCGTCGGAAACTTGTGGGGATTGGCGCCTTTAGGTCGCCAGAATCGCGATAGCTGTGGCATCGCTCGTGACCGCCTGGGGTCGACATCTGGCGCGCCTTGCCAGGTGGTTTGAATCGGACCGCCCAAACCCGACCAAAGTCTGATTCCGAAGCGCAAAGGTCTGAAGCGTGAAACAACGCAGGCGAGGTCACATTAGTAAGGCGACCGCCGATCACCAGTCCCTTCATCGCCGGTCGATTGAGTACCCGCTTCATGTGGCGGGTACTAATATGGTGGCTTGGCCGGCAGCCTGGTACATGATTTGTGTTCGCAGCGGTTTTGGTGAGTGTTCCTTGTTTTCGGCAAGCCGTTGTAGCCCAAACGACAGGCTCGATGGTGATCATGCTGCCCGTCCATACAATCGGCCCCGCTCTGAATGGCTGACTGCCAAGCGACATGGCTGACGAAGAACGGCTGGTCCTTAAGATCCTACAGGCCGGCACCCAAGAATTCCGCCGGCGTCGGCATTGAAGTGACCCATCAAATGTGCCTAGATTGGACAAACATCGCTGGGGAGGAATGGCGATGATGGCCACGCAAACAGATACCACTCGAATGCTGGTCGAGGCTGCGCGGTTGAGTGTTCGGCGTACCGGACTGGAGATTGACGAACTTCACCGGAGCCTGAGCTTTTCCCGGAAGGCCGTCGAAGCCTCGCGCCAACTCTTGAAGCGCCTTCATGAGCAGCAGAAAGATCGCCAGCCGGGATCGTGCTCCGAATTTATCGGGCAGGCGGCAAAGGCACCGAGCGACATCTCCGCATTTGATTGCGACATTCTGCGCGAAGTGTTCAAAAAACTGGTTTTGGAAACCAAAGTGCCGGAAGACAAATGGCGCGATCTGGCTACAAGCCTGATCGTGGAATTTACCGACCGCAAACAGATCGAACCCGCCTTGATAAACTGGATCATCCGCAAGTAGGCACTGCCGCCGTGGAGGGTTGCCAGCCCCCTCTCTCGTCGCGAAAAGTTGTTCGGCGAATCTCGCTGGCTGAACTTCAGGTCCTGCTTCGTCACTGCGTGCCCCTTAACGCCGGCCTTGCCGATCTCAGGCACCCGCATGAAGGAACTGCTTCTCGACCGCCCTAGTATCGCGCTCGCCTTCTGGTGGAACACGCTTCAGGATGAAGGGCTGTTGCGCGAACGCATTATCGATGAGGGAAGGCGCGACGCCTTTTCGCGCATTGGATTTCTGATATATGAAATTTTCGTGCGCATGCGGGCTTTCGGCGACATTGTTGACGAGAATTTTGAATTCCCGATTACCCAAGTGGATCTGGCGGACGCGACAGGCCTCACACCTGTTCACGCCCGATATACCGAGACCTGCGCCCGCAAGGACAAAGACAGGGATAACCGAGAGGCCATCGTCAAAGCTCCCCACAAGACGAACAATTGGGATCATGGTGCGGTCTATGTGACGGCGACGCAATCGGCGTTGAGTCGGAGCAAGGCGTGGAATAGGCAACGCCAGGGCAAATGAACGCGTCGGCCAAGACATGAAGCAGAGATCGACGATCTGCGGCGCAAGGGGCTCGTCATTGGCATAGCAGCCTAGCGGTTATGCTTTCATCCGCTAGGAAAGCGCGCGGAGCGCAGCGGCATTCTTGACTTCCGGCGAACGTCGGCAAGTTCGTCAAGCAACCGCTATATGATCCCTGCCGAAGCATGGAACGATTTCGAGCTGGCGATGTTGGACCCTCGCACTGTTCCCATTCAGTGCTGTGTTCCCGCTGATTGCCCGCCGCCGAAAGGTGGCGGGCTTTTTTAGCATCGTGGAACATACCTCCACCTTCGCAGTTTATAGCGTTCCGATTGCTGCGTGTGGGGAAATCATGAAGCGAGACTTTGCAGACCTGTGCGCTTGGGCGAGCGCACGGGGCGTTACAATCTACCAGCGTTCAAAGACAGTATGGATCGCGGCTGGCGGCTATCGAGGTCGCGATTTGGAAGTTAAGGGGCGGTCGCCAGCTATTGCCCTCGCACTATGGATTGAGGCTACCCGGTACCGAGGCTCGATGTATGGCTGTTCTTAGCAAACAATTTGCTCGCACCCGTGCCGAGCCAAGGTGGCCGGCGCCCTTGTTGCGGGGGCGGGTGGGATAAGCCTGCCAGCCGCGCGGTGCAGCCTGGACCCTACAGCATGCCCACTACACGGGCAGGAGGGCACCTACCCCACCATCCGAAGCGGCATGTCATGACGGGAAATGATGCGTTCGAGTTCGCCTTCGTCCTCGATGCCGGCCTGAAACAGCGCCATCAGCTCACATGCTGCGTCGTTGGCCATGGCGGAATCCAAACTGCACCGTCTCTCTGAACAATACTGGATAAGAACCCGCTGCAGCAGTTCGAGATCGGTTGGATAAATGGCGATGTCTGCTGGATGATGCATGCGCATGCTGTGGTCCTCCGCAAGCCGATGCCTTTGTTCAGCAGCTTAAGGGGAGCCGCTGAGCACCCCCATCGCATCCTGCTCCTGCGCCGTCATTTAACTATGATATGCCCGCCCTGGATCTGCCGCCACCAGCCACGTCGCGGCTCTGTTTCCCGATCTTGTTCGTCGGTGGTCAACTAGTGCTCCCGAGGCATCGATCCCGCGCCGCAGGGAACACTTCCGCCAAGTCGAAGTTCGGCTTCCACAACGGAGAACCAATATGGCGGCCACTCGAAATTCAAACGACAATCGCATGCCAGAAAAGATGCTGCTCGGTACGGTGGAGATATCGCGCAAGCAAGCGGAGGATGAAGTCAGGGCACGACGCAGGTACAAAATGGCGAGGCGGGCTCGGGAATCAAGGCGAGGCCCGGCCATGCCTCGCATGGTTCTTGACGGACGCCACTAGCAGACCGCGGTTGCAGCCGCCTGGATCGACCTCTCTATCTAAGAGATGTGGCACCCTCGGCACCCGCGACCCGGCAGATCGGCACGACCTTTCACTTGGCAATATTCAATTCCCCAACTGCGATGCCGAACCTCCGAGCACCATAGGTTTCAGGGGATGCGCATGCCGCCGTGGGGCGTGCCAGGGTAGAGGTTGGTAGCCGCGGGGACGAACTGGGCTCGCGTTGCGGAACCGGGGTTCGTGTTCCCGAGACGACATGCTGAGTGCAAGTTCCGGGGATGCTGCCGACTTTCTCGGCCCCCCAGAAGGCGAAGACCGCAGCCTTCGCGTGGTTCCTGCTGTCGGATGCTGCTGCAGATGTGACCGGCAGGCAATACGTGGTCGATGGCGAGTTAACGATGCTGTAAACCGCGATCGCCGTTGGAGCTCTGGTAGCGTGGGCTGATCGACGGGCGGCGAGAACCGTGCCTACGCTGCCCGTTCAGATCCGAGCACTTCCGTTGCCGACTTGCCGAAATCGATCATGTGATGCTCGTTGGCATGAGGGGCACTCAGATGGGCTGTTGATGAGGCAAACCGACCCGATCCGATCAGGTCCGCGCGGGTCGTCGCAGACGAGCGGAAACTGTTCCCTCGTTAAGCATGCAGCTGGCGCTCTCTTCCGAGCTTGCAGAACTACTGCCAGGCGAGCGGTCGGCAACTGCCTGCATCATCATCAACTCAGTTCGAGCAACCTACACCTTCCCTCAGACCCCGCCGCTGTCTCCGCGATTATAGGCTTCGCGAACTGGCACATCGTCCGCCGACCTCAGATTGACGCACGGCCCTTTCGCTGCAAAGATATTAAGCATTTGTTTACCAAGCATCAGCAAGCGCTGACGATCGGAGGGGGTGTGGAATCGTTTCTGGGTACGAACCGCCTTAATTGGGATGATCGGGCCGAACTGCATTCGACTGACACAACGGGCAGCTACCAGATCGAAAACGTGCTGGCAGGGGGATCCAATCTCTATGAGCTTGAGACGAGCGAGCTCGGTAATATTGTCGGCAAGGATATCATCCATCTACAATGTCACATTGGGCTCGACACGATCAGCTTGAAAAATCTCGGCGCGCGCAGCGTGACCGGCCTCGACTTTTCACCGACTGCCATCGCCGCTGCGCGGGATTTCGCTTCCAAGGCAGGCACTGATGTGCGCTTCGTGGAAGCGCCGCTATTCGAGGCAGTCGAAGCGCTTGGCCGGACCTTTGACGTCGCTTACGTGACTTGGGGTTCGGTAAACTGGCTCGACGACGTGGGCCGGTGGGCGCGAGTGGTTGCCGATCTCCTGCGACCCGGCGGTCGGCTCTATATGGCTGAGGGCCATCCGTTAATGTTCCAGTGTGATCGCAAGGCCGCGGCACTCGAGTTGAAGCACGACTGGCGAACACCCATAGCTCAGCCGCTCGCCTGGAACGAGGAACTTACCTATACCGGCGACGACCGGCGCTTGAAGCATCCTCGCTACTATGAGTGGATTCATCCCATCAGCGATGTCGTGAACGCCCTGATTTCAGCTGGGCTCACGCTCGATTTTCTGAATGAGCATGACACGGTTTCGTGGCAGCACTTTTCATTTGCGGTGAGGGCCGGCAAGAATATGTACGGCTTGCCAAAGAACTCTCCCAGGATTCCGATGGCCTATTCCATCGGCGCGACGAAGCGGAGCGTCGGTATGATCCCATATCTCGCTGCTCCTAAATCCATGTGACGGTATGATCCCGCTTAAACGACTGTCGCCTGCGATCAGGATTCTTTCCGAGCACAGGGCTCTTGCTACGACGCGCAGTCGAAGGCACCCGCCTGCCGAGCACCGGCTGGTCGGGCTTTCGACGGCGATCTGGTTTGCTAGGCGAACGCCCTCAGCTTGAGCGTAGCCGTTTCTAAATCTTGCGTATAGGCCAGCCGCGCCGTGTAGCGCGGCTTGTAAGGGGTTGGCAGCAGCCCAGGTTCGTGCCGTTTGTAGCCGTTTCGCCTGTCTTCTCTGATTGCGGTCAGGGCAGGTGACGAAGTCGCTTGTCGACGATTCCCATCAATATCAGTGTTGTCATCGGTGTCGTCGGCAGCGTGAAAACGTCGAGGGGACCGGCGTCGACCCGAGATGACATCACCGTCGGAAGTGCAAAGTTTTCAGAAGTGTGAAGTCTAAAATTAAGCAATCAACGCTAGTATTGTAGCACGAGTCCATCCGAACACCGGAACCACACAGGGAGTTCGACCCCATTGCCCCTTTTCGGCGCTAGGTTCGGCGGGATGAAGGATGCCGTTTTTTCTTCGGTGAATATTCCGGCCGCCATGGCGGTCTTGGTTATTGCCATCAGCGCAGCGTATGCGGACCATCAAAACAAAATCGTTTCGGACCAAGCCGCCCGCGCGGATGTCCTGGTCAAGGTAAATCTAATTCGCGCCAAGCTAGAAGGTAACATCAGCGGAAACCTCCAACTTGTGCATGGACTGGTCGCGACGGTCGTGACGGAACCCTATATGGGACAGCAACGCTTTGCTTCTCTCGCGAGAAACCTGTTCAGCGAAAACTCACAATTGAACAACATTGCCGGCGCGCCCGATCTGGTCGTTTCCTTGTTGTATCCGCTGAAGGGCAACGAGAAGGCGATGGGCCTCGACTACCGCAAGGATGATTGGCAACGCAAGGCCGCGCTAAGGGCGCGAGACGAGCGCAAGTTGATTCTTGCCGGCCCCGTCGACCTGAAGCAAGGAGGCCAGGGCTTCATCGGCCGTTTTCCGGTTTTCGTGTCGAGTGCGGGCAACAGTGAAAGATTTTGGGGCATCATATCCGCGGTCGTCGATGTGCAGCGCCTTTACAAGGCGAGCGGCCTGTTTGACGATGATCTCGGGATTGATATCGCGCTCATAGGGAAAGATGCCCTTGGCCCAAGCGGAGTTCAATTTTTTGGCTCTGCAGACATCCGCAAAAGCAATCCGGTGACGGCCGAAGTTCTGCTTCCGTCCGGTTCGTGGCAGATCGCAGCCGTCCCCAAAAACGGCTGGCCTTCGACCCCCAGCAACGCTTGGCTCTTGCGTACCATCATGGCCGCGGCCGGGGCGCTGATCCTGATCCCATTCCTGGTAGCAGGTCGGCTGCTTAGTGAAAGGCAGCGCAATTATACGGAACTGCGTCGATTGTCCCGACGCCTAGAACTTGCTCTGGAGGCGTCAGCCATTGGCGTTTGGGAACATGATCTCGCGACCAATGACCTGTCGTGGGATGATCGCGTGAACGAAATATATGGCAAGCCCAGCGATGGAGGTCCTCGCGGCTATTCGGATTGGGCGGGCGCAATTCACCCCCTGGATCTGGCCCGCGCCAACGCAGATTTCAACAGTGCTGTGGCCAGCGGCGGAACATATTCGTCGGAGTACCGGATTGTCCGTCCAGGTGGTGAAATTCGTTACGTCCGATCCAAGGCCACCATATACCAAGCCCCAAACGAGACGCCCAAGATGATTGGCGCGGAATGGGATGTAACGGCCGACGTCCTGCTCAACAGCGACCTGGTTCGCGCAAAACAGCTGTCGGAGACGAAAAATGCAGAACTCGAGTCTGCCAAGGCGCGCATAGAGCATATCGCACTTCACGACTCTCTGACGGGTTTGCCCAACCGTCGTTACCTCGACCAGGTACTGAAAGACTTCGTAGCAAAAGCTAGGCGAGACTGCGGTCATGTGGGCCTGCTTCACATCGACCTCGATCGGTTCAAGCACATCAATGATACACTTGGCCACGCCGCGGGTGACGCGATGCTGGTTCACGCATCTACCGTGCTGCGATCCAAGGTAGGGGAGGGCGGCTTCGTCGCTCGTATTGGCGGCGACGAATTCGTGGTCCTGTGCACTGTGCAGCATACTAAGCAACTGGGGCTGCTGGCTGACGACATCATCAGCAAGATGAGCGAACCTGTTTACTACCACGGCCACCGCTGCCGCTTTGGTGCTAGCGTGGGGATTGCAGTCGAGAACGACAATGACATCGAAGGCAAGCATCTGCTGGTGAATGCCGACATCGCGCTTTACCAGGCAAAGACGCGTGGGCGCAACCGATATGATTTCTTCACCGAGGTGATGCAAAGCGAGATCGTCGACACGAAGCGGATTGCCGACGAAGTTCTCGGCGGCCTGGAGCGCAATGAGTTCATAGCCTTCTACCAGCCTCAATTTAATGCAAAAACCCTCGAAATCGTCGGCGTCGAGGCGCTTGCGCGATGGAGACACCCAAAGCGGGGAATTTTAGCGCCGGATGCCTTCCTAAGGATTGCCGACGAGTTAAATGTCGTCTCGATGATCGATCGATCCATACTGAATCAATCACTTTCAGATTTTGCAAAGTGGTCCAATGCAAATCTCCATATACCACGGGTATCGGTCAACGTTTCCGCGCGACGTCTTCATGACGAAGAACTCATAAAGAGCTTAAGGAAATTAGATATCAAAAAGGGAACGGTTTCGTTCGAGCTTGTTGAGTCTATTTTCCTGGATGGCAGCGATGATTTGATTGCATGGAACGTCAATCAAATAAAGGAACTCGGCATCGATATAGAGATAGATGATTTCGGCACGGGCTATGCCTCTATAGTCAGCCTGCTCAAGCTACAGCCCCGCCGGTTGAAAATAGATCGGCAGCTGATCATTCCAATCGTCAAATCTCCGCAACGAAGGCAGGTTGTGTCGTCGATCATTGAGATCGGCAAGTCCCTGGGTATCGAGATTATAGCAGAAGGTGTCGAGACGATGCAGCACGCACGGATGCTTGGAGATTTGGGCTGCGACATACTGCAAGGCTATGCCTTCGGCCATGCGTTGGATTCCGAGGGACTACAACTCTTTGTTCGGTCTCGGCGCCTGCGCGCAGTCAGCTAAGTGTCAGACGCGGCCCGGGTTAAATCGGCGGGCGATATCCAACAATGCTGCGCCATAGCTTTAACCCTATCGACCAGTTTGCCGGCAATTGGGATCACCGGATCCAGCGCGGGTGGCGGTTTTCCTCAGTGGACCCACGACAGGCTGAACAGGGCCGGGCTGTGGCAATGCGGGCGTCCACCCGCGTCTATAAAAGAGCTTCTGGCATCTCCAGACGGGGACGCTGGGCCCTTTTCAATGCCTTTCCCGATATCCGCCAGCAAATTGCCGAAAACCCGGAACTCTAGCCGCATCCGAGTGTGCGGGTTCGCGCCACCCCGCTTGCGCCGTGATGTAATCGGCGTCGACCAGATTGCA
The DNA here is from genome assembly GCF_006442305.1 of Mesorhizobium sp. B2-3-6. NCBI lineage: Bacteria > Pseudomonadati > Pseudomonadota > Alphaproteobacteria > Hyphomicrobiales > Phyllobacteriaceae > Mesorhizobium > Mesorhizobium sp. B2-3-6. Next base: position 8,212 of record NZ_VFVW01000006.1, on the reverse strand, counting down.
GGGCTCCTCAGTTTGCGTAGGCGGCAGCCTTTCGCCTCTTTTGCAACGAGCAGGTTCTGGCGGTCATTGCTTCTGATCCGACAATAATCCGCGTAGTTCGATAGTTAATCCGCGGGCATCGATGGCACGCCGTCCATGTTCTGGCGTCAGGTCGGGTGATGCGCGGCGATAGAGCTTCGTGTTGGCCGCGCTACTTCTCATCGGGGGATGCCTTCGCTGCCAGCGAGCGCGGCTCCTTCGGCCATTCCCAATCAGTTCCAGGAGTATGTCCTTGCCGTTCTCCAAACGGATTCCAGACGGCCAGGACGCGCGGTCAAACGGCCTCCTACCTCGCCCTTTATTCACGCCGCTTCATTGAGCTTTGGGCTTAATCAGGTCGCGAAAAACATCAAACCAGAAAAGAAAATCGGCCGTCCGCCCAGCGAAATGTGCTTCCATGGCGCAGTAGACCACTGCCGTTGCCGCGTCTGGGCCATAGAGTTCCCGGGCCGCACTTGCAGCAGCAACTAGGTCGGCGGTATCCGAAAGCATTAGGTCGCGAGTTGCGTCGATCCTTGAAGTCATTTGGTAGTTCTGTGGCGGTGATGCGTCTCGTCAAGAAGGGCGGCCCAAATTCGTCAATACAATCCGCCCGCTTGCTCCGGCCGGCGGTTTTTTTTGCCTGGCGAAACCAAACCAGCGCTGCCACGTTCGGCCGTAGGAGGTTTCGATGGAAGATGACGGCAGCGAACGCGAAGACGAGGGCATGCGGCTTCTTGCTCGGCGGCTGGCTAAAGAAGTCGGCATCTCGGAACGCCAGGCGCGTGACCTGATCAAGCTCATCGGCCCCGATTGGAATTCATTGCTGCGGGAGGCGAGGTTTTTGAGAGACCGCAACTAGGGACGTCAGGTGTTCAAGCAATACGCGGTTCGCGGCCAGAAATCGCCGGTATGCCGACGCGAGCAAATCGCCAGGCGTGCTGTTCTCACTGACCCGGCCTTAGCACCTCCTGCAGGTCGGAGCCGAAGGCTGAAAAAGGCGGTTCTTTCGCTGGAGTGAAAAATTGAATGTGTGGCAGCCATGGCAAGTTATTTTCCGCGAAACGGGATTAGCGGAACCTAAGATCTCCCCGCAGCTTGTTGCGGAATGGACGATCGAACCAAGCCTGAAAAGGTGGTGCCTCCGCCGCCGCCCGGATGGCAGAACGGCAGGGGCATTTTGATAGCGGTCTCAGCGGTTGTGGTTGGGGCTTGCGCGCTGTTCATCTGGTGGTTGTTTTCTCGATGAGCACGCGTGGAACCAACTTCCTTCACAAATGGATATCAAGCAACGTCCCGGAAACAGTCGGGGCGGATGTCACCTCGGTTGCCCAACTCACCCAGAAGCTTTTTTCGGATGCGAAAGCGGCTGGCATCAGCAGCACAGAAATCGAGGAAGATACCGTCAGTTTGTACAACGCAATCCTCGACGCAATAGTACCCCATGAGGCCGGCATGGCGGATTGAGGGGAACGTCCGAATCTCTCCGCCTCATCGCCTGATCAGCCGTCCTTGCCGCTCGCGGTTCAAGCACCTGTGACCGGGCTTCTCATGCCAAAAGAGAGCTGCCGCAGGCCGCGCATGGCCACCTCCCGCCGCAGGTCAGGTGAACAAATGGTCCTCTTCGCGGCCATGTTCCCGGGACTTGGCGGGCCGAGACCGGACAGCTTTGGCGCCCGCGCAATTTTTCTGCCTCAAGCGTGTCGCGATTAATCGGCCTCATATCCGGCCGCTTTGAAGAAGTTTCTGCATTCGGCTGGCTCGAACAGGTGGCAGATATCGCCGAGAGCCTCGCAAAGCGTGTCGAAGGTTCTGGCCGCCTTCTTTCGCAGGTGCGCCTTGAGTTTTGAGTAGGCCATCTCGATCGGGTTGAGGTCGGGCGAGTATGGCGGCCAGGAACAGGAGCCAGGCGCCCCTTTGGGCGCTACTGCATGTCTCCACCTCCACGACCCTGTGAGAAGGATTGAATCTCCTCGAGGTCAATCCTGCCATCGCCGTTCTCGTCGACGGCGTCAAATATCCGCCCGATCACATCCTGGATCTCGCTGTGCGAAAGGGCTCCATCGCCGTCGGCGTCCATTATCGCAAACATTATTTGCATACGGGCAAAGTACATCATGCGGGGCCCCATGCGATCAGCCTTTCGAGATATCCTGCCCGCCTCGCGAGGCCCTTGTGCGATGTCCCGGTGCCAACCTTTGCGGTGCGGAGGTCCTCCTTCGGGACCGCCATCTCCCTGCAGCTTTTCCTGCAACATCTCGTCTATCATCTGGCGCATCATTTCACGCGTCTGGTCGTCGATATGTCCGGTGGGGCCGGGGGGCGGCGTGGATCCAGACTGCTGCGTTGGCAGCTTAAGGTCCGGTGTCCCGCTCGTCTGGGCCATCGCCGGCAAGCTCAACAAAACCAAAGCAGCGGCAAACTGCCGCCGGCCCGCATTGCGCTTTCATCGGCTTCTCCTTCCTTGGATGGTTGTGCCAAACTTCGGCGTTCACGGCCAAACTTGCTCCTCAAACTTTGGTTCCGATTCGCACGCTCGGCTAGCAGCCGAGCCGGATGCGTCGGTCCTTTCCGACTGACGGTCCGCGACGTTCAGGTCGGGCAGCGGGAGCACCTTCGCTTGCGTCTGGAAAGCGGTCGTCGATGGCATCCGTTCAAGAAGAGCGGCTCCGTGCCGAACGGCCCCGAGCTCTAACTGCCGACCGAAAAAGCGCCGGTCAGGAAGAGGGCGAGCAGTCCTGGAGCAGACATCGCCGAGAGACGGGCAGGACATCGAACGCGCATAGCCGGTGTGCAGCCTCTCCAGCGATCTATGGTAGTCGCGCCACCACGGGCCGATATTGACGGTCGGGAGATTGGCTAACCCACTCTGCGACGTCCATCGTAAGGTGTCCTTCCATGCGGGCGTGTTTGCGTGCACGATGTCGAGACAGCGTTTGGCGGCTTCGCCGAAGAAGCTCACATCGGAAATCCCTGCGACATACTCCGAGTAGCCAATCGCGCTGCCGTGGTGTGCCGATGCCCTTCGGCAGTTCCATGGCCACGGCCCGAAGCCGGACTTCGGTCGAAGTGACGGAGAGATTTGTCGGCACTATGGTATCTAACCAAACCCGGTATGATTGCAGGCCCATGCTATTGGCCTGATACCAGGCCTCCTGGGTTGTCAGGCCAGGCAAAATGGATCCGGTGGTCTGTATGCGTACAGTCGCAATCGATCAGCCGGCCAGCTTGGAGCGTACCAATTCGCGATAGCAACGAAGATTACGTCCGTTAATTTCAAAGCCAGGGCTTCGCCAGCACTGGCTGCCGGCTGTGACGCTCAGCCTTTGTTGTCGAGCTCCTGCAAACCGTTTTGGATGGCTTCGATGAGCATCGCCGTAGAGTAGGGTTTCTGAACCCAGCCGAGTGGTCTTGCCGCTTCGGCTCGAAGCTTTACGTCGCGGTCAGCGTGCGCGGTTGCGAAGATGCACCGTATGCCGAAGTCCCGGTAGAGTTCCAACGCTGCGTCAATTCCGTCCCGCTTGCCAAGCAAGCGGATATCCATCAGGGCAATCGCAGGCTGAGCCGAGCGCGCAATTATGATCGCCTCCTCGGCTGTGCTGGCTATCCCAGCCAACACAAAACCGGCATCGCTAAGACTAGCCTCGACATCGAGGGCTATGAGGTAGTCGTCTTCGACGATCATGATGCATGGTTTGCCGGAAATTCTCGCTTCTGCTCCAATCCCATCATCTCTGGAGAAAACCAACTGAGGTCTGAATGGCTGGTTCGACTCCCCCGTTCGGCCTGTCTCAAACATTGCCGTTTTTAAGGTCAAAGCCGTTCTCCCCGGGAGCCTGAGAAAAAATCACGATGCAACGAGACGGATCTCGCTCAACTTCGAAAATCCCACCAATCTGTCGCGCCAACCCCTCAACCAACCGCAAACCTGACGAGGAAGGACGCACCGCCCTCAGATCGAAACCTGAACCTTCATCCTCTACCGTCAACACCTGCTTTTGACCGTGCTGCTTGATCCCAACCCGAATGATGCTTGCCTTGCCCGCAGATCCATGTTTGACGGCATTGACCAAAAGCTCATTGAGTATGAGCGCAAGCGGCATCGCGATATCGTTGGGCAACTGGATGGGATCGGCGTCGCAAATGAGTTGGACGTTCGCTGGAAACACCTGCTTTGTCGTTTCGCAAATGGCCCCGAGAAAAAGTGGCGCGCTGAAATTGGATGCGTCTGGGGTGTCGTAGAGAACACGTTGAGCCGCAGCCATGGTTGCCACTCGCTTGCTCGCCTCGTCGAGCGTCTTGCGAGCCTCCGAATTTTGACTGGTCCTGGCCGCTACCGAAAGCAAGGACTTCAACATCATCATGTTGTTCTTAACGCGATGGTTGAGTTCGTTAAGCAGGATCCGCTGTTGTGTCTCAGCTTGCTTGCGCTCGCTGACGTCGACCAGCATGTTGATGCCGCCGACAATTGCTCCAGCTGCATCCCGCATCGGCGTCGGATAGGGAATGAATGGAATCCGCGTGCCGTCCGGCCGCTCGGCAATCGCCTCAACTCCCCGGACCGGCCGCCCTTCACGAAGGGAAACAGCCATTGGACACTGGTCGTGAGGAAGTGGCGTTCCATCTGGCCAATAGAGCTTCCAGGTGACGCACCATTCATCACTGCCGATCACCGGCGTGCGGCCGGCGAGTTCGACCGCTGCCTCATTGAAATAGGTGATCTTGCCTTGCTCATCGGTCGTGTAGATTGCAGCAGGGATGGCCGCGAGAAGATCCTGAAGGTGACGTTCACTGTCGCGCACCTTTGCTTCCGCAATTTTCTGCGCAGTTATATCCCGGGCAATTTTGGAGGCGCCAACGATACGGCCCGCTGCGTCTCGGACAGGCGATATAGTCAGAGAAATGTCCACTAGCGACCCATCCTTGTGGCGCCGGACTGTTTCGAAATGATCGACAATTTCGCCCTTGCGTATTCGACCCAGGATGAGCGGCTCCTCTTGCAGCCGATCCGGAGGGATGATGATCGTGATCGGCTTGCCGAGCACTTCCGAGGCCGAATAGCCGAACAGGCGCTCAGCCCCGCGATTCCATGTCAAAATGATCCCATTCAAATCCTTGCTGACGATCGCGTCATGGGAAGACTCCACGATTGCTGCCAGCCTTTGAGCAGCAATTTCGCCCTTTATGCGTTCGATACCGAAACCGAGCTGACGAGCGATGGTCCGACCCGTTTCAATCTGCTGTTCCGAGTGCTCTTGAGGCTGGTCGAAGTAGGCCATGAATTTGCCCAGAAGCCGTCCACCTTGTGTGATCGGAATGAAGTAGACCGCACCAATGCCCTCAGTCTGGATCGCTTGTTTCAATTCTTCCGGCAAATCCGCTTGGTGTGCATCGTCAACACAGATCGGCTGCGGATCTTGGCTCTCCGCTGACCAAGGCGAGTGTCCTTCCACCGCTACGCGGTAAGTGTCGGACAGGCCACGCCAAGCCACAAACTTCATGCGCCCGTTTTTATCCAACAGCAATATCGAAGCACGCTGGCATTGGAGCGCACGTTGGATTGCATCGAGCGCCGGCGCATACACATCCTCTTGCGTGCGCGCATGCTGCAGCATTTCGGTGAATCGATGTATCGCACCCTGTTCCTCGGCACGTTTGGCAAGCGCCGCCTCAACCCGCTTGCGCTCGCTGATATCGTGCTGGACACGTACAGCGTATCGAAATGACCCGTCGCAGTCATGAACGCTCGACGAATTCACAACAGCCCAAAAAACTGATCCATTCTTGCGAACAAATCGCTTTTCAAGTGTGTAGCTGTCGATCTCGCCAGCCACTTGCCGTCGATACTGCTCGCGATCTGCTTCAGCATCGGCGGGAAAGGTGCGGTCAAAAATCGATCGTCCAATCAGCTCATCCTGCGTGTAGCCCAAAAGGTCACACAGATGGGAATTTACCCGCAGCAGTTGGCCTTCGGCGTTTGCTTCCACAATACCAGCGGCAGCGTTCTCATAGGTGATGGCAAGGCGCCGCTCCTGTTCGCGGATAAGCTCCTGCGCCTTGACCGTTTCAGTCACATCGATGGTGATGCAGCGGGTATTGAGGAAGCGGTCACCCAATGCGCGAACGTTGGAGGTTATCTCCACCCAGCGGGTCGAGCCATCTTTGGCACGCAGCCGGGCGCGGTGGTTTTTAAGTTCCTCCCGCCGGGACAGGCGGTCCAATATGTCTCCAATAGCAACCTGATCTGCGTGGAAATCGCGAATGTTGCGGCCTACATATTCGTCGGCCGTGAATCCCAACATTTGCAATTCCGCGCGATTGGCACGCAGGATGGTGCCATCTTTCCCGACGAAGTGAAGTGCGATGGCGGCATTCTCGAAGAAATCCTCAAACTCATTGGTGAGTATCGGATCGGGAACCTCCGAGAGAGAGGCTACCTCGTCGACTTGAGCAGGAAGAATCCCTTGCTTCATTTGGCACCCCGTCCCCACAAGCCCCTTCGAACGCTTGTGGGGATGAAAAGTTCCAAACTGACCGCTTTAATCGGCGCCAGACGCATCAGATCCCTTAGCCCAAGATGCATGAACACCGCGGATCGCGTGCTTGAGGGCCGCCCGGATAGGTTCAATTGCAGCAGAGGAGCCTGAAGAAAATCGCCTGCCGTGCGGCCGAAGCACTATCCGTTAGCACGATTGTGCACGGGCCGAGGTGGTTGAGGAGTGCGTCGGCAATTTGCCCGTTGGGGTCCTCCACCTGCCTCTCAAGCCGAGCGTGCCGTGCGCCATTGCTTGGGCCATCATTGCTGCTGGGAGGTGACGAAGCACGCGAGTAAAAGTCTCTATCGCGGCTCTTTGCGAAGGTTGAGATAAGTCGCGTCGAACTCGGCGGCTCGCACCAAGCGATCCCAGTTCGTGATGGTCACGACCTTACGCTGCCAGGTGATAAGGCCAGCACGGCGCAATGCCATAAGCGTCCGATTGAGATGGACAATCGACAGCCCCACCGTATCCGCCAGCATGCTTTGCGTGACAGGAAATTCGAATGACCATTCCCGGGTCAAGCCGACGACCTCCATACGCAGGAACATCTCGCAAATGATGTGCGCCAGGTGGGCCTCTGCGGACCGGCGCCCGAGGCACGCGATCCAAACCCTCTGAATGGCGGCATCCACCGCCAATACCGTTGTCAGCACGCGGAACAGATGCTGGTGGGTCTCAGTGATCCGATGCAGCGTATCATGCCCGATGAACGCCATGCGAGTTGGCGCCAAAGCAACGACGTTGTGGTCCATAACGTGCAACAGGAATGCATGCAGATCAACGAAGTCGCCTGGAATGTGGAGGGCCGTTATCTGACGCCTGCCGTCGGCGAAGGTGACATTTCTTCCCGTGATCCCCGAGACGATAACGCAGCTCTCCTTGGGTTCGGAGTGCTCCACGACGATTTCGTCGTCGACTTCGTAGTCACGCACGCGCCAGGGGCCGTCCTTAAGTACTGCCCGGTCTTGGGCCGTGAGATCGTCCCGTCGTTCCAGCACCTTGAACAACACGGAGAGATCGAAACCTGATCTGTTCGGCAGTATCGTCTCACCTGGCAAGGGGTTACCTCCTTAATATCGAGCGGGCTCAAAAGCTCAGGTCAGGTTGTATCGCGTGCCATACCTCGCCCCATCACTTGGAAGTAGTCACGTTCCGAGAATCGCCGAGTGTCGGACCATTAGGATGGTACGACTGTCCGCGGGTCGAAGGCGGCAAGCTAGCGATCCATTTCTTCGCGCGGACATCAGAGTGGTGTCACCGCGCGCTCGCCCGCGTGCTGCACACCACCACGCCAGCGAAGACGAGCTACATCTCCCCTCATGATCTCCACCTAAAGAACGTAAAGCTGCACGACGCCGAAGGTTCCGCCACACATGAAGAAGGCTTCATATCTGCCGTGGAACGACACCTTCACGCCAGCGCATCCGACCATCGTCGCCAAGTTCCGGCTTCGTCCAAAACTGTGGCCGCCCAAGATGTCGGATCAGCTTGCGGCAAAACCCTTCAAGCACGTTCGCGAGCTTGGCCCAAGAATGGGAACCCGCGTTGCAGTCGAAAGTTCTTGATGATGGCAAATCACCCGATCACGAGCGTGCTCACCTCAATTGGCACGTTGACCTCTCGGCCGGCAGCATTCCTGGTGCTGCTGGCTTACA
>NZ_VFVW01000005.1:0-433283 GCF_006442305.1 Mesorhizobium sp. B2-3-6 | reverse complement strand
GTGAACCGCTTCGACGCCAAAACAGAAGCGGACAGATCATGTGCTACCAAACCGGACAACTTGATTAGCTACCGACAGGTTTGCAGGCATTTCCGGGCGGAAAAGCGCACCGTCGGCCAGCTATTGGCGAGAGGCTTTGACCTTAGCCAGCCGGTCGCGCAGGAATTTTGATCGTGAACTTCTATCTTGGCGCCGGCTGCCGCGATGGCGGCCATCAAAAGCATCAGCAGCAAAGCGCATGGCAAACGCAGGCCGAACCGCCCACCGTTCGGTCGTTTGCCGACATTCCGCCTGTCTACGGCGCGGGCGAGCCGGCTTGCATCAGCCGGCGCGCATCGGCTTCAGCGCCTCGCTCCAGCGCAGCAACTCCTCCAGCATGGTTCTTGCCCCGCCCTGCACCTGCTCGCTCGCTTCGAAGGAGCCATCGGTTCCCAGCAGCTTCTGATACAGCGGCAGCGCGATGCCTTCCGGAACCGGCATGACGCCGACGGAGGTCAGCAGCGGCTTGAGCGCCTGTGCCGCGCGCAGGCCACCGGAAACGCCGCCATAGCTGAAGATGGCGGCGGGCTTGTATTTCCATTCGCGCGAGAGATAGTCGATCGCGTTCACGATGGCCGGTGCGACGAAGTAATTATATTCCGGTGCCACGAAGACGAAAGCGTCGGCGGCATCGACGGCCTTCGACCAGGCCTTGGTATGATCGTTCAGGTAGTTGCCGAGCCTGGGATGGTGCGGCTCGTCCAGCACCGGCAGATCGAAGGCGGCGATGTCGGTCAGCACCGGTTCGAATTTGCCGTGCTCGCGCGCGAACCGCTCCAGCCAGTGAGCGAAAACCGGCCCGGCCCGGCCCGGGCGGGTGCTGCCGATGATGATGTTCAACTGGTGCTTCAAGGCGGGCTCCTTCGATTGACGGTATCTGTTGGTGACTGTGACCTACGGCAGAGCGCCGTCATGGACAAGACCGCGCCGTTTGGCGAGCGGTCACAATCAGATGATGGGAGCATCGCTCCGTCCCTTCGGGGGCACGGGCTTTTATCGTCAGGCCACATGGACGCGCCGTGCGTCAGTCACTACATCGAACGGAGGCAAGGACTAGCGCGACGCGCTTGCCAGCGGAGCAGCCATGGACACTCAGCCCGCCCCCTTCGTTCCGCCGGCGCCGAGGCCGCGCACATCGCCGCCCTCGACGCTGGAGATGATGCGCATCGTCTACCGCAACCCGCTCGAGCTGTGGGGAGAGCCGACCTACAACGAGCCCTGGATCTCGGTGAACGGCGTCGGTGGACCGCTGGTCATCGCCAATGACCCGGGGCTCATTCGCCATGTCCTGGTCGACAATGCCAGGAACTACAAGATGGCGACGGTGCGCCAGCTCATCCTGCGGCCGATCCTGCGCGACGGCTTGCTGACGGCCGAAGGCGAGGTCTGGAAGCGTTCGCGCAAGGCGATGGCGCCGGTGTTCACGCCGCGTCACATCTTTGGTTTCGCGGGACCGATGCTCAAGCGCACGCTTGAATTCGCCTCCCGCTACGAGGATGGCGGCATCTCCGACATTGCCCACGACATGACGCTGCTGACCTACGACATCCTGGCCGAGACGCTGTTCTCCGGGGAAATCGCGGGGGAGCCGGGCAGTTTCGCCAAGGAGATCGACCGGCTGTTCGAGACCATGGGCCGCGTCGATCCGCTAGACCTGCTGCGCGCGCCCGAATGGCTGCCGCGGCTTACCCGCATCCGCGGCCGCAAGACCATGGCCTATTTCCGCAAGATCGTCAGCAATACGGTCAAGATACGCGAACAGAGACTCAGGCGCGATGCCGATGCCGTGCCGCAGGATTTCCTGACCCTCCTGCTCAAGGCCGAGGGGCCGGACGGGCTGACACGCTCGGAAGTCGAGGACAACATCATCACCTTCATCGGTGCCGGCCATGAGACCACGGCGCGAGCCTTGGGCTGGACGCTCTATTGCCTGGCCGAGGCGCCATGGGAGCGGGAAAAGATCGAGCGCGAGATCGATGCCGTGCTGGCGCGCGAGCCCGATCCGACCAGATGGCTGGACGCCATGCCGCTCACCCGCGCCGCCTTCGACGAGGCGCTCAGGCTCTATCCGCCGGCGCCGTCGATCAACCGCGAGCCGATCGAGCCGGAGAACTGGAGGGATCTCCACATCCCGGGGCGCGCGGCCGTGCTGGTCATGCCTTGGGTCGTCCACCGTCACAGGAAGCTGTGGGACAGGCCGGACGCGTTCATGCCGGAGCGGTTCCATCCGGGCAACCGCGAAAAGATCGACCGCTTTCAGTATCTGCCGTTCGGCGCCGGGCCGCGCGTCTGCATCGGCGCCAGCTTCGCCATGCAGGAAGCGATCATCGCGCTCGCCGTCCTGCTGTCGCGTTTCCGCTTCGATTCCATCGCGCAAACCAGGCCGTGGCCGGTCCAGAAGCTGACCACCCAGCCGCAAGGCGGGCTGCCCATGCGGATCACTTCGCGCCTGTAATCGCCCGCCGTCGGCCTATGTTCAGACCGCCGGTTTGCGCTGGAACTGGCCGGCCGCGCGAAAACGCCAGAGATAGCTTGGCAGGATCGTGCCGAGCGCCTGCGGCTGGATGCCGAGGCCGGCAAGCGTGCGGTTGGCCCTGGCGGCCTCCTCCGACACGACATTATGCTCGCGCAATTGCAGCACCTGGTCCTTGGTCAGCAGCGGGTTGGGCAAGAGGCCCAGGATCGACGCCTGCAGGTTCGCCACCCACCACGGCACCGGAACCAGTAGGCGCTTGCGCTCGATCACCGCGAGCATTTCCTGCATGCTTTCCTTGAAAGTAAGCACCTGCGGGCCGCCAAGCTCGTAGATCTGACCGCCCTTGACCTTGCCATCGACCGAGCGCGCCACCGCTTCGGCGACGTCGCCGACATAGACCAGCTGGAACTTGGTGTGGCCGCCGCCGATCAGCGGCAGTGCCGGCGAATAACGCGCCATGTTGGCGAAGCGGTTGAAGAAACTATCTTCCGGTCCGAAATTGATCGACGGCCGCAGGATCACGGCGTCCTTGATCGTCTCCAGAACGGCCTTTTCACCAAGCGCCTTGGTGCGTGCATAGTTGGATGCGGCTTCCAGGTCGGCGCCCAGGGCCGAAATATGGGTCAGGCCGGCGCCCGCTGCGCGTGCCGCTTCGGCCACGGCGCGAGCGCCGAATTCGTGCACGGCCGTGAATTTCTGCCGCCCGCTCTCATGCAGCACGGCAACCAGGTTGACGACATGATCGGCGCCCTGCACGGCGCGATCGACCGACCAGCGCACGCGCACATTGGCCTGCACGGGCTGGATCTGGCCGACATTGCCGAGCGGCTGCAAATGGCCGGCGAGATCGGGCCGGCGGCAGGCGACCCTGATGCGATAGCCGCGCTTGGCCAAGGCCCGCACCACGTGGCGGCCGACAAAGCCCGACCCGCCGAAAATGACGACGAGCTTGGGGGTCTGCAGGATTTCGGTCATGGCTGGCTCCGGCGCTCGAAAGCTTGGCTGAAGCCGTTTCATAATCCGTTTCGCGTCAAACGCAAAGGGTGACGCGTCGTCGCTGTGAAGCGGCTTTCCCAGGAAAAACAGCTTGGGAATTGCATCAGGACAAATGCGCTTCAGAACGCCTTGCCTGACGCAGAAAACCCCGCCGAGGCGGGGTTTTCCGGATGACATCCATGCGAAGCCAGGGGCCGACGGAGCGGCCTGACCTGAGACGGTATCAGGAGGGCGTGAAGCAAGTACGCCCACCCCAGCCCTGGACATCCGACATGGTGCCACCGACCTTCTTGCAGGCCGCGATGAAATCGGTGCTGCAACTGGCGAATTTCGCGTGACCGTTCTTGCAATAGTGGTCCTCGGTAGCGCCGCCGCCCGGCGCGGCAATGACGCCTGGACTGGACGGCTTGACCGGCGCGGCCTTCAGGTTGGCCGCCTGGGTCGCGCCCATGAACGAGCCGAGGAGAAGGACTGCGGTCAGAATGGTTGTCTTGGTGCTGGTCATGGTGGTATCCTTTCATTGAGGTTGGGCTTTCCGGGACGCGAAGGGCATGCCTTGGCGTGGAGCAGGTTTCGATGTGACTTGCTGTTCCCCCGGTCTGAATCGGGCAAGCTCATCCTGCCCTGGACAGGCATTGGTCGCCCCGACGCTCGAAAAGGTTCAGACCGCGCGCGAAAAAAACACGCATGGCCATGCCGCGGGCAGGCGCCGGCAGCTGATGAGCTGAAAAGAAGAATTTATTTCAGGCCGAATAGCGCTCGGCGAATTCGGAAATGCGCTGCACCACGGCCTTGGAGACCTTGATGCCCCGTGCCGCGGCCTTCTCCGCCGCCTCGGCCCGGGAGCGGCCCGGTATGTGCACGCCGTAGCGCCGGCGCAGCCGGTCGAGCTGATCCTTCATCCGCTGCTCGAAATCCGGATCGAGCAGCTTGGGCTCGACGGCCAGCACGAACAGGCCGGTGCCGGGATTGTCCGGGCCGCCGGTGAACCAGGGCGCATCGAGCGACCAGTTTGCCCCCGACAGACCCGCCGCCAGCACCTCGACCATCAGCGCGATGTTGGCGCCGCGCTGGCCACCGAAGGCGAGCATGGCCCCCTTCATGGCTGCGGCCGGATCTGTAGTGGGATTGCCGCTGGCATCGAGCGCCCAGCCTTCGGGGATCTTCTTGCCGTCCTCGGCCGCCTTGCGGATATTGACGAAGGCGGTGGCGCTCGATGACTGGTCGATGACCAGCGGCGGGCCGTCGGCGGCGGGTGCGGCGAAGGACATCGGGTTGGTGCAATAGACCGGCTTGACCGAGCCCGAACCGGCAAGCACGGCGGGACCGTTGGTGGCGGCGAAGGAGACCAGCCCCTGCGCTGCCAGCCTTCCGGTAAAGTAGCCGAGGGCGCCGCATGTATAGGCATTCTTCTGCGAAAAGATGGCGACGCCGAACAGTCTTGCCGCCTTGGCGAGCTCGTCGAGCGTGCGGTCGAAGCCGGTATGCGCCAGCCCGCCTTGCGCATCGGAAAGATAGACTGCGAGCGCCGGCCGGGTGATCACCGGCTCGGCATTGCCGTCGATGCGGCCGGTCTCCAGCGCTTCGAGATAGTCGATGAAATGCGACAATCCGACGGTCGAGAGTCCTTCTGCCTCGGCCGATATGATCGAGGCGGTGAGCGATTGCGCCGCTTCCTCGTTGGCGCCCGCACCCAGCGCCGCCATGCGGCACAGCCCGGTTGCCTGTTCGAGACTGAGTTGCATGGCGACTGCCTTTAGTGAGTGGTGAGTGGTGAGTAGTGAGTAGTCAGCAATGGGTGGTGGCGGCTAGCCACTTCCTACTCACCAATCCCTACTCACTAGGTCCCTAGCCGATCTTGTTCGGAATCCGCGCCTCGATCCTGCCGAAGGCGAAGACCAGAATGCCGGTGATCGCCATATAGATCAAGGCAAGCAGCAGCAAGGGCTCATAGGTGAGGTAAGTGTCCTGTCTGACCTTCGACGAAACGGCGAAGATGTCGATGACGCTGATGGTCGCCACCAGCGGCGTCGATTTCAGCTGCAGCACGGTTTCCCCCGTCAGCGTCGGCAGCGCCCGGTAGAAGGCCTGCGGCAGCCAGATACGCCGGAAGATCTTCCAGCGGCTCATGCCGAACGCACGTGCGGCTTCGAGCTGCCCCTTCGGCACGCCGGCAAAGGCGCCGCGCATCACTTCGCCCTCGTAGCCCGCGAATGAGAGCGTCAGCGCCAGGACGGCATAAGGCCATGCCTGCCTGAGATAGGGCCACATCCAGGATTCGCGGATCCACGGATATTGCGGAAACAACGAACCCAGCCCGTAGTAGAGCAGCCACAGCTGTAACAGCAGCGGCGTTCCCCTGATGACGGTGCAGAAGACCTTCGCCGGCGCCGCGAACCAGATCGGGCCGCCAGCCTGTGCCAATCCGACCGGCACCGCGATCAGGAAGCCCAACAGGCAGGTGACGGCCAGGATCCACAGCGCGCGCCAGATGCCGAGCAGGGCCAGGCCGTAATATTGCGGCAGCCAGTCCCAGCGCATGAAGAACGCAGCGGACAGCACCAGCCCCAGCGCAATCAGGATCAGCACGATGCGATGCGGTTGCAGCCAGAGCGAGGCGCGAGCCGCGCTGTTGATGATGGCCGCTTCGCTCGCCATCAGCGCGCCTCCTTGATCGACGGCATGCCGCGCCGCGCCCATTTCTCGACGCGACCAAGGACGAGGTTCGAAAACAGCGTCACGGCCAGATAGAGCATGCCGGCCGCGAGATAGAATATCAGGTAGGCCTTGGTGACGCCCGCCGCCTGCCGCGTCGCCAACGTCAGTTCGAAGAAACCGACCACGGCCAGCAGCGCCGTATCCTTGGTGGCGATCAGCCAGAGATTGGCGAGACCCGGAATGGCGAAGGGCAGCATTGCCGGCAACGTGATGCGCCGCAAGAGAAGGCCGGGAGACATGCCGTAAGCGCGGGCGGCTTCGATCTGGCCTTGCGGGACGGCAAGGATGGCGCCGCGTATGACCTCGGTCGAGTAGGCGCCCTGGACGAAACCGAGCACCGCGATGCCGGCCACCAGCCCGCTGATGTCGACCCGCTGATAGCCCATGGCGGTCAGCATCTGGTTTATCAGGTCGGTACCGGCGTAGTAGAGGAGCAGGATCAGCACCAGTTCCGGTACCGCGCGCACGATGGTCGTGTAGACCGCCAGCAGGTCGCGCACCACGGGGCCGCCATAAAGCTTGCCATAGGCACCGCCGGTTCCGATCAACAGTCCGACGATCGTGGCGCCGACGGCGATCTCAAGCGAATGCAGCAGCCCAAGCATGAGCGTCCCGCCCCAGCCGACGGGCGCGGGCGACAGGAGTTCGATGATGCCGGCCGCAGAGGCCGGAAGAAATGAATCGATCAGCTTCGCCCCCGGATTGCTGGCTCAATCCGCCGGCGCAAGCCGCCGGCGGCAAGGGTGCGTGGGAAAGGTCGGGTTGGAGGACTTGGCGTCAGTGCCTTGTCTTCCAGCCCATGCGATGGTCGTCAGTCCGACTGCGTGGCACCGCCGCGTCAGTCCGGCTGCATGGCATCGCCACGTCAGTTCGACTGCGCGCCGCTGCCACCATATATGTCGAAATCGAAGTATTTCTTCGAGATCTCGTCATACTTGCCATTGGCGCGGATCGCCTTGATGCCGGCGTTGATCTTTTCCTTCAGCTCGGTGTCTTCCTTGCGCACGCCGGCGCCAACGCCCGGTCCGAGCACTTCGTCGTCCGGAGCCACCATGCCCTTCAGGTCGCAGCAGGCTTTGCCCTGGTCGGTCTTGAGGAACTCGCCAAGCGCGATGGAATCGGCCTGCACCGCATCGAGGCGCCCGGCGGCAAGGTCGTTGTTGGCCTCGTCCTGCGTCTGGTACTCCTTGATCTCGGATGCCGTGGCGCCGAAATGCTTCTTGGCGTAGACGGCATGCACGGTCGATACCTGGACGCCCAGGATCTTGCCCTTGAGATCGTCCGGCGCGGAGCCGAATTTCTGGTCCTTCGGTCCGATGATCGCCGTCGGCGTGTTGTAGTACTTATCCGAGAAGTCGATCGTCTTCTTGCGTTCGTCGGTGATCGACATCGAAGAGACGATAAGGTCGATCTTCTTGGTGGTCAGCGCCGGGATGATGCCGTCCCAGGCGACGGGCGTGATGACGCAGTCGAGCTTCTCCTCGGCGCAGACGGCGTCGATGAACTCGATCTCCCAGCCGACCCATTTGCCCGAAGCATCCGGCGAGGTGAACGGCGGATACGGCTCGGCGGCGATGCCGATCTTGACCGGATCGGCCTTGGCCACGCCGATGGCGGCGACGCCGAGCAGCAGCGCTGCGGCGAACGTCTTCAGAACAGTCTTCATTTTACGACTCCCAGTTTGTTGTTGGTTCCCGGTTTTCTTCCGCCCTCGGTTTGCTAGCCGATGTTGCGAATGAATTGCTTGAGCCTTTCGGATCTGGGCGCGCCGAAGATCTGTTCCGGCGGGCCTTCCTCCTCGACCAGTCCATTGTAGAGATAGACGACATGCGTCGCGACCTCGCGCGCGAACTTCATCTCGTGGGTGACCAGCACCATGGTGCGGCCTTCGCGCGCCAGGTCGCCGATCACTCTCAGCACCTCGCCGACCAGTTCGGGGTCGAGCGCCGACGTCGGTTCGTCGAACAGCATGACGCGCGGATTGATTGCCAATGCGCGAGCGATCGCGGCGCGCTGCTGCTGGCCGCCCGACAGGTAGGCCGGATAGACATCCCGCTTTTCGGCGAGGCCGACGCGGACGAGAAGCTTTTCGGCCTGGGCGATCGCCGCGTCGCGCTTGACGCCCAGCACATGCACGGGAACCTCGATGACGTTCTCGATCAGCGTCATGTGGCTCCACAGATTGAAGTTCTGGAACACCATGCCGAGCTTGGAACGGATGCGTTCGATCTGCTTGCGGTCGGCCGGCACGGTATGGCCGTGGCTGTCGGCCTTCAGCTTGATCTCCTCGCCATTCACGCGAATGATGCCGCTGGTCGGATTCTCCAGGCAGTTGATGCAGCGCAACAGCGTCGATTTGCCTGAGCCCGAACCGCCGATGATGGCGATGACCTCGCCGTCGCCCGCCGACAGCGAGACGCCCTTCAGCACGTGCAGCTCACCGAATTTCTTGTGCAGGTTCTCGACGTGGATGGCTTCGGCGGCGCCATTTTGCGCCTCACCGGATGGGGCTGCGGCAACTCTCGCCGTGCTCAACGGGTGACCTCCGTGTAGTCGATGGCAGCTCGTCGAACGTCTACCCGGCTAATCAACATACGCTGTACTGCCCCGCTCCAGACTTCAGCATGGACCCAACAGCGCGAGCCCGTCAATCCCGCTCATTACGGCACTTGCGGCCTTGTTGTGCAAGTGTATAAATAGCCTTTCATGAAATTTTCTCGATTTTTTTCAGCTAAAAAGGGCACCGATGAGCGCTTTCGGATCACAGTCCATGGCGGCGACGCTGCGGCGCGTGCTGATGCGGTCGGCGGCCAACGCCATGCGCGATGCCGACAGATCTGCCTGGCACTATGGCCCGGGGTTCAATCCGGCGAAAGCTGCCTCGCAGCACGCGGCCCTTGCTGAGTTGGTAGCGGCTTCCGGCGCTGAAATCGAATGGATCGAAGACAAGGCCGACGGACTTTCGGATTCGGTGTTCACGCACGACCCATCGCTGATGACCGGTCGCGGCGCGCTGATCCTGTCCATGGGTAAGCCACTACGCGCCAGGGAGCCCTCGCTGCATGAGGAAACCTACACAAGGCTGGGCATTCCGATCCTCGGCCGCGTCGAGGCTCCTGGTCAGGTCGAAGGCGGTGATTGTGTCTGGGTGGACGCCCGCACGCTGGCGATCGGGCGCGGTGTCCGCTCCAACCAGGAAGGCATCCAGCAGGTTTCCAACCTGCTGACGCCGCTGGGCGTTTCCGTCTACGGCTTTGATCTGCCGCTGTGGCAGGGCGAAGAGGCGTGCCTGCACCTGATGTCGGTGATCAGCCCGTTGGCCGACGACCTCGCGCTGGTTTATTCGCCGCTTTTGCCGGCCCCGTTCTATCAAATGCTGAAGGCACGCGGCATCCGGCTGGTCGAAGGCGATGCCGAGGAGTTCGCTGCTTCCAACGGCCTCAGCCTTAACGTACTGCCGACTAGCCCGCTCAACGTCATTGCCGTTGCAGGCTTTCCCAAGACCAAGGCCGCGATGGAGGCCGCGGGCTGCATGGTTGAAGTCTTCGAGGCGGATGCGCTCTGCATCGCCTGCGAAGGTGGGCCGACATGCCTGACGCGGCCGATCCTGCGCCAATGAATGCGCCATCCCGCCGCAAGTTTCGTCGCGAGGGCGAGGAGCGGCGGCGGCAGGATCTGATCGAGGCGACTCTGGACAGCGTGGCCGAACATGGGCTGCAGGGCGCCACCTTGCGCACCATCGCATTGCGTGCCGGCGTCACCGCGGGGCTGATCCGGCACTATTTCCCCGGCAAGGAAGAACTGCTGCAGGAGGCCTATACGGCACTGGTCGGGCGCATGACCGAGCAGGCGAAAGCAGCATTGGTCATGGAAGATGCCTCGCCGCGGCAACGCCTTGCGGCTTTCGTCACCGCCAACCTCAACGCGCCGATCATCGACGCGCGGGTTTTTTCGCTCTGGGCAACCTTCATCGGCCGCGCCGGTGCGGATCCGACCCTGGCCCGTGCCCACCGCGAAGGCTATCTCGGCTTTCGCAACGAGGTGGAGGCGGTTGTGGCCGAAGTGCTCGCCGCCGAACAGTGCAAGCCGGACGCAAGCCAGTTGCGCCACCATGCCATCGCGATCAACGCGATCATCGACGGACTCTGGATCGAAGGCTGCCTGGCCGGCGAGATGTTCTCGCCCGGCGAATTGGCGGCGATTGGGATCAAGGCTGTCGAAGCCGAGCTCGGCCTCGAGCCGGAAAGGGGAGAACACTAATGACCACCATTGGCGAAGCGTTGATTTCACTGCTCGAGGCGCATGGCGTCGACACCGTGTTCGGTATTCCCGGCGTCCACACGGTCGAGCTTTATCGCGGGTTGGCGCGTTCGAGGATCCGCCATGTCACGCCGCGCCACGAGCAGGGCGCGGGCTTCATGGCCGACGGCTATGCGCGCGCCGGCGGCCGGCCGGGCGTCGCCTTCGTCATCACCGGCCCGGGTCTGACCAACACCATCACCGCCATGGCACAGGCGCGCGCCGATTCGGTGCCGATGCTGGTAATCTCGGGCGTCAACGCCACGCCGACGCTTGGCAAGGGCCTGGGCTTCCTGCACGAGCTGCCGGACCAGCGCGGCATGATGGAAAAGGTGGCGCTGTTTTCGCAACGCATCACCGAGGCCGGCGAACTGCCCGGCGCGCTCGCCCGTGCCTTCGCGCTGTTCTCCTCGTCGCGACCGGGCCCGGTGCATATCGAGATTCCGACCGACGTCATGGTCAAGCCTGCCGATGGGATCGCGGCGGTGCTGAGCAATGCCGCGCCACCGGCTGCCGGGGCGACGGCCATCGCCGCGGCGGCCAGCCTTTGTGCGGCGGCTCGGCACCCGCTCATCCTGGCCGGCGGCGGCGCCAAGCGCGCCGAGGATGCGCTGCGGCGCCTGGCCGAAAGGCTGGGCGCGCCGGTCGTCGAGACGACCAATGCGCGCGGCCTGCTCCACCGCCATCCGCTCTGCGTACCGGCCAGTCCCAGCCTGAAAGCCATCCGCGCGCTGATGGGCGAGGCCGATCTGGTCATTGCCGCCGGCACCGAGTTCGGCCCGACCGATTATGACGGCTATGGCGATGGCGGATTTGTCCTGCCGGCCAATCTGATCCGCATCGACATCGGCGCCGATCAGCTGGCGCGCCGTCCGGCGACGGTGGCCATCCAGGCCGACTGCGCCGAGGCGATCGAAGCCTTGCTTGCCGCGCTCGGCTCGGTCGACGCGGGCAGGCAGGACGGGAAGAACCGCGCCGCGGCGGCGCGAAAGGCGGCTCGCGCCGAACTGACCCCCGTCCATGCGGCGCAGGTCCATGCGGTGGAAGCCATCCGCGACGCCCTGCCGGGCGCGATCATCGTCGGCGACTCCACCCAGCCCGTCTACGCCGCCAACCTCTATTACGATCACGACCGGCCGGGCGGCTGGTTCAACGCCGCCACCGGCTTCGGCGCGCTGGGCTACGGCCCGCCGGCGGCGGTGGGCGCGGCGCTCGCCATGCCCGACGCGCCGATCGTCTGCCTCACCGGCGACGGTGGCTTCCAGTTCACCTTACCCGAGCTCGGCGCGGCGCTCGATGCCGCGGCACCCGTTATCTTCGTCGTCTGGAATAACAGGGGCTATCGCGAGATCGAGACTTCGATGCTCGACGTCGGCGTGGAACCCGTCGGCGTGTCCCCGGCACCGCCGGATTTCTGCAAACTGGCCGAGGCCTATGGCATCGGCGCCGAACGGATCGCCGATACCGGCGCCTTACCACTCGCGCTGAAGCGCGCCCGGGCAACGGGGTTGCCGCGCGTCATCGAAATCACGGTCGAGTGAAGCTTCACGCCGGCGTCGATTTTCCTACCTGCATCGTGGTCATTCGCCGGCTTGGCTTTTGCGCGGCAACAATCGCCGCTGCCCGACACATGCAAAGACGCGACGGCTGCCATGTCGAGATATCAATTGAGTGATCGCACGAAAGGCGCGACGCTTCGCGTCGGCGCGGCGAAACAAGCGACATAATCAAAAAAAGACAGGAGCGGTCCAGGATGACGGAAACACTTCAGGGCAGGCATATCGTTGTGACCGGTGGAACCGGTGCGCTCGGCGGCGCGGTCGTCGGCAAGCTGCTGGGCGAGGGCGCGGTCTGCCATGTGCCGAACGCCCATGCCGCGGCACCTTCGCATTTCCCTTTCACTGCGCACGAGAACGTCAGGCTGGCACACAATGTCGACCTGTCGGACTCCGCCAAGGTCGAAGCCTTCTATGCCCAGGTTCCCGCCTTGTGGGGATCGATCCATCTGGCCGGCGGCTTTGCCATGGCGCCGGTGGAGAAGATCGAATCCGCCTCCTTTGCCGAGATGATGGACACCAATGCCCGCACCGCGTTCCTGTGCAGCCGTGCGGCGGTGCGCTCGATGCTGGCGGCGGGCACCGCCGGCCGCGTCGTCAATGTCACGGCACGCGCCGGGCTTGATCCGCGCCGCGGCTCGGGCATGGTCGCCTATGCCGCCTCCAAAGCAGCGGTCGCGGCGATGACGGTGGCCATGGCGGAAGAGCTGAAGCACCAGGGCATCCTGGTCAATGCGGTGGCCCCCTCGACGCTCGACACGCCGGCCAACCGTGCCGACATGCCGGATGCCGATTTCAGCAAATGGGTCAGCCTCGAAGCGGCGGCCGAGGCCATCGCCTACCTTGCCTCGCCCGCCAACCAGGCGATGAGCGGCACGCTGGTGCCGCTCTACGGTCGCGCATAAGGCGCATAGTTGATTCCGACGATCCTCGGGCTGCGTCCGAGTTTCCGACAAAGAAAAACCCCGCCGGATCGCTCCGGCGGGGTTTTGTTTCGGGCCTGTGCGAAAGGGCGATTAGCTGCCCTGCTTCTTCAGCGCGGCGCCCAGGATGTCGCCCAGCGAAGCGCCGGAGTCGGTCGAGCCGTACTGGGCGACCGCTTCCTTCTCCTCGGCGATTTCCAGCGCCTTGATCGAGACCTGCAGCTTGCGGGTCTTCTTGTCGAAGGCGATGACGCGGGCGTCGACCTTCTGGCCGACGGTGAAGCGCTCGGGGCGCTGCTCGTCGCGGTCGCGGGAAAGGTCGGAGCGCTTGATGAAGGTCTCGATGCCGCTTTCCACCAGCCGCACTTCCAGACCGCCATCCTTGACGCCGATGACCTCACAGGTGACGACGGCGTTCTTGCGCAGTTCGCCCGACGTCGCCGCTTCGCCAACCGTGTCGCGGGCGAGCTGCTTGATGCCGAGCGAGATGCGCTCCTTCTCGATGTCGACGTCGAGCACCTGCGCCTTGACCATGTCGCCGCGATTGTACTCCTCGATCACCTGCTCGCCCGGACGGGTCCAGTCGAGGTCGGAAAGGTGGACCATGCCGTCCACGTCGCCTTCCAGGCCGATGAACAGGCCGAACTCGGTCTTGTTCTTGACCTCGCCCTCGACCTGGCTGCCGACCGGATGGCTGCGCGCGAAAGCCTCCCACGGGTTCTCCAGCGTCTGCTTGAGACCGAGCGAGATGCGGCGCTTGGCCGGATCGACTTCGAGCACCACGACATCGACTTCCTGCGTCGTCGACAGGATCTTTCCGGGGTGCACGTTCTTCTTGGTCCACGACATTTCCGAAACGTGGATGAGGCCTTCGATGCCCGGCTCCAGCTCGACGAACGCGCCGTAGTCGGTGATGTTGGTGACGGTGCCCTTGATCTTCTTGCCGATCGGGAACTTGGTGCCGATCTCCGACCAAGGATCGCTCTCGAGCTGCTTCATGCCGAGCGAGATACGATGCGTTTCCTGGTTGATGCGGATGATCTGCACCTTGACCGTCTGGCCGATGTTGAGGATCTCGGTCGGATGGTTGACGCGGCGCCATGCCATGTCGGTGACATGCAGCAGGCCGTCGATGCCGCCGAGGTCGACGAACGCACCGTAATCGGTGATGTTCTTGACCACGCCTTCGACCACCTGGCCTTCTTCGAGGTTCTGCACGATTTCCGAACGCTGTTCGGCGCGGCTCTCCTCGAGCACGGTGCGGCGCGACACCACGATGTTGCCGCGGCGGCGATCCATCTTGAGGATCTCGAAAGGCTGCGGGTTGTGCATCAGCGGCGACACGTCGCGGATCGGGCGGATGTCGACCTGGCTGCGCGGCAGGAACGCCACGGCGCCGTCGAGGTCGACGGTGAAGCCGCCCTTGACCTGGTTGAAGATGACGCCTTCGACGCGCTCACCCTTGGTGAACTTCTCTTCGAGACGCACCCAGCTCTCTTCGCGGCGAGCCTTCTCGCGCGACAACATGGCTTCGCCAAGCGCGTTCTCGATACGCTCGACATAGACTTCGACCGTGTCGCCGACCTTGAGGGTGGATTCTTTGCCCTTGGCGCCGAATTCCTTCAGCGGCACGCGGCCTTCGACCTTGAGGCCGACGTCGATGATGGCCATGTCCTTTTCGATCGCGGTGATCGTGCCCCGGACAACCTGGCCCTCGCCGGAATGGCCGGCGGTGAATGATTCTTCGAGCATGCTCGCGAAATCATCGCGAGAGGGATTTGCTACAGACATTGTTTCTCCTGGAATGCCCCGCATCTTTTTAGCGGAGCGTGCGCCGTGGGTTAGCGTTGCGTTGGCCTGCCGGCGTTCCGGGCAAAGAGCCCTTGGCCGCTTAAGGCGGCAAGTCCGGCGCATGAAGAATGCTGGCAGGCTGGTTCGTGCCCGATATGGGTATTTCCTTTGCCTCCAGCAACGGAAACTCGAGGGAAAACCCGGATCAGGCCTTGTTTCCCTTGGACAGCACGTCGTCGATGACAGCTCTGGCCGCGAGAAACGCGGCTTCTATAGCCATTTCGCTGGTATCAAGCAAGTGCGCGTCGGGGGCAGGCTTCAAGGGCGAGTCGGCGCGGCCCATGTCACGCTCGTCGCGGCGCCGGATATCGGCGAGGATTTCGGTGAAATCAGCCGTGCCGCCGATGCTCTCGATCTCGGCCAGCCGGCGCCTTGCCCGCACTTCGGCGCTCGCGGTCACATAGAGTTTGATGTCGGCATCGGGGCACACCACGGTGCCGATGTCGCGACCGTCGAGCACGGCGCCCGGGGGGGATTTGGCAAACTCGCGCTGTTTCTCCACCAGGATGCGCCGCACGGTCGGAAACACCGCGACCTTCGAGGCCGCTTCGCCAACAGCATGCGCCGACAAGACGGCCCGGTCGAGCTTCGCCAGGTCAACCTGACGTGCTGCCGTTTCGGCCGCCGAGACATTGTCGAGCGGCAAGCCAAGCCGCAGCAAGGCATGGGCGACGGCACGGTAGGTGAGGCCGGTGTCGAGCAGGTTCAGTCGGTAGTGATCGGCCAGACGCCGGGCGAGGGTGCCCTTGCCGGCTCCGGCCGGACCGTCGATGGCGATGGTGAAGACGTGTGTCATTGGCAGGCCAGCATACCTGAAACCGAACAGCGTAGCGGTCCGGAGAGAGCTTGCGATCCGTCGCGCCCCCCTCTGTCCTGCCGGACATCTCCCCCACAAGGGGGGAGATTGGCAGTTCCGACGCCTCGCTCACTTCTGCAACGCGGGCGATTTGCGAAGGCCGCTGTGACGGCTGATCTCCCCCCTCGTGGGGGAGATGTCCGGCAGGACAGAGGGGGGCGCTGTCCTGCCGGCATTTCAGTTTGGCCCCAACCCATCAACTCTCACCCGATCTCCGCCCCAAGCCCCGTCATCAGGCTCATGAACTCCGGGAAACTTGTCGCGATCATGTTGGCGTCGTCGATGGTCACCGGCTTCTCGGTCGCCAGCCCCATGATCAGGAAGCTCATGGCGATGCGGTGGTCGAGATGCGTCTGCACGGTCGTGTCCGGGCCATTGGGATGGCCGCCGAGCCCCTTGCCGCCGGGCTTTCCGCGCACCGCGAGCGATGCCTCACCCTCTGTGCAGTCGACGCCGTTGAGCTTGAGCCCATTGGCGACCGCCGACAGCCGGTCGGATTCCTTTACCCTGAGTTCCTCCAGCCCCTGCATCAGCGTCTCGCCCTCGGCGAAGCTGGCGGCAACCGCCAGCACCGGATATTCGTCGATCATCGACGGCGCCCGTTCGGCCGGCACGGTGACGCCCTTGAGTTCGGAATAACGCACGCGCAGGTCCGCGACATCCTCACCGCCGGCATTGCGCGGGTTCAAGATCTCGATCTGGCCGCCCATCTCCTGCAAAGTCAAAAGCAGCCCGGTGCGGGTCGGGTTCATCAGCACGTTTTCGATCACGATGTCGGAACCCGGCACGATCAGCGCGGCCACCAGCGGGAAGCCGGCCGAGGATGGGTCGCCCGGCACGGCGATCGTCTGGCCGGTGAGCTTGCCCTGGCCCTCGATGAAGATATGGCGCACGCCGCGCTCGTCGGTCTCGACCGACAAATTGGCGCCAAAGCCTTGCAGCATCTTTTCGGTGTGGTCGCGCGTCATGACAGGCTCGATGACGGTGGTGATGCCCGGCGTGTTGAGGCCGGCGAGAAGCACCGCCGATTTCACCTGCGCGGAGGCCATCGGCACGCGATAGGTGATCGGGGCGGCATGCTTTGGCCCATGCAGCGTGATCGGCATGCGGTCGCCGGGCGTTGCCTTCAGCACCTGCACGCCCATCTGGCGCAGCGGCTCCAGCACGCGGCCCATCGGCCGGCCTGACAAGGAAGCATCGCCGATGAAGGTCGTTTCCATGTCATAGGTGCCGACCAGCCCCATGGTCAGCCGCGAGCCGGTACCGGCATTGCCGAAGTCGAGCGGCCCTTCCGGCTGCAGCAGCGCGCCGTTGCCGGTGCCGCGGATCACCCATTCGTCGCCGCGCTTCTCGATATGCGCGCCCATCGCCTTCATGGCGGCACCGGTGCGCATCACGTCCTCGCCTTCGAGCAGGCCGGTGATGCGGGTCTCGCCGGAGGCGAGCCCGCCGAACATGAAGGAGCGGTGCGAGATCGACTTGTCGCCCGGCACGCGCGCCGTACCGGAAAGCGCTTGACATTTGCGGGCGGTGGCCGGCTTGGAAGCGGCGGCGTGAGACATGGAATTTCCCTGGACGGAATGCCGGCGGGCCGGCGCTTTTCATTTGTTGCGGCGGTCTCGTATCACGGTGGGCCGAAATGGTCATCCCCCATGGTCGTCACTTGACGCTAGGCCTTTCAACGCATGGTTTTGTGACGCCGGCTTTTGGCTTTGACAGCGCTGCAAACAGTGGTTAAGGGGACCACTCTTTTATCGACGAGGCTTGCCGTGGCAAAAACCGAACTTGGCACAAAGCGTATCGACCCTGAAACGGGTCGAAAATTCTACGACCTGAACAAGGACCCGATCGTCTCGCCCTATACCGGCAAGACCTATCCGCGTTCCTATTTCGAGGAAGGCAAGATCGCCGCCCTCGAGGAGGAAGAGGAAGTGGCCGAGAAGGAAGTGGACGCCGAGGACGAGGAGGGCGTAGAAGTCGTCTCGCTCGAAGAGGCTGACGAAGACGTCAAGGGCGACGATCTGCCCGATCTCGGCGACGACGAGGATGATGTCGACCTGGGCGACGACGAGGACGATACGTTCCTCGCCGACGAAGAGGAAGAGGACGACGATGTCGCCGACATGATCGGCGTCGGCGACGACGACGACGAGGTCTGACAAGGCCGGGAACGCAAGCGTTTGCCGGCTTTCGCAGCTTGTGAAGAAAAAGCCGCTGATGAAGGCTTGATATTGACGAAGGGCGGGGTTAGAAGCCGCCTGCACTAACGGCGCGGTCTCCAACCCGCGCCGGATCTCTTCGCCGGAAACGGCGCCGGTTGACTGCCGGAAGTGGGGCCATAGCTCAGTTGGGAGAGCGCTTGAATGGCATTCAAGAGGTCGTCGGTTCGATTCCGATTGGCTCCACCAAACAGTCACTTTTCCAAATTTCGGGGTTGTAGAAACCGGATTCAGCTTCGGAATTGTTGGACATCGCTGCCCGCCGCAGCCTGAAGCGCGCCGCTCAGGCGGTCGACGCGGCGGTTTCGTTCTGGCCGCCCGCTCCACTGATGCTGGGCTGCCTGCCGATTTCGCTGCCGTCGGGCGCGCCGGTGCTTACGCAATATGCGGCCATTGACTAAAACGGTTCCTGTTTGATTCGCTTTGAACGGGACCGTCATGAGCAAAGCCCTCACGTCCTTCGCCCTGGTCGCGGTGCTGACAGCGCTGCTCATGGCCTTGAGCCTGGTGGTGGCCAGGCACGGCTACCCCTACGGTGCGATCGGCGTCAGGCGCCTCGACGGCATTGCCGATGCCGGGATGTTCATACCACTCGCCGCCGTCTATTTCTTCAGCGCGCTGCTGATGATGATCCTGCCGATCAGAGCCGCCAGCATCGTGCTCACCCATGCAGCCGATGCCATCTTCTGGACCGTGATCGTGCTCCTTGCCTCCATCGTAGGCTGTCTCGTCGCCAGATGGGCATTCAGCCAGCGCGACGCCCTATGGGCGCTGCTGAACTGGCGGTTCCTGTTTGCGGCGGCTATCGTCGGTTGCCACTTCGTCATGAACGAGCTTCGCCGCAACGTGCTCTTGCGCAGTCTGTTTTTCGTCGTCTTCGCGGCGGCCACGCTGGCCTGCCTGTTCTGGTCGTTCACGCTCTGAGAGCCGTTTCCATCCACGTCCACAGGTAGGATGCCAGGCCGCGATCGACATGGATGCGCAGCCTGTCCCGGTGGCGGTAGACGATGGCACTGACGCCGGCGAAGGAAAGTGCGGCACTGGCGCTTTCCTTGTTTGGGTCGAGCGTTGATCCGCGCGCGATGAAAGCGTCGATGGCCGAGCCTTTGACCTCGAACACATGAAGTCCAGCGCTGATCGCCGTCACCGCGAAACCTTCCGCGTGCCAACCCGCGGCGATGGCGAGCGGTGTGCTCGACACGACGAGCAGGCGGTCGCGCGCCAGACGCGCCGCATAGCGGTCACCTTGCGCGCTGCCAAAGGCGCCCACGCCGTTGCCGTCCATGCCGGATATCCGCGCCCAGGCGTCGAGATCGCCGCTGACCAGCAATTGGTGAAGGCCGGGGATCGTGCGCGCCTCGAGACCCGGTGCACCGATGGTTGCCGACTGCCAGTCCGGCGCTACCGGCCATTTTTGGGCGAGATCACGCATTGAACCGGTCTCCTGCCGGGTCGAAGGCGCAAGGAGCGGCGATCGTCGCCGTCATCGCCTTGCCGAGATGTTGGATTTCGATCGTTTCGCCGTGGCGGGCCGCACCGCGCTCGATCAGGCCGAGCGCAACCGGCCGGCCAAGCGTAGGGCTCCGGTAGCTCGATGTGACAAAGCCCTGGCTGCGCAGCTTGCCGCCGCTACGCTTGATGCCATGCGCGCCAGTTGGCAGCGGCGCTTCGCCGGACGGGACCGCCAGCCCGACCAGCTGCATGCGGTCGCCGCGCGAAGCCTCTTCGGTGAACAGCGAGCGGCGGCCGACGAATTCGGTCTGGCGCTTTGCCCGCGGGGCCTCGACGCCAAGGTCATGCGGCAGCGTGGTGCCGTCGGTGTCCTTGCCGATCACGATGAAGCCTTTCTCGGCGCGCAGGATCAT
Organism: Mesorhizobium sp. B2-3-6; assembly: GCF_006442305.1. NCBI lineage: Bacteria > Pseudomonadati > Pseudomonadota > Alphaproteobacteria > Hyphomicrobiales > Phyllobacteriaceae > Mesorhizobium > Mesorhizobium sp. B2-3-6. The sequence continues at coordinate 413,485 of NZ_VFVW01000005.1, read as the reverse complement.
CAGCGCCTCGAGGCCGATGACAACCGCATCGAACGCCTGCCCGGCGTCGCGCAGGCGCGCCCACAAAGGCTCGGCGCGATCGGCCCGGATGGAGATCTCGTAGCTTCTGTCGCCGGTGAAGCTGACGCGGGTGATGCGCACCTCGTCGCCGTCATAGCTGCCCTGGCCGACCGCCATGTGCGGCAGCTCGCCATCGTCGAGCGAAAGGCCGAGATCAACCGTTTCGAGCAGTTTCCGGGCGTTCGGTCCCGAAACGGTCAGGGTCGCCATTTCCGCGGTGGCGTTGTGGATGTAGACCGCGCCGCGCCCGAACCGGTCCTGGCGCCACTCCTCCAGCCGCGCATGCACGGCGGCCACGTGCGAGGACGAGCACGACACGACGAAGCGATGCTCGTCCAGCCGCAGCAGCACGCCGTCGTCGAAGACCACGCCGTTCTCGGACAACATGAAGCCGTAGCGGCAGCGGCCCGGCTTCAGTGTCGACATCGTGTTGTAATAGACGAAATCGACGAACGCGGCCGCCTTGGGTCCGATCACCTCGATCTTGCCCAGCGTCGAGCCATCGAACAATGCGACGGACTGGCGGGCGCGGCGGGCCTCGTCCTGGATCGAGCGATCCGCATCGCCGCCGCCGCCGTAGTGGGCCGGGCGCAGCCAGCCGCCATACTCCTGGAACACGGCGCCGCTGGCACGATGCACGCTCTCCAGCGGCAGCCGCCGCACCGGCGCCATCAGTTCGCCGCTGCGCGCGCCGGCGAAGCTCGCCAGCGGAACCGGCGTGAACGGCGGACGATAGGTCGTGGTGCCGACTTCCGGCACCGTGCGGCCGGTGATCCCGGCCATCAGCGCCAGGCCCGGCAGGTTGGAGGTCTTGCCCTGGTCGGTCGCCATGCCGAGCGTCGTGTAGCGCTTCAGATGTTCGACCGAGACGAAATTTTCGCGCGCCGCCAGCTCTATGTCCTTCACCGTCACGTCGTTCTGGTAATCGATCCAGATGCGTCCCTTCGAACCCGGCGTTGGCCATGCCGCTACTATCCCGCTGGTCGCCTCCGTTCCGCTGCTGCGCGGCACTGCTGCCTTCGTCGGGCCGAGCGACGCGACGGCTTTCTGCGAACCGGCGAATACCTCCGACAACGAAACCGCGCCGGCGGCAGCTCCGGCCACCGCTATGGCCTCGACCGGGTCGCCCGGCAGGAAGGCCGCGCGCGCCTCGCTCCAGGCGAGCTTGCCCTTGGCCTGGCCGAAGAGATGGATGGTCGGTGTCCAGCCGCCCGACACCAGCACGCAATCGGCATCGAGCCTGGTGCCGTCGTCCAGCATCACACCCTCGACGCGCAGCTTGCCGGCCGCGGCGGTGAGCGCGCGGCCCTTGAGCATCCGCACGTTGGCGGGCGCGGCGGGCATACCGTCGCGCCTGATGTCGACAAGCGTGACGTCGGCGCCAGCCTCGGCGGCCGCCTCCGCCACTTCATAGGCGCTGTCATTGTTTGCGGCGACGACGATATGGCGGCCGGCCAGCACCGCATGGCGCCTGAGATAGCTGAGCGCTGCGTCCGCCGAGAGAATGCCCGGCAGGTCATTGTTGGCGAATGGCAGGGGCCGCTCGATGGCGCCCGTCGCCAGCACGATCCGGCGCGGCCTGACCCGCCACAGCGTGTCCGGCCGGCCGTCGAAATGCCGCTGGTTAAGCCCGACCAGATTATGGTCGTAGATACCGAAAGCGGTGGTCGAAGGCAGGACCAGGTGACCGCCGGCGGAAAGCCCCGCAACCGTCTCCTCGACCCAGATGGCGGCCGGTTTGCCGTCGATCTCGCCAACTCGGTGACCGAGCGATCCGCCGGGCTTTTGCTGGTCGTCGACCAGCATGACGGACCGGCCTGCGCCGGCCGCCAGCCTTGCCGCTGCCAGCCCGGCCGGTCCGGCGCCGATCACCAGCACGTCGCAATGGTGGTTGATCTGGTCGGCCCGGCCGGGCGACGTCCAGTCCTTGTCTACCTGACCCAGTCCCGCCATGGCGCGAATGCGTGGCTCGAACATGTGCCAGTCCGGCCACATGAAGGTCTTGTAGTAGAAGGCGGCCGGAATGAAGCGGGAAAAGCGGTCGAGGAAGGCGTTGCGGTCGGCCAGCGCATTGGGTGTCGCGTTGACGCTTTTGGCGACCAGCCCGTCGCGCGCCGGCTCGGTCGTCGCACGCGTGTTCGGCGTCGTCTGCGGGCCGCTGATATCCACCAGCGCGTTCGGCTCTTCGACGCCCGCGCCCCAGATGCCGCGCGGCCGGTGGTATTTGAAGCTGCGGCCGACGACCGCGACATCGGCGGCCAGCAGCGCGGAGGCGATGGTGTCGCCGGCGAATCCCTGCACGGTGGCGCCGTCGAAGCTGAAGCGGATCGGGCGCGAGCGGTCGATGGCGCTGCCACCCGTGCTAAGGCGCGAGGCGGTCACGCCGCGTGCTCCCCGCCCAGGGCAGCCGAAGACAGCACCTTGTGCGTAACCGTGTCCCGCTCCATGACGAAGAATTCGCCGCAGTTCATATGCACCCATATCTCGCGCGCCGCGCCTTTTGGGTTGGAGCGCAGATAGAGATAGTTGGCCCAATGCTCGATCGGCACCTCGGCGCCATCAGGCCTGACATTGCCGGCATCGCCGCCATAGTGGAATTCGGTCTCGTCGCGCGGGCCGCAGAACGGGCAAGGGAAAAGCTGCATGGCAAACCTCAGTCTTCGTCTTTATGCATGTCGTCGCCCTAAGGCCGCTCGGCGCTTTTGCGCGACATGCATCAATGCGCGATGCCGGAACCAGCCGCTTCGTCGATCAGCCGCCCGCTGGCGAAGCGGTCGAGATCGAAGGGGCGGCTGATGTCGTTGTGCCCGCCCGTTGCCAAAAGGTTCGCCAGAAGCGTGCCGCCGGCGGGGATCGCCTTGAAGCCGCCCGTGCCCCAGCCGCAATTGAGGAACAGATTGGGCAGTGGCGATTGACCGATGATCGGCGAGGAGTCCGGCACGACGTCGACGATCCCGGCCCATTGCCGCATCAGCTTCAGCTGGCCGAAGATCGGGAACATTTCCAACAGCCCCGCGATCACCCCCTCCAGCGTCGGCAGGTTACCGCGCTGGGCATAGGAGGGAGTGCGGTCGAGCCCGCCGCCGATGACGATCTCGCCCTTGTCGGACTGGCTGACATAGACGCCCGTGCCGGGCGACAGTACCACCGTGTCGAGGATCGGCTTGACCGGTTCGGTTACGCAGGCCTGCAGCGCATAGGAATTGATCGGCAGGCGGAAGCCGGCCTTGGCCGCCAGCACCGAGGAATGTCCTGCCACGGCCATGCCGATGCGGTCCGCGCGGATGGCGCCGCGCGTCGTCTGGACGCCGCGGCAGCGGCCGCCCTCGACGATGAAGTCGGTGATTTCGCAGTTCTGGATGATGTCGACGCCGAGTCGGCTCGCGGCCCGTGCATAACCCCAGGCGACCGCGTCGTGGCGCGCGGTGCCGGCCCGGCTTTGCCAGATGCCGCCGAACACGGGAAAGCGCGCATTGGCCGTGAAATTGTAGATCGGCGCCACCCGGCGCACATCCTGGGGCGAAAACAGCTCCGCATCGATGCCGTTGATCTGCATGGCATTGACTGTGCGTGCCCCGATCTCCATTTCGGCGGTCGAGTGGCACAGGCTGACCATGCCGCGCTGCGACAGCATGACGTTGTAGTTGAGGTCCTTCGACAGTCCCTCATAGAGCCGGTGCGCCAGCCCATAGAGCTCGACGCTCTGCGGATAGTAATAGTTGGAGCGCACCACGGTCGTGTTGCGGCCGGTATTGCCGCCGCCGATCCAGCCCTTTTCCAAAACCGCTACTCTGGCGATGCCGTGATTCTTTGCCAGGTAATAGGCCGTCGCCAGCCCGTGACCGCCGCCGCCGATGACGATCGCGTCGTAGGACGGCTTCGGCTCGGGCGAGCGCCAGGCCGGCTCCCAGCCGGTCTGGCCGGCGAGGCCTTCCCTCAAGAGCGACAAAGCGGAATAGCGTCTGGTCATGGCGTGCTTGAAGAGGTTGGTTCAATGACTGAGGCGTAACGTCATTGTACATGTATGTCTAGTTCTTGCCGCGGTGTGAAAGCGGCGGCTGTTGCTAACGGCTGCGCGAAAGCGTTTCCTCGACATAGCGCGAAAAATCCTCGACATCCTGCGCCGTGGGCTCCTGGCCGGTGAAGCTGCGCAGATAGGACGCGACGTGCGGCAGGCGGCTGCTCATCGGTTCGTCGAGCTCGAGCGAGTAGTAGCCGATCTGCATGAAATAGAGCACGCGGGCGCGCACGAAGGCGTCTTCCTCGTCATAGCCGTGGCGCCTGAACATGTCGCGAATGGCGTCGACGCGCTCCTCGTCGGCCTCGTCGAGAGCCCGCCTGATGGCGGGCGATCGCCGGGCCCACGCCCTGATCGCGAAATCCAGCTGCGGATCGAACAGCTTCTCGTCCACCCAGCACTCGAAGATGCTCATCACCCCGCGGATGACGGTCGCGGAAGGCCGCGCGGCGCGTTCGACGATGAACCTTGTATTGGTCTGCCGCCAATAATCCAGCAATTGGTCGAGCAGGTCCTGGCGGCTCTTGAAGTACCAATAGAAACTGGAACGCGACACATCGAGCTTCTGGCCGAGCGTCTGCACACGGACGCTTTCGACGCCGTCCGAAATCAACGTTTCAAGCGCGAGCTTGAGCCAGTCTTCCCGGGTGACCTTGATGTTGCCGGTGGCGCCGGCGCGCTGGGTTGTCGTGTCGGTGGCTTCCATCGGCACGACGCATGACACGCCGCCCGGGGCAAATCAAGACTATGGACACATATGTACAGACCCGTTTCGCGGTGATTGGAACGATGTGTCGCCGAAGCTGTTGGGCCAAGGGCGATGCCCTGCGGGCAGCAGGTCGCGCGGGGCCGCGAACCGAGAGACTTTGTCGCGGCCGTCCGCGCAAAGCGTGCTTTCCCGCAGAGCAATTGTCTGGCAAATACAAATCACACAGATGCCGCCGCGCGGCGAACCAGCAGGAAAGACACGACATGGCACCGCTTCGACAGAACCTCATCGACGGCGAGTGGGTCGGCGATGCCGGCTCCCGCAACATCAACCCGTCCGATACCGGCGACATCGTCGGCGAATACGCTTCCGCAGGTGTCGAACAGGCGGCACAGGCGATCGCCGCGGCCAAAGCGGCCTTTCCCGCCTGGTCGCGCTCGGGTCTGCTGGTCCGTCACGCGGTGCTGAAGAAGACGTCGGACGAGATCCTGGCGCGCAAGGACGAGATCGGCCGCAACCTTGCGCGCGAGGAAGGCAAGACGCTGGCCGAAGGCATTGGCGAGACCATTCGAGCCGCCCAGATCTTCGATTTCTTCGCCGGTGAGACACTGCGCCTCTCGGGCGAAGTCGTGCCTAGCGTGCGGCCGGGCGTCGGTGTCGAGATCACGCGCGAAGCGGTCGGCGTGGTTGGCATCATCACCCCCTGGAACTTCCCGATCGCCATTCCCGCCTGGAAGATCGCTCCGGCGCTTGCCCACGGCAACACCATCGTCTTCAAGCCGGCGGATCTCGTTCCCGAGAGCGCCTGGACCATCGTCGACATACTGCACCGTGCCGGCCTGCCCAAGGGCGTGCTCAACCTCGTCATGGGCAAGGGCTCGGTGGTCGGCCAGGCGATGCTTGACAGCCCGGACATCAACGCCATCACCTTCACCGGCTCGGTTGGCACCGGCAAGCGCGTCGCCGCGGCGAGCGTCGAGCACATGCGCAAGTTCCAGCTCGAAATGGGCGGCAAGAACCCGCTGGTGGTGCTCGATGATGCCGACCTCGCTACGGCTGTCGATTGCGCGATCAACGGCGCTTTCTTCTCGACCGGTCAGCGCTGCACGGCTTCGTCCCGGCTGATCGTGACGAACGGCATTCATGACCGTTTCGTCGAAGCGCTCAAGGAACGGATGGACAAACTGGTCGTCGGCGATGCGCTCGACGCGCAGACCCAGATCGGTCCCGTTGTCGATGCGACGCAGCTCAAGCAGGACGAAGACTATATCGCCATCGGCGTCAGGGAAGGCGCCACGCTCGCCTTCGGCGGCGAGCGGCTCGACCGCAAGACGCCGGGCTTCTTCCTGCGGCCGGCGCTGCTGACCGATGCCACCAACGCCATGCGCAGCTCGCGCGAGGAGATTTTCGGACCTGTCGCCAGCGTCATCCGCGTCAAGGACTACGACGAGGCGCTCGCCGTCGCCAACGATACGCCGTTCGGGCTGACGTCCGGCATCTGCACGTCCAGCCTCAAGCACGCCACGCATTTCAAGCGCAATTCGGAGGCCGGCATGGTGATGGTCAACCTGCCGACGGCGGGTGTCGATTTCCATGTTCCCTTCGGTGGCCGCAAGGGCTCGAGCTACGGTCCGCGCGAACAGGGCCGTTATGCCATGGAATTCTACACCACCGTGAAGACCGCCTACACATTCGCAGGCTGATCGGGGCGCAGGCTGATCGGGGCACCGGCTGACCGGGCCGGCGAAGCCTTCGCATGCACCAAGAGACGAGGCGATGACAGTTCAAGACAAGGATCTGACCTGGCTCAATCCGCCGCCGCATCATTCCATCGACGGCGATGCGGTTCATGTGCGCACCGGCAAGGAGACGGACTTCTGGCGCGAGACCTTTTACGGTTTCTGGCGCGACAACGGCCATTTCCTCTACAAGCGCGTAGAGGGCGATTTCACTGCGGAAGTCACCGTCAACGGACGCTATGAGGTGCTCTACGACCAGGCGGGGCTGATGCTCCGCCTCAGCGAAACGCATTGGATCAAGGCCGGCATCGAATATACCGACGGCGTGGTGTACTTCTCGGTTGTCGTCACCAACGATGCCTCGGACTGGTCGTTGGCCACCATTCCGGCCGGTCCGGATGGCGTCGCGATCCGGTTGACCCGCCATGCCGAGACCATCCGCGTCCAGTACCTGGATGTCTCCGACGGTCATTGGAAGCCGGTGCGGCTCGCCTACTTCCCGGTCTCGAAGGCGGTCGATGTCGGCATGATGTGCTGTTCGCCGCAGCGCGAAGGCTTCGAGGTCACCTTCACCGGCTTTTCGGTCGGCCCGCCGATTTCGCGGGACCTGCACGGCTGAAGCCCGCGCCAACGCCGACGGGACACAAGTGTCATCGCCTGGACCACGCCAGCCAGCGTGCCGCCAGATGCCTCCACAAAGGGGTGAACCGCGTTCGCCGGTAAGCGTCGCCGGCCATTTTGATGCCTTGCGCCTGTGTCGGGAAGGGATGGATGACGTCGGCCAGCGCGTGCAATCCCATGCCCGACCTGATGGCGAGCGACACCCCGTTGATCATCTCGCCGGCATGGGCGGCGACCACGGTCGCACCGAGGATGCGGTCTGATCCTTCCGTGACATGGATTTTGACGAAACCCTCTTCCTCGCCGTCCATCACCGCGCGGGCGACATCGTGCATCAGCACCGTATAGGTCTTGACCGGAATGCCGTCGCGGCGCGCCTCCACCGGATAGAGGCCGACATGGGCGATTTCCGGATCGGTGTAGGTGCACCACGGAACCACCAATTCGCTCAGCCTCTTGCGCCCGAGAAACAGGGCGTTCTGCACGACCATGCGGGCTGTTGCTTCAGCGGTATGCGTGAATTTGTAGTCGAGGCAGACATCGCCCGCCGCATAGATGCGCGGGTTTGAGGTCCTGAGATAGTCGTCCACCTTGATGCCTTTGGCATCGTGGGCAACCCCCGCCTCGTCGAGGCCAAGACCGTCGACATTGGGCGAGCGGCCTATGCCGGTGATGATCTCGTCGACGGAAATGGTCGTCGTGTCGCCGTCCCGCACCAGGTCGGCGAGCTTCTTGTCGCCGTCCCTGCGCACCGCCACCACTTCGGTGTTCAGTCGGACCTCGACCCCCTCGCGCGCCAGCGCTTCCGAAAGGATCTGCGCGGCGTCGCGTTCCTCGCCGGGCAGGAACATCGGATCGCTCTGCGCCAGGATGACCTTCGCGCCGAGCAGGCAGAAGGCCTGCGCTGTCTCGCAGCCAAGCGGCCCGCCGCCGATGACCAGCAGCCGCTTCGGGCAGTCGACAAGGTCGAACATCGTCTCATTGCTGAGATAGCCGGCCTCGACCAGGCCGGGAATGGATGGAAACTCCGGCCTCGCGCCTGTCGCGATCAGCGCCTTGCGGAAGCGCAGCGTCGTTCCCGCGACGGTCACGCGATCGCTTCCGTCGAACCGGGCTTCGCCGAAATGAACGTCGATGCCCAGCGCAGCAAGCGCCTCTGCGCTGTCGGCATGGCTGATCCGTTGCCGGATGCGCCGCATCCTGGTCATCGCGCGCTGGAAATCGACGCGAAGATGGTCCGGCGCATCGGCTCCGAAATTCTCGGCATCGCGCATGTCGGCATAGAGCCTGGATGTGCGGATGATCGACTTGGACGGGATGCAGCCGGTGTTGATGCAGGTGCCGCCGATCAACCCGCGTTCGATCAGCGCCACTTTCGCGCCGAGGCTTGCCGCTTCGCTCGCCGCCGTCAGGCCGGCCGGCCCGGCGCCGACGACGACGAGATTGTATGCTCCGGTGGGCGGCGGGTTTCGCCAATGCGGCGGATGGGCGCCCCTGACCAACTCGACATCATTGTGGTCGGCCGGAAAACCGGCAGCTTTCGTCCTTTCAAGCGACATCGCGGCCATCCGGGCTTGCCGACTGCGACAGCCATCCGCCTGTGAACCCCGCCTTGTTCAGGCCGCGGCGGATGTACTGGTTGGAACGCATCAGCTCCCACACCAGGCGCGAGCGGTGGTTCTCGATCATCATCACCACGATGCCTTGGTCGAGGCCGAAATGGCCTTCCGACACCCAGCCGTAGCGGCCAAATTTTCGCCGGTTGGCCAGCGTCGGGTTGAAGCCGCTCGGCAGCCGGAAATTGTCGATCACCTGGGGGTAGCGATCCGCGAGATGGCGCAGCGCCGCCATGCAGATATCAGGCGCAAAAGGCAGCGACGCCGGATAGGACCACGGCGCGATCGTGCCGTCGTCCGGCCCGAAGGGCGCACCGCGCGCGACGTAGCCGGAAAACCGGCGCCGCCGCCGTTGTATGCTGCTGCGAAAGCCGCCCGGTCCGTCCCCGGCCGAAAGCCCCCAGAGGTTCTCTCCGTAGCCGTCATAGCCATACGGATTGTGCCGAGCATAGTCGCGGTGCAGGTAGGTCGAGCGGCGGCTGTTTTCGAAATAGTCCGAATTCTTCTCGCGCATGAAAGCGTCGCGGATGCCGGCGAAATCGATCCAGGCATGAGAGAACTGGTGCATGAACAACGGACCGCCATAAAGCACGTCGTAGCCGTAGATGTTTTCCCACTGATAGGTCGCCGTCCAGCCCGCGTAGCTGTCGTCGGACGTCGGGCTGTCGGGCGAGGCCATCGACAGGACATAGAGGATCGTCGCCTCATTGTAGCCTTCCCAGCCATAGTGGAGAAAGCCGCTCTTCGGTTTCCAGCCCTGTCGCAACGTCGGACTGCTGCCTTGCGCCCATCGCCAGTCGACGCGCCGGTAGAGCGCCTCGGCCAGCCGGCGGATTTCGGCTTCCTCGTCATCGTCGCCCCGGAAATAGGCGCCTGCCACGAGAATGCCGGCCATCAGCAATGCCGTATCCACCATCGACAGTTCGCAGCGCCACACCCGAAGTCCGGTGCGAATGTCGAGGAAATGATAGTAAAAACCCTTGTGGCCGGTGACGTCAGCGCCACTGCCTTGCGTGCTGGTCCAGAAGAAACGCAGCGCGGCGAGCGTCAGCTCCACCGCTGCTTCCCGCGCCATCCAGCCGCGCTCGACCCCGATCGGATAGCAAGAGAGCGCAAAGCCTACGACCGCGATGCTGGCCGGTGAATTCGGCCGCGACGTGTCGGCGACCAGCCCGTTTTCGGGGTTCACGTTTTCCAGAAAATAGCCGAAGGCCGCGCGCTGGAAACGATCCAGAAGGTCGTCGTCCGACAGGATGGCAGGCTCGACCTTAAGCAAATGCGGCAAGCTCCGGTCCGGTCGTCGCGATTGTCGGAGAAAGGTGCAGGAATTGCGCGCGGGCCGAACTGTCACGCCTGGTCATGTCTTCGCCCTCATTGTTGCCGTTGCCGGGTTCCGGCTTCGGCCACTGTACGCTTGTCCAGCTCCGTTGGTTGCTTCCTCACGCGCAATTGTAGTGGCTTGCCGCCAGCCGGAAAGCGCCGCACCACATCAGTAGGTGGCGCGGCCGCCGGAGACGTCGAAGACGGCAGCCGTCGTGAACGAACATTCCTCCGAGGCGATCCAGCAAATCAGCGCCGCCACCTCGTCGAGCTCGCCAAAGCGCGCCATCGGTATCTTGGAGAGCATGAAATCGATATGCTCCTGGCTCATCTGCTTGAAGATCGCCGTGCGCACCGCCGCCGGCGTGACGCAGTTCACGGTTATGCCGGTCTTGGCCAGTTCCTTGCCGAGCGATTTGGTCAGGCCGATCACCGCGGCCTTGGATGTGCTGTAGGCGGAAGCGTTGGGATTGCCTTCCTTGCCGGCGATCGAGGCGATGTTGACGATGCGGCCGTAATTGCGCTCCAGCATGTGCGGGACGAGCGCCTTGTTGCAGTAGAAGACACCGTTGATGTTGATGTCGATGACCAGACGCCAGTCCTCCACCGGATAGTCCCAGGCGGTCATGTTGGGACCGGTGATGGCGGCGCTGGTGATCAGGATGTCGACCCCGCCAAGCGCCTCGATCGTCGACCGCGCCGCCCGATCCACCGCCGCCGGGTCGGCGACATCGACGGTCTGGCCATGCAGCGTCGGGATCGAAGCCCTGGCCGCTTCGATCTGGGCGCGATCGCGGTCCCAAACCGAAACGCGCCCGCCCTCTTGGATCAGCCTCTGTGCGACGGCGAGGCCGATGCCGGATGCGCCGCCCGTAATCACCGCCGAGCGTCCGGCAAACCGTTCCGCGAGAATCGTCGGCATCTCATTTTCCCCTGTCCTGGCGCAAATCGGCTCCGCTCGGCGAAACCATGTTCGGGGGTGACTGTGAGGTCGCCGCCGGCCAAGTTCAAGCCGGCATGCACCTCGATCGTCTGGGCCAATCCCTGAGGCGCGTTATGCCGGGCTCCCCTCGATCTGCCTGTCCAGCGCTTGCACCAGCGCCAGGCCTATTTGTCCGAGCGGTACAGGAAGAACTGCAGGAACAATTCCCGCTCGGTGGTGATGTCGAGCTTCTCATAGATGCGCCGGCGATGGTTCTTGACCGTGCCGACGGTGATGCCGAGCCGCTCGGCAATGTTGGCGGTCGGATGGCCGGCCAGGATCAATTGCACGAGCTCTCTTTCCCTGAGCGACAGTTCCGGCCATAGGCTCGCCGGGATTGTGGGTTGCTGGCGCGGCGAGGCGCCGGGGCTGGAGGGCGCCGAGCTGCGCGTGAAATCGCTTCCGCGCGCCTTGATGTCGAGCGCGTGCAGCGCCTCGAACACCGGCAGCCGCTCGGTCAGCAGGGCGATCTCGCTGTCCTTGAACGCCGTCGTCGAACGATCGAGGAAAATGCCGAGGCACCAGTCGCCGCCATCGGCCAGCATGATGCCGACTTCATCGCATATCTCCGATTGCGCGAGGAAGCCGGCTATGTACTGGCCGCGTTTCGCCTCGTCGTCGGCCAGCCGCTTGAGCGGCATGATGCCCAGCCGGCGCTCGCGCCGCCAGGAAGCGTAGAAGGGGTCGAACACGTAGTAATTATCAAGATAGCGCCGCACCATCTCGTCGGAGAAGCGCCGGTGCTTGACGAATTGCGGCGTCTGCGTCGCCGAGTAGCGCGTCACCGTCACCAGGTCATGCGCGATGTCGGCGCCGATCAGGTCGATCAGGCAGTCGACATGCCTGTCGGTGCCGGTGGCGGCGATCGCCATGGCGAGCGGCGCCCAGATGTTGCCCATGCGCATGCCTCTTTTTCGGCGACGAGCTCTCGCCCGTCATTGTGCCTTTAGGCATATGGCGCGATCCGGTCCCGCGAATCTAGCCTGTGGTCATGCTCGGCAAGGGAAGGCGACCCGTGGACCATATCTCTACCAATCCCATCGTCATCGGCATCGACGCCGGCGGCACCATGACCGACACCATCCTTGTCGATCAGGACGGCCGCTTCAAGATCGGCAAGTCGGCAACGACGCCGAAGAACGAGGCCGAGGGGTTCCTCGCCTCGGCCGAGGACGCGGCGGACGCCTGGGGCATCTCGCTCGAGGCCCTGTTTTCGGGCGTCAATGTGGTGCTCTATTCCGGCACCGGCATGCTCAACACGCTGCTGTCGCGCACCGGCAGGAAACTCGGCCTGATCACCACCAAGGGCCTTGAGGACATGATCCTGATGGGTCGCGGCCTGCAGGCCTGGGCCGACTATTCCTATGCCGACCGGCTGCACGCTGTGACGCATCATCATCCCGATCCGCTGGTGCCGCGCCGCCGCACTCACGGCGTCACCGAGCGCATCGACCAGTTCGGCGACATCATCCTGCCGCTCTACGAACATGAGGTCCGTGCCGCGGCGAAAAAGCTGATCGCCGACAAGGTCGAGGCGGTCTGCATCATGACGATCTTCTCGCATGTCAATCCGGTGCATGAGAAGCGCATCGCCGAGATCTGCCGCGAGGAGATCGCCGCCGCCGGAGCCGACATCCTCGTCTACGGCAGCCATGAGGTGCGCCCGGTCATCCGCGAGCAGTCGCGGCTGAACTCGGTGCTGATCGAGGCCTACGCCACCTCGCGCGGCCGCAAGCAGCTCAAGGGGATCGAGGACGTCTCGAAGAAATACGGCTTCAGATATGGCGTCCAGACGCTGCTCTCCTTCGGCGGCCTCACCTCGATCAATCATCCGCGCCTGCACGAAACCATGATCTCGGGTCCGATCGGCGGCATTCTGGGCGCGGCTTATGTCGGCAAGCTGATCGGCAATGACTCGCTGATCTGCTCCGATATGGGCGGCACCTCCTTCGACATGGGCGTCATCACGCGCGGCCAGACACGGATCGAGAACGAGCCGCTGATGGACCGGTTCAAGCTGAACGTGCCGACGCTGCATCTCGACACGATCGGCGCCGGCGCCGGCATGATCCTCAAGGTCGATCCGCTGACGAAGAAAGTCTCGCTCGGGCCGGAAAGCGCCGGTGCCGATCCCGGCCCGATCTGCTTCGCCAGGGGCGGCACCGAGCCGACCATCGCCGATTGCGACGCCATCCTCGGTCGGCTGAACCCGCATTATTTCCTCGGCGGCAAGGTCGTGCTGCAGGTCGAGAAGGCGCGCAAGGCCTTCGAGGAGAAGTGCTCCCGTCTGCTCGGCGTCGGCGTGGAGGAAGCCGCCGAAGGCATGATCGATATGCTGGAGGCCGACGCCAACAACGCGCTGCGCCGCGTCATCTCCGGCCAGGGGATCCACCCTTCGGAGTTCACATTGCTTTCCTATGGCGGCTCGGGGCCGCTGCATCTGGCCGGCTGCTCCAGGGGCATCGGCTTCAAGGATATCATCACCTTCCAGTTCGCGGCCGCTTTCTCCGCCTTCGGCTGCACCACGGCGGATTTCATGCGCCGGCATTCGGTATCCACCCAGATCGACATCGGCGCGCGGGCGAGTGAGGCCGAGCTGCTGGCCTTCGGCGCCAGAGTGACTGCGGTCTGGGACGATCTCACCAGGGCCGCGGTCGACGAGATGGTGGCCGACGGTCATGCGCTGGACAAGATCAGGACGGTGCCGTTCCTGATGATGCGCTATACCGGCCAGCTCGAGGACGTCGAGGTGATGGCGCCGCTCTCGGCGATCAATTCGGCCGGCGACATGTGCAAGGTCATCGACGAGTTCGAGGCGGTCTACGCCAAGGTCAACCATCGCGTCTCGCGTTATGGCGAAGCCGGCTTCTCGATCACCGAGCTCGGCCTGATCGCCACCGCCGACAAGGTCAAGCCCGTGCTGCTCAAGCGGCCGCTCGGCCCCTCAAACCCCGCATCCGCGCACAAGGGCGTGCGCGAGGCCTATATTGGCGGCCGCTGGCACAAGGCCGATCTCTACGAGATGGATCTTCTGCTGCCGGGGCATGAGGTGACCGGCCCGGCCATCATCGAACACCCCGCCACCACCCTCGTCGTCCATCCGCGGGACCGTGTCTTCGTCGACGAATGGACGCTGCTCCACTACTCCCACGCTTGAGAGGGCGAACGCCATGCTGGACAAACCCGCCTCCGCCCTGCGCCTCCGCGAGCGGCTGATCGAATCCGAACGGCTCATGGACGAGACCGGCTGCTATGACGGCATTACCGATCTCGAACTGCGCAACCAGGATCCGCTGAAATTCGAGACGCTGCACACCAAGCTGCGCGCCTACTGCGTCTCGGCGCGCGAGATGGCGCGTCGCATCTCGGCTTCGCCCGGCGTGCGCGAGGTCGGCGAGATGGTCGTCGCCATCTACACGCCCGAGGGCGACGCGATCGCGCTCTCCAACGGCATCATGGTGCATGTGCACACGATGAGCCGCTTCATCAAATGGATGATCAGACAGGGCTACGAGGAAAATCCCCGCATCGTCGACGGCGACATCTTCGCCAACAACGACGCCTTCATCGGCACGGTGCAGGTGCCCGACGTGATGGACGTGGTGCCGATCTTCCACTCGGGCAAGCTCGTCGGCTGGGCCGGCGCCGTCTGCCATGAGCTGGAGGCCGGCGGCATCACGCCGGGCGGCGACGTGGCGCTGGCCCAGGAGCGCTTCACCGAAGGCCTGTTCGTCTGTGCCGAAAAAGTCGGCCAGAACGACGAACTGCGGCGCGACTACGTGATCCGCTGCGAGCGCAATCTGCGCATGCCCATCTACTGGGTGCTGGACGAGAAGGCCAAGGTCGCCTCCTGCATCGACATGCGCGAAAGCGTCAAGGCGCTGATCGACGAGATCGGCCTCGACTACTGGATGAAGGTGTCGAAGGAATTCATCGAGGAGGGCCGCCGCGCGCAACTCGCCCGCACGCGGCAACTGACCGTTCCCGGCATCTATCGGGGGCATACTTTTTACGGTCACGTCACCAAGGGCAAGCCGGGCTACCAGCCGCTCGGCGATCCCGACTGGCTCTACAACATACCGATCGAAATGGAGATCACCACAGGCGGCAAGATCATCATGGATTTCGAGGGCACGCAGCCCTGGGGCTACCATTCCATGAACTGCACGCCGGCCGGCATGGATGGCGGCATGTTCGTGACGCTGACCCAGCACATGAATTTCGAAGGCCTGGTCAATGACGGCGCCTGGATGGCGACGGAGCTGAAGCTGCCGCATGGCACCTGGACCAATCCCGACAATGAGATGGTGGCCACCGCCACGTCCTGGGCGCTGCTCTTGCCGGCTTATGGCGTCTTCCAGCGGCTCCTGTCGAGATCATTCATCGCCCGCGGCTTCGTCGAGGAGGCCTTCGTCGGCCAGGTCAACAGCCCGATGATCGAGATGGGGGGAACCAGCCAGTACGGCACGCTGTTCGGCATGGCGCATTTCGAATGCGCGGCCGCCGGTTCCGGCGCGCTTGCCATCAAGGACGGGCTGGACACCGCCTATGTCGGCTGGAACCCTGAATCCGACATGGGCAACATCGAGATCTGGGAACAGAACATGCCGATGGTCTATATCGGTCGTTCGATCGTTGCCAATTCCGGGGGCGCCGGCAAATATCGCGGCGGCTGCGCCTTCCTGTCGACCTGGCTGGTCAGCAAGACCGACCATCTCCGGCTGGTCACCTCGGAACACTCCTCGCGCGTCTTCGACAATGGCGGGCTCTGCGGCGGGTATCCGGCGCCGACGTGCCAGAAACACCGTGCGGTGCGCGACAGCAACATCTTCGAGCTTGCACAAAAGGGCGCGCCGCTGGCGCACCATACCGGCACCAATCCTTATCGTTCCGAACTCGAGGTCCGGCTCGAAGGCCAGCACGTGACGATGGAAGGGCCCTATATCACCGCGCCCCACAAAACCGGCGACGTGTTCACCCATTCCTACAATGGCGGTGGCGGCTATGGCGACGTGCTGGAGCGCGATCCGCTCAAGACGGCATCGGACGTCGAGAACGGCTATCTCACCAGGGAAGCTGCCGAAAATATCTTCGGGATCGTGCTTGACGAGGACGAGGACGGCTATCCCGTCGCCAACCTCGAAGCCACCAAGCGCCACCGCGCCGAGATGCGGTCGCGCCGGCTCGCTCGGGCCAGGCCGGTCTCGGAGTGGATGGCCAAGGAGCGCGAGCGGGTGAAGGCGGCCGATTTCGCGCCCGAGGTGAAGAAGATGTATGCCAGCGCCATCAAGCTTTCGCCGCGCTTCACCAGGGATTTTTCAACCTTCTGGGATGTCGACGCCAAATCGACCTTCGGCGTGGAGTAGGGACCATGACCTCATACAGCAAGGAAGTCATCGCCGATCTGGTCGCGGGCACGCTGCCCTGGCCGCAGACGCGCCGCGTCATGAGCGCCTACAAGGACGACGACCGGTTCTTCAAATATGTCGCGGTTTTGCAGGACCGTGTCGGCTGGAGCGATCCGATACTGCTCCCCGTCGGCGACCACCTCTTCATCTGCCAGAGCGGCGATGAGCGGGTAACCCGTTGCGAATGCGGCCATTCCTTCGGCGACTACCGCAAGAACTGGAAGCTGAAGGCTTCGATCATCGTGCGCGACAGCGAGGAGGCGCTGCGCGAGATCTATCCCAACAGCGACCTGCCGGATCCCGAATGGATGGAAATCCGCGAGTTCATCTGTCCGCAATGCGGCACGCTGCACGAGGTCGAGGCCGCGGCGCCGGGTTATCCCATCGTCCATGATTTCGAACCCGACCTGGAAGGTTTCTACCGCGACTGGCTGGGCAAGCCGCTCGAGCCGATGGACAAGGGAAGCTGATGCCAAGGACGCAAGTTTCGTCACCGGCTCCGAAACGGGCGATTGAGGTTATGTTGGCCTATGAAGTTCGGATACTCTCGGGACTGATGGACCGTCCCGTGCCGCGCGGAGGCCATGCCCGATGACAAACCTTTCCGGCCGCGGCGCAATCGTCACCGGTGGCTTCTCCGGAATGGGCCTGGCGATTGCCACGACATTGGCGCAGGCCGGCGCCAATGTCGCCGTCGGCTCCTATGTCGCACCTGGCGGCGTGGAGAGATCCGACGCCGCCTACTATCCCGGCGCCGACGAGATAGAGCGCGTGCGTTCGGCTCTCGGCGCGCATGGAACGAGGATTTACGCCGCCTATCTTGACGTGCGCGACAGCGACGTCACGAACCGTTTCGCGGCCGACGCCGAGGCGGCGGTGGGTCCTGTCGACATCCTGGTCAACGCCGCCGGCACCACGGCCGAGCAGCCGGTCTGCGGCCATTCCGACGCGCTGTGGGACAAGATCGTCGACACCAATCTCACCGGCGCCTTCCGCGCCACCCGCGCTGTGCTGCCCGGCATGATCGAGCGCGGCTGGGGCCGCATCGTCAACATCGGCTCGACCGCCGCCTCGGTCGGCTGGAAGGACAATCCCGCTTACTGCGCCTCCAAGGCCGGTCTCCTCGGCCTCACCCGTTGCGTGGCGCTCGAAGGGGCGGCGCATGGCGTCACCTGCGTCATGATCAGCCCGACCTGGGTCGAGACCGAACTGATGCGCCGCAACGTGGCGCAGGTCGTCGAGCGCGAGGGCAAGGGCCGCACGGCCGAGGACGCGATGGCCGAGATCGCCAGGGGCAACCCGCAGCAGCGCATCCTCCAGCCGCAGGAGATCGCGGCGCTGGCCGTGTTCCTCTGCTCGGATATGGCCAAGGGCATCACCATGGAAAACATACAGGTCACCGGCGGAGCACTTTGGTAGCGCGCACGGCTGGTTGCCGCCTCGATGGAGAGGCCGGCAATGGAAAGAGAAGTCCGATCCCGTCCGGGCGTGTCCCGGACTTGATCTCTCGGCGCTCGCCTGTCTGTAAGACAAGGTGACCGGATTTGCCATTGAGCGCAGGGCGCGATAGGTTATATTGCACTGCACAATGGAGATGCCGTCGATTGCACCCTTCTTACGGAGATGCCTGCCGGCTACGCGGCGGTCCGGGGTAGGCTCGGCGAGAACCTGAGATGAAGATTCCAAAGTCCTTGCTGGTCGATCCCGAGAGGAACTCGGTCTACGGCAGTTTTGCCGTTGCCGTCTCGGTCTGGGCATTCTCCTACTCCGTCATATTCGGCCAGGTGCTGATCCTGGCCTATTATGCGGTGTGGCTGCCCCTCATCATGGTCGATTACAGGCGGTTCCTGCGGCATCTGTCCAGCGCCTGGCTGCCATTGTCGTTCGCGGCCTATGTATGCTTCTCCGTCTTCTGGTCGGACGCTCCCGGCATCACCGCGAGAACGGCCGTCCAGTACTTCTCCCACATCGCCTGCGCCTATGTCGCGGCGCGCGCCGTTAGCGTGCGGACCCTGACAATAGGCGCCCTGGTCGGCATATTCGTCGTCCTGCTCTACTCTCTCAAGGTCGGGGCCTATTCCGAGGACGTCCTCGACGGCACTTATAATTTCGTCGGCGCCTTCGCCTCCAAGAACCAGATCGGCTTCGTCGCCTCGCTCGGTATCTATTTCAGCGTCGTCTTCATCGCCTTCCTCAGGCACGGCCGGCTAAGCCTGTTCCTGACCGTGCCGGTGGTGCTTTTGTCGGCCTATCTGCTGGTCATCTCGCATTCGGCCACCTCGATGGCCTCGACACCGGCGGTGCTGGCGCTGGTGATGCTGCTTGCCATGAGCAAGGTGCTGTCGCGACGCTACCGCCGGGTGATCTTCCTGGTCGGCACAGGCATGCTGGTCGTCGCTATCCTTGTGGCGCTGAATCTTGGCCTCATGGACTTCGTCCTCGGCCTGTTCGGCAAGGATTCGACGCTCACCGGGCGCACCTATCTGTGGGAGCAGGGCTGGAACGCCGCGCAGAGGGCGCCCATGCTCGGCGTCGGCTATGCCGCATACTGGGTCCAGGGTTTTGCCGAGGCCGAGCGCCTGTGGAACGAGTTCTACATCACCACCCGCACCGGCTTCCACTTCCACAACACCTACATCGAAGCCCTTGTCGAACTCGGCTTCGTCGGGGCGACGCTGGTTTCGCTGGTCATCCTGCGCACGCTTTACGGCCATGTCTCGGCGGTCGCGTTCGGAACATGGCGGGCGGATTCGGTCGTTCTAGCCGGCGTCATGGTGCTGCTCCTGATCCGCTCCTTCGTCGAGGTCGAGATCCTCAACCCCTACATCATGGGTTCCTTCCTGATGTATTTCAGCTTCTTCAAGCTGGCGCGACTGCCCGTTGCCCGTCCTCGCCTGTCTGCGGCAAGGATCGAAGAGGCAAATGCCGCCAGAGGCTGGAGCGGCCCCGAGCCTGGCACGGACGCCGCTCGATGAATACCGATCGGTTTCCCGTTTGGGATTGCGTCAAAGCAAGGCGATAGAGCGGCTGGCGATTCCCTCAAACGCCGCCCCGCTCCAGCAATTTCAGGAAAGTGTGTACGGCTTCCCCGGGAAACGCGCGCAGCGCTTTCCGTCCGGAATTGCGCAAAAACAAAGGGATAGAGCAGCTTGCGGTTTTTCGTGAACGGTGAACTGCTCTTATCTTAGGCGGTTCGATCGCCTACTGGCTGGGCATTGGCGCCAGCTTGACCTTGATCACATCGCCCGGCAGCACCGGCGTGTCTTCCTTGACCGCAATCTCGCTCGTCTTGCCGTCGGCAGCGCGCAGCAGTGAATAGATCAGGGTGGGCTCTTCGTTGGTTGCGCTGGCGGCCACGGTGGCGGGATCGGTGGCCTGGGCCATCAATCCTTTCTGCATGTTGACCCTCAGCGCGGCCTCGTTCAGGTCGGCTTCGGTCTGCTGCCGGTCGGCGGCGAGGCTCGAGCTCAGCGTGTTCTGGGCATCGATGGCATCCTGCGTTGCCTTGCTGATCGCTTGCTTGGCGGTGAGGATGGCCGTTTCGTAGTCCAGGATCTTGCCCTGAAGGTCGGTGACGGACTGCTGCGAATCCAGCAGTCTTGCGTTGGCGACCAGGCCTTTCTGGGCCAGCGGACCGATGCTGGTGAGTTGCTGCTGCGCCAGGTCGACCTGCTTCTGCTGGTTGACGATCTTCTTCTGCAGCGATTCGATCTCGGCCTGCAGAACTCCTTTCAGATCGCTGAGCGCCTCGAGCTTCAGCTTCAGCGCCTTCTGGTCAGCCGTGAGGATCGTCATCTCGTCCGCGACGATGGCCTGCAGTCTAGGATCGCCCTCGACCTCCTTCGGCACGTCGAAGCTCGACTTGCCCGCAAGGTCGGCATCGATGCGCGCGCGCTTGACGATCAGTCGAACGCGCTGATCGTCATATATGTCGAAATTGCCTTTGGCGGTGACCAGGTCCTTGCCGAGCTGCGGGCCGTAGTCGGCGCTTCGCCGGATGCCGCCCGCGATGCTGACCGCCTTCAGCACCGTAAGATCGGGCACATAGGGGAATTGGCCGGGGTTCTGCACCTCGCCCGAAATATAGAACGGCCGGAACTGCGCCATTTCGACCGATGCCTCGGGCCGGTCCGACAAAGCGAGCTTGTGCTGCAGCGCCTCGCCGATCGCCGCCGCGACTTCGGCCGTTGTCTTGCCGGATGCCGGCAGCTCGCCGACGAAAGGCACCGACAGCATTCCGGCCGGCCCGACCGTGTATACGCCATTCACCGCCGACCAGTCGCGGAACGTGCCTTCGACGGTCTGCCACTCCGCGATACGGATGGTGAGCTTGTCTTGCGATCCGAGATGGTACTCGTCGGCAATGGCGATCCGAGGCAGGGCGAGCGACAGGGCCAGGCAGCTGGCCACGAGCCGCAAACGCCGCGAGCGGCCCGAATGCGGGCCGCTGCAAAAAACTTCGAACATGTCTATCTTCAACTGAATGTTCCGATCCGCTTTGGCCCCACCAGCCCGATGAGCCTGCGCCCGATGCCTGCCGGGAGAAATCTCCCGCGTGCGATCCGGTTCGCGACCGCTCAGTAGCAGCCGCGCGACATCCAGACAGCCGGAACTGTCTTGATGATGATGCGAATATCCTCAAAAAGTGACCAATTCTCGACATAGTGGCGATCGAACGCGACGCGGCTGTCATAGGAGACGTCGTTGCGGCCGCTGACCTGCCACAGGCCGGTCAGGCCGGGGCGGGACTTCAGGTAATACACGGCGGCGCTGCCATAGATCTCCAGTTCGTCGCGCACGACCGGGCGAGGTCCGACAAGGCTCATGTCGCCCTGAAGGATGTTGATGACCTGCGGCAACTCATCGAGACTGAGTTTCCTCAGGACCGCGCCGACCCGGGTGACGCGCGGATCGTTCTTCAGCTTGCGGGTGGCTATCCATTCCGCCTTGGCTTCCGGATTGGCCGCCAGATAGGCAGCCAGCACCCTTTCGCCGTCCGGCACCATGGTGCGGAACTTGAGACAAGGGAAAACCCGTCCGCCACGCCCGATTCGCCGGTGACCGTAAAAAATCGATCCGCCATCGGAGAATTTGACGAGCAGCGCTATCATCACGAACAGCGGGCTGAGAGCGATCAGGGCGGCCAGTGAACCGGCAATATCGAAACTGCGCTTGATAAGGCCGCCGATCGGCGGTGGAAAATCGACGCCAGCCTGCGAAAACTCCGCTGTGGCCGACTTGGCAACATCCCTCATGCCAAAACTCCATGCGTTGACCGGATGGTTTACGGCACGATATCAAAAAAATGTTGCAGCGCAACACACAATTTCCCGCACCTTTGAAATAGTCACGTCATGAATTGACTAAATAATAAGCGCGCCCTGCACAAATTTCGGAATATTTAGCACATTTAAGACAATAAATGGGCATAGCGGGAAAAATAGAGGCGCTTTTGGGGCAACTTCTAGGCGGGGCGTTCTTTATGCCCCTGAGTGGAGCTCGTTGGTGCTTTAGTGTGGCATGATATTCGATCGTATTCACATAAAATACTATTCAATATTGTAGATTCTACTGAAAAACACCAAAGAGCCGAAGTTGCGCGTAATCCCGTCGTGTGCGTTGCAGCATGAGCGAGTCGAGCGCAAAAGCTCACCTAAAAATAAATGCAGTTGCCCTTGCGGCCTTTTGCTCGCCTTAATAGAATTGCAAATTATACCTGTCAAAGTGGCGACAGGTTGAAAGGCCGGAAGCAACCGGCCGGGAGCGGGCGACTTAACAAGCCCGCATGACAAGGGACGACGCTCGGGTGGGGCAATGATTGGAATATACCCGGGCCGGTTTGTGGGCTGTTGGGTATGTCGCTTCCAAAATTCATCGTTGGGATGATTTTCGCTCTTGCGATCGTCGTTGGCTGGTCATGGCTGGGCGGCGCTTCAATAGGCACGACGCTGCTGCGCGTCATCATCTGTGCCGTGGTCATCCAGGCGGGCTACTTCGTGCTCGTCTATGCCATGATCGTCAAAAGCGCGCCGACGCCGGCCGACAGGACACGCGAGGCCGAAAGAAAGCTGGGTTCGGCCGAGGTGGCCGAGGGTGAAAAGCTGGGCGGCGCCGGGCGAAGCCTTCACTGACCCAGACCAGGCTGGCCTCAGGCCACGTCGGCGGGTTCGGACTCAGATTGTTCGCCCGAAAGCATCCGGGACAACCGGCTTCCTGCTTTCGCCTTCAGCCGCCGATATTGCCCGACCTCGACGACACGGCCGTTTTCCATCGCGACCACCCAGTCGGCGAACGCGATCATCGATGGCCGGTGCGCGATGGTCAGGATCGTCATCGAGCCGCGCAGCCCGTCGATCGATTGCGCGATCAGCGCCTGGTTTTGCCAGTCGAGCGCGCTGGTCGCTTCATCCAGGATGAGCAGCGACGGCTTGCGCAGCAAGGCGCGCGCCAGCGCGATCCGCTGGCGTTCGCCGCCCGACAACCGCACGCCGCGGTCGCCGACCACCGTTTCGAGCTTGAGGTCGAGCCGTTCGACGAATTCGGCCGCATGGGCCGATCGCAATGCGGCCCATAATTCATCGTCGCTTGCTTGCTGTGCGGCCAGGCGCAGGTTCGCCGCGATCGTGTCGTGCAGGAGAAACACGTCCTGCGGCACGTAGGCGACCTGGTCGCGCCAGCCCCGGCGATTGGCGGCGTCGATCTCGACGCCATCGACGAGGATCGTGCCGGCTGTCGGCTCGAGCAGGCCGAGCAGCATGTCGGCGATCGTGCTCTTGCCTGATCCCGAAGGGCCGATAAGGGCGGTGACCTTGCCGGCCGGAAGGCCGAAGGTGATGTCGCTCACCACCGTCTTGGCGGCGCCGTCCTCGTAGGCGAAGGAGACGCCGCGAACATTCAGTCCGAAATCGAGCGACAGCTTTCGAGCGTCCTCGATCCCGGCATGGCCAGGTTCCCGCTCGGCGTCGAAACGCATCTGCAGGCTGCGCATCGCGGCATAGGCGGGCAGGTTGATCAGGACCTGCTGCGCTTGCGTCTGCATGTCCATGAAGCGCGGCGCGATGCGCATGAAGACCAGCAGCAGCACCACGATCTCGGCCAGTGAGAGGTCGAAGCGAACCAGCGCCACATAGATGAACAGGCTCAAGCCGATCACGCTCGCCACCTGGAACAGGGCGGTGCCGGTCGAGCTGTTGCGCACATAGGCGATGTTGTCGGCCTTCATCCTTTCGAGTGTCGCCTGCAACTGCGCGAAATAGGTCGCCTCGATGTTCAGGCTCTTGGCCACCTTGATGCCGCCGAGGAATTCCGAGACCGTCCGGTATTGATCCTGCCGGTTGGTGGTCAGGACCTGGCCAAAGGCGGTCGCCCGCGACCGGAATGGCCGCAGCGCGAGGAACATCAGGATGCCAATGACCACGGCGAACAGCGTCATGACCGGCGAAATGAACATGGAGATCACGAGATAGCCGGCCAGAAGCACGGCGATCTGCACCAGCATCAGCAGCGAGAAGGCCGCGCCCTGGACGCGGTCTATGTCCCCGGTCAGCGCATGGTCGAGGTCGGAGCCGCGCATGCGCGTGAAGACGCCCCACCGTGCCTTGCCGATGCTTTCGAACAGGTTCATGCGCAGGCGGTTGATGAAATCGAAGAGAAGACTGGCCATGTAGACCGACTTGAAGCGGTTGAAGGCGGCCTGCAGCGCGACCAGCGCCACCAGCATGCACAGCATCGTGGTCAGCTTCAGCGTGCCGTCCGGCACCAGCCAGCGCATGAAATCATTGTCGGGCAGCTTGATCGCGAAGTCCTGGCCGGAGCGTCCGACCAGTTGCAACAGCGGGACCAGCAACAGGATGGATATGCCTTCGGTCAGGCTGCCCATGATCAGGAAGAGCAGCGCCGTCCAGGCCCGCCGCCCGCCTATCTGGGCGATAACGGCGCCGAACCCGGCGATTTCCCGAAACAATGACGGGCGAAGGAGCGATGATTTCGACATCTCCTGCTATCCCTGTCCGGCCATCAGGTCATGCTCGACGAGGCTCACGACCTCGCCGATCCTGTCGAGGCCCGTCGGCACTTCGAGCCTGCACACGCCGACGCGATCGGCGAGCCGTGCGCAATGCCCGAGATGCGCCGCCGCGAAATCGCCGACCAGGGCGGCGCGGCCGAAACGCGTGACGTATGAAAATCTGATCACGGCCGGCAAAGCGGCGATGCCGGGCATGGGCAAGATCTCAGTCTTTTGGCCGCGCTCGAGAATATAGATGCGGGTCGCCGGAACCCTGTCGCGCGAGAACGCCCCGTGCAATCGGTGCTGGGCCTTGTTGATAGCCGGATGCACCTGCGGCCGCACTTGTGCCCCTTCGAGCGAAATCGCGGCAGCCGCGTCGGCCGCCAGCTTGATCTGGGGAAAACCCGGCACGATCATCGGCTCGTCCGGATGGCTGAGATCGAGCGCCACGACGTCATCGGTAAGCAGTTCGTGTCCGGCACGGATCATGGCGCTTGCCGTCGTCGATTTGCCGGCGCCCTTGTCGCCCATGAAGATGGCGCTTTTGCCGGCAATCGCGACGGCGCTGGCATGCAGCACGAGCAGGCCGCGCTGGTGCAGGATGAGCGCCATCACCGGTCCCAGCAGCGGGAACGCGATCAGCGCGTCGTCGATGCCGGGCGCCGGCTCGACCTCGATGCGGCAGGCGTCGCTGATCAGGAACGCGGCGACAGCGTGCCATGCCAGATATTGCCGATCCGGTTCGAAGCGGAAAATGGTCGCGGCCTCGGGCGAAGGCTTCGGCATATCGATCGCGCCGACACTGATCACGATATCCGCCGCTGCGGGTTCGGCCGGCTCCAGTTCTGGCAATGTCACCTCGGAAGCGATGGTCAGGCCGTAGGCTCGATAAAAACGGCGCTGTCCGCGCGGCCAGCCTTGCGCGCGCGGGCGGAGGGCCAGCGGCTCGTTCAACGGCGTCATGCGGCACTCCCGGCACGCTGCACCTGCCGCAGCCACAGCGACAGCGACGCCGAGCGCCAGACATACTGGACGTCGAGCGGCGCCGGCCGGTCGGGCCGACTGAGCAGCCGGGCATAGGCAGCGTTCACGGCCGGCAGGTTGATATAGGGCTCGATGCGGCCGGCGTCCGGGCCGAGCACCTGTTCCAGGAGGTCGCGGTGGTTGCGCAGCATGCCGTTGACGAGATTGCCGGTGAAATCGATCTTGTCGCGCCGCCACTGGACCGCCGCCGGCAGCACGTCTTGCATGGCGCGGCGCAGCACGTAGCGGCCAAAACCGCGGCTGAGCTTCTCCTCGCCCGGCAATGCCAGGCAGAACTCGACCAGCGGCTTGTCCCAGAAGGGATAACGAGGTTCGACGCCGAAATTGGCGGCCGCCTTGTCGAGGACTTCGAAAGCATGCGGCACATAGCCGTTGGAAAGAATCCAGCGGTGGGTCAGCGCCTCGCTGGCGCTGACGTCGGGCGGCTTGTAGCCGGCTCGGTGAACCCGCTCGATGAGCTCGGTGCGGCCGGCAAGATCGGCATTGATCAGGTCGCGCCAGCTTCCGCCCTGGGCCGGCTTTCGCAGCCTGTGCAGGAGCCGGTTCGCGGCGTGCCTGAGCCTGGCCACGCGCCAGGCAGGCCCGTAGATGGTCAGGAACTGGAAATACATGCCGAGCATGCCGTCGCCATAGGTGTTGGAAGCGCTGCGGATCTCGCGCCACAGCTCCAGCCACTTGCCTGCATTGGCAAGCTCGTGCAGATGGCCGTGCCCCTGCGATACGACTTCGTCCCCGCCATGGCCGTCGAGAAGCACCTTGACGCCTTTGGCGCCCGCCGTCCTGTATACCTCCCGGGTGAGCGTAAGGCCCGGCGCCAGGAACGTTCCTTCCTGCTCTTCCAGCACCCGTTCGAATTCCGCGAACGGCGCGTAGTTGCCGACCGGGATCAGCGTGCCGTCGACGCGCCCTTGTTCCAGCACCGCGTCTATGAAGGGGGTTTCGTCCATCGCCGAACCGCGTTCGAAAACCAGCGAAAAGGTGGGCAGCCTCGGCTTTTCCTCGGACAGGTTTTGCCGGCCCGCCACGCAGGCGATCGAAGAGGAGTCCAGGCCGCCGCTCAGCATGGCCCCGACCGCCGCGCTTCCGCGCATGCGGTTGCGCACGGACTGCGAGAAGAGGTGGGCGAATTCCTCGGCGGCGTCCGGCCGCATAGGCCGCGACGACGGCTCGATCTGCCAGTATCGCTGCAGCGTCACGCGCTGCCCCGTCACAGTGAGGCTGTGGCGCGCCGGCAGGCGGAAAATATCGGTATAAGGCGTCGCTTGCGGATCGTCTGGCAGCCCTGCCAGGAAACCCGAGATCTGATGTTCGCTGAGGCGGGCGCCGGCCCCGGTGACGCCAAGGATCGGGCCGATCTCGGAGGCAAAGACAAAGCGCTGCCCGTCCGCGTGATAGTAGAACGGTTTGACGCCGAAATGATCGCGCGCGCAAAACAGCACCTGCCGCTCGGCATCCCAGATGGCGAAGGCGAAATCGCCTTGCAGGTGCACGGGACAGGCTTCGCCCCAGCGCAAATAGGCCCGCATCAGGAGCACGGCGTCGGCAACCGATGCGTCGCGGACGCCGAGCCGTGCCGTCAGCTCGTCGCGATTGTCCAGGCGGCAATCCGCGGTGACGGCCAGTTTGCCGCCCGCCATCGTCAGCGGGCCGGGGCCGGCTTCATCGGTCGTGTTGAGCCAGGCGTGGCCGAGCGCGACAGCCTTGTCGGTCCACCACGAACTGCCGTCGCGGGCGCGATGACGCATGCGGGCCAGCATGCGCTGGATATCGGCTGCGGACTCCGGCGCCTCGTGCCCGTGCAGGATACCGGCCACGCCGCTCATCGGTCATTGACCATAGTCGACGAGAGGGACAAACCTGTCTATCGAGCCGCCAAGGACGACATGGTTGCCGCTGATCAGCCAGGCATGCGCCTTCAGCTGCCGGCCGGTGTCGCGCTCGATGCCGATGCGGATCTTCGAGGCGTTGCCCTGGCGGGCGAGAATGTACTGGCCGGCGAGCGCCTGGGTGAGGCAGCTTGCGCGCGGCACCAGGCGGGCCGCGGCGGCAACGCCCCAGGCGACACGGCGCAGTTCTCCCGTGCTGGCGCATTCACGCGCCTCCAGCCGGGTGACGATGCCGCGAAGGCGGTTGTAGGAGAACAGGGTCAGCCCCAGGCGAACGGCCGCGACCACCAGCAGGCAGCGGCAGAGGAACAGCATTTCCGGGCCGCTCAGGGAGAGAGCTCGAAGCAGGCGCCGCCGGTGCTTCGTCTGGCCGGGACTTTTCTCCGTCGCAGGTTCTTGCCGCAAAACCGTGACCCGCTTTTGCGGAACCTGCTTACACAGGTTCCTCATGATGCAGCCTCGCAAGTCCGCTATCGGCCAGACCTTTCAACAGTGCGTCGACATCGGCCCTGCAGCGCTCGGCGTCGACATCATAGCGCGCGAGCACGGCCCGGTGGATTTCGGCAATTGGTTTCGGCTCCTGGATCAACTCCCAGATGAACGTGCCCACCCCGTTGAGGCTGTAGTAGATGTTGGATTTCAGGTTAAGAAGCGCCAGGCCATTGCCGAATTCGCAGGCAACCGCTTCCTTGGTCGCACTTACGCGATCGTGGTCAGATGGGTTCCAGTTCATCCGAAAACCTCGTTTGCTACACACTGTCCGCAATGCGTGCCGACCATTCTGGCGATGAAGAAAAGCCGGGTCAGGCAATGAAGAGAAGCCGGGATTTTCACCCCGACTCCCTGTATGGTTCTTGGATTCCAGAGGCCCAACGTGTCCCTCCAGAATCAGGACAGGTTCAGGAGAACGTCAGGTCGCCAATCGGCGTGTGCGCAGGAAATGCTGCGTCGAGCGCCGTGTTGCCGCCACCGCCCTGAGTGATGGTTTCAATCGAACCATGAACCGTCAGGCTGGGCGTTTCGTACTCCTGTTTTTCAACATTCTGTTCCATTTTACACTCCATCAAGGACTGGAAACGGCCTGTCGATTGCCGGCGGCACTTTCATGCTGCGATGCAATAGCTGCATGGCAGCATTTATGAGTCAAGCCTGATTTACCGCGCATTAATCAATTATGGACTGCGCGCGCAGACACAGTCGTGAGTAACGATCTCAAGCTTTGGCCTTGATCGCCTCGAGATCCCTGCATATGGGCCTAATGCACTAGGTCAGCATAAGAAATTGATTTGCATATATAAACTTTTTAAGCCCTGTCACTTCAAGGCATGGCGACAATAATGCCGTAGCACCGGGTCTCCCGGTAGGTTTGCTACGGAACGCCGAAAAGGCCACTCGTCCCTTGTGGTCCAGCAGTTCTCCTCATCGTTCGCCCGAGCCGGTTTCGATAAACGTCGGGGCCGGATTTTTGCGCTGCAAAAGGAAAAACTGGACGGCGCAAAAGTTTTTGGCGATGCTTTGCTTCGCACCTGCAGCATAGGCGTCGCGCCGATCGCTTCTGGAGAACCGTGCGCCCGATGGCCCTGACCGAACGTTCATATGAGCGACTGCGCGCCGCCGATTGCGCCAGCGAGATCGCCTATGTGCAGGCCTGTCTGCGGCTGTTCTTCGCGGCGCGATCCGGCGCCGCGCCCGGCGATGCCTCCGGCCTCTCCGTAACCAATGTCACCGACATAGCCAGGTTGAACAAGGTCGCGACCTTTATCCTCAAGGTGCTGTCGAGCGCACCCGCGAACGGGCCGCCGGCCCAGCTCTCCCAATGGCTCGACGCCTACCGCCGGAAGACCGTTTCGATGAACGCGTCCTGCATCATGGATTCGATGGCGATCCAGGCGGCGCTGCGCGACAGGCAGATCGATTTCGTTTTCCTGAAAGGTCCCTTCCAGCAGCATCTGCTTTACGACGATCATTTCATGAAGCCTTCGGGCGATGTCGACATATTGGTGGCGCCGGCCGGGTTTTTCAGGGCGCGCGAGGCGCTCCGCTCGATCGGCTACGAGATCGCCGGCAAGTCGCGCTCCGTCTGGTGGGTCCGTTTCCTCGGCGAACAGCACATGATCCGCGGCGACGGGCCGACGCAATCCACTGTCGATCTGCATTATCGGCTCCAGCAGCCCGGCTCGCCCAGCCCGCGCGACGCGGATGGCTTCCTGCGGCGCAAACGGCATGTCGAGATCACCGGCGTCGAGGTGCCGTTCACATCGGCGGCCGACACTCTGCTGTTGTCCTGCATCAGCGTCGCCAAGGCGCTTTTCAACCGGGAACCCTGCGCCGGTTACGTCTGCGACGTGCGCGCCAGCGCCGACCGCCTGGACGAAGCCGAGCAGCAGCGCCTGCTCGATGCCGCCGCGGCGCAGGGGCTGGACGACACGCTGCTGCTTGGCCTGCGCGCCGCCGACGTGCTCCTCGGCGGCGCCGACACGCTCCTGTCGCAGCGCGCCGCGCGGATGCTGTCGCGGATCGGCAATGAGGACCTGCTCAACATGGTCATCGCGCCATGGCTGTCATCCCTGCGCTGGCCGCAGCGGCGCACCGTGTTGTGGGAGTTGTGCGGTCGTGCGCCGGTCCGCTATCTGGCGGAAGCCGGCTGGGCGGCATCGGCCGACATCAGCCGCCGCATCTTCGAACGGCAGGGCAGCCCGTGACGGGAAGCCTGTCGGGCATCGAACACGTACAGGGCGAGGGCAGAATGGAACCTGTGCAAGAGGCAAATTCATGTCGATGACGGAATCAAAGGTCTGCGTGATCATCGCGGCCCGAAACGCGGCGCGAACAATCGCGGTCGCCATCGCGTCCGCGCTGCGCGAACCGGAAGTGGCCGAAGTCGTCGTCGTCGATGACGCCTCCACCGATGACACGGCCCAAGTCGCCCGCGCCGCCGATGACGGCAGCGACCGGCTCGCGGTGATCCGTCTCGACGTCAATCGCGGCCCCTCCTTCGCCCGCAACGCCGCCATCGCCGCCTCGCAATCGCCATTCATCGCCATTCTGGACGCCGACGACTTCTTTCTCGCGGGCAGATTTCACAATCTGTTTGCCGGCGCGGACTGGGATTTCGCGGCCGACAACATCATGCTCATCAGGGACGACGCCTTGAGCGATGTCACCCAGATCGTCGCACCGCAGTTCGCGGCCGAGCCGGAATTCCTCGACCTGGAGCGCTTCGTCGAAGGCAACATCTCCAGGCGCAACGTGCGCAGAGGCGAACTCGGTTTCCTCAAGCCGGTGATCAGCCGCGCTTTTCTCGACAGGCACGGCTTGCGCTATGACGAGAGCTTGCGTCTGGGCGAGGATTACGAACTCTACGCGCGCGCGGTCGCCAGCGGCGCGCGCTTCAAGGTCATCCGCTCCTGCGGTTACGGCGCCATCGTGCGGGCCGATTCGCTGAGCGGCCGCCACAAGACCCAGGACCTGAAGCGTCTTGCCGACGCCGACCTGGCGCTGCTGGCGATCGACAGCCTGCCTGAGGGTTCCAAAGCGGTGCTGCGCCGCCACGAGCGCCACGTGCGCGACAAATACCGGCTGCGCAATTTCCTCGACGTCAAGGCCGAGCGGGGCCTGGCGTCGGCCGCGGCCTATGCCTTCGCAAGCCAATCCAACCTGGTTCCCATCGTCCAGGGCGTGGCGTCCGACAAGCTCGAGGCGCTGTTTCGCCGCGTCGGGTTCGCCTCCCGTCGTCAACATGTGCCGCCAATGCGTTTTCTCATGGCCGGCACCAGCACGGGCAAGCAGCCTTGAATGCGGGCGTCCGGCCGCGCTCTTGCCAGCCCGTCGCGCAAAGCATTTCCGGCGGATTTATGAGTTTACGAATTGGGTGGTTGCCTAGCCGGCCGGAGGATGGCAGTCTATGTTGCGGTGCAGCAATTAGGATGGCCAACGAACCGGCCTCCGATCGGACTGCCCGATATTGAACCGGTAAGGGGCCCGGCCGACGGCCGGACTACCACAGGACTTTGAACGCATGGCCTCGATATTCGGCTTCAGATCAAGGAATCCGGCCCGCGACCGCCAGACCGACATCTCGCGCCTCGACCGCCTGGCGAAGCTGTTCGAGCAGATCGCGGCCGAGATCGAGGCCGAGCGAAACGGGCTGGAGAATCGCTACAAGGCGACGGCCACCAACGCCGCCTTTCTGGTCGAGGCCATGGAGAACGGCTCGGCGTCTGCGCGCCGTTCCGCCGAGGTCGATGAATTGACGACGTCGATCCTGAATTGCGAGCGCCGCATCGCGGCGCTGTCGCGCCAGAACGGCATGGTCCGGGAGCTTCGTCATTCGCTGGATATGGTTTTCGATGAGGACGGGTCGTCCGATATGACGGCCAGCGAGGGGCTCGCCAAACCGGCAGGCGCCGGCAGAGGGTGAAGGCTGAAGGGTGGATTTGGCGCGAGGCGAGAAGGCAGCTTGGGGAGGGGCTGACGAGAGAAAGAAAGCGCCGTTTGGCAACGGCTCGAATGGCTACTTTGGGTTGGGGATGCACAGCGCAAAGGTTGAGTTTCGTATGAATGCGGATCCGAGAACCACGTTCACCGTCGCAGTTCGCGGCATATCGTCAACGCGCCAGGCCAGGCAAGCCCGCCCGGGCGGTTCCACCGGACGCAGGGCTGCCCTGGTCGCGCTGGCCGCTCTCGCTGGCCTGTTCGCCGGGCCGGCGCCATCCTGGTCGCAGGATCTGAAGTCGGCGCCCTCATTCGTCGATGATTTCACCAGCTTCAACCGCCAGCGCTGGTATGTCTCCGATGGCTGGACGAATGGCGGCCATCAGAATTGCACCTGGGCGAAGGGGCAGGTCAGCCTGGCGGACGGCGTGCTGTCATTGGGTTTCGAGAAGCAGAAGACGAAGGATCGCGACTACGCTTGCGGCGAAATCCAGACCAAGCAGCGATTCGGCTACGGCACCTACGAGGCGCGCATGAAAACCGACACCGGTCCCGGCCTCAACGCGGCTTTCTTCTCCTATATCGGCCCGTCGGACAAGCAGCCCTGGGACGAGATCGACTTCGAGATCCTGACCAAGGACACGTCCAAGGTGCAGGTCAATGCCTACATCGCCGGCAAGGGCAAGAACGAGAAGCTGGTCGACGTGCCGGGCGGCACGGAAAAGGCCTTCAACGACTACGCCTTCGTCTGGCAGAAGGACAGTTTGCGCTGGTACGTCAACGGCCAACTGGTGAACACCATCACCGATCCGGCAAAGCTGCCCAGCCATGCTCAGAAGATCTTCTTCAGCCTCTGGGGCAGCGATACGATGACCGGATGGTTGGGCGCATTCGCCGATCCCGGACGCAAGCTTTCGCTGCAGATCGAGCGCGTCGCCTTCACCGCGCAGGGCGAACCCTGCCAGTTTCCGGAATCGCTGGCATGCAGCGTAAAATAGAACCTATTGGAAAAGTCGATTTGAACCGGCCGGGCCGAACACGGTCCGCTGCCCTGGACAGGAACAAAACAGAATGAATTTGACGGTGTTTGGTATCGGCTATGTCGGTCTCGTGCAGGCTGCTGTGCTTGCCGAAGTGGGCCACCAGGTCGTCTGCGTCGACATCGACGCGAACAAGGTCGAGCGGCTCAATCAAGGTCTCGTCCCGATTTTCGAGCCGGGCCTGGAAAGCATCGTGAGGGAGAACCATGCCGCCGGCCGCATCAAGTTCACCACCGACGCGGCCGCCGCCGTCAGGCATGGTGAAATCCAGATGATCGCGGTCGGCACGCCTCCCGGCGAGGATGGCTCGGCCGATCTCAAATATGTGCTGGCGGTCGCCGAGGCGATCGGCCGGGAAATGGATGCGCCCAAGATCGTCGTCGGCAAGTCGACCGTGCCGGTCGGCACCTGCGAGAAGATCAAGGCCAGGATCGCCGAAACGCTGAAGAAAAGAGGCCGCGAGGACCTGACCTTCGACGTCGCTTCCAATCCGGAATTCCTCAAGGAAGGGTCCGCCGTCGCCGATTGCATGAGGCCGGACCGCATCATCGTCGGCACATCGAGCGAGGACACCGAGGCGGTGATGCGTGAGCTCTACGCCCCCTTCAACCGCAACCACGAGAAGATGATCGTGATGGATGTGCGCAGCGCCGAATTCACCAAATACGCGGCCAATTGCATGCTCGCCACCAAGATCAGCTTCATGAACGAAATGGCGAATCTGGCCGAACAGCTCGGCGCCGACATCGAGGAGGTGCGCAAGGGCATCGGCAGCGATCCGCGCATCGGCTACCACTTCATTTATCCGGGCCTCGGCTATGGCGGCTCCTGCTTTCCCAAGGACGTGCGCGCCCTGATCAAGACCGCCGAAGGCGTCAAGTTCGACGCCAAGCTGCTGCGCGCCGTCGAGGAGCGCAACAACGAGCAGAAGTCCGTGCTGTTCGACAAGGTGAACCGCTATTTCAAGGGCAACCTCAAGGGCAAGACCTTCGCGCTCTGGGGCCTGGCTTTCAAGCCCAACACCGACGACATGCGCGAGGCGCCCGCCCGCACGCTGATGGAGGCACTCTGGAACGTCGGCGCCACCGTGCAGGCCTATGATCCCGAGGCGATGCAGGAATGCCAGGCCATCTATGGGCTGCGCGACGACCTGCTTCTGTGCGGCACCAAGGAAGCGGCGCTGCGCGGCGCCGATGCGCTGCTGATCGCCACCGAGTGGAAGAGTTTTCGCGCGCCGTCCTTCGACGCGCTGAAGGACGCGCTGACCACGCCGATCATCTTCGACGGCCGCAACCTCTATGATCCCAAGGTCATCGCCCGCCACGGCATCGAATATCACTCGATCGGCAGGATGGCGGCATGAGACCGGGTTTGGGCAATCCAATGTGGGATCGCCGCGGCCGGCCGGTGTGCTTGCCATGACGAACGCACAAGACCCGGAAAGGAGTTGCGGCTGATGGTGCTGGACGTAAAGCCGGAGCAGATCACCAAGGACCACTTCGACGTTGTCGCGATCGGTTCCGGTTTCGGTTCGGCCTTCTTCCTGCACGAATTCACGAAGCGGCGTAAGGCGCGCATCCTGCTCCTGGAATGGGGCCGGCACAACACGCATGAATGGCAGCTCAAGCAGAACGTCAACACCGACATCGAGGACGAGTCGACCTACAAGACCAATTCCGACAAGCCCTGGAACTACACGATCGGGCTGGGCGGCGGCACCAACTGCTGGTTCGCGCAGACGCCGAGGTTCCATCCCAACGACTTCAGGCTGAAAAGCACTTACGGCATCGGCAATGACTGGCCGATCAGCTATGACGACGTCGAGCCGTTCTATTGCGACGCCGAAGACATCATGTCGATCTCGGGCGATCCCGACATGGCGGCGATGCTGCCGCGCTCGAAGCCCTTTCCGCAGCCGCCGCACCGCATGTCGACGCCCGACCGGATGATGAAGGCGGCGCAGCCAGGCCAGCATTTCGTCATGCCCACCGCGCGCGCCCGCGTGCCGACCGCGCAGCGCACCTCGTGCTGCGCCAACCTCAGATGCTGGCTATGCCCGGTCGACGCCAAGTTCACCGCCAATAACGGCCTGATGCATGTCTTCGAGCATCCCGACGTGTCGGTCTGCCTCGGTTCGGAAGTGCGCCGGCTCGACCATGTCGGCGGGACGGTCCGCTCGGTCACCTTCGTCCACGCCGGCAAGGAATATCAGGTCAGCGGCGACCTCTTCGTTCTCGGCGCCAATGCCATCCAGAGCGCGGCGATCATGCTGCGCTCCGGCCTGGGAGGTGAATTCGTCGGCCGCGGCCTGCATGAATCCTATGGCTGGAATTTCGAGGTCTATCTCGACGGTGTCGACAATTTCGACGGCAGCACCATCACCACCGGCTTGAATTTCGGCCTCTATGACGGTCCGCACCGGTCCGAGCACGCCGCGGCGCTGGTCTATTTCGAGAACCGCTGGCAACACGGCATGCGCGCCGAGAAGGGACGGCTGCGCCAGGCTCTGCCGCTTGTCGTGGTGACCGAGAACCTGCTCGACCATGAGAATTTCGTCACGCTCGACGAGGACGACAACGCCTTCGTCAGCTTCAAGGCGCCGTCGGACTACGCGGTCAAGGGCATGGCGCGGGCGCTGGAGAAACTGCCCGGGCTGCTCGCCCCGCTACCGGTCGAACAGCTTTTCGATCGCGGCATCCGGCCAACCGAATCGCATGTCCAGGGTACGCTCCGGATGGGGACGGGCCCGGCCGATTCGGTGGTCGACAGCGGCATGATTCATCACCAGCTCAGGAACCTGGTCGTGGTCGGCACCAGCACATATCCGAGCTGTTCATGCGCCAATCCGAGCCTGACCGCGGCAGCGCTGTCCCTGCGGGCGGCGAGCCGGATGGCGTGAGAGGAGCAAACCAGATGATAGAGATCTCGCGACGCTCCGCACTGGCCGTCATGGCGGGCGGGGTGGTATCGACCGGCATTGCCTACGCGGCAGTGTCCTCGTTTTCGGATGAGGATCTGGTGCGCGTCACGCTCGAGAAATATTTCGGCAAGCTCAACATGCGCATCGAGCATTTGCAGCAGTTCGTCCTGGCGTTCCGCGACAGGAACCCATGGATATTCCCGAGCAAGAAACTCAGCGACGCCGTCACCTTGCTCGAGGAGACAAGGCTGGGCAAAGCCCGCGCTCTGCTGCCGGAGCAGAAGAAGCAGGACCTCCTGCATTTCGACCGCTGGCTGATCGCCGAATTCCACATGCTGACCGACTACGCCTGGCGCAGTTCGCCGGGCGATCCGATCCGGTTCACCGGATGGCAGCCATGCACCAATCCGTTCGCCAATCTCGAGCAACAGAGTGCCTGAGGCGGTGTCGGAGCAAGCTCTCGGGCCACATTGAACGAAACGCGAAAGAACCAGGAGCCAGGAACCATGAAAGTTCTTTTTGCAGGCGGCAACGGATACACGCCCGAATTCAGCGGCGGCGTCCAGTCGAGCACCCATCATCTGGCGGAACAGTTGATCGAGCACGGCCATGAGGCGGCCGTACTGGCCGCCCTGTTCGGCGACGGTGTCTTCGGCTTCAAGGCGCGCGCCAAGATGAAGCTGCTGCGTCAGCCGGCGGTCATCGACAGTTTTCCCGGTTATCCGGTGGTGCGGGCCTGGTTTCCCTGGAAGGCGGCCGATTTTGCCGTCCGCAGATTGAAGCCGGATGTGGCCGTCGTCCAATGCCACAAGTCGGTTCCGGTGGGCAAGGCGCTGCAGGCCGAAGGCGTGCCGCTGGTCGTCTATCTCAGGAACGTCGAGTTCCATGAGCTGGGCGGCGATCTGCGCGAGTTGCATTCGGCGCTCTACATCGCCAATTCGCAATTCACCGCGCGCGCCTACAAAAAGAAGTTCGGCATCGATGCGGCGGTGCTGCCGCCGACCATCAATGCCGCCCTCTACAGCACGCCGACCACGGGCCAGTTCGTCACCTTGATCAATCCGTACGAGGAGAAAGGCTTCGAGCTCGCCGTGCGCATCGCCGGCGCCTGCCCCGAGATTCCGTTCCTGTTCGTGGAGAGCTGGAAGCTTGCCGACGATCATCGCGCCCGCATCGAGAAAACCATCGCCCCGTTCTCCAACATCAGGCTGGAGAACCGCACCGGCGACATGAAGACCGTCTATGGCCGCACCAGGATCCTGCTGGCGCCCAGCAAATGGGAAGAGGCCTGGGGCCGTGTGGCCTCGGAAGCCCATTGCAGCGGCATTCCCGTCATCGGCTCGCGGCGCGGCGGGCTGCCCGAAGCGATCGGCCCGGGCGGCGTGGTGCTGGATTACGATGCGCCGCTCGCCGACTGGATCGCGGCTGTCAGGCTGCTGTGGAACGACCGCCAGGAATATGACCGGCTCTCGGCCACGGCGCGCAGCTTCTCCGAGCGTCCGGAGCTCGATCCGGACCGCCAGTTCCTCACCTTCTTTTCCATACTGGACAAGGCCACACAGCAGCGTTCGCGACAGGCGGCGTAGCCAGGGCTCAGGCTGGCACCGGACCTGGCAGCCCTGTAATAGGAATTTTTTCTTGACAGGGTGAAGGCAGCTATGGTAGATTTTTGGTCATGGTGCTGAGTTGCGCCGGAAACCCGCCGCACAGGCGGGTTTTTCGTTTGATGCTTCTCGACCGGCACGCCGGCGAAACACTCCGAAGGAACCCGTTAATCTGGATTCGCAGCCTTGGCGGATCAGGCCAGGCGCTTGACCCGGCTTTTCAGCGTCTCGTAGCCGCGGGCGCCAAGCAGCGCGCGGGCAAGGGCCTTGGCGGCGCCCTTGCGGCCTTCCTGTGATTTGGCCTGTCGCAACCTGGCCGGCAGGTTGCGCGCCGCCTGGCCGAGCGCCGGGAGCGACAGCGCGTTGGGAAAGCTGACCATGTGCGTTTCGACGCACAGCACCGGTTTGCCCGACAGCTCGGTGATCCTCAGCGCCTGCTCGTGCTCGCTCTCGATGAACAGGATGGCATCGGATTTGCGGTAGAATTCGGCCTTGAAACTGCCATGCGCGCCAAGCCGCTGACGCTCCGCCTTGCTCGGCAGGTCGAGCATGATCAGATGATCGTACTTGATCTCGTGCTTGGCCAGCCATGCCTCGGTCAGCGCGCGGTATTTCTCCAGCCGGCTGGTCACCAGCCAGCCGATCTTGCGGGTCGCAGTGTGGAGCGGCCGCGCTTCGCTAAGGAATTTCTCGTAGGCCGGACCATCGTCGTTTTCCGCCTCGGTCGGATCGAGGCACAGCACCCCGTCTATGTCGACGCAGCATTGCGCCAGGAATTTGTGGTGCATGAAGTTCCACTGGAACATGCGCGGATGCGGCACGACCTCGAAGACGACATCGGTCTCGGCATGCTGCGGCTCAAGCCCGAACACGGCGGCAAAGGTGTAGTCGGCCTCGATGCCGGCACCCTCTATGCGGGCGCGGGCGTCGCGCATGGCGTTGCCGCCGGAGACGCTGTCGTCGATCACCAGCACCTTGCGCATTTCCGCGACCTTGCGGTCGAGCACCGCACGGCGCTTGGTGATGCCCGATGTGTAGACGCGACCCTCGAGGAAGGAGTCCAGGTCGGTCATAGGTATGTTCGCCGCGAGACTGACCAGCGTCGCCGCCAGCACGCCGCTTCTGGGGACGCCGACCACCAGGTCGATGTCGCGCGGCAACCGGTGAAGGTTGCTGACGATCGCGTCGTTCATGTCTGAGATCGATCGGTAATGCATGGATCAGGCCTGATGCTCGGGTGAACGGTAAGGGTCGAAAGCGCCAAAATTATTGCGCCTCGCGCGGTGCTGCCGCCGGCGGCCTTGCCGGCAGCATTTTCAAGGCCTCGCGCAAGGCTTCACGGCCGGCTGCGAAGGCCAGCGCGATGACGATGGTGATGAGATAGGCAAGGATCGCGCCGCTGGCCAAGGCAATGATATGCTGCTGCGGCAGCAGCGGCTTGACCAACCAGACCACCGCCAGCGCCACATGCGCGCCGAGCACGAACGGCGTCGCCGCGCGAAGCACGTGGCTTGCCCGCAGCGGCCCGCTCCTGCCGACATAGAGCCACAGGAAAGGCGTGCGCAGATATTCGCTGACGGCATAGGCGATCGCCACGCCGAGCGCGCCATAAGGCAGGCCCAGCACGAAAGCGAGCACCGACGTCGCCGCCGTGATGATGCCCCAGCGCATGAAGTCGCCGGAACGGCCCTGGCTGACGAACAGCCATCCGGCCGGATTGTTGAGCGGCTGCAGCAGCCCGGCGAAGCCCAGCGCCAGGAAAATGCCGGCGCTCGCGCGCCATTGCTCACCGAGCACGAAGGGGATGAGTATGTCGGACATGGCGGTGGCGAAAGCGACGCCGGGAAGCGCCACCAGCAGGATCAGCGGCATGACGCGAAGATAGGCGCTGCGGTAGCGGTCGGGCTCGTCCTTCAGCCTGGAAAGAGCCGGCACCATCACCTTCGACAGCGGGTTCGTGATCTGGCTCAGCGGGAACAGGAGCAGCTTGTAGGCACGGTCATAGAGGCCGAGCTGCGCCTCGCCCCAGTATTTTCCGATCAGCACGTTGTCGAGATTACGGGCAAAGAAATTGGCGAAGTTGAAGCCGGTTATGCCGGCGCCGAAATTGATCAGCTCGCTGATCCCGGCGACCTTGCGCGGCAAGCTGGGCCGCCAGCGCGAACTGGCCCAGTAGCACAGCGTCGGCAGCACGGCTCCGGTCAAGGTGCCGGCGAAAAGTGCCCAGTAGGAGCGGTCGATGAAGGTCCAGGCGATCGACACGGCAAGACCAGCCACGGCGCCTGCGACATCGATGATGGCCAGGCGGCCGAACTGCATGCGGCGCGTCAGGAGCGCCAGATGCTGCGCACCGAGGCCGTAGGCCATGATCTGCAGGCCCAGCGCCGCCACCAGGCCAGCCACACGCGGTTCGCCGTAGAAGGCGGCGACCAGCGGTGCCGCGCCGGCAAGCACGCAGGCCAGGATGGCGCTGACGGCGACGTTGATCCAGAACAGGTAGTTCACCTCGTCGTGCCGTATGCCCGATTTCTGGATGGTCGCCTGGGTGAGGCCGAAATCCTGGAACAGCGCGATGAAGGCCAGCACCGGCGCGCACATCGCCACGACGCCGAAATCCTGCGGCAACAGGAGACGCGACAGCACGATGACGGAAATGATCTGCGTGGCGACCCGCACGGACTGCGACAAGGCCGTCACGACCGCGCCACGCCCGACCGATTTGCGCAGCGAGCCTTCTGGCGGATCGAATGGATTGGCTTCCAAATTCAGGATTCCTGATTCTTATGCAGGTTCCGACCAGGAACCCTGCAACCGCCGCCGCGGCCAAATTACGGCATTTATTTTGCAGTGCAACAAAAAACGTGGATTTTGCTACGCTGCACCAAAAATGTTGCGATGCAGCAAGACCTGTACTAGGTTCGCCGTGGGTGGGCCAACAGCGGTCGAGTTTTCATGCTGAATGTCTTGTACCTTGTGCATGACGTTTCCGACCCGGCAGTGCGCCGGCGGATTACAATGCTCAGGGCAGGTGGCGCCCAGGTCACGCTCGCAGGCTTCCGTCGCACGGCAAATCCCATTGCCGACGTCGAGGGATTGCGGCCGCTGGATCTCGGCGCGACGCGTGACAGGCGATTCGCCCAGCGCCTGACGGCAGTCGCCAAGGCGGCGGTTTCGATCGGCACCAGGCTCCGCGGCATGCCGAGGCCCGATCTCATCATCGCGCGCAACCTGGAAATGCTGGCGCTCGCCCGGCGCGCCAACACGACATTCGGCGCCGCGGTGCCGATCGTCTATGAATGCCTCGATATCCATCGCCTGATGCTTCGCAGCGATGCGGTCGGCAAGGCGCTGCGTGCCACGGAACGTTACCTTGCCAGGGACGTAAAGCTGCTGGTGACCAGCTCGCCCGCGTTCACCGCCAATTA
The DNA here is from genome assembly GCF_006442305.1 of Mesorhizobium sp. B2-3-6. Lineage (NCBI taxonomy): Bacteria > Pseudomonadati > Pseudomonadota > Alphaproteobacteria > Hyphomicrobiales > Phyllobacteriaceae > Mesorhizobium > Mesorhizobium sp. B2-3-6. The sequence goes on along the minus strand of NZ_VFVW01000005.1, from coordinate 372,651 downwards.
TTTCGAACCGTTCGGCCAGGTGACGGCGCCGGTCGAACTGGTCGAAAACAAATATTTCGAGGCAGCGGCGATCCTGCCGGCCGAGCATGAGATGGCCGAGGCGCCTGTCGCGCCACCCTGGCGCATCGGCTGGTTCGGGGCATTGCGCTGCCGCCGCTCGCTCGAACTCCTGGCCGATTTCTCGCGCCGCGCCGACGGCCGGTTCGAGATCGTGCTGCGCGGCCGCCCGGCGTTGACCGAATTCCCGGATTTCCACGCCTTCGTCGAGGCGGAGCCCTGGCTTTCGTTTCGCGGACCCTACCGCAACCCGGAGGACATGGCGGCGATCTACCGGGACGTGCATTTCTCCTGGGCGATCGATTTCTTCGAGGCGGGCCAGAATTCCGAATGGCTGCTGCCCAATCGCCTCTATGAAGGCTGCCGATTCGGCGCGGTGCCGATCTCGATGGCCAACACGGAAACCGGGCGGTTCCTCGGCCGGCAGGGCATCGGCATTCTGTTGCCCGAAGCCTCACCCGACGCACTCCAGGCCGCCATCGGCAAGATGGAGGAACGCCGCTTCAGCACGTTGAAGGAGCGCGTTCTGTCGCGCAACCCCAGGATATGGAGCTATGATCGCAGCGATTGCCGGGCGCTGGTCGAGAAGCTTCGCAGCCTGGCCGCCATACGCGAACCCTTCGCGGCCGAGGCCTTGGCCTAGGATGGAGATCGCCCGATGATGCAAGCGTTCCCCTCCAGCCTGATCGTGATCCCCTGCCTCAACGAGGCAGCCCATATCGGTGTGCTGCTCGACCAGCTCAGCCCCGCGGCGGCGAGGCTCGGTGCCAGGATCGTCGTTGCCGATGGCGGCAGCACCGATGGTACCCCGGCCATTGTCGGCGAACGCGCGAAAGAGGATCCCCGCATCGTCCTGCTCCACAATGAAAAGCGCATCCAGAGCGCGGCGATCAATCTTGCCGTCGCCAGATTCGGCGATGGTGCCGAATATCTGATCCGCATCGATGCCCATGGCGGCTATCCCGCCGACTATTGCGACCGACTGGTCGAGGAAGCGCTGGCAACGGGCGCCGATTCGGTCGTGGTCTCGATGCTGACCAGCGGCAGCGGCACCGTGCAGAAGGCGGCCGCGGCGGCACAGAATTCAAAGCTCGGCACCGGCGGTTCCAAGCACAGGCATCTGTCCGCCGGAGAATGGGTCGATCACGGCCATCACGCGCTGATGCGGATTTCTGCCTTCCGGGCCGTCGGCGGCTATGACGAGACGTTCAGCCATAATGAGGACGCCGAGCTCGACTACCGGCTGAGACAGGCCGGCTACAGGATCTGGATGAGCGGCAGGACGCAGATGGTCTACTATCCGCGCGCGTCGCTCAGCGGCCTCTATTTCCAGTATCTCGGCTACGGCCGCGGACGCGCCAAGAACGTCCTGAAGCACCGCGTCATCCCGAAGGTCCGGCAGATGGTGCCGCTGCTGGTGTTCCCGGTGGTGGTGCTCGCGGCCTTTTCCTTCGTGCACTGGCTGGCGGCGGTGCCGCTTTTGATCTGGGCATCCGTATGCCTCGGCTATGGCCTGTGGACGGCGGTAAGCCAGCGCAATGCCGACATCGCGCTTGCCGGCATCTCGGCGATGGTCATGCATTTCGGCTGGTCCGTCGGTTTCTGGCTGCAGCTTCTCGGCCTTGGCAAACAGCGCGGGGTCGCGTGATGGCGCTTCCAGGCAAGAACCGCAGCATCGATATCGGCGTGTGCACGTTCCGCCGGCCGGAACTGGCCGACACGCTGCGCTCGCTCGATGCCATGGACAGGCCGGCCGGTTTCGACGTCCGGGTCATCGTCGCCGATAATGACGACACGCCGAGCGCCACGGATCTGGTGGCGGCCCTGGCGCGGGAACTGACGCTGCCGATCAGCTATCACCACTGCCCGGCGCGCAACATCTCGCTCGCCCGCAATGCCTGTCTTGACGCCAGCACGTCGGATTTCGTCGCCTTCATCGATGACGACGAGACGGCTTCGCCGCGCTGGCTTGCCGAGCTCGTCGCAACAGCCCAGGCAAGTCGCGCCGCCGCCGTGCTGGGCCCGGTCAAGGCGCGCTATGGGGCCGATGCGCCGGACTGGATGCGGCGTGGCGACTTCCATTCGACCTTGCCGGTCTGGGTGCGCGGCGAGATCCGCACCGGCTACACCTGCAACGTGCTGCTCGACATGGGGTCGGACAGCCTGCGCGGACGCCGCTTCAGCCTGGCGCGTGGCCAGACCGGCGGCGAGGACACCGAGTTCTTCGACCAGATGCACAAGACAGGCGGCACGATCGCCTTTTCTCCGGAGGCTTGGGTGGACGAGGCCGTGCCGCGGACCAGGGCCGCGTTCGACTGGCTTGGCCGCCGCCGCTTCCGCGTCGGGCAGACGCATGGCCATCTCCTGGGGCGCAATGCGAGCGGCATTGGCCTGGTCAAACAGGTCGGCATTGCCTCGGCAAAGGCAGCCTATTGCTTCGCCGCGGCGTTTCCCTTCCTTGCCAGCCCCGTGCGGCGGAACCGCAGCGTGCTGCGCGGCATTATGCATGTCGGCGTCGTCAGCGGCCTTGTCGGCATCCGCGAGATTCGTCTCTACGGCCAGCCCTCGCCACAGGAAGGAGGCAAGCGTGCAGCCTGACGTCAGCTTCGTCCCGGACGTTTCCTTCGTCATTGCAGCCTACAACGCCGAGGCGACCCTCGACCGGGCGATCGCCAGCGCCATCGCGCAAAAGGGTGTCAGCGTCGAGGTCGTCGTCGTCGACGACAAGTCGCGCGACGCCACGCTCGACGTGGCAAGGGCCTATCCGCAGGACATCGTGCGCGTCGTGGCGCTCGCGCAGAACCGGGGCCCCGGCGGCGCCAGGAACGCCGGCCTCGAGGCTGCCCGCGGCCGCTGGGTCGCGGTCCTCGATTCCGACGACGCGGTCTATCCCGGCCGCATCGCCGCCATGATCGCGCGGGCCGGAAGGGCGGGCGCGCAAATCGCCGTCGACAACCTTCAGGTCGTCCGCGACGACGGCGTGATCGAGGATGCGATGTTCCCGACGCGCTATCTGGAGGAATTGGGCGAGATCTCGCTAGCCAGCTATATCGCCGGCAACGTCGTCTTCGAATCGAAGTTCAATCTCGGCTACCTCAAGCCGATCTTCGAGCGCCGCTTCCTGGAAGAAAACGGACTTCGCTACGACGAGGACCTGATCATCGGCGAGGATTACATTTTCCTGGCCAACGCCCTGGCCAAGGGCGGCAGGTGCGTGGTCGAGCCTGACATCGGCTATGTCTATCACATCCGCAGCGGCTCCATTTCGCGCGTGCTCGAGCCTCATCATGTCGAGGCGATGCGCAAGGCCGATGCAATTTTCGCTCAAAGCCATCAGATGGACGCGGCCGCGCAAGCGGCCTTCGCCCGGCGCAGCCGCAGCCTGCGCAAGGCAGCCTCGTTCCTGTCGATGGTCCAGCACATCAAGGCGCGGTCCCCGCTCAAGGCGATCCGGACGGCGCTCAGCGACCCGGCGGCGGTCAGGCATATGGGCATGCCGATCGCCGTGCGGTTGCGACGAGTAGCGGCACAATTTGCCGTAGGGGCGGGGAGGTGAAGATGCAGGCACATGGAGGGATTTTTCCTGGCCTGCGAATGGACTGAAGTCGATCTCCTCAGAAGGAACTTGCGATGAAGAAAATCAGGAAGGCCGTGATACCGGTGGCGGGGCTTGGAACGCGGTTCCTGCCGGCGACCAAGTCGATGCCGAAGGAAATGCTTCCCGTCGTCGACCGGCCCGTCGTGCAATACGCCGTCGATGAGGCCTTCGAGGCCGGCATCGAGCACATCGTGTTCGTGACCGGCCGCAACAAGGCGGTTATCGAGGATTATTTCGACCTGCATCCGGAATTGATCGGAACACTGGAGCAGAGCGGCAAGAAGGCGCAATTGCAGTCGCTGGAAAGCCTGCTGCCGGTGGCCGGCGCCACCAGCTTCATCCGCCAGCAATCCCCGCAAGGCCTTGGCCACGCCGTCTGGTGCGCGCGCGAGGTCATCGGCAACGAGCCCTTCGCCCTGCTTTTGCCTGACATGGTCTCGTTCGGCGGCCGCGGCTGCCTGGCCGAGGTCGCCGACCTCTATGCCGAGACCGGCGGCAACGTCATTGCGGTCGAGCGCTGTGACCCGACCGAGACCAACAAATACGGCATTGTCGGCCGCGGCGCCGACATTGGCGGCGGTTTCGAGGTGACGGCGATGGTCGAAAAGCCGGCGCCGGCCAATGCGCCGTCGAACTTCTACATCAACGGCCGCTATGTCCTGCAGCCCGAGATCTTCGCCCTGCTCGGCAACCAGCAGCGCGGCGCGGGCAATGAGATCCAGCTGACCGACGCCATGGTCCGCCTGGCGCAGGAGCAGTCCTTCTTTGCCCAGCCTTTCAAGGGCCGCATGTTCGACTGCGGCTCGAAGGAGGGCTTTATCCAGGCCAACATCGCCTTCGCCTTGGCGCGCGACGACATGAAGGGTCCGGTTTTCGAGATGCTCCAGGAGTTCGTCCGGTCGCATGAACGACAGGAAGAAGCCGCATAATGCCCATGTTTCGGGAGCATTGTCGGACGGCTGACGGTGCGATGCGCGCAACGCCCTGTGGCGTCCGGCATGGAACTTGCGTTGCTTTTTGGCAATGCTCCCGATCTTCGAAGTGCCTGGGAGCCAAGGCATGATCCCGGAAAGCGCAAGGCGGTTTTCGGAAAAGATCATGTTCAAACAGTGAGATAGAGCCCATCCCGATGATTGGGATGGACGGGCTCTGGAATTGGACCGAAGATGAACTATGCCAACTTTCCTCTCGACAAGAGGATGCCATTGCCGAATTCGGAAGCAGGAGACGGCGAAGACTTCATCGATGTCGAGCGGCTGCTTGGCATGGCAGCGCGGCAGGCCAAGGTGGTTGTCCTGGGCGCGGTCATTGGTCTTGTCCTGGGCCTGCTCTATCTGCAGACCACGCCGCCCAAATACCAATCGGTCTCGAGCGTGCTGATCGATGAGGGGCTGAACAAGATCGTCGACGACATTTCGGCGGCGTCGACGACCATGCAGACCGATTCGGCCATCCTGAGCCAGATCGAAATCCTGACCTCGACGAGGCTTGCCGCCGTGGTCGTCGACAAGCTGAAGCTCGACCGCAACGACGCATTCATGAACCCGCCCCAGTCGGCGCTCGCCCAGGGCATCGGCCTGATCCGCGGCCTGATCCAGTATGTTCGCCCCAGTCCTCCCATGCCGGGCGTCGGCGACGTCACCAAGCTCGACCCCGCCACCCGCGATGCGCTGATCGCGACCTCACGTCGCGACTACGCGATCCTCAAATTGCAGAACGAGGTGCAGGCGGAGCGCGTCGGGCGAAGCTATGTCATCGCGCTCGGCTACCAGGCGACGGACCCGGCACTGGCGACCGCGATCACCAAGGCCTATGCCGATGCCTATCTCGCCGACCAGCTCGACGCCTCCTTCGATGCCACCGAGCGCGCAGCGGTCTGGCTGCAGGGCCGGCTGACGGAACTGCGCGAAAGCTCGCAGGCGGCATCGCTCGCGGTCGAGAAATTCAGGGCCGAGCACGGCCTGTCCGCCAACAGCGACGGCCAGCTGATGAGCGCCAAGCAGCTTGCCGACCTCAACGCCCAGCTTATCGTGGCGCAGGCCGATACGGCCCGGGCCAGCGCCCGCTACCAGCAATACAAGTCCATCGTTGAAAGCGGTTCGGAGAACGCCTTCAAGGATGCCGCCATATCGAGCGACCAGCCGAGCAGCTCGGTCATCGCGGCGCTCAAGACGCGCTATCTCGCCGTCGCCAAGCGGCAGCAGGATGTCGAGGCCAATTTTGGGCCGCAGCATCCGCAGGCGGTGGCGCTCGCCAAGGAGAAGGCCGACATATCGGCGCAGATATTCGGCGAGCTGAAGCAGCTGACCGAAAGCTATCGCAACGAATATGAAGTGGCGCTGGCGCGCGAGACCGCGCTCAGGGCCAATGTCGCCGCGGCGCAAGGCAAGAGCGCCATCGACAACCAGTCGCAGGTCAAGCTGCGTGAACTCGACCAGAAGGCGACGGCGCTCTCCACGCTCTACCAGACATTCCTCGGCCGCTACGAGGAAGCCGCCCAGCAGCAATCCTTCCCGGTCGGCAAGATCCGCATCATCTCGGATGCATCGACGCCGCTCAGCGCCTCCAGCCCGCGCACGGTGGTTGTGCTGGCGCTCTCGCTTGTGCTGGGCACGTTGATGGGTGCCGGGCTCGGCGGCCTGAACGAATTCAACGAGCGTTTCTTCAGGACCGGCGAGGATGTCCGCGACCGCGTCGGCCTCAAATTCCTCGGTTATCTGCCTGTCATCGGCGGCAAGACCGCCAGGGAGGAAAAGCCGGCCGACCCGGATCTCAAAACCGCCAAATCGCCGGCCGCGGCCGAAAAGCGCGCGCGCATGCGCGTCAGCGTCGATGCTCCGGCGTCGATGTTCTCCGAGACGCTGCGCAGCGCAAAGATCGCCTTCGACGTCGTCATGGAAGGGCAGGGCAGCCGCGTCATCGGCGTCATCTCGGTCCTTCCCGGCGAAGGCAAGTCGACGGTCGCGGCCAATCTGGCCGGACTGCTCGCCGCCAACGGCGCCAGGACGCTGCTGATCGACGGCGACCTGCGCAATCCGGGCTTGAGCCGCAGCCTCGGCATGGAGGCCGAGCAGGGACTGATGGAAGCGGTGGTGAGCGGCCAGACCTGGCAGTCGGTCGGCAAGATCGACCGGCAGACGAAGCTGGCGATCATTCCGGCCGTGCTGCGCGGCAATTTCTCGCATACCAGCGAGCTTCTCTCCTCGGCCGGCATGCGGCGCTTCATCGACAACGCCAAGGAGACCTTCGAATACATCGTCGTCGATCTGCCGCCGCTGGGGCCTGTGGTCGACGCCAAGGCCTTCGCGCCGCTTGTCGACGGCTTCGTGCTGGTCACCGAATGGGGCCGCACGCCGCGCGCGATGGTGAGGTCGATGCTCGAATCCGAACCCTATGTCGCCAACAAGATCGTCGGCGCGGTGCTGAACAAGGTCGATCTCAAGAAGCTCGCCAAATACGGCTCGTTCGGAGCGTCCGAAAAATTCTTCGGCCAGTACTCGAGCTATTATCTCGACAAGACCGAAGTGCGCAGCAAGACAACGGTCTGAGTTCAACCGTGGCGATTTCCGTGCCTGAGTGACGAGGCAGGTCATCGCCTATGTGGCCACGGCGGGCTACAGTGGGAGTCTAAACCCGGGCATCATCCGGCAGGCAATGTCAGCTTACGCGGCCAATAGCGGCTGGCCACCAAAAGACTGAGATGGACGACAACTATTCCGAGGATGCCTGCCAAAGCCTTCAGCGAGCCGTCCGAAAGGCGCGCATGCCGTCCGGGTTCGAGGAGCTGCATCAGCTCCAGCACAGTGGCTACGACGACAACTATAGTGACAGTTCCAGCCAAGCGGTTTGGAAAGCCGAGCCCCATCGCCACGCCGAACAGAACGTAGGCGAGGGCGCGTTCGAAATCTGGGTCACCCAGGTGGGGCCGCATCTGGATTGGCGACAGCGTCGCGAAGACAATGACGGCGAGCAAAGCAAGGGCGGCAATGCGAGAGATGAGGGTCATTGCCGTTCGTAAAGCGAACAAGCCGGCGAAACAAGTACGGGCATCTTCAAGGGTCGAATTTATAACGAGGTAGCTTCCGTACTGCTTGGCGGATTCAAGCAGCCGCGCCCGATCCAAAGACGCCATGCTAGCCCGTGACGCCCGGTTTCTTTGGCTGATTGGCGATGTCTATGAAATGACATCCGGAGCAATATCGGATTGTGCGGAATCGACGCGCTTTGAGGTTGGCGACATGGATTGGAAGCAGGTCGGCCCCAGAGCAGATCAGTCTATTTCGCTTGCCAGCGATTTCGACGGCAGGTCGGTCGTCCGCTCTGGATGGACGGCGGTGTCGATCCAAGCCCTGGTCAGTTTGAGTTCTGACCGGGTTTCGCAGACAGCGCGATCGGGTCGGTTTCGATAAGCCGAAGCGACCGCACCATGTTCGCCGTTTGCGTCTTGTACTTGAGAAAATGCGGTGTGGTCAGATGGGCTTCGTACGCCGTCTGATCGGCGTAGCATTCGATCACGCGCACCTTTTCAGGCGCACCTTTTTCCGACACGGCATGAAGGAAAAGCACGCCCGGCTCGATTCGCACGGAGGCCTCGATCTCTTCGGCAATCAGGGCCTTGTAGCTGTCGATCTGGTCAGGATCGATTTCCAGTTCGGCTATCCTGACGATCCGCATCGATTGGTCCCTAACTTTGTACAGGGCCGCGACTCACTATCCAGGCCTCGGAACCCTGCGGCTGGACAGTGCGCTCCTGCGAGGAAGGCACCGAGGTGCCCGTTGGTCAATTGGTCAACAAGATCGCGACTACGCGGCCCTGAGCCGGTAGCGGAACACCGTGTGGTCGAGCAGCAGCCGGATGCGCGGTTCGGCTTCGGTCGCCACCAGCCAGCTTGCCGCGATCATGGTCGCGCCGACCATTGCCATCGACAGGAGATAGGGAAATCCCGCGCCGACCATCGCGCCGAGCATCGCCGCGCCGATGACGTCGTGGATCAGATAGAGCGGGTAGGTCATCAAGCCGATCCGGCGCCAGCCGCTCCAGCTGAGGTCGAGCCGCAGCGACCACGCCATTAGGGCGATGGCGACCAGGAAGACAAGGATCGGCGGCGCATAGGGCATCGCGGCACCGACCTTGATGCTGTGGACGTCGACCGAGCTGGCGATTTGCAGCACGCCCCCGCCCAGGAACAGCAGGCAGAAGGCCAGGCGCGAGGCCGTCACCGCCTTGAACCGCATCAGCCAGATGAGCACGCCGACGGCGAAAAAAGAGCCATGGTGCACCAGGACGAGCTGCAGCCAGCGTGTCTCGGCGAGGTCGGACCAGCCGAGCGGATAATAGAGGCACCAGAACAGCGTGCTGACGAGGCCGATCGCGATTGCCACCGTCTCCATCAGGTGGAAGCGGCCAAGCCGCAACAGGATCCAGACGACAGCGTAGAAGGCGATCTCGATGCCGAGCGTCCAGTAGACGCTGTCCACCCAAGGGCCGTAGGGCGCGAAAAGGCCGGTGCGAACGAGCCTGATCACGGCATCGGTTGGCCAGCTCAGACCGGTGAGCAGCAGCACCGCCGCGGTCACCGGCGCGCAGATCCAGACCGCCGGCGCCAGCCTTTTCACCCTTGCCTCGAAAAACCGCAGCGGCGTCGAATTCTCGGCGCTGAAGGCGATGACGAAACCGCTGATGACGAAGAATATCTGCACGCCGACCCAGCCGGAGCCGACCAAGGCCATTTCGGGATGGGGCGGGATGCCGCCGGTCGCGCGCGCCGAAACCCCGTCAGGGAATGCCCATACCCAGAAGCCATAGTGATAGAACATCACCATGACGGCGGCCAGGAAACGCAATATGTCGACGCCGCCGAATGTCGCCTTGTGCTGAGCCATGCCGTGCCTTTGGAATGGCCCCCCAAGCCAAACCCTAGAGTCTGTTGTTGCATTGCACAACAAAAGATTGGCCAGATGTGACAGTTGGCGCCGACCGCTCAACAAACGGAAGGATCGGGTCTGCTGCGCCCGATCATCTAGACCCCGATGCCGCGCTCCTTCAGCACGGCCGTGATCTCGTCGAGGATGACCGGGTCGTCGATCGTCGCCGGCATGGTCCAGTCTTCCTTGTCGGCGATCTTCTGCATGGTCCCGCGCAGGATCTTTCCCGACCGCGTTTTCGGCAGCCGCTTGATCGTCACCACCGTCCTGAAGGCGGCGACCGGGCCGATGCGCTCGCGCACCAGCCCCACCACTTCGCTCTCGATGAGGCCGATCTCGCGCGAGACACCAGCGTTGAGCACGACGAAGCCGAGCGGAACCTGGCCCTTCATCGAATCGGCGATGCCGACGACGGCGCATTCCGCGACATCGGGATGCGTTGCCAGCACCTCTTCCATGGCGCCGGTCGACAGCCGGTGGCCGGCGACATTGATGATGTCGTCGGTGCGGGCCATCACGTAGAGGTAGCCGTCCTCGTCGATCATGCCGGCATCGGCCGTCTTGTAGAAGCCGGGGAACTCGTCGAGATAGGCCTGGCGGAAACGGGCGTCGGCGTTCCACAGCGTCGGCAGGCAGCCCGCCGGCAGCGGCAGCTTGACCACGACATTGCCGAGCGTGCCGCGCGGCACCTCGTGGCCGGCATCGTCGAGCACGCGGATGTCGTAGCCGGGCATCGGCACGCCGGGTGAGCCGTATTTTACCGGCAGCAGGCCAAGGCCCGCGGGGTTGATGGTCATTGGCGAGCCGGTCTCGGTCTGCCACCAATGGTCGATGACCGGCACGTTCAGTTTTTGCTCCGCCCATTTGATGGTTTCGGGATCGGCGCGCTCGCCGGCGAGGAACAGCGTTCGGAATTTCGACAGGTCGTATCTGGCGACGAATTCGCCCCTGGGATCCTGCCCCTTGATGGCGCGGAACGCCGTCGGCGCGGTGAACAGGGCGACCACGCCATGCTGCGCGATCACCCGCCAGTAGGTGCCGGCATCGGGCGTGCCGACCGGCTTGCCTTCGAACAGGATGCTGGTGCAGCCATGCAGCAGCGGCCCGTAGACGATGTAGGAATGGCCGACCACCCAGCCGACGTCGGACGCCGCCCAGAACACTTCGCCGGGCTTGACGCCGAACTCGTTTTCCATCGTCCATTCGAGCGCCACCATGTGGCCGCCATTGTCGCGAACGATGCCCTTGGGCTGGCCGGTCGTGCCTGACGTGTAGATGATGTAGAGCGGGTCGGTGGCAAGCACCGGAACGCAGTCGACATTGGCGCCGGCCGCCCGCTCGCGCGCGACCGCGTCCGCATAGTCGATGTCGTAATTGTCCCTGAGCTCGCAGCGCAATTGGTCGCGCTGCAGGATCAGGCAGGCGTCCGGCTTGTGGCGGGATATCTCGATCGCCTTGTCGAGCAGCGGCTTGTAGGCGACGACGCGGCCGGGCTCCAGGCCGCAGGAGGCCGAAATGATCACCTTCGGCCTGGCGTCGTCGATGCGGGTGGCGAGCTCATGCGAGGCAAAACCGCCGAAGACGACCGAATGCACGGCGCCGATGCGGGCGCAGGCAAGCATGGCGATGGCCGCTTCCGCCACCATCGGCATGTAGATGATGACGCGGTCGCCCTTGCCGACGCCGCGGTTCTTCAGCACCGAGGTCAGCGCCACCACTTCGCGTTTGAGCTCGGCATAGGTGAATGTCTTCACGGTGCCGGTGATGGCGCTGTCATGGATCAGCGCGATCTGGTCGGCACGCCCGCCGGCGACATGCCGGTCGAGGGCATTGTAGCAGGTGTTGCAGGTGGCGCCGGTAAACCAGCGGCCATAAACGCCGGCTTCCGCATCGAACACCCTGTCGTAAGGCGTGTACCAATCGATGGCGTTCGCCGCATCCGCCCAGAACTTTTCCGGGTCGCGTTTCCAGCCGTCATAGACCTCGTGATAGCGTGAAGCCATCCGTTTCCTCCCCGGGAAGATTTGCCGCTCCGGCGATAGCCTATGCTGTTTTTTCCGGCGATGTCTTCCCTCAATTCGTCTGATCCGGCCCGGTCCTGGCCGCAAAGGTGCGACATCGTGGCCTCCGGGAAGAAAAGCAACGGTCCGGCCCGGGCGTGCCCATGTGGCCGTGTGCACCGGTGCGTCAGCCGGTGGTCTCGTCGTCGGGCACTGTCACCGCGATGGAGCAGCCGTCTCCCGGCTCAGTCGACCCTTTTGGTGCTCACGATGACCGGTCGGATCGGCGGCGCCGGCGGCAGCAGGTCGCGAATGTCTGCAAAGGGAAACATCGGCTCGAAGCGGAAGGCTTCGGCCTGTGATCCCGGCGCGCCGTTGCACTGGCCGGCGCGAAAAAAATTCTGCGTGCGGGCGATGTCGACGAAGCGCTCCGGATCCTGCGACTGGTGCAGGCGGATCGCCTTGGCCTTGATCTCGGCCTGGGCTGATATCTCGACATAATGGGTCGGGGAGAATCCGGTGCCGCCCATCGTGTCGGCATGCAGCACCGGTACGGCGAACGACGCCGCGATGCGCACGGCGTCCGACAGCGCGCGGTGGTCGGCGTGATAGTCGTTGGACGCATGGGTAATCACCAGATCCGGTCCGGTTTCGCCAATCAGCGTCTTCAGCGCGCCGATCAGCGCGTTATCCGCCACCAGCCTGCCGTCGGGAAAGTCGAGGAAGCGCGGCGCCGCCCCGAGCAGCGCGGCCGCGGCCGTTGCCTCCTCGCGACGGACACGGGCGAGAACCGTGGGATCGCTCTTGCCGCCCCTGGCACCATCCGTGGCTATGGCAAAAGTCAGTTCTGCGCCTTGCGCCGCATAGGCCGCCATCGTACCGAACATGAATATCTCGATGTCGTCAGGATGCGCGCCGAGCGCCAGTATTTTCAACGCTTCTCTCCCCGGAAATGGAAAAACGTGACGAACGGAATCCTGCTCGCCCTGATCGCCTATGCAAGCTATTCGGGCAGCGATGCCGTTGTCAAAAGCCTGGGCGGGCAGTTCACGGTGTTCGAGATCGGTTTCTTCTCGATATTGTTCGCCGGCTGTTTGCTCTTCTTCACCCGGCCGGCGGACGAGCGTTGGCGTGATTTCTGGCGCACCAAACGACCCTGGGCGGTGCAGGCGCGCGCCTGGGCGGGTATCGCCTCGGGCGTGCTCAGCGTCTATGCCTTCACCACCATTCCGCTGGCCGAAGTCTACGCGCTCGTCTTCCTGGCGCCGCTCTGCGTCACCATCCTCTCCACGGTCGTCCTCAAGGAAAAGGTCGGGCCCTGGCGCTGGCTGGCGGTGGTCGCCGGTTTTGCTGGCGTCATGCTGGTGGTGAGACCGGGTTTTCGCGAACTCAATCTTGGACACCTCGCCGCCTTTGGCGTGGCCTTTCTGGCAGCCGCCAGCGTCATCCTGATGCGCTCGCTGGCAAAGCAGGAAAAGCGCACGACCATGCTCGGCGTGCTGATCGGCTACGGCCTGTTGTTCAACGGCATCGGCATCGCCGCTACCTCGTTCACGCTTCCCGACGCAAGGCAGCTTGCATGGCTGATAATGGCCGGCGCCTTCACCGCATGCGGACAATTGCTGCAGCTGCTGGCCGTCAAATACGCGCCCGCCAACCGGATCGCGCCGACGCATTACTCGCAGATGGTCTGGGCGGTCATCCTCGGTGCGCTGTTCTTCCGGGAATATCCCGACTGGCTGTCGCTGGTCGGCCTCGCGGTCGTCGGTGGGTCCGGCCTGCTCACCATGGTGCGCGAGGAAGTACGGTTGGGCACGGTGCGCTGGAACCCATTTTCGCGCACCCGGCTTTGATCTGGCGCCGGTTGCATGGCGACCACGAGCGCTGATATGCGGGCGCGATGACGACAAAAGTCTTGCCGGAGCTTCCGGTATCCGCCGTGCTGCCGGCGCTGGGCCATGCACTCGGCTCCGGCAACGGCGCCGTGCTTGTGGCGCCGCCCGGCGCCGGCAAGACGACGCTGGTGCCGCTGGCGCTGCTCGATGCGCCATGGCTGGGCACGGGCAAGATCGTGCTGCTGGAGCCGCGCCGGCTCGCCGCCCGCGCCGCCGCCCGCCGCATGGCCGAATTGCTTGATGAGGAGCCCGGCGCCACCGTCGGCTATGCCATGCGCATGGAGAACCGCACTTCGGCCCGGACAAAAATACTGGTCGTCACAGAAGGTGTGCTGGCGCGGATGATCCTTGACGATCCCGAACTGCCCGGAATCTCGGCCGTGATCTTCGACGAATTCCACGAGCGCTCGCTCGACGGCGATTTCGGCCTCGCTTTGGCGCTCGACGTGCAAGGCGCGCTGCGGCCGGACCTGCGCGTCTTGGTGATGTCGGCGACGCTGGACGGCGCCCGTGTCGCGAGGCTGTTGTCGGGCGCGCCGGTGATCGAAAGCGAAGGCCGTGCCTTTCCCGTCGACATCCGCTACGACGAACGGCCGGCCGGCATCGCAATCGAAGATGCCATGGCCAAGGCGATCCGCTCCGCTCTTGCCGACGAGAGCGGCAGCGTGCTTGCCTTCCTGCCCGGCCAGCGCGAGATCGAGCGCACCGCCGAGCGGCTTGCCGGCAAGGTCGGCGCCGACACCGATATCGTGCCGCTCTACGGCATGCTCGATGGCAAGGCGCAGGACGCGGCGATCAGGCCGGCGCCGGCGGGCCGCCGCAAGGTGGTGCTGGCTACGTCGATCGCCGAGACCTCCATCACCATCGACGGCGTGCGGGTCGTCATCGATTCCGGCCTGTCGCGGCTGCCGCGCTACGAGCCGGCCAGCGGCCTGACGCGGCTGGAGACGGTGCGCGCCAGCAAGGCCTCCGCCGACCAGCGCGCCGGCCGTGCCGGACGCACGCAGGCCGGCGTCGCCATCCGACTGTGGCGCGCCGAACAGACGGCGTCGCTTCCAGCCTTCACCCCGCCGGAAATCCTCGAGGCCGACCTTTCCGGCCTGCTGCTTGACTGCGCCGCCTTCGGCGTCGCCGATCCGACGAGCCTCGCCTTCCTCGATCCGCCGCCGGCCCCGGCGCTCAACGAGGCAAGGGCGCTGCTGCGCGCGCTTGATGCCATCGACGAGGCGGGGCGGCTGACGGAAGCGGGCGCCGCGATGCGCAAGCTCGCTCTGCCGGTGCGGCTGGCGCATATGGTCGCCGAGGCGGCCCGCGGCGGCCATGCCGGCGAGGCGGCCATGCTCGCGGTGCTGCTGACCGAGCGCGGGTTGGGCGGTGACGGCGCCGATCTCGAACGCCGGCTGATGCGCTTTCGCCAGGAAAGATCGCCGCGCGCCACCGCCGCGCGGCAACTCGCCGAACGCCTGGCGAGGCAGGCCTCTTCACCCTCCCCCTTATGGGGGTCCGAAGGACGGGCGAGACCCGTGGCTCGCCCCGGAACGTCGATCCGCGAAGCGGAGCGGGGCGGGGGGCTTTGGCGCCGCACCCCCACCCCGGCGCTACGCGCCGACCCTCCCCACAAGGGGGAGGGTGGCAGCGCTGGTCCTCTCCTCATCCATGCCTGGCCCGACCGCGTCGCCAAGGCGCGCGGCGAGCGCGGGCGTTTCGTGCTGGCCAACGGCTCCGGTGCCATGCTCGATGCTGCCGATCCGCTTGCCGGCGAGGCGTTTCTGGTTGTCGCCGACCTGCAGGGCAAGGCGCAGAATGCGCGCATCACGGCGGCGGCGGCGATCAGCGAGGACGATATTCGTTCAGCACTGGCGGAAAGGATCGAAACCCGCAGGCAAACGAGCTTCGATCGCGAGCGCCGCGCCGTGCGCGTGCGCGAAACCGTACGCCTCGGCGCTATCACGCTGGCCGAGCGCATGCTGCCTCCGCCAACCGGCAATGAGGCCGACCGCGCCATGCTTGACGCCTTGCGCGAACATGGACTTTCGCTGCTGAGCTGGAGCAAGGAGGCCGAGACGCTGCGCCAGCGCCTGTCCTGGCTGCATCGCGGCCTTGGGGCGCCGTGGCCCGATATGTCCGACACGGCACTTATCGATCGCCTCGACGACTGGCTGCTGCCGTTCCTGTCGGGTGCCGCATCCTTCTCGGCCATCGATCCGGGTGTCGTCCCGGCCGGGCTGACGGCGCTTGTGCCGCACGATTTGCAGCGCCGGATCGACGCGCTTGCGCCGACCCATTTCGACGTGCCGTCCGGCAGTCGCGTGCCGATCCGCTATGACGGCGAATGGCCCGTTTTGGCGGTTCGTGTCCAGGAACTGTTCGGCTTCGACCGGCACCCTGCAATCGCAGGCGGCACCGTGCCGCTGACGCTCGAACTGCTGTCGCCCGCGCACCGGCCGATCCAGACGACGCGTGACCTGCCCGGCTTCTGGCGCGGCTCCTGGGCCGATGTGCGCGCCGACATGCGCGGTCGCTATCCCAAGCACGTGTGGCCGGAAAATCCGCTGCTCGCCGCCGCCACCAGCCGCGCCAAGCCGCGCGGGACGTAGTTGCTTGGCGATTGGCGCAAACGCCATCGCTTCGTCATCCACCTAGCGCTCGCCGCTTCGCGGCTGTATTTCATGGCCATGATCAACGTATTGCGTTCTCCCGACTTCCAGCAGAGCCAGCGACTGCGCCTCAACACGCTGATCCGGCTGCGCTGGCTTGCCATTGTCGGCCAGAGCGTGACGGTGCTTTTCGTCGCCTACGGCCTGAAATTCCCACTGCCGGTCAGCCTGTGCTTTGCCCTGATCGCCTGTTCGGCCTGGATGAACCTGCTCCTTGCCTTTCGGTTCCCGGCCGCGCACCGGCTCACGCCGTTCGCGGCCTTCGGCATCCTGATCTTTGATAGCCTCCAGCTTGCCGGCCTGCTCTACATGACCGGCGGCCTTACCAATCCGTTCTCGCTGCTGATGACGGTGCCCGTGGTCATTTCGGCGACGTCGCTGCCCTTGCGCCTGACCGCGGTGCTTGGGGGGCTGGTGATGACGGCGGCGACCTTGCTGGTCTTCTTCCACTTGCCATTGCCTTGGCATGAAGGCGCGCCGCTGGCGATGCCCTTCATCTATGTTGCCGGCATGTGGATGGCGGTGCTGTCTTCGATCGCCTTCACCGCCATTTACGCCTTCCGCGTGGCCGCGGAAGCCCGCCTGCTGGCCAATGCGCTCGCCGCCACCGAACTGGTGCTCCAGCGCGAGCAGCATCTGTCGGCGCTCGACGGGTTGGCCGCCGCCGCCGCGCATGAGCTCGGCACGCCGCTCGCCACCATCACGCTGGTCGCCAAGGAGATGGAAAAGGCGCTCGGCAAGGACGCGAAATATGGGGAGGATGTGACGCTGCTGCGCTCCCAGAGCGAGCGGTGCCGCGAGATCCTCAAGCGCCTGACCAGCCTGTCGTCCGAGGGAGAGGCGCATTTGTCCCGCCTGCCTTTGACCTCGCTGGTCGAGGAGGTCACCGCGCCGCACCGCGACTTCGGCATCTCGATCAAGCTCAGGCCCGGCGAGCGCAGCGGCCCCGAGCCGGTCGGGCGCCGCAATCCCGGCGTCATCTACGGCCTTGGCAATTTGGTGGAGAACGCCGTCGATTTCGCCCGCGAGAGCGTCACCGTGCGCTGGAGCTGGGACGAGGCCACCGTCACCTTCTCGATCATCGATGACGGTCCCGGCTTTCCGCCCGAGATCATCGACCGCATCGGCGAGCCCTATATGTCGACACGCCAGGGCACGGAGGCCGGCGGCGGGCTGGGGCTGGGCCTTTTCATCGCCAAGACATTGCTCGAGCGATCGGGCGCCACGCTCGACTTTCGCAATTCGAGCGGATTGGGCGAGGGCGCCATGGTACGGATTTCATGGCCCAGAAATGTTTTCCTGAACCCGGAATCGGCGCCCGCGACGATGTTTGACACCGCGTAAATTGGACAATCGCCACGCAAAACTATATCTGCGTAAAATTAAGGCAGCAGGAATTTCAAGACGATGACAGGCGATGAAAACAATGGCGCAATGGTTGAGGGCGAGGACACCTCGCTTCTGATCGTCGACGACGACAAACCGTTCCTGACCCGTCTGGCCCGCGCCATGGAAACCAGGGGGTTCGTGGTCGAAACGGCCGAGAGCGTCGAGGAGGCGGTCGGCAAGGCACGCGCCAATCCGCCCGCCTACGCGGTGGTCGATATGCGGCTTGGCGACGGCAACGGCCTCGACGTCGTGGCCGCCATCCGTGAGAAGCGCGAGGATTCCCGCGCGATCATCCTGACCGGCTACGGCAACATCGCCACCGCGGTGACGGCGGTGAAGCTCGGCGCCGTCGACTATCTGTCGAAGCCGGCCGACGCCGACGACGTCTTTGCTGCGCTAACCCGCACGGCCGGCGAGCGCGCCGCGCCCCCGGAAAATCCGATGTCGGCCGACCGCGTGCGATGGGAGCACATCCAGCGTGTCTACGAAATGTGCGAGCGCAACGTCTCCGAGACCGCGCGCCGCCTCAACATGCATCGCCGCACCCTGCAGCGCATCCTGGCCAAGCGCGCGCCGCGCTAGGAGCGCGATGCGCTGAGCATTCCTTCGGACCGGTTTCTGCTTACGGGGAAGCATCCAATTGTCGAACTCGGCCCCGCCCCTCATTGCCCTGCCGGGCATTTCTCCCCGTATAGTGACGGGGAGAGGGGCGCTGTCATCGCCGATTTCGCTAACCACCAGCGTTGCAAAAAGGCGCCGACGCTGCGGCCAGCCTCTTTCTCCCCATCACTATACGGGGAGAAATGCCCGGCAGGGCAATGAGGGGCGGCGCCGGCCTCGACAATAAAGCCTGCCGGACAGGGCGGCATAACGGAGGGTGAAATGCGGGACTTGAAACAGCGGCCGGTTTCCGTCTTGCGCGAATTTCTCGACAGCGAGGCGGCCGGCGGCATCATGCTGATGGTGGCGGCGGCATTGGCCTTGATCGTCGCCAACTCACCGCTCTCCGGAACCTATTTTGCCGTC
This sequence comes from Mesorhizobium sp. B2-3-6, assembly GCF_006442305.1. Classification (NCBI taxonomy): domain Bacteria; kingdom Pseudomonadati; phylum Pseudomonadota; class Alphaproteobacteria; order Hyphomicrobiales; family Phyllobacteriaceae; genus Mesorhizobium; species Mesorhizobium sp. B2-3-6. Next base: position 354,104 of record NZ_VFVW01000005.1, on the reverse strand, counting down.
CTCCACGCCTATCTCGGCCCGCTCAGCGTGTCGCATTGGGTCAATGACGGGCTGATGGCGGTATTCTTCCTGCTCGTCGGCCTGGAGATCAAGCGCGAGATGCTGGACGGCCAGCTCTCGACCTGGCCGCGCAGGGTGCTGCCCGGCATCGCGGCGGCCGGCGGCATGGTGGTGCCGGCGCTGGCCTATGTCGCCATCAACCGTGACAATGCGGGCGCGCTGTCCGGCTGGGCGATCCCGACCGCCACCGACATCGCCTTCGCGCTCGGCGTGCTATCGCTGCTTGGCAGCCGCGTGCCGGCCTCGCTGAAAATCTTTCTCACCGCCCTTGCCATCATCGACGATCTCGGCGCGGTGATCATCATCGCGATCTTCTACACGAGCGGTCTGTCGCTTGCCTATTTGGGCGCCGCCTTCGCGGTGATCGCCGCGCTTGTCGTGCTCAACCGCATGCGGGTGATGAGCCTCGTGCCTTACCTCGTGCTCGGTGCGATCCTGTGGGTGCTGGTGCTGAAGTCGGGTGTGCATGCCACGCTTGCCGGCGTGGCGCTGGCGCTAACCATTCCGCTCGAACGCACAGCCGGCATCGAACACGATCTCGACCATTCGCCGCTGCACCGGCTCGAGCACGGCCTGCACGCAATAGTGCCCTTCGTCGTCATCCCCATCTTCGGCTTTGCCAATGCCGGCGTTTCGCTGGCGGGCCTCAGCGTCGGCGCGCTGTTCGAGCCGCTGACACTCGGCGTTGCCGCCGGCCTCGTCGTCGGCAAGCTGGTCGGCGTGTTCGGTTCCTCCGCGCTCGCCATCCGCTTCGGTCTCGCCGACCTGCCGGCCCATGCCGGTTGGCTGCACATGATCGGCATCTCGCTGCTGTGCGGCATCGGCTTCACCATGAGCCTGTTCATCGGCCTGCTCGCCTTCGCCAACGACACGGCGCTGCAGGACGCGGTCAAGGTCGGCATTCTCTCCGGCTCCCTGGTCGCGGCGCTGCTCGGAGCGGCGGTCCTGCTGATGGCGCCGGCGGCGAGCGGGGCGGATGAAGGCGAGGAGTAGAGGTCCACAAGCGCAGGTTCTGCGAGGCAGCCTACTCGCTCTCCCCCTCCAGCGCCGGCACGGCCACTCCGGCGAGTTCCGCCGCCAAAAGCCGCGCGGCACCGGCCCGCGCGATGCGCAGCATCAGCGCCTTGCGCGTAGCCGCCGCCATGCGGTGCTCGGGCGCCTCGCGCAAAATCTCGGCGCCATAGCCGTCGGAGAGGATGAAGCCGCATTCTTCGGGAAAAATCTCCGCCGGCACGCCGGGATGGGTGGCGAAGAAGAAGCGATCCGAGTGCAGCCGGTAGTCGGGCCATTTGCGGTCGACGCGAAAATCCTCGACCGAGGACTTGATCTCGATGATCCAGATGTCGCCCTGGCGGGTCAGCGCCACGAGGTCGGCGCGGCGGCCGGTCGCCAGGGACAGTTCGGGCAGCACATGCGCGCCCATTTCGCGGAGCAGGCGCTGCACCCCGCGCCGCACCAGCATGGCGCGTTCGGACTGGCGACCATCGATGAGCGGGTTCAGGGGAATCGGTGAGATGATTGGCATGACGGGACCATGCCAGATTTTGTTCACGATTTGAACCCGTACCGCTCATTTGGTGGCCACCCAAATCAATGGGTGCTCGATAGCATGAGCAGGCACGGAGAACCGTATGGCCACCTTCACTTTCCGTGATGGGTGAACGTGGCGGGACGACCTACGGCGCGGGAGAAGTCCTGGCGTTTATGAGCGACCAGGCCCCGTCGTTTCGATCGTAACCGGCACGCCCTGGCGCAACGAGTTGCTGACCGTGGAAACCACGCTTGCACGGTCAATGATCCTTTGGGGATCGGACCCGTCCAAGGTCTCGCAGGAAACCGTCATCCTTGCCGCGGTCGCCAGCAGGGGCTTGCCGTCGAGGTCAAGCCTCACCGAGACGGCGATCCTGCCGAGTTTCACGCCGATCTCGTCGGCGACATAGCGAAGGTCGTTGCAGAAGCAGCCGCCAATCGCCAGCGCCAGCAGCTGGCCGCCATTGAAGCCCAGGCCCATGCCGCCGGCCTTGCCCTCGGGCCGGTCGACGACGATCGTGTGGCCGCCGGCCCAGCCCATGGCGGCTTCGGTGCCTTCGACATTGTGCAGTTCGACAGTCATCGAGGCCATCGGCATCCTCCCTCCGTAGCCGAGAGGCGTCGGGCCTGGCCGGCACGGATCTATGCGACCGTGACGGCTTTATCGCCGAGCGGCGCGGTTCCCGCAATGTCATCGATGATCGGGCAGTCCGGCCGGTCGTCGCCATGGCAGGCCTGGACGAGCTTCTGCAGGGTCGATCGCATCGACTGCAGCTCGCGCACCTTCTCCTCGATCGCCCTGACATGGGCGGTGGCGATCTCGCGCACGTCGTGGCTGGCGCGGCTGCGGTCCTGGTAAAGCGCCATCAACTGGCGGCAATCGTCGATGGAAAAGCCCAGGTTGCGGGCACGGCGCAGGAAGGTCAGCCGATGGATGTCGTCGCCCGAATAGTCGCGATAGCCGTTGCCGGCACGCGCAGGCGCGATCAGGCCAATTTCCTCATAGTAGCGGATGGTCTTGGCTGGCAGACCGGAACGCTGGGCGGCGTCGCCGACATTCATGGTTGTTCCTCGATTCCTGCTGGCCCGAGAGTCATGGCCATTGAATTTCCTTCACAATCCGGTGAAGGCTGTTGCCGAAATGCCGCAGTTGCTGGCTTACCGGCAGGTGAGGTCTTGCATATAGGCATCGCGTACTTGGCAAGCAAAGCAAATGCCAGCATGAATGATGGCAAGAAAGCGGCCGACTCGTGCCGCGGATGTTTGGCGGGGCACGGATCACCTCATGCGCATGAAGTCGCTTGCAGTAATTGCCGCACTGGCGCTGTCGACCGCACTCGCCGGTTGCAGCACCATTGGCGGGCAGATATTCTCCAACGACTATGGCGCGGTGACCGACGCCGGCTACCAGCTGCCGCGCATCCCGATCGAAAAGGTGCCCGCGAAGTATCACCGCCAGGAGGTGAGCTACGACACCAAGGAAAAGCCGGGCACCATCATCGTCGATACGCAGAACAAGTTCCTCTACTTCGTCGAGGGTGACGGCCGGGCAATTCGCTACGGCATCGGCGTCGGCCGCGAGGGCTTCGAGTGGCATGGCACCGCCCATGTCGCCATCAAGCGCGAATGGCCGACCTGGACGCCGCCGTCGCAGATGATCAAGCGCCAGCCGGAACTCGCCAAGTTCGCCGGCGGCATGGAGCCGGGCCTGAAGAACCCGCTCGGCGCGCGCGCGCTGTACCTGTTCAACAAGGGCGGCGACATGGGCTATCGCCTGCATGGCAGCCCGGAATGGAACTCGATCGGCAAGGCGATGTCGTCGGGATGCATCCGGCTGATGAACCAGGACATCATCGACCTTTACGATCGCGCCGAGGTCGGCGCCAAAGTCATCGTTCTCTGACCGTGACCGCGAGGTTCATGGTCAAAACCGTTCGTACGCGGACCGTCTAGGCAACAACGGACGTCCCCAACAAAAAACCGGGCAATTCGGCCCGGTTTTTTGTTGCTTGCATTTGAGAATCGTTGTCGCGCTCGGCGAAGGCGAACGGTCAGGCGACCTGTTCGACCTGCTGGACCTCGGGAACGAAGTGGCGGAGCAGGTTCTGGATGCCGTGCTTCAGCGTCGCCGTCGATGACGGGCAGCCGGCGCAGGCGCCCTTCATGTGCAGGAACACGGTGCCGTTCTCGAAACCGCGGAAGGTGATGTCGCCGCCATCCTGGGCCACTGCCGGGCGCACCCGCGTGTCGAGCAGCTCCTTGATGGTGATGACGAGTTCCTCGTCGGCCTTGTCATAGAACTCGCCGGTCTGGCTGGTCTCCGCGGCCGGGCCGGCGTTGGCCATGACAGGCGCGCCGGACATGAAATGCTCCATGATTGCGCCCAGGATCGCCGGCTTGAGATGCTGCCAGTCGGGGCCGTCCTTGGTCACGGTGATGAAGTCGTAGCCGAAGAAGACGCCGGTGACGCCCGGTATTTCGAACAGCCGGCCGGCCAGCGGCGAGGCCGTCGCCGCGCTATCGGCATCACGGAAATCGGCGGTGCCTTCCAAAAGCACTTCCTTGCCGGGCAGGAATTTCAGCGTCGCCGGGTTTGGCGTCGATTCGGTCTGGATGAACATGGCCGTCTCCGTGCCCGTCTCGGGCAGATAGTTTGGAATAATTCTAAATAAGCCCTATCGGCTGGACATTCAAGCGAAACGCATCGCCCGAATGGCTGGCTGGCGGAATGTTTTTGCGACTCCTGCCAAGCACTATGAAGTGTGTCGAGATTCGGGTCAGGCCGAGTCGAAAATGGTGGTTTCCGAGAACCGGAGCGGAGCGTACTTGAAGTACGTGAGCACCGGAAGCGCAGGAACCCGGCATTTGTAGGCCGGCATCACCCGAATATCGATACGCTTTAGGCGAGGCTGTCGATTTCCTCGTCCGAAAGGTTTTGCGGCACCACGGTCACCGGGATAGGGAAGGCGGCGCCCTTGCCGGCCACGGCGCCGACCAGCGGCCCTGGCCCTTCCTTGCCGGCGCCGGCCGCCAGCACCAGGATGGCGATATCCTGATCTTCCTCGATCAGCTTGTGGATCTCTTCGGTGGGCTTGCCCTCGCGCACCACCATCTCGGGTTCGATGCCGAGCTTCTGGCGCACCTTGTTGGCGTAGCTGTCGAGCGCGGTGCGTGCGGTGGCGGTCGCCTCCTCGCGCATGATCTTCTCGACGCCCAGCCAGTGCTGGAAATCGTCCGGTTCGATGACATAGAGCAGCACCAGCACGCCGCTGGTGCTCAGCGCCCGCTTCGAGGCGTAGGCGACGGCGCGCTCGCATTCGGGCGTATCGTCGATGATCGCCAGGAACTTCCGGCGATGTCCGGCTTCGCGGCTGAGGCGTTTGGAGACCATGTCTATTTACTCGATGTCATTTCGGCCGCAATCTGCCACTGCGGCTGACCGGCGGCAAGCCGCCGGTCTTTGGCCGGTATGGTGCGGGGCCTAAGGATGCGGATCAGTCCTGCAGCAGCCCGATGATGTCGCGCACCGTCTTCATCGTCGCTTCGGCCAGCACGCCGGCGCGCTCGCCGCCGTCCCTCAGCACCGCGTCGACATAGGCGCGGTCATCGGAAATGCGGCGCATTTCGGCGGCGACGGGAGCCAGTTTTTCGACTGCCAGGTCGGCCAGTGCCGGCTTGAACACCGAAAACTGCTGGCCGCCGAACTCCTTCAGCACCGCCTCTTTCGATATGTCCGCAAGGCCGGCATAAATGCCGACCAGGTTTTCCGCTTCCGGCCGGGTGGCGAGGCCGTCCACTTCGCTCGGCAAGGCTTCCGGATCGGTCTTGGCCTTGCGGATCTTCTTGGAGATGGCGTCGGCATCGTCGGTCAGATTGATGCGCGACAGATCCGACGGGTCCGACTTCGACATCTTCTTGGAGCCGTCGCGCAACGACATGATGCGCGCCGCCGGCCCGCCGATGACCGGCTCGGTGATCGGAAAGTAGCCGTTCACAATTTCCTCTCCGACCTGCATCTCGACGCCGACGCCAAGACCGGCGATGCGGTCCGAAAAGTCGTTGTTGAATTTCTGGGCGATGTCGCGCGTCAGTTCCAGATGCTGCTTCTGGTCCTCGCCGACCGGCACATGGGTGGCGCGGTAGAGCAGGATGTCGGCTGCCATCAGCGAGGGATAGGCAAGCAGGCCGAGCGAGGCGTTCTCGCGGTCCTTGCCGGCCTTGTCCTTGAACTGCGTCATCTTGTTCATCCAGCCGATGCGCGCCACGCAGTTGAAAATCCAGGCGAGCTCGGCGTGCTGCATCACCCGCGACTGGTTGAACACGATGTGCTTCTTCGGATCGATGCCGGAGGCAAGGAATGCGGCGGTGATGGAGCGCGTCTGGTCCTTGAGGTCGTCATAAACCAGCTGGGCCGTCAGCGAATGCAGGTCGACGACGCAGTAGATGCAGTCGGACGTCTCTTGCAGGGCGACGAATTTCTTGATGGCGCCGAGATAGTTGCCAAGATGCAGATTGCCGGTCGGCTGGACGCCGGAGAAGACGAGTGGCTTGAAGGCGGACATGGTTTCCTCGTGGCTTGTGGAGGGCCGTATAAGCGTGATTCCGAAAAGTTGCAGACTTTTCGGAGCCAATCACGCGGCTGGAAACCGCGTGCGGCGAAAGTCTTGCGACGGCGCGCTTATGGACGAACATGACGCTGCAATCAAGACTGCTATTGCAGTCGGGCTGCCCGGCCTACTCGTCCAGCTCGGCGTTTACGGCTGGTGGTGTCGCCTTGCCTGAGCCGCGCTTCACATTGCGGCGGATCATGCCGAAATCGGCGCCGCCGCTGGCAAAGGCCGTGACGAAGTAGAGCAGCGCCCCGCCGGCCACCAGCCCCAGCAGCGTCGTCGCCTTGACGACCAGCGGCGAGCCGGAGCCGAGCCTGGCGCTCAGCCAGTGTTCGGCGAAATAGAGGGCGACGCCCATCACCGCCGCCGAGAGCACCAGACGCGGAATGCGCTTCAAAAGAGGCACGTCGCGGCCCCAATGGCCGCGCCGGATCAGCACCCCGAGCAGCATCAGCGCGTTGACCCAGCCGGCCACCGCCGAGGCCACGGCGATGCCGGGCGCGCCCATCCTCGGAAACAGCGTCAGCGCGGTGGCGACGTTCACCGCCACCGAGATGGCGGCGAAGATCATCGGCGTGCGTGTGTCCTCGCGGGCGAAATAGCCCGGGGTGAACGCCTTGATCAGCACGAAGGCCGGCAGGCCGAGCCCGAAGATCGCCAGGATCGCCGCCACGACAGGCGTCGAATGGTTGGCGGCGAACGCGCCGCGCTCATAGACCAGCCGCACGATCGGCTCAGACATGACCCAGAGCGCCACCGCAGCCGGCAAGGTCATGAACAAGGTGAATTCGACCGAGCGGTTTTGCAGATTGGCCGCCTCGATCAGATTGCCCGACTTCAGCGCCCGCGACAGTTCCGGCAACAGCACGATCGCAACGGCGACGCCGACCACGCCAAGTGGCAGCTGGTAGACGCGGTCGGCATAGGCGAGCGAGGAGACGGCGCTGTCCTGCGCCGAGGCGATGGCGGTGCCTATCAGCTGGTTGATCTGGGTGATGCCGCCGGTGATCGCCGCCGGCAGCGCCAGGATCAGGAGCCGCTTCACGTTCGGCGTCATCTTCGGCCGGCGGAAACCGATCGAGATGCCGGCGTTGCGAACCGCCACCCAGACGATGGCGAGCTGCACGAGGCCCGCCGCCAGAACGCCCCAGGACAGGCTGAAGCCGACGGCATGCGCATCCAGCCCATGATACCAGGCATAGCCAAGCACGCTGATCAGGATGATGTTGAGAAAGGCAGGCGCGATCGCCGCGGCGAAATAGCGGCGTAGCGAATTCAGCATGCCCGCCATCATGGCGGCCAGCGACATGCAGATGAGATAGGGGAACATGATCGTCGCCAGAGTGACGGTCGTCTCGAACTTGCCCGGCGTGTCGGCGAAACCCGGCGCCACTAGGTAGCGCACGATCAGCGGCATCGCCAGTTCCATGGCGATGGTCAGCGCCAGCAGCGCCGTGAACAGCACCCCGAACACTTCCTCTGAAAAGCGCTTGGCGCCGTCGGTGCCGTGCGTCTCGATCTCCTTGGCGAACAGCGGCACGAAGGCGGCGTTGAAGGCGCCTTCGGCGAACAGCCGGCGAAAGGTGTTGGGAAACTGGAAGGCGGCGTTGAAGGCGTCGGCCACCGGTCCGGTGCCCAGTGCTGCCGCCATCAGCATCTCGCGGCCGAAACCGAGCGCGCGGCTCATCAGCGTGCCGGAAGCGACCGTAGCGAATTTCTTGACGAGGCTCATGCGTTTGGAGACTGCCTGCGCGATTGGGACAAAGTGATGGTGGCGCTCACTCGGCGGCGGCCCTGGTCCTGCTGCCGCGTTCGGAGGCCGTGCCCTCGAGCGTCGCCGTCAGCCGGTTGCGGATGGTGGTGGTGCGTGACGGGCTGTCGATCTTCTGGCCGGTGAGATCGGTGACATAGAACGTATCGATCACCTTTTCGCCGAAGGTGGTGATGTGGGCCGACGCGATGTCGAGCGACAGGTCGGACAGCGTTCCGGTGATCTCCGACAACAGGCCCGGCCGGTCCAGCCCCTCGACCTCGATCACCGAAAATCGGTTCGACAGCGTGTTGCGGATTTCGGCGCGCGGCGCGATCCGGAAGACCTTGGCGCCGCGCTTGGGCTTGGTGCGCTTCTCGATCATCTCCGGCAGCCAGCTCTTGCCCGACAGCACGTCCTCGATCAGCCGCCCGACGCGCTCGGCGCGCCGGCGCTCGTCCTCGTCGCGATCGAACTCCCTCGAGATCAGGATCGTGTCCAGCGCGCGGCCGTCCGAGGTGGTGAAGATCTGCGCGTCGACGATGTTGCCGCCGGCCGCCGCACAGGCGCCGGCGATCACCGACAGCAGGCGCGGATGATCCTGCGCCAAAACGGTGATCTCGGTCACCGCCTCGAACTGGTGCGTCTTGACCATGGTGGCGAGCTTGTTGCCGGACGCATCCGCCTCGCGGATGAATTCGGCGTGGCGAAGCTGGTCCGGCAGGTCGACGGTCAACAAGTAATTCTCATAGTGCAGGCCGACATAGCGTTTGCGGATCTTGTCGGGCCAGCCGGCGAGGGCTTCGGCCAGGCACTCGCGCGCCGCCGCCGTGCGCTGGGCGCGCGACACTTCCGAGAAGCCGCCGGTGAGCAGCAGTTCGGTCTCGTAGTACAGCGTGCGCAGCAACTGGCCCTTCCAACCGTTCCAGACGCCCGGTCCGACGCCCCTGATGTCGCAGACGGTGAGGATGAGAAGCAGCTTCAGCCGCTCGACGGACTGCACGATCGAGGCGAAGTCCTCGATCGTCTTGCGATCGTTGAGATCGCGCGTCTGCGCCGTCATCGACATGACCAGATGGTTCTCGACCAGCCAGGCCACCGTTTCGGTGTCGGCGGTCGAAAGTCCCATATGCGGGCAGATGCGCCGGGCGATCCGCGCGCCGGCTTCCGAATGGTCCTCCGGCCTGCCCTTGGCGATGTCGTGCAGCAGCACGGCGACGTAGAGCGCTTCGCGGCTCTTTCTCAGTCCCGGCATCAGCGAATGCGACAGCGGATGCACCTTCTCGCCGTCGCCGCGCTCGATCTCGGCCAGCACGCCGATGCAGCGGATCAGATGCTCGTCGACCGTGTAGTGGTGGTACATCGAGAACTGCATCATGGCGACGATCTTGCCGAAATCAGGGATCAGCCGGCCCAGCAGCCCCGCCTCGTTCATGCGGCGCAGGTTGAGCTCGGCATTGCGGTCCGAGGTCAGGATGTCGAGGAACAGCCGGTTGGCCTCCTCGTCGCGCCGCAGCGACTTGTTGACCAGGCCGAGCGAGCGGGTGAGCAGCTTCAGCGCGTCGGGATGGAATTCCAGCCCGTGCTTGTCGGCGAACCAGAACAGCCTGAGCAGATTGACCGGATCGCGCTCGAACACCTGGTCGTCGGCGATGTTGATGCGGTGGTTGTCGACGATGAAATCCGACGTGCCGGCAAGCTTGCGCTTGCGGCGCTGGAAGGTGAGGAAGATGCGGTTGAAGCCCGGCACATGCTTGGCCTGCTCCTCTTCGAGCGCGGCGCAGAAGATGCGGGTCAGGTCGCCGACATCCTTGGCGACGAGGAAATAGTGCTTCATGAAGCGCTCGACCGCCGACAGGCCGGGATGCGTGGTGTAGCCCAGCCGCTCCGCGATCTCACGCTGGATGTCGAAATGCAGCCGCTCCTCGGCCTTGCCGGTGAGGAAATGCATGTGACAGCGCACGGCCCACAGGAAATCCTCGGCCTTCTGGAATTCGCGGTATTCGGCCTGCGTGAAGACGCCCTTCTCGACCAGCTCCTCGCCGGTGCGCACCCGGTAGAAATATTTGCCGATCCAGAACAGCGTCTGCAGGTCGCGCAGGCCGCCCTTGCCGTCCTTGACGTTGGGCTCGACCAGATAGCGGCTTTCGCCGGCCTTGGCATGGCGCTCGTCGCGTTCGGCGAGCTTGGCCTGCACATATTCCGGTCCGGTGGTGCGCACCACCTCATGGTCGAAGCGCAGCATCAGTTCGTCGTAGAGCTTCTGCTCACCCCACAGGAAGCGCGCTTCCAGGATCGAGGTGCGGATGGTGATGTCGGTGCGCGACAGCCGCAGGCATTCCTCGATGTTGCGGGTCGCGTGGCCGACCTTCAGCCCCAGGTCCCACAGCATGTAGAGCATGTATTCGACTGTCTGTTCGCCCCACGGCGTCTGCTTGTAGGGCAGCAGGAACAGGAGGTCGATGTCGGATCCCGGCGCCAGCGTGCCGCGCCCATAGCCGCCGACCGCGACGACGGCCATGCGTTCGGCGACCGACCGGTTCTTTACCCGGTAGACATGGGTCGCGACAAAATCGTAGAGCGCCCGGATCAGCTCATCCATCAGATGCGACAGCCGCTCGGCGCAGGCATTGCCGCCGCCATCCTGCTTCAGCATGGCCTCGGCTGTTTTGCGGCCTGCGGCGAGCCGGCCCTTGAGAAGCTGGAGAACCCCGGCGCGGGCGGCCGATCCGGAGCCGTCCCCGGTCGTGGCCGCCGTCAGCGCGGTCATCTCGCGGCGCAAGGCGTCGCCGTCGATCAGTTCATCGAGCTTCAAGGAGATTTTCGCCATGGTACCGGTTGGCCTTGCCTTTTGGGCGGCGTCTATAGCGCGTTTCCGCGGCGCTGGGTATGGGGGCGGGTTGACGCGTTTCCATGGTGCGGGACACCCGCGACAATAAAATTCAAGCCAGTCCTTGACCTTCCAGTTACTGGAAGGACTACCTCCGGCTCGAAGCAGTTTGATAGAGGCATTCGAAATGACGCATTCAGATCACGATCATCACGCGCATGGTGGTTGCTGCGCGGCAAAAGGTGCGGCCGTGGATGCGGGCGCCGTCACACGCGATCCGGTCTGCGGCATGACCGTCGATCCAGCCGCCGGCAAGCCGACATCGCAGCATGCTGGCCGTCTCTATCATTTCTGCAGCGAAAGCTGCCGTTCGAAATTCCGGGCCAAGCCGGAAACATACCTGACCGCCACCGACCCCGTCTGCGGCATGAGCGTGGACCGCGCCACGGCAAAGCATTTTCTGCGCCATGACGGCCAAGGCTTCTATTTCTGCTCCGCCGGCTGCAAGTCGAAATTCGAGGCGGCGCCGCAAACCTATCTCGGCGACAGACCGGCGCCGGAAGCGATGCCGAAGGGCACGCAATACACTTGCCCGATGCATCCCGAGATCATCCGTGACAAGCCCGGCTCCTGCCCGATCTGCGGCATGGCTCTCGAGCCGATGGGCGTGCCGACAGGCGATGAGGGGCAAAATCCCGAACTGGTCGATTTCACCAGGCGGTTCTGGGTCAGTGCGGTGCTCTCGGTGCCCCTTCTCATCGTCGCCATGGCGCCGATGATCGGTCTGTCGCTCGAGAACCTGATAGATGACCGGACAAAGGTCTGGATCGAGCTGGCGCTCGCGAGCCCGGTCGTGCTTTGGGCCGCATTTCCGTTCTTTCATCGTGGTTGGGATTCGATCCGCAACCGCAGCCCGAACATGTGGACGCTGATTTCGCTCGGCGTCGGTGCGGCCTATCTCTACAGCGTCGTCGCGACGCTGTTCCCGGACATTTTTCCGCATCAGTTCCGCGGCCATGGCGGGGCGGTGCCGGTCTATTTCGAGGCCGCAGCCGTCATCGTCGCGCTGGTCTTTCTCGGCCAGGTGCTGGAACTGCGCGCCCGCGAAAAGACCGGCTCGGCCATCCGCGCCCTGCTCGACCTTGCGCCCAAGACCGCCCGCCGCCTAGGAGAGGACGGTTCCGAGAGCGATGTGCCGCTGGACAGCGTCAAGGCCGGCGAGCGCCTGCGCATCCGGCCCGGCGATGCCGTGCCGGTCGATGGCACCGTGCTCGAAGGCCGCTCTTCCATCGACGAATCCATGATCACGGGCGAACCGTTGCCGGTCGAGAAAGCCGAAGGTGATGTCCTCACCGGCGGCACGCTCAACAAGAATGGCTCGCTGATCATGCGCGCCGACCGGATCGGCGCCGAGACCACGCTCTCGCGCATCGTCGAGCTGGTCGCCAAGGCGCAGCGTTCGCGCGCCCCGATACAAGGCTTGGCCGACCGCGTTTCCTTCTACTTTGTCCCGGCTGTCGTTCTGGTCGCCATCGCCGCGTTCGTCGCCTGGGCGGTCTTCGGCCCCGAGCCCAGCCTGATCTTCGCCATCGTCTCGGCGGTCTCGGTGTTGATCATCGCCTGTCCCTGTGCTCTGGGCCTCGCCACGCCGATGTCGATCATGACCGCTACCGGACGCGGCGCGCATGCCGGCGTGCTGATCAAGGAGGCCGCCGCGCTCGAACGCTTCGCTTCCGTCGATACGTTGATCGTCGACAAGACGGGAACCCTCACCGAAGGCCGGCCGAAACTGACGGATGTCGTGGCCGCCGATGGGTTTTCGGAGGAGGAATTGCTGAGCCTTGCCGCGAGCCTGGAGAAAGGCTCGGAGCATCCCCTGGCCGAGGCGATTGTCGAAGGCTCCGCGACCCGTGGAGTAAGGGTGGCCGCAGCCAGCGGCTTCGAGGCGGTCACCGGCAAGGGTGTTTCCGGTGCCGTTTCGGGCAGGAATGTAGCGCTCGGCAACGCCGCGATGATGCGCGATCTCGGCGTCGACGTGTCCACCGTTTCGGCCGCGGCCACGGCGCTGCAAGGCGATGGCAAGACGGCGATGTTCGTCGTCGTGGACAGGAAATTGGCCGGCATCGTGGCCGTCGCCGATCCGGTCAAGGCGACCACCGCCGAGGCGATCAAGGCCCTGCACGACAGCGGCTTGAGGATCATCATGGCGACCGGCGACAATGAGCGCACGGCAAACGCGATCGCCAGGAGTCTCGGCATCGACGAAGTCCGCGCCGGCCTGTTGCCGGAACAGAAGGGCGCGCTGGTCGAGGAATTGCGCGGCAAGGGCGCCGGCGTCGCCATGGCCGGCGACGGCGTCAACGACGCACCGGCCTTGGCCGCCGCCGATGTCGGTATCGCCATGGGCACCGGCGCCGATGTCGCCGTCGAAAGCGCCGGCATCACTTTGGTCAAGGGCGACCTCAACGGCATCGTGCGTGCCCGCACACTGGCGCAGGCGACCATCCGCAATATCAGGCAGAACCTGTTCTTCGCCTTCCTCTACAATGTGCTTGGCGTGCCGGTCGCGGCCGGCGTGCTCTATCCGCTGACCGGCACGCTGTTGTCGCCGATGCTGGCGGCGGCGGCGATGAGCTTGTCGTCGGTCTCGGTCATCGCCAATGCGTTGCGGCTGAGGACATTGAAACTTTGAGCCGATCCCCCAAATACGAAACCCGATCAACAGGAGACCATCAATGACCTTGGCCAAGAAAATCGTGCTGCTGCTGATGGCGGCTGGAATGCTGGTTGCCGTCTTTCTCGAAAGCGTTCCCGCACAAAGCGAGGAGATGAAGCACGACATGGCCGGCATGGCGACGGGGGCGGAAGGCCCGTCGACCGCAGGCTACAAGGCGGCGATGGACAAGATGCACGCCGACATGATGGCCTCCAAATACACCGGCGATGCCGACGTCGATTTCGTCCGCGGCATGATCCCTCACCACCAGGGCGCCATCGACATGGCCAGGGTCGAACTCGCCAACGGCAAGGACCCCGAGATCCGCAAGCTGGCCGAGGCGGTCATCGCGGCGCAGGAAGCCGAGATCAAGCAGATGCAGGACTGGCTCGCCGCCCATCCGGTGAAGTAAGCTTTCGCGGCTCGGCGAGAACGCCTCTGAATTTCTCGTCCGGCCTGTGATGCGATCCCGTCTCAACTGGAGCCTGCCATGCCATCGAGCGTCAGAACCACCACGCTGCCTTGCGGCGAAGCCATCCCCGTTCTCGGCCAGGGCACCTGGAAAATGGGCGAGGATTCGCGCCGCCGCGCGGAGGAGGTGAATGCCCTCAAGCTTGGTCTCGATCTCGGCGTCAAGCTGATCGACACCGCCGAAATGTACGCCAGCGGCGGCGCCGAGGAGGTGGTGGCCGAAGCCATTGCCGGGCAGCGTGCCGAGGTCTTCCTGGTCTCGAAGGTGCTGCCGTCCAACGCCTCGCGCCCCGGTGCGCAGCGCGCCTGCGAGAACAGCCTGAAGCGCCTCGCGACCGACCGCATCGATCTTTATCTGCTGCATTGGCCGGGCAGCGTGCCACTGGCGGAAACGGTCGAAGCCTTCGAGGCGCTGAAGAAAGCCGGCAAGATCCGCCACTGGGGCGTCAGCAATTTCGACACAGGGGAGATGGAAGAGCTGGTCGGCCTGCCCGACGGCGGCAACGTCCAGACCAACCAGGTGCTCTACAATCTGGTCCGGCGCGGCCTTGAGTTCGATCTGGCGCCCTGGAGCCGGAAACGCGGAATTCCTCTGATGGCCTATTCGCCGGTCGAGCAGGGCGCCTTGGCGCGCAACGCCAGTTTAGACGCGGTCGCAGCCCGCCATGGCGTGACACCGGCGCAAATCGCACTGGCCTGGGTGATGCACCAGGATGGCGTCATCGCCATTCCCAAGGCCAGCAGCCAGGACCATGTCCGCCAGAATGTCGCGACACTCGACATCGAGCTCACAGGCGAGGACCTCGCCGACCTCGACCGCGCCTTCCCGCCGCCGAGCCGCAAACGCGGGCTGGAGATGATCTGAGCGTTGTCGGTGAAGCTGCCAATCTCCCCCCTCGAGGGGGGAGATTGGCGGTTTCGGCGATACCGCCGTGCCAGCAGCTTCAATTTACATCCCCGCCAACCCCTTCAACCGATAAAGCGCTTCCAGCGCTTCCCTCGGCGTCATCTCATCGGGATTGATGTCACTGAGTGCGACGCCCAGCGCATCGCTCTTGACCGACTTCTGCGCTTCCCGCTTCACCGCCACTGAAAACAGCGGCAGGTCGTCGACCAGCCGGTTGGTCTTGCCCGAAACCTCGCCTTCCTCGAGCTGGTGCAGCACTTCCTTGGCACGGTCCACCACCGCCTCCGGCAGGCCGGCCAGCCGCGCCACCTGGACGCCGTAGGAGCGGTCGGCCGCGCCCTTGCCGACCTCGTGCAGGAAGACGACGTCGTTCTCCCATTCCTTGACCCGCATGGTGACGTTGTGGAGCCGCGCCAGCTTGCCGGCAAGCGAGGTCATTTCGTGGAAATGCGTGGCGAAGATCGCCCGGCAGCGGTTCTTCTCGTGCAGATATTCCACCGCGGCCCAGGCGATCGACAGGCCGTCGAACGTGGCGGTGCCGCGGCCGATCTCGTCGAGGATTACCAGCGCCCGTTCGCCGGCCTGGTTGAGGATCGCCGCCGTCTCGACCATCTCGACCATGAAGGTCGATCGGCCGCGCGCCAGATCGTCCGAGGCGCCGACGCGGGAAAAGAGGCGGTCGACGACGCCGATATGAGCCGATGTCGCCGGCACGAAAGAGCCGGTCTGGGCCAGGATGGCGATCAGCGCGTTCTGCCGCAGGAATGTCGATTTACCGCCCATATTGGGGCCGGTCAGCAGCCAGATCGCGCCGTTCTTGGCGCGGCCCTCCGGCGACAGGTCGCAGTCATTGGCCACGAACGGCCCTTCGCCCGAGCGCCGCAGCGCCTGTTCGACCACGGGATGGCGCCCACCCGAAATCTCGAAGGCAAGGCTGGCATCGACCAGCGGCCGGCACCAGGCCTCGCTTTCCGACAAAAGCGCGAGCGCCGCCGACACGTCCAGCACGGCGAGCGCATCGGCCCCGGCGCGGATCTTCTCCGCTTCGCCGACCGCTTCCGCCGTCAGCGCGTCGAAGGCGGCAAGCTCGATGCTCAGCGCCCGGTCGGCGGCATTGGCGATCTTTGTTTCCAGCTCCGCCAGCTCCGTCGTGGTGAAGCGCATGGCGTTGGCCATGGTCTGGCGGTGGATGAAGCGCGCCTTGGCGCCATCGCTGCCGGTCATCACCGCGTGATGGTTGGCGGTCACCTCGATGTAGTAGCCGAGCACATTGTTGTGCCGGATCTTCAGGGACCGAATGCCGGTCTCCTCGATCAGCGAACGCTCCAGCCCGGCGATCACTTTTCGCGACTCGTCGCGCAGCGCCCGCATCTCGTCGAGCTCGGCGTTGTAGCCGCCTCGGATGAAGCCGCCGTCGCGCTTCAGCAGCGGCAGTTCCTCGCCAAGTGCCTGCGTCAGATGCCCGGCAAGCGCGTGCGGCAGCGCCCGGATGGCGGCGAGCGCCGCCGCCAATTCCTGGGGCAGGGCGGTCGCGGCAAAGACCTCCGCGATCGCGCCGGCCGCCTCGAAGCCGGCGCGCAGCGCGCCGAGGTCGCGCGGGCCGCCGCGGTTGAGCGCCAGCCGCGACAACGCGCGCGGCATGTCGGCGACGCTCTTCAGGCTCGCCCGCACGGTCTGGCAAAGCCGCGTCTCGGAACGGAAGAACGACACCGAATCCAGCCGCGCGGCAATTGCCGCCGGATCGGTCAGCGGCG
Source organism: Mesorhizobium sp. B2-3-6 (assembly GCF_006442305.1). NCBI lineage: Bacteria > Pseudomonadati > Pseudomonadota > Alphaproteobacteria > Hyphomicrobiales > Phyllobacteriaceae > Mesorhizobium > Mesorhizobium sp. B2-3-6. Next base: position 337,476 of record NZ_VFVW01000005.1, on the reverse strand, counting down.
CCATCAGCCGGTCGGCGAGCAGCCTGGCGCCGCCGCCGGTCACCGTGCGGTCGATCGCCTTGAACAATGAGCCTTCACGGCTGCCCGACAGCGTGCGCAGGAGTTCCAGGTTGCCGCGCGTCGCCGGGTCGATGAACAGGGTCGAGCCGGCCTCCTCGCGCTCGGGGCGCGACAGCGGCGGCCGCTCGGCCTTCTGCGTCTTTTCGACATAGGCGATGGCGCCCGAGATCGCCGACAGCTCGGCACGGGAAAACGCACCAAAGCTGTCCGGTGTCGCCACCTCGAAGAAGCGGGCGATGCGCGCGGCCGCCGAGGCCGAATCGAACAGGCTCGGCGGCTGCGGGTTGGCGACGCGGCCGAGCATGTCGAATACCGGTCGCAATTCGGGATCGTGGAACACCGGATCGGCGACGATCAGCTCGCGCGGATCGACGCGGAAGATGTCGGCGAGCAGCCGGTCTGCGGTGGTGTCTGTGACCCGGAAAGCGCCGGTCGAAATGTCGATCCAGGCCAGGGCAAAGCTCCCCTGGTTCCCGGTCGCGCCGCCGCGCTCCCCGCCTCTTGCATCGCTGCTGCCCTTCACCCGTCCCAGCGCCATCAGGAAGCTCGATTCCGACGGCGCCAGCAATTTGTCCTCGGTGATGGTGCCAGGCGTCACCAGCCGCACCACATCGCGGCGCACCACCGATTTGGAGCCGCGCTTCTTGGCTTCGGCCGGATCCTCGATCTGCTCGCAGACGGCGACGCGGAAACCCTGCGCGATCAGTTTCTGCAGATAGTCATCCGCCGCATGCACCGGCACGCCGCACATCGGGATGTCGTGGCCCTGATGCTTGCCGCGCTTGGTCAGCACGATGCCGAGCGCCCGGCTCGCCTTCTCCGCATCCTCGAAGAACAGCTCGTAGAAATCGCCCATCCGGTAGAACAGCAGCGAATCCGGGTTCGCCGCCTTGATCTCGATGAACTGCTCCATCATCGGCGTGACGCCGCCAGCGGCTGCCGGCGTGATCGCCTCGGGAGCGTCCGGTTCGTTTTGAATGTGCATGTTCATGCGCTCACGCTAGCAGATGTGGCGGCGGGGTTTAATGCCGGCCATTGGAAAAGCAGGGGAAGAACGGAGATCAACCACCATTGAACGCCATGCGTCCTTCCGACGCCAGTTCGGTAACGCTTGGCGGTTTACACGCGGCGGCGCGTAGTCTTAATTCGGAATCACACAAGGCACCCGCCTCAAGGAGGTGCCGCATGGCGAGGAAATCAAAAGCATCATGGCAAGGAAAACCGAAAACAGCGGTCCGTCCGTCAGCGCGCAGGAAGCGCTCGAATTCCACGCCATGGGGCGGCCCGGCAAGCTCGAGATCGTCGCCACCAAGCCGATGGCCACGCAGCGCGATTTGAGCCTCGCCTATTCGCCTGGCGTTGCCGTGCCGGTGCTGGCCATCGCGGAGGATCCCAGCCGCGCCTTCGACTACACGTCGCGCGGCAACATGGTCGCCGTCATCTCCAACGGCACCGCGATCCTGGGCTTGGGCAATCTCGGCGCGCTGGCCTCCAAGCCGGTCATGGAGGGAAAGGCGGTGCTGTTCAAGCGCTTCGCCGACGTCGATTCCATCGACCTCGAGGTCGACACCGAGGACGCCGACGAGTTCATCAACTGCGTGCGCTTCCTTGGGCCCTCCTTCGGCGGCATCAACCTGGAGGACATCAAGGCGCCGGAATGCTTCATCATCGAGCAGCGGTTGCGCGAGCTGATGGACATCCCGGTCTTCCACGACGACCAGCACGGCACCGCCATCATCTCGGCCGCCGGCCTGATCAACGCGCTGGAGATCACCGGCCGCGACATGAAGACCACCAGGATGGTCTGCAACGGCGCCGGTGCGGCCGGCATCGCCTGTATCGAGCTGATGAAGGCGATGGGCTTTGCGCCCGAAAACATCATCCTGTGCGACACCAAGGGCGTGGTCTTCCAGGGCCGCACCGAAGGCATGAACCAGTGGAAGTCGGCGCATGCGGTCAAGACCGACGCGCGGTCGCTGGCCGAGGCGCTGGACGGCGCCGACGTCTTCCTCGGCCTTTCCGCCAAGGGCGCGCTGACCACCGCCATGGTGCGTTCCATGGCCAAGAACCCGATCATCTTCGCCATGGCCAACCCCGATCCCGAGATCACGCCCGAGGAAGTGGCGGAGATCCGCACCGACGCCATCATGGCGACCGGGCGTTCGGATTATCCCAATCAGGTCAACAACGTGCTCGGCTTCCCCTATATTTTCCGCGGCGCGCTGGATGTGCGGGCCACCACCATCAATGACGACATGAAGATCGCCGCCGCGCGTGCGCTTGCCGACCTGGCACGCAAGGACGTGCCCGACGACGTCGCCGCAGCCTACCAGGGCAACCGGCCGAAATTCGGCCCCAACTACATCATCCCGGTGCCGTTCGATCCGCGCCTGATCTCGGCCATTCCGCTGGCCGTCGCCAGGGCGGCGATGGATTCTGGCGTCGCCCGCAAGCCGATCCTCGATCTCGACCGCTACGCGCAGGAGCTGTCGGCCCGCCGTGATCCGATCGCCTCGACCTTGCAGCGCATTTACGACCGTGTGCGCCGCCAGCCCAAGCGCATCGTCTTCGCCGAGGGCGAGGAGGAGCAGGTGATGCGCGCCGCCGTCTCCTATGTGAACCAGCGGCTCGGCACCGCCATCCTGCTCGGCCGTGACGACGTCATCAAGGAGAACGCCAGGCACGCCGGCATCGACCTCGACAAGCAGGGGCTGGAGATCATCAATGCTCGCCTGTCGCGCCGCAATTCGGTCTATACCGATTATCTCTACGAGCGCATGCAGCGCAAAGGCTTCCTGTTCCGCGACTGCCAGCGCCTGATCAACAACGACCGCAACCATTTCGCCGCCTGCATGGTGGCGCTGGGGGATGCCGACGGCATCGTCACCGGCGTCACCCGCAATTATTCCACCGCGCTCGACGATGTCAGGCGCGTCATCGACGCCAAGCCCGGCCACCGCGTCATCGGCGTGTCGATCGTTTTGGCACGTGGCCGCACCGTGATCGTCGCCGACACCGCCGTGCACGACATGCCGAACGCCGAGCAGATCGCCGATATCGCGGAGGAAGCGGCAGGCTTTGCCCGCCGCATGGGCTATGAGCCGAGGCTCGCCATGCTCGCCTATTCCACCTTCGGCCATCCCCACGGCGAGCGCTCCGAGCGCATCCAGGAAGCCGTGCGCATCCTCGACAAGCGCCGCGTCGATTTCGAGTATGACGGCGAGATGGCCGCCGACGTCGCGCTCAACGCCCGTGCCATGGCGCAATACCCGTTCATGAGGCTGACCGGCCCGGCCAATGTGCTGATCATGCCGGCCTTCCACTCCGCCTCGATCTCCACCAAGATGCTGCAGGAGCTCGGCGGCTCGACGGTCATCGGCCCGCTGCTGGTCGGGCTGAACAAGCCGGTGCAGATCGTCTCGCTGAACGCCAAGGACAGCGATATCGTCAACATGGCGGCGATCGCGGCCTACACGGCGGGGACCTGAGGAAGGTCCGCGCGTCGGATGCGAAAGCTGCGGCGGATCTGCTTAACCCGCGGAAAACACCCGCACCGCCTCGACGACCTCCTTGACCTGGTCTTGCCGCAGCAGGTCGATGGGAATGCGCTCGTCGAGCAGCGCCGAGGGGCGGGTCAGCCACAGCCATGCCAGCCTCGGATTGCCGATCAACGACAGCACGTCTCGAATGCCCGCCACCGGCCTGCCGTCCACGAACTGCGCCAGCGGGAAGACGTGCTTGCGGCCGCCCTTGCGCAAGGCGACCACCTCGCCCCGCCTTTGCCAGCGGTGCAGGGTCGAGCGGGCAATGCGCAGGTGTTCCTCCAGATAGGTCGAACCGGCGACCCGCCCGGCCCAGTCTTCGATCAGCATTGATTCGAGATCGTCGGACTGGGTGCGCGGAAGCGGGGAGGCGGGGCCGTCGAAACCCGCCGACGGATTTGTGGCGCCCGCGGTGCCGGCTTCGCTGCGGCGCGCGGCTTCCACGGCCAGCGCACGCACGAATTTCGATGCCAGCCCCGGAAGGTCGGCATGGATGGCGTCGATGGCGCGCTGATGCTTCGGCGACAGCAAGGTGACGGCGGACGCTATGCTGCCGGCGATCTTGCCGACCGAGACCATGGTGGGTTTGTTGATGGCCTCGTCATAGTGGGCAAGCGCCCGCTCGACCTTCTCCGCGACCATGTCCGCGAAGTTGTCTTGTTTAAGACCGGTTATGTGAAATCTGTTCATGCATCTGTCTTCTGGCCGCGAGCGCTCCTCCCCGATCGCGGCCCGTTGCTGAATTTCTAATGTGGAAAGCGGAAATCGCGGCGGCAACAAATCCGGCGGCCCGACAGCTTGCTGTCTTGCATCTTGCACCCCAACTGGCTGAGGGCGCCCAAATGTCAGTCAAGGACGCCCCGATTGCGTGTAGGTGCGATGTGTGACAGCCGCGCGACGGTGAAGCTGCCGATCTCCCCCCTCGTGGGGGAGATGCCCGGCAGGGCAGAGGGGCGCGCGAAGGATCGCTAGGTTGCGGTGGTTCCCTTCCGCGTGCCCATACTCTTCGAACTGGCGCCCCGACATGACAGTACGCTCATGCCGTTCATTTCGGGCTTGGCGGCAGTGTAGAACCCTAGAGATGCCAGCGGGACAGCGCCCCCCTCTGGCCTGCCGGCGATCTCCCCCACGAGGGGGGAGATCGGCAGCTTCACCGCCCCCCTACAGCAGCCCCGCCAGTTCGGCCTCGCGACGCAGATTCTGCCTTGGCCTCGGCCCGATCTGCTGGATCACCAGGCCGGCCGCCAGTGAGCCGAGATCGCCGCAGGTCTTGAGGTCGCGGCCTTGCGTGTAGCCATGCAGGAAACCGGCAGCGTAGAGATCGCCGGCGCCTGTCGTGTCGACCAGCTCCTTGATGGCGGTCGCCTGGATGACGACGGTCTCGTCGCCGCGCACGATGACGGAGCCTTTTTCCGAACGCGTCACGGCGGCGACTTTGCAGTCCTTCCGGATCCGGGCCAGCGCCTCGTCGAAGGACGAGGTCTGGTAGAGCGACTTGATCTCGTAGCTGTTGGCGAAGACGATGTCCACGGTGCCCGAGCGCATCAGCTCGAGGAACTCGTCGCGGTAGCGGTCGACGCAGAACGAATCCGACAAGGTCATCGACACTTCGCGGCCCGCCGCGTGCGCCAGCTTGGCCGTCTGCCGGATCGCCTCCTTGGCGCGCGGCGGATCCCACAGATAGCCCTCGAAATAGGTAACCTTGGCGCCCGACGCCTTGTCGGCCTCGACATCCTCCGGCCCGAGCTCGACGCAGGCGCCGAGATAGGTGTTCATCGAGCGCTCGCCGTCGGGGGTGACGAAGATCATCGAGCGCGCCGTCGGCGGCTCGCCCTGAAGCGGCTTGGTGTCGAAGGCGACGCCCTGGGCATGGATGTCATGCGCATAGATCTCACCGAGCGCGTCGTTGGAGACCTTGCCGAAGAAGGCGGCGCGGCCGCCGAAGGAGGCAACGCCGGCCGCCGTGTTGCCCGCGCTGCCGCCGGACGCCTCGATCGCCGGGCCCATGCGGCTGTAGAGCAGTTCGGCGCGGTGCGTGTCGATGAGGTTCATCGCGCCCTTGATGATGCCATTGGTCTCCAGGAATTCCTCTTCGCACTGGGCGATGATGTCGACAATCGCGTTGCCGATGCAAAGCACGTCATAGTCCGGCATCAATGTCTCCGCCAAAATCCGCGCCGGCTTCTTGCCATGCCGGCTGGGCGCGGGTCTAGCGATTTGCAACCGGTTTGCCTAGGCCATGTTCATATCGCCTGACGCCTAGGCGCTACGACAATTCGGTCGTGGCCGAAGCATTTTACCGCGGCTTTGCCTAAAAAGGGCCGTTCGATCCCGGTCCGAAGGCGGCAAGCCCATGCCTGCAAGAAACGACATGAACACCGATCTGGCGCTGCTCGCCCTCCTGGCGGTGCTTTGGGGCGCCTCCTATACGTTCATCAAGATCGGCGTCGAGACGATCCCGCCGGTGACGTTCATCGCCGCCCGCACCTTGATCGCGGGCGCGATCCTGCTGGCCATCATCCGCTGGCGCGGGCTCGCCATGCCGGGCGATGCAGCGAGCTGGCGTCGTTTCGCCTTCCAGGCGTGCCTCAACAGCGTCATCCCGTTCACCCTGATCGCCGCCGCCGAGCGCTCGGTGGATGCCGGCCTCGCCACCATCCTCAACGCGACGTCGCCTATCTTCACCTTCCTGTTGACCGCGCTCATCACCCGCCATGAACCGGTGACGCTGCGCAAACTGATCGGCGTCGGCGCCGGCATTGCCGGCATCTGCCTCATCGTGGGCACACAGGCGCTGGGCGGTCTCGGCCATGAACTTTGGGCGCAGCTTGCCATCGTCCTTGCAACGGTCTGCTATGCGGGGGCGGCGATCTTCGGCCGAGGCTTCAAGGGCCTCGACCCGATGCTGCCCGCCGCCGGCTCGATGCTCTGCGGCGCCGTCATCCTGGTGCCGCTCAGCCTCGCCGTCGACCAGCCCTGGACCTTGGCGCCGTCGACGGCGTCGATCCTGGCCTTGCTCGGACTGTCGGTGTTTTCGACCGCGCTGGCCTTCGTCATCTATTTCCGCCTGATCCACACGCTGGGCTCGGTCGGCACGACCTCGCAGGCCTATCTGCGCGTGCCGATCGGCGTCGGCATCGGCGCCGTTTTCCTTGGCGAAAGCCTGGGTTCGACGGCCTGGCTCGGCATGGCCTTCGTCGTCGCCGGCGTCGCGGCCATGACCATTCCCACCCGCAAGCCGGCGCTCGCACAATAGGCAGACAGGGCAATCGCCTCAGACCAAATGGCTCCGATTGTCGAGGTAGCGCCGCCCCTCATCCGCCTGCCGGCGTTCGTCACTCGAAAAGCCAAGCAGTTGGCTTTTCGTCCGCTTCGCGGACCGCTCCTCCAACTCCCCGTAAGTGACGGGGAGAAGGGCGCTGTCATCACTGATCTCGCCAATCACCACGTTGCGATGGAGGCACCGGGGTTGGCGCCAGCTCCTCTCTCCCCGTTCTACGGGGAGAGATGTCCGGCAGGACAGTGAGGGGCGGCGCCGGCGCTCGCAAGAGGGGTGATGCGGAGAGTTCGAAACCTGAAACGGCGGCCTTGACCCACGGCAGGCAATAGAGCTTGTGACCGGCGAACCTGCTGCCTATCCTCCCAGGGGCAATCCGTCGAAGCGAGGAAGCATCGTGATCTCCAGCGCCGCCCGCGCCGCCGCCGGCCAGTTGTTCTCGCCCGAATTGCGCGCCGTCTTCCTCAAGACGTTAGGCCTGACTGTGCTTGCTCTGGTCGGCCTGTGGTTCGGGCTGACCAGCCTCGTCGAGTGGCTGGCGCTGCCATGGCTGCACACGCTCTTTCCCGGCCTGCCGTCCTGGGCCGGTTGGCTGGGCGGCATCATCGCGGCCATCGCGCTTGCCTTCGGCATGGCGCTGCTCGTCGCGCCGGTCACGGCTGTCGTCGCCGGGCTGTTCCTCGACGATGTCGCCGAAGTGGTGGAGCGTACCGATTATCCCGGCGATCCGCCCGGCCGCGCCATGCCGGCCCTGCGCTCGCTGGTGTTGGCGATAAAGTTCTTCGGCGTCGTCGTTTTGGGCAACATCGTTGCCCTGCTGCTCCTGCTGGTGCCAGGCATCAACATCGCCGCCTTTTTCATCGTCAATGGCTACCTGCTCGGGCGCGAGTTCTTCGAATTCGCCGCCATGCGCTTCCGTCCGGAAGAAGAGGCCAGGGCCTTGCGCCGACACCATGCCGGGACGGTCTTTCTCGCCGGCCTGGTCATAGCGGCCTTCCTTGCCGTGCCGGTGCTCAACCTGGTGACGCCGCTCTTCGCCGCAGCCATGATGGTGCATCTGCACAAGGCGATCTCGGCCCGGCCCGATCGGGGGAGCAAGCCGTTCCGTTGATGCGCCAGTCCCTACCGCAGCAGAAAGCCGCGCCCCAGTTCGTCGTCGGGCTCGACGATGAATTCCGCCCGGCCGCAATAGTAGGCGCGGCCGCCGACGCGGGCGATGATCGCTTCATGCGGTCCGGCTTTCGCCGTCCGCGCCACCGCGCCGGAAAAGCGCGAGCCGGCGATGCTCTCGAAAGTGCGTGTCCGGCCTGTTGCGATCTCGCCTTTGGCATGCATCGCCGCCAGCCGGGCGGTCACGCCGGAACCGGTCGGCGACCGGTCGACCTGCGCCTCGGCGAAGACACAGACGTTTTTCGTCGGCTCACCGGAAAACGCGTCCTTCCCGTCGGTCAGGATCGTGCCGTAGAGAAAGGCGAGGTCGACATGGTCGGGGTGTGACAGGGGGAATTCCTGCTTCAGCCTTTCGGTCAGCGCTGTCGCCGCATCGACGAAATCGCGCACCCGATCGCGGCCGAATTCCAATCCGAACTGGTGGCAGTCGGCCAGCGCGTAGAAGGCGCCGCCATAGGCGATGTCGAAGCCGATCGCGCCGTAGCCGGGCAGCTCGATCCTGCGGTCGCGTGCGAACAAGAAAGCCGGCACGCTGTCGAACGACACAGCACCCGCCTTGCCGTCGCGCACCTCGACCGAGGCGACGACCATGCCGCAGGGCGCCTCGATGTTGACCACCGTCACCGGTTCCTGCTTGGCCACCAGCCCTTCGTCGACGGCATAGCGGCCGAGCGCGACGATGGCGTGGCCGCACATGGTGGAATAGCCCTCATTGTGCATGAACAGCACGGCAAGGTCGGCGCCCGGCAAATCGGGCTCGACCAGCAGCGCGCCGTACATGTCGTAATGGCCGCGCGGCTCGAACATCAGGATTTTCCGGAGATGATCGAGATGGTCGCGCACATGGGCGCGCTTTTCCAGGATCGTGCCCTTCGGGATATCGGGGTAACCCCCGGTGACGATCCTCAGCGGCTCGCCGCCGGTGTGCATGTCGACGACGGTCAGCGTCATGTGTTCGGCCCGCTTATCCCGATTTGCCAAACAGCGCCTGCAACTTGCCGAAGGGCATGGCGGCGCGGGCGAAGCCGAACGTGCCGTCCTGCTGGATCTCGCGCGCCGCCGTTTCCAGCATGCCATAGGCGAAGTTGGTGAGCCACGGCCCAAGCGAAACGCGCTTTGCCCCGGCCGCGGTCAGATCGGCAATGGTGAAGTCGGGCCTTGCCATGACGTTGACCGGCTTGCTCACGGCCGAGCAGACCGTGCGCACCATCTCGACGTCGCCGATGCCCGGCGCGTAGAGCACGTCGGCGCCCGCCTTCTCGAATGCCTGCAGCCGCTTGATCGTGTCGTCGAGGTCGGACTTGCCCCAGAGGAAGTTCTCCGCCCGCGCGGTGAAGACGAAATCACGCTTCAGCGCGCGAGCCGCTTCCGCCGCCGCCGCGACGCGCTCCACCGCGTGCGAAAAATCATAGATCGGCTTGTTCGGGTCGCCGGTGTGGTCCTCGATCGAGCAGCCGGCAAGGCCGGCGGCTTCAGCCGCGAAGATGGTTTCGGCGGCCTGCTCGGCGCTGTCGCCCTTGCCGCGTTCGAGGTCGGCCGAAACCGGCAGCTCGGTTGCCGCCGTCACCTCGCGGCAATGATGGATCATCTGGTCGAAGGTCACCGCGCCGTCCGGCAGGCCGCGCGAGAAGGCGAAACCGGCGCTGGTCGTCGCCAGCGCCTTGAAACCGAAGGATCCAAGCAGCTTCGTCGTGCCGACGTCCCAAGGGTTGGGCATGACGAAGGTCGAGGCATGCAGGTCGCGAAAGATCTTGCCCTTGTCCATGGAAGTTCCCCCATCGTGTTGAGTGCGATGGCGCGGATTTTAGCTTGCCCGCCTTGCCCGGGCAAACGAATGCGGTTGGCTCAGAAGCGTTTCGCGTTCTCTGCTGACAATTCGTCCGGCGCGTCCCTGCAACCCCGTCAAAACCGGCGCCGATCAGTGGATCGGCACCAGTCCGGCCAGTGTGCGCATGTCGTCGAACAGGATGCCGCCGGCTCGCATCAAGCCGTCACGGTCGCTGTAGGGATCGCCATGATAGGAAAATACCCGCATGCCGGCGGCGATGCCGGCCTGCGTGCCGGCGACGCTGTCCTCGATGACGATGCAGTCGGCAGGCGCAAAGCCCATCGTCTTGGCCGCATGCAGGAAGAGGTCCGGAAACGGCTTGCCGCGCGCGACCATGGTCGAGGAAAACATCGCATGTTCGAACAGCGGCAGCAGGCCGGTCTGGCCAAGCGTGATGTGCATTTTCGACACCCTGGCCGAGGTGGCGACGCAATAGGCGATGCCGGCCGCGCGGACAGCCTCGACGAACTCCCGGACATAGGGAATCGCCTCGACCCCATGGGCGAACAGGTCCGGCAGCCCTGCATTCCAGCGCTCGACGAAGTCTGCGCCAAGCCTGACGCTGGTCTCTTCTTCGATCTGCTTCTGCACTGAGACCATGCTGCGGCCGGAGAAGTTCTTGCGGCAATATTCAAAGCTGGTGGGATACCCGGCTTCGCTCAGCCATTCGGCGAGACGCCGGTTGGCCAGGTTCTCGGTATCGACCAGAATTCCGTCGCAGTCGAAGATGACAAGTTTCGGTATGTTCATCAGGCCGTGCCGGTCGAGCCGAACCCGCCCGAACCGCGCGCCGTGCCGCCGGCCAGGTCGCGCTCTTCGACGCCCGCCTGCGTCACCGCGGCGAACACCATCTGGGCGATGCGCATGCCGCGCGTCACCGCAAAATCCTCGTCGCCGAGATTGACCAGCAGCACTTTCACCTCGCCGCGATAGTCGCTGTCGATCGTGCCCGGCGTGTTGAGGACGGTCAGCCCGTGTTTGAAGGCAAGGCCGGAGCGCGGCCGCACCTGGCCTTCCATGCCTTCGGGAATTTCCAGGATCAGTCCGGTCGGCACCAGCGCACGTTTTCCCGGTAGGATCAGCAGCGGCCGATCGTCGGGCACCGCCGCGCGCAGGTCCATGCCGGCGGCGCCGGGGCTTTCATAGGCAGGGAGGGGGAGTCCTTCCGCATGCGGTAACCTTACGAAGCCGACGGTCGGACCGATGACGGAGGAATTTTGGATGGCTGCGCGCATAAAATCGATCCTATCGGCGCGATTGCCGATTCGGTCAATTCGCCCTCGACCCTATCAACGGCTTTCTTTCGGGCATCACTATGGCCGGAGCCAATCCTTAGCGCACTTCCATCGGCACCACTGTGGTCTCCTTGATCTCCTCCATCACGAAGGACGCCGAAACGTCCGACAGCGCCACCTTGGCGATCAGCCGCTGGTAGAGCCGGTCATAGGCCTTCACGTCGGCGACGCGGGCGCGCAAGACATAGTCGAGGTCGCCGGACATGCGGTAGACTCCGGTGATCTCGGAAAAGCCTGTCACCGCCGCCCGGAATTTCTGCAACCACTCGGGATCATGATTTGAAGTCCGGACCAGGATGAACACGGAGAGGCCGAGCCCGAGCTTCTCGGCATCGACCAACGCCACCCGGCCGGTGATGACGCCATCCTCCTCCAGCCGCTTGACGCGCCGCCAGCAAGCATTGCGCGACAAGGCAACCCGCTCCGACAGCTGATCAACAGACAACGTGCCGTCGCGTTGCAATTCGGCGAGCAATTTCCGGTCGATTTCGTCGATTTCGATGGCCATGTGGGATGTTTGTCCCACGAACAAGCAAAATACAAGGACATTTTGAGACCGATGAACCGACGAACCGTGCCAGGATACCCGATATCAGGAACTTTAAGCGCTGAAGGGGAAGCTGCATGTCGGTTGCAAGGATTTTTACCTCCCATCCGGCCAAGGTCGGCGAAACCTATTTCGGTCACATGGCCTTTGCCGCCTGGTTTTCCTCGCGCCTGCTGACGGCCGCCGGGGCCGCCCTCGTTCACGCTTTCTTGCCATTTCTGTTCGAGACTACCGCCAGCCAAATCGTCCGCGAACTTTACGAGCGGACGCACAACAGAGGTTCGCACGCGGTCAAGGAGCCCAAGGCCCTTCCGGACCGCGCCTAGGAACGGACGAAGCGATGTGCCGGTGGGCGGCCTATCTCGGTGAAGCGGTCTTCCTCGAAAACATCCTCACGGCGCCCTGCCACTCGCTGATCGCCCAGAGCCATTGCGCCGAGGAAGCCAAGTCGCCGACCAATGGCGATGGTTTCGGCCTTGCCTGGTATGGCGACCGGCCCGAGCCCGGCCTCTACCGCGACATCCTGCCGGCCTGGTCCGATCCCAATCTGAAGAGCTTGTGCCGACAGATCAAATCCGGATTGTTTCTCGCCCATGTGCGCGCCTCGACCGGCGGCGCCACCAGCCGCATGAATTGCCATCCCTTCATCTCGGGCCCTTGGTCGTTCATGCACAACGGCCAGATCGGCGGCTTCGAGAAGATCCGCCGCGCGCTGGAAAATTCGCTGTCCGACGCCGTCTTCGACCAGCGCGAGGGCACCACCGATTCCGAGCTGTTTTTTCTCCTGATGATCGATGAAGGGTTGGCCGCCGATCCGCAAGGCGCCGTCGCTTGTGCCACCAGCCGCGTGCTGGAGGCTTCGCGGCGTGCCGGCATCGAGCCGGCGCTGAAGCTGACGGCCGCCTTTTCCGACGGGCAGGCGCTCCACGCGGTCCGCTACGCCACGGATGACCACGCGCCCACCCTCTATACCGCCGCCAAGGGCGGCGGCCGCTGCATCGTCTCCGAACCCTTCGACCGTGAAGGCGGCGACTGGCAGGCGATCCCGCCATCGAGCTTCGTCACCATGACCAGGGATGGCGTGAATATTCAGCCGTTTGCGCCGGCCCCGGCGAAGCTGGCGCTGGCCGGGTAGCCTCCTCGCGGCGCGAATTGCCGTAGAGAGCCGTCCACCAAGCTATTGAGCGAATCGATCCAACCCATAGGGCGCCAGCAATGGATCACGCTCGCCGTCGAGGATTTCGCGCGCCGCGAACAAGCCGACCGCCGGCGCCAGCGTGATGCCGGAATGCGTGACCGCGATGTAGAGGCCGTCCATGCCCTCGGCGCGGCCGATGATCGGGAAGCCGTCGATCGGCGTCGGCCGGTAACCGACCGTATGGAAATCGAGTTCCAGGCCATCGCCGCCGCGCAGCATGGCTTGCACCGCCGCAAACAGCTCGCGCGCCGTCGCCGCCGCATCCATCCCCGGGTCGGCACCGCCAAAATCAGACCCGGCGATGATGCGGCCTTGCGCCGTCTGGCGCATGTGCAGCCGCTCGGCCAGCACCAGACCGTTGAGCAATTTTCTGTAAGGTCGCGAATAGACGATCAGGCCGGGCGGCATTTCGATCGGTAGCCTTATGCCGGCCGTCGCGGCAATCTCCGGCGAGCCGACGCCGGCCGCGATCACCACCTCGTCGGCTGCAAACAGCCCATGCGACGTGTCCACGCCCGTCGTCCTGCCGCCGGTTTGGACCAACGCCGTAACCGTGCTGGAGACGAAGCGCGCACCGCGCCGTTCGGCGTCGGCCAGCAGCGCGTTCGTCGCTGCGACCGGCTCGGCGACACCCTCCTCGGCGACATGTAAGGCAAAGTCGGGAAGCCCGGCGAGATTGGGCTCGATGCCGACCGCGCCGGCGCGGTCGACCCGCCTGATGCCATAACCCCAGGACGAATGCTCCGCCGCATAGGCCTCCAATTTGTCCGCCGGCAAGTCCCAGCACAGCCCGCCGCACCAGGCGAGCGGAAGGCCGGGCAGGTCCTGCGCCAGCCGCGACCATTCCGCCATGGAGCGGATGCGCAGCCAGAAATACGATTCCGGATTGCCCCAGCTGGCATTGATCCAGGCAAACGAGTTCGGCGTCGCCACGCCGCCGGCAGCGCTGTCGGCAATGACCGTCACCTGCGCGCCCGCCTTGGCCAGGTGCCAGGCGATCGAGGCGCCGATGATGCCGGCGCCGATGACGATCACTTTCTTGCTCATGCAGGATCTCCATCGAACAGGTCTTCTGATGCCATCGCGTCGTCCCTATCTCAAGAGCCGGCGGACCAATCCGGGCAAATCTGTTCGACAGGCCGGGAAAGCGCTGCTAGAAGCCCGCGCCACAGACAGGATTCCATAAATTGGCTGAAGACATCGAACAGGCGGTATCGCGCCGCCGTACTTTCGCGATCATCGCCCACCCGGACGCCGGCAAGACGACGCTCACCGAAAAGCTGCTGCTCTTCGGTGGCGCCATCCAGCTTGCCGGCGAGGTCAAGGCCAAGAAGGACCGCATCCAGACCCGGTCGGACTGGATGAAGATCGAGCGCGAACGCGGCATTTCGGTCGTCACCTCGGTGATGACGTTCGAGTATGAGGACAACGTCTTCAATCTGCTCGACACGCCCGGCCACGAGGATTTCGCCGACGACACCTACCGCACGCTGTCGGCGGTCGACTCGGCGGTCATGGTCATTGACGCCGCCAAGGGCATCGAACCGCGCACGCTGAAGCTGTTCGAGGTCTGCCGGCTGCGCGACATCCCGATCATCACCTTCGTCAACAAGATGGACCGCGAGAGCCGCGATCCCTTCGAGATACTGGACGAAATCGAGCAGAAGCTGGCGCTCGATACCGCGCCCATCACCTGGCCGATCGGCCGCGGCAGGACGTTTTCGGGCACTTACCACCTGGCGCTGAACGCCGTGCGCAAGGGCGATGACGAGAAGGAACGCACTCCGGTCAACGGTCCCGATTCCAACCGCGTCGCCGGCCTGTTGCCGGAAAACGAGCGCGAGGCCTTCATCGAGGAGCTGGAACTCGCGCGCGAAGCCTGCCGTCCGCTCGACATCGACGCCTTTCGCGAGGGCCATCTGACGCCGGTCTATTTCGGCTCGGCGCTGCGCAATTACGGCGTGCGGGACCTGATCGAGGCGCTCGGCGCTTTCGGGCCGCCGCCGCGCGCGCAGGATGCCGACACCCGGATGGTGGAGGCGACCGAGGAGAAGATGACCTCCTTCGTTTTCAAGATCCAGGCCAACATGGATCCCAACCACCGCGACCGCATCGCCTTCGTGCGCGTCTGCTCGGGCAAGCTCGAGCGCGGCATGAAGGCCAAGCTGGTGCGCACCGGCAAGCCGATGAGCCTGTCTGCGCCGCAATTCTTCTTCGCCCGCACCCGCGTCACCGCCGACGAGGCCTTTGCCGGCGACGTCGTCGGCATCCCCAACCACGGCACGCTGCGCATCGGCGACACGCTGACCGAGGGCGAGGAAATCCTGTTCCGCGGCGTGCCGAACTTCGCCCCGGAAATCCTGCGTCGTGTGCGCCTCGGCGATGCGATGAAGGCCAAGAAGCTGAAGGAGGCGCTGCACCAGATGGCCGAGGAGGGCGTCGTGCAGCTGTTTTCGCCCGAGGACGGCTCGCCGGCCATCGTCGGCGTCGTCGGTGCGCTGCAGCTCGACGTGCTGAAGGAGCGGCTGAACTTCGAATACACGCTGCCGGTCGAATTCGAGATGTCGCGTTTTTCAGTCTGCCGCTGGATCTCGGCTGACGACAAGACGGAAGTGCAACGCTTCATCGAAGCCCATCGCGGCGACATTGCCCGCGATCTCGATAACGACCCGGTGTTCCTCGCCCAGCACGCCTTCTCGCTGAATTACGAGGCCGAGCGCTGGAAGGCGATCCGCTTCGCCACGATCAAGGACTACCAGGTCCGCGACAAGGCGGCTTGAGGCGCGGTCTTCCCTTCTCCCCGCTCACGGGGAGAAGGTGCCCGAAGGGCGGATGAGGGGCAGCGCCGGCCTCAAAAATCAATGGACAGCCCTGCCCTTCGCAGGCTCAGGGCGTTCGAAGCTCGGAAAGCCCAGCAATTGGCTTTCCGTCCGCTACGCGGACCACTTCTCACCCCTTCGCCGCCTCTTCGATCTTGGCGATGTCGATCTTGCCCATCTTCATCATCGCACTCATCACCCGGCCGGCCTTTTCCCGGTCCGGATCCTGGAGCAGGCGCGGCAGCTGTTCCGGCACGACTTGCCAGGAGACGCCGAACTTGTCCTTCAGCCAGCTGCACGGGCCGGGCTCGCCGCCCTCGGTGAGCCTCTCCCAGAAATAGTCGACCTCTTCCTGCGTCTTGCAGTCGATCGACTGCGACATCGCCTCGTTGAACTTGAATTGCGGTCCGCCGTTGAGCGCCTGGAACGGCACGCCGTCGAGCTCGAACGTGGTCAGCAGCACTTTGCCTTCATCGGCGTGGCCCTTGGGCCAACGCATGACGCTCAGCACCTTCGAATTCTTGAAGATGGAGACATAGTGGTTCATCGCCTCTTCGGCCTGTCCATCGAACCACAGGCAGGTGGTGATCTTTTGCATGTCGTGCTCCTCGGTTGCTTCTTGCTGCTACAATGGAACGGCTGTCTGAGAAAATGGTCCCACTCCCTTGCCGTTGATCCAAGGACGGGCGCCCGGTAGGCGATCCGACACGGAAGGCCATCTTTTTTCGCAAACTCTGAATTTTTCTGGAGAATCTGGCGCATTGCAAAAATGTGGCCAGACAATAATTGCCGGTCTATAACGCCTGCGATCCATATTCAGGGCCGCGACGCTCCGCATCGGGCGCAGCCAGCCAGCTAAGGAAAGTTCATGCCTGCCTATCGCTCCCGCACCACCACCCATGGCCGCAACATGGCCGGCGCCCGCGGCCTCTGGCGCGCCACCGGCATGAAGGACAGCGATTTCGGCAAGCCGATCATCGCCGTGGTCAACTCCTTTACCCAGTTCGTGCCGGGCCACGTCCACCTGAAGGATCTCGGCCAGCTGGTCGCGCGCGAGATCGAGAAGGCCGGCGGCGTCGCCAAGGAATTCAACACCATCGCCGTCGATGACGGCATCGCCATGGGCCATGACGGCATGCTCTATTCGCTGCCGTCGCGCGAACTGATCGCCGATTCCGTCGAGTACATGGTCAACGCCCACTGCGCCGACGCCATGGTCTGTATCTCCAATTGCGACAAGATCACGCCCGGCATGCTGATGGCCTCGCTGCGCCTCAACATCCCGACCGTCTTCGTCTCCGGCGGGCCGATGGAAGCGGGCAAGGTGGTGCTCGCCGGAAAGGCGCAGGCGCTCGACTTGGTCGACGCCATGGTCGCCGCCGCCGACGACAAGATCTCCGACGAGGACGTCAAGGTCATCGAGCGCTCCGCCTGCCCGACCTGCGGTTCCTGCTCGGGCATGTTCACCGCCAATTCGATGAACTGCCTGACCGAAGCGCTCGGCCTGTCGCTGCCGGGCAACGGTTCGACACTGGCGACGCACGCCGACCGCAAGCGGCTGTTCGTCGAGGCCGGACACTTGATCGTCGATCTCGCCCAACGCTATTACGAGCAGGACGACGAGACGGCGCTGCCGCGCAGCATCGCTTCAAAGGGCGCGTTCGAGAACGCCATGACGCTCGACATCGCGATGGGTGGCTCGACCAACACCGTGCTGCACATCCTGGCCGCGGCGCATGAGGGTGAGGTCGACTTCACCATGGAGGATATCGACCGGCTGTCGCGGCGGGTGCCCGTGCTGTGCAAGGTGGCGCCGGCCAAGTCCGACGTGCACATGGAGGACGTCCACCGCGCCGGCGGCATCATGGCGATCCTCGGCCAGCTCGACCAAGCCGGACTGATCAACCGCGACCTGCCGACCGTGCACACATCAAGCCTCGGCGAGGCGCTCGATCATTGGGATATTTCGCGCACCTCAAGCCAGAACGTGCGAGATTTCTTCCTCGCCGCGCCCGGCGGCGTGCCGACGCAGGTCGCCTTCAGCCAGGATCGTCGCTGGGACGAGCTCGATCTGGACCGCGAGACGGGCGTTATCCGCTCGGCGAAGACGCCTTTTTCCAAAGACGGCGGCCTTGCCGTGCTCAAGGGCAACCTGGCGCTCGACGGCTGCATCGTGAAGACGGCCGGCGTCGACGAGTCGATCCTGAAATTCACCGGCCCGGCGCGGGTGTTCGAAAGCCAGGATGCCTCGGTCAAGGCGATCCTGTCGAATGAGATCAAGGCCGGCGACGTCGTCGTCATCCGCTATGAAGGACCGCGCGGCGGCCCCGGCATGCAGGAAATGCTCTATCCGACCAGCTATTTGAAATCGAAGGGCTTGGGCAAGGCTTGCGCGCTGATCACCGACGGGCGCTTCTCCGGCGGCACGTCGGGGCTCTCGATCGGCCATGTCTCGCCGGAAGCCGCCGAAGGCGGCACGATCGGGCTGGTGCGGGAAGGCGACACGATCGAGATCGACATCCCCAACCGCTCGATCCGCCTCGCCGTGAGCGATGAGGAGCTCGCCAGCCGCCGGGCGGCAATGGCGGCCAAGGGCGCTCTGGCGTGGAAGCCCGAAGAGAAGCGTAAGCGCAAGGTGACGACCGCATTGCGCGCCTACGCCGCCTTCGCCACCAGCGCCGACAAGGGTGCGGTGAGGCACGTTCCGGAGTAGCGCTCGAATCGGCCAGGTTTCGTGCTGCCCCTCATTGTCCTGCCGGACATTTCTCCCCGTAAGTGACGGGGAGAAAGGGCTATAACCAAAGATTTCGCCAATTGTAGACGTTGCAAAAATGGCGGCGAGGTCGCAGCATCTCCCTTCTCCCCGTCTCTATACGGGGAGAAGATGCCGGCAGGCGGATGAGGGGCGGCGCCACGTGGCAAGATTTTTCGCCCGCCGCGATCACGGCGGCAGCCGACAGGTGCTGATTCTTCGGGGACGACACAGATGGATTTCGACCTTATCGTTCGCGGCGGCACATTGCCTGACGGCAGGGTTGCCGACATCGGCATCGTCGGCGAGACGATCGCGACGATCGAGCCGAAGCTCGATGGCAACGCCGGCACGACGATCGACGCGCGGGGCAATCTGGTCTCTGCGCCGTTCGTCGACCCGCACTTCCATATGGATGCGACGCTCTCCTACGGCATTCCGCGGATAAACGCCTCGGGCACGCTGCTCGAAGGCATTGCTCTGTGGGGCGAACTGAAGCCGCTCCTGACGCATGAGGCGGTGCGCGATCGCGCGCTCGCCTATTGCGACTGGGCGGTGTCGATGGGATTGCTCGCCATCCGCACCCATGTCGACGTTTGCGACGACAGGCTGCTGGCGGTCGAGGCGCTGCTCGATGTCAAGAAGACGGTGGCGCCCTATATCGACCTGCAATTGGTCGCCTTTCCACAGGATGGGCTCTACCGCTCGCCCGGTGCACGGGAAAACACCATCCGCGCGCTGGATCTGGGCGTCGATATCGTCGGCGGCATTCCCCATTTCGAGCGCACCATGGCCGACGGCACGCGCTCGGTGACCGAGCTTTGCGAGATTGCGGCAGAACGCGGCCTGATGGTGGACCTGCATTGCGACGAGACCGACGACCCGCTGTCGCGCCACATCGAGCAACTGGCCTATGAGACGCAGCGTCTCGGCCTTCAGGGCAAGGTGGCCGGCTCGCATCTCACCTCGATGCATTCGATGGACAATTACTACGTCTCGAAACTCCTGCCGCTGATCGCCGAGGCGGGCGTCTCCGCCATCCCCAATCCTCTGATCAACATCATGCTGCAGGGGCGCCACGACACGTTTCCCAAGCGCCGCGGCATGACTCGGGTCAAGGAGATGCTGGCGCTGGGCATCCGCGTCGGCTGGGGCCAGGATTGCGTGCTCGATCCCTGGTATTCGCTGGGCTCCGCCGACATGCTCGACGTCGCCTTCATGGGGCTTCACGTCGCCCAGATGTCGAGCCCGGCCGACATGGCGCGCTGTTTCGACATGGTCACCAACGTCAATGCCGCCATCATGGGGCTCGATCATCTAGGCCTCGCCGTCGGCAAGCGCGCCAGCCTGGTCGTCCTCGACGCCGGCAATCCGGTCGAGGCCATTCGCCTGCGCCCTGAACGCATTTGCGTCATCGCCAGGGGCAAAGTGGTGGCGGAACGAACCAGGCAGGACACCAGGCTTGCCATCCCCGGCAGGCCGGCACTGGTGAACCGGCGGCACACATCGTCCTAGACCCAGCCGATTCCCGGCGCTGGCCTTGCCGATTCCCGGATTTCTCCTCGTCAAAGCGGCCGCTTCCGTCTACGACGCGGCCTGGAGCAATTCCAGGAAAAGTGTGTACGGTTTTCCGTCCGGAATTGCGCGAAATAAAGAGATAGAGCGGTTCGCCGTTTTCGTAAACGGTGAACCGCTCTAGACAGGCAAGGAATCGGGATCGGCATGACGCAACCCGTGGCGCAGAATACCACAATCAGGAACGTGCTTCTGGCCGGCATTCTGCTGATGCTGGCCGGCGACTTCCTGTTTGCGCTCAACGACGCCATGGGCAAATGGCTGGTCGCCAGCTTTTCCGTCGGCCAGGTGGTTCTGATCAGGTCGATCGGCGCGTTTTTCGTGCTCGGTCCGATGATCGCCCACCAGGGCGCCGCCAAGCTGTTCCGCATGGAAAGGCCCGAATTGCAGGTCCTGCGCGTCATCATGACCACGCTCGATACCGGGCTCTTCTATGCCGCCGTCGTCTATCTGCCGCTTGCGGATGTGATGAGCTTCTATATGGCCGGGCCGATCTATGTGGCGGCACTCTCCCATCTCCTGCTTGGCGAGAAGGTCGGCTGGCGCCGCTGGATGGCGATCCTGCTCGGCTTCTGCGGCGTGCTGATCATGCTCAAGCCCTCCTCGGCGGCTTTCTCGCTGTCGTCGGGCTTCGCGCTGGCGGGCAGCATTGCCTTCGCTTTCGCCATCATCCTCAACCGGCGCTTGCGCGGCACCAGCGACACCAATCTGGTGACATGGCAGACCATCGGCACGCTGCTGGTCGGCGGCGCCCTGACCATCGGCGCCTGGCACACGCCGTCGGCGCTCGATTTCGGCGCCATGCTGCTGCTCGGCATCGTCTCCTGCGGTGCCCATCTGATGATCACGCGGGCGCTCAAGCTGGCCCCGGCCTCGACGCTGGCGCCGCTGCACTACACGCTGCTTCTATGGGCGGTGGTCTTCGGGCTGGCGTTCTTCGGCGACGTTCCCGGCCCGCGCATCCTCATCGGCTCGGTCATCGTCGTGCTGGCCGGCTTGTTCATCTTCCATCGCCAGAAGGTGGTCGACACGACGGTGCCGCCTGAAAACGTGCCGAAGGGCGTGAATTAGCCCTCGCGGATCGCCGCCAGGTGCCGTGAAAATTCCGGCGTCTCCATCAGCGCCTTGCAGCGCGCGAAGCGGCCGTCGGCATAGGCCCGAAAATCGTCGACGGGATTGTCGTTGGCGAGCTGGATCAGTCCCCACAGTGTCCACAACAGGTCGCACATCCCCTTGTAGATGACGATGCGGCCGCGCTCCGCCGGTTTCGCCTCGCCGCCGAAATAGGCGCGCATCATCTCCTCGTCCTGCGCGGCATCGAACTTGCCTTCGACGGAGAGGTCGCCAAGATCCCAGAGCGGATCGTTCATTCCTGAATATTCCCAGTCGACGATCCACATCCTGTCACCCGCATCGATAAAATTCTCGCACAGCGGGTCGCAATGACAGGCGACGACGGGCAGCGGGTGGGCCGACAGCGCCGCGCGCACGCCACCGGCCTCGCGCACCACGTCGTGATAGCCGGCGGGCAGGGCGACCTCCTTGGTCGACAGCACCTTCAGATAGTCATCGATCATCGCGAACAGTTCGAAACGGAACGGAAACACCGCACCGGACGAATGCAGCTTGCGGAAGGCCTCTCCCGCACGCGCCGGGCTGCCCGGCCGAACCCTGAATTTTTCCGGCGACATGGTTACGGCGCCGGCGATGAAGCGCGTCACCATCACGCCGGTGCCCGGATCGACATGCAGCACCTCGGGGCTGACACCTGCCTTAGCCGCTTCGCGCGCCGCCACCGCCTCATTGGCGCGGTTGATATATTCCTCGGTGCCTTTGCCTGGAATGCGCAGGCAGAAGTCCCCGGCCTTGAAAACCAGGTTGGTGAGGCCGCCAAGCCGCTCCAGCGTCCCGTTATAGCCGGCCAGCATGGGAATGGCGGCAAGTTTTGTCCGTGCCTCGTCCATTGTCATGCCCGCTCCCCCGCTGTTATTTGTCGCAGAGACGGTTCCACAAAATTCGTGCTTTGGCTATCATCCGTGCGAGACCAATTTAGGGCATGGCGGACAGGACGAAAGTGACCGACAGCAAGCATAAGGGCGCGCTTGGCGCTGCCTACGCGGCCAAGCGCCCGGAAGACGTGGCGGCGCTCTATGACCGTTGGTCGCAGACCTACGACAGCGACATGTCGGCCGCCGGCTATCGTCATCCCACCATCTGCCTGGCCTTGCTGGCAAGGCATCTGCCGCGTGGCTCGGCCCCGCTGCTCGATGCCGGGGCCGGCACCGGGCTCATCGGCGAATGGCTCGACATTGCCGGCTATCCCGAGGTCGAGGCGCTCGACATCTCGCAAGGCATGCTGGATCAGGCAGAGCGCAAGGGCGTCTATTCGGCCCTGCATTGCCTGGCGCTTGGCGGGCCGCTGCCCTTTGCCGACAATGCCTATGCCGGGGTGATCTCGGCCGGCGTCTTTACCTCGGGCCATGTCGGTGCCGAAGGGCTGGACGAACTGATCCGCATCTGCCGGCCGGGCGGCGTGATCGTGCTGACGGTCAAGAATACGATCTGGGATCTGGGCTTTAACGCGCGGGTCGCGGAGCTGGAGGCGCAGGGGCTGGTCACCCGCATCGAGGAAACGCGCCCGTACGTCTCGATGCCGGGCGAGGCCGACACGGTGCCCAGCCGCTGCCTCGCCTTGCGTGTGAACTGATCAGGCTTTGATCCTGTTCCCGGCCGGATCATACATCGGCTCGAGATGGATCTTTGCCGGCGTGCGCTGCATCGCCACGACCAGCTCATAGCGGCCCGAGGCGAGAAAATCGTCGCTCACGCCGTCGGCATTGCGCACATAGCCGTAGCCGATGTTCTTCTCCACGGTGTAGCCATAGCCGCCGCTGCTGAGATAGCCGACCGGCTCGCCATTGCGCAGGATCGTCTCGCGCCCGACGAGCACGATGTCCTGATCGTCGACCGTGAAGCCGGCGAAACGCTTCTTCAATGGCCCGCCAGTGATTTTCTCCAAGGCGCGCCGCCCTACGAAATCCGTGTTCTTGCGAAGCTTCACCGCCCAGCCGAGGCCGGCTTCCAGCGGCGTGTCGTTGGGGGTGATATCGGAGCCCCAGGCGCGATAGCCCTTTTCCAGTCGCAGCGATTCCAGGGCCCGGTAGCCGACCGGGCGGATATCATGTTGCTTGCCTGCCGACATCAACGCGTCGAAGATCTCGCCGGTTGCGGAGATCGGCACGTGCAGCTCCCAGCCGAGTTCCCCGACATAGGTGACGCGCAACGCCCGCACGGTGTGGCCGGCAACGACAATCTCGCGGGCATGGCCGAATGGGAAACCGCTGTTGGAAACGTCGGCATCGGTCACGCCGGCCAGCACTTCGCGGGCGCGCGGTCCCATCAGCGACAGCGTGCCGAAATCCTCGGTGACGTCGGTGAGCGTGATGTCGAGCTCCTTTTCGACATGGTCGCTGATCCAGGACAGGTCATGGGTGCGGAAGCCCGTGCCGGTAACGATATAGAACCTGTCCTCGCCGAACCGCGACACGGTGAGATCGGCCTCTATGCCGCCGCGCGTGTTGAGAAGCTGCGTATAGGTCAGCCGGCCGGCCGGCTTGTTGACGTCATTGGCGCAAATCCAGTCCAGCGCCTTCGGCGCGTCGGGCCCGGTCAGCTCGTATTTGGCGAAGGACGACTGGTCGAAGATGCCGACCTTCTCGCGCACATGGCGATGTTCGTCGCCGACGGCTGAAAACCAATTCTGCCGGCCCATGGAATAGACGTCACGCGGCTCGACGCCTTCGGGGGCGAACCAGTTCGGCCGCTCCCAGCCGAGCTTCGAACCGAACACGGCGCGATGCTGTTTCAGCCTATTGTACAGCGGCGAAACGATGCGCGGCCTGCCGGAGAGATACTCCTCATGTGGAAAGCCGATCGTGTAGTGCTTGCCATAGGCTTCCAGCGTGCGCTCGCGGACCCAATGCCGGTCGCGGTGCAGGCTGGAAAAGCGCCTGATGTCGACGACCCACAGATCGAACGGCGCCTCGCCATCGACCACCCATTGCGCCAGCACCCAGCCGGCGCCGCCGCCCGAAGCGATGCCGAAGGCGTTGAAGCCGGCGCCGACGAACATGTTGGCGCATTCGGGCGCCACGCCGAGGATGAAATTGCCGTCCGGCGTGAAACTCTCGGCCCCGTTGATCATCTGCTTGACGCCGACGGTTTCCAGCGCCGGCACGCGCGCGATCGCCTGGCTCATATGCTGTTCGAAATGATCATAGTCGTCGTCGAACAGCCGGAACTCCCAGTCATTGGGCACGTCGCCTCCGGGGAGATCTGTCGTCCAGGCCTGCGGGTTTGGCTCATAGCCGCCCATCACCAGCCCGCCGACCTCTTCCTTGAAATAGGTGCGCCGGTCCGGGTCGCGGATGGTCGGGACATCGGTCGCCAGCCCGTCGATCTTCTCGGTGACGATAAACTGGTGCTTCACCGGCTGCAGCGGCACGTTGATGCCGGCCATGGCGCCAACCTGCCGTGCCCATTGTCCTGCGCAGTTCACCACCTTGTCGCAGGCGATGTCGCCCATGTTGGTCTTCACCGCAATGATGCGGCCGCCTTTGATCTCGAAGCCGGTGACGCGCACTTCCTCGTAAAGCCTTGCGCCATGCATGCGCGCGCCCTTGGCCAGCGACTGGGTGACGTCGGATGGGCTCGCCTGACCGTCGGTCGGCAGCCAGGAAGCGCCGACGAGATCGCCGGTTTCCATCAGCGGCCACATGTTCTTGACCTCTGCCGGCGACAGCAACTCCATGTCCATGCCAAAGCTCTTCGCTGTCGTCGCCAGCCTCTCGTACTCGGTCCAGCGGTCGGCATTGGTGGCAAGGCGCAGGCACCCGCTCATCTTCCAGCCGGTGGCAAGGCCGGTCTCGGCCTCCAGGCCCTTGTAGAGGTTGACCGAATATTTGAGCACGCGGGTGATCGAGGCCGACGAGCGCAGCTGCCCGACCAGGCCGGCGGCGTGCCAGGTCGAGCCCGAGGTCAGCTTGCCCTGTTCGAGCAGCACCACATCTGCCTTGTGGTCGCGGGCCAGATGGTAGGCCGTCGAGCAGCCGATAATGCCGCCGCCGATGACGACGATCGCTGCCTGGGTTGGCAAGGTCATGAATTCAGGTCCCGTATTTTGTCCGGTAGTTTTCCAGCGCGGCATCGAGCCGCGTCAGGTTCTCTTCCGTGTAGGCGACGTAGTCGATGCCGGGCACGTCGAGGTAGAGTTCCGAAACCATGCTCCACATCGCCTCGCGCAGCAGCGAGGCGCATTGCATGGCCGCATGCGAGCGGCGGATCGCCTCGTCCGGCTCCTTCATGAAATAAGCGGTCAGGAAGGCGAAGGATTCCTCGTCGCTCATGCCGGCGTTCGAGGCGACGCCGGCAAGGTCGAACATCGCGGTATTGAAGCCGGCATATTCGAAGTCGATCAGCCATAGCCTGCTGCCGTCGTCGAGAATATTCGCCGGCAAAAGATCATTGTGGCCGAACACGATCGGCAGCAGTTTCTGGGCGCGTTCGAGCTCGTCGGCCAGCATCAGCAGACGCGGCAGGTCGCTCGCCTTGCGGCTGCCGGCGTCCTCCAGCGTGCGCGCATAGTCGCGGATGACGTGGAACACCCAGAACATGAAGCCGGCACCGGAGACGTGGTTGGGCATCTCACGGTGGAAGCCGCGCATCAGGGCGGCGACACGGCCGAGATTGGCGCGCACGTCCTCAGCCAGACAGGTCTTGGCGCCGAGATACTCCGTCACGAGAATGCCGGGTTCGGCATGGCGGACCGCCGGCGCGAAACCGGCGGCATGCGCGGCGCGTGCGGTCATCACCTCACGCTCGCGAAAGACGTGGTGGAAGGGATAGTCCCTGCCGAAACGCACGACATGCCTCCCGGCCGCGTCCTTAACCCGATAATTGGCATTGCTCAGCCCGCCGGGCAGCGGCTCGATCTCGACGCTGCCTGTCCAGCAAGGCAGGGCGCGGATGCGGTCCTCGGCCGTCATGAATTCGCCCTTCGTCCGGCAAGGCGCCGACGGGGCGGCACCACCGTGGCGACCCGCCGTTTGTCCGGACGCTCGTTCTGGCAAAGACCTCGCCGGCGCGGCATTCGGGATCGGTATCCCGCGCCGCACCGACGAGCCCCACGTGCCGGGCTCTTCGAGGCCGGCATCCGCCCCCGCGGATGAGAAAATTCTTCCAGTCGCCCTCGCGTCAGGCAGTTTCCAGACCTTGGGGCACACAAATTCGGATCAGGCTCCGCTATCGCTTTTCCGTGGCAGTGCGAGCCTGACACGGCATCAGTGTCACGCCGGGTAAGCCACGTTGTCAACGAGATTCTGTGGCTTTTTCTGCTTTCCTGCCCGTATTCTTTCGAGATTCCTTGTAATATGCGGCAGATTTGCCATAGAAGCGGTCACTGCATCATGGCGCGACTGGAAATGACCCGATGAGCCATTCCAAGCGGCACGGCGAAATCCTGCGGTTTCTGCAGGAGGAAGGCACCGTCACCATCGCCAGCCTGGCCGACCGGCTAGGCGTCTCGCTGGAAACCGTTCGCCGCGACGTCAAGCCCCTCACCAGCGACGGCTCGCTCCTGAAGATGCATGGCGCCGTCGGCCTGCCGTCGACGATCGGCGAAGCGCCGTTCGAACGGCGCATGCGCGAGAACGCCGAGGCCAAGCGCCTCATCGCCCGCATGGTCGCCGCCACCATCCGCGACGGCGAATCGATCATGCTCGACACGGGAACGACCACCTCGTTCCTGGCGCGTGAACTGCTCGGCCATCGGCGGCTGACGGTCGTCACCAACTCATCCGACATCGCCCGCACGCTGGCCACCGTCAACGGCAACAAGGTCTACATGGCCGGCGGTGAGCTGCGCAGCGATTCCGGCGCCGCCTTCGGCGCCTCGGCCATCGACTTCGTCAGCCGCTTCTCGGTCAGCCATGCGGTGATCTCGACGGGTGCCGTCGATGCGGTGACGGGTGTCATGGACTACGATCTCGACGAGGCCGAGTTCGCCCGCATGGTGCTGTCGCGCGGCCAGCGTTCGCTGGTCGTCACCGACCATACGAAATTCGGCCGCCAAGGCTTGGTCCAGGTCTGCGGCTTCGATGGCTTTTCCGAGCTCGCCACCGACCGGCCGCCGCCGCGCGACATCGCTGCCGGCCTGGCGCAGGCTGGCGCGCGGCTCAGCGTCGCGGGCAACGCAGCCTGAGCTAACCGAATACCAGTGACTGGTGGGCGCATATGCCGGCGAAGGCGCCGCCCGATACGGCGAAGGCGATGTTGTGCATCGCGCGTGACGCGTCCCCGGCGGCGAAGACGCCGGGGACCGTCGTCTGCTGCCTGTCATCGATTGATATCACCGGGCCGAGGGGACCGTCCGTGAAGCCGCAACCGAGCTGTTCGGCCATCGGGCTCGCCATGCTATTGCGCGGCGCGGTGAATATCGCGCGAACCCCGGCCTTTCGGCCGTCGTCGAGGATCACCGTCAAGCCGCCCGTGCCATCCTCCCGCAGTTCGGCGACCGCAGCGGGTTCGAACCTCACATTCTTGCCTTCCAGGGCAGACATCTGTTCGGCATCGGGCTCGATCAGGCGATTGCCGAACAGCGTGACGTCGCCCCAGTCGGCGATCAACTGCGCCTGATGCAGGGATATGGGCCCGGTCGCCAGCACGCCAAGCGGCCCGCCGGAAACCTCGTAGCCGTGGCAATAGGGGCAGTGCAGCACGGTCTTGCCCCACTGCTCGGCAAGCCCGGGAACTTCCGGCAGGATGTCGCGCACGCCGCTGGCCAGAACCAGCCGCGCGGCGCCAAAGGTCTCGCCGCCCTCTGTGCTGATTTCGAAGTCGCTGCTGCTATTGGCGACCGCCTTGTCCGCACGTCCGTTGACAAGGCGAGCCGTCGGATAGGCTAGCAACTGCCGTCTTGCCTCCTCCAGGATGGCGCCTGGCGTGCGCCCGTCTTGGCCGAGGAAGCCGTGCGAATGCGCGGCGAACCGATTTCGGGGCTGGCCGGCGTCGATCACCAGGACGTTGCGCCGGGCCCGGGCCGCCTGGATGGCGGCGGACAAGCCGGCAAAGCTGCCGCCGACGACGGCAAGATCATACTGCATGGCTGGAGACTCCGATGAGGTCGTAACGGCGGCGGAAGTCGGCGGTCAGGTCGGCCAGCGTGATACGGCTGAGCTTCTCCGCCAGCAGCTTCTCCGCCGCGATCCGAAAATCGTCGAGGACGGCGATGACGGCCTGCTCGACAAGGCAGCCGGGGCTCTCCGGCTCGGTGCCGAACTGCAGCAGCGTCTCGCCAAGCGCGGCGCTGATTTCGGCCAGCGAGATCTCGTCGGGCGGGCGCCCGAGCAGCCAGCCGCCGCCATGTCCGCGTGAAGAGGTGACGATGCCGGCAGCCCGCAACCCGGCGATGGTGCGGCGCACCACGACCGGATTGGTATGGATGAAGGTGGCAAGCTGCTCCGAGGTCAGCGCCCGCTCGGGCTTCTCGGCCATGTGGACCAGAATGTGCAAGGTGGAAGACAGCCGGCTGTTGCGTTTCATGTAACTTACTTAGTTACAATTCTGGGGGCCGTCAAGTTGCCGATCCGTTTCCACTTCCCAGTGTCGTCCCCGCCGTGTTTAGTCCGGCCATGGCTTTCACCATCCGCCAGTTGCAGTTCTTCATCGCCGTCGCCGAGCAGGGCACGGTGTCGGGTGCCGCGCAGAACCTCTCCATTTCGCAATCCTCGGTCACCGAAGCGATCAAGGAGCTCGAAGGCGATCTCGGCGTCGAATTGTTCGACCGCCATCCGCGCGGCCTCAACATCACCCACAAGGGCCACCAGTTCCTGCGTCATGCCACCAAGATCCTGGCCGATGTGTCCGATGCGCGCCGCGCCTTCCTCGGCGAGCAGGCGACAGCGGGCGGCCGGCTGCAGCTCGGCGTCACCTCGCTGGTCGCCGGCTATGTGCTGTCGGACCTGCTTTCCCGCTACCGTCGTGCCTATCCCGGCGTCGAGGTCTCGGCAATCGAGGACAATGGCGACTATCTCGAGCATCTGCTGATCGGCGGCAAGCTGGACATCGCCGTGATGGTCACGTCCAATCTGCGCGACCGAACCGCGCTGCAATCGGAAATCCTTGAAGTCTCGGCTTACCGCCTGTGGCTGCCGCTCGGGCATCCGCTCGCCGGCGCCGACATCATCGGCATCGGCGACATCGCTTCGGAGCCGCTGATCATGCTGACCGTCGACGAGATCGAGGAGAACACCGGCAAGTTGCTGACGGCAATCGGCGCCAAGCCGCATGTCGCCTTCCGCACCCGTTCGGTCGAAGCGGTGCGCAGCCTCGTCGCCACCGGCGCGGGCGTGGCGCTGCTGCCCGACCTCGTCTACCGGCCGTGGTCGCTGGAAGGCGACCGCATCGAGTCGCGCGACGTGTCCGGTGCCCTACCCGTCGTCCAGGTCGGGATGGTCTGGCGCCGCGGCTCCGGCCTGCCGCAGGCTGCGCGCGATTTCATCGGTCTGGCGCAGTCGCAGCGCATGGTTCGCCAGCGCCCCGACAAGAACGGCCGCTAATCTATCGGAAAAACCGATATCCCCCTTCTGATAAATGAATTTGCGAAACCGGGATTTTCACAGCAACTTCGCTTCAGGGAACAAAGCCGCCGCCGAAGCGCTGGCCTATCAATGGGAGATCGATGATGAATTCATTCCTGAAGTCATGCACTGCATTGACGGTCGCGCTGACCTTCTCCGGCCAGGCCATCGCTCAGGTCACGGAACTCGGCAAGGGTGAAGGCGAGGTCGATATCGTCGCCTGGCCGGGCTATATCGAGCGTGGCGAAACCGACAAGGGCTATGACTGGGTCACCGCCTTCGAGAAGGAAAGCGGCTGCAAGGTCAACGTCAAGACCGCCAACACGTCGGACGAGATGGTCTCGCTGATGAACGAGGGCGGCTTCGACCTCGTCACCGCTTCGGGCGATGCATCGCTGCGCCTCGTTGCCGGCAAGCGCGTGCAGCCGATCAATACCGATCTCATCCCGAGTTGGAAGACGGTCGACGACCGCATCAAGGACGCCCCCTGGTTCACCGTCGACAAGGTGCATTACGGCGTTCCCTACCAGTGGGGGCCGAACGTGCTGATGTACAATACCGATGTCTTCAAGGAAGCGCCCAAGAGCTGGAACATCGTCTTCGAGGAGATGAAGCTGCCGGACGGCAAGTCCAACAAGGGCCGCGTCCAGGCCTATGACGGCCCGATCCACATTGCCGATGCCGCCAACTACCTGATGTTCCACAAGCCGGAGCTCGGCATCAAGGACCCCTATGAGTTGAACGAGGACCAGTACAAGGCCGCGCTTGAGTTGCTGCGCGTCCAGCGCACGCTGGTCGGCCGCTACTGGCACGACGCCGCCATCCAGGTCGACGATTTCCAGAACGAAGGCGTGGTTGCCTCCGGCTCGTGGCCATACCAGGTCAACACGCTGATCGCGGCCAAGAAGCCCATCGCCTCGACCGTGCCGGAGGAAGGCGTCACCGGCTGGGCCGACACCACTATGATGGAGGCCGACGCGGCACATCCGAACTGCGCCTATATGTGGCTCGAACACTCGCTTTCGCCCAAGGTGCAGGGCGACGTCTCGGCCTGGTTCGGCTCGCTGCCGGTCGTCCCCGCCGCCTGCAAGGGCAACGAGCTCCTGACCGACGAAGGCTGCAAGACCAACGGCTACGAAAACTTCGACAAGATCAAGTTCTGGAAGACGCCAGTGACCAAATGCGCCACCCAGAACGACCAGTGCGTGCCCTATTACCGCTGGGTGTCGGACTATATCGGCGTCATCGGCGGGCGATGATTTTCTTCACCCTCCCCTTGTGGGGAGGGTCGACGCGCAGCGTCGGGGCGGGGCGTCGCGGCGGTCTGTGCCAGAGCACCCCACCCGCGACTTCGCCGCGACCTCCCCCATCGAGGGGAGGTAAGTGGCGCGCGCGTTCGCCGTCCAGCCATGATTGCGGGCGACCGAAGAGAACCCAATCGGCAAGAGACTGACACCCCATGACCTCAGCCGTTTCCTTTCAAAAAGTCTCGCGCCATTTCGGCAGCGTGCGCGCCGTCGACACGGTCGACCTCGAAATCGTACCTGGCGAGTTCTTCGCCATGCTCGGGCCGTCCGGTTCCGGCAAGACGACCTGCCTGCGCCTCATTGCCGGTTTCGAGCAGCCGACGGCGGGTTCGATCTCGATCTTCGGCGAGCGCGCCGAGGGCGTTCCGCCTTATCGCCGCAACGTCAACACTGTCTTCCAGGACTATGCGCTGTTCCCGCATCTCAATGTGCTCGACAATGTCGCCTACGGATTGATGGTCAAGGGCGTCGGCAAGGCCGGGCGGCACAAGGCAGCGGAAGAGGCGCTGTCGCTGGTCAGGCTGCCCGGCTACGGCGCCCGCCGCCCCGGCCAGCTTTCCGGCGGTCAGCGCCAGCGCGTCGCGCTGGCCCGCGCACTGGTCAACCAGCCCAAGGTGCTGCTGCTCGACGAGCCGCTCGGCGCGCTCGACCTCAAATTGCGCGAGAACATGCAGGAAGAGCTGAAGTCGCTGCAAAAGGCGCTCGGCATAACGTTCGTCTTCGTCACCCACGATCAGGGCGAGGCGCTGTCGATGGCCGATCGCGTCGCCGTCTTCAACGACGGCAGGATCATGCAGATCGGCACGCCGGAAGATATCTACCAGCGGCCGAGCACTCGCTTCGTCGCCGATTTCGTCGGTTCCTCCAACGTGCTGCCGCCGGATTTCGTCCAGCGTTATTGCGGCCAGCGCGGCTGGGGCAGCCTGCGCCCCGAATCCATCCGCGTCGGCCGCGCGGCGAGCGGCGAGGGCGTCGCCGCGCGCCTCGTCTCAACTAACTATCTCGGGGCGACCACCAGGCTGGCGCTCGATGCCGACGGTCTGAAATTGCACGCCATCGTGCCTGCCGGCACGGCCTTGCCCAGGGAAGGCGAGGCGGTGGTGCTCACCTTCAACCGCGAGAGCCTGCATTTGATGGACGAGCCGGTGTGATGAAGGCTTGCGCGAAGCACCCCCCTCTGTCCTGCCGGACATCTCCCCCTCAAGGGGGGAGATTGGCTGCCCTTTCGGGTTTCGCCAATTTCCAACGTCGCAGAATTGGCGAGGCCGAGAAATTGCCAATCTCCCCCCGTGAGGGGGAGATGTCCGGCAGGACAGAGGGGGGCGACGCAGAACGCGGCCTCTCATATAATTCTCTTCAGCACACGGCGGCCCCATGACCATTGCCGCGCTCAACCCCAGCCCAGCCCCTGCCATCCTGCCCGGCAGCGGCGGCATACGCGGCGCGCTCTCCGACCTCTTCTGGCGCAGGCCGCAACTGCTCCTTCTGCTTATGCTGCTGCCGCCGGTCCTGTGGCTCGGCATCGTCTATATCGGCTCGTTGTTCGCTCTTTTGGCGCAGAGCTTTTTCTCGATCGACGAGTTCTCCGGCCTCATCAATCGTGAGTTCACGTTGAAGACCTATGGCGACCTGTTGCAGGCCGCCAATCTCGACATCATCCTGCGCACGGTGACGATGGCGGCCCTGGTGACCCTGGCCTCGGCCGTCGTCGCTTTCCCCATCGCCTACTACGCGGCGCGCTATGCGCGCGGCCGCTGGAAGGCGCTGTTCTATCTCGGCGTCATGCTGCCGCTGTGGTCGAGCTACCTGGTCAAGATCTACGCCTGGAAACTGATCCTGGCCAAGGAAGGCATTCTCACCTGGCTGCTCGCCAAGCTGAACCTGTTGTGGCTGCTTGACGCCTGGCTGTCGCTGCCGGTCGTCGGCGGCAACTCGCTGTCGGTGTCGTTCACCGGCACCTTTATCGTTTTCGTCTATGTCTGGCTGCCCTTCATGATCCTGCCGGTGCAGGCAGCCCTCGAGCGCGTGCCCGGCAATCTGGTCGAAGCCTCTTCCGACCTTGGCGCGTCGCCCGGCCAGACTTTTCGCAATGTGCTGTTCCCGCTGGCGCTGCCCGGCATCGTCGCCGGCTCGATCTTCACCTTTTCGCTGACATTGGGCGACTACATCATCCCGCAGATCATCGGCACGTCGCGCCTGTTCATCGGCCAGGCCGTTTATTCGCAGCAAGGCACGGCCGGCAACATCCCGCTCGCCGCCGCCTTCACGGTCGTGCCCATCGTCATCATGGGCTTCTATCTCTGGGGCGCCAAGCGCATGGGGGCCTTCGATGCGCTCTGACCGTGCCCAATCGGCTCCGCTTGGCCTGAAGATCGCCGCCGCTTGCGGGTTGCTGTTCCTGCATCCGCCGATCCTGCTGATCTTCGTCTATGCCTTCACGACGGAGGAGAAGAGCTTCGTCTGGCCGCCGCCGGGGCTCACCACGCAGTGGTTCGCCGTCACCTGGAACCGGCCGGACGTGTGGCAAGCGCTGTCGCTCTCGGTGCGCGTCGCCGCCATCTCGACGGCCATCGCGCTGGTTCTCGGCACGCTGTGCGCCGCCGCGGTGTCACGGACGAAATTCTTCGGCCGTGAAACCATTTCGCTGCTGGTCATCCTGCCGATCGCGCTGCCCGGCATCATCACCGGCATTGCGCTGCGTTCGGCTTTCGCGCTGGCCGACATTCCGTTCTCGTTCTGGACAATCGTGCTCGGCCACGCCACCTTCTGCGTGGTTGTCGTCTACAACAATGCCGTTGCCCGCTTCCGCCGCACCTCGGGCTCGATGATCGAGGCCTCGATGGATCTCGGCGCGGATGGTTTCCAGACCTTCCGGCATATCGTGTTGCCCAACATCGCCACGGCGCTGCTTGCCGGCGGCATGCTGGCCTTCGCGCTGTCGTTCGACGAGGTCATCGTCACCACCTTCACCGCCGGCCAGCAGCAGACGATGCCGATCTGGATGCTTGAAGAACTGATCCGCCCGCGCCAGCGCCCGGTCACCAATGTCGTGGCGATGGTGGTGGTGCTGGTGACGCTGCTGCCGATCCTCGCCGCCTACTACCTGACCCGCGACGGCGACCAGATCGCCGGCAGCGGGAAATGAAAACAGCGAATAGGGAATAGCGGGTAGCACTATTCGCATTCGCTCCTCTTCAAGGAGAAACCAATGGACACCCAGATGCTGATCGGCTCGAAGTTCGAGAAAGGCACCGAGACCGAGGAGTCGGTCCTCAATCCGAAGACCGGGGCGACCATTCTCAATCTCCCCGAGGCGAGCCCGGCGCAGATCGAGGCGGCGGTGGCGGCTGCCGGGAAGGCGTTCACGGCTTGGTCGCGTACCACGCCCGCGCAGCGCTCGGGCTATCTCCTTAAGATCGCCGACCGCATAGAGGCCGAAGCCAGGGAATTCGCGGCGCTCGAGGCGCTGAACTGCGGCAAGCCGATCAATGCCGTGCTCAATGATGAAATCCCGGCGATCGTCGACTGCTACCGTTTCTTCGCCGGCGCCGTCCGCTCCATGCCAGGCCAGGTAGCCGGCGAATACCTGCCGGGCCACACCTCGATGGTCCGGCGCGATCCGATCGGCATCGTCGCTTCCATCGCGCCGTGGAATTACCCGTTGATGATGATGGCCTGGAAGCTGGCGCCGGCGATCGGCGGCGGCAATACGGTCGTCTTCAAACCGTCGGAACAGACGCCGCTGACGGCGCTGAAACTGGCGAAGATCCTGGCCGAAATCCTGCCCGAAGGGGTCGTCAATGTCGTGCTCGGACGCGGCGACAGCGTCGGCAATACGCTGATCAACCATCCCAAGGTCAACATGATCTCGATCACCGGCGATGTCGCCACCGGCAAGAAGGTGCTGCAGGCGGCCGCCAAGTCGGTCAAGCGCACGCATCTGGAACTCGGCGGCAAGGCCCCGGTCATCGTCTTCGATGATGCCGACCTCGGCGCCGTGGTCAACGGCCTGCGCGCTTTCGGCTACTACAATGCCGGCCAGGACTGCACCGCCGCCTGCCGCATCTATGCCGGCAAGAAGGTCTACGACAAGCTCGTCGCCGATCTCTCCTCGGCCGTGTCGACCATCAAGTACAATCTGCCGGACGATGCCGAGAACGAGATCGGCCCGCTGATCTCGCGCCGCCAACGCGACCGTGTCTCGAGCTTCGTCGAGCGCGCCTCGGAATTGAAGCACATCGAGATCACCACCGGCGGCAAGCCGGGCGAGGGCACCGGCTTCTACTACCAGCCGACCGTCGTCGCCGGCGCCTTGCAGGAGGACGAGATCGTGCGCCGCGAAGTCTTCGGCCCGGTGGTCTCGGTCACCCGTTTCACGGAAGTCGACGAGGCGGTGAACTGGGCCAATGACAGCGATTATGGGCTGGCATCGTCGGTGTGGACCAGGGACGTCTCGCGCGCCATGGCGACGGCCGCTCGCCTGCAATATGGCTGCACCTGGATCAACACCCACTTCATGCTGACCAACGAGATGCCGCATGGCGGGCTGAAGCAGTCCGGTTACGGCAAGGACATGTCGCTCTACGCGCTGGAGGATTATACCGCCGTGCGCCATGTGATGGTGGCGCACGGGTAATCTGTCTCCTTCCGGCAAAGGCAGATCTTATATGGCTGTGGCCGGCGCCGGCGACCCCGCTTGAGAGGGTCGTCAGCGCCATTCCACTTCGCGATTGCGCTGCATTTGACAGGCACGGCCGCCGAACGGCATCAGCGGCGAGACCCCGGCACTACGCGGCCGTCCGGCCCGGCATCGCCGATGTCGCAGGCTTGATGTTCAGGTTGACCCGGAAGACATTGGATGGGTCGTAGGTTCGCTTAACCTGGCTCAGCCGCTCGTAATTTCCGCCATAGCTCGCCTGCAAGCGCGCGTCTCCTTCATCGTCCATCATGAAGTTCACGTAGCCGCCCTCGCCATTATGGGGATGGACGCTCGCCCAGTAATTCCGTGCCCACGCGGTCAGGTCGGCGGCTTTGCCCGGATCGGGGTCGATGGCGGCGATGACCATCGACCAGCTTGCGTCACGCGCGTTCCAGGCGGTCTCGTCCTTGCCGACGCGGCGGACGGCGCCGTCAATCGGGTATAGATGCATAAGCGACAATTCGCTGGGCGCCTGGGCGGCCTGGGCGATATGGGTCGCGATCGCTTCGTCGGGAAGCGACTTGACGAAATCGCCCTTCCAGTACCATTGCAGGCCTTTCGGAAGGAGCGGGTCGAATAGCGACTGCATCGCCGGGAACGGCATTACGCCCATCCAGTTGAACATTGGCGGCGGCAAGGTGTCCAGCAGCGGCGCCATGGCCTTGCGCCCGTCCTCCTCCGTGCCGTTGTAGCACGAGATGATGGCACAGGCGCGCTTGCCCCAATGCTCGCGCGGGAAAGGATCGCTCGAAGGGACGGATTTGAGGCCGACGAAAGCGCCGAGGTCTTCCGGCGCTTCCGGCAGGTAGTCGCGATAGGTACGCATGACCGCCGACGCGTGCCTGGCGTCCCAGAACACCGGACCGCCGAAGATCATGTTCACCGGATGAGCCTGGAACAGGAAGCTGGTTACCACGCCAAAATTGCCGCCGCCGCCCCGGAGCGCCCAGAACAGGTCGGGATTCTCGCTTTTGCTGGCCTTCGCCATGCTGCCATCGGCCAGCACCAGATCGGCCTCGATCAGATTATCGATGGTGAGGCCGTATTTGCGCGTGAGATAGCCGGTTCCTCCACCGAGGGTAAGGCCGGCGACGCCCGTGGTCGAAACGATGCCGAACGGAACGGCGAGCGCGAAAGGATGGGTGGCGTGGTCCACGTCGCCCGAAGTGCAGCCGGGCGCGACCCTCACGGTGCGGGTTTTCGGGTCGACATGGACGCCTTTCATCATCGACAGGTCGATGACGAGACCGTTGTCGCAAATCCCCAATCCCGCGCCGTTGTGGCCGCCGCTGCGCACGGCGATGAGGAGGTCGTTTATGCGCGCGAACCTTACAGCGGCGATCACGTCGGCGACATCGACGCAGCGTGCAATCAGCGCCGGACTCTTGTCGATCATGCCGTTGTAGACCTTGCGGGCCTCCTCATAGCCGGCTTCGCCGCGCAGGATCAGCTCTCCGCGCAAGCCTTCACGCAGTTTTGCATAGGTTTCGTCGGTCATCGGTTTCCTCCCTGATCGCGCCCGCGCCATATGGTTTCGACGCGACGATTTATCTTGTTGCTTTGCTTGTGCCGTCCATCCGTCGGGTGCGCAGGATGGTGCAGGAGAGCACATTGCACCGATCCGGCTCCTCGCTGCTTCGCCCGAAAGGGCCAGTGGGGAAATGGCCCGGGAGAGCCATAGCGGGCAGGCGGAAGCCGTCATGGTAGCGAAAGCGCGTCGCGTCGAAAGGGACCGATGCGGCGCGCTTCAGATCGTTGTTCTATGGGCACCTTTGGGCGACATGCATTATTCGACGATGCGGAAAATCTGCCAGAGGCTGGTGCCCGACACGACGTAAGGCTCGATCTCCTTGCCCCATTTGGCATGCGCGTCGATCTTGCCGATCCTGGCGAAGAACTCTTCCAACTGGGCCAGGCTTTCGACCTGGTGGTGAGATTCGACCGTCGCCTCCCGCGCGCCGATCGAACCCGTCATGATCTGGAACTTCAGGTCGGCGACGCCGACCTGCGAACCGATCTCGGATTCCCATTTCCGCATGAGGTCGAGCACGGTCTGCTTGTGTCCGAACCTGGCGTCGATCTGCCATCTGGCGCTGAACATGTTTTCCTCCTCCGAAGATGCGGCTGATGCCGCTTACTCGTCCCAGGCCTGCACGACCGTCTGCCGTGCAATCCGCCCGCCCTTGAGTTCCAGCATCGCCGCACAGAACACCTTGGTCCCGTCCGGGTAGGCGCAGGCTTGCGTGAAGGCGAGATTGTCGCCATCGGCAATGGTGGTATCGACCTTGTGGGTCATTGCCCGGCTGCAGATGTCGTCCCAGAATGTGCTGATCGCCGCTCGGCCGCGGATCTCGCGCGGCTTGCTCGGCGGATTATTGCGGTCGACGACCCGCAACACCGCATCGTCGGCGTAAAAGCTCGACAGCATCTGTCCGTCGCGCCCTTCGATGGCTTTCTTGATTGCCGCGCCGTCAACGGTCTGTGTCTTGGTCAGCATTTCGTCCTCCATGGGCCCGTCTTCCCGATCGGGCGGTTGATGAGCAAAGTGCTGCCCGGCGGTCATCGCCGTGCAGCGATAGTGTCACTGCGACTTGGCCTTCACGGCCGCGAACACGTCGTCGGTCTGC
Organism: Mesorhizobium sp. B2-3-6; assembly: GCF_006442305.1. Lineage (NCBI taxonomy): Bacteria > Pseudomonadati > Pseudomonadota > Alphaproteobacteria > Hyphomicrobiales > Phyllobacteriaceae > Mesorhizobium > Mesorhizobium sp. B2-3-6. Next base: position 299,145 of record NZ_VFVW01000005.1, on the reverse strand, counting down.
TTCTTGAAGGCTGTGAGGTCGACCTGGCTGCCGTTGAGCATCGTCGACCAGTGGCGAACGATCGCCGCCATCGCCACCGCTTCCTTGATCTCCTCGTCGGTCGCGCCGTTGAGCTTGGCGGCCTCGGTGTGGAAGTAGACGCAGTACTGGCAAGGAATCTGCGAGGCGACGGCAAGCCCGATGAGTTCCTTGGTCTTGCCGTCGAGTGCGGTCTTGGGGTTGAGCTGCATCGACTTTATCTCGGCCCAGGCACCGGCGACCGCCACGTCAGGCAAAGTCCTGAACATGTCCGGTACGGAGCCGAGCGTGGCCTCTATGTCCTTGTATGCTGCCGTCGCCGAGGCATCCTCGGCCCGCGCCGGAGCCAGGGCCAGCAAGGCGCCGACGCCGGCCGCGATGACGAGCAATCTGGTCTTGCGACTTGATTTCACCATTTCATCCTCCCTTCGCAGTACCGTCACGGCGATATCGCCTGGCCTGCATGGGAAGAATTGATAATCCCCGACGCCATCGGCCGCTTCGCCCGAAAGCGCCATGGCCTTTATGGCCCGTGCGGGCCAGGGTTCCGTGCCGAAAACGCGGCCGCCGCCGCCCGCGACGGCAGGTCGAGCTTGAGCAATATGTTGGCGACGTGACGCTTGACCGTATGCTCGCTGAGGTTGAGCTCGGCGGCGATCGCGGCATTGCTTTTGCCGTCGGCGATCAGGCTCACCACCTCGCTTTCGCGCGCCGTCAGCGCGGCCGGTTCGGCAGGCCTGGGCTTGGATCGGCAGGCGGGTTCCAGATGCTGCTCGGACGTCGCAAGAACAAACGCCAACGGCTCGTCCAACTCGTCGAGCGCAATGCGTCCGCCATCGATGAAGTGTAGGCCGGAGCCGGTCGCCAGGTCGGAAACCAGCCGCGACGCCAGGATCTCGCCGCGGCTGGCATGGGCCGCAAGTTGTATGGTCACGCGTGCAGTCAAGCCGACCGGCGGTCCGCGCATCTCGATCTCGCCGACATGCACGCCCTGTGCACTGGCCACACCGATCTCCTGCGCCGCTTCGCGCAATGCCGCCGCGCAGCGTATGGCGCGCGCCGGACCGTCGAAGCGCGAGATCATCAGCTCGCCATGCGTGCCTGCGACACGTCCGCCATGGCGCCCCACCAGCAATCGCCAGGTCTCCTGGAATCGCTGGCTGCGCTCGCTCCACATGCGATCGCCGAGGCGCGCCGTATCGTAGATACGCGTCACCAGCAATGCGGCGAGCACGCGCTCGCTGTCGGCCACGGCCGGCTCGCCGGTCAGGAATTCCTCGATCAGGTCGGCGACCCGGTCGACATCACCGGTCCACACCGGGTGGTCGCGCCCGGGGATTTCGACAAGCCGGGCGTTCGGGATTTTCCGGGCGAGAAAGCGGCTGGCATCGGGATCGACGCGCGCGTCGTTGCGGCGGTGGATCAGCAGCGTCGGCGCGCTGATCGCCGAGAGTATGCCGCGCACGTCTATGCCGGCATTCATGCGCGCCAGCGCCGCCGCCGCCGTTGGACTTGCCGACAGCCGCTCGAATCGCGACCACCAGGCGGCAAAGTGACTGTCTTCGACGCGGCCGGGCGCAAAATGCGGCAAGGTGGCGCCTGTGCCCCAGGCGGTTTCCGTCGTCGCGATGAATGCCTCCAGCCGTTCCGGCGGCATTACCCATCGGTGGAAATGGGCATAGCCGCCATAGAGCGCCAGGGCGCGCGTCCGCTCCGGATACGTGGCGGCGAACAGCATGGCCATCGGAGCGCCTTCCGAGGCGCCGAGCAGGGCCGCGCGGCCGCTGCCGGCCGCGTCCATCACCGCACGCACGTCGTCCATGCGCGTTTCGAGGCTGGGGAGATGGTTGGCATCGACGCGGTCGGACAGGCCGGTGCCGCGCTTGTCGAACAGGATCAGCCTTGAGAAGGCGGAAAGCCGTTTCAGCAGCCTGCTATAGCCTTCATCCTCCCAATGCAGGTCGAGATTGGAGATGAAGCCCGGCACGAAGACGAGATCGAACGCGCCTTGGCCGACCACCTGATAGGCGATCCGCACATCGCCGCTACGGGCGTATCGGGTCTCGATCGGCCTCACGAGTTGTTCCGCCCGGCCTGGCGATTTCGGATCGCTGACCATAGCAGAGCTGCGTCGCGTGCGGCAGCTTAAACTTTAGCGGAAGGAAATATAAGCGGACGCGAACCAATGGCTATTTTTGCGAGACGGCTACGTCGCCTGGGGGAAGCTTGAGCCCGAGCTTCAGATCGGCCTCGGCGGGCGAGACCGGCCGCTTGATCCTGGTCGAGGCAGCCACGACGAGTTCATCGAAGCCGTCGCCGCCGCTGTCCAGCATCTCGAAGAACTGACGCCGCATCCTCGGCTCCCAGAATTTGTTGATATGCTCGGCCACCCCGGCCACGCCTTCTTCGCGCGGCCTGGAGTGGAAAAAGGCCGCGATCTGGTTGGCCATCCGCACCAGCTTCTCGCTGGTGCTCATGATGTGGTCTTCGTCATGCGACATGTTTGGCAACTCCGCGAACCACCCGGTCCGGATGGGTGAAAATATCGAAATCGTCGCCGCGAACCAAGGCCACCAGCGTCATGCCGGCCTGTTCGGCGGTGCGGACGGCGAGCGCGGTCGGCGCAGAGACGGCAATGATGAAGGGCGAGCCGATCGTCGCCGTCTTCTGCACCATCTCGACGGAGACGCGCGACGTCACCACCACCGCGCCGGTCGCGCCGTCGATGCCGGCCTTGGCCAATGCGCCGGCCAGCTTGTCCAGTGCGTTGTGACGGCCGACATCCTCGCGCGCAATGACGGTGCCCTTGCCGGGGATATAGAAGCCGGCGGCGTGCACCGCGCCCGTCTCGCTGTGCAGCGGCTGCATCTTGGCGAGAAGCTTGACGGAACGGACGATGTCGCCGGCATCAAGCGTAAGTTTAGACGCACCAACTGTATCGACCGAGCGCATCGCTTCCTCGATGGATTCGATGCCGCACAGCCCGCAGCCAACCGGTCCGGCGAGCCTGCGCCGCCGCGCCTCGAAGCGCGTGTTGGCCTGGTCCTTCAGTCGAATCTGGATGTCGATGCCGGCGCCGAGATCCTCGACCTCGATCGCCTCGATTTCGTCGGATGAAGCGATGATGCCTTCGGTCAGCGAGAAACCGAGCGCGAAATCCTTCAAATCGGCCGGGCTCGCCATCATCACCGCGTGCGTCGTGCCGGCAAAGGAGAACGCCACCGGCGTTTCTTCCGGCACCATGCGGCGGGCCGCTGCCGTGCCGCTGGCGCGATGGGCTAGGCGGGAGGTCTGGGAAATGGCGGCACGCTTCACGCAGCACCGCCTGTCCTGCTGGACATTTCGTCGAGGAAGCAAAGGGATTTGCCAGCCTTAAACGGCATTTGCTCTCGGAGGGCTTCCCCCACTCCGTCGCTGCTACGCAGCGCCACCTCTCCCCCCTCCGGAGGGAGAGGAAGGAAGCCAGCTGACGCACGCTCGCGCCTTTCCTCTCCCCCGTCGATCGGGGGAGAGGTGTCGAGCGAAGCTCGACGGAGTGGGGGTCGACCTGCCGTCAAGATTTTGTCTCTATACTACTCCGCCGCTTCCAGCGGGGCGATGCGGCGGCTGTTGCGCGCCTGCTCGTCATAGTTGCGTTGCCATTCCGATGGTCCGTTGGAGGCACCGACCTGCACCGCCGTCACCTTATATTCCGGACAGTTGGTCGCCCAGTCCGAAAAGTCCGTGGTGATGACGTTGGCCTGCGTGTCGGGATGGTGGAAGGTCGTATAGACCACGCCCGGTGACACCCTGTCGGTGATCTGCGCGCGCAGCGTCGTCTCGCCGGAGCGGCTGGTCAGCCGCACCCAGTCGCCGTCGCGCAAACCGCGGTTCTCGGCGTCGTGCGGATGGATCTCCAGCCGGTCCTCGGAGTGCCACATGATATTGTCGGTGCGCCGCGTTTGCGCGCCGACATTGTACTGCGACAGGATCCGGCCGGTGGTCAAAAGCAGCGGGAAGCGCGGCCCGGTTCGCTCGTCCGTCGCCACATATTCGGTGCGGATGAACTTGCCCTTGCCGCGCACAAAGCCGTCGACATGCATGACCGGGGTGCCGAGAGGGGCCTTCTCATTGCAGGGCCACTGCACCGATCCGAGGCGGTCGAGCAACTCGAAGGAGACGCCGGAGAAGCTCGGCGTCGTCTTGGCGATTTCGTCCATGATCTCGGACGGATGCGCATAGTTCCAGTCCAGCCCGACGGAACGGGCAAGCTCCTGCGTCGCTTCCCAATCGGCGTAACGCGCCTTCGGTTCCAGCACCTTGCGCACCATGTTGATGCGGCGCTCGGCATTGGTGAAGGTGCCGTCCTTCTCAAGGAAGGTCGAGCCCGGCAGGAACACATGCGCGTAGTTCGCCGTCTCGTTGAGGAAAAGGTCGTGCACGACCACGCATTCCATCGCGGCCAGTCCGGCGGCGACATGCTTGGTGTCGGGATCGGACTGCAGGATGTCCTCGCCCTGGATGTAGATGCCCTTGAAGGAGCCGTCGACGGCGGCATCCAGCATGTTGGGGATACGCAGGCCGGGTTCGTCGTCCAGCTTCACGCCCCACAGGCTTTCATAGATGTCGCGCACCGCGTCGCCCGAGACATGGCGATAGCCTGGCAGTTCGTGCGGGAAGGAGCCCATGTCGCACGAGCCCTGCACGTTGTTCTGGCCGCGCAGCGGGTTCACGCCGACGCCCGGGCGACCGATATTGCCGGTGGCCATAGCGAGATTGGCAATCGCCATCACCGTGGTCGAGCCCTGGCTGTGCTCGGTGACGCCGAGGCCGTAGTAGATCGCCCCGTTGCCGCCCTTGGCGTAGAGACGTGCCGCACCGCGGATCAGTTCGGGATCGACGCCGGACAGCTTGCCGACGGTTTCGGGGCTGTTCTCCGGCAGGGCGACGAAGGACGCCCAGTCCTGGAATTCCGTCCAGTCGCAGCGCTCGCGGACGAAGGCCTCGTCGAACAGGCCTTCGGTGACGATGACATGTGCGAGCGCCGTCAGCACGGCGACATTGGTGCCGGGCTTCAGCGGCAGGTGGTAGTCGGCTTCGATATGCGCCGACTTGACCATCTCGGTGCGGCGCGGGTCGAGCACGATCAGCTTGGCCCCCTGGCGCAGCCGCTTCTTCAGCCGCGAGGCGAACACCGGGTGTGCGGAAGCCGGATTGGCGCCGATGATGACGGCGACGTCGGTGAATTCGACGGAATCGAAATCCTGCGTGCCGGCCGAGGTGCCGTAGGTCTGGCCGAGCCCGTAGCCGGTCGGCGAATGGCAGACGCGCGCGCAGGTATCGACATTGTTGTTGCGGAAGCCCTGGCGCACCAGCTTCTGGACCAGATAGGTCTCCTCATTGGTGCAACGCGACGAGGTGATGCCGCCGATCGCCGTACGTCCGTACTGGTACTGGATGCGGCGGAACTCCTTGGCCGTGTGGGCGATCGCCTCCTCCCAACTCACTTCGCGCCAGGGATCGCTGACCTTCTCGCGGATCATCGGCGACAGGATGCGGTCCTTGTGAGTGGCATAGCCATAGGCGAAGCGGCCCTTCACGCAGGAATGGCCGTGATTGGCCTTGCCCTCCTTGTAGGGCATCATGCGGATGACCTCGTCGTCCTTCACTTCGGCCTTGAACGAGCAGCCGACGCCGCAATAGGCGCAGGTGGTGACGGCCGAGCGTTCCGGCAGGCCCTTGGCGAGCACTGTCTTCTCGCGCAGCGCATCGGTCGGGCAGGCCTGCACGCAGGCGCCGCAGGACACGCATTCGGAAGCGATGAAATCCTCGTGCATGCCGGCGACCATGCGCGATTCGAAGCCGCGGCCCTCGATCGTCAGCGCGAAGGTGCCCTGCACCTCTTCGCAGGCCCGCACGCAACGCGAACAGACGATGCATTGCGCCGGATCATAGGTGAAATACGGATTGGATTCGTCACGCGCGACGTAGTCGACGGCCAGCGAGCCGTGGCCGGGCGCGACGCCATCCTCCTTGACGTGATTGCGGCCTTCGACGCCGTAGCGGTTCTCGGTCAGGCCAACCGACTTCGCCACCGCGTCGAACTCACTGGCGCCGGTGCCGGCCTTCTCGTTCCAGCCCACCGGATGGTCGGAGACATAGAGCTCCATGACGCCGCGGCGAATGGCGTCGAGCCGTTCCGACCGCGTGCGCACCACCATGCCTTCGCCGACAGGCGTCGTGCAGGACGCCGGCGTGCCGCCGCGCCCTTCGATCTCGACCAGGCAAACGCGGCAGGAACCGAACGAGTCCAGCATGTCCGTGGCGCATAGCTTCGGGATCTCGACCCCGCTTTCCATCGCGGCGCGCATGATCGACGTGCCTTCCGGCACGCTGATGCTGCGGCCGTCGACGGTCAGCGTGATCCGCTTCTCAGCCTTCGATTGCGGAGTTCCGTAATCGATCTCTTCGATAAGCGTCGGGAAGTCGGCCTTGATGTTCATCTGCCAGCTCCTATTCAGCAGCCACGCGCGCCGGCGCGGGCTTGAAATCCTCGGGGAAATGCGTGATCGAGCTCATCACCGGGTAGGCCGTGAAGCCGCCCAGCGCGCAGAGCGATCCGAACTTCATCGTGTTGCAGAGATCGGTAACCAGGGCGAGGTTCTTCTCCGGCTCTATGCCGGCGGCGAGCCTGTCGATGGTCTCCACCCCGCGCGTCGAGCCGATGCGGCAGGGCGTGCACTTGCCGCAGCTTTCGATGGCGCAGAACTCCATGGCGAAGCGCGCCTGCTTCAGCATGTCGGCGGTGTCGTCGAATACGGTGATGCCGGCATGGCCGATCAGTCCATCGCGCTTGGCGAATTCCTCATAGTCGAACGGTGTGTCGAACAGCGCGCGCGGAAAATAGGCGCCGAGCGGGCCGCCGACCTGCACCGCCTTCACCGGCCGGCCGGTGGCCGTGCCGCCGCCGATATCGTCGATGATTTCGCCCAGCGTCATGCCGAAAGCCGCCTCGAACAGGCCACCGCGCTTGACGTTGCCGGCGATCTGGATCGGGATCGTGCCGCGCGAGCGGCCCATGCCGAAATTCTTGTAGTAGGCGGCGCCCTTGTCCATGATGACGGGCACCGAAGCCAGCGAGATGACGTTGTTGATCACCGTCGGCTTGCCGAAAAGGCCCTGGATTGCCGGCAGCGGCGGCTTGGCGCGCACCACGCCGCGTTTGCCTTCCAGGCTGTTCAGAAGCGAGGTCTCCTCGCCGCAGACATAGGCGCCCGCGCCGACGCGGATCTCCATGTCGAAGGCGGTGGCCGAACCGAGCACGCTGACGCCGAGCACGCCGGCCTTGCGGGCGACCTCGACGGCCTTGTTCATGACCGCCACCGCATGCGGATATTCCGAGCGGATGTAGACGAAGCCCTTGGTCGCGCCGGTGGCGATGCCGGCGATCGCCATGCCTTCGATCAGCACGAAGGGATCGCCCTCCATGATCATGCGGTCGGCGAAGGTGGCGCTGTCGCCCTCGTCGGCGTTGCAGACGATGTATTTGCGCTCGGATGTCGTATCGAGCACGGTCTTCCATTTGATGCCGGTCGGGAAGCCGGCGCCGCCGCGGCCGCGCAGGCCGGACTCCGTAACCTGGCTGACGATCTCTGCCGGGGCCATGGCCACCGCGTTCTGCAGGCCCTTCAGCCCGCCAAGCGACTTATAGGCGTCGAGTGACAGCGGGTCGTTGATGCCGCAGCGCGCGAAGGTCAGACGGGTCTGCTTGGCCAGGAACGGGATCTTGTCCGGCGCGCCCAGCCAGCGCTTGTGATGGCCGCCGGTGAGAAAGCCATTGTCGAACAGGCTCTTGACGTCGGACGGCTTCACCGGCCCGTAGGCGACGCGGCCGTTTGCTGTGGCGACCTCGACCATAGGCTCTAGGAAATAGGCGCCGCGCGACCCGTTGCGGACGATCTTGGCCTCAACGCCGCGCTCGGCGAGTTCAGCGCGAACTGCCTTGGCGACCCTTTCGGCACCGAGCGCCAGCGCGCCGGAGTCGCCGGGAATGTAGATGCGCGGGATCATGAGCGCACCTTTGCGACGATTTCTTCGATCTTCTCGTTGTCGAGCCGCCCGATCACCTCGCCATCGAGCATCGCCGAGGGCGAGCAGGCGCACAGCCCGAGGCAATAAACCGGCTCCAGGGTCACCGAACCGTCTTTCGCCGTCTCGTGGAAATCAATGCCGAGCAATTGCTTGATCCTGGCGGCGACCACGTCGGAACCCATCGACTGGCAAGCTTCGGCCTGGCAGAGCTTGAGCACATGCCGGCCTGCCGGGCGGGCGCGGAAATCGTGATAGAAGGTGACGACGCCGTGCACCTCTGCTCTGGAAAGGTTCAGTCCGTCGGCAATGACCGGGAGTGCTGCCTGCGGCACATGGCCGAACTCTTCCTGAATGTTATGGAGGATCGGCAGCAGCGGACCTTCGAGATATTTCAGCTCCTGGATGATCGCGGCCGTGCGCGATGCGATCTCGGTACTTGCAGGCTGCATCGTCACGCAGCGCCCTCCCTGGTCGGTGGCTTTATCGCTAAGTCTTTACAAAATCAGGAGAAACCCCTGAAATCAATAAAGCTGATCCGTCGCTCGATAGAAATTTTCTATCGAGCTCCAGCGCCTGCATTCCCTAACCTACCGGTGGGCGCGGAAATCGTCTGCAAGCGCCATCGCCTCGTCCAGCAGCGCCGAAACCAGCGGCGTATGCGGTTCGCGCAACGCGGCCACCAGCCCGACCGTGTGGCTGGCGTCCGGCTCGACGATCGGGATAGCCCTGATAGGTTCGGAAAAGCCGAACGTTTCCGTGAGGTTGAGCGGCATGATCGAGGACCATTTGCCCGTGCGGATATGCGAGAACAGCACGATCATCGAATTGGATTCCAGCGTCGGCCGGACCTCGACACCGGCCTCGGCCAGGTGCTGGTCGATGATGCGGCGGTTCTGCATGTCCGGGGTCAGCAGGCAGAGCGGCAGGTGGCTGATCTCGGCCCATGTCACCTTGTCGCGGTCGGAATAGGGGTTTCCGATGGCGGTGATCAGCTGATAGCGCTCATCGTAGAGTGGTACGCTGGTCACTCGTCCGAGCGGTTCGTTGTCGAGATAGGTGATGCCGGCGTCTATATCGAAATTGCCGAGCAGCGACAGCACTTCGATCGAGGTCCGGGACAGTACCGAGAAGGTGACGCCGGGGTGTTTTTCGCGGAATGGCGTCGTCAGCCGCGCCACCATGGCGAGCGCGGTGGGAATGGCGGCGATGCGGATACGTCCCGACAAGCCGTGCCGCGCCGCCCGCATCTCCTCGCGCATGGTTCTGGTATCGCCGACGATGCGGCGCGCCCACACCAGCACCTGCTTGCCCTCCGGGGTCAGGCCCTGGAAGCGCGAGCCGCGCAGGACCAGCATCACGCCCAGCTGACCCTCAAGTTGCTTGATGCCGGCCGACAAGGTGGGCTGGGTGACGCCGCACACTTCGGCAGCCCGCCCGAAATGCTCTTCCTTGGCCAGCGCGATGAAAAATTCCAGCTTGTCGATCATATCTGAAGCTAACCGCCGCCGCCGCACCGCGCCAGAGGGCTGCCGGCCACTGCGATGTCGATCGCCCCAAGCCGATGCTTGATCGCAGAAACCTATCGGTCGACGAGATTGAGGATGTTGCCGTCCGGATCCTTGAACCAGGCGACCTTCATGCCGTGACCGACATGGATGTCGCCTTCCAGTGTCAGGCCGGGCATCTCGTAGTGCTCGAACGCAACGCCTTTCGATTTCAGCCCGCTGACGACGGTGTCGATCTCATCGCCGACCGTCCACGTCACCGCCGTCGCCTTGTTGGTTCCGGCGAACTGAGAGCGATAGACATTGATCGTGGTGTCGCCGCTTTTGTACACGATCAGTTCGCCACCCTCGTCATGCACCTGTTTCAGGCCGAGCGTCCCCTCGTAGAAAGCCTTTGCCTTCGCCAGCTCTTTCACCGCGAGGTTGGCCGTCGCGTTGCTGTTTGCAAGCATGATCGTTTCTCCTTCGCTGCTTGTCGTCCCCGGCGTCTCCTTGGAAATAGGTCGCTCCGGTCGCTTGACGACCCCCGCTTTGCCGGCGGCCAGCCAATTGCGAGCGGTGCCTGCAATTGGCTGCATCCACATCTTTCAGCCGGCTTACTGTTCCCCATGGGCGCGTGCGGCGCTATGTGGATGGAACTGGTGCGCCGGGAGGGACGAACATGCTGGGCTGGTTCCGCAAGCTGTTGCCGCGCGAAGATCGCTTCTTCGACCTGTTCGAGCGGCATTCCCGCACGGTGGTCGGCGGCGCGGAGGCCCTGCAGCAGCTCCTCCTAGGCAAGGACATCGAGCATTGGTGCGAAAAGATCGTCGATCTCGAGGACGAAGCCGACCATATCACCGCCGAAGTCCTGCTTGCCGTGCGGCGCTCATTCATCACGCCTTTCGACCGCGGCGATATCAAGGACCTGATCCAGTCGATGGATGACGCCATCGACATGATGCACAAGACCGTCAAGACGGTGCGGCTGTTCGAGAAGAGGGAATTCGATCCGCTGATGCAGGAAATGGGCGCCGTCATTGTCGATGCCGCCAGGCTCGTCGCGGAGGCGATCCCGCTGCTGGCCAAGGTCGGCGCCAACAGTGCGCGCCTGAACGAACTCGCCGAGGAAGTCATGCGTGCCGAAGGCCGAGCCGACGATCTGCATGAGCAGGGCCTGAAGGATCTCTTCAGGCGGCACGGCCGCAGCGATGCGATGGCCTATCTGATCGGCTCGGAGATCTATGGCCAATTGGAGAAGGTGGTCGACCGCTTCGAGGACGTCGCCAACGAGATCAGCGGCATCGTCATCGAGAACGTCTAGGCGATGGAAGTCGCGATCGCCTTTCCCCTGCTGGTCGGCCTCGTCGCCGTCGCGCTGTTCTTCGATTTCCTCAACGGCCTGCACGACGCCGCCAACTCGATCGCCACCATTGTCTCGACCCGGGTGCTGAGACCGCATTACGCGGTGTTCTGGGCGGCCTTCTTCAATTTCATCGCCTTCATGTTCTTTGGCCTTCATGTCGCCGAAACCGTGGGCAAAGGTATCATCGATGCAAGCATCGTCACCCCGGCGGTGATCTTCGCCGCCCTGGTCGGCGCCATCGTCTGGAATATCGTCACCTGGATCGCCGGCATCCCGTCGAGCAGTTCGCATGCGTTGATCGGCGGATTGGTGGGGGCAGGCGTCGCAAAGGCCGGCACGGGTGCCATCGTCTGGGCGGGGCTCGGCAAGACGGTCGCCGCCATCGTCCTGTCGCCGGCGACGGGCTTTGTCCTGGCGCTTCTCCTGATCCTGGTGGTTTCCTGGCTGTTCGTGCGCCAGACGCCGTTCGCCGTCGACAGTACCTTCCGTGTCATGCAGTTCTTTTCCGCCTCCCTCTATTCGCTCGGTCATGGCGGCAACGATGCGCAAAAGACCATGGGCATCATCGCCGTGCTGCTCTATTCCCAAGGCATGCTCGGAACGGATTTCTACGTGCCGCTCTGGGTGGTCCTGACTTGCCAGTCGGCATTGGCGCTGGGCACGCTGTTCGGCGGTTGGCGCATCGTCCACACGATGGGCTCGAAGATCACCAGGCTCAACCCGATGCAGGGATTCTGCGCCGAGACCGGCGGCGCCATCACCCTCTTCGCCGCGACATGGCTCGGTGTTCCGGTTTCGACCACGCACACCATCACCGGCGCCATCATCGGCGTCGGCGCCGCCCGCCGTGTCTCGGCGGTGCGCTGGGGCATAGCCGGCAACATCGTCATCGCATGGGTCGTCACCTTGCCGGCGACGGCGGCGATTTCGGCACTGACCTATCTGGCGGTTCGCCTGGCAGGCTGATGTCGCGGCCTGGCGCTTGGAGCCGCCGGCGATCTGCACTATGTGAGCAGCAGCCGAACGCCAGGGAAGCAACAGCCATGTCCGTCACCAAGGAAACCGTCATCGAGCGCCTGAAAACGGTCAATGGCCCCGATTTCACCGGCAACATCGTCGACCTCGGCATGGTTTCCGAGATTTTCATCGCCGATTCGAAAGTGTTCTTCTCGATCACCGTTCCGGCCGCCAGGGCGCAGGAGATGGAGCCATTGCGCGCCGCGGCCGAGCGTGTCGTGAAAGCTATTCCTGGTGTCGCCGGCGCCGTCGTCGCCTTGACGGCGGAGAAGAAGGGCGGCGGCATGGAGGCGCCTGTCGCGGCGCGCCCGGCGCCACGTCCCGCCCCGCCCGTTGCCGCGCCGCGCCCGGCGCCCCATGCGCCTGCCTCGCACAGCCAGGGCAAGCGCGGCGTGCCCGGCATCGAGGCGATCATCGCGGTTGCGTCCGGCAAGGGCGGTGTCGGCAAGTCGACCACAGCCGTCAATCTGGCCCTCGGCCTCGCCGCCAACGGGCTGAAAGTGGGCGTGCTCGATGCCGACATCTATGGCCCGTCCATGCCAAGGCTGCTCAACATCCGCGGCCGGCCGCAGACCGTCGACGGCAAGATCCTGAAACCGATGCAGAATTACGGTCTCAAGGTGATGTCGATGGGCTTCCTCGTCGACGAGGAAACGCCGATGATCTGGCGCGGGCCGATGGTGATGTCGGCGCTGACGCAGATGCTGCGCGAAGTCGAATGGGGGCCGCTCGACGTGCTCGTCGTCGATATGCCCCCTGGCACCGGTGACGCCCAGCTCACCATGGCCCAGCAGGTGCCGTTGGCCGGCGCGGTCATCGTCTCGACGCCGCAGGATCTGGCCCTGATCGATGCTCGCAAGGGCCTCAACATGTTCAGGAAAGTCGACGTGCCGCTGCTCGGCATCGTCGAGAACATGAGCTATTTCCTCGCCCCCGACACCGGCAAGCGCTACGACATCTTCGGCCATGGCGGCGCACGCCGTGAGGCCGAGCGCCTCGGCGTCACCTTCCTTGGCGAGGTGCCGCTGGAGATGGGCATTCGCGAAAGCTCGGATGAAGGTGCGCCGGTGGTGGCATCGAAGCCCGACAGTGCCGAAGCGAAGATCTATCGCGATATCGCTTCGAAGGTCTGGGACAGGGTCAACGAAGAGCGCGGCGCGGCCGCGGACGCCGTGCCGAGCATCGTCTTCGAGTAATGTCGTCCAGGGGCGCTAACGCTGGATAGACCAGCCTAAGCAGCCCCCACCTTCTCGCCGAAGCTCGAAAAGAACTGTCCCGCCAATTTCTTCGAGGTCGATTCGATCAGCCGGCTGCCGAGCTGGGCGATCTTGCCGCCGACTTCGGCCTTGGCGGCGTATTTGAGCACCGTCGCGTCCGCCCCATCCTCGGTCAGCGTCACGTCGGCGCCGCCCTTGGCGAAGCCGGCGATGCCGCCCTTGCCTTCGCCCTGGATCGTGTAGGCATGCGGGGGATTGAGATTTCTCAGCGTCACCTCGCCGTTGAAGGTCGCCTTGATCGGGCCGATCTTCAGCACCACCGTCGCCGCCATCTCGGTCGGCGACTTCATTTCGAGGCTCTGGCAGCCGGGGATGCTTTCTCTCAGCACCGCCGGATCGTTCAGCGCTTCCCAAACTTTCTGGAGGGGTGCGGCGATGCGCTCCTCGCCCTCGATCACCAAAGCCATCAGAACCTCCCGGACGACCAATGTCGGATTGTTGGTAGCGTGCGGCCCGATTGATGTCTATCGCACCAAAGTCCGGATTCAGATCACGCGTGCCCCTTGCCTGCATCCGCGCGTTGTCATATCGATTTGTCATACAAATACGGAGACCATGATGGCTGGCGCCCCCACAGGAAAGAAAAAGTTTCGCTCGCAGGAGTGGTTCGACAACCCCGACAATCCGGGCATGACGGCACTTTATCTGGAGCGCTACCTGAATTACGGGCTGACGCGCGCCGAACTGATGTCGGGCAAGCCGCTGATCGGCATTGCCCAGACCGGTTCCGACCTGTCGCCTTGCAATCGCCACCACATCGAGCTCGCCAAACGCGTGCGCGAAGGCATCGTCTCGATGGGCGGCATTCCTTTCGAATTCCCGTGCCACCCGATCCAGGAGACCGGCAAGCGCCCGACCGCAGCTCTCGACCGCAACCTTGCCTATCTCAGCCTGGTAGAAGTGCTCTATGGCTATCCGCTTGACGGCGTCGTGCTCACCATCGGCTGCGACAAGACGACGCCGGCGCTGTTGATGGCGGCGGCGACCGTCAACATTCCGGCCATAGCGCTGTCGGTCGGTCCGATGCTTAACGGCTGGCACAAGGGCAAGCGCACCGGTTCGGGCACCATCGTCTGGGAATCGCGCCAGCGCCTGTCGGCCGGCGAGATCGGCTACGACGAGTTCATGGACATCGTCGCCTCCTCGGCGCCGTCCACCGGCTACTGCAACACCATGGGCACCGCCACCACCATGAACTCGCTGGCCGAGGCGCTCGGCATGCAGCTGCCGGGTTCGGCCGCGATTCCGGCTCCTTATCGCGAGCGCGGCCAGATCGCCTACGAGACGGGAAAACGCATCGTCGATATGGTGCACGAGGATTTGAAGCCCTCCGACATCATGACGCGCAAGGCGTTCGAGAACGCCATCGTCGTCAATTCGGCGATCGGCGGCTCCACCAACGCGCCGATCCATCTCAACGCCATCGCCCGCCATCTCGGCGTGCCGCTCGACAATGACGACTGGCAGAAGATCGGCCTCGACGTGCCGCTCATCGTCAATCTCCAGCCGACGGGCGAATATCTGGGCGAGGACTACCATCACGCGGGCGGCGTGCCGGCCGTGGTGGCGGAGCTCATGAAAGCCGGGCTGCTGCCGCATCCGGATGCTCTGACCGCCAACGGCAAGACAATGGGCGACAATTGCCGCGATGCCGTCAACGAGAACCGCGAGGTCATCCGCACTGTCGCCGAGCCGCTGAAGGCCAATGCCGGCTTCATCAATCTCAAGGGCAATCTGTTCGATTCGGCAATCATGAAGACCAGCGGCATCTCGCCCGAATTCCGCGAGCGCTATCTCTCCAACCCGAAGGACCCCGAGGCCTTCGAGGGCAATGCCATGGTCTTCGACGGTCCGGAGGATTACCACGCCCGCATCGACGACCCGGCGCAAGGGATCGACGAGCACACCATCCTGTTCATGCGCGGCGCCGGTCCGGTCGGCTATCCCGGCGGCGCCGAGGTCGTCAACATGCAGCCGCCGGCCTATCTCATCAAGAAGGGCATCCACGCGCTGGCCTGCATCGGCGACGGCCGCCAGTCCGGCACGTCAGGCTCGCCCTCCATCCTCAACGCCTCGCCGGAAGCCGCCATCGGCGGGGGGCTTGCGTTGCTCAAGACAGGCGACCGCGTTCGCATCGACCTGAAAAAGGGCACGGCCAACATTCTCGTCACCGATGACGAGATCACCCGCCGCCGCGCCGAGCTGCAGAACAATGGCGGCTACCATTATCCCGAGCACCAGACACCATGGCAGGAAATCCAGCGCGGTATGGTCGACCAGTTCTCGGGCGGCATGGTGCTGAAACCGGCGGTGAAATACCAGGACGTCGCTCATACGAAGGGCGTGCCCCGGGACAATCACTGATTATTCCCCGGACAATCATCGATCGTTTCAAGCGATAATTGACGGATAGCGATCGCCGATCGGCGGCCTGATCGGCCGCCGGTCGTCTTTCCGTTTCGCGGCCTGCCACAGGCCGGGGACATTGCGTCCTTGACAAGCCTGCCCAACAAATCCACCATCGCTGCAAGGGGTTCATCGCGACGACCCCGTGAGGCGTCAGCCCAACGTTCGCGTCCAGGCTTCTCTTTCAGGAGGTGGACGCCATGCCGTCAACAACCGCTGTCACCGTGCCGCAACTGATCCGTATGGTCGGTTTGCCGGGCGCGCCTGCAATCCTCGATATCCGTACCGAGGACGACTACAACGCCGATCCACGTTTGTTGCCGGGGTCGTACCGGCGCGATTTCAACACCGTTCAGACTTGGGCAGCCGACTTCGCCGGTGGCCGCGTGGCGGTCGTCTGCCAGCAGGGAAAAAAGCTCTCGCAAGGCGTCGCCGCATGGTTGCGTCATGAAGGGATTGCCGCCGAATCGCTCGAAGGCGGCTTCGAAGCCTGGCGGGACGCCCACGGCCTTCTGGTCCGTGCCGACAGGATGCCGCCTCGTGACGACAAGGGCCGCACCGTCTGGGTGACGCGGGCCCGGCCCAAAGTCGATCGCATCGCCTGCCCCTGGCTGATCCGCCGTTTCGTCGATCCTCAAGCGGTCTTCCTGTTCGTCGACGCCGCGGAAGTGCCCGATGTCGCCGATCGTTTTCAGGCCGTGCCTTTCGACATCGACAATGCGTTCTGGAGCCATCGCGGCGAGCGCTGCACCTTCGACACGATGCTCGAGGAGTTCGGGCTCGAATCCGAAGCGCTCGACCGCCTCGCCGTGATCGTGCGCGCAGCCGACACGGCCAGCCTCGACCTGGTTCCGCAGGCGGCGGGATTTCTCGCCGCCTCGCTTGGCTTGTCGCGCATGTTTCGCGATGACCTGCAACAATTGGATGCCGGCATGCTGCTTTACGACGCGTTCTTCCGCTGGTGCCGCGACGCCACCGACGAGACGCACAATTGGCCGGCGGGAGCGAAGGCGTCATGAACTCCCTCCTTTCCGAGGAAAGTGCCGACCTCATCGAGGCGCCTGCGGTCCCGAGCTTCCGCGAGGCCACGAAACTCTGGGCGAAGATCGGGTTGCTCAGTTTCGGCGGACCGGCCGGGCAGATCGCGCTCATGCACAGGGAATTGGTCGAGGAAAAGCGCTGGATCGGCGAGCAGCGTTTCCTGCATGCGCTGAACTACTGCATGCTGCTGCCTGGCCCCGAGGCCCAGCAACTCGCCATCTACATTGGCTGGCTGCTGCACAAGACGGTCGGCGGTCTTGTCGCCGGCGTCCTCTTCGTCGTGCCCGGCGCGCTCGTCATGCTGACCTTGAGCATTCTCTATGCGCTCTATGGCGATGCGCCGCTGGTCGAGTCGCTGTTTTTCGGGGTGAAGGCGGCGGTGCTGGCGATCGTGGTCGAGGCCGTGATCCGCATCGGCCGGCGCGCCTTGAAGAACCGGGTGATGGCGGCGATCGCGCTTTGCGCCTTTGTCGGCATCTACGTGCTCAACGTCCCCTTTCCGCTCCTCGTCCTGTTTGCAGGACTGGTGGGGTGGGTCGGAAACGGCATCGCGCCGGCCCTGTTTTCTGGCGCCGCGCATGGCAAGGACGAAGCTCCCGACGCCACGGGCGCGGTCGATCTGATGTTCGAGCGCGGCGAACTGGCCCACACCAGGCCGACGCGATGGCACGCGCCGCGCACCATCGCGATCTGGCTGCCGATCTGGCTTGGACCGGTTGTGCTGATCTGGGCGTTCACATCGGCAAACAGCGTCTGGACGCAGATCGGCGGCTTCTTCAGCCTCATGGCGGTCGTCACTTTCGGCGGCGCCTATGCCGTTCTGGCCTATGTCGCGCAAGCGGCCGTCGGTTCTCTTGGCTGGCTTGCGCCAGGCGAAATGGTCGATGGCCTGGGCCTTGCCGAAACCACGCCAGGACCGCTCATCCTGGTCCTGCAGTTCGTCGGCTTCCTTGCAGGCTTGCGCCATTCCGGATCGCCATATCCGTTGTTTGCCGGATCGCTTGGAGCGCTGCTTACGCTGTGGGTTACCTTCACGCCGTGCTTCTTCTGGATATTCCTCGGCGCGCCCTACATCGAGGCGCTGCGCGGCAACAAGGCATTGTCGGCGGCATTGGGCGCGATCACCGCGGCGGTCGTCGGCGTCATCATGAATCTGGCCCTGTGGTTCGCCTTGCACGTCATCTTCCGCGACGTGCGCGCGACGGGGCTCGGAATGGAGATGCCGGTGCTGTCCTCGATCGACTGGCGTGCCGCGCTGCTGTCCTGCGCTACCATGATCGCCATCCTCAAGCTGAAAATCGGCATGCTGCCGACGCTTGCCGGATCGGCCCTGGCGGGCGTCTTATTGCTTGCGGCGAGTGGGTAGCTTCGGCACGGAGGAGACCATGGAAACGGTCAACGTTCGCTATATCGTCAATGACGTCGACAGGGCGATCGCCTTCTACCGCGACCATCTCGGCTTCACGGTCGCCATGCACCCGGCGCCGTCCTTCGCCATGCTTTCCAGGGGCAACCTGCGGCTTCTGCTCAATGCCGCTGGCGGCCCTGGTGGGGCGTCGCAGCCGATGCCCGACGGCAGCGTGCCCGAACCCGGTGGCTGGAACCGCATTCAGATCGAGGTGGAGGATCTCGAAGGCGTGGTTTACAAGCTGAAAACTGCCGGCCAGGCTTTCAGGAACGAAATCGTCAAGGGCATGGGCGGCAGCCAGATATTGCTGCGGGACCCATCCGGCAATCTGGTGGAACTGTTCGAACCGGGGCGCAGATAATGCGTCCCTGTCACGAATAGCCAGCTGACATGGGCAGAAACCACCTGCACGGCATTTGCATTCCGTTGCCAGGCCACTCAATTTGCTGGGAAACGGATTGGACCATGATGGCCAAACGACGCTCTTCCCTCGGTTTCCTCGGTTTCCTCGGCATGTTCGGCCGTTCAAGCGACCTCAGGCAGCTCGATGCCGCATTGCGCGGAGCCGACTTGCATCCCGCCCTTGTGCCGGAGGGCGTAAAGCTCACCATCGTCAACCTGATGAAGGATCACTGGCCCGACGAGCCGCCGCCGCAGGCTTATGCGCAAGTGGCGTGTTTGTTCAGCTATTGTATTGCTGGGCCTGAGGCATTCGAGCGCTCTCATGGCGCGCAGCCGCGGCAGGACGTGGAGCGTCGGATAGAGGCCGCGGTCGATGCCGGAGACAGTTTCGACGCCCAGATCGTGCTGATGGCGCTACACGCCAAGCTGGTCAATACCGAGGTCGTCGAACATTATGGGCTGAGCGCGGATTAACCTATTTTCAAAGGGGGGCTTTCTCAGCCGCCCATGCCGTTGCGCGGCAGCTTGATCATGTCGCCGAAGCGGGCGCGCAGCCTGTCGTCGAGCGGCTTCGACACATGGCGCGGGAAGCGTTCGGCGAGGATGCGCTTCTTCTCGATGATCGCCCGCTGCAATATGTCGGGCCGGCCCTTCTCGTTCCATTCCTTCGGCGAAAACCGGTCGCCGACGGCGGGGTAGAAATATTCGGTCTGCATCAGCTTCAGCGTCTGCTCGTTGCCGAGATAGTGGCCCGGGCCTTTCAGGCAGACATCGGCGATGGTGTCGATCGACAGCGCGTCGTCCGTCACCTCGATGCCGCGCACGCAGCGCAGGCAATGGCCCAGCATGTCGTTGTCGATGATCAGGCTTTCCAGGCAGAAGCCGAGCAGGGACGCATGCATGCCGGCCGATTCGTAGACCAGGTTGAGGCCGGAAAGGCCGGCCATCACATTGGTAATGCCTTTTTCATAGCCGGACTGGATGTCGGGCAGTTTCGAATCCGTCATGCCGGCGGCCGAACCCCCTGGCAGGTCGTAGAACTGCGCCATCTGCGCGCAGGCCGCGGTCAGCACCGCCTGTTCGGCCGAGCCGCCGGACATGGCGCCGGTGCGCAGGTCCGACACGAACGGCCAGGTACCGAAGATCGCCGGATGCCCCGGCTTGATGGTGTTGACATAGACAAGGCCGGCCAGCACTTCGGCCACGGCTTGCACCACCGCACCCGCGATCGCCGCTGGAGCCGTCGCGCCGGCCTGCCCGGCCGAAAGCAGCAGGATCGGGATGCCGCCTTCGACGCAGGCCTCGAGCACGCCGCAGGCGTCCTCGGCGAATTTCATCGGCGGCACGACGAAACAGTTGGAGTTCGACACGAACGGCCGGGCCCGGAAATTCTCCTCGCCGCCGGCGATCGCGTAGAGCATTTCGAGCGCCGGTTGCACGTTCTCCCGCACCGTGAAGGACGTGCCGACATGCTTGGACGTGCCCATCACGCAGGCATAGAGCGTGTTGAAGTCCATTTCGAGCGGATCGGGAATGTCGCGCGGCACCATGGGCCGCTGGAAGAAATGGATGTTGTCGAGCCCGTCGACGATGCGCGCGGCATCATAGATGTCCTGCAGCAAGGATTCGCGATACTCGCGCTTCTCGACGTCGACAAGATGCACGGCAGCACCCGCCGTGCCGTAATGCACGCGCTTGCCCTGGATCACCATGTCGTGCTTCGGGTCCTGGCCGTGCAGCGTGAAATGCCGCGCCGCCCGCTTGATCGTGTCGAGCACCAGTGCGCGCGGGAAACGGATACGGCCGTCGTCGCCATGGCTGGCGCCGGCCTTGGTCAGCGCCTCGATGCAGGACGGGATTGCGTTGGCGAAGCCGACCGTCTCCAGCAGGGTCAGCACCGCTTCGTGGATGCGCTCGCAATCAGTGCCGCGCAGGGGGCCATAGCTCCCCCCCTCGAGGCCGGCGCGAACCGGCCTGATGTCGTCGGCGAGCGGCGCCGCCCGCATGGCGCGACGCGCTTCGCGTCCGCCGGAGCGGCGCGAACGCTGGTCGGCCGCTTCCTGCTTTTCGACAGCCACTGACATGGAAGCACTCCACCTTTTCTCGGAAGCAGGGCGGCGGTTGGTCCACCATCGGCTGCTTCGTCCCCTTTAGGCCTCGACTATGCCGCCGGCATTGGCACAGCCTATGAGCCAGCCGGTACGGTTGCATATGCCAGTGCTAAAGAAGCAGGAGCCGCTGTTGCGCGGCTCCCGGGAGGTGGTCAGGCCCAGGTGATCAGGCGGCGGCCGGCCTGCGGCCCGCGGCGGTTGCAAGTTCGCGGATACCGGGCTCGATATGCTGCAGCGCGATCGAGGAGATGCCCAAGCGCATGAAACGCGAAGGCTTTTCGGTGCGGTCGAAGAAGCGGTCGCCCGGCTCGATGATGACGCTGCGCGAGGCGGCGGCCTCGGCCAGTCCGCGGGAATCGGTGCCGCGCGGTCCCTCCAGCCACAGCGACGTGCCGCCGGCCGAGTCGGTCGAACGCCACTCGGGCAGGAAAGCGGAAATCGCATGGACCAGGCGCTTGCGCCGCTCGTCGAAGGCGCTCGACAGCCGCCGCACCAGCGCTTCGTGGTGGCCGAGCGACAGGAACAGCGCGACCGCGCGCTGGTTGTTGGCCGGCGGATGGCGCAGCATGAAGCGGCGCAGCGCCCTGAGTTCGGCGATTAGTCCAGCCGAGGCCACGATGTAGCCAAGCCGCAGGCCCGGAGCCAGCGTCTTCGACATCGAGCCGACATAGATCACGCGGCCGGAGCGGTCGAGGCTCTTCAAGGCCTGCTGCGGCGCCTCGTCGAGAAGCTGGCTGTCATAGCCGTCCTCGATGATGATCTGGTTGTAGCGGTTGGCGCGCGCCAGAAGGTCCTGCCGGCGTTCCGCCGACAGCGGCACCATGGTCGGGCAATGATGGCTGGGCGTGACGAAGACAAAGCCGGAATCGTTGGGAATCGAAGAGGTTACGATGCCGGACTGGTCGACCGGCACCGGCTGGATGTCGGCGCCGGCGAGCCGGAAGATCGAGCGTGCGTCGGGGTAGCCCGGATCCTCCATCGCCACCTTCGAGCCCTTGGTCATCAAAAGCGTCGCCAGCATGTAGAGCGCGTTCTGGGCGCCCAGCGTGACGATGATCTCGTCGGGGTTGGCGAAGATGCCGCGCCTGGGCAGCAGCCGCGCCTGGATCTGCTCGATCAGCAGCGGATCGTCGCGATCGACCATGTCGGAGGCCCAGTTGCGGATCTCCAGCACGGCAAGCGCCATGCGGTTGCACTCGCGCCACTCGGCGGTCGGGAACAGCGCCGGATCGAACTGGCCATAGACGAAGGGGTAGGACGACTTGATCCAGTTCTCGTGCTTGGCCGGCGGCGGCATGTCGCTGGCCGCGATCTGCCGGCGTGCCTTCCAGTCGATCTCGTTGGCCTGGTCGGGCGCCTTCTGGTGTGGCTTGGCCGGCGTCGCCAAAACGTCGGGATTGACGAAATGGCCGCGCCGCTCGCGCGCCACCAGGAAGCCCTGGTCGACCAGTTGCTGGAAGGCCAGCACCACGGTTCCGCGCGCCACGCCGAGTTTTTCGGCCAATATCCGGCATGACGGAAGCGGCATCGAAGCGGCGATCTGGCGGTCGAGAATAGCGGCCACGATCGCCTGGCGGATCTGTGCCTGCAAAGTCTGGCCGGATTCGGCCGAAATCCGGAACAGGCCGGACCATATGGCCGTGTCGTTGCGCTGTGGCATGGGAAATGTTCCTCGATGGCCAGCTTTTTTCGTTTGGCTGGACCAGTCGAATGTAACGGTGGCACAAGGGGTTGCGCCAATCAATTTTTCTGATCTTTGGGATTTATGCCAGTGATCTTTCGGCCTTCGCATCCCGTGTAACGCAGTGCGTCATCGCCGCGTATTGACCGGACGGAATTCGGCTCAATAGTTTGGCGCGACGACACGCGCCGGAAACATCCGGTCTGCTAAGATAATTTAACAGTCCCAGGAGCCCGCCGGTGGATCAGTCAGCCTTCCAAAAACAGCTTGCCGCCTTGCGCGACCATCGCGCCGCGGCAGCCGGCGATATGCGCCAGGCCTTCGCCGCCGATCCGCAGCGGTTCAAGACGTTCTCCGCCAGCGACGGCGACCTGTTGCTCGACTGGTCGAAATGCGCCGTCGATGCGCGCACGATGGACCTGCTGGAGAATCTGGCTGACGCCGCCGATCTCGAAGGCCGCCGCGCCGCCATGTTCGCCGGCAAGAAGATCAACGTTACAGAGGGCCGCGCTGTTCTGCACACCGCCCTGCGCAACCTGACCGGCAAGGGCATCATGCTCGACGGGCAGGATGTGAAGGCGGAGGTCATCGCCGTATTGGACGCGATGGGCGCCTTCGCCGACGCGGTGCGTTCAGGCAAGGCGACAGGCGCCACCGGCAAGAAGATCACCGACATCGTCAATATCGGCATCGGCGGCTCCGATCTCGGCCCAGCCATGGCGACGTTGGCGCTGGCGCCCTATCATGACGGTCCGCGCGCGCACTATGTCTCCAACATCGACGGCGCCCATATCCACGACACGCTGAAGGGCCTTTCCGCCGAGAGCACGCTTTTTATCGTCGCCTCCAAGACCTTCACCACGGTCGAAACGATGACCAATGCGCAGACGGCGCGCAACTGGGTCCAGAAGGCGCTCGGCAAGGAAGCGATCGGCAAGCACTTCGCCGCTGTCTCGACGGCACTCGACCTGGTGGCGAAGTTCGGCATCGAGCCGGACCGCGTCTTCGGCTTCTGGGATTGGGTCGGCGGCCGCTATTCTGTGTGGGGCGCCATCGGCCTTCCCGTGATGATCGCCATTGGTCCACGCGATTTCCGCGCCTTCCTCGATGGCGCGCACGAAATGGACGAACACTTCCGCACCGCGCCGCTGGCCAAAAACCTGCCGGTGCTGCTTGGCCTTGTCGGCTGGTGGCATCGCGTCGTTTGCAAATACCCGGCCCGCGCGGTCATCCCCTATGACCAGCGCCTGTCCAGGCTGCCGGCCTATCTCCAGCAGCTCGACATGGAATCGAACGGCAAGAGCGTCACCCTGGACGGCGGCCCCGTGGCGACGCCGACCGGGCCGCTGGTCTGGGGCGAGCCCGGCACCAATGGCCAGCACGCCTTCTTCCAGCTCCTGCACCAGGGAACCGATTTCATTCCGGTCGAATTCCTCGCCGCGGCGAACGGCCACGAGCCGGAGCTGAAGCACCATCACGACCTGCTGCTCGCCAACTGCCTGGCGCAGTCGGAAGCCTTCATGAGGGGCCGCACGCTGGAGGAAGCGCGCGCGCAGATGCTGTCCAAGGGCATGAAGCCGGCCGATGTCGATCGCATTGCCCCGCACCGCGTCTTCTCCGGCAACCGGCCCTCGGTGACCATTCTTTATCGCAAGCTCGACCCGCGCACGCTCGGCCGCCTGATCGCTCTCTACGAACACCGCGTCTTCGTCGAGGGAACGCTGTTCGACATCAACTCCTTCGACCAGTGGGGCGTCGAGCTCGGCAAGGAACTGGCCACCGGCCTTCTGCCAGTCGTGGAAGGCAAGGAAAGTGCCGCAAAGCGGGATGCCTCGACCGCCGGCCTGGTGGAACACATCCACCAATTGCGTGGTTCGGAGTGACTGAGTTGGCAGACATCAAGGGAATATTGTTCGACAAGGACGGAACGCTTGTCGACTTCAATGCGACCTGGCTCGGGGTTGCCGACTTCATGGCCATGGACGCCTCCGAAGGCGACCGCTGGAAGGCCGACAGGCTGCTTGCGGCCGCGGGCTTCGATTTCGCCAACAGGCGCTTCAAGCCCGACTCCATCTTTGCCTCCGGCACCAATCTCGACGTCGTCGAATTGTGGTTTCCGCGCCTGTCCGATGAAGACCAGATGCTGGCCGTCGCCCGCTTCAACCAGATCACCTCGGTGCAGGGCTCGGCGATGGCGGTGGCTCTGCCGGGCATCGTCGAAACGCTCGGCACCTTGCACGCAAGGTCCTATCGGCTCGGCGTCGCCACCAACGATTCGACCAGCGGCGCGGAAAAAACGCTGGTAACGCTCGGCGTCGCGCAGCTGTTCGACGCCGCCTACGGCTATGACGCGGTGGCCAATCCCAAGCCGGCGCCGGATACGATCCAGGCCTTCTGCGATCTCACCGGCCTGAAGCCGACGCAGGTCGCCATGATCGGCGATAACCGCCACGATCTCGAAATGGCGCGTGCCGGCGGCTGCGGCCTGGCGGTCGGCGTGCTCTCGGGCACCGGCACGCGTGAATCTCTGGCCGGAATTGCCGACGTGATCCTGGATTCGGTTGTCGACCTGCCGGATTTCCTTTCAGCGCGGGTCAAGGAGACGATCTGATCTCGTCGCTAGCGGCGTCTCGGCTTCGAAGGAAAAGACGCCGCTCGGCCTGCTTGCGGCGCCCTTCGCGTCGCCGAAATCCGGCACCTGATATTCGGCGAGCAGCCTGAGCCGCGACAATGGTAGATCGGCGCGGCGCGGGTCGCCGATCAGGACCTCGACGCCAGCGGCAAGGCAGCGGTCGAGGAAGGGGATCATGCGTTGGGTGACATCGGGTCCGTAGAACACGTCGCCAGCCAGCACAAGGTCGACCGCCGGTGGCGGACCGGTGGTAATGTCTTTGCAGATCACCGAGATCGTGACGCCGTTGTCTTTTGCATTGAGACCGAGCGCGGCGACGCCGTTTCGGTCGATCTCGGCGGCGATCACTTCGCGGGCCCCGGCCTTCGCGGCAGCGATGCCGACAATGCCGGAGCCGGCACCAAGATCGAGCACGCGGCGTCCCGCCACGGTCATCGGATGGTCGAGGACATAGCGCGCGAGCACGGTGCCGCCGGCCCATGCATAGGCCCAGTAGGGCGGTTGTGGCTCCGGCGCATCTTCCGCATCGCCTTCGGGCTCGACGAGCCGTCTCAATCCGCTGCTGGGGTGCGCCGTGTAAAACCGGATTTCTGGAAGCGCAGGCGCAGGGACAAGGCGCATGTTGGCCTTGATGAACTCGGCCGGGTCGAGGCGCGGGCACCGGTCCTGGGCATCGGCGCCGGCAAGATCGTGGTCCAAGCCGGCTCCTATTCGCGCAATGCGCGCCGCAGGATCTTTCCGACCGGCGTCTTCGGCAGCTCTGTCCTGAATTCGATGTATCTGGGCCGCTTGTAGCCGGTCAGGTTCTCACGGCAATAGGCGGTGATGGCCTCGGCGGTCAGCGCCTGGTCTTTCTTGACGATGAACAGTTTCGGCACTTCGCCCGAATGCTCGTCCGGCACGCCGATTGCCGCCACTTCGAGCACGCCGGGATGCAGCGCCACGACTTCCTCGAGCTCGGTCGGATAGACGTTGAAGCCGGAAACGAGGATCATGTCCTTCTTGCGGTCGACGATCTTGGTGTAGCCGCGCTCGTCCATGAAGCCCATGTCGCCCGACTTGAAGAAGCCGTCCTTGGTCATCACCTTGGCGGTCTCGTCAGGCCGGTTCCAGTAGCCCGCCATCACCTGCGGCCCCTTGATGCAGATTTCGCCGACCTCGCCGAGCGGCAAATTGTTGTCCTCCTCGTCGCGGATGGCGATCTCGGTAGACGGCAGCGGCAGGCCGATCGTGCCGGTGAATTCGCCGGAGCTGAATTTGTTGGCCGTTGCCACGGGCGACGTCTCCGACAGGCCGTAGCCTTCACTGACCGGGCAGCCCGTCAGCGCCTTCCAGCGCTCGGCGACGCCCTTTTGCACCGCCATGCCGCCGCCCAGCGTCAGGAGCAGCGGCTTGAAGTCGAGCTTGCGGAAATCCTCATTGTTGAGCAGCGCGTTGAACAGCGTGTTGAGGCCTGGAAAGATATGGATCGGATACTTGCCCATTTCCTTGACGAAGCCGGGGATGTCGCGCGGGTTGGGGATCAGTATGTTCTGTCCACCCATTTGCATGCCCATCAGCGCATTCACGGTCAGCGCGAAGATATGATAGAGCGGCAGTGCGCAGATGAGGTTGAGATGGGCGGGTTTTGGCTTGACCGTGTAAGCGTCCTGCAGCCACAGCGAATTCTGCGCGACATTGGCCAGCACGTTGCTGTGCAGCAGGATAGCACCCTTCGAGATTCCCGTGGTGCCGCCGGTATATTGCAGGAACGCGATATCGTCGGCCGCCACCTTGGCCGGCTTGAAACCCATGCCGCTGCCCACCTTCAGCGCCGCGTTGAACTTGACATGGCCGGGCAATGACCAGGCCGGCACCATCTTCTTGACGCGGCGCACCACCAGATTGACGATGCTTCCCTTGAGCCCGCCGAGCATGTCGCCCATGGCCGCGACGACGACGTGCTTGACCGACGTCCTGGCGATCACCGCTTGCAAGGTGCTGGCGAAGTTCTCCAGGATGATGATCGCTTGTGCCCCGGAATCCTTGAGCTGGTGTTCCAGCTCGCGCGGCGTGTAGAGAGGGTTGACGTTGACCACCGTGTAGCCGGCGCGCGCCACCGCCATCATCGCCACCGGATATTGCAGCACGTTCGGCATCATCAGGGCGACGCGTGCGCCTTTGGGCAACCCGGTCGATTGCAGGTAGGCGCCGAACGCCGCCGAAAGCCGTTCGAGTTCCGCATAGGTGATCGACTTGCCCATGCAGGTGAAGGCCGGCTGGCCGGCAAATTGCTTGCAGGCGGCAACGAGGAAATCGCCGATGGAGCTGTAGGGCAGGGCGCCGATCTCGGCCGGCATGTTCTTCGGGTAGCTTTCCAGCCAGGGCTTTTCCGGCAAGCCTGCGGCAAGGGCGGTGAGCGCTTTCGGCAATCGCTTGGCGGCCGCCGGTCTCGAAGCCGCCGGTGCCGGCTTGGCCACGGATGCGGCTTGTGCGGCCCCAGTCTTGCTAGTCCGGGTCGCCCCGGTCTTGCTCGCGCCAGTCTTCGTCGTCCCGGCCTTGGTCGAACTGGTCTTTGTCGTCCCGGTTTTAGCAGTTCCGGCCTTCGCCGACGTCTTTGCGGGGACGGCTTTGGCCGCCGGCTTCGCGGCCGGTTTGACAACAGCGTCCGCCTTGCCGGCGGAAGGTTTCCCTGCGACCTTTGCCTTTGTGCTCTTTGCGCCCTTTGCGTTCTTGGCGGAGGGCGTTGGCTGCTTGTCGGCGCCCGCGGCCGGCTTCAGGGTCGCCTTGGCCGTCTTCGGCGGAGCCGTCCTGTTCGATGCTTTTGCCAACCGTCCCTCCCTGTTTTGTTCGCCCCTGCCGCGCTCGCCTCCTGCTAAGAGAGGCGTCCCCCGCTGCCGACGGTGCCTTGTCTATGTATGGCCTCTATCGGCGGGCGTGCAAGCCTTGCCCCAGCGGCAAGCCGTCGAAAGATTTGCCGCCGAAAATCTTTCCCGCCACGGGCGCAGCGGCCCTGCATCGTCCGGCATCCCCGGTCATATGAAAGCGGGCGCGACGTTGATCTCGTAAGATTGGTGATCAATAAAAAAATGCGGTCGTTAATAATGTTGTGAATAGAAAAAAATACTGAATTTTTCCATTTTTTTGCGGAGAGGAGGATTTTTTTCCCGCTTACCATGGGGTAGGCAAACTGGGTGTTCCAAAGCCGGAGAAACGGTGCTTATATGCGCGCTTCGCGAGCCTGATAGAGGGGCTTGGAAAAACATCAGGGAGTGCTCAATGAGGAAGAAACTGACTTTTGCAGCCGCGTTGCTGGCTGCAAGCGTCCTGGGCGGCGTGGCCAACGCAAAAACCTTGGTCTACTGCGCCGAAGCTTCGCCGGAAGGCTTTGACCCGGCGCCCTACACCGCGGGACAGACGTTCGATGCGTCTTCGCGTACGGTCTTCAACCGCCTCGTCGAATTCGATCATGGCAAGACAACGGTCTCGCCGGGCCTGGCCGAAAGCTGGTCCATTTCCGACGATGGCAAGGAATACACGTTCAAGCTTCGCAAGGGTGTGAAGTTCGCCGCTACCGACTATTTCACCCCGACGCGCGACTTCAACGCCGACGACGTGGTGTTCTCGTTCCAGCGTCAGGTCGACAAGAACGGCCCCTGGTTCCAGTACATACCGGGCATTGCCTACCAGTATTACAATGACCAGTTCGGCGACAACATCACCAAGGTCGAGAAGGTCGACGACCTGACGGTGAAGTTCACCCTCAAGGAGCCGGCGATCACTTTGATCCCGACGCTGGGCATGGACTTCGCCTCAATCGTTTCCAAGGAATATGCCGACAAGCTGCAGGCGGACAAGACGCCTGAACTGTTCAACCAGAAGCCGATTGGCACCGGCCCGTTCATCTTCGTCGATTACCAGACCGACGCTGCCATCCGCTACAAGGCCAACCCCGACTATTGGGGCGGCAAGCAGAAGATCGACGACCTTGTCTTCGCCATCACCACCGATCCGGCGGTCCGTGCGCAGAAGCTGAAGGCCGGCGAATGCAACATCATGTCCTACCCGGCGCCGGCCGACATCACCGGCCTGCAGGCCGATCCGAACCTGAAGGTCGACGAGCAGGAAGGCCTCAATGTCGGTGCGCTGATGTACAACACCCAGCAGAAGCCGTTCGACGACGTGCGCGTGCGCAAGGCGCTCAACATGGCCATCAACAAGAAGGCTATCATCGACGCGGTCTTCCAGGGCGCCGGCCAGGTGGCCGTCAACCCGATCCCGCCGACCATGTGGTCCTACAACAAGGACGTGAAGGACGATCCGTACGATCCGGATGCGGCCAAGAAGATGCTCGAAGAGGCCGGCGTCAAGGACCTCAAGATGAATGTCTGGGCCATGCCTGTGTCGCGCCCCTACATGCCGAACGCGCGCCGCACCGCCGAGCTGATCCAGGCCGACTTCGCCAAGGTCGGCGTCACAGTCAACATCGTCAGCTACGATTGGGGTGAATACCTCAAGCGCGCTTCGGCGGTCGATCACGACGGCGCCGTCATCGTCGGCTGGACCGGTGACAATGGCGATCCGGACAACTTCCTCGGTGTACTCTTGAGCTGCGCTTCCGTCGGTTCGAACAACCGCGCGGAATGGTGCAACAAGGACTTCGATGCGCTCATCAACAAGGCCAAGACGGTTTCCGACCAGGCCGAGCGCACCAAGCTCTACGAACAGGCGCAGGTCATCTTCAAGGAACAGGCACCGTGGGCGACGCTCGCACACTCCAAGGTGTTCATGCCGATGCAGAAGACCGTCTCCGGCTTTGCGATGGATCCGCTCGGCATCCATCGCTTCGACGGCGTCGATATCGCCGAATAAGGTTCGCGAAACGGGGCGGCGCCACAGCGCCGTCCCACCTCGCCCGCCATGCTGCGTTATATCCTCGGCAAGCTCGCCCTCATCGTCCCGACCTTCATCGGGATAACCATCCTCGCCTTCGGCTTCGTGCGCATCCTGCCCGGTGATCCGGTGCTGGTGCTCGCGGGCGAACGCGGCCTGTCGCCCGAACGTCACGCTGCGCTGATGCACCAGTTCGGCTTCGACCTGCCGATCTGGCGACAGTACCTGACCTATCTGGCCAATATCCTCAGCGGTGATTTCGGCACCTCGTTTTCCACCAAGACGCCGGTGCTCAAGGATTTCCTGGTGCGGTTCCCGGCGACGGTCGAACTTGCCATCTTCGCCATGATCTTCGCCATCATCATCGGCGTCGCCTTCGGCATCTTCGCCGCGATCCGCCGCGGCTCCTGGTTCGACCAACTGACCATGGGAACGGCGCTGGCAGGCTATTCCATGCCGATCTTCTGGTGGGGGCTGCTGCTGATCATCGTGTTCTCCGGCATGCTGCACTGGACACCGGTTTCCGGCCGCATCGACCTTCTCTATTTCTTCAAGCCGGTAACCGGCTTCATGACCATCGATTCCCTGATCTCCGGACAGAAGGGTGCATTCCGCTCGGCCCTGTCGCACCTCGTCCTGCCCACCATCGTGCTCGGCACCATTCCGCTTGCCGTCATCGCCAGGCAGACGCGGTCGGCCATGCTCGAGGTCCTCGGCGAGGACTATGTGCGCACCGCGCGCGCCAAGGGCCTGGCGCCTCGCCGCGTCATCGGGCTGCACGCTTTCCGCAATGCGCTGATCCCGGTCGTCACAACCATTGGCCTGCAGGTCGGCACGCTCCTGACCGGCGCCATCCTGACCGAGAGCATTTTTTCGTGGCCAGGCATCGGCAAATGGATGATCGACGCTATTTCCAAGCGCGACTATTTCACCGTGCAAGGCGGGTTGCTTTTGATCGCGCTCATCGTCATGTCGGTGAACCTCATCGTCGACGTGCTCTATGCCGTCATCAACCCGCGTATCCGGGCGAATTGACATGACCAACGAAGGCCCTGCCACAATCGAAGCCGCGACCGTCGTCAGGCCGCAGGACGCCCGGCTGCAGATGTTCGCCGAGTTCTGGCACTATTTCTCGATCAACAAGGGCGCGGTGATCGGCCTCTTCGTCTTCGCGCTGCTGATCCTGATCGCCGTCTTCGCGCCGCTGCTCGCCCCGCATTCGCCGGACGACCAGTTCCGCGACTTCTTCCTGACGCCGCCGGCCTGGCAGGCGGGCGGCAACGCCCAGTTCCTGCTCGGTACCGACGCCGTCGGCCGCGACATTCTCTCGCGCCTGATCTACGGCTCGCGCTTCTCGCTCGCCATCGGCTTCGTCGTCGTCACCACGGCGCTGATCTCCGGCGTCATCCTCGGCCTGCTCGCCGGCTACTGCCGCGGCTGGGTGGATACGCTCATCATGCGCATCATGGACATCATCCTGGCCTTCCCGTCGCTGCTGCTGGCGCTGGTGCTGGTCGCCGTTCTCGGACCTGGGCTGGTCAACGCCATGATCGCCATTGCCTTCGTGCTGCAGCCGCACTTCGCCCGGCTCACCCGCGCCGCCGTGATGGCGGAGAAGAACCGCGAATATGTCATCTCGGCCAAGGTCGCGGGCGCCAGCCATTTCAGGCTGATGCTGGTCACCATCCTGCCCAACTGCATCGCGCCGCTGATCGTGCAGGCGACGCTGTCCTTCTCCAACGCCATCCTCGAGGCCGCGGCGCTGGGCTTCCTCGGCATGGGCGCGCAGCCGCCGACCCCGGAATGGGGCACGATGCTGGCCGAAGCACGCGAGTTCATCCTGCGCGCCTGGTGGGTGGTGACCTTCCCGGGCCTTGCCATCCTGATCACCGTCTTTGCCATCAACCTGATCGGCGACGGCCTGCGCGACGCGCTCGACCCCAAGCTGAAGAGGTCGTGAGCATGTCCCTGCTCGAGATCAAGAATCTCACCGTTTCCTTCGACACCGCCGCCGGTCCGTTCATGGCCGTGCAGGGCATCGACCTGTCGATCGAGCCGCGCGAAGTGCTGGCGATCGTCGGCGAATCCGGTTCCGGCAAATCGGTGGCGATGCTGGCGGTGATGGGGCTGCTGCCCAACACCGCGACCGTCAAGGCCGACCGCATGGCCTTCGACGGCGTCGATCTGCTGAAGCTCAGCCCGTCCGAGCGGCGCAAGATCGTCGGCAAGGATATCTCCATGATCTTCCAGGAGCCGATCGCCAGCCTCAACCCGTGCTTCACCGTCGGCTTCCAGATCGAGGAGGTGCTGCGCTTCCATATGGGCATGGACCGCGCCCAGCGCCGCGCGCGCGCCATCGAATTGATGAAGCTCGTCGGCATTGCCGATCCGGAAGAACGGCTGAGCTCGTTTCCGCACCAGATGTCGGGCGGCCAGTGCCAGCGCGTCATGATCGCCATCGCCATCGCCTGCAATCCGAAGCTCTTGATCGCGGACGAGCCGACCACCGCGCTCGATGTCACCATCCAGAAGCAGATCCTTGATCTCCTGGTTTCGCTGCAGGCCAAATACGGCATGGGCCTGATCATGATCACCCACAATATGGGCGTGGTGGCCGAGACAGCCGACCGCGTCATCGTTCAGTACAAGGGCCGCAAGATGGAAGAGGCCGACGTGCTGTCGCTGTTCGAGAGCCCGAAAAGCAACTACACGCGCGCGCTGCTGTCGGCGCTGCCGGAGAACGCGGTCGGCGACCGGCTGCCGACCGTTTCCGACATGCTGTTCGAGCCGGCGCCCTCGGCCGCGGGAGCCTCCGCATGAGCACCACCGTCCTCGAAGGCAAGAACATCGTTCGCGACTACCATATCGGCGGCGGCCTGTTCAGCGGGCCGCGCACGGTGCACGCGGTCAAGGGCGTCTCGTTCACCGTGGATAAGGGCAAGACGCTCGCCATCGTCGGCGAAAGCGGCTGCGGCAAGTCCACGCTCGCCCGCATCATCACGCTCATCGATCCGGCGACATCGGGCGAACTGTTCATCGACGGCAACAAGGTCGACATCGCCAGGGGCGGATTGACCAGGGAGATGCGCCGCAAGGTGCAGATCGTCTTCCAGAACCCCTACGGATCGCTCAACCCGCGCCAGAAGATCGGCGACGTGCTGGGCGAGCCGCTGCTGATCAACACCGACAAGACGGCCGCCGAGCGGCGCGACCTCGCCATGAAGATGCTGAAGAAGGTCGGCCTCGGTCACGAGCACTACAACCGCTATCCGCACATGTTCTCGGGCGGCCAGCGCCAGCGCATCGCCATCGCCCGTGCGCTGATGCTGAACCCGAGCCTTCTGGTGCTGGACGAGCCGGTCTCGGCGCTCGATCTTTCGGTGCAGGCGCAGGTGCTCAACCTGCTCGCCGACCTACAGGACGAGTTCCAGCTGACCTATGTCTTCATCAGCCACGACCTCTCCGTGGTGCGCTACATCGCCGACGACGTGATGGTGATGTATTTCGGCGAGGCGGTCGAATACGGCTCGCGCGACGAGGTCTTTTCAGACCCCAAGCACAGCTACACCAGGACCCTGTTCGCCGCCACGCCGCGCGCCGACGTCGCCAGCATCAAGGCGAGGCTGGCGAAGAAGAAAGCGGCTTAAGCCGCGGTGGTCGTCATCCTCGGGTCTGCGCCGCGTCGCTCCGCTCCTTGCTCCGCCCGTGGATGACGAAACGGAGGCAGTCACGCCTCCGGTTTCTCTCGCGAAAAGGGTCGAGCGCTTACGACAGCTTCGCGATGACAGCCCGCAGCGCTTCACCGAAACGCCTGACCTCGTCTACCGTATTGTAGTGCACCAGCGAGGCGCGGATGGCGCCGCTGTCCATCGACAGGTTAAGGCGCTTCATCAGGCGCGGGGCGTACATGTGGCCGTCGCGGATGCCGATCTGCAATTCGGCCATTTCCTCAACGATCCGCTGCGGCGACAATTTGCCGATGTTGAAACAGAAGGTCGGCACGCGTTCGTTGATCCGGGCCTCCTCGGAAACGCCGTAGATCGTTGCCCCGCAGCTCTTCAGCACAGCCAGCATCTCGCGCGCCAGCACCAGCTCGTAGTCGCGGATGGCGCCCATGCCGGCGACGATGTTTTCGCGCCGCGAGCGGTTGTTGGACGGAGTAAGGTTGCGGCCGATGAGTTCCAGATACTGCACCGCCGCATCCATGCCCGACACGTTCTCGTAGATGAAGGTGCCGGCCTCGACCTTGTAGGGCGGCTCGTCGGGGATGAAATCCTCGCGGAAGGTCGGCAGCCGCTTCAGCGTTTCGAAGCGGCCCCACAGGAAACCCATATGCGGCGAGAAATTCTTGTAGCCGGAACAAACGAGATAGTCGCAATCCCAGGCCTGGACGTCGATCAGCCCGTGCGGCCCGTAATGTACGCAGTCGAGGAACACTTCGGCACCGGCGGCGTGGGCGATCCCTGCCACCGAAGCGACGTCGACGATCGAGCCGATGGAATGGGCCGTCACCGTGCAGGCGACAAGCCGGGTGCGTTCTGAAACCAGCGGGCGCAGATCGTCGACATGCAGATTGCCGTCCTCGCGCATGCGCCACCACTTGAACTTGGCGCCGGCGGATTCGAGCGCCAGCCATGTCGCGATGTTGGCGTCGTGGTCCATGTCGGTGACGACGATCTCGTCGCGCTCTTCAAGCATCTGGCCGATGCCGAGGCTGACCAGGCGGATGAACGAGGTGGCGTTCATGCCGAAGCAGATCTCGGATGGGCTGTAGGCATTGATCAGCAGTGCCACGCTTGTCCGCGCATCGGCGACCGATTGGTCAACGGTGACGCTGCGGCCATAACGGCCGCCGCGCTGCACATTGTGCGAAACCAGATGGTTGGTCACCGCATCGAGCACGCTCTGCGGAATCTGCGCGCCGGCGGCGTTGTCCAGGAAGATGAAGTCGCCTGCCCGCTGCAAGGCCGGAAACATCGCCCGGATTCGTTCAACAGGAAACGCGCCGGAAGTGCCGGTCGCATTGGCGGCTTGATGCTTGTTCATGGTCGTCTCCTGCGAAGTGCTCGGTAGATGGGAAATTGTAGGCGGGTCAGCGCGTCTTCTCGGTCTTGAAACGGTCTTCAAGCAGGCTGACGAGGCGAACCATCGGCCACAGGAAGATGAGATAGACCAGGGCTGCGCCGATCAGCGGCGAGGGATTGGCATAGAGCGACTGTGCATTGGTCGCTTCCTTCAGGAGTTCCGGCAGCGCCACGGTGGAGGCGAGCGAGGTGTCCTTGAACATCGAGACGCAGTTGCTGGTCATCGGCGGGATGACCACGCGCACCGCCTGCGGCAGCACCACCTTGCGCAAGGTCAAAAGGAACGGCAGGCCGAGCGCCTGCGACGCCTCGAACTGGCCGCGCGGAATGCTTTCGATGCCGGAGCGGAACACTTCCGCCGAATAGGCCGACATGATGATGGCGAAGGCCGTTACGGCGGAAGCCCAGGACGATAGGCGGATGCCGAGGAAGGGCAGCGCATAATAGATCAGGATCAGCACGACCAGCACCGGCAGCGCGCGGAAGATATCGGTGTAGCCGACCGCCAGCCACCGGAGCGGCTTCGGCGCATAAAGCCGCAACAGGCTGATCACCAGGCCGATGGGGATGCCGATGCCGATGCTGAGCAGGCCGAGCAGCAGCGTGTTGAGAAAGCCGCGCAGCAGCGCCGGCAGACTGGACGCGATGACGTCGGCGTTGAAGAAGGTATCGAGCAGCGACATGGGAGGCTTTCCCGAACCGTTTGGCGTCCCTTGACGCCGGAGCAGAGGTCCGGAACAGCGAAAGCGGTTTTGCCGCGCCGCGCTGGTTCCGGGAGACTATGTATCAAACGGAACGTGCCGGCCTTTCGAGCCGGCACGTTCTCCTTGGCGGCCGCCGCTCAGGCCTTCGGCACCGGCATTTCCTTGGCGGTCGAGGAATCGGCGGGCGCGTCGCTGCCGAACCACTTCTTGTGGATCGCGGCCAGCGTGCCGTCCTTCTTCATTGCCGTCAGCGCGTCGTTGAGCTTGCCGAGCAGCGGGTGGTCCTTGGTCATCATCAGCCCGTACTGTTCGCCGGTCTTGATGCGTTCCTTGACGGTGAGATCCTTCATCTTGGTGAAGGAGTACTGCATGCCCGGAATGTCGCTGACAGCCGCGTCGATGCGCCCGGCGCTGAGGTCGAGCAAAAGGTTCTGCTGTGTGTCATAGCCCTTTACGTCGCTGAGGCCATCGGCCTCCTGATGCGCCTTGACCCAGGTCTCGCCGGTCGAGCCGGACAGCACGCCGACGATCTTGCCCTTGAGGTCGGCCTCGGCCTTGATCGGGCTGTCGGTCTTGGTGGCGATGCCCATGTCGGAATCATAGTAAGGCTGCGTGAACGACTGCGACTTCAGCCGCTCCGGCGTGATGGTGATCGACGAGATGGCGACATCGATGCGCTTCGAGGTGGTGGCGGCGAACAGCGCCTGGAAGCCGAGATCGGCGATGTCGGTGGTCATGCCGACGCGCTTTGCCGCTTCGTTGACGATGTCGACTTCAAAGCCCTCGAAAGTGCCGCTCTCGTTCTTGTACTCGAAGGGCGGGTTGGTCGGGTAGGCGCCGACATTGAGCACATCGGCGGCATAGGCGGTTGCCGGTCCGGCGGCGATGCCGATGGCGGCCGCGAGAAGGATGAGATTGCGACGGGTCAGGCTCATTGTTGGTCCCTCTGGGGTGTTCCCTCTGGTTGTTGATCGGGCGGGCTGATGCCCGCACGGTTTCTTGCCGCCCCACCTCCCAGCGGGGCGTCAATTCATGCTCGCTGCCATACGGTCGGGCGCTGTCCGGTCGCGGCAGACGCACATCGGCGGGAAGGCAAGGTTGGCGATGCTCTCGGTATGCGGATCGCGGATCTGGCGCGCGCACGCCCTCGCACGCATGGCGCGTGCTGGAGGATGACTGGGGGCAGCATGAACGACAAGGACTGAAACCCTTTGATCCCACCCGATGCACCACGATGGATGTCCGGCAAGCCCGTCCGGAACGGCAGTCGCCATCGATCGAGGAATGCTTATCCAAACCGCGGCAGTTTTCAAGGCAAAAGTTTTAAGCTTAAAAAGTTGGCAGCGGCGGCGCCTGGCATACCTTTCGATAGCGCTAGCGGCCGCTCCTGCCCAGTTCGGCATCCGCGCCGGCTTTGCCGGCAGCAGCGCCAGCCCCCAGAAGCATCGTGTCGCTGGCCAGGATGAAGAAACTGGCGCCGAGTGCTGCCCATCGGGCGACATCTTGCGGCTTCGCGCAGAAGATCCCGGATGTCCTGCCATGCGCGATTGTCGCATCGATGATCCTGTGGATCGCTTGCGCGAGTTTGTCGGCGCCTTTGGGGCCGATCGCATCGATCGATACGGAGAGATCGCCGGGCCCGACGAAGATCACGTCGACGCCCTCGACGGCGGTGATCGCCTCGATATTGGCCAGCCCTTCCGATGTCTCGACCTGAACCGCCA
The DNA here is from genome assembly GCF_006442305.1 of Mesorhizobium sp. B2-3-6. Lineage (NCBI taxonomy): Bacteria > Pseudomonadati > Pseudomonadota > Alphaproteobacteria > Hyphomicrobiales > Phyllobacteriaceae > Mesorhizobium > Mesorhizobium sp. B2-3-6. Next base: position 261,848 of record NZ_VFVW01000005.1, on the reverse strand, counting down.
CGACGATGCTGTCATTGGCCTGAGCGAGATATTCGGAGATGCGGTAGCCATAGCCGGCGGCCCGCCCGGGCCCGACGCCGCGCTCGCCGGTCGGCGGATAACGCGAGGCCTTCACCGCCGCCTGCGCCTGGGCAGCGGTCGAGACGCGCGGGACGAGCACGCCTTGCGCGCCGCTGTCCAATGCCGCGGCGATCGCTTCCGGTGCATGGCCGGGCACGCGCACAATGGCCGGCACGCGATGGATATCGGCCGCGCGCACCATTGTTTCGATCATGTCGCGCGAAATCTGGGCATGTTCCCAATCGATGCAGAGGAAATCGAGACCGGACTGCGCCATCACCTCGACCGCAACGGGATGCGGAATGGCGGCAAAGGAACCGACGAGGCTTTCCCTACAGATGCATTTGTGGCGAAACCCGCTCATCGTTCCATCCCCTTGTTGTCGTGCCGGAATTCATATCCGCAAACAGCGGCGAGGCGAAGCTATTTCAGGCTTGAAATATTTTCGCGCGGGCCTAGCGTGTCGATCTCCCGCCGCGAGTTCCGGACATGATCAAAGCGCATCCCCTGCACGGCCCAAACAGACTGAAGCTCGGCGTCTTCTCGACCAATGCCGACGGCGGCCTTGCCATATCGGATGTGCCTGAACGCTGGACGGCAAGCTGGCACGACAATCTGACGGCGGCGCAGATCGCCGACCGCGCGGGGCTGGAATTCCTGCTGCCGATCGCGCGCTGGCGCGGCTTTGGCGGCCGCAACAGGGTGCGCGAATGGTCGTTCGAGACCTTCACCTGGGCGGCGGCGCTCAGTGTGGCCACCGAGCGGATCGGCCTGTTCATGACCGTGCATGTGCCCCTCGTGCATCCGCTCTACGCCGCCAAGGCGCTGGCGACGGTCGATCATATCAGCCAGGGCCGTGCCGGCCTCAACATCGTCTGCGGCTGGAACCCGAAGGAATTCGGCATGTTCGGCACGCCGCTGGTCGAGAAGGGGTATGATCAGGCCGCCGAATGGATCGAAATTCTGGAAAGGCTGTATGCGTCGGCTGAACCTCTCGACTATGAGGGCACTTATTATCGTCTCAAGGAAGCCGTGAGCCGGCCGGCCAGCCTGCAAGTTCCGCGACCGGTGACGATGAACGCGGCTTTCGGCGGTCCGGGCCGCGATTTCGCTGCCGCCAGATGTGACTATCTGTTCACGACCTTTTCCGAGATGGCCGATGCCGGCAAACATGTCGCCGATATCAGTGAGCGGGCCGACAAGGCTGGCCGCGAGGTCGGCGTCTACACCGTGGCGCATGTCGTCTGCCGGCCGACGATGGAGGAGGCGCAGGCCTATTACACACGCTATGCCGTCGATCTGGCCGACCGTGAGGCGGTCGATGCCCATATGGCCGGCAAAAAGGAATTCTCGCGGTCGCACGACCCGTATGCCTATGACCGCTATCGCCAGCGTTTCGCCGGCGGCGCCGGCACCTATCCCTTGGTCGGAACGCCCGAAACGATCGCCGCCGATATGGTCGCCATTGCCGGGCATGGCTACCAGGGCATTGCGCTGTCCTTCGTCAACTACACGCAGGAACTCCCCTATTTCTGCGATCACGTGCTGCCGCTGCTGGAGCGGGCCGGCCTTCGCGGAAAATAGTCTGGCCGATGCCTTCCTGATTTCTCATCCTGGGGTCTGCGCCGTATCGCTACGCCCTTGCTGCGCCCCAGGATGACGGGCGACGGCCGATTATTCCGGAATAACCGCGGTGGCTTGGATCTCCACCTTGGCGCGGTCCTCGACCAGCGCCATCACCTGCATCGCGGCCATCGCCGGGAAATGCCGGCCGATCACCTTGCGATAGGCCTCGCCTATACCCCTGAGATTGGCCAGATATTCGCTCTTATCGGTGAAATACCACGTCATTGACGTGATGTGCCGCGGCTCAGCTCCGGCCTCCGCCAGCACCGCGACGATATTTTGAAGCGTCTGCCGCACCTGGCCGACGAAATCGTCGGTCTCGAACTGGCACTGCCCATTCCAGCCGACCTGTCCGCCGACGAAGACAAGCCGCCCGCGAGCCGCTACGCCATTGGAGTAACCGACCGGCTTGGCCCAGCCATCCGGCTGCAGAATCTCGTGCATTTCAAACTCTCCGCAATATCCGCGTTCGAAACAGTCCAAACCTTGACGTGACCGGAGTCAGGCCGCCCCCATCACCTGTCGCGCGATCACCACCTTCTGCACGTCGGAAGCACCCTCATAGATGCGCAGCGCGCGGATCTCGCGATACAGGCTTTCGACGATGTGACCCTTGCGGACGCCGTCGCCGCCATGCAGTTGCACCGCTTTGTCGATCACCTCCTGCGCCTTGTCGGTGGCGAACAGTTTGGCCATCGCCGCCTCGCGCGTTACCCGCGCCGCGCCCATGTCCTTGGTCCAGGCGGCGCGGTAGACCAAAAGCGCCGCGGCATCGACGTCGAGCGCCATGTCGGCGATATGGCCCTGCACCATCTGCAGCTCGGCCATCGGCGCGCCGAACAGCTTGCGTTCGGCCACCCGCTTGATGCTTTCATCGAGCGCGCGGCGTGCAAAGCCGAGTGCCGCCGCGCCGACGGTCGAGCGGAACACGTCGAGCACCGACATGGCAATGCGAAAGCCGTCGCCCGGTTTGCCGATCAGCGCCGAGGCGGGCAGCCGGACCTGATCGAAAGACAGTCGTGCCAGCGGATGCGGCGCTATGACTTCAAGGCGCTCCGCGATGTCGAGGCCCTTGCTGTCCCCCGGCACGATGAAGGCGGATAGCCCCTTGGCGGCGGGTGCCTCGCCTGTGCGGGCAAAGACGACATAGAGATCGGCGATGCCGCCATTGGAGATCCAGGTCTTTTCGCCCGACAGGACATAGCCGTCACCATCGCGGGTCGCTGTCATCTCCATATTGGCGACATCCGATCCCGAGCGCGGCTCCGACAGCGCAAAGGCGGAAATGACCTTGCCGGCGCGCGTCTTCGAAAGCCATTGCTGCTGTTGCGGCGTGCCGAACAGGCTGAGCGCTCCGGTGCCAAGCCCCTGCATAGCGAAGGCGAAATCGGCGAGCCCGTCATGCCGCGCCAGCGTCTCGCGCGTGATGCACAAGGTCCGCACGTCAAGCGGCCCGGGATTGCCGGTGTCGAGCGCCGTCGGCTTCAGCCAGCCGTCCCGGCCGAGTTTTTGCACCAGCTCGCGGCAGGCGGCGTCGACGTCATGGTGATCGACAGGCAGGTTCTTCGCGCACCATGCCTCGAGGTGCCCGGCCAGTTCGCGATGACGGTCTTCGAAGAAGGGCCAGTCGAGGAAGGAGCGGTCAGGCATTTCTGCCTCCGCTATTCTTCAGAGTCCGTGCTCTACGGCGCCCCCCTCTGTCCTGCCGGACATCTCCCCCTCTAAGGGGGAGATCGATCCTCATCTCGGCTTTCGCGAATCGCCTGCGCCGCAGGATGGCTGCCGCCGCCGAAGCTGCCAATCTCCCCCCTAGAGGGGGAGATGGCCGGCAGGCCAGAGGGGGGCGCTGTCCCGCCAACGTCTCCATCAACCCGCTCATCCTCAATTCCCCTCGAACACCGGCTTTTCCTTGGCAACAAACGCCTTGTACGCCCGCTCGAAATCGCCCGTCTGCATGCAGATCGCTTGCGCCTGCGCTTCCGCCTCGATCGCCTGGTCGAGGCCCATCGACCATTCCTGGTTCAACTGCGTCTTGGTGATGCCATGGGCGAAGGTCGGGCCGGAGACGATGCGCGCCGCCATGTCCAGCGCGTCGGCCTCGAGCGATGCCGCCTCTACAAGCCTGTTGTAGAACCCCCAGCGCTCGCCTTCGGCAGCCGTCATGTTGCGGCCGGTGTAGAGCAGTTCGGCGGCGCGGCCGTGGCCGATGATGCGCGGCAGGATCGCGCAGGCTCCCATGTCGCAGCCGGCAAGACCGACGCGGGTGAACAGGAATGCCGTCTTGGCGTCCGGCGTGGCGATGCGGATGTCGGAGCTCATGGCGATGATGGCGCCGGCGCCGACCGCCACGCCGTCGACCGCCGCGATGATCGGCTTGCCGCAGTTCAGCATCGCCTTGACGAAGTCGCCGGTCATGCGGGTGAAGGCCAGGAGCTGCTTCATGTCCATCTTGACCAGCGGGCCGATAATATCGTGGACATCGCCGCCGGAGCAGAAATTCCCGCCATTGGACAGGAACACCACGGCATCGACATCGTCGGCATAGACGAGGTCGCGGAATGTATCGCGCAGTTCCGCATAGCTGTCGAAGGTCAGCGGGTTCTTGCGCTCCGGCCGGTCGAGCCGGACCTTGGCGATCCGGCCTTCGACCTGCCAGAGGAAATGCTTCGGCTTGAAGCCGGCCATCTTGCTCATTCGCGTCCCTCCCAGTTGCTGCGGAACGAGGTCAGCATGCCGGTCAGCCGGCGCGCGTCGTCCTCGCTTACCTTGCCCAGCAATTCGCCGACCCAGCCCTCGTGAGCGGCAGCGATGACTGCGAAGGACTTCGAGCCCTCATCCGTCAGCCGCACCATCGAGGTGCGGCGGTCGCCATTGCGGCGGGCGCGGGCGACCAGCCCCTCGGATACGAGCCGATCGACGATGCCCGTGACATTGCCGTTGGACACCAGCAGGAAGCGCGACAAATCGCTCATCAGCATGCCTTCGGGCGCACGGTAGAGCGCGGCCATCACGTCGAAGCGCGGCAGCGTCGTATTGAACTCCTTCTTCAGCCGCTCGCGCAGTTCGGCCTCGATCGTGCGCGAGGCGCGCAGCAGCCTGATCCACAGCCGCAAGCGGTCCTTGCCGGGTCCCGACGGCGCGGGCAGGGGGCCGGCTACCATGTTTCGCCTCCTGAGATCGAAATTGCCTGTCCGGTGATCGACGCCGCCGCATCGCCGCACAGCCACAGCACGGCGGCGGCAATTTCCTGCGGCTGGATGAAGCGGCCTTGTGGATTGGTCGAGGCAAGGCTCGCCCGCGCCTGTTCAGTCGAACGGCCGGTTTTTTCAACGATCCGCTCGATGGACTCGTCCAACATGTCCGTCTCGACAAACCCCGGGCACACCGCATTGACGGTCACGCCGGATTTCGCCGTCTCGGCAGCCAGCGCCCGCATCAGGCCGACGACGCCATGCTTGGCCGCCACGTAAGGCGCAACATAGGCGTGGCCTTTCAGTCCGGCGGTAGACGCGATGAAGACGATGCGGCCCGCCTTGCGCGCGGCCATGCCGGCGAGCGCCGGCTTCACCGTCAGGAAAGCGCCGGTCAGGTTGACGTCCAGCGTCCGCTGCCAGTCGGCCAGCGTGGTCTTGTGCGCCGGCGTGCTGCCCGCCATGCCGGCATTGGCGACGACGATGTCGAACGGCCCGCGCGCGGCCTCCGCCGTCTCGTAAAGCGATGCCATCGCCGCCTCATTGGTGACATCGGCAGTGATGGCGAAAACGCCTTTGCTTTCGCCAGCCACCTTGGCCAGCTCCGCCTCGCGGCGGCCGCATATGGTGACGTCGATGCCGGCACCAGCCAGCGCCAGAGCGATCGCTCGGCCGACACCAGACCCGCCGCCGGTGACAAGGGCATGGCTGCCGGCGATCATCGCGGCGGCCGTCATACTTTCAGCCCCGCTGCGGCGTCGCGTTCGGCCAGTCGGTAGATCTGGTCGCGCCCCGGCAGATAAGGATCCGGCCATTTCACGCCACGGTCGCCGAGCGCCACCGCCGCATGCAGCGTCCAGTAGGGATCGGCCAGATGCGGCCGTGCCAGCGCCACCAGGTCGGCGCGGCCGGCCATCAGGATCGAATTGACATGGTCCGGCTCATAGATGTTGCCGACCGCCATCGTCGCCATGCCGACCTCGTTGCGGATGCGGTCGGAAAACGGCGTCTGGAACATGCGGCCATAGACCGGCTTTGCCAGCACCGAAGTTTGTCCTGCCGAGACGTCGCAAATGTCGACGCCGGCCTCATGCAACAGCCGCGCGATCTCGACGGCGTCGGCGGGTGTTACGCCTTCGATGCCGACCCAGTCATTGGCCGAAATGCGCATTGAGATCGGCTTCTGCGCCGGCCAGGCGGCGCGTACGGCGCGAAAGATTTCAAGGGGATATCGCATGCGGTTTTCCAGCGAACCGCCATACGCATCCGTGCGCCGGTTGGTGACCGGCGTGATGAAGGACGACAGGAGATAGCCGTGCGCGGCGTGGATCTCGAGCATGTCGAAGCCGCAGCGGTCGGCCATCTCAGCCGAAGCCACGAACTCGTCGCGCACTCTGTCCATGTCGGCGCGGTCCATCGCCTTCGGCACCTGATTCTGCGGCGACCAAGCGACCGCCGATGCCGCCATGACTGGCCAGTTACCCGAGGCGAGCGGCACGTCCGTGCCTTCCCACCCAACCTGGGTCGAACCCTTGGCGCCGGAATGGCCGATCTGTGCGCAGATCTTCGCCTCGGTCTCGGTATGGACGAAATCGACCAGCCGTTTCCACGCCGCCTCATGTTCGGGCGCATAGAAGCCCGGGCAGCCGGGCGTGATCCGCCCTTCGGGGCTGACGCAGGTCATCTCGATATAGATGAGCCCGGCGCCGCCCTTGGCACGCTCGGCATAGTGCGTGAAATGCCAGTCCGTCGGGCAGCCGTCGACGGCCTTGTACTGCGCCATCGGCGAGACGACCACGCGGTTGCTGAGCCGCATGTCGCGCAGCTTGAAGGGCGCGAACATTGGCGCGCGGCGCAGCCTGTTGGCGCCGGCGCCCGCCTGGCGCTGGAACCATTCCTCCGCGCTTTCAAGCCACTCCGCGTCGCGCAGCCGTAGGTTTTCGTGGCTGATGCGCTGCGAACGGGTCAGCAGCGAATAGTTGAACTGCACCGGATCGAGGCCGAGATAGCGCTCGACTTCCTCGAACCATTCGAGCGAATTGCGTGCCGCCGACTGCAGCTTCAGCACCTCGGTGCGGCGCGCATCCTCATATTTGCGGAAGGCGGCGTCGAGGTCCGGTTCGGTTTCGACATACTCGGCCAGCGCAACCGCGCTTTCCAGCGCCAGCTTGGTGCCGGAGCCGATCGAGAAATGCGCTGAAGCCGCCGCGTCGCCCATCAGCGCCAGATTCTCAGACGACCAGCGCTCGCACAGCACGCGCGGGAAATTGATCCAGGCCGAACCCCTGATGTGGTTGGCATTGGTCATCAGCTTGTGGCCGCCAAGATGCTTTTCGAAGATGCGCTCGCAGACGGCGATGGATTCCTGCTGCGTCATGGCGCCGAAGCCGAAGGCGGCCCAGGTCTGTTCGCTGCACTCGACGATAAAGGTCGCGGTGTCGCTGTCGAACTGGTAGGCGTGCGCCCACACCCAGCCATGCTCGGTCTTTTCGAAGATGAAGGTGAAGGCGTCGTCGAATTTCTGGTGGGTGCCGAGCCACACGAACTTGCATTTGCGCGTGTCGATGTCGGGCTTGAAGATGTCGACGAAGCTGTTGCGCGCCCTGGAATTCAACCCGTCTGCGGCGACGACCAGGTCATGCGTCTCCATATAGGGCCGGGGATCGGCGATGTCGGTCTCGAACATCAGCCTGACACCGAGCTCGCGTGCGCGCCGTTGCAACAGGATCAAGAGCCGCTTGCGGCCGATGCCGCAGAAGCCATGGCCTGAGGATACAGTGCGCACGCCGTCATGGACCACGGCGATGTCGTCCCAATACGCAAAATGCTTCTTGATCCAGACGGCGCTGACCGGATCGTTCCTGGCCAGATTCTCGAGCGTTTCGGCTGACAGAACGACGCCCCAGCCGAACGTGTCGTCGGCGCGATTACGCTCGAAAACCGTCACATCGTGCGCGGCGTCCCTCAGCTTCATCGAAATGGCGAAGTAAAGGCCGGCTGGTCCGCCGCCGAGAACCGCAACCTTCATCTGTGCGATCTCCTCTTCGCTTGCTTGGTTTCAGTATCGCGCCGGGGCCAAGATATTTCAAGCTTAAAGTTTTATATCGAAACGATTATGCGAAATAGCGGGCCGCGCGCTCGCGCATCGCCGCGCGCGGCCCGTGGGGTCACTTTTCCGGGTTCTTCGGGCTCCACAGCACCGTCTCGGCACCCTTCTCGTAAGCCATGCCGTCGGGATAGCTGATCGCTTCCAGCTGCAAGCCCCAAGGCGCCTGGAAGTAAAGGATGGTCTGGCCGGCGGCGGGTCCTTCCTTGACCGGCAGCGGCCCCAACCTGGTCTTTACGCCCTTGGCCTCGAGATAGGCTTTCGCCGCCGCGACGTCGTCGACATAGAAGGCGATGTGAAAACCGCCAATGTCGCTGTTCTTCGGTGTCAGGTCCTTCTGGTCCGGCGCGGTGTATTTGAACAGCTCTATGTTCGACCCCGTGCCGCAGCGAACCATGGTGACCTGCTCGATGACAGCCTTCGGATCGACGCCGAGAAGATCCTGCATGAAGGTGCCCTTGTCGTCGGCGAACGGGCCGAACGACATTGCCTTCTTGCAGCCGACCACGTCGGTGAAGAAATCGACCGCCTGCTTCATGTCGGGAACCGTGATGCCGGTGTGGTCGTGCCCGCGCATGCCGGGGATCGAGCTTGCTGCCGCCACACCGGTGCTGCCGAGGATGGCGGCAGCGAGTGCTGCATTTCGAATTGTTGTCTTCATGTCAGTTTCTCCTCCATTTGGCGGGGCTTTGTCATTGGCCGGTCGCACATCCGAGCCCGCTTTTCGGCGTGCGTATGCATTCATGTCGGAGCCTTGGCAGCGGAAGGAATATCCAGCCAGCCGTCGTCGATTTCCGGCAGTGGGATGGCCGCGATCAGGTCGCGCGTGTAGGTCTGTCGGGGATTTTCGAAGAGAGCGTCCGTCGCGCTCGCTTCGACGATCCTGCCTTCGCGCATGACGATGACCTGCCGGCACAGCCGCCGGATGACCGACAGATCGTGGCTGATGAAGGCGACCGTCAGCCCCATCTCCTCCGCCAGTTTCTCCAGAAGGGTGAGGATCTGCGCCTGCGTCGAGACGTCGAGGCCGGAGACGATCTCGTCGGCCAGCACGAATTTCGGCGCCAGCGCCAGCGCGCGCGCTATGCCGACGCGCTGGCGCTGGCCGCCCGACAGTTCGTGGCGGTAGCGGCCGGCGAAACTCTGCGGCAGGCCGACGCGCTGCAAGGCCTCGGCCACGCGGTCCCTGAGATTGTCGCCAAGCCCGTTCTGCTTCAGCGGCGCGGCAATGATGCTGGCAATGGTGCGGCGCGGGTTGAGCGACGACATAGGATCCTGGAAGATCATCTGCAGATCGCGGCGCAGCGGCCGCAACTCCGCCTCCGGCAGATGTGTGATGTCTATGCCGTCGAAGCTGATGCTGCCGGCGCTGGGCTCCAGCAGTCGTACCAGGGCACGGCCGAGCGTCGACTTGCCGGATCCGGACTCGCCGACGATGCCGGTCACCGATCCCTTGGGCAGGTCGAAGTCCAGGCCTTTTAGGATTTCCGCCAGCGGCGCGCGGCCGATCAGCGGCTTGCGGGTCATGTCGGGCAGCGCGACTTTCAGACCGCGCACGGAAAACAGCGGCTCAGCCATGCGGTCGCCTCCACGCCTGGTCCGCGGCCGCAATCTCCGTGGCAAGCCCGGCCAGCACTGCCTCGTCGACCGGCTTTAGCGAGGCGAGGGGATCGGTGTAGCGCGGCGTTGCCGCCATCAGTGCCCGTGTGTAGGGGTGCTGCGGTGCCGCGAAGAGGGCAGCTGTTTCGGCCTCTTCCACGACCTTGCCGGCATAGAGCACCGAGACCTTCTGGCTGATCTTGGCGACGACGCCGAGGTCGTGGGTGACGAACAGGATCGCCGTGCCGTGCTCGCGCTGCAACGCAGCGATGAGCCGCAGGATCTGCTTCTGCACGGTGACGTCGAGCGCCGTGGTCGGCTCGTCGGCGACGATCAGCCGGGGCTCGGCGGCGAAGGCTGCGGCGATCAGCACGCGCTGGCGCATGCCGCCGGAAAGCTCGTGCGGGTAGCTTTTCAGTACCCGGTCGGGGTCACGGATCTGCACCTCGTCCAGCAATTGCCGGATGCGGGTTTCGGCCCTCTCGCCGCTCCAGCCGAGGATGCGCACCAGCCGGTCGGTCGTTTGCGGGCCGATGCGGCGCGACGGGTTGAGCGCGGTCAGCGGATCCTGCGGGATCAGTGCGGTGCGCGCGCCGATCAGCGTGCGCCGTGCCTTCGGGTTGAGCTTGCCGAGGTCTTCGCCCTCGAGCCGCATATCGCCCTCGACGATGCGCACGCTCGACGGCAAGACGCCAAGTACCGCCTTGCCGATCATCGTCTTGCCGGCGCCGCTTTCACCGACCAGTGCTCGCACTTCGCCGGGCTGCACGGCAAGCGACACCGAGCGCAGCACGCGCTGGCCGTTCGGCAGCACGGCGCTCAACTCCTTGATATCGAGACAGGCGCTCATCGCAGCACCGGATCGAAACGTGTCTTCAGCGCCTCGCCGAACTGGCTGAACGACAGCACGGTCAGGATCAGCGTGATCAGCGGGAATACCAGCACCCACCAGGCCTGGTGGATCGACAGCCGGCCCTCGGCGATGATGCCGCCCCAGGTCGGGTCGTCGGTCGAGATCGACAGGTTGACGAAGGACAGGATCGCCTCGACGATGACGGCGATGCCCATTTCCAGCGACAGCAGCGCCACGATCGATGGCACCACATTGGGCAGCACTTCGCGCAGCATGATGCCGATGCGGCCATAGCCGGCGATGCGGGCGTTCTCGACATAGTCCATGCGCGACTGGCCCATCGCCTCGGCGCGGATGACCCGGCAGAAACGCGTCCAGTCGATGATCGCGATCGCCAGGATGACAGAGCTCAAACCCGTGCCGAGCACGGCAACCAAAAGGATGGCGAACAGCACCGGCGGGAATGCCATCCAGACATCGACGATGCGCGAGATGATGCGGTCGGCCCAGCCGCCGAAATAGCCAGCGATCAAGCCCAGGGTCGAGCCGACAAGGCAGGCGGCGCTGGCGGCGGCGAACGCAACGATGAAGGCGATGCGCCCGCCGAAGATCAGGCGTGACAAGAGATCCCGGCCGAGGCTGTCGGTGCCCAGCCAATAGCCGGGCTCCGCGCCATCGAGCCAGAACGGCGGCAAACGTTCGAGCATAAGATCCTGCGCAAGCGGGTCCCGCGGCGCGACCAGCGGCGCCAGGATCGCCGCCAGCAGCACCAGCAGCAGCCAGCCGCCGGCCAGCCAAAGCCTGGCGCTTGAGCCGTGTCTCGAGATGCGGCTCTCATCCATGGCGCAGCCTCGGATTGAGCAGGGCGTACATCATATCCACCGCGAGATTGATCAGCACGAACAACAGCGCGAAGACCAGCACGATGCCCTGGATCAGCGGCAGGTCGCGGTTGATGACGGCGTCGATCGCCATGTTGCCGAGGCCCTCATAGGAAAACAGCCGCTCGACGATGACCGTGCCGCCGATCAGGAAGGTGAACTGCACGCCGACCAGCGTCAGCGTGGGCAGGGCGGCATTCTTCAGCGCCTCGCGTAGGATGACCTGCGTTTCCGAAAAACCCTTCACCCGCGCCAGCACGACATAGTCGAGGTCGAGCACTTCCTTCAGCGACTGTTTCAACAGCTGCGAGATGATCGCCCCCAGCGGCAATGCCAATGCCATCGCCGGCATGAGCATGTGCTTCAGGAGATCCCATGTGAGATCGAGGCGGAGCCGAAGCAAGCTTTCGAACAGATAGAACTGGCTGACGAAGGGCAGGTCGAGTTGCGGCGAGACCCGGCCGGAAATGTCGAAGATCGGCACCAGCACCCCGAACAGCAGGATCAGCACCAGGCCCCAGAGGAAGTCGGGAATGGAAAGTGCCGCCCCGCTCGCGATGTCGATGCCGGCTTCCACCGCCGTGCCTCGTTCGCGGGCGCCGAGGATGGCCATCGTCCCCCCGATCGCCACCGCCATGATAAGCGCGACGATGGCGAGTTCCAGCGTTGCCGGCAGCCGGTTGAAGACAAGCCCGAGCACGTCTTGCCGCAGCGAGATCGAGGTGCCGAAATCGCCTTTGACGACGCCGGACAGCCAGATGAAGAACTGCTCGACAATCGTCTTGTCGAGGCCGTAGAGCGCCCGCAGCCGGGCGATGTCGACATCGGTCGCGCCGGGCGGCAGCATCATGGCGATCGGATCGCCGGGAGCGATGCGGATCACGACGAAGACGACGACGGCCACGCCGAACAGCGTGATCAGCATCGTCAAAAGACGGATCAGGAATCGTTGCAGGAGCATGTAAATCTTTGCTGGAGCCCGGAGGCTCGTATGCCGAAAGAAGATGCGCGCCGTCGCTATGGACGGCGCGCGGCAAGCCCGGCCGATATCAGGCCGGGGTCATCAGGGCCGGCAACAGCGCGCCGGACACATGCTGCACGACGTTGACGCCCTTGGCATGCACGATCGGCTGCGCATACTGCATCAGCGGCAGCACATAGGCTTGCTCGGCGATGTATTTGTCCACCGCCTTCCAGCCGGCGATGCGCTTGGCCTCGTCCTTCTCACCCCACAGCGGGTTGATCATGTCGATCAGATCCTGGCTGTCCCACACCGAGTGCGGGCTCGGACCATACATGGCAAAGCCGGTCGAGGTGGTCGGGTCGCCGATGGCGTTGCCCCAGTTGTAGAAGGCCGCCGGCGCCAGCTTGTCGGCGGCGCGCAATTCGTAATGCTTGGCGATCTCGTAGACTTCAATGGTGGCCTCGATGCCGACCTTGCGCCACATGCCGACGATCGCCTGGATCATCTCGTAGTCCTTGGGCTTGAAGCCCTTGGTCGTCTGGATGGTGAACTTGACCGGCTTTTCCGGCGAATAGCCGGAAGCGGCCAGCAATTGCTTGGCCTTTTCCGGATTGTGCTCGACCTTGATCGACGCGTCGTAGGCCGCGTATTCCGGCGTTTCCAGCGTGGCGAGCGGCTGGCCGTAGCCGCGCAGCAGCCGCTTGACCAGAAGCTCCTTGTCGACCGCCATGACGGCTGCCTGGCGCACGTTCTTGTCCAGCATCGCCTCGACGTCGTTGAAGAAGATCATGCCGATGTCGGAAACATTCTTGATCGAGCCGGCAAGGCCGTCCTTGGCGATCAGGCGGTCATACTCCTCATAGGGAATCTCGAGCGTCACCTGCGAGGAGCCGGACTCGATTTCGGCGACACGGCTCGCCGCGTCTGTGACGAATTTGATCGTCACGTTCTCGAATGCCGGCTTGCCGCCCCAGTACTTCGGATTGGCCTTCAGCCGCAGGAAGGCGTTGCGTTCGAACTTCTCGACCATGTACGGGCCGGTGCCGATCGGAGCCTTTTCGAAACCTTCGGCGCCCACCTTCTCGTAATAGGCCTTCGGCATGATGTAGCCCGTGAGGAACGACATCCACTTGAAGTAGACCGGGTCGAACTGCACGACATCGCCCGTGATCTTGTTGCCCTCGATCTTGAAGTTGTTGACGTTCTTCCACACGAACTGGATCGGGTTGCCGGTCTTTTCATCGCCGGCCCGCTGCAACGACCAGACCACGTCCTCGGGCGTGAACGGCGAGCCGTCATGCCAGGTTACGCCCTCGCGCACCGTCATCGTGATCTTGGTGCGGTCGTCATTCCAGCCCCACTCGGTGAGCAGCCCCGGCGCGAAGGACAGGTCCGGCTTCTGCGGGATGAACTGATCGAACACCGACTGGTAGAGGCCCTGGATGGTCGGGTTGACCGCCGAAGGTCCGGTGGTCGGATCCCAGGACGGCAGGTTGACATTGTAGGCGATGGTCAGTTCGCCGGCCGCCGCCCCGGCGATCCTCGGCAGGCCGATGGCCGTCGCCCCGAGTGCGGCGGCACCGTATCCGAGCAATTCGCGTCTGTTGATTGTCATGGTCGTTCCCCTTGTTGGTTTTTCTGTTTTCCGTGCACGGCTTCGTTGTTTGATCAGTGGGTTCCCTGGGCAACCGTACCTTGCCTTGCTCCACCCCAATGCCTTTCGGCTGCTACCTCCCGCCAAGCTGTTGCGCCAGCATGAAGCCCGAGGCGGCACCCGTGCCGGCGCCCGGCCATGTGGCGGCACCGGTGAGATGCAGATTGGCCACAGGCGTGTTCCAACCGGCGTAGCCGCGTGCCGGGCGAAACAGGAAATTCTGTGCCAGGTGGTGGCTACCACAAACCTGGTCGCCGCCGACGAGGTTCGGGTTCTCGCGCTCGAGGTCGATGGGCGAGAACACGGCCTGGCCAAGGATCTTGGCTCGCAGGCCGGGCGCGTAGGTTTCGACGATGTCGAGCACGCGCTCGGCATAGCGATCCTTGACCTGATCCCAATGCGCGGGCGTGATCTTGCCGGCGGCGTCGCCAAGGATTTCTGCCGGCAGCATGCGCACCTGCACCCACAGCACATGCTTGCCTTGAGGCGCGCGCGACGGATCGACCGCGGTTGGTTGGCCGAGGACCAGCACCGGCTCGTCCGGCAGCACGCCCGCCATCGCCTGCTGATAGGTGCGCGACATGGCGTCGAGCGACGGTGACAGATGCACATAGGCGAACTGCCGCAACTCGGCGCCGGCGCGCCAGTCCGGCAGATCGTCCAGCGCCAGATGGATCATCATGGTGCCCGGCGCGTGGCGGAATTTTTGCATCGCCGTGTCGAAGCCGGCGTCGCCGGAACCGTTGGGCAAAAGCGTGCCGGCCAACGCCTTGGGTGCAACGCCGGCAATGACCGCCCTGGTGGCCGTGTGCGTCTCACCGGACTTGAGCCGCACACCCGTCGCCTTGCCGGCCGAAACCGTGATTTCGGCCACCTCGGCGTTGGTGAAGATCTTGCCGCCGGCGCCCGTGACCATCCCCGATAAGGCACGAATGATGGTGTGGGCGCCGCCCTTGCCCAGCACCATGCCGAAACTCTGGTTGGCCATGGATTCCAGATAAGGGAACACGGCACCGCCTGCGATGTCGGGCGCAAAGTCGAGATGCATGCCCCAGGTGGCGAGCGTCGCCCGCACATGGGGCGACTCGAAAGTCTCCTCCAGCCACGCGCGGGGCGAGGAAAGCAGCAGGCGCCCGGTGTCGAGCGCGCCGGCGAGGCCCTTCTTGCGCCAAAGGTTCCACGCCGTGCCGGCAAGGGCGCGGGCGCTCATCGGTGATCCCAAGAGGCGAAACAGATGCTCTGCTTCCGCCGGGAAGGCGGCGACCAGCTTGCGCCACGTGGCGGCATCGGCGGCGGAGAAGGCAGCCATGCGCGCGGCCGTCTTTTCCAGATCGTTGCTGACGCCGAACCAGCGTCCGTCCGGGAAGGCGCTGGCGAAACAGTCGGAAACCGGCGCGAATTCCAGCCCGTGGGCTTTCAATTCATTTGCATATTTCTGGTGGAAGGCCGAGCCGGCGAACAGGCTCAGATTCATCGCGCCGAAATCGTGTCGGAAACCCGGCAGCGTGAATTCGCGGGTCTGGACGGCGCCGCCGATATTTGCACTGCGCTCAAAAACCCCGGTTTTCCAGCCTTTGAGCGCCAGATGCGCGGCGCAAGCCAGACTGTTGTGGCCCGCCCCGACAAAGATGGCGTCGAACTCGCTCACGCCCCGCACCCATTTCCTTTATGCTTAAAGATAATTGCAGATGCATATGTTTTCGTCTAGTAGGATATTAAGGGCCGAGACGAGCCTTCAGCACATCAGACAAGAGGGAACAGAGACCATGGATACGCAACAACTCCTCGGCGAAGTCGCCGGCCAGCTTCTTTCAGGCGCCATCAAGGTGGTCGACCTGTCGGCGCCGCTCGGTCCTGACACGCCGCTGATCAAGCTGCCGCCGGAACTTGCCGTCGACACGCCGAAGGTCGAGATCCATAACATCTCCCGTTACGACAAGAATGGTCCCTGGTGGGCCTGGAACTGGCTGAAGCTCGGCGAACACTCGGGCACGCATTTCGACGCGCCGCAGCACTGGATCAGCGGCAAGGATTATCCGGATGGCGCCACCGACACCATTCCGGCGCAGAACTTTATTGGTCCGGTCAATGTCATCGACTGCTCCAAGGAAGCCGCCGCAGACCATGATTTCCTGCTCACCGTCGATCACATCAAGGCGTGGGAAGCCAAGCATGGCGCCATCAAATCAGGCGAATGGGTGGTGATGCGCACCGACTGGTACAAGCGCAACGGCTCGGAAGCCGAATTCCTCAACGCCAACGAGACCGGCCCACACACGCCTGGCCCGACGGCGGAAGCAATCCAGTTCCTGATCAGCAAGGACATCAAGGGCTGGGGCTCGGAGACGATCGGCACCGATGCCGGCAAGGCCGGCGGCATGGAGCCGCCATTCCCGGCTCACACGCTGATGCACAAGGCCAACCGCTACGGCCTGGCCAGCCTGTGCAACCTCGACCAGTTGCCGCCGAAGGGCGCCATCCTGATCGCCGCGCCGCTCAAGATCGAGCACGGCACCGGCAGCCCGATCCGCGCCCTGGCGCTGGTGCCGGGCAAATAGGGCGAAGTGGATCTTCGGGAGAAGATCATGCGCGCGGGCGATGCGATAGGGAGGCAGGTTGGCGGCACTCGCGCCCTACGGCGCCCCCCTCTGTCCTGCCGGACATCTCCCCCTCAAGGGGGGAGATTGGCAGCTTCGGCGCCCCTCTCATTCCTGCAACGTTGGAGATTGGCGAAAGCGGTGATGACAGCCAATCTCCCCCCAAAAGGGGGAGATGTCCGGCAGGACAGAGGGGGGCGCCGTAGAGGACTGACCTCCCAAGCCTATCCGCTGCCCACGGGGAACCGCCAATGAACGCCCCCGACCACATCATCGTCGGCAGCGGCATCAACGCGCTGGTCTGCGCGGCGATGCTGGGCGGCAAGGGCGCAAAGGTACTCGTGCTGGAGCGCAACGACCGCATTGGCGGCTGCATGCGCACCGAGGAAATCACCGCGCCCGGTTTCATCCATGATGTGATGGCGACGACATTCGTGCTGTTCATTACCTCGCCGGCTTACGCGGCGCTGGGCAAGGACTTGGCCCGGCATGGCCTGGAGTTCTGTCACGCGGCCACCCCGACGGGGGTGCTGCGGCCCGACGGCAGCCATGCCGTGCTCAGCACCGACCGCGCCGCCAACATCGCCGCCTTCAATGCGATCGCCGCAGGCGACGGCGACCGGCACGCCGAGGATGTCGGCGGCATCGAGCGCAATGCCGGGCTGCTGTTCGGCCTGCTCGGCGGCAGCCTTTGGTCTTATCCGACAATGAAGCTGCTCGCCGGTGATGCCTGGCGGCGGAGCCCGCGCGGGCTGGCCGCCTTTCTCGGCGATGCGCTGGTGCCGGCGCGCGGATGGCTGGAAAGCACCTATCGGTCCGAAACCATACGCGCGCTGTGGGCACCGTGGGTCCTGCATGCCGGACTTGGGCCGGAAGATGCTTTCTCCGGCCAGATCGCCAAGGTCATCGCCTTCGCGCTGGAAGCTGCGGGCGCGCCGATCGTCAAGGGCGGGGCGAAGAACCTGCTGTCGGCCTTCGAGGCGCTTGTCAAAGAGCGCGGCGGGGTCATCTCCACCGAGGCCGACGTTGCCTCGATCATCCTGACCGAAGGTCGCGCCACCGGAGTGCGATTGGCCTCGGGCGAGACCGTCAATGCGAAGAAGAGCGTCATCTGCTCGGTCACGCCAACGCAGCTTTACGGTCGGCTGCTCGGCAGTGACGGCCCCAAAACCGACGTCGAAGCGACGCAAAAATACCGCTACGGCAAAGGCAATTTCCAGATCCACTATGCCCTCGACAAGCCGCCTTCATGGCGGGGCCAGGGGTTGGACAAGGTGGCGCTGCTGCATCTGACGCCTGGGTTGGACGGTGTGTCGAAGGCCTGCAACGAGGCGACGCGCGGCATGCTGCCCGAAGTGCCGACCATCTGCGTCGGCCAGCCGCACGCGCTCGATCCCTCGCGCTGCCCGCAAGGCAAGGCGATCCTGTGGCTGCAACTGCCCGAGGCTCCCCGTCACATCAAGGGTGATGCCGCCGGCAAGCTGCAGGCGCCGGCGGACGGGCAGTGGACCGACGCGCTGCGCGAGGCCTATGCCGATCGCGCCGAAGCGATCCTTGCCAGTCATATCGATGGCTTCAAGGACAGCGTCATCGCGCGCCGCGCCTATTCGCCTGCTGATCTCGAAGCGATGAACATCAATCTGGTCGGCGGCGACCCCTATGGCGGGTCCTCGACCGTCGACCAGTCCTTCCTGTGGCGGCCGTTCAAGACCAGCCGCAATCACCAGACCGGCATCAAGAACCTCTACCATATCGGCGCCTCGACCCATCCGGGCGCGGGCCTCGGCGGCGGCTCCGGCTTTCTCCTGGCGGGGAGACTGTGATGGAGCAGAAAATCGCGGAAAAGCGCCAGCGCATTTCGACCTTGGGCCAGATCGGCCTGCAGCAATTCGCGCCCTATCTGATGAACCGCATCATGGGCCGCTACAACGCCACCTTGCGCGACGATTTCCGCAAGCAGGGCCTGACCATTTCGCAGGTGCGGGCGCTCGCGGTGCTGTCGGTCACCGACGGCGTCACCGTCAACGACCTCTCGGTCTATACGGTGATCGAGCAGTCCACCTTGAGCCGCACGCTCGACACGCTTGAGGGGCAGGGGCTTGTGCGGCGCGAGCAGGGGGTTAGCGACAGTCGCATCCGCCATGTGTTCCTGACCGACGAAGGCCGCACCGAGTTCACCCGCGCCTGGCCGGCCATGCATGACGCTTTCGAGGCCATGTTCGACGATGTCGACGACGCCGAATACGCCGCGCTGATCGCGACATTGCAGAAAATGCTGAAGAACATTCGCAAGCACGACATCTAGACGTACGCGCCGCCGCTGCCGGGCGGCAACGGAAGGAGGCCAAAAATGGCCGAACGGTCTTTTGCCAAGGAAGTCGAAAAGCTGAGGCTCGGCGCGGGCGAGGAATTTGCCGGCGAAGGCATCCTCGCCATCACCAAGGCGCTGCTGCAATGCGGCGTCGGCTATGTCGGCGGCTACCAGGGTGCGCCGATCAGCCATCTCATGGACGTGCTGGCCGATGCACAGGACATTCTGGGCGAACTCGGCGTGCATTTCGAGGCGAGCGCCTCGGAAGCCACCGCCACCGCCATGCTGGCGGCCTCGGTGCATTATCCGATCCGCGGCGCGGCGACCTTCAAGTCGACGGTCGGCACCAACGTCGCCTCCGACGCGCTCGCCAACCTCGCCTCCGGCGGCGTCACCGGCGGTGCGTTGATCATCGTCGGCGAGGACTATGGCGAGGGCTCCTCGATCATGCAGGAGCGCAGCCATGCCTTCGCCATGAAGAGCCAGGTCTGGCTGCTCGACCCGCGCCCGAACCTGCCCTCGATCGTCAAGGCCGTGGAAGACGGCTTCGAGTTGTCCGAGGCCTCCAACACGCCTGTCATGCTGCAGGTGCGCATCCGCTGCTGCCATGTCCACGGTCATTTCACCGCCAAAGACAACAAGCGGCCGCCGATGACGGTGGCCGATGCGCTGGAGGCGCCCCGCCGCGACACCGGCCGCATCGTGCTGCCGCCCGCTTCCTTCCTGCACGAGAAGGAGAAGGTCGCGAAGCGCTGGCCGGCGGCGGTGGATTTCATCAAGAGCCGCAAGATCAACGAGATCTTCGGTTCCGATCACGGCTCCGTCGGCATCGTCATGCAGGGCGGCATGTACAATTCCGTCATCCGCGCTTTGCAGCGGCTCGGCCTTGCCGACACCTATGGCGAGACCGACGTGCCGCTCTACGTGCTCAATGCCGTGTATCCGTTGATCGACGACGAGTTTCTGTCCTTCTGCGAAGGCAAGCAGGCGGTGCTGGTCGTCGAGGAAGGCCAGCCCAACTACATCGAACAGGCCTTTGCCGCCATGCTGCACAAGGCCGGGCGTGGCACCCGCCTGGTCGGCAAGGAGCACCTGCCGATGGCCGGCGAATATACCGGCCAGGTCATGCTCGACGGCATCGGCGCCTTCCTGCGCACCGAGGCGCCGCATCTTCTGCCCGGCGAAGTGCGGGCTCCCAACAAGGTCGGCGACGGCGTCGACACGGCGGACCTGATCAATGTCGTTCCAGGTCGACCGCCCGGTTTCTGCATCGGCTGCCCGGAGCGGCCGATCTTTGCCGCGACAAAACTGGTCGAACAGGAACTCGGCAAGCACCACATCGCGTCCGACATCGGCTGCCACCTGTTCTCGATCATGCCGCCCTTCGAACTCGGCGCCACCACAATGGGCTACGGGCTCGGCCCGGCCTCGGCCTCGGCCTTCAATTCGCCCGACGCCAAGCGCCGCTCGATCTCCTTCGTCGGCGATGGCGGCTTCTGGCACAATGGCCTGACCTCCTCGATCGGCAATGCGGTGTTCAACAAGAACGACGGGGTCATCGTCATCGTCGACAATTTCTACTCGGCCGCGACGGGAGGGCAGGACATCCTGTCGTCCCGCGCCGGCAACAAGACCAAGTCGACGAAGCATCCCATCACCGAGGCCGTGAAAGGCATGGGCGTCAAGTGGCTGCGCCATGTCGACCGCACCTATGACGTCGGCAAGATGCAGGACACGCTGCGCGAGGCGCTGACCACGGACGAGAAAGGCCCGAAAGTCGTCGTCGCCTCGTCGGAATGCATGCTCAACCGCCAGCGTCGCGAAAAGCCTCTGGTCGACAAGGCGATCAAGGGCGGGACGCGCGTCGTCAAACCGAAGTTCGGCGTCGATGAGGATATCTGCACCGGCGACCACGCCTGCATGCGGCTGTCCGGCTGCCCGTCGCTGTCGGTGAAGTCGCTCGACGATCCGCTGCGCGACGATCCTGTCGCAAGCATCGACCAGAACTGCGTCGGCTGCGGCAATTGCGGCGAGGTGGCGGACGCGGCGGTGCTGTGCCCGTCCTTTTATCGCGCCGACGTCGTGCACAATCCGAGCCGTTGGGACCGCGTCCTCGAGAGCACCCGGCGCGCGGTCATTGGCCTTTTGCAGCGTCGCCGCGAGGGCCGCCGTCTGATGTTCGCCGATGCTTGATCCCAACGCTACACTGCGCCCGAAGGCTGGCGCCGCCGCCGACGAACGCGTTATCAAGCTTGCGGTGCTTGCCGTCGGCGGCCAGGGCGGCGGCGTGCTTGCCGACTGGATCACCGACGTCGCGGAGCGCAACGGTTACGTCGCGCAATCGACCTCGGTGGCCGGCGTCGCCCAGCGCACCGGCGCCACCATCTACTATGTCGAGATGGCCCGTGACACCGGCCGCCTGCCGGTCTTCGCGCTGTCGCCCTCACAAGGCGACGTCGACATTTTGATCGCTGCCGAGCTGATGGAAGCCGGCCGCGCCATTATCCGCGGCTTTGTCACTCCCGACCGCACGACGCTGATCACTTCCTCGCACCGCATCGCCGCCGTATCGGAAAAGATCGAGCCCGGCGACGGCAGGGCGTCGTCGTCGAAGGTGCACGCGACGGCTGAAGCCGCATCGAAGCGCTTCATCGCTTTCGATATGGAAAAGATCGCCGCCGACAGCGGCTCGATGATCTCGGCCAGTCTGCTTGGCGCGCTGGCCGGCTCCGACGCTCTGCCGTTCACGCGCGAAAGCTACCAGGAGGCGATCGGCGCCGGTGGCCGCGGCGTCAAGGCCAGCCTCGCCGCCTTCGCCGCCGCCTATGATCGCGCGCGCGGCACGGCATCATCGGCTGCGCCAAAACCGGCGGAAGCAGCTGTCGTCGGCTCCGCCCTGGCCGCTGGACAGGTGAGTGGCCCGCAAGACCTCCTGCGAGGCTGGCAGGCCCTGGCCGCCCGCATCGACGTGATGCCCGTGGCGGTGCGCGACATGGCGCTGCGCGGTCTGCGAAAGGTCGTGGACTATCAGGACATTGCCTACGGACGCGAATATCTCGACCGCCTGGACAAAGCCGTCGTGCTGGACGGGCCTGATCGAGCCTATGCCCTCTCGATCGCCGCCGCCAAGCATTTGGCGAACGCCCTATGCTACGACGACATGATCCGCGTCGCCGACCTGAAGACGCGCTCGACCCGCGACAGGCGCGTGCGCAAGGAGGTCGGCGTCAGGGATGGCTCGGTCCTGCAGGTGACCGAGTATTTCCATCCGCGCATCGAGGAGTTCTGCGGCACGCTGCCGGCGGGGCTGGGCAGCTACATCGAGAACCGGCCGAAGCTCGCCGCCTTCCTTGACCGTCGCATCAATCGCGGCCGGCGCATCCGTACCGATAGTTTTGCCGGTTTCACCGCTCTGTGGTTCATCGGCGGCCTGCGCCGCTGGCGCCGCCGCCTGCTGCGCCACAAGGTAGAAGCCGCGCATCTGGAGAGCTGGTACGCGCTGGCGCTGGGCCATGCGCGTGAGGACTATGCGTTGGCCGTCGAGATCCTGAACTGCCGCCGGCTGATCAAGGGCTACAGCGACACCCATGTCCGTGCCCAGTCGAAGTTCGACCGCGTGCTGTCGGCGCTCGACCTGCTCAAGGGGCGCGCCGACGCCGCTGACTGGATCAGGCGGTTGCGCGAGGCGGCGCTGAAGGACGAGAAGGGCGACATGCTCGACGGCGCCCTCAAGACGGTGGCGACGCTGGGAGCCGGGCCGACACACTGAGGCCGCGTCGCGCCGTCACCGTGTTTCGACTTGTGAATGAAGCGGCGCAGCTTGCGGGAAAAGATGCAGCAGTCCTGAATCGGCGCGGCGGCGCAGATGTGCATCCACCTCGGCCCGGTCAGCACAGCCATGGAACCTGCCGCCGCAATGGTCACGCAACCGCACCAGATCGGACATGACGGGTGACATCGGCAGGCCGGCGGCATCGAGCAGGCTTGCGCTGAGAAAGGCAATATCGAGCGACGCCATATCGGGCATCGGGTGACGCAGTGGATGATGGAAGGTCGTGAGGGTGTAGAAGGTGCGATAGGCGAGCGAGTCAAGCTTGGCCAGCGCGTCACTGCCTGCGGTCGCATCGACAAACGGTTTGGTTGCCGAGGACTGGTGGTCGCCGAATTCGAGCACCACGGCGCCGCGCCTGCCGGCCTCCGCTTCCCGTTGTCTGAGAAAATCCTGAAAGTCGCCGCGCGCGATCGCCATGCGGCGCAGATATTCGCCGGCCTGGAAATCGTCCGCGAAGGGCTCGCCTTCCACCTTCAATCCCGGCTCCATCCGCCCCTCATAGGGCGAGTGCGGAAACATGGTCTGGATTTCGAGGAACAGTGGCCGGCCGTCTTCCCGGCGGTGCCTGGCGATGAATGCCTCCGCCGCGTGATAATAGAAATTGTCGCGCAGATGGTAGAAGGGCGCGGCGATATCCCTGATGTCGAGGACGTTCTCGAACCCGATCGACTTCAAGAAAGGCCCCTCGTTGACGAAGGTAAAGTCCATCGGCGTCATGACGGCCGTTCGATAGCCGCAGCGCGCCAGCAACTCCGGCAACGCTCCGGCGACCTTATCCTGTAGCGTGATCGTCAGATAGGGACTTCGCCAGCCGAAGTCGGTGGCCGAAACCCCGGTCATCAGCGACAAATTGCTGATCCAGGTGCCGCCGCCGAACGTCTCGACCTGCATCGGGCGGGGCTCGCCGGCGGCAGGTGCAAATCGCTGCAGGAATCCCGCGCCGCTGGCGATCTGCGGAAAATAGCTTGGATCGGACTGGCTTTCGCTCAACACGAAGAAAATATCGGGAAGCGCTGCCCGGTCGCCGCAGTCGACCGTGTCGGCGAAGGGTGGCTGTGGCGCGACGGCCTGCAGCCGCTGCTCGAACGCCGGCTCGACGACCATGTTGCGCAGATCCATCAGTGAGATGAAGAAGGCCGACATGTGCCGGCCCTGCATATAATAGAAGTACCGGTCCTTCGAAGCCTCGGCTGGAAAGGTCAGCGGCACCAGTGTGACGAGGAGGGCCAGAAGCAGGGCGCGCGCCGATGCGGGCCAGCCAAGCTTCCGGTCGGCGCGAAAGATCAGGATCGCTGCGGCGATGCCAAGCACCAACACCGCGGCGACAGGCAGGATGAGGTGGAGATAGGAGCCGAGCAGGAAGCGATACACTCCCGGATCCGTGGACACGAAGATCGTGTCGTAGAAGTGCAGCG
Source organism: Mesorhizobium sp. B2-3-6 (assembly GCF_006442305.1). NCBI lineage: Bacteria > Pseudomonadati > Pseudomonadota > Alphaproteobacteria > Hyphomicrobiales > Phyllobacteriaceae > Mesorhizobium > Mesorhizobium sp. B2-3-6. The sequence goes on along the minus strand of NZ_VFVW01000005.1, from coordinate 237,759 downwards.
AGAACCCCTTCATCCGGAATTTGACCGCCGAGATCAGCGTCACCAGGGCAACGGCCATCCAGGCAAGATAGACGGAAAAGGCGAGGCGCCCCGATGTCAGGAACACCGCTCCCGCGAGCGCCCCCACCAATGTCAGCGAGAACGGCACCGACAGCCATTCATGCTCGGCTCGGCCGGCACCAAAAACGCCCGCAAGGCTGATCAGCACCAACGCCAGCGGATGGCAGAAGGCCCGCAAAGGCCCTTGAGGTCGAGATATGGCTTTCCCCACGAACATGTCTTTGCGTTCCTTTGGGGGAGCTTTGTGTCATTTGCAGCTTTCGAACAATTCCATAGTAAATTTAACCTTAATCGCCATCTGCAACCGGAATTCAGACGACCAGATCGCGCATCGGCTTCATCGCCGCGGACTCCGGGAACACCTTGTCGCCGAGCACCGCCGCCGAAAGCCCGAACTGGTCGGCGAGCAGGCCTTTCAGCACCGCCCTGACATCGCTGGTCGGTGCCAGGTCGCGCTGCTCGTAGAGCTGGGCCGGCTTCAGGCCCGGCCAGTCGGCTATGACGCGGCCGCCCTTGATCGCGCCGCCGGCGAGCAGCACCACCGACCAGGGCGGCGTCCGGCGGCATGGAGCCTTTGGCCGGGATAGCCACGTCAGCTCCTTGTTCAGGCCCAGCGCGGCGCATGAACCCGTTTTCGGCGCGATGCGCTCAGGTCGGATCGGTTGCTGCGGTCGAGGGGGCCAGGCCGGTGAAGCGGCTGGCCCCCGCGCACGCTTACCAGTGACGCCAGCGGTGCCAGACCCGATGTGGGTGCCAGACAGGATGGGGGTGCCAGACGTGGAAGACCGGGCCGGGCCGGTAATAACGCGGATACACACCCCCCCGATTGGGCACGCAGCGCCCCCAGTGGTTGGGATGCCAGCCGGGGCCGCAACCCCATGCCACATGCTCGATCAGCGCGGGGGCGCTTGGCTGGGCCAGCATCGGCGTGGCGGATGCCGCCGCAACGGTCGCGGCCGTTCCGGTCAAGGCAAGCGCGGCGGCGGCCGCGTATTGTGTCAGACGGTTCATGACGATACTCCAAATGGTCTCGAAGTTGAAAACCTGTTCGCACCAGGCGGTCCGGCAGGTGTGCCCTTCTTGCCTTAAACGGCGGCTTCGGCGCATTCCGTCGGTGCTTATGGCGATTTTTTTGGCGCCGGCGGCAACCCGGCGCGTCTTGTCAGCCCCTCAGCCAGAACGCCGCGATCCTCTGCCGAACTTGCCGCGGCGAACTCGACGATGCGCTGCTCCAGCCGCATGCGCATGGTGACGTCGGCGTTGCGGGCCCGCTCGAGCGCGGCTGTCAGGGCTGCCGTGTCGAGGGTGGGCTGCCGCAGCAGGTCGGCGGCCTCGCGCCTGGCCTGCTGGCCGTCGAGGATGACCTGGCGGGATTCGCGCCGGACCTCACGCAACGCCTTGCGGAATATCCTGCGTTCCTGGTCCGGAAGCCGGCCTCCGACCGCTTCCAGCGAATAGCCCTGGCCCGCCTTGCCACTTCTCAGCCAGACTGCGCCGCCGGCAAGGGCGCCGGCCAGGAAGACGTTCAGCGCCACGGACGCGATGAGGAGCTTGCGGCCCGTGCTCATAGGTTTTCCTCGATCGTGTCGTCGGGACCGGCATCGCCGAACGCCGTCGTATTGGCGTCCAGCACATACTGATCGGGCTGAACCTCAGGCGTGGCGACGATCACCAAAGCCGATCCGGCAACCGCGCCGGCCAGGCCGATGCCGGCAAGTCCGAGCCCCAGCCACCACAAGCGCCGGCGCCAGCGTTGGGCAAGATGACCGTCGGCAGCCCTCACTATGCCGACGTGCAGCGCCTTGCCGGGCGCTTCGACGCGGTAGCTGTCGAGCAGGGCGTCGAGCTTGCCGGCATCCCTCAGAATGGCCGCGCCCGCATCGCTTGCGGCAAGGATGCTGCCCGCCGCGCGTTCGGCCTGTGGCCATCGCCGCAAGTCGCCGCCATAGGCTGCCGCCAGCGCGGCAAAGCGTTCGGCATCCATCGTCGGTGCGTCCCTGGATCGGTCAGACATCGGTCTTTCCCTTGCCTGTTGGCCCCTTGCCCGCTGGCATCGCGTGCCCGCACGGCGCGGCGATCATCGGAGCCGGCCGCCAGGCGGTGTCGGCAAGGCGCGAACGCTGCGCCTTCATGGCGGCGCGGTTTTCATTCATGGACACCGTCCCTGGCCAGGATCGCCTGCAGCGCCCTGCGGCCGCGCGAAAGCAGGCTCTCCAGGGCATCGACGCTGATCTCCAGGGTCGTGGCCGCCTCGATGTTCGACATGTCCTGATAGTAGACCAGGATGATGGCTTCGCGCTGGCGCGGGGCGATGGCTTGCAGGGCCTGTTCGACGCGCTGCGCGTCTTCCCGCGGCTGGGCATCCGGAAGCGGCGCCGGGTCCATCACCTCCGGCAGATCGTCTGTCACCCATTCGCGGCGGCGGCGCAGCCGGTCGTAGCAGAGGTTCAGCGTCACCCGGTGGATCCAGGTGTCGAAGCGTGCATTGCCGCGCCGCCAGCCCGAGGCATGGCGCCAGATTCGGACGAAGGTCTCCTGCGCGACATCCTCGGCTTCTGCCGTGTCGCCCAGCATGCGCACGGCAAGCGCCAGGATACGCGGCAGTTTGCGCGCGACCAGCGTTTGCACGGCCGCCGGATCGCCGGCGCCGACACGGCGAACCAGCTCCTCGTCCGGATCCGCGCTCATCGGCTGGCGCACCCCTGATGGTCATCGCGTGCCATTACCCCCGTTCATTGCTCCGGCTTGGGAGCGGTTTTGTGGCCCGGCATTTCGTCGACGCTCAGAACGCCGTCGCCATTCTTGTCCAGCCTGGCGAAGCGCTGGGCGAAGAACGCATCGAGCTCGGCGCGGTCGATGAAGCCGTCATGGTTCGAGTCGGCGCGCGCGAAGGACTGTGTCGGGTCGCCCTTGGTGCCGCGCTTTGCCTGGAGGGCCTCCCATTCCAGCAGGCTGATCTTGCCGTCGCCATCCGTGTCGGCGGCCATGATCGCCTTCTCACGCCGCTTCTGGAACTTGGCCAGCGTGATGTCGGGCCTGGTCTTTGACGTGGCTGGCGCGGCAGTGGGGGGCGGTGCAGAAGGGGACGTCGCGGCCGGAGGCTGTGTCGCCGTCTGGGCGAACGCCGTGGCGGTCAGCAGGCTCAAGGCAGCGGCAAGGATCGAACGGCGTATCATGCTGGCGTCTCCGGTTAGCGCGCTGCCATGGCATTGTGCCGTGGCGACGCTTCTCCCGTTAAACGCAGCGGCGGTAGAAATCCGTCGGTGACTTTTGTGCCGGCAGGCGCATGCCGCAACAACGCGCCCGATCGGGCGCTGCTTGCGCCATGTTCGAACCCTTCAGCTGAAGGGCAGGAACTTGAGCAATTCCAAGAAAAGTGTGTACGGCTTTCCGGGAAAAGCGCGTAGCGCTTTCCCTTGGGAATTGCGTAAAAACAAAGAGATAGAGCGTTTCGCCGCTTCCGCGAAGCGGTGAACCGCTCTATGTCGATTGGTCCGCCACCACCAGCTGGTCCGGCTTGAAGCCGGCATGCTGCGGGGTCCATACATCGCCCTCGCGGTTGAACCAATGACACATATATGTGCCGGAGGCGGCACCGTCGCTTATCGTCATCTTCGGGCCTCCGGACTTCAGCTTGACGACGTCTCCGGTCTTGAAACTGTTGGGCATTTTGACCTCCCATGCTGACGCCGGGAGTTTCACATCAAACCTCGGTCTCGACAATGGCGGATGCATTCGGCCAGCATCGCGATCCACAGTGCCAGGCGGCGTTTTGAGGTCGGGTCTCGGTCCCAGTTGTAGATTCGGTCGCAGTTGCAGCAATGTGTCTTGCCGTTTGCTGTCGAAATTGGATGTTGAAATTCCTGTTCGGCTGGTGGAGATTGATCCTCTGCTGAGTATTGAGCGCGGCTATCGCTTCGGCGATGCTGCCGATCTGGCACCATGAGTTTCGGACGGAGTTCTATCGAACCGTGATCAGAAGCAACAAACAACAGCAACCCGCATGCAGTCTCGTGCCGAATACAGTAGAGTTGCGACATTGAGTGAGAGAGGCTTGAAGCGCTTGGGAAAAAGCGAAGGGTTCCCATCAGAGCGCCGGAGGAAATGATTCGTCACGTTATGGTTGCTGCCTGCCCCAACGATCAAGCCGCTGATCAACGCCGGCTGGCAGGGGGGAGTACATGCCCGGGAAAGCATTGAGAGGAGGCCGGTTTGGCGAAGGCCAAGGGGATCGCTCTGGAGATTGCAGAGCATAGCGCAGCGAATCCCGATGCACAGAAGCCGCTGCGCAAGCGCTTGTTCGATCACCCGCTTCTGGTGGTTAAGCGGAAACTGTTATATCGCCTGCTGCATCCCCAGGCGCCACGGCACCCTGTGCCGCTTACAAAGCCGGTCCTCATCGTAGGCTCCGCGCCGGTCTCGAACCCGCCGGTGGGTTTTCAGCGCGATGCTTTCACACTCTTTACCGTGAATGGCTCGCAGACCGTGACTGCCCGCTGGGGGATGGGTACTCCTGACGCGACATTTCTTTACGTCAACCAACTTGACGCGACCAAGCCCAACGCTGTGGCCGTGCGCGCCGTCTTGACCGGCCAGGAGACCGATCTGCTCTGGATTGTGCGTGCACACCGCACGATGGAGGAATTGCGCTGCAACATCGCGGCCTTCAACTACCGCTGTCGCGACCTGCGCACGATGACCCGTCACCAGCGCATGGCGCTCTACGAAGCAGTGATGGGTGTGCCCAATTTCGAGATGCATCTGGAGGAGAAGTTCTCGACCGGGATCACGGCGGTCCTTTACGCCTTGCATAACGGCGCGCCGGCCGTGATCATCACGGGTATTGACCCAGGTTCGCACGGCCATGTGTACAACAAACTGAACATCGACCGGATGCACGTCGGTTCCGACCGTGCCACCCTGCTGGCGCTGTTGGCGCTCGGTTTCCCCCTTTATACGAGCGATCCGCATGTGGCGGGCTCGCTCGGTCTGCCACTCTGGACAGGCCAGTTCGGGAGATGTGAGGTCCAATAACAACGGTCGATGTGGCTTGCTGGTGAGCTGTCTCAAATGTGAGTGCGACGATCCGCTCGACAGCTCCGTCGTGAAGAGGTGCGATGCCGGTTGCTTGGCACTTGTCGCGCAAAAACACCATCGACACCTTCAGAGATGAAACGCTCGTGGCAACCCGGACACACGGCATTGCGAATGTGGTTCTGGTCTTCCGCGTGCAGTGCTGCCATGCTAGATTCGTCTAAATTCACATCAGATTATAGAACTGCCACATGATACCAATCTACATTGGCTATGATCCGCGCGAATCCCGAGTTCTGGACGTGGCGCGATGGAGCGCCTATCGGCGGACAAGCACCCCGTTGCAGATACAGCCGCTCGTGCTCAAGGACCTTGTAGCCCAAGGAATCATGACGCGACCGATGGAAGTACGTGACGGTAAGCTCTGGTGCCCGATTTCCGAGGCGCCGATGGCGACCGAGTTTGCCATATCGCGCTTTGCCGTTCCGTTCATGGGGCAAAGCGGCTGGGCCATGTTCTGCGATTGCGACGTCCTGTTCCTGAAGGATCCGGCCAAACTGCTCGATCTGCTCGATCCTTCCTACGCGATCATGGCGGTCAAGCACCAGCAACGCGAATCCGAAGCGGTCAAGATGGACGGACAAACGCAGACATTCTATCGCCGCAAAAACTGGTCGTCGGTCGTTTTATGGAATCTGGATCATCCCGCCAACAAGCGGCTGACCAATGAGATGCTCAATACGTGGCCCGGACGTGACCTCCACGCCTTCAAATGGCTTGAGGACCATGAGATCGGCGAATTGCCCCTGGCGTGGAACTACCTCGTCGGGGCTTCGGCTTCCGAACTCGATCCCGCCGATGTCTCGCTGGCGCATTATACGCTCGGCGGCCCTTGGTTTGCGGGTTGGTCCGGCACCACGCAATGGGACGAATTGTGGAGCCGGGAAGAGAGCATCCTGCGCGCGTTTGAGGAACAGGCGGTTCAGATTCCCGGATGAAAACTCCGCTTTCGGATCTCTTGCCAATCTTCCAAAAACCAATTCTTCGCCTGCCCAGGGCCACAGGTCCCGCCTTGGTGATGGGGTCGGCGCCGAATTTTCGCCTCCCGCAGGGATATGATGCCGATTGGGCACTTGTGACCGTCAATGCTTCCCAGCTTTTGGCGGAAACCGTCGGCCTCCCCGTTCCTGATATCGCCGTTATCCGCCGCGGCATTTTTGTCGACGCCAGCGAACAGGATTTCTACAAGCGTGATCTGTTAAATGGACGGCAGGCAAAGCACCTGATCATCCCGGTTTGGCCCGATGTCGAGGACAAGCTGAAAGCCGGTTGTCGCACCTTCAATTATCGTTATGAAACCTTGCAGGCGCTTACCAAATGGCAGCTTGCCAACGTCGTCTGGCAGCTTAGCGGCAAATATCATATGTTCCGCGGCTGGCACCGGAAGATCTCCACCGGAGCCTTCGCGATCATACTGGCGCGTTTCGCCGGCTTTGCCCCTGTCGTCGTCAGCGGGTTTTCCCTGTCCCAGGCCGGGCACGGATACGACACCCGAAACGCCTTTCGATATCACGCCAACGAAGATGCGGCCCTGCTTGGGCGGGTGGTGAGAAGAGGCGAACCGATCTACGCGGAGGATAAAGACTTCGCGGCCGAAAGTGGATTACCCTTGTGGCAGGGACAGATGCCATGACGGCGACGTCAGCAGGGGCTGGGGAAGTGGTGCCGCTTGCGTGACTCGAACACGCGACCCCATCATTACGAATGATGTGCTCTACCAACTGAGCTAAAGCGGCCCGGGAAGCGTTAGGCCTCCAAGATGGGCTGGGTGATAGACTCAACCGACGGCGAATTCAAGATGGGCGATCGCGAATTCAGGATGCGGCCCGGCAATTCGTGTTGCGCGTCGTTCCGCCCCGACGCATCGCCGACAAAGCCGGCTGCCACGCCCTTACCGATCGGCCGGGACATTGCGCCTGGCCCCGTGCCTCCCTGCCGGCAAAGATCAATGAAGCATGTTGATTTCGTTGCCGGAATACCGCCAAGATGGACTTTGGACACTCCAACGAGGCAGAATGCGGACGCTCGCCCGTTGATTGATTGGTCGGCTGCGGCTAACGATCATGGCGAGGTTTGGGCAACGCACAGAGGGATCTCGCTTGGACGCAATCGAAAAAGCGATCCGGAACGCCCTCGAAAGAGGCAATGCCGAGGACCGCGCATACCGCGAGAAGGTCTATCGCTCGGCTTTCGCCGCGCTCGACCGCGCGCTCCAGGCCAATCCCGGCGTGACGGTGGAAGTCGCCATCAAGCGCCGCAAGGCGATACAGGCCAAGATCACCGAAATCGAATCCGAATTCCTGCCGGCGGTGCCGGATGTCGCTCCCCAGGCTGAGTCCGATGCACCGGCGGTCGAGCTTCCGGCGAGCCCGGCTGCACCCGCCGCAACCGGCGAGAGCGCCGCACCGCCCGCAGTTTCCGTCGACGAGCCTGCGCAGCCGGCTGCCGATGCCCCGCGCTCGCGCGTCTTGCCGGTCGTTCCAGACATCATGCCCGACGCGACCCTTTCCGGCGTGCCGTCCATCGACATGTCGGCTCCCGCTTCGTCCGAAGCCACGGCTGAAGTGGCGCCCGATCGCGACGAGAGGCGCATCAGGGGCCGGCGCCTGCCGCTGACCGCCATCTTCCTCACCGTGACGCTGCTCGCCGCGGTCGGCATCGGCCTGTTTTTCGCCATGCAGACCGGCGTCTTCAAGACCCAGGCTCAGCTCGACACCGCTCCGCCCGAAGCGCCGCCGACCGTCGAGGACGACGATTTCACACCGGCCGATGGCGAGACCGGGCCGGAAAAGCCCGGCGCTGCCGATCAGGCGCGCAACTGGATCAACGTGTTTTCGCCCACCGACCCGGCGCATGTCAGCGCTCCGTCGGACGCCAAGGCGGAAACGATGAAGGACGATTCCGGGCCATTCCTGCGCATCCAGTCCGGCGCTTCCGGTTCGGCGATCAGCTTCGATGTCGGGCAAGGCGTGCTGGAGAAGCTCGCCGGCAAGCACGCCGTGTTCGATATTGTCGCCCGCGCCGAGGACGGCAAGGACACGCAGATCTCGGTCGACTGCAATTTCGGCGAGCTTGGTGATTGCGGCCGCAAACGCTATGCGGTCGGCCAGCAGCGCAACGAATATCTCTTCGACGTGAAATTCCCCGACAAGCGGCCCGGCTCGGCCGGAACGATCGCCATCAACTCCGATTTCGACAAGCAGGGCAAGGCGGTCAACATTTACGAGATACGCGTCTCCGTCGAGCCTTGAGCGCCGGCACCAGAGAGGGTGCGATCAACGATCGAGCAGCGCCTGCAGCGTCTCGATGCGGTCGGCCTCGTTGGCGGGCTTGTCCCAGCGCAGCCGCGAGATGCGGGGAAAGCGCATGGCAACGCCGGATTTGTGACGCGTCGAACGGTTGAGCCCTTCGAAGGCGACTTCCAGCACCAGCCCGTTGTCACGGTCGGCGCGCACCGAGCGCACAGGCCCGAAACGCTCGATCGTGTTGTCGCGGACATATTTGTCGATCTGCCTCAATTCCTCGTCGGTGAAGCCGAAATAGGCCTTGCCGACCGGCACCAGTTCCTCCTCGCCTTCCGCTCCGGACCAGACGCCGAACGTGTAATCGGAGTAGAAGCTCGAGCGCTTGCCGTGGCCGCGCTGGGCGTACATGAGCACGGCGTCCACCGTGTGCGGGTCACGTTTCCATTTGAACCAGGGCCCCTTCGGCCGGCCGGCGACATAGGGCGAATCCCAGCGCTTCAGCATCACGCCTTCGATGATCGGGTGCGGCGGCGCCCGGCGCAGTTCCTCCAGCGCCTGCCAGTCCGGGAACGCGACGAATGGCGAAAGATCGAAGCGGCTCGGGTCGAGCGTTTTCACGAAGTTTTCGAGGCGGACGCGCCGCTCCCGGAAGGGCAATCCCCGCAAATCCTCCGCGCCGACCTGCAAAAGGTCGTAGCAACGCATGAAAGCCGGATATTGCTGCTGCATCTTCAGTGACACCGTCTTGCGGTTCAACCGCTGCTGGAGATCCGAGAATGTCCCTGTCGCTTCCCGGGGATCGCCGACCAGCAATTCCCCGTCGAGCGTGGCCGAGAAAACCATCGCCTCGGCGAGGTCGGGAAAGGCGCCGGAGACATCGTCGCCGGTGCGCGAATAGAGCCGGCGGATGCCGCCTTCCGACACCGCCTGGACGCGGATGCCGTCCCACTTCCACTCGGCCGCGTAATCGGCGGGGTCGAGCCTGTCGAGATCGCCGTCGCCGACCGGGTTGGACAGCATCACCGGCCGGAACAGTGCCCGCGCGGCCCTCTCGGGCTTTGCGGCCTTGCCTTCCAGCCATGCGAACAAGGCTGTGTAGGGCGGCGACAGCCCGTGCCAGAGTTCCTCGATCTCGGCGACGTCGACCTTGCCGAAATCCGCCAGCGCCTGCTTGGCCAGCCGCGCCGACACGCCGATGCGCAACCCGCCGGTGACCAGCTTGATGATGGCGAAGCGGGCCGAGATGCCGGCACTGTCGAGCAGGTTTGCCAGCACTTTCGGCCCGTCGGAGCGGCTCGCCGCCTGCAGCTTCGCGACCACCTCACCGAGCGTCGGCTCACGGTTCGGTATGGTTCCGGGCGTCTGCGGCCAGACCAGCGACACGGTCTCGGCGAGATCGCCGACATAGTCGTAGGAATAGCCGAACAGCACCGGATCCATGCGTTCGGTCACCAGCATGCGCAGCATCGCCGGTTTGATCGCGGCGATGTTGAGGTCGCCGGTGATGGCAGCCAGCGCCAGCCCGCGATCAGGATCCTCGACGCTGCGGAAATAGTCGGTCAGCAGCGTCAGCTTGCCGTTGCGCGACGGCGTCAGCACAAGGCGGTCGAGCAGTTCGGCGAAGCGATTCATGCCATCAATCGCCCTCGTCCTCATACCCCACCAGATGCAGTGGCCGCGCAGCGATCCCTTCGAGTTCGCACCAGCGCACCAGCGCCTCCTCGCGGCCGTGTGTCACCCAGATTTCCTCTGCCCCGGTTTCCTTGATCGTGGCGGTCAGTTCGTCCCAGTCGGCATGATCCGAAATGATCAGCGGCAGCTCGACGCCACCCTGCTTGGCGCGCTGGCGGATGCGCATCCAGCCCGAGGCGAAGCAGGAGATCGGATCGGGAAAGCGCCTCGCCCAGCGATCGGCGAACGCGGCCGGCGGGCCGACGACGATGGCGCCGGTGAAATCATCCTTGCTGGCGCTCTCCACCGTCGCCGGCTCCAGCGTGCCGAGATCGATGCCCTGGCTCTGATAATAGTCGCTGAGCTTGGCCAGCGCCCCGTGGATATAGATCGGCCTGTCGTAGCCGGCGTCGCGCAACAGACGCATCACCCGTTGCGCCTTGCCCAGCGCGTAGGCTCCGATGAGATGCGAGCGTTCGGGGAACTGCGCCGCCGATTTCAGGAGCCGCGCGATCTCCTCCTCGTCCGGCGGGTGGCGAAACACCGGCAGGCCGAAGGTTGCCTCGGTGATGAACACATCGCACGCGATTGGCTCGAACGGCAGGCATGTCGCGTCCTGCTGCCGCTTGTAGTCGCCGGAGGCGACGATGCGCATGCCCTGACGCACGACCGCGATCTGCGCCGAGCCCAGCACATGGCCGGCCGGATGAAAGCTGATGTCGACGCCGTTGAAGGCAATTCGCTCGCCCAGTCCTGCCGTCTGTGTCGTGCCTGCAAAACCCTCGCCATAGCGAAGCCTCATGATGTCCAGCGTCTGCTGCGTCGCCAGCACCGAGCCGTGGCCGGAGCGTGCGTGGTCGGAATGGCCGTGCGTGATCAGCGCCCGGTTGACCGGCCGCACCGGGTCGATGAAGAAGTCGCCCGGCGGGCAGTAAAGGCCCTCGGGCCGGGGATGGAGCAGGTCGCTGGCGCGCATCGTTCCAAGATAGTGGCTAATTCGGGCGCGGGAAGCCTGTTGCAAGAGACTGCTGACTCGTCCTACAGCCAACCGCCGGGTAGCAGTCAGGCAACGCACTCAGAGGCCTGCGGGTGCCTCTGCTGCGAAAAAGCCCCAATCGCATGCCGGATTATGTCGGGGCGTGTCGTACGGAGGGTTTTTCCATGCGCTGGAACATGATGGCGTTGGCATCTTGCCTCGCTATGGCGGGCTGTGTCGGCAACTCCATGTCCGAGCGCCAGGACGAAAACGTCCAGTCCTCACTGCAATATGACAGCGTGCCTTGCGGCCAGTTGCTGGCGCAACGCAACGCCCTGGCTCGGCAATACAATCTGTCCCAGCAGGCCAAGCCGACATTCTCCAACCCCGCGATGGGCTTCGGCCCGTTTATTCCGGATATCCGCTCCAAGACCAAGCGCGATGCCGACAAGGCAAGCGGCGAGATCGACGCCATGAACCGGTCCATCGAGCGCCGCGATTGCGGCAAGCCGGACAAGCAGAAGAAGTTCGCTCTGCCCGGCTAACACATGTCGCCTGAAGGCGGTCCCGATGACCACATGCCAGCGGCCTAATATCCCGCTTTGCGGTCCACCAGGTTCTCCAGCTTTTCGCCCCGCTCGAAGGCATCCATCTGGCGCAGCATGATCGGCGCCAGGTGGACGGGATCGGACGTGGCCGCGGCATGCGGCGTCACGAATACTTTCGGATGGGCCCATAGCGGGCTGGTCTTCGGCAGCGGTTCGACCTCGAACACGTCGAGGCTCGCTTCCTTCAGCGTGCCGTCGTCCAGCGCGCGCACGATGTCGGCATCCTTCTGCAGGCGGCCGCGACCGGCATTGATCAGCACCGAGCCGCCAAGACCGTTGCGCTTGCGCAATTCCTTCAGCACGCCGTAATTGATGATACCCTTGGTATCCGGCGTCAGCGGCAGCAGCACGACCAGTATGTCTGTGGCATTGAGGAACGGGATCAGCCCGGCCTCGCCGCAATAGGTCGCGACACCTTCCATCGGCCGGTCGGTGCGCGACCAGCCATTAACCGCGAAGCCGAGCGACAGCAGCGCCGACGCCGCCGCGCGGCCGAGACTGCCGAGCCCCATGATGCCGACAGAGATATCTTCAGCGGTGCGCTGCGCCGGCTCGCGCCATATCTTCTTCGGCTGCTGCGACCGGTACAGCAGGCCCTGGCGGTGATGATCGAGCACCCGCCAGACGACATATTCGGTCATGTGCTGGGCCAGGTTGCCGGCGACGACCTTGACGATCGGCACGTCCGGCAGGCTGGGATCGGAGAAGATGTGGTCGACACCGGCGCCGATCGAGAAGATGGCGCGCAGATTGGGCAGCGACCCCAACAGGTTCGGCCGCTGTTTCCACACCACCGCATAGGTGATCGAAGGATCGCTGGCGCCGTCCGGCTCGAGCACCACCTCGCGCTCTGCGGACAGCAGTTCGCGCCAGCGCTGCGGGTGAAAGCCGGTGACGGCAAGCAGGATTTTGCCTTTTTCCATTTATGGATTTTGTCCTGTTGTTCGGTTTGGAGCAATTGCGGGAAAGGCGCAAGGCGGCTTTCCGACCGGAATTGCGAAGGAAGGAGTCACTCGCTGACGACCCCCGTCGGGGCGGTTTCTATCTTGAAGGCGGCCGAGATCAGCGCCCGAGTATAGTCGGTTTGCGGCTTTTCAAAAATCTGTTCGGAAGGACCGGCTTCGACGATCTGGCCATTGCGCATGACGATGACATCGTTGGCCAGGGCCCGGATGACCTTGAGGTCGTGGCTGATGAAGAGATAGGCGAGGTCATGCTTGGCCTGCAGGCTGCGCAGGAGGTCGACCACCTGCGCCTGCACGCTCATGTCGAGCGCCGAGGTCGGCTCGTCCAGCATGACGAAACGCGGGTTGAGCACCATGGCGCGAGCAATGGCGACGCGCTGGCGCTGGCCGCCGGAGAATTCGTGCGGATAGCGGTTGCGCGTCGCCGGGTCGAGCCCGACTTCCTTCAGCACGTCGACCACCTTGTCGTCGCGCTCGTCGAGCGACAGCTTCGGCTCGTGGATCTTCAAGCCTTCTTCGATGATCTCGGCGATGGACATGCGGGGGCTCAGCGAGCCGAAAGGATCCTGGAAGACGATCTGCAATTCGCGCCTGAGCGGGCGCATGGCGTTGAACGAGAGCTGGTTGATGTCGCGCCCGTTGAACTGGATGGTTCCGCTCGACGAGATCATCCGCGCCAGCGCCAGGCCGAGCGTGGTCTTGCCCGACCCGGACTCTCCAACCACGCCCAGCGTCTGGCCGGCCCGCACGGTGACATCGATGCCGTCGACCGCCTTCACATGGTCGACGGTGCGTCGGAAGAAGCCCTGCTTGATCGGAAACCAGACTTTGATGTCCTTGCCGGTCATCACGGGTGCCGCGGCGCTGTTGGCCGCGGGTGGCTTGCCCTTGGGCTCGGCCGCCAGAAGATGGCGCGTATAGGCGTGCTGCGGATTGGCGAAGATGTCCTTGGCAGGCCCCATCTCGACGATCTTGCCCTTGGTCATCACGCACACCCGGTCGGCGATCTTGCGCACGATGCCGAGATCATGGGTGATGAACAGCATCGACATGCCCTTGCGGCTTTTCAAGCCGGCCAGCAGTTCGAGGATCTGCGCCTGCACGGTGACGTCGAGCGCCGTCGTCGGCTCGTCGGCGATCAGGAGTTCCGGCTCGTTGGCCAGCGCCATGGCGATCATGACGCGCTGGCGCTGACCGCCGGACAGCTGGTGCGGATAGGCGTCGAGGCGCTTCTGCGGCTCGCGGATGCCGACCTCGTTGAGCAGGGCCAGCGTGCGCGCCTTGGCCGCGCGGTCCGCCATGCCCTGGTGCAGCTTCAGGATCTCGACGATCTGCTGCTCGATCGTGTGCAGCGGATTGAGCGAGGTCATCGGCTCCTGGAAGATCATGGTGATCTTATTGCCGCGCACCTGCCGCAGCTGCTTCTCGTTCATGGCGAGCAGGTCGGCGCCCTGGAACAGGATCCTGCCCGAGGGGTGGCTTGCGCTGGGATAGGGCAAGAGCTTCAGCACCGACAGCGCCGAGACCGATTTGCCGGAGCCGGATTCGCCGACCAGCGCCACCGTCTCGCCCTTGGCGATGTCGAAGGAGATGTGATCGACGGCCAGCGACTGCTGTCCGCCTTGCGCAAAGGCGACGCTGAGGTCCCGGACCGAGAGCAGGGGGGGCTCGCTCATCGGAACGTCTTGCGCGGATCGAAGGCGTCGCGTGTCGCTTCGCCGACGAAGACCAGCAGCGACAGCATCAGCGAGATGACGACGAAGCCGGAAATGCCGAGCCACGGCGCGTTGAGATTGCGCTGCGCCTGCTTGAGCAATTCCCCAAGCGAGGCCGAGCCCGGCGGCAGGCCGAAACCGAGATAGTCTAGCGAGGTCAGCGTCGAGATCGAGCCTGAGAGCAGGAACGGCAGGAAGGTCAGTGTCGCCACCATGGCGTTGGGCAACAGGTGCCGGAACATGATGGTGCGGTTGCGCACGCCGAGCGCGCGCGCCGCGTTGACGTACTCGAAATTGCGCGCGCGCAGGAATTCGGCCCGCACCACGCCGACCAACGCCACCCAGGAAAACAGCAGCATCAGCCCGAGCAGGATGAAGAAGCCCGGCGGCAGTATGGCGGCGACGATGAGCAGGAGGTAGAGCACGGGAATCGCCGACCATATCTCGATGAAGCGCTGGAACAGCAGGTCCGTCCAGCCGCCGAAATAGCCCTGTAGGGCGCCGGCCGCGACGCCGATCAGAGCCGAGCCGGCGGTCAGGATCAGTCCGAACAGCACCGAGATGCGGAAACCGTAGATGACCCGCGCCAGCACATCGCGCGCCTGGTCGTCGGTGCCCAGCCAGTTCCAGTTACCGATGGTGCAAGCCGGATCATCAGCCCCTTTCGGGTACTGGTTGCAGCGCGTCTTGGCGTCATACTGCCAGGACGGCTTGGCCGGGGCTGCTTCGGGAATGGCGTTGTTGACGGTCTGGTAGGAATAACGGATCGGCGGCCAGATCATCCAGCCATTGGCGTTGATCTCGTCCTGGATCACCGGGTCGCGATAGTCGGTGACGGCATAGAAGCCGCCGAACTTCTCTTCGGGATAGGCGACCAGCACCGGAAACAGGATCTCGCCCTTGTAGGAGGCGATGATCGGCTTGTCGTTGGCGATGAATTCGGCGAACAGCGACAGCACGAACAGGACAAGGAAGATCCACAGCGACCAGTAGCCGCGCCGGTTGGCCTTGAAGTTCTCCAGGCGGCGCTTGTTGAGCGGCGACAGAAACGGCCGCGGCATCCGCTCCGGCACGACCCCGGCGGTAACACTTGCCTCCGACATCAAACGTCTCTCCGCTCGAAATCGATGCGCGGATCGACCCAGGTGTAGATGAGGTCGGACAGCAATCCGACGAACAGGCCGAGAAGCGAGAAGATGTAGAGGTTGGCGAACACCACGGGATAGTCGCGTTCGACCACCGACCGGAAGCCGAGCAGGCCGAGCCCATCGAGCGAGAAGATGTTTTCGATCAGCAGCGAACCGGTGAAGAAGGCCGAGATGAAGGCGCCGGGAAAACCGGCGATGACAATCAGCATGGCGTTGCGGAAGACATGGCCATAGAGCACCTGCCGTTCCGAGAGGCCCTTGGCGCGGGCGGTCACCACATACTGCTTGCGGATTTCCTCCAGGAAGGAATTCTTGGTCAGCAACGTCGTCGTGGCGAAGGCCGACAGCACCAGCGCCGTCAGCGGCAAGGTCATGTGCCAGAGATAGTCCCCGATCTTGGCCGGCCATGACAACTGGTCCCAATTGTCCGAGACGATGCCGCGCAGCGGGAACCAGTCCCAGAACGAACCACCGGCAAACAGCACCATCAGCATGATGCCGAACAGGAAACCCGGAATGGCATAGCCGACGATGACGACGCCGCTGGTCCAGATGTCGAAGGGGCTGCCGTCCTTCACCGCCTTGCGGATGCCGAGCGGGATCGAGATCAGGTAGGACAGGAGCGTGATCCACAGCCCGATCGAGATCGACACCGGCATTTTTTCCAGGATCAGGTTGAGCACCGAAATGTCGCGGAAATAACTGTCGCCGAAATCGAACCGGATATAATTCCACAGCATCAGGCCGAAGCGCTCGAGCGGCGGCTTATCGAAGCCGAACTGCTTCTCCAGCTTCTTGATGAATTCCGGATCGAGCCCCTGCGCGCCGCGATATTTTGAACCGACGTCGCCGGCGGCATCGAAATTACCACCGCCCGCATCGCCGCCGCCACCGCCCAGACGATCGCTGCCGCCCTGGTTCGTCAGCTTGGCGATGACCTGCTCGACCGGGCCGCCGGGGGCAAACTGGATGACGGCGAACGAGATCGCCATGATGCCGAACAGGGTCGGGATCATCAAAAGGATGCGGCGCAGGATATAGGCGCCCATCAGATGGTGCCCTCCCGACGCATGTGATTGACGAAACCGTCGATGAACGCGCCTCTTTCCCCGTCACTATACGGGCAGAGGATGCCGGTCCACCCTCCGCAGCTGCGGCGCAGCTGCTGCGGAGGACGGGCAGGCAGGTGAGGGGCGGTGCTTACGCCCGCAAGAAATTCAGCCTTTGCCAATTTTTGCCGCCTTGCCCTTGTCGAACCACCACAGCGTCTCGACCGGAAAGCCGAAATCGGGCTTTTGCTCGACGAAGCCGAACATGTCCCAATAGGCGACGCGGTGATTCGCCAGATAGTATGTTGGAATCCAGTCCAGCCGCGCGCGCAAGACCCGATCGAGCGCTCTGAGCGCGGTGACGAGTTCGGACCGGCTTCGCGCCTTGCCGGCTGCCACGATCAACGCGTCGATGGCCTTGCTTTCTGTTCCGGGGTAGTTGCGCTGCCCCGGGATTTTCGCCATTCGAGAATCATAGAGCATCTCCAGGCTGTCATCAGTCGGCGTCGCCCCGATCGACCAATGCAGCACGGTAAGATCGAAGTCGAAATCGCTCTGCCGCTGTTCATATTGCGCCGAATCGACCTGCCGGATCGAAGCGTCGATCCCGATCGCCTTCATATTCTCGGACCATGGGGTGTAGATGCGAACGATGCCGTCATCCTCCGTCAGCATTTCCACCCGCAGCCGCTCGCCCTTGTCGTTGACGACGAAATTGCCCGCCCGCTTCCAGCCGGCTTGCGCGAGCAATCTCGAAGCCTCGCCCAGCAGCTTGCGATCATGGCCTGACCCGTCGGACAGAGGCTGCGTCACGGCTTCGCCAAAAACCTCCGGTGGCAACTCGGCCCGGAATGGCTCCAGCAGGACCAGTTCCTCAGGCGAGGGCAAGCCTTCGGCCTTGTAATCCGACCGTTCGAAGTTCGATTGAGAGCGCTCGTAAGAGCCATAAAACAACGCCCGCTTCATCCATTCGAAATCGAAACACCGGGCGATCGCCCGTCGCACCCGCTCATCGCGGAATTGCGCACGACGCTGGTTCAGTGCGACGCCCTGCATGTCTGGCGTCTTCTCGCCGGGAAATTCCCGTTTGACGACCTTGCCGTCCTTGAGCGCCGGAAAATCGTAGCCGGTCGCCCAGACCCGCGCGGTAAACTCCTCGCGAAAATGCGTGTCACCCTTCTTGAAGGCTTCGAACGCCGCCTGCCGGTCGAGATAGAAGTCGATGCGGATACGGTCGAAATTATACTGGCCGCGGTTCACCGGGAGGTCGCGGCCCCAATAGTCGGCCACGCGCTCATATTCGACTGTCTGTCCCGCGGCCACTCGCCCCATTTTGTATGGTCCCGAGCCGAGCGGCGGCATCATCGTCGAAGCATTGAAATCATTGGCCGCATAAAAGGCCTTGGACACGATCGGCATCGCCACGATCCTGAGGATGTTTTGCGCGGACTGTTCGCCGTTGAAGGTAAGGTTGAGGGTGAGCGGATCCTCGGCGACCGCGTCGGTCATATACCGCAACGCCTGGGAAAGGTTCGGATGCCCTTGCTCTTTGTAAAGCTTCAACGCGAAGACGACGTCTTCGGCGGTCAGCGGCGAGCCGTCGTGGAAACGCGCTTGCGGTCGCAGCGCGAAGCGGAAGCCGTTGCGGTCTTGCGACAAGGTGACAGACTCGGCAAGCAGGCCGTAGACCGCATCCGGCTCGTCGAGCGCGCTTGCCATCAAGGAATCGAAACAGAGTTCGGTGCGCGGCGGCGCATCTCCTTTCAATACCAGGGAATTCAACGTGTTGAAGGTCAGGAAGCTTTGGTTGAGCGTGGCGTTCGGCGGCGCGAAATTCATCTGGCCGCCCTTGGGTGCATCCGGATTGACGTAGTCGAAATGCGTGAAATCCGGTTTGTATTTGAGGTCGCCGTAGGCGGACAGGCCGTGCAGTTTGGTGCCGGTCGCAATATTGGCAAAGGCTTTTCCGGGCAACAGGGCGGCGACAGCGGCGGCACTGCCCAGGCCCAGGAAATCGCGACGGGGCAGCACCGCCATCAATTGTTGCCCTTGTATTTGGCCGCCAGCGCCTTTTCCTTCTCCGGATCGATCCACCAGGAATTCTGGTCGGCGCCGATATAGCTCGGCTGTTTGGCGGGAATGCCGAATTTGTTCCAGTAAGCCAGCCAGACCACGGCTCGATAGTACTGCGGCACGACGTAGTAGTTCCACAGCAGCACGCGGTCGAGCGCGTGGGTGGCGGCAACCAGGTCCGCGCGGTCGGTGGCGAAGATGATGCGATCGACCAGGGCATCGACGACCGGGTTCTTGATGCCGGCGTAGTTGCGCGATCCCGGCCTGTCGGCGGCCTTGGAACTCCAGAAGTCGCGCTGCTCATTGCCAGGCGATTCCGACTGGCCGAGTTGCCCGATAATGACATCGTAGTCGAAATTGTTGACGCGGTTGACGTACTGGGTCTGGTCGATGATGCGCAACGTGGCGTCGACGCCGATCTTGCGCAGATTGGCGATATAGGGGCTGGAGATGACTTGGTCGGTGTCGTTCCAGCCGAGTATCTCGAACTTGAACGGCTCGCCGGTCTTGGCATTGACCATCTTGCCGCCCTTGATCACCCATCCAGCCTTGGCGAAGAGGTCGACAGCCTGCTTCAGGTATTTGCGCTCGGCTTGCGGCGAATCGTAGACCGGCAGCTTGAATTCCTGGGTGAACAGTTCGGGCGGCAGCTTGTCGCGATACTGTTCAAGAATTTCCAGCTCCTTGCCTTGCGGCAAGCCGCTGGAGGCCAGTTCAGTTCCCTGGAAATAGCTGCTGGTGCGAGTGTTGAACCCGTAGAACAGCGTACGGTTCATCGTCTCGAAGTCGAAAGGATAGGTCAGCGCGGCCCGCACCAGGCGGTCCTGGAACAGCGGGCGCCTCTGGTTGAGCATGAAAGCCTGCATCGGCTCTGGCGAGGTGGTCTTGAATTCCTGCTTGATGACATCGCCGGCCTTGACCGCCGGGAAATCATAGAATGTTTTCCAGCGCTTCGAACTGTTTTCCGGTTTGATGTCGTCAAGTCCGCCCTTGGTGAAGGCCTGCCAGGCGGCATTGTCATCAAGGATGTAGGTGAAACGCTGCCTGTCGAAATTCTCGCGGCCGACCTTCACCGGCAGCTTGGCACCCCAATAGTCCGGCACGCGCTGCCAGACGATTTCCGAGCCAGGCTTGAAGCTGGCGATCTTGTAGGCGGCGGAGCCGAGCGGCGGCTCCAGCGTCGGCCTGGTGACGTCGCGCTTCTTGCCGTTGGCATCCGTGCCTTCCCACCAATGTTTCGGCAGCACGGCGAGGTCACCCAGGATTTTAGGCAGCTCGCGGTTGCCCTTCTGGCTGAAATGAAACTCGACTTCGCGATCCGAGACGGCCACGGCATCCGTGACATTCTCGAAATAGCGGCTGTACATCGGGCTGTTCGCCTTCAGCACCTGGAATGACCAGATCACGTCGTCGACGGTGATAGGCTGGCCGTCATGCCATTTCGCGCGGGGGTCGAGCCGGTAAGTCGCCGAGGAAAAGTCGGCCGGGTATTTGTAGGCGTCGGCGATCAGCGGATGGCTGACACTGCCTTCGTCGGTCGCCTGCTCCATCAGCGTGTCGTAGAGCAGGCCGCCGCCGAACCCGACCAGGCCGGCGGCCGGTGAACCCTGCACGATATAGGGATTGAAGCTGTCGAAAGTGCCCAGTACCACCGAATTCAGCGTGCCGCCTTTGGGTGCGTTGGGGTTCACGTAGTCGTAGTGCTGGAAATTGTCGCCATATTTGGATTCGCCGATCAGCGATGAGGTGGTGCGCCACTCATCGGCCAGGGCCGCCTGCAACCCCGCGGCCAGCAGGGCCGCCGCCAGCAACGATTTGAGAAGCACTGGGCCAAGCGTCATCCACTGTCCTCTTCGCGATGCGTGCCATCATCCAGAAAGGCAATCTAGATGATTTGCCGCGCGTGAAAACCGCCATGCGCGGCTTTGTCGCCGTAGAGGCGGTTTTCCTAACGAAAAAGCCGGGCAGAACCCGGCTTTTTCAAGGTCGTCGAGACTATATCCGATTTATTGAGCAGGCGCCGGTGCCGGGGCGGCCGGAGCTGGTGCGGCGGGAGCCGCAGGCGCCGCTGGCTTGGCAGGAGCTGCGCCTTCGGCCGGCTTGGCCGGTGCGGCCCCTTCGGCGGGCTTGGCGGGGGCGGATGCATCGGCGGCAGCGCCCGGCGCGGGCAGCGGCTTGGGATTGTCCGACAGCGTGCGCAGATAGGCGATGACGTTGGCGCGGTCTTCTTCCTTCGGCAGGCCGGCAAAGCCCATCGCCGTGCCTTTCACGAATTTTTTCGGCGAGGTGATGAAGTGGTTGATGTTGTCGTAGGTCCACTTCTCTGTGCCGCCCTTGGAAAACTCCTTCATGCCGGCCGAATAGGCGAAGCCCTCATGCTCGGCGACCGGGCGGTCGATGAGATCCCACAAATCCGGGCCGACCTTGTTGGGGCCGCCCTTCTCGCCGGAGTGGCAGGCCTGGCATTTCTTGAAGATGGCAGCGCCCTGTTCGGCACTTGCGTTGGCCAGAAGATCCGCGATCGGCTTTTCGGCGGCTGCCGGAGCGGCGGGGCCGCCCTCGGCGGGCTCGGCGGCCTCGATGGCGAAGCCGGGCTTTTCCGGAGCGGGCGAGGCAAACAGCGCGTCCGACACGATGCCGACCGAGAACACCACGAAAACGGTTCCGAGCAATCCGGCGAGCAGCTTGTTGACTTCGTTGGAATTCATACGCCCCTTGCTCCCTTTTCCGGCGGACCGATCCGTCCACTCCGTCCGTCGGTATCGAGACCTGCCCTCCAGAGCCGGTCAAATCGCGCGGAAACTAGGTCTTTTGCTCCGGCGTTGCAACACCTATAAGGGCGCTTCCAGTGAGACCTTTTGCCACTTTCCCCTCCTCGTTTCGAACGCCCGCCAAACCGATGTCCACCTTGATCCTGATCCCCGCCCGCATGGCCTCGACCCGGCTCCCGGGCAAGCCGCTGGCCGACATTGCCGGCGCCCCGATGATCGTCCATGTCGCGCGCCGCGCCGCCGAGGCCGGGCTTGGCCGTGTGGTGGTGGCGACCGACACGCAAGGCGTGGCGGAAGCGGTGCGCGCGCATGGTTTCGAGGCGGTGATGACGCGCTCGGACCACGAATCGGGTTCGGACCGGATATTCGAGGCCCTGACGGTGCTGGATCCGGCAAACAAGGTCGAAACCATCGTCAATGTGCAGGGTGACCTGCCGACCATCGATCCCGCGATCATCGTGGCCTCGCTCAGGCCGTTCGAGGACAGGGCGGTGGACATCGCCACGCTCGGCGTCGAGATCGAGCGCGACGAGGAAAAGACCAATCCCAACGTCGTCAAGATCGTTGGCTCGCCATTGTCGGCCACCAGGCTGAGGGCGCTTTATTTCACCCGCGCCACCGCGCCCTGGGGCGAGGGCGCTCTCTATCATCACATCGGCCTCTATGCCTATCGCCGCTCGGCGCTCGAGCGCTTCGTGGCGCTCAAGCCGTCGCCGCTGGAGCGCCGCGAGCGGCTGGAGCAGTTGCGGGCGCTGGAAGCCGGCATGCGCATCGACGCCGAGATCGTGCGGTCGCTGCCGCTCGGCGTCGACACGCCGCAAGACCTGGAACGGGCCAGGACGATCCTTTCAAACTGAGCGCCGAACCGACACCCCTTCAACGAGAATTGGCCATGCCTGAAAAGACCAACAGAATATCCTTCCAGGGCGAGCCCGGCGCCAATTCCGACACCGCGTGCCGTAACGTCTATCCCTCGATGCAGCCGCTGCCGTGCCCGACCTTCGAGGATGCGTTCAACGCGGTCGAAACCGGCAAGGCCGATCTCGCCATGATCCCGATCGAGAACACCATCGCCGGGCGCGTCGCCGACATTCACCATCTGCTGCCGGAATCGAGGCTGCACATCGTCGGCGAATATTTCCTGCCCATCCATTTCCAGCTGATGGTGCTGCCAGGTGTGAAGCGTGACGAGATCAAAACCGTGCACAGCCACATCCATGCGCTCGGCCAGTGCCGCAAATACGTCCGCAAAAATGGCTGGAAGGCGGTTGTCGCCGGCGACACGGCGGGCGCGGCCAAGATGGTCTCCGAGGTCAAGGACCGCACCATGGCCGCCCTGTCCCCGGCATTGGCCGCAACGCTCTATGAACTCGACATCATCGAGGAGAATGTCGAGGACACCGATTCCAACGTCACGCGTTTCGTCGTCCTGACCAAGAACAAGCAGTGGGCCGAACGCCCGTCGCCTGACGCCAAGATGATGACGACCTTCATCTTCCGCGTCCGCAACGTGCCGGCCGCGCTCTACAAGGCGATGGGCGGTTTCGCCACCAACGGCATCAACATGACCAAGCTCGAGAGCTACCAACTCGGCGCCTTCACGGCGACACTGTTCTACGCCGACATCGAGGGCCACCCCGACGATCCGCTGGTCAAGCTGGCGCTGGACGAGCTTCGCTTCTTCTCGCGCGAAGTGCGGATCCTCGGCGTCTATCCGGCGAGTGAGTCACGCGAGCAGTGGAAGGTAGCGGATTGAGCTACCAGCCAAGCGGCACATAGTCGATCTCCATGAAGGTCTCGACTTCAGGAATCCAGCGGTCGCGCACGAAGGCGACGTGGTCGGGATGGTCGTTGTACCTGGTATAGGCGGCCTGGTCGGCGAATTCCATGGAGAAGCCGAACTGGTAGTCGTTCTTGGGACTGACCTGGCGCAATTGTTCGAAATGGGTGACGCCCCTGATCGCCGAGAGGAATTTTTTGGCGTCGACCAGGAACCTTTTTTCCTCCAGCGAGTGCGGCGGATGCTTCAGCGTGAACACGACGGTATGGCGGATCATTTCCCTCTCCTGATTTCCATTATTCGCTGTCGACCCAGGCGCGGATCAGGTGATGCGCGATGGCTCCCTTCGGCGGCGTGATCAGATTGCCCGGATGCTCCCTGGCCAGCATCAGGCGCACCTCGTCGCGCAAGAACCAGCGGCAGTCTTCCAGCTCGTTGAGGTCGGCCTGGATGTCTTCATTGAGCGGCTCGCCGAAGCAGCCGATCATCAGCGAATAGGGGAATGGCCAGGGCTGGCTGGCGTGGTAGACGACGCGGCCGAGCCGGATGCCGGCCTCCTCCAGCGTCTCGCGGCGCACCGCCGCCTCGATCGTCTCGCCCGGCTCGATGAAGCCGGCAAGGGCGGAGTACATGCCCGGCGCGAAATGCCGGCCGCGCCCGAGCAGGCATTTCTCGCGCGTCGCCGTCAGCATGATCGCCACCGGATCCGTGCGCGGAAAATGCTCGGTGCCGCAATTCGGGCAATGGCGCTTGTAGCCGCCGGCCCGCATTTGTGACTCGGTCCCGCATTTGCTGCAGAAACGATGGCTGGCGTGCCAGGCGAGCAGTGCGGCGCCCTGCGCCATCGCTCCGGCGGCCGCTTCGTCGATCAGGCCTTGCATGTAGACCGAGCGGTAGTCGATGGCCTTGACTGTTTCGGGAAGCTGTTCCGGCTCGAGACCGGCGGTCACCGCCAGCACCGGGCCCTGGTCGGAGAATCCAAGCAGCACACCGCTGCCGGGCAAGGTCTGGAAGGGCAGGCTTTCGGCGACGCCGAACCAGGGATCGAAGCTGCCGTCACGAACCTTCAGGTAGAGCCGGCCGCCCTGCATCAAAAGCAGCCTGGTTCCGGGATCGGCGAGCGCTTTGTCGACCGAATCGTCGGCGCGGTTCTCGGATTGTCGGTCGATACTGTTGCCGGCGAAGCCGACGAATTGGCTCGGCTCGCGCAAGGGCGCGTCAAACAGGCTAAAGCTCATGCGGACTCTGGGCGTTCGGGATGGACATGTTCGGGATGGACACGGGAAGGCTTATAGCGCCGCCCTTATCGTTTCGGCAAACCGGCGCAGCTCGGAGCGCTGATAGGGCTCGCGCAGGCCGTGTCCCCACACCGGGCCGGGCCAGCCGGGATCGCCTTCCGAACGGGCGATGACGTGGATGTGCAGCTGGCGCACGATGTTGCCGAGCGCGCCGGTGTTGATCTTGGTGCAGCCGGTCACCTTCTTCAGCGCCTGCGCCACCATATTGGTCTCGAAGGTCAGCATTGTCTGGTCGAGCGGCGTCATGTCGTGGATTTCCTCCACGCCCGGCCGCTGCGGCACCAGAAGCAGCCATGGCCAGCGGCGGTCGTTCATCACGCGCAGTTCACACAGCCCAAGCCACATCAACTGCTCGCTGTCCGCCTCCAGCCGGGTATCCAGCGTGAATCCGGCCTTCAGGCCCGGCAGCATCGGCGTTTCCCTTGCTTTTGGTGTTTTCCTCAGAGTCATGAACGCTAGAGCGGCTGCATCGAGGCTGCAAGCGAATCTCGTGGCTGGTGCAGCCGATTTGCCTGCGCCCTTGCATTTCGTCGCCGAATTGCCGATATGGACGGAGGGAGGTTGGTGGTGGACGATCCACTCGCCAACCGGGTCAGGTCCGGAAGGAAGCAGCCCTAACGAGCCCGGAACGGGTCATTGTTCCAGCCTCCCACCTCATCGGCCCTTCTCGCGACGTTGACGACGCATTGCAGCGCGGGCGAAACTATGCGCAGGAATCGGCCGCCTTTTGGCGCGGCCATTTGGAGTTTTGCGGGCGAATGAGCGAAGCCGGAAATTCGGGACCAAAAAGCCTGGAGATAGGCAAGGCTGGCGCCTATCGCGTGCTGGCGCGCAAGTACCGTCCGGCGAATTTCTCCGAACTGGTCGGCCAGGAGCCGATGGTGCGCACGCTCACCAACGCTTTCGCCACCGGCCGCATCGCCCAGGCCTGGATGTTGACCGGCGTGCGCGGCGTCGGCAAGACCACGACCGCGCGCATTCTCGCGCGGGCCCTGAATTATAAAACGGCAACAATCGACCAGCCTTCCGTCGACCTTGCCGTGCTCGGCGAGCACTGCCAGGCGATCATGGAAGGCCGCCATGTCGACGTCATCGAGATGGATGCCGCCTCGCACACCGGCATCGACGACATCAGGGACATCATCGAACGGGTGCGCTACGCGCCGGTCTCGGCCCGCTACAAGGTCTACATCATCGACGAAGTGCACATGCTGTCGACGCAGGCCTTCAACGGCCTGTTGAAGACGCTGGAAGAGCCGCCGCCGCACGTCAAGTTCATCTTCGCCACCACCGAAATCCGCAAGGTGCCGATCACCGTGCTGTCGCGCTGCCAGCGCTTTGACCTGAGGCGCATCGATGCGGCTGTGGTGAAGGCTGATCTCGCCCGGATAGCGGGCCTGGAAGGCATCGAGGCGGAAGACGACGCGCTGGCGATGATCGCGCGCGCGGCCGAGGGGTCGATGCGCGATGCTCAATCGATTTTCGACCAGGCCATCGCGCATGGCGGTGGTGCGGTCAGCGCCGAAGCCGTGCGCGCGATGCTGGGTCTCGCCGATCGCGCCCGCGTCGTCGATTTGTTCGAACATGTCATGAAGGGTGACGTTGCCGCGGCACTGGCGGAATTGCGCGCGCAATACGACACCGGCGCCGATCCGGCCGCCGTGCTGACCGACCTTGCCGAATTCAACCATCTCGTCACCCGGCTGCGTTTCGTGCCGGCCGCCGCCGACGACGCGGCGCTGTCGCAGGACGAGCGCGAGCGCGGCGCAGATTTCGCGCGGACGCTCTCGATCAAGGTGCTGTCGCGGACGTGGCAGATGCTGCTCAAGGGCATCCCGGAGGTGCAGTCCTCCAACCGCCCGGTAAGTGCTGCCGAGATGGTGCTGATCCGGCTGGCGCACGCGGCCGACTTGCCGACGCTGGACGAAGCATTGAGATCGCTGGAGAACGGCCTGCCGGCGCCGGGCGCGGCGCCGCGTTCGAACGGCGCGCCGGCGAGCCCCGGTAATGGCGGCGCTCCTGGTGGCAACGGCGCCAGCGCAGTGGCGCAGGCGCGCATGCCCGGCGGGTCGGGCGGCGCGCAGACCATGCGGCTGGTGGAAGCCGCTCCGGCCGCCTTCATTGCGCCTGTGCAGCCGGCGCCGGAGGCGCAGCCAATACCGCTGAAATCGCTGGCCGATATTGTCGCCCTTGCCGACGCGCAGCGCGACATCGCCTTCAAGGTGCTGGTCAAGCGCTGCATCCGCCTCGTGCGCATCGAGCCCGGCCGCATCGACGTCAGCCTGACCGACGATGCGCCCAAAATGCTGCTCAACGATTTGACGACCAAGCTGCGCGCCTGGACCGGCCGCAACTGGCTGGTGTCGCTGTCGAAGGAAGAGGGCGGCCAGACGCTGGCCGAAATGGAATCGACCAGGCGCGAGAACGCTTTGCTCGATGCCAAGAGCGATCCGACGGTCGCCGCCATCCTGGCGCGTTTTCCCGGCGCCAGGATCATCGACGTGCGCATTCCCGACGCGCCGGAAGCCGACGCGGTCGAAGCCGAAGTGCCGGTCGAGCCGCCGGCGGACGACGACGAACCCTGACGAAACCACGACTTTGCAAAGGATCGGACCATGAAAGATCTTCTCGGCCTCATGGGCAAGGCGAAGGAAATGCAAGCCAAGTTCCAGGCTATGCAGGACGAGATCGCCACGGTCGAAGCCGTCGGCCAGGCCGGCGGCGGCCTGGTCATTGTCACGTTGACCGGCAAGTTTGAGATGAAGTCGCTGAAGATCGACCCGTCTCTGTTCAAGGAGGATGAGGTCGAGATCCTCGAAGACCTGCTTCTGGCCGCTCACAATGACGCCAAGGCCAAGGTCGAGCAGATCATGCAGGAAAAGACCAAGGCGCTGACCGCCGGCCTGCCGATTCCGCCGGGAATGAAACTGCCGTTCTAGATGCATGTCGCCCAAGAGTGTGCGACGGTTTTGGGGATAACGACATGCATAAAGCCAAAGACTAGTTGGCCATGGCCGAAGAGCCGTCCGAAAGGCTGATCGAGCAGCGTATCCGCAACAGGATCTACGAGATCCTGGAAATCCTGGCCGATTCTGATGCCGGCGTCGATCTCGTCGGCATCAAGGGCTATTTCAACCTGTTCGAGGATTTCGTGCATCGCCCCTCGATCGAAGCGGGCACTTCGGCGCTCTCGAAGGAAGAACGCGCCATCGTGCTGGAGATCGCGGATTTCCTGGAGGCTGCCGGAGAGGCCAACCCCGATTTCACCAGGTCCGAGTTCATCGACAGCGACTGGCCGGGAAAGATCGCGCCGGTCGCCCGCAATGCGCGAGCATTGTTCCTGAAGCGCGGGCTGTTCTCGGAGAAATTCGAAGAAATTGAGCCAGGACGGCCGGCAGCGATTTCAGCCGAGCGATAATGCATGTCGTCCAAAAGCGGTCTCGGCCTGGACAAGGGCGTGCATAAAACAAAGGCTTGAAGTCCGGATCTTGCCACGTAACTGTGCCAGTTTGGCAACAGCATCTCACCAATAACGTTTTAGCCATCATTTTGCCCGAAAGTGTCTCATTCTTGCCGCAGCCTGGGGGCGGGCATCGAAGTGAGAGGGTTACCTGTTGATTGCCACGCGATGGAAGACGCCGCTGTTGCTCGGCGTCGTCACGTCTCCCCTGTTCCTGGCCGCTTGCAGCCAGACCGCGTCACACGGCATGTCCAGCCTGACCGACGCCATCACGCCGAGTTTCCTGAGCTCTCGCGGCTACCACACGCCGAAGGACAGGGAATGCCTGGAAAGGGCGATGTTCTTCGAATCCAACCGGTCGAGCCGCGATGGCATGATCGCCGTCGGCACTGTCGTGATGAACCGGCTGCGCTCCGGCAAACATGGTGACACCATCTGCGCGGTGGTGGGCGAGCGCGGCCAGTTCGCGCCCGGCGTCATGACCAGGCCGATGAATTCGCGTGCCATGCCCGATGTCGAGGAAGCCGCCGACGCCGTGCTCAAGGGCGAGCGCAAGGCCAAGCTCAAGAACACGATGTATTTCCACACCGCGGGCCTGCGCTTCCCCTACAAGAATATGCATTACACCATGGTCGCCGGCGGCAATGCGTTCTACGAGAAGCGCGGCCGCAACTGGCAGCCGCTGCCGGACGAGCCGACGGTCGCGGTCGCCTCGGCCGAGCAGCCAGCAGCCTTGCCCGGAGTAGCCGCGACTCGTGTCGCTTCCGCCGAGCCGACGGCCAAGACATCCGATCGCACCGCTGCGGCGTACGTGACTGCCGCGGCGGAGCCGGTGCGCTCCGGCAAGGCGGCCCAGCAGACCTACGTGACGGCATCGGCTGCGCCGGCCGCAAAATCCGCGCGCGTCCAGGAGAAGCCGACGATGGTGGCGATGCAGGAGCCGATGGAGGAACCGGACGCCGCTCGTTTTGGCGGGACCTTGAACACGAAGGTCATTTCCTCGGTGCAGGGCGCGCCGCAGGAAGCGGCGATGGGGTTCCAGTCGACGCCTGAGAACACGGATGCCATCGGCGCAATGATCGTCAGCCAGAGCCGTCCGCTCGAAACCAACTGAGGCGGGCCGCACTTGACGGCCTGCCGGTGCTGGTTGGAGACGCGGTCCGGACGCAAAACCGCTTCGCACTTTTCGCGGAATTGCTCTAGATCAGGGCAATGTCCAAGCGAATCGCGGGTCCCGAGATCGAACGCCTGATCCAACTCCTGGCCAAAGTGCCGGGGCTTGGTCCTCGTTCGGCCAGGCGCGCCGCGCTGCATTTGATCAAGAAGAAGGAACAGCTGCTGTCGCCGCTCGCCGCCGCCATGCGCGAGGCGGCCGACAAGGTGCGCATTTGCTCCACCTGCGGCAATGTCGACACGTCCGACCCCTGCATGATCTGCACCGATCCGCGCCGTGACGCCGGCACGCTGATCGTCGTCGAGGACGTCTCTGATCTGTGGGCGCTGGAGCGGGCGGCGGCGATGAACGTGCGCTACCACGTGCTGGGCGGCACGCTGTCGCCGCTCGACGGCATCGGCCCCGATCAGCTCAACATCCGCTCATTGGTCGACCGCGTCGCCGGCGGCGAGGTCAAGGAGATCATCCTGGCCGTCAATGCCACGGTGGAGGGCCAGACCACGGCCCACTACCTGACCGATCAATTGCACGGTTTCGAGGTGAAGATAACGCGGCTGGCGCATGGCGTGCCGGTCGGGGGCGAACTCGACTATCTCGACGAAGGCACGCTGGCGGCAGCGCTGCGCTCCAGGACGGCGTTTTGACGCGATTGCGGGGAAGGATGCTTGTCACGGTGATCCCGCATCCTCAAAAGTTGGCGTTCCGTGGCGCCCCCCTCTGTCCTGCCGGACATCTCCCCCTCAAGGGGGGAGATTGGCAATTTCGCAGCCGGCATCTCCTTTTCAACGGCGGTGTTTGGCGAAGGCAGAGACAACGGTCGATCTCCCCCCTTGTGGGGGAGATGGCCGGCAGGCCAGAGGGGGGCGCCAAGGAACGCGGCCTCCGCAAGTTCTGCTTTGCGTTTTTCCTGGCGATACTGGCTGCACTGTTCCTCTCCACCTCCGCCTCGGCCGCCAAGATCGACGACCAGTTCCGCGCCTGGCTCCGGAGCGATCTGTGGCCTGACGCCAAGGCCAAGCGCATTTCCAAGCAGACCTTCGATGCCGCTTTCGACGGTGTCAAACCCAATCTCAAGCTGCCCGATCTTGTCATGCCCGGCGAGAAGCCGAAGACGCCGCAGAAGCAGCATCAGGCCGAGTTCGGCTCGCCCGGCGCCTATTTCGCCGAGAAGACCATCCGCGCGGTCACATCGGGCGGGCGGACGCGCGCGGCGGCCAACGCCAGGACGCTCGCCGCGATCGAAAAGCGCTATGGCGTGCCGGGCGAGGTCCTTTTGGCGATCTGGGGTCGCGAAACAGGGTTCGGCGCGGCGAAGATGCCTTACGACGCCTTCGAGGTGCTCGGCACCAAGGCGTTCATGTCGACGAGGAAGGACTTCTTCCGCACCGAGCTGCTGGCGGCGCTCGAGATCGTCCAGCGCGGATTGGCCCCGGTGGATGCGATGAAATCGTCCTGGGCCGGCGCGCTCGGCCAGCCGCAATTCATGCCGACATCGTTCCTCAAGCATGCGGTGGATTTCGATGGCGACGGGCGTGTCGACATCTGGAGCTCGACGCCTGACGTGCTCGCCTCGATCGCCAACTATCTCGTCCATTATGGCTGGGTGAGGGGACGTGGCTGGGGCTTCGAGGTGACCGTGCCCGAGAGCGTCTCCTGCTCGCTCGAAGGCCCCGACCAGGGCAAGACAATCTCGCAATGGGCCGCAATGGGCATCAAGCGTGTCGGCGGCAAGGCATTCCCGGCGAGCGAGCTGAAGGCCGAGGGCTTCCTGCTGATGCCGGCCGGCCGCAGCGGCCCGGCCTTCATCGCCACGCCCAATTTCTACGTGCTGAAGCAATACAACACCAGCGACCTCTATGCCCTCTTCATCGGCCATGGCGCCGACCGCATCGCCCATGGCGATGCGAATTTTTCCGGCAGCTGGGGTGCGGTCGGTGACCTCCACCGCTCCGACATCGCCGCCCTGCAGCGGGCGCTGGAGGCCAAGGGCTACGATGTCGGCAGCGCCGACGGGCTGCCCGGCTTCAAGACCCGCCGCTCGATCGGTGCCTGGCAGGAAAAGAACGGCAAGCCCGCCACCTGCTTCCCCGATGCCGGCCTGGTCGCTGCTCTGAAGTAACTCCCACGTCAGGGTTTTTTCTCGAACGCTGGCCTCTGTTGGCCTTCGCATGCTCCGGCTCGTCCGCCTGCCACTATGATCCAGTGAGCCGACGCATAAATGCTCGTTGCTCGCCGCGAGGCCGCCGGATATGCTGTTGACCAACTGGACAAAAACCACGACGGTAAGTGGTCAAAGGGGGCCCTTGTCGGCCTGGAAAAACACCGCAACCCTGAGCCGGGAACTCAGGTCAACAAAACAGGGAACAATCACCATGATGATGGAAAAGCTTGCTCTACGATCCCGCATTCTGCTTGCGGGTGCCGCAATGTCGGCGCTGCTTCTGGCGGGAGCGCCGGCTGGCGCGGTCACGCCAGCCGACACGCTGGTCGAAGGCTTCGCCATCGATGACATCATCTCCATGGATCCGGGCGAGGCATTCGAGCTGTCGACCGCCGAGGTCACCGGCAACACCTATGACCTGCTGGTCCGGCTCGACCTCAGCGACACCTCCAAGGTCAAGGGCGACCTCGCCGAAAGCTGGACCGTCTCGGACGATGGCCTGACCTACACGTTCAAGCTCAAGCCCGGCCTGAAATTCGCCTCGGGCAACCCGATCACCGCGGCCGACGTCGCTTATTCGTTCGAACGCGCCGTCAAGCTGGACAAGAGCCCGGCCTTCATCATCGACCAGTTCGGGATCAGCGGCGACAATGTCGCCGAAAAAGCCAAGGCGGTCGATGACACCACCTTCCAGTTCATCGTCGACAAGGCCTATGCGCCGAGCTTCGTGTTGAACTGCCTGTCGGCCACCGTCGCCTCGGTCGTCGACGCCAAGCTGGTCAAGGAACATGTCGCGGCGGTCACGCCGAGCGCCGACTACAAATGGGACAATGATTTCGGCAATGCCTGGCTGAAGACCGGCTATGCCGGCTCGGGCGTCTACAAGCTGCGTGAGTGGCGCGCCAACGAGGCCGTCGTGCTCGAACGGAACGACAATTACTACGGCGAAAAGGCCAAGCTTGCTCGCGTCATCTACCGCAACATGAAGGAAAGCTCGGCACAGCGCCTGGCGCTTGAGGCCGGCGACATCGACGTCGCCCGCAATCTTGAGCCAAACGACCTCGACGCCATTGCCAAGAACGCCGACCTCACCACAACCAGTGCGCCGAAGGGCACTGTCTACTACATCAGCCTCAACCAAAAGAACCAGAACCTCGCCAAGCCCGAAGTCCGCCAGGCCTTCAAATATCTGGTCGACTATGACGCGCTGAGCTCGACCATCCTCAAGGGCATCGGTGAAATCCACCAGACTTTCCTGCCCAAGGGCGTGCTCGGAGAACTGGACAAGAACCCGTTCAAGCTCGACGTCGCCAAGGCCAAGGAACTGCTGGCCAAGGCAGGCCTGCCCGACGGCTTCAGCGTGACCATGGATGTGCGCACCGGCCAGCCGACAACCGGCATGGCGGAATCGATCCAGCAGACGCTCGGCCAGGCCGGTATCAAGCTGGAGATCATTCCCGGCGACGGCAAGCAGACGTTGACCAAGTACCGCGCCCGCAACCACGACATCTATATCGGTCAGTGGGGCCAGGACTATTTCGATCCGAACTCCAATGCCCAGACCTTTGCCTCGAACCCGGACAATTCGGATGAGGGCAAGTCCAAGACGCTGGCCTGGCGCAACGCCTGGGATATTCCGGACCTGACCAAGCAAACCGAAGCCGCTTTGCTGGAGAAGGATTCGGGCAAGCGCGCCGACATGTACAAGGATCTGCAGCAGAAGATCCTCGATACCAGTCCCTTCGTCATCATCCATCAGCAGCTGGAAGTCGCCGGGTTGCGCAAGAACCTCAAGGGTTTCGCGCTCGGCCCGAGCTTCGACACCAATTTCGTTGGGCCGGTTTCCAAGGAATAGCGCCGGCGGATGAGCGTAGCTGAAAATCAGGCGGCGGCAGGGCGCGGCAGCGCCCGTGCCGTCGCCATTTTCTCATCGATCGGCCGCTTCCTGGTGATCGCGATCACGACCTATCTCGGTCTGCTCGCGGTGACCTTTTTCATTGGCCGCGTCATCCCCATCGACCCGGTGTTGGCCGTGCTCGGCGACCGGGCGCCGGCCAATGTCGTGGAACGCACGCGCCGCGAGATGGGTCTCGACCTGCCGCTGGTCGAGCAGTTCTATATTTATGTCAAAAATGCCCTCAATGGTGATTTCGGCACCTCGGTGCTGACCACCAATCCGGTCATGACCGACATCCGCCGCGCCCTTCCGGCAACGACGGAACTGGCGACGTTGGGGACACTGATCGGCGCGCTGTTCGGCGTGCCGCTGGGTGTGCTGGCTGCCGTCAGGCGCGGCAGCCTCATCGACCAGGTCGTCCGTGTCATCGGCCTGATCGGCTATTCCGTGCCGATCTTCTGGCTTGGCCTGCTCGGGCTCGTCCTGTTCTACGCCAAGCTGCAATGGGTGGCTTTCCCGGCGCGGCTCGACGTCGTCTACGAATACACCTTCACGCCGATCACTGGCTTCTACCTTCTCGACTCGGCGATGCAGGGGCAGTGGGATGTCTTCTGGGACGCGTTCCGCCACATCATCCTGCCGGCCTCGCTGCTCGGCTATTTCTCGCTCGCCTATATCAGCCGCATGACGCGCTCCTTCATGCTCAACGAACTCACCCAGGAATACATCGTCGCCGCGCGCGCCAAGGGCCTGTCGGAAACCCGCATCATCTGGGCTCATGCATTGCGCAATGCCGCCGTGCCGATGGTGACAGTGATCGCGCTCTCCTATGCCGGGCTGCTGGAAGGCTCGGTGTTGACCGAGACGGTCTTCTCCTGGCCTGGCATCGGCCTCTACATCACCAATTCGCTGCAGAATGCCGACATGAACGCGGTGCTCGGCGGCACCATCGTCATCGGCTCGGTGTTCATAGCCATCAATCTCCTGTCCGACCTGCTTTACCGCGTGCTCGACCCGAGGACGAAGGTAAGATGAGCAGAGGAATCCCACTTTCGGCCTCGGCTGCCGCCAATCGCCCCTATTCCGGCCCTTCGGGCCACATCTCCTCTTGCCCGGGGGAGAGGAAGAGCCGGTCGCACGCCTGGCGCCTTTCCTCTCCCCCGTCGAACGGGGCAGAGTTGGTCTGCGAAGCAGACCGGAGTGGGGGTCGACAGCGCCAAGAGGCATCGTCATGACCGCCTCCGACGCCGCCCCCCTCTCCCGCCGCGACTGGCTGCTCAGCGAGCGGCCGGCCTCGCGCATGCAGGCGAGGCTCGGCCGCGCCTATGTCGCGTGGCGGCGTTTCTCCGCCAATCGGCTGGCCTTTCTCGGCCTGCTCATCATCATCGCGCTGCTGGTCATTGCCGCCCTTGCCGGGGTGCTGGCGCCTTATTCGCCGACTTTCGGCGATCTGAAGAATGCGCGCCTGCTGGCGCCAAGCGCCGAGCACTGGTTCGGCACCGACGATCTCGGCCGCGATATCCTCTCGCGCATTCTCTACGGCTCGCGCTGGACGCTGTACGTCGTCATCCTGGTCGCCATCATCGCCGCCCCCATCGGCCTCGTGGTCGGCACCGTCGCCGGCTATGCCGGCGGCTGGACCGATGCCATACTGATGCGCATCACCGACATCTTCCTCGCTTTCCCCAAGCTGATCCTGGCGCTGGCCTTTGTCGCGGCCCTCGGCCCCGGCATCGAGAACGCGGTGCTCGCCATCGCCATCACCTCCTGGCCGCCCTATGCCCGCATCGCGCGTGCCGAAACGCTGACTGTGCGCAATTCCGATTACATCAAGGCGGTGGAGCTGATGGGCGCCTCGCCCTTCCGCATCGTGCTGCGCCACATCATGCCGCTCTGCATCTCCTCGCTGATCATCCGCGTGACGCTCGACATGGCCGGCATCATCCTCACCGCCGCCGGCCTCGGGTTCCTCGGCCTCGGCGCGCAGCCGCCGCTGCCCGAATGGGGCACGATGATCGCTTCGGGCCGCCGCTTCGTGCTCGACCAATGGTGGGTGGCCGGCGCGCCTGGCTTCGCCATCCTGATCGTCAGCCTCGGCTTCAACCTGCTTGGCGACGGCCTGCGCGACGCGCTCGACCCCCGGAGCGGCGACCAATGAACGCTGACAGCAAGACGCTGCTCGAAGTCGACGATCTGCGCGTCACCTTCCCGACGCGCACCGGGCTGATCGAGGCCGTGCGCGGCGTCTCTTTCTCGCTCGACCGCGAAAGGCTGGGCATTGTCGGCGAGAGCGGCTCGGGCAAGTCGCAGACCGGCCGTGCCATCATGGGGCTGACGCCGCCCCAGGCGCGGATATCAGCCAATAAATTGGCCTTCGACGGCATCGACCTGCTCGGCGTCTCGGCGCGCGAGCGCCGCGCGCTGCGGGGCAATCGCATCGCCATGATCCTGCAGGATCCGAAATATTCGCTCGACCCGGTGATGAGCATCGGCCGCCAGATCGTCGAGACGCTGCGCACGCATGAGAAGGTCTCCAAGGCCGAGGCGCGGGAGCGCGCGCTGGCCATGCTGGAGGCGGTGCAGATCCGCGACCCCCGGCGTGTCTTCGACCTGCATCCGCACGAGGTCTCCGGCGGCATGGGCCAGCGCGCCATGATCGCCATGATGCTGATCGCCGGGCCGGAAATGATGATCGCCGACGAGCCGACCTCGGCGCTCGACGTCACCGTGCAACTCGACGTGCTCGGCATTCTCGACCGGCTGGTCGGCGAGCGCGGCATGGGGCTGATCTTCATCTCGCACGATCTGCGCCTGGTCTCGTCCTTTTGCGACCGCGTCATCGTCATGTATGCCGGCAAGGTGGTGGAGCAGCTCAAGGCCTCCGAACTCGGTCGCGCCCAGCATCCCTACACGCGCGGCCTGCTCAACTGCATGCCCAAGATCGGCGCCGATCGTCACCCGTTGCCGGTGCTCGACCGCAAGCCGGAGTGGGCGGCATGACATCAGCAATCGCCGTCGACGGGCTGGAGGTCATCTTCGACCGCTTTCGCGCACTGAAGGGTGTCAGCCTGGACGTGCAGCCGGGCGAATCCTTCGGCCTGGTCGGTGAATCCGGCTCCGGCAAATCGACGCTGCTCAGGGCGATCGCCGGCCTTGCGCCGGTCGCTTCGGGCAGCATCGTGGTCAACGGCAAGAAGCTCGGCGCGCGCCGCGACAAGGCCTTTTACCGCGAAGTGCAGATGGTGTTCCAGGATCCGTACGGTTCGCTGCACCCGCGCCAGACCATCGACCGCCTGCTGCAGGAGCCGCTCGCCATCCATGGTTTTGGCGACGGGGAAAAGCGCATCCAGCGGGCGCTCGACGAGGTCGGTCTCGGCAACGGCTTCCGCTTCCGCTACTCGCATCAATTGTCGGGCGGCCAGCGCCAGCGCGTGGCGATCGCGCGCGCGCTCATCCTCGAACCGTCGGTCCTGCTGCTCGACGAGCCGACCTCGGCGCTGGATGCCTCCGTGCAGGCCGAGGTGCTCAACCTGCTCGAGGAGGTCCGCCGGCGGCGCAAGCTCACCTTCCTGATGGTCAGCCACGACCTCGCCATCATCACCCATATGTGCGAGCGCCTGATGGTGATGCAAAGCGGCGAGGCGGTGGAGAATTTGACGGCGGGTGACTTGGTCGAGCGGCGCGTGACGAAGGATTACACGCGCAATCTCTTGCGGGCCAGCGACGGGTTTGTGAGAGCTATCTGAATTCGCTTGTCTTGCGAACCGATCGTCTTAGGGGACCTCATGAAGGAATGGCAGTTTGCAGATCCTCCTAACGTCGCGGTGTTTTTGGACAGGGGCATAGTAACCCCGGGCGACTGGATCGCATATGTCTCGCATGACGATGACGACGGGAGTTGGCAATTCCACAACAGCGAAACCGGACCTGTTGAAGAAGGCGACATAATGATCGTGAGCCTGCAAAGCGTTTTGCAGCGGGATGAAAGCATCCAAATCTTGGCCGACTTGCCGGAAGGCTGGCATGCCTGGCGCAGCTCAAAATCGTCACCTTGGCAGCGGGCAAAATCGCGCCCCACACCCACCAACGACGACAACGAATGACTCGGCAATGTCTCAGGTCTGAGCTTGCACCGGTTCGCCGCTCTCCAGAGCGGGCGGCTCATCCCGACGCTTCGGCTCCTTGATCCTGAACCACGTCACATAAAGCGCCGGCAGGAACAGCAGCGTGATCGCAGTACCCGCGATGATGCCGCCCATCATCGCGTAGGCCATCGGTCCCCAGAACACTTCGCGCGCGATCGGGATCAGCGCCAGGCTGGCGGCGGCGGCCGTCAGCGCGATCGGCCGCATCCGGTGTTCCGTCGCTTCGATGACAGCGGCCCAACGGTCCTTGCCCTCCGCGACAAGGTCCTCGATCTGCACGATCAGGATGACCGAGTTGCGGATCAGGATGCCGATCAGGGCAAGCACGCCGAGGATGGCGACGAAGCCGAGCGGCGCGCCGCTCGGCACCAGGGCCGCCACCACGCCGATCAACCCGAGCGGCGCCACCGCAACGACCAGGAACAGGCGCTGGAAGCTCTGCAGTTGGACCATCAGGATGGTTGCCATCACAAACAGCATCAGCGGCACGACGGCCGCTATCGGCCCCTGGCTCTTGGCGCTTTCCTCGACGGAGCCGGCGGTCTCGACGGAATAGCCCGGCGGCAGCTTGGCGATGAAGCCATCGACCGATGGCTTCAGTTCGTTGACCACTGTTGCCGGCAGAACGTCGCCGACCAGGCCGGCCCGCACGGTGATGGTCGGGATGCGGTCGCGCCGCCATACCGTCGGTTGTTCGAGCTCGTAGCGGAAGTTGGCCACCGCCGCGAGCGGGATGGCCTCGCCGGTGCTGGTCGGCAGCTGCATGTTCTGCAAAGTCTCGATCGAGCCGCGTTCGGCCTCGCGCGAGCGCGCCACCACGTTGATCAGGTAGGTGGCGTCACGCACTTGCGTGATGGTGGCGCCGCCGACGGTGCTGTTGAGCGCGCTGGCGATGTCGGAGGAGGTGATGCCGAGCTGCCGCGCCTTGTCCTGCAGCACGTCGACCCTGAGCACGCGCTGCGGCTCGTTCCAGTCGAAGGTCGGCGCGGCGAGTTTGGGATTGGCTGAAATCACGCCGGCGAATTGCTGCGCCAGCGAGCGCACCGTCTGGATGTCGGGCCCGCCGACGCGGTACTGCACGGGGCGGCCGACAGGCGGTCCGAGTTCGAGCAGCTTCACGAAGGCGTCGGTACCGACGAATTCCTCGCGCAGCAGCTTTTCCAGCGCCGGCTTCACCCGGTTGCGCGCCTCGATGCTCTTGGTGACGATCACCGTCTGGCCGAAATAGGGATTGGCCGGTTGCACGTCATAGGCGAGCACGAAGCGCACCGCGCCCTGGCCGATATAGGACGAGAAATGGTCGATGTCGGGATTGCCGACCAGCGCCCGCTGCTCGAACCGCTCCATCTGCTCGCGCGTGTCGGCGATCGAGGAATTCTGCGGCAGGTTCCAGTCGACGATCAGCTCCGGCCGGTCCGATGGCGGGAAGAACTGCTGCTGCACCAGGCCGAAGCCGGCGATCGAGGCGGCAAACAACAGCACCGTGGCGATGATGGTCAGCCAGTGATGGCGCACCGAGCCGACAAGGGCACGCCGGAACAGCGAGGTGAAGCGGCCCGGCTGGTCGTGATGCTTCGTCTTCATCGCCGCCGGCAGGATGGTGACGCCGAGCAGCGGCGCGAACAGCACCGCCACGATCCACGACACCAGCAGCGACACGGCGATGACCACGAACAGGGTGAAGGTGTATTCGCCGGCGGCGCTGTTGTTGAGGCCGATCGGAATGAAGCCCGCGACGGTCACCAGCGTGCCGGTCAGCATCGGAAAGGCGGTCGATGTGTAGACATAGGTCGCCGCCTTGCGCAGGCTATCACCGACCTCCAGCCGCGCCACCATCATCTCGACCGCGATCATCGCGTCGTCGACCAGAAGCCCGAGCGCGATGATCAGCGCACCGAGCGAGATGCGCTGCAGCGAGATGCCGAGATAGGACATGACCGTAAAGGTGATGGCCAGCACCAGCGGGATCGACAGCGCCACGACGAAGCCGGCGCGCATGCCGAGACTGATGAAGGACACGGCCAGCACGATGGCCACCGCCTCGAACAAGGCGCGCGTGAAGCCCGAGACCGCTTCCTCGACGATGACCGGCTGGTCGGCGACCAGATGCACGCCGACGCCGACCGGCAGGTCTGCCAGCACCTTGTTCATCGCCTCATGCAGCGCCTCGCCGAATTTGAGCAGATTGGCGTTGGGCTTCATGCCGATGGCGAGCCCGATCGCGTCCTGGCCGTTGAAGCGGAACAGTGCCGTTGGCGGATCGGCATAGCCGCGCGTGATCGTCGCCACGTCGCTCAGCCGGAAGAAGCGGTCGTTGACGCGAAGATTGATGGCGCGAAGGCTCTCTTCGGAGGTGAACTGGCCGCCGACCCGCACGCTGATGCGTTCCGGGCCGGACTGGATGACGCCGGACGGGGTGATCGCGTTCTGCGCCTGCAGGCTTGCCACGATCGCCTGTTGGTTGAGGCCGAGGGCCGCGATCTGGCGGGTCGAGAATTCGAGATAGATCGCCTCGTCCTGGGCACCGACCAGGTCCACCTTGCCGGCATTCGGCACGGTCAGGATTTTTGTCCTGACATCCTCGACATAGTCGCGCAGCTGGCGCGGCGTCAGCCCGTCCGACGTAAAGGCGTAGATGTTGCCGTAGACGTCGCCGAAACGGTCGTTGAAGAACGGTCCCTGGACGCCTTGCGGGAACTGCGCCTTGATATCGTTGACCATGTTGCGCACCTGAATCCAGTTCGGCACGACGTCGCGCGCCTTGGTGGTGTCCTTCAGGTTGACGAAGATGACGGTCTGGCCGGCTGTGGTGACGGATTTGGTGTAGTCGAGGCTGTCGAGTTCCTCGAGCTTCTTCTCGATGCGGTCGGTCACCTGCTGCACCGTCTCCTTGACCGAAGCGCCGGGCCAATTGGCCTGGATGATCATGGTCTTGATGGTGAAGGCGGGGTCTTCCTCGCGGCCGAGGTTGAGGTAGGAGAAGATGCCGGCCGCAACGAAGACCAGCATGAAATACCAGACCATCGAGCGGTGGTTGAGCGCCCAGTCGGAGAGGTTGAAGCCCTTCATGAGGCCCCTCCCGCGGGCAGTTTGACCTTCTGGCCTTCGGTCAGGCTGTGGACGCCGGCGGTGACGACGCGCATTCCCGCTTCCAGCCCCTGAGCCACCGTGAAGGTTCCGCCGTTCCTGGAGGCAACCTTGATCTCGCGCGTGCTCACGCTCGATGTCTGCGCATCGACGATCCACACCCTGTCGGAGCCGTTCCTCTGGAAGAGCGCCGACAGCGGCAGTTCGATCGTCGGCTCCACCGTGGTCATGCGCGTTGCGGTCACGGTCGAGCCGAGCCGGAAGGCCTGCGGCGGATCGGTAAGCGTCAGCCGCACGCGCCGCGTGCGCGTCGAGCCCTCGGCCTGCGGCGCGATCTCGCGCAGCTTGGCCTCGGTCCGGATCGTCGGCAGCGATTGCAGGATGACCTGGAACGGCGTGCCGGCCGTGAGATCGCCGGTCAACTGGTCTGGAATATCGACCACCGCTTCGCGCGGGTCCGAGCGCGCCACGGTGACGACCGTCTGGCCGGGGGAGACCGTCTGGCCGACCTCGGCGCCGACAGCCGTGACGACGCCGTCGAAATCCGAGAACAGCCTGGCATAGCCGAGCTGCTCCTGCGATTTGGCCAGCGAGGCCTTGGCCCGCTCGACACTGGCCTCGGCCGCCTTCCTCGCCTGCTGCGCGGCATCGAACACGGCTTGCGTGGTGTTGGCGGTGGCAAGCAATTGGCGCTGGCGCTCCTCGCTGGCGGCGGCGTTGGCAAACTGTGCCTCGGCATTGGAGAGCTCGGCCTTGGCCGCCTGGACGGACAGCTCCAAGGCGGTCGGGTCCAGTGCCGCGATCGTCGTGCCCTTGCTGACGATGTCGCCGACATTGACGTCGCGGGACACGACCCGGCCGAGCAGGCGAAAGGCGAGATCGGCGCTGACCTGCGGCTCGACCGATCCGGCGAAGCCGAAGACCTGCGTGGTGCGCGGCTCGACCACCACCGACAGCACCGGCCGGATGATCTCCGGCGGCTTCTCCTCCGATTTCGAGCAGGCGGCGAGCGCGCCAAGCGCTATCACGCCAAGCAGGAGGCGCGGCAGCCGGCTCATTGGCCCGCTCCCGATATCTCGATTTTCTGACCCGCACTGAGCAGCTGTCCGCCCGCGGTGACGACGCTTTGGCCCTCCTCCAATCCCCTGGCGATGACGACGGTGCCGGAATTGAAAGCCAGCACCTCGACCGGTGCCATCGTCACCGTACCGGTCGAGGGATCGACGATCCAGACCGCCGGCTTGCCGGCGCTGGACGTCAATGCCTGCCAGGGCAGCAGGATCGCCTTGGCCGGTTTGGCGCCGACCGAGCCGATGACGGCCGCGCCCAGCGGCATGCCGGCGGGCGTATCGGCAATGCCGACCTTGACCCGGATCGAGCCCGACGCCGGATCGACCGCCGGGGAGATTTCGCGCACCTTGCCCGTTGCCCTGATCTGCGGGTCGGACAGAAGCGTAATCGTCACCGCCGGCGAGGTCGGCGTCCTGGCGACCAACGTCTCCTGGACGTTGAACACCGCGTCGCGGTCGCCGTCCTCGGCGACGGTGAAGACGGTCTGCGCAGCCTGCACCACCTGGCCGGTTTCGACTTGGCGGGCGGTGATGACGCCCGCGGCGCCAGCCTTGAGTTCGGTGAAGGACAGGTTCTGCTTGGCATTGGCGAGCGCGCTCTGCGCCGCGTCGAGGCTGCCTTGCGCCACCTTCAATGCCTGATCGGCGGCGTCATAGTCGCGCCTGGTGGTGTAACCCTGGGCAAGCAGCGTCTTTTGCCGCTCGAAGGCGGCGGCGGACTGGGTCAACTGCGCTTGCGCCGCGTCGAGATCGGCCTGCGCCGAGCGCAAATCGGATTCCTGCTCCTGCGGGTCGATGCGGGCAAGCACCGCGCCCTTGTCGACATGCTGGCCGACATCGGCAAGCCGTTCGGCGACGCGGCCGCCGACCCGGAACGACAGATTATTCAGCGTACGCGCCGCGATCACCCCGGTCAGCGCGGTTCTCGGCGCATAGTCGGCCATCGCCACGGTCTCGGTGCGCACCATGATCGGCAGCTTTTTCTCGGCCGCTTCCTGTTTCTGGCAGCCGGCCAAAAGCAGGACGGCCGTGCAAGTGAAAAGCGCTACGCCGATGGAAAAAGTCGAAAAATTGGAAGGTTTGACCGATGGCGGCGAGACGGACGATGTCGCGTTCCTGCTCATGGGCTCCCTCAGCCGCAGGCCGCTCGCCGATCGCGATGCCTCGCGGATCCCGGCACGATAGTCGATCTCCCGAAAAAGGAAACCGGACTCGTACCCGTGTCAGGCATCCGACTCGGGTTTGCAAAGGCCTGACGACGGCCAGTCCCGGCCGGGCAGCTTTTCGTGATAGGAATTTTTTCCTTGACGAGGTGAAGGCAACTATGATAGATATTTGGATATGGTGCTGAGTTGCGCCAGGGACCCGCCGCACAGGCGGGTTTTTCCGTTCAATGATCCTCAACAGCGCGCCGCGAAGGCTCCGAACCCGTTAACGCAGTCCGTTGCCCTGGTTACGGATATCGCCGGCTGGTCAGGCGCGCTACCTCAGGCCCAATCGCCTGCCGGCGGTGCCGACTTGAGGAAAGCATGAAATAAGCCCAGAAGACATCTGATCAAGCAGAACGGGCGCCGGCCCTATGAGGGACATCATGAAGAACTCAGCCATTTCCGAACGCAAGAGCCAGTCGATCTCGCGCGGTGTCGGTATGACCACGCAGATTTACGCCGACCGGGCCGAGAACTCGGAGATCTGGGATGTCGAGGGCCGCCGCTACATCGATTTCTCCTCCGGCATCGCCGTCGTCAACACCGGCCATCGCCACCCCAAGGTCATCGAGGCGGTCAAGGCGCAGCTCGACCGCTTCACCCACACCTGCCACCAGGTGGTGCCCTATGAGAGCTATGTACGGCTGGCCGAGCGGCTGAACGGCATGCTTCCGGGCAAGTTCGAGAAGAAGACGATCTTCGTCACCACCGGCGCGGAGGCGGTCGAGAACGTCATCAAGATCGCCCGCAATGCCACCGGCCGCCAGGCCGTCATCGCCTTTGCCGGCGGCTTCCATGGCCGCACCTTCATGGGCATGGCGCTGACCGGCAAGGTCGTGCCCTACAAGGTCGGCTTCGGCGCCATGCCGGCCGACGTTTTCCACGCTCCTTTCCCGGTGCCGCTGCACGGCGTGTCGGTGGCCGATTCGCTTGCAGCGCTCGATCGCCTGTTCAAGGCCGACGTCGATCCGGCCAGGGTCGCGGCCATCATCGTCGAGCCGGTGCAGGGCGAGGGCGGCTTCTACGAAGCGCCGCGCGATTTCATGACCGCGCTGCGCAAGATCTGCGATCAGCACGGCATCCTGCTCATTGCCGACGAGGTGCAGACCGGCTTTGCCCGCACCGGCAAGATGTTTGCCATGGAGCATCATGAGGTGACCGCCGACATCACCACCATGGCCAAGGGCCTGGCCGGCGGCTTTCCGCTGGCGGCGGTCACCGGCCGCGCCGAGATCATGGATGCGCCTGGCCCCGGCGGGCTGGGCGGAACTTATGGCGGCAGCCCGATCGGCGTTGCCGCCGCGCACGCGGTGCTTGACGTGATCGAGGAAGAGAAGCTGTGCGACCGCGCCAACTCGCTCGGCGCCAGGCTGAAGCAGCGTCTGGGCTCGATCCGCGACGACGTCCCCGAAATCGTCGACATCCGTGGCCCCGGTTTCATGAACGCGGTCGAGTTCAACGACGTCAGGAAGGGCTTGCCATCGGCGGAGATGGCCAATGCGGTCAGGCTGAAGGCGCTCGACAAGGGGCTGATCCTGCTCACCTGCGGCGTTCACGGCAACGTCATCCGCTTCCTGGCGCCGCTCACCATCCAGGACGGCATCATGACCGAGGCGCTCG
Organism: Mesorhizobium sp. B2-3-6; assembly: GCF_006442305.1. Lineage (NCBI taxonomy): Bacteria > Pseudomonadati > Pseudomonadota > Alphaproteobacteria > Hyphomicrobiales > Phyllobacteriaceae > Mesorhizobium > Mesorhizobium sp. B2-3-6. The sequence continues at coordinate 193,484 of NZ_VFVW01000005.1, read as the reverse complement.
ACATTCTGGAAAGCTCGATCCGCGAGGTTCGCGCTGCCTGAGGGGCCGGCGCCCATTTCTCCTGACGGCTTACACTGAGCCCGGTGAACGTGCCGTCAGGAGCTCGGATTCTGTAACCAGGCTGGAATGTCCATCTTGGCGTGCAGCACCCGCCAAACATCGATATGGCCGGTCTGTTCAAGATAAAAAATTAGGTATGGATACCGCCTGACTTGCACGCTACGCAGACCAGGCAATCCAATTTCGTAGCCATATCTCAGAGAGCCCGATGCCGGACGGCTGGCTAGCAGTTTGTAGGCGTTTTGAAGCTCCTCGATGTAGCCCAATGCCGCGCGCGAACCAGCTTCTCGCGTATAGTAATCGACAGCATCCTCGACATCCCGCAGGGCTAGTTTTCGAGGAATGATCGCCTTTATGGGCACTTACTCTATTGGCCCTGCGCCCGTTTCCGCAGCGCGGCGAAATAGTCGTCGTCAACCGGAGCGCCCGGGGCGGACGATGCGCCCTCAAGGAGCAAACCGCGCAGAAGCTGACGATCCTGATCGCGGCGGATCAATTCACGCACATACTCGCTGCTCGTGCCATAGCCGCGATCGGTCACTTGCTGATCGACAAAATGCTTCAAGCTTTCCGGCAGGGAGATGTTCATGGTGCTCATTCAGGCATTTTATAGCCTATGGCAAAAATTGGCAATCTTAGGCACTAGCCTCGGCTGACTCTTTGTTCTGGAACGCGGCCAGCGCCGCTTTCAATCCGTCCGGCCCCGCTGCCACCGTCTGCCGCCTCGGCGAGAAGCCGGCGCCGAGCATCTTGCGGCCGAGCATGTGGTCGCCGGGGCGGTTGACCGATTCGATGCCGAGCAGCCTGTCTGCGGCATAGTGGTAGATCGAGAACTTGTTGTCGGCGAGATCGCCCAGCACGACATGGCTGTCGCCGCCGGATGTCAGGCCAACCATCTGCAGCTTCATGTCGCCGATGTCGGACCAGAACCAGGGCACGGCCGAATAGGCGTCGGCATGGCCCGTTATGGTGCGCGCGGCAAGCCGCGCCTGGTCGGTGGCGTTCTGTACCGATTCCAGCCGCACGTCGCCGCCGGTGAACCAATGCCGATAGGAGGCGGCGTCGCCGATGGCGAGGATTTCCGGCACCGAGCTACGCATCTGGTTGTCGACGCGAATGCCGTTGGCGATGGTGAGGCCGGCTTCCGCGGCCAGTTCGACATTGGGCACGGCGCCGATGCCGACGACGACCATGCGCGCCGGCAGCCTTTCGCCTGACGAGGTGATCGCGGCCGTGACATGGCCGTTTTCGCCTTCGAGCCTTGCGATCGTGGTGCCGGTGAGAATGTGCACGCCGGTCGCTTCCAGCCGTTGGCGGACATGGCTCGCCACAATCGGCGCCACAGCGCGGCCGAGCAGCCGGTCGACCGCTTCCACGACGGTTACGGTGCGGCCGGCCGCGCGCAGCGTCGCCGCGATCTCCAGCCCGATGAAGCCGCCGCCGAGAATGACGACGTCTTCGCTCCGTGCGCTCAAGTCCCGGATCAGCCGCGCATCGGAAAGCGAGCGCAGCGACACTACACCGGACAGATCCGCGCCGGGCAGCGGCAGCAGGCGCGGACGCGAGCCGGTGGCGAGGATCAGATGATCGAAGGCAAGTTCGCCGCCGCCTGATATCTCCAAACGGCGACGTCCGGCATCGATGCGGTCGATCCGAACGCCCGGCCGGTAGTCGACGGCGCTGCCGGTGTAAAATACCTCGCCACGCAAGGGTTGCGGCTTGGCCTCGGCATCCTTGATGAAGGTCTTCGACAGCGGCGGCTTGTGATAGGGCAGCTCGTTCTCATCGCCGACGAGGATCACCGGCCCGTCATAACCGTCCTCGCGCAGGCTTGCCGCCGCCTGCACGCCCGCATGTCCCGCACCGACAATGACCACGCCGTTCTTCATCGCATTCCGATCCCGAACTTGATTTTAGGATGTCTCGCCACGTGGCAATTGTCTGCCGCCGCCGCAAGGGGGCATTTGCGGGTCGCACCCGGAACGGCGGCTGTCAATCGGACAGTTCGGTGACGAACTCGGCACACGGTGCAGGTGGCTAAAGTTGACTATCTCAGTTTAGAATAATTCTAAACTGTTGTTTCGATTGAGTTTTCCTGTCGATTTTCGTTGACTTCCATCGGTCCTGAAGCTTTATGGGGCCGCGCGCATCGGCGCATCCCTTTGATGTCTGGGCCTTGAACCCTTTCGATTGGAGGCATTTTGGTGTCTTTCTTCTTCGAACCGCGCGACAGCGCGGCATACGCTGCGAATGACGGCCTGCACATGGCCTGGCGCCGGTTGTCGCGCGCGCCGTTCACAAAATTCCCGAAAAACTGGAGAGCGATAATGACGGCACGACATGGCGGCAGGCTTGCGGCGATCGGCGCCACGGCCCTGCTGACGGCGGCGGTGTTCGTGCTGCCGGCCAAGGCCGAGAGCGATCCCAAGGCGGTCATCAAGACCTATGCCGACATCGCGCTTGCCAAATACGAGGATTCGCTGACCACCGCGCAGGCGCTCGACAAGGCGGTCGATACCTTGTTGGCCAAGCCTTCGGCCGAGACGCTCAATGCCGCCCGCGAGGCCTGGAAGGCATCGCGCGTTCCCTACCAGCAGACCGAGGTCTACCGCTTCGGCAACAAGATCGTCGACGACTGGGAAGGCAAGGTGAATTCCTGGCCGCTGGACGAAGGCCTGATCGATTATGTCGCCAAGAGCTACGGCACAGAATCCGACGCGAATTCGCTCTACACGGCCAATGTGATCGCCAACAAGGAGATCGAGATCAACGGCAAGAAGGCCGACGCCTCGAAGCTTTCGCCGGAATTCCTCGCCGGCACGCTGCAGGAGGCGGGCGGCGTGGAGGCCAATGTCGCCACCGGCTACCATGCCATCGAGTTCCTGCTCTGGGGCCAGGACCTGCACGGCACCGGACCGGGCGCCGGCGAGCGCCCCTACACCGACTATGATCTCAAGAACTGCACCGGCGGCAATTGCGACCGCCGCGCGGAATATCTGAAGTCAGCCAGCACGCTTTTGGTGTCCGACCTCCAGGAGATGGTCGGCGACTGGAAGGAAGGCGGCGCTGCGCGCAAGAACCTGGTCGACGGCGAGCCGAACGCCGCCATTTCGGCCATCTTCACCGGCATGGGCTCGCTCTCCTACGGCGAACTCGCCGGCGAGCGCATGAAACTCGGCCTGCTGCTGCACGATCCGGAAGAGGAGCATGACTGCTTCTCCGACAACACCTACAATTCCCATCTCTATGACGCCGTCGGCATCCGCGCCGCCTATCACGCCAGCTACACCAGGCTGGACGGCACCGTTATTTCAGGGCCGTCGGTGGCGGACATGGTCAAGGCGGCTGATCCGGCCATCGACAAGGAACTGTCTGACAAGCTCGATGCCACCGTCGCCAAGATGGAGGCAATCAAGGCCCGCGCCGAAGGCGGCGAGGCTTACGACCAGCAGATCGCCGAAGGCAACACCGAGGGCAACGCCACGGTGCAGGCGGCAATCGACGCACTGGTCGACCAGACCAAATCGGTCGAACGCGCCGTCGGCGCGCTGAAGCTCAACGCCATCGCCTTTGAGGGTTCAGACAGCCTCGATGCGCCGGACAAGGTGTTCCAGTAAGCGTCGAAGCCTGGAAGCCCGGGCCGAAGTCATAAAGGGCTTCGGCGCGGGGAAGATAGAGTCAAGCCACACGGCGCGGAAGGCGCCGTCAGCCATCCGAGCAAGTTTATGCTGATCTGCCATTGCAACATCATCACCGAGAAGGAGATTGAGCAGACGATCGTCGGGCTGCTGGACCAGGATCCCTGGCAGCTCATCGTGCCGGCAAAAGTCTATCACGCCATGCACAAGCGCGGTCGCTGTTGCGGCTGCTTCCCAAATGTGGTCGAAACGATCATTCGGGTCACCGAGAACTACCACGCCCGCTCGCAGGCGAGCGGCGTGGACATCGTTTCACATCTGGATCGCGTCAGAGGCCTGCGCGTCCAATACGGGAGCAGAACCCATGAAAGGCGAACCACAGATCATCGAGCGGCTTAACGAGGCTCTGTTCCTGGAGCTTGGTGCCGTCAATCAGTATTGGGTCCATTTCCGTCTGCTGGAGGACTGGGGATACGCCAAGCTCGCCAAGAAGGAACGCGCCGAATCGATCGAGGAGATGCACCATGCCGACAAGCTCGTGGCCCGGATCATCTTCCTGGAAGGGCACCCCAATCTGCAGTCCGTGGCGCCGCTGCGTATCGGACAGAACGTGAAGGAAGTGCTCGAATCCGACCTTGCCGGCGAGTATGACGCTCGCACCGCCTACAAGCGCTCGCGCGAGGTCTGCAACGAAGCCGGCGACTATGTCAGCATGAAACTGTTCGAGGAACTCTTGGCCGACGAGGAGGGGCACATCGACTTCCTCGAGACGCAGCTCGATCTGCTTGCCTCGATCGGCGAGGAAAAATACGGCCAGCTCAATGCCGCATCGGCGGACGAGGCGGAGTAAGGGCATGCGGGAATGCGGCGCACCCTAGCATTGCTGCGCCGCTGGCGGCGGGCCGAAGGCCTGTCGTCAAACAGAAAACCGGGAAGCGTCGTGCTTTCCGGTTCGGCCGCCATCATTCTTTTGGCCTTCGCCACGGGCGGGTCCGGCTCGCAGCAGCCCGCCAATTTCGCCGCCACGCGCACCGACCTCAGCCCGAAGGATCAGGCGCGCGTCACAGCCGTTACCAGGCCGACCAAGGACTTCTCGAAACCCGAGCAGTTCGAATTGATGCAAGGCGGCGCCGGCACATCCAGGAAGGACGTCAACCGCGATTCCTTCTCGCAATCGTCGGCCAACATCACCTTCGAGGAAGAAGGCACCTTCAAGCTGGGCAACGCCCTGTTCCGCAAGAATTGGGTGTCGTCGCCGTCCTCGACGCAGGCCTCCGACGGGCTCGGACCGCTGTTCAACGAACGCGCCTGCCAGAACTGCCATCTGAAGGACGGCCGCGGCCGTCCGCCGCAAGGCACCGGCAGCACGTCGATGTTCCTGCGGCTGGCGCGCGAGGCGAGCACCGAGGAGGAGAAGGCTGGGCTTGCCGACCACAGGCTGCTCAACATCCCCGATCCGGTCTACGGTTCGCAGCTGCAGGATCTTGCCGTCCCCGGCCTGCGCGGCGAGGGCCGGATGCGCGTCGACTACAGCGAGGAAAAAGTCGGGCTCGGCGACGGCACCGTGGTTTCACTGCGCAAGCCCGCTTACGCGGTCGATGATCTGGCCTACGGCCTGCTCGATCCGCGCACCACGCTGTCGCCGCGCCTGACGCCGCCGATGATCGGGCTCGGCCTGATCGAGCAGATCGCGCCCGCTGATATAATCGCCCATGCCGATCCGGACGACCGGGACGGCGACGGCATTTCCGGCAGGCCGAACATCGTGCGCGACGGCATGAGCGGCGCGCTCACCCTTGGTCGTTTCGGCTGGAAGGCGCAGACCGCGTCGATCCGCCAGCAGGCCGCGGATGCCTTTGCCGGCGACATCGGCATCTCGACGCCGGAGGAGCCCAAACACTGGGGCGACTGTACCGCCGCCGAGAAGGATTGCCTTGCCATGCCGGACGGCGTGCAGGAGCGGCTCGGTCCGGCCGAGGCGCCGGCGCCGGTCATGGACCTCGTCACCTTCTATTCGCAGAACCTGGCCGTGCCGGCGCGCCGCGACCTCGGCGCCCCGGATGTGCTCGCCGGAAAGAAACTCTTCTACGAGATCGGCTGCGTTTCCTGCCACGCGCCGAAATTCGTAACCCGCCGCGACGCGCCCAACAAGGCGCAGGCCTTCCAGCTTATCTGGCCCTATTCCGACTTCCTGCTGCACGACATGGGCCCCGGCCTTGCCGACGGCCAGGCGGTGGGCGAGGCGACGGGCAACGAATGGCGCACGCCGCCGCTATGGGGCATAGGCCTCACCGAAACGGTCAACGGCAACAATTTTTATCTGCACGATGGCCGCGCCCGCAGCCTGGTCGAGGCGATTCTTTGGCATGGCGGCGAGGGCCAGAAATCGCGCGACCGCTTCGCCGCCGCCGGCGCCGCCGACCGCGAGGCATTGCTCAAATTCCTGGAGTCCCTGTGATGTTGAAGCGTCCCGCGCTGGTAATCCTTCTTCCTCTGGCCCTGCTGGGCGTCAGCCCCGCATCGGCGGCGGTGAAGGCCACCGACGTCATCCAGCGGGCAATCGACGGCTTTGTCCGGCCGGCCTATGCCAGTCTGCACGACCGCGCGGCGGGCTTGAACAAGGCGATGCACGCGCTTTGCGAAAAACCCTCAAAGGGCGATCTCGATGCGGCACGCGCCGAATTCTCGCGCACGGTGGATGCCTGGTCGTCGGCCGAGATCATCGGGTTCGGCCCGGTCAAGGAAAACAATCGGCTGGAACGAATGCTGTTCTGGCCGGATCGCAAAAGCATCGGCCTGAAACAGGTGCAGGCGGCGTTGGCCGCCCAAGACCCGAGCGCCACCGATCCGGCACAGCTTTCCGGCAAGAGCGTCGCCATGCAGGGGCTCGGCGCCTTGGAGTTCGTGCTCTACGGTGACGGCGCCGATGCGCTTGCCGGCAAGAACGATCCCTATCGCTGCGCCTATGGTGCGGCGGTTGCCGGCAACATCGAAACCATGGCCGGCGATGTCGCCGACGCCTGGAACAAGCCGGACGGCTTTGCGGCGCGCTGGGCCAATCCGGGGCCGCAGAATCCGCTCTATCGCGACGGCACCGAAGCGGTGACGGAACTGGTCGGCATCTTCATCAACGAGCTGGAAATGGTTCGCGACGTGCGCCTGAAAGGCTTCCTGGGCGGCAAGCAGGAGGCGGACAAGCCGAAACAGGCGATCTACTGGCGTTCGCAAAACACCACCAATTCGCTGGCCGGAAACCTTGCCGGCATCGACGGGCTGTTCGAGGCCTCGGAGCTCGGCGATGCGCTGCCGGCCGATGCGCGCTGGATGGCGGAATCGATCCACATCCAGCTGCTCAACGGCGTCGCCACCGCGAAGTCGGTCCAGGGGCCGATCGACATGGCGCTCGCCGACCCGGCGCTGCGCGCAAAGCTCGAGCATCTCGCGCTGATCACCTCCAGCCTGTCGACCCTGTTCGGCACCAGGCTGACCGCCGAATTCGGCCTGACCGCCGGTTTTTCCTCGCTGGATGGGGACTGAGCGTGAAAACCTCCCTCATTGACCGTCGCGATTTCCTGAGAGCCGCGGGCATCGGTTTTGCCGCCGCGATGGCGCCGCCGGCCTGGGCAAATACGCTTGCCGCCGATGCCGTCTTCGCCACCGCCTTCGTCAAGCGCGACGGCAGCTATGGCGCCGCAATCCTGTCCGAGGCCGGCAAGCTCCTGCACGCGATCGACTTGCCCGACCGCGGCCACGACGTCACCTTCGATCCCATATCGAAGCGCTCAGTGGTGTTCGCCCGCCAGCCCGGCACCTTCGCCGTGGTCTTCGATCACGCCGGGCGCGATGAACCGCTGACCATCGCCAGCATCACCGGCCGGCATTTCTTCGGCCATGGCGTGTTCTCCCCGGACGGCGCCTTGCTTTATGCCACCGAGAACGATTTCGACAACGCGGCCGGCGTCGTCGGCGTCTACGACGCGCGGGCGAAATTCAAGCGCCTTGGTGAATTCCCGACCTATGGCATGGGACCCCACGAGCTTCTGCTCCTGGGCGACGGCAGGACGATCGCCGTTGCCAATGGCGGCATCGAGACTCATCCCGATTATGGCCGCGCCGAGCTCAACATCGCCACCATGAAGCCATCCTATGTACTCATCGACCGTGTCACCGGCGATCTGGTCGAGAAGCACGAATTGCCGGCGGCGCTGCACCAGTTGTCGATCCGCCACATGGACACCGACCAGACCGGCACCGTCTGGTTCGGCTGCCAGTACCGGGGACCCGGCACCGACCGTCCGCTGCTGGTCGGCCGCGCGGCGCGTGGCAAGGATTTGCAGCTCCTCGACATGCCGCGGGATGTCCTGTCCAGCTTCCGCAACTATATCGGTTCCGTCGCCGCCAATCCGGTTGCCGGCACCATTGCCGTCTCTTCGCCGGAAGGCAATTCGCTTGTGGTGATCGATGCGGCGAGCGGGCGGCTCGTCTCGTCAAGCGCACTGGTCGAGGTCTGCGGCGTGGCGCCCGACGGGACGGGTTTCATGGCTACCACCGGAGCCGGCGAAATCGTCGAGGGCAATGGCGCGACACGGTCCGAACCGGACTATGTCTGGGACAACCACATGCTGCGCATAGCGCCTGCCGCATAGACACCGTTCCCGCTGCGGCGGAACGAAGCCGCTTAACAAATTATGCGCTATCCCCTTGCGGTGGCGCGCTGTGGCAGGCACAGGGAATTGTTTTTCGAACCGGTCGTTTCATGAAAGTGCTCGCCATCGACTGTGCCGCCAACCTCTGCGCCGCCTGCGTCTATGATGCCGGGGCGAGGCAGGAACTCGGCCGCGCGGTGCTCGATCTAGGCAAGGGCCATGCCGAGCATCTGATGGCAGTCATCGCCGAGGCGCTGAAGGCCGGCGCAACCGCCTATGCCGGCCTTGGCGCCATCGCCGTCTCCGTCGGCCCCGGTTCCTTCACCGGCCTGCGCGTCGGGGTTTCCACGGCGCGTGGCCTGGCGCTGGCGCTCAAGGTGCCTGCAATCGGCGTGACGACGCTCGAGGCGCTGGCGGCCGAGACGGCAGGGGCATTTCCCGGCCGCGCCGTGCTGGCCGCGCTCGATGCCGGCCGCGAGGAGATCCATGCCGCTCTCTATGATGAAATGTCGGTTTTGACTTACGGTCCGGCCGTGGTCACGCTGGCGGATGCCGTGGCCATGGCGAACGAGCGGTCTTCGGTGCTCGCCGGAACCGCCGCGACGCGGATCGCGGCATCCGCCGGACGCGCCTTCGACATCGGACCCGAGACGGCGACCGCGGACATTCTCACTTACGCCCGCCTGGCGGCCGCCAAGGGCGAGGGCGAGAGGCCGAAACCTCTTTATCTGCGCGGCGCCGACGCCAAGCCGCAGGCCGGGTTCATACTTTCCAGGCAAGGGAAATAATGCGCATACCTTTTCTCCAGCCGCGCCGCCGCGATTACGCGCTCGAACCGCTCAGGACCACCGACAGTCCGGCGGTCTCGCTGCTGCACCGCGAGGACTTCGTCCGCCCCTGGACCGATGGCGAGTTCGCGGCCTTGCTCGAACAGGACACCGTGTTCGGCTATGCCGCGCGCGAAACCGGGCACGGCGCCAAGCCGCCGGTCGGCTTCGTGCTGGCCCGGCTGGCGGCCGGCGAGGGCGAGATCCTGACCGTTGCAGTGGCGCGGTCGCATCGCCGCCAGGGGCTCGGCTGGCAGTTGATGGATGCGGTGCTGCGCGAACTGCACGCGCAACGCGCCGAAGCGCTCTTCCTTGAGGTCGACGAGACCAATGTCGCCGCGATCGCCCTCTACAGGCGTCTCGGGTTCCGCGAGGTCGGCAAGCGCCCCAACTATTACAGGTCGCCCGAGCATGGCCCGACCGGCGCGCTTGTCATGCGCCGCGATCTTCGCTAGCCAGGGTTTCGGGGTGGAGCGATGATCGGAAAAATCAGGATTTTCCTGGCGATAGGGCTGGTCGTCGCCGGTTCGCTGATCCTGGTGCCTTTGCAGGTCCTGTCGATGAAGACCGGCTGGTGGCCGGAAACCTTCATCCTCAAGATCTGGCACAGGCTGATCGTCAGGGCGCTCGGCATGCGCATCCATGTAAACGGCACGATGTCCGACCGCCGCCCCTTGTTGATTGCCTCAAATCACATCTCCTGGACCGACATCATGGTGCTGGGTTCTTTTGCCGATGTGAAGTTCATCGCCAGGGCCGACATGGAAGGCTGGCCGCTGATCGGCATGCTGTCGAAGCTGCAGCGCACCGTCTTCATCGAGCGTGAGCGCAAGCGCTCGTCCGGCGACCAGGCGAGCGAGATCGCCAACCGCATGGCCAAGGGCGATGCCATGGTGCTGTTTGCCGAGGGCTCGACGGGCGACGGCAACATCGTCCTGCCCTTCAAGAGCACGCTGTTCGGTGCCGCCTCGATGGCGATTTCGGAGGGCGCGGCGGAGCAGGTCTTCATCCAGCCGGTAGCGATCGCCTATACCCGGTTGCATGGCGTGCCGCTCGGCCGCCGGCACCGGCCGATCGCGGCGTGGATCGGCGACGAGGACCTGATGCCGCATCTCAAAGTGCTGATGGCGGAAGGCGCGCTCGATGTCGAGGTGCATTTCGGCGAACCGATTGCCTTCGCCAAGGGGTCGAACCGGAAGGAAACGGCCAAGCTGATGGAAAGCCGCGTGCGCGAAATGATGCAGGCGGCACTGGCCGCGCCGCGCCCGAGCCGCTGAATCCCGAAGGCCCCCAGGCAGAATCGTCTGTTTTTTGTCGCGGAAAGGCGTTAGAAGCCGCCGGATGGACTTGAACACGGTTGAAAGCGACGACATCGGGACTGCGGCTGGAGAGCAGGCAGTGATTTCCGCGGCGGCGAAAAAGGTCTTCGTCAAGACTTATGGCTGCCAGATGAACGTCTATGATTCACAGCGCATGACAGATGCGCTGGCCGCCGACGGCTACACGGCGACGCAGACCATCGGCGAAGCCGATCTGGTGCTGCTAAACACCTGCCATATCAGGGAAAAAGCGGCTGAAAAGGTGTATTCCGAGCTCGGTCGCATTCGCGAGATGAAGGCCGAACGCGCCGCCGCCGGCCGCGAATTGCTAATCGGCGTCGCCGGTTGCGTGGCGCAGGCCGAAGGGGCCGAGATCATCCGCCGCTCGCCCGCCGTGGACCTGGTCATCGGCCCGCAGACCTATCACCGGCTGCCGGACGTACTGGCCAGGGTGCGCGGCGGCGAGAAGATCGTCGAGACCGACTACGCCATCGAGGACAAGTTCGAGCACTTGCCGCAGCCGAAGCGCGCCGAGGTGATCAAGCGCGGCGTCACCGCCTTTCTCACCGTCCAGGAGGGCTGCGACAAGTTCTGTACCTTCTGCGTCGTGCCCTACACCAGGGGGGCCGAAGTGTCGCGGCCGGTGGCACAGATCGTCGCCGAAGCCGAGCGCCTGGCGGAAGCCGGGGTGCGCGAGGTGACGCTGCTTGGCCAGAACGTCAATGCGTGGCATGGGCAGGGCGAAAACGGCGAGGAATGGGGCCTTGGCCGCCTTCTGTTCAGTCTGGCCGAAATTCCCGGGCTGGCGCGCCTGCGCTACACCACGAGCCACCCGCGCGACATGGACGACGAGCTGATAGCGGCCCATCGCGACCTGCCGGCACTGATGCCGTATCTGCATCTGCCGGTGCAATCCGGGTCCGACCGCATCCTGAAGGCGATGAACCGCAGGCACACGGCGGTTGATTATCTGGCGCTGCTCGACCGCATCCGCGCCGTGCGGCCCGATATCGCGCTGTCGGGCGATTTCATCGTCGGTTTCCCCGGCGAGACCGAGACGGATTTCGAGGCGACGATGGAGCTGGTGCGCCAGGTGAACTACGCCTCGGCCTTTTCGTTCAAATATTCGCCGCGCCCCGGCACGCCGGGCGCCGAGATGGCCGGCCATGTGCCGGAAGCGGTCAAGGACGAGCGTTTGCAGCGGCTCCAGGCGCTGCTTTTGAAGCAGCAGCAGGATTTCGGCTTGAGTCTCGTCGGCCGCACCATAGATACGCTGATCGAGAAGCCAGGTCGCCAGGCCGGCCAGAAGGTCGGACGCTCACCTTGGCTTCAGCCCGTTATTGTTGATGAAAAGGCCGGCGAAATCGGTGACATTATCCAGGTGCGAATCACGAAGACGGGTTACAATAGCCTGTTCGCCGAATTGGTCTGATGACCTCGGCAGATGAGGAGAGACGGTTGAGCGCAGCGGAGCTGAAGAACCTGCCCCCGGTACCGGCATCTGGGGCTTCTGACATGGCGCACATCGTACTGACTTTCGACAACAACAAGCTTGCCAGCGCCCTCTACGGCCAGTTCGACGAGAACCTCGCCCGGCTCGAGCAGAAACTGGGCGTCGACATCCGCTCGCGCGGCAACCAGCTGACCATCAAGGGGTCGGCTTCCGCCGCCGAGCAGGCCCGCCGCGCGTTGGACAACCTCTACGGCATCCTCCAGAAGGGGGTGGATATCGGCCAGTCCGATGTCGACGGCGCCGTGCGCATGGCGGTCGCCGCCGATGACCAGCTCACACTGCCGACGCTGGAGCGCAAGGGCAAGGTTTCCGCCGCCCAGATCTCGACGCGCAAGAAGACGATCTACGCCCGTTCGCTCACGCAGGACGCCTATATGCGGGCGCTGGAGCGGTCGGAACTGGTGTTCGGCATCGGCCCGGCCGGTACCGGCAAGACCTATCTGGCGGTGGCGCATGCGGCGATGCTGCTCGAACGCGGCATGGTCGAGCGCATCGTGCTGTCGCGGCCTGCCGTCGAGGCCGGCGAGCGGCTGGGCTTCCTGCCCGGCGACATGAAGGAGAAGGTCGATCCCTATCTGCGGCCGCTCTACGACGCGCTCTACGACATGATGCCGGCCGACAAGGTAGAACGCGCCATCGCCGCCGAGGTGATCGAGATCGCACCGCTCGCCTTCATGCGCGGCCGCACGCTGGCACACGCCGCCGTCATCCTCGACGAGGCGCAGAACACCACGCCGATGCAGATGAAGATGTTCCTCACTCGTCTGGGTGAAAATTCGCGCATGATCGTCACCGGCGACCCGACGCAGATCGACCTACCGCAGAACACCAAGTCCGGCCTTGTCGAGGCGCTCCGGATCCTCGATGGTGTGACCGGCATGGTGACGGTCCGCTTCAATGAAGGCGACGTCGTCAGGCATCCGCTGGTCGCCGAGATCGTCAAGGCCTACGACCGTGACGGCAAGCTCGCCCGCGGTCTGGGGACCGAAGGCTGATTTGATCGAGCGACCTCATGGTTGAGCCCGAAACGCCGAACGGGCCGGCTCCGCCGCTGCCCGTCGACATCGATCTGACGGTCGAGGCCGGGCATTGGCCGGACGAAGCCGAGCTTGTCCGGCTGGTCGGCGCCGCCGCCGCCGCTGCATTCGCCGAGACGGGCCCCACGGGCCATTCCGAACTCAGCGTCGTTTTTTCCGACGATGCCCATGTCCAGGCGCTCAATGCCGGCTGGCGCGGCAAGGACAAGCCGACCAACGTTTTGTCTTTTCCGGCTTTTCCTTTCCCCAAGGGCGGTCCCCTGCCGCCGATGCTCGGCGATATCGTGCTGGCCGCGGAGACGGTGGCGCGCGAGGCGGGACTGGAAGACAAGCCGCTGGAGAACCATATTTCCCATCTCGTCATCCACGGCCTGCTGCATCTCATGGGCCATGATCACGAGACCGATGCCGAGGCCGAGGAGATGGAGGCCGTCGAGCGCGCCGCGCTCGCCAGACTTGCCATTCCCGATCCCTACGCGTAACTACAAAACACCAATTGACGGACGAAGATGAACGACAAACCTGAAACTGCCGTCCGCCCCGACGCCGGCAGTGCGACCAAGGCTTCCGATACGTCGGAAGAGGGATCAAGTCCGAGTACCGTTACCCCTGGTGTTGCCAGCACCGGCAGCGTCGCCAGTGAGCCGTCACCTGCGGGGCCTTCCCTGTTCAACCGTGTTCTGGGCCTGTTCAGGCAACGCAACGGAACCAGCCTGCGCGAGGAGATCGCCGGCGCGCTCGCCGAGACGACGAGCGATGTCGAATCCTTTTCGCCGGGCGAACGCGCCATGCTCAACAACATCCTGCGGCTGCGCGAGGTGCGCGTCGAGGACGTCATGGTGCCGCGCGCCGACATCGAGGCGGTCGAGATCACGACCACGCTTGGCGATCTGCTTGGCATGTTCGAGCAGTCCGGCCATTCCCGCATGCCGGTCTATGCCGAGACGCTCGACGACCCGCGCGGCATGGTCCATATCCGCGACGTGCTGGCCCATATCACCAAGATTGCGCGCGTCAGGAAAGGCCGGGCGACCAGGAAGACACCCGCCGCCACGGTTCTCGACCTCACCCAGGTCGACCTCTCGCGCACCATAGGCGAACTGAACCTGATCCGGCCGGTGCTGTTCGTGCCCCCGTCCATGCTGGCCTCCGATCTGATGGGCCGCATGCAGACGACCCGCACGCAGATGGCGCTGGTCATCGACGAGTATGGCGGCACCGACGGGCTTGTCTCGCTCGAGGACATCGTCGAGATGGTGGTCGGCGACATCGAGGACGAGCACGACGACGACGAGCCGATGATCACCCAGACCGGTGAAGGCGTGTTCGTCGTCGACGGCAAGGCCGAGATCGACGAGGTTGCCAAGATGATCGGCGGGGATTTCGCCGCCGGCGAACATGGCGAGTATGTCGACACCATCGGCGGCATGATCTTCAACACGCTTGGCCGGGTGCCGGCGCGCGGCGAGGTGGTGCAGGCCATCCCTGGCTTCGAGTTCCATGTGCTCGACGCCGATCCGCGCCGCGTCAAGCGCGTGCGCATCGTGCAGAACCAGAAGGGCGAACGTCGCCGCCGCGCCGCGGCGCGCACCGAGCAGGCTTAAGCGCCTGCGGATGACCGAAGACCCCTTCAAGCACGCCGCCTTGGGATCCGGCGTGTTCTACAGGGATCCGCGGGCCGCGCTGGATTGGCTGGAGGCAGCTTTCGGCTTCGAGCGCAGCATGGTGGTCAGCGATGCCGACGGCAAGCTCGTCCATTCCGAGATGCGGTTCGGCGACTGCTACATCATTGTCGATTCCGAATGGAGCGACTACGTCGCCAGCCCGGCCTCGGTCTCGGGCAAGAACACGCAGTCGGTCTATGTCAGGCTGAAAGACGGCATTGATGCACATTGCGAGCAGGCGCGGACGGCGGGTGCCGGTATAATCCAGGAGCCGGCGGACCAGTTCTACGGCGAGCGCCAGTATCGGGCGCGCGATCCCGAGGGCCATGTCTGGACCTTCACCCAGACCATCCGCTCCGTTCCGCTGGAAGAGGCCGAACGGCTCGGCGACGTGCGCATAGAAGGGTGGCACCGCTGATCCATGTCGCCCTAAGTAACTTCGGTTTTGGGAGGAGGACATGCACAAAAACAAAGACCTAAGGCGCGTCGTCTGATCAGTTCAAACGCGATGCGCTCCAGCAGTGGTGAGTGGGTTTCACGGCAGACCACCCGAAGTTTGGAGCGCAGGCCGCGGCCTGATAAATCTGCTGCCGTGATTCGCACGACTCGGAACAATGCATGAACCGCCTGGCCGGCCGGATAATTCTGTTTTGGGGTTGGCGGCGTGCGCTCGTGGCGTTCCTCGCGGGCGCCCTGGCGGTGCTCGGCCAGGCGCCGTACGATTTCTTTGCCGCTTGTTTCATTTCGTTTCCGCTGCTGGTCTGGCTGCTCGACGGGGCGACCGGTGAGGCCTCGGGCAGCCTGTTTGCGCGGCTGCGGCCGGCCTTTGCCGTCGGCTGGTGGTTCGGCTTCGGCTATTTCCTCGCCGGCCTGTGGTGGATCGGCTCGGCCCTGCTTGTAGAGGCCGACAGTTTCGCCTGGGCGCTGCCCTTCGCGGTGGTCGGCATCCCCTTTGCATTGGCCTTCTTCTACGGCTTTGCGGCCATGGTCGCCCGGCTCCTGTGGAGCAACGACATCGGCCGCATCGCGGCCCTGGCCGCCGCCTTCGGGCTGGCCGAGTGGCTGCGCGGCTTCCTGTTCACCGGCTTTCCCTGGAACGCGATCGGCTACGCGGCGATGCCGGTGCCCCTGCTGATGCAGAGCGTCTCGGTCACCGGGATGGTCGGCATGAACGTGCTCGCCGTGTTCGTCTTCTCGCTGCCGGCGCTGCTGGCGGCGCGCACGCATCTTCGTCTTGGCGTCGCGCTGCTTGTCGTGCTCGTCGCCGCTCATGCCGGCTTCGGCTATCTCAGGCTCAACGCTCCGGCCGCGCCTGAGGCCCGCACGATCGATGTGCGCATCGTCCAGCCGGCCGTCGACCTTTCGGAAAAGTGGGACGCCTCGGTGCGCGACCGTATCTTCGCCACCTTGATAGGCCTGTCGGCCAAGGCGCCGGACCCCGGCCATGAAAAGCCGCAACTGATCCTGTGGCCCGAAACCTCGGTCCCATTCCTCCTCACCGAGCGGCCGGACGCTTTGACCGCACTGGGCGACATGCTGGACGCCGGCCAGATGCTGATCGCCGGCGTCGTGCGCGAGGAAGGCGGTGCGGCGGCCGGTGCCGGCAGCCGCTACTACAACTCCGTGGTGGCGATCAACGACAAGGGCGAAATCGCTGACGCCGTCGACAAGGTCCATCTGGTGCCGTTCGGCGAATACCTGCCTTTCGCCGACCTGCTCGATCGTTTCGGCATCGAACAACTGGTCGCTGGCCCGGTGACCTTCACGGCAGGCAATGAGCGGCATGCGATCACGCTGCCGGATGGCGTCCGCGCCTTGCCCTTCATCTGTTACGAAGTGATCTTTCCCGAACTGGTGGCGGTTGACGCAACGTCAGCGCAGCTTATTGTCAACGTTACCAACGATGCGTGGTTCGGCGATACGCCGGGTCCCTATCAGCATTTCAGGCAGGCTCAGATTCGCGCGGTGGAGAACGGGTTGCCCTTGTTGCGTGCGGCCAACAACGGCATCTCGGCGGTTGTCGACCCACGGGGGCGCATCGTCGATGCGCTGGCGATCGACGCGCGCGGGGCCATCGACGTCCGTGTGCCAATCTCGCGGCAAGCTGTCGTGTCCGCCGGCCAGCTGCGCATTAACGGAATGCTGATCATGTTGCTGTTTGCCCTGGCTGCCGTCCTGTTCAATGTAAGGCAAAGGCTACGGGTGAATTGACAGTCGACACATTAGAAACTCATACTGTAACGCCTGAAAATTTCTCGAAGCCGGTGGATCGTTCTGTTGGGGCAGTCGCCTCCGGCTTTGTTTGGGTAGGAAAAAAATCACAAAGCCGAAAAAATTCGGCGAGGAAAAAATGACAGAAGATAACAAGAAGAAACCGAATCCGATCGACATCCATGTTGGAAGTCGCATCCGGCTTCGCCGCAATATGTTGGGAATGAGCCAGGAAAAACTAGGCGAGAACCTCGGCATCACATTTCAGCAGATACAGAAATATGAAAAGGGCACCAACCGGGTCGGCGCAAGCCGCCTGCAGGCGATAGCATCCATACTCGGCGTGCCTGTCGCCTTCTTTTTCGAGGATGCGCCGGGCCAGGAGAGCCCGGCCGGCCGCGGTTTCGCGGAGGATGCTTCGATGGCTTTCGCCGTGGAATTCTGCGGCAGCCCGGAGGGCCTTCAACTCAACCGGGCCTTCGTCAAGATCGCCGACGTCAAGGTGCGTCGCAGGATCATAGACCTGGTGAAGTCGCTGGCGTCCGAAGATTCCGACTGATCCGCAACAGGACTCGACCGGCGGCATTTCGGCCGCTGGTGGTACAAAATATCGACATCGACATTCATGCCAGAAGGGCGGCACCGCTTGACGAGCGGCGCTTCGCCCCGCTAACACGTGGCGCGCCAAATCGGCAGCCTGCCGATCGTTTTTTCAAGAGGGGACACCCGTGACGCGGCAGAACTACTTCTTTACCTCGGAATCCGTTGCCGAGGGCCATCCCGACAAAGTTTGTGACCGGATATCCGACGAGATCGTCGACCTGGTCTACCGTGAGGCCAAGAAGACGGGCATGGACCCGTGGAAAGTCCGCGTCGCCTGCGAGACGCTGGCGACCACCAACCGCGTCGTCATCGCCGGCGAGGTGCGCGTTCCCGAGACGCTGCTGAAGAAGGACAAGGAAGGCAACATCCTGAGGGATGCCGCCGGCCATCCGGTCGTCAACCCGGCGAAGTTCAAGTCGGTCGCCCGCAAGGCGATCCGCGAGATCGGCTATGAGCAGGCCGGCTTCCACTGGAAAAAGGCCAAGATCGACGTTCTGTTGCATGGCCAGTCGCCCGACATCGGCCAAGGCGTCGACAATGCCTCCGACCGCCAGGGCGAGGAGGGTGCCGGCGACCAGGGCATCATGTTTGGCTATGCCTGCCGCGAGACGCCGGACCTGATGCCGGCACCGATCTACTACAGCCACAAGATCCTCGAACTCCTGGCCGCCGCCCGCCACCAGAACAACGGCGATGCCGGCAAGCTCGGGCCGGACGCCAAGAGCCAGGTCACCGTCCGCTATATCGACGGCAAGGCCGCCGAAGCGACGCAGATCGTGCTGTCGACCCAGCACCTCGATGCGAGCTGGGATTCCAAGAAGGTGCGCAAGGTCGTCGAGCCCTATATCCGCGAGGCATTGGGTGACCTCAAGATCGCCGACGATTGCATGTGGTACATCAATCCGACCGGCAAGTTCGTTATCGGCGGGCCTGATGGCGACGCCGGGCTGACCGGCCGCAAGATCATCGTCGACACCTATGGCGGCGCCGCACCCCATGGCGGCGGCGCTTTCTCGGGCAAGGACACCACCAAGGTCGACCGTTCGGCCGCTTATGCGGCGCGCTACCTGGCCAAGAACGTTGTGGCGGCGAAACTTGCCGACCGCTGCACCATCCAGCTTTCCTACGCCATCGGCGTCGCCCAGCCCTTGTCGGTCTATGTCGACCTGCACGGCACCGGCAAGGTCGACGAGGCAAGGCTCGAGGAGGCGCTGCGCACTGTGATGGACCTGTCGCCGTCCGGCATCCGCCGCCACCTCGACCTCAACAAGCCGATCTACGCCAAGACCTCGTCCTACGGTCATTTCGGCCGCAAGGCCGGCCGCGACGGATCTTTTTCCTGGGAAAAGACCGATCTCGCCAAGGCGCTCAAGGATGCTGTCGCTGCCTGAGGGCGGCGACAGGACCTTGATCAGCCGATGAGTTCCGGGGACAGGCCAAGCCGCGCGACAGAAGCCTTCTTCGGCCGTCGGCGCGGCAAGCCGGTTCGCCCGCAGCAGGCGGCGGCGCTGGAAAGCGGCCTCGACGCCTATCGGCTCGATCTGACGACCGAGGCGCCGTCGGATCTGCGGGCTCTGTTCGAAGCCGATGTTTCCGCCGTTCGCCTCGAAATCGGCTTTGGCGGCGGCGAGCATCTCCTGCATCGCGCGACCGAAGCGCCGATGACCGGCTTTATCGGTGTCGAGCCCTTCGTCAACGGCATGGCCAAGATGATGATGGCGGTGCGGGAAAAGCCGCTGGCCAACCTCAGGGTCTACGACGACGACGCCACGCGGCTGCTCGACTGGCTGCCGCAGGCCTCGCTCGATGGCATCGACCTGCTCTATCCCGATCCGTGGCCGAAGAAGAAGCACTGGAAGCGCCGTTTCGTCAGCCCGGTCAATCTCGAGCGTTTCGCACGCGTTGTGAAGCGTGGCGGCGAATTCCGTTTCGCTTCCGACATCGACACCTATGTGAACTGGACCCTGCTGCATTGCCGCGCGCATGGCGGTTTCGCCTGGCAGGCTGCAGAGGCCGTCGACTGGCATCGCCCCTACGATGGCTGGCCAGGCACCCGCTACGAGGCGAAAGCCGTCCGCGAGGGCAGGCGGCCGGCCTATCTTACCTTCATCAGGACCTAGGCATCAGGTCCCAGGCATCGGGATTGGGCATCAGGATCCAGGCGCCCTTCGTGAGGGGGGCGATCTTCAATTGTTGCGGGGACACAGAAATCGAATGTCGCCCGTTGGCCGGAGTTCAGAAACGGCCGATCTTGTCGAAAGCCGTCGGATCCATGCCGAGCCTGCGCAGATCCTGGGCGTGCGGCTTGCGGCTGGCTTCCACCGCCCGCGACGCGGCTACGGCGCTGCCGAATGTGGTGAAGAGATCGCCTATGGCGGAAAAAACCTTGCGGCTGTTCATTGTCATGTCCTTTCGCGTGCGGTGACGCGCTATCGCTATCGTTTTGTGCAATGCAACATAGATAGGAGCGCGGCTTGAGGACCAACAAGGGCCGTTGCCGCATGGATGGCATGCACCTGGCGCAAGCCCAATGCACCGGACATGCGCTCAGTTGGGACGGCGGGCTTGAAACACCGGGGCGGATCGTTTATATCAGCCTCAAATTCTTGGTCGGTATGACGAAGAGTGGGTCCACCCGGTCCCGCTCTTTTTTATTACCTGCCGACGGCTAGAGAATGATCGACAGGAATCGAATGACGTCAACGGCAAGCGAGAGCGACGATCGCATCATCCGCGAAAGCGGCATCGATGCGCGCATCGCGCTGATCGTCCAGCCGGTGCTGCGCGGCATCGGCTTTCGCCTTGTACGCGTGCATCTGTCCGGCCAGAACGGGCTGACGCTGCAGATCATGGCTGAGCGCGAGGACGGCACCATGACCGTCGAGGATTGCGAAGAGGTGAGCCGTGCGGTGTCGCCGGCGCTCGACGTCGACGATCCCATCGAGAAGGCGTATCATCTCGAAGTCTCATCGCCCGGCATCGACCGGCCGTTGGTGCGCAAATCGGATTTCGTGACCTGGACCGGTCATCTGGTGAAGATGGAAACATCGGTCGTTGTCGCGGATCGCAAGCGCTTCAAGGGCAAGATCGCCGAAGCCGGTGAGAACGATGTGCTGATCGAGCGCGACAAGGCGGCCTACGGTGAGGAGCCGACAGTGCGCGTGCCCTACGACGCCATTGCCGAAGCCCGGCTGATCCTGACCGACGACCTCATCCGTGATGCGTTGTCGAAGGACAACAGGGCGCGCAAGGAAGCCAAGAAACGCCGCGGCGAACCGGACGACGACGTACCGGAGGGTACGGAACCGGGCGCTACGGAAGAACACGAACAGGAAAGTTGATTGAGCTGCCAGGCCCCAGGGGCCGGCAACAGGCTCGGGAGAAAAAACATGGTTGTAAGCGCCAACAGACTTGAACTGCTGCAGATTGCCGATGCGGTCGCGCGTGAAAAGTCGATCGACAAGTCGATCGTCATCGCCGCCATGGCTGATGCGATCCAGAAGGCGGCACGCTCGCGTTATGGCCAGGAGACCAACATCCGCGCCGACATCAACCCCAACACCGGTGAGATGAAGCTGCAGCGGCTGATGGAAGTGGTCGAGAAGGTCGACGACTATGCCACGCAGATCGCCATTTCCTCGGCGCGCGAGCGCAATCCCGACGCCCAGCTCGGCGACTTCATCGCCGAACAGCTGCCGCCGATGGATTTCGGCCGCATCGCCGCCCAGTCGGCCAAGCAGGTCATCGTGCAGAAGGTGCGCGAGGCCGAGCGCGACCGCCAGTATGACGAATACAAGGACCGCATCGGCGAGATCGTCAACGGAACCGTCAAGCGCGTCGAATACGGCAATGTCATCGTCGATCTCGGCCGTGGCGAAGCGATCATCCGCCGCGACGAGCTGATCCCGCGCGAAAACTACAAATATGGCGATCGCGTCCGCGCCTATGTCTACGACGTGCGCCGTGAGCAGCGCGGCCCGCAGATCTTCCTGTCGCGCACCCATCCGCAGTTCATGGCCAAGCTCTTCACCATGGAAGTGCCGGAGATCTATGACGGCATTATCGAGATCAAGTCGGTCGCCCGCGATCCCGGTTCGCGCGCCAAGATCGCCGTCATCTCGCGCGACAGCTCGATCGATCCGGTCGGCGCCTGCGTCGGCATGCGCGGCAGCCGCGTCCAGGCGGTCGTCGCCGAATTGCAGGGCGAGAAGATCGACATCATTCCGTGGTCGCCCTCGGCCGCATCCTTCATCGTCAATGCGTTGCAGCCGGCGGAAGTCGCCAAGGTCGTGCTCGACGAAGACGCCGAGCGCATCGAAGTGGTGGTGCCGGACGACCAGCTGTCGCTGGCCATCGGCCGCCGCGGCCAGAATGTGCGCCTCGCTTCGCAGCTCACCGGCTGGGATATCGACATCCTGACCGAGGCCGAGGAATCCGAGCGCCGCCAGAAGGAATTCGTCGAGCGCTCGGCGCTGTTCATGGAAGCTCTCGACGTCGACGAGATGGTCGGCCAGGTGCTCGCCTCCGAAGGCTTCACCAGCGTCGAGGAAGTCGCCTATGTCGATGCCGGCGAAATCGCCTCGATCGACGGCTTCGATGAGGATACCGCCTCGGAGATCCAGACCCGGGCCCGCGAATATCTGGAGAAGATCGAAGCCGAGCACGACGAAAAGCGCAAGGCGCTGGGCGTCAAGGACGAGCTGCGCGAAATCCCCGGCATCACCACCGCCATGATGGTGACGCTCGGCGAGGACGGCGTGAAGACGATCGAGGATTTCGCCGGCTATGCCGCCGACGACCTCACCGGCTGGAAGGAACGCAAGGACGGCGAGACCAAGGTGTATCCGGGCGTGCTGGCCGATCATGGCGTTTCGCGCGCCGATGCCGAGCAGATGGTGCTCGCGGCCCGTCTCAAGGCCGGCTGGATTTCCGAAGACGAGCTTGCAGCCGAAGAAGCGCCGGCTGACGAAGCCGTTGGTGCGTGAGGTGAAACCGCATCGCACAGAAACCGCCCTTGGACGAGATGAACGATCGCACCTGCATCGTCACCCGCAAGCAGGCCGAACCGGATGAACTGATCCGGTTCGTCGTCGGCCCGGATTCGGCCGTCGTTCCGGATCTCAAGAGAAATCTGCCCGGCCGTGGTTGCTGGGTGAGCGCCGACCGCCTACATATCGACAAGGCGGCGGCCAAGAACCTTTTTAGCCGCGCCTTTAAGGCACAGGTGGTCGTGCCGCCCGATCTCGGCGGCATGGTCGATGGGCTGCTTTCCAGATCCGCCCTTGGCATGCTGGGTCTCGCTCGCAAGGCAGGGGCGATCGCGCTGGGCGCCACCAAGGTGGAGAGCGCGGTGCGCGGTGGATTGGCGCTTTTCGTGCTCCACGCGACCGAAGCCTCAGACGATGGCGTGCGCAAGATCAGCCAGGCGCGGCGGGCGACCGTCCATATTGGCGGCCCCTCCATCCTTGCCTACAAACTTTTCTCCGAGGCCGAGTTGAGCTTGGCATTGGGGGGTACAAATGTGATACATGCTGCCGTCCTCGCGGGAGACGCGGGTAAGGCGGTCCAGAAGCGCATGGTTGCGCTCGACCGATATCGGGGCGGTACCCCGGACGATCTGGCAATGCTTGCGGCCGTTGCTGACGAAGATGAGGCCGCAGAGGATATGGAATGAGCGATACGAAATCGGGCGACGACAAGACGTTGAGTGTTACGCCGAAGAAGACCTTGACGCTGAAGCGCCCCGGCATGGAACAGGGCACCGTGCGCCAGAACTTCTCGCACGGCCGCACCAAGTCGGTCGTGGTCGAGACCAAGAAGCGCAAATTCTCGCTGCCCGGCGACAAGCCGGAGCCGGCGGTGGCGGCACCCGTGTTCACCCCGAAGCC
This sequence comes from Mesorhizobium sp. B2-3-6, assembly GCF_006442305.1. Classification (NCBI taxonomy): domain Bacteria; kingdom Pseudomonadati; phylum Pseudomonadota; class Alphaproteobacteria; order Hyphomicrobiales; family Phyllobacteriaceae; genus Mesorhizobium; species Mesorhizobium sp. B2-3-6. The sequence goes on along the minus strand of NZ_VFVW01000005.1, from coordinate 170,078 downwards.
GGCGGTCGCGGCGGCTCCCGTCGTGCAGGAGGCACCCAAGGCGCCGCCTCCACCTCCGCCGGCACCGGTCGAGCGCAGCGGCATGGTGTTGAACGAACTGTCGCGCAGCGAAATGGAAGCGCGCCGCAGGGCGCTCGAAGGCTCCAAAGCGCGCGAGGTCGAGGACCGCCAGCGCGCCGTCGAGGAAGCCAAGCGCCGCGCCGAGGATGAGGAGCGCCGCAAGCGCGAGCGCGAGGAATCCGCACGCCGCCAGGCCGAGGAAGAAGCGCGGTTGCAGGCCGAGGCCGAATCCCGCCGCCGCGCCGAGGAAGAGGCGCGTCGCCGCGCGCCGCAGGCCGCCGAACTGGCGACCGCCGACGAGGAAGAAGAGGTCAAGCCGAAGCGGACTGGCGCCGGTGCGCCGGTGCGCCGTCTGGTGACGCCCGAAGTGGCGCGTCCGGCCAAGCCGACCAAGGGCGAGGAAGACCGCCGTCGCGGCAAGCTGACTTTGAACTCCGCGCTTTCCGACGAGGATGCGCGGGCCCGTTCGCTGTCGTCGATGCGCCGCCGCCAGGAAAAGTTCAAGCGCGCGATGCACAATGAGCCGCGCGAGAAGGTTATGCGCGAAGTGATCCTGCCCGAAACCATCACTATCCAGGAACTGGCGCAGCGCATGTCCGAGCGCGCCGTCGATGTGGTCAAGTTCTTCATGAAGCAGGGCCAGATCCTGAAGCCGGGCGACGTCATCGACGCCGACACGGCGGAACTGGTCGCCACCGAATTCGGCCACACGGTCCGCCGCGTCGCCGAGTCCGACATCGAGGAAGGCCTGTTCAACATCGCCGACCGTCCGGAAGACCTGGTGTCGCGGCCGCCTGTCGTGACCATCATGGGGCATGTCGACCACGGCAAGACCTCGCTGCTCGACGCGATCCGCAACGCCAATGTCGTCTCCGGCGAGGCCGGCGGCATCACCCAGCATATCGGCGCCTATCAGGTCGAGAAGAACGGTCAGAAGATCACCTTCATCGACACGCCCGGCCACGCCGCCTTCACGGCCATGCGCGCCCGCGGCGCCCAGGCCACCGACATTGCCATCCTGGTGGTGGCGGCCGACGACAGCGTGATGCCGCAGACGATCGAATCGATCAGCCATGCCAAGGCGGCCGGCGTTCCGATCATCGTGGCGATCAACAAGATCGACAAGCATGACGCCGATCCGCAGAAAGTGCGCTCCGAGCTGTTGCGCCACGAAGTGTTCGTGGAATCGATGGGCGGCGAGGTGCTGGACGTCGAAGTGTCGGCGACCAAGGGCACCAATCTCGACAAGCTGCTCGAAGCGATCCTGCTGCAGGCCGAAATCCTCGACCTCAAGGCCAATCCGGACCGCACCGCCGAGGGCGTCGTCATCGAGGCGCAGCTCGACAAGGGCCGTGGCCCCGTCGCCACCGTGCTGGTGCAGACCGGCACGCTGATGCCGGGCGACATCCTTGTCGCCGGCAATGAATGGGGCCGGGTGCGCGCGCTGGTCGACGATCGTGGCGAACACGTCAAGGAAGCGCCGCCGGCGATGCCGGTCGAGGTGCTCGGCCTCCAGGGCACGCCGCAGGCCGGCGACCGCTTCGCCGTGGTCAACAACGAGGCCCGCGCCCGCGAGATCACCGAGTACCGCCAGCGTCTGGCCCGCGAGAAGGCGGTTGCCCGTCATGCCGGCCAGCGCGGTTCGCTCGAACAGATGATGTCGCAGCTGCAGACGAGCGGACTGAAGGAGTTCCCGCTGGTCATCAAGGGTGACGTGCAGGGTTCGATCGAGGCGATCAACGCAGCGCTCGACAAGCTCGGCACCGACGAGGTGCGTGCGCGCATCGTCCATGCCGGCGCCGGCGCCATCACCGAAAGCGACGTGTCACTGGCGGAGACGTCGGGCGCGGCGATCATCGGCTTCAACGTCCGCGCCAATGTGCAGGCACGCGCCGCTGCCGCGGCCGCTGGCATCGAGATCCGCTACTACTCGATCATCTACAACCTCGTGGATGACGTGAAGGCGGCTCTGTCGGGTATGCTCTCGCCGGAGCGTCGCGAGACCTTCATCGGCAATGCGCAGATACTCGAGATATTCGACATCACCAAGGTCGGCAAGATCGCCGGCTGCCGTGTCACCGAAGGCAAGGTCGAGCGTGGCGCGGGCGTGCGCCTGATCCGCGACAACGTCGTCATCCACGAAGGCACGCTGAAGACGCTGAAGCGCTTCAAGGACGAGGTTTCGGAAGTCCCGGGCGGCCAGGAATGCGGCATGGCCTTCCAGAACTACGAGGACATGCGCGTCGGCGACATCATCGAGTGCTTCCGCGTCGAGATGGTAACCCGCACGCTCTGAGTTCGTGTGACGTCCGTCATGCCAGGCGGTGGCCGAGAGGCCGCCGCCTGGCAAACATTTGAGACATGAGGCACGGTCCTATCCCGCGCCCCACGCTTTCAGGATCGAGAAAAAATGCCCCGTTCGACCACATCAGGCCCATCCCAGCGCATGCTGCGCGTCGGCGAGCAGGTGCGCCATGCGCTGTCCGAAACCTTGCAGCGCGGCGAGATCATCGATCCGCTGGTCGAGAATGCCGTGGTTTCGGTGTCGGAAGTGCGCATGTCGCCCGACCTCAAGATCGCAACCGCCTTCATCTCGCCGCTCGGCGCCACGGACGCCGGCGCGGTGGTCGAGGCGCTCAACAAGCATGCCAAGTTCATCCGCGGCCGTGTCTCCGGCGCGCTGCGGCAGATGAAGTACATGCCCGAGTTTCGCTTCCGGCTCGACACCTCCTTCGACAATTTCGCCAGGATCAACGATCTCCTGAAATCGCCGGAAGTGGCGCGCGATCTGGATGCGGACGACGACGATAAGGACAGCGAATAATGGCGCGCCGCGGCAAGAAGAAGGGCCGGCCGGTCTCGGGCTGGGTGGTGCTGGACAAGCCGGTCGGCATGGGCTCGACCGAGGCCGTCTCCAAGATCAAGTGGCTGTTCCAGGCGGAGAAGGCCGGCCACGCCGGCACGCTCGATCCGCTCGCTTCCGGCATGCTGCCGATCGCGCTCGGCGAAGCCACCAAGACCGTGCCCTACGTCCAGGACGGCGCCAAGATCTACCGCTTCACCGTCGCCTGGGGGCAGGAGCGCTCGACCGACGACCTCGAAGGTCCGGTGACGCGGGACTCCGATCGGCGCCCCGTGGAGGCCGAAGTGCAGGCGCTGCTGTCGAAATACACCGGCGTCATCATGCAGACGCCGCCGCAATTCTCGGCCATCAAGATCGCGGGCGAACGCGCCTATGATCTCGCCCGCGACGGCGAGACGGTCGACATTCCCGCGCGCGAGATCGAAATCGGCCGCCTCGACATCGTCGAGCACGGGGCCGATCACACGGTTTTCGAGGTCGAATGCGGCAAGGGTACCTATGTGCGCTCGCTGGCCCGCGACATGGGCCGCGATCTCGGCTGCTTCGGCCATATTTCTGAACTGCGCCGGATCGAGGTCGAGCCGTTCACCGCCGAGGATTTCGTCACCGTCGCCGAACTGGAGGCGGCGCGCTTCGGCGAGCAGGGTCATGGCACGCAGCAACCGTCCCCCGATTCGATAGAAGCGCCGATCGATTTTGGCGCGATCGACGCGCTGCTTGTCGACACCTCGGCGGCACTCGACTGCCTGCCGCAGATCGCCATCAGCGACGATGCGGCGACGAAGATCCGCCTCGGCAATCCCGTCATCATCCGGGGCCGCGACGCGCCGGTGGAGGCCGAGGAAGCCTGCGCGACCGCGCGCGGCAAGCTGGTGGCCATCGGCGCCGTCGAGCAGGGCATGTTCAAGCCCAAACGGGTCTTTGCCGGGTGAGGGCCCTCGTCTAATCTCCATGCGACATCTATCCGAGGGACCGCATGGCAAAGGTTGAGGCGATCAAGACGCGGGCGCCGCTCAGGGCCAGGCGGCCGCCGGTCGGTGCATCGCCCGGAACGCTGATCGCCGATCCCGCGGCGCGACGCTCGGAACTGCGGCTCACCCTGATCTCGCCGCAAAAGTCCAAAACGATCGACAATGCCAGCATCGACGACGTCAATGCCAATTGCGAAAAGTGGCCGGTCATCTGGCTGGACTGCACCGGCCTGGCCAATATCGAGCTGATCAAGGAGATCGGCCGCATCTTCAGCCTGCATCCGCTGGCGCTGGAGGACGTCGTCAACACGGGCCAGCGGCCGAAGGTGGATTTCTACGAAGACCATGCTTTCGTGGTCGTGCGGATGATCGACGACGTCGCCTCGCACCGCTACGAGCAGATCGCCGTTTTCCTTGGCAAGAATTTCGTCGTCACCTTCCAGGAGCGCGAAGGCGATCCGTTCGATCCGGTGCGCAAGCGCATCGAAAGCTCGGCGCCGAACCGGCTGCGCGCCCGTGGCGCCGACTATCTCGCCTATGCGCTGATCGACGCCATCGTCGACAGCTACTTTCCGCCGATCGAGGCGGCCGGCGAACTCGTCGACAGCATCGAGGACCAGATGCTGCACGCACCGCACAAGCATCAGATGCAGCAGCTTCATGGATTGCGGCACGACGCCAATGTGCTGAAGGGGGTGCTGTGGCCGGTGCGCGATGCGCTGGCGACGCTGATCCGCAACGACGTGTCCTATGTGAAGGCCGAAACCAAGGTCTTCCTCAACGATACGCTCGACCACGCGCTGCGGCTGATCGAGCTGGTCGAGAACCAGCGCGACATGCTGACCGGCCTGATCGAGATGCATCTGTCGCTGAGCCAGGCACGCACCAACGACGTCATTTCCTATCTGACGATCGTCTCGGTCATCTTCATGCCGCTCACGTTTCTGGTCGGCGTGTGGGGCATGAATTTCGATCCGGAGACGTCGCCCTGGAACATGCCTGAGCTGAAGGCCTATTACGGCTATCCCTTGTCGCTGCTGTTCATGGCCGTGGTCGCGGTTGGGCTGATTGCCTTCTTCAAATGGAAAAAATGGCTTTGACAGGGATAACTTGCCGTTTTGGCGTGAAAAGCCGGCTTCGTGAATTGGGCTGGTGTTTTCTTGGGAATTGCACTATATGCGCCGCAGCTTAGCGCTATGACGCTCTGCTTGCACCGGCCCCTGCTGGACGACATCCCGGCTGAGGGCGACCCGTTTCCTCGAACAGATAAGGAAAAACACGATGTCGATTACTGCCGAGCGCAAACAGGAATTGATGACTGAATTCGCAACCGCCAAGGGCGACACCGGGTCTCCGGAAGTTCAGGTAGCCATCCTTTCCGAGCGCATCAAGAACCTGACCGACCATTTCAAGGACCACAAGAAGGATAACCATTCCCGCCGTGGTCTGCTCGCTCTCGTCTCCCAGCGCCGAAGCCTGCTTGATTATCTCAAGCGCAAGGACGACACGCGCTACCAGACGCTGATCGAGAAGCTCGGCCTGCGCCGTTGACGAATTGACCGGCGGGCCTCACAAGGGCCCGCCGGTCGCGCATTTGAGCACCGGACCAATCCGATCTCGAATGCAGGTACTGGAGCGCCGCGCACCCATCCGGATGCCGGACGGACGCTCCAACAAGTTGAGTTTGCGCGTGACGCATTCCACAAGCCGCTGCTTGTGGGGTCATGCGCAGGGCCAGTCGGATCGATTGGCCAAATCCGGTTTCGAGCGTGCAGAGGGCCCCCTCGAAGCCACCCCATGGACGGTCATGGGGCAGGATTGCAGGACGCTCGCGCGGCCATCCGGCCGACATGGATCGAGCTTCCCGTTGTCTTGCCCGTGGCTGCCCGAGAAAGGAAGCCAGGGGAAAGGGCACCCGCGCACGCTGAAACGGCGCGGCCCTTTCCTCATATGAAGGACAAGACATGTTCAATCACCACAAAGTGGAAATCGAATGGGGCGGTCGCCCGCTCATCCTCGAAACCGGCAAGATCGCGCGCCAGGCCGACGGCGCCGTGCTCGCCACCTACGGCGAGACCAAGGTTCTCGCCACGGTCGTTTCGATGAAGGAGCCCAAGCCGGGCCTCGACTTCTTTCCGCTGACCGTCAACTACCAGGAAAAGACCTACGCAGCCGGCAAGATCCCGGGCGGCTATTTCAAGCGTGAAGGCCGTCCGAGCGAAAAGGAAACGCTGGTTTCGCGCCTCATCGACCGCCCGATCCGCCCACTCTTTGCCGACGGCTACAAGAACGACACGCAGATCGTCGTCACCGTCGTCCAGCATGATCTCGAGAATGATCCGGACATCCTGTCGATCGTCGCCACCTCGGCGGCCCTGACCCTGTCGGGCGTGCCCTTCATGGGCCCGATCGGCGGCGCCCGCGTCGGCTACATCAACGGCGAATACGTGCTCAACCCGCATGTCGACGAGATGCAGGAATCCAAGCTCGACCTGATCGTCGCCGGCACCGCCGACGCCGTACTGATGGTCGAGTCCGAAGCCAAGGAGCTCGGCGAAGACCTGATGCTCGGCGCGGTCATGTTCGGCCATCGCGGTTTCCAGCCGGTGATCGACGCGATCATCAAGCTGGCCGAAGTCGCCGCCAAGGACCCGCGCGACTTCACCGCGCCGGACTATTCCGCTCTCGAAGCCGAGATGCTGAAGATCGTCGGCGACGAGCTTCGCGACGCCTACAAGATCACCGACAAGCAGAAGCGCTATGCCGCCGTCGACGCCGTCAAGGCCAAGGTCAAGGCGGCCTTCGCTCCGGCCGAAGGCGAAGAGCCGAAATATTCCTCCGAGCAGATCGGCAGCGTGTTCAAGGAGCTCCAGGCCAAGGTCGTGCGCTGGAACATTCTCGACACCGGTTCGCGCATTGACGGCCGTGACCTGAAGACCGTGCGCAAGATCGTGTCCGAGGTCGGCGTCCTGCCGCGCACCCACGGTTCGGCGCTGTTCACCCGCGGCGAGACCCAGGCGCTGGTCGTCGCCACGCTGGGCACCGGCGAGGACGAGCAGTATGTCGATTCGCTGACCGGCATGTACAAGGAGAAGTTCCTCCTCCACTACAACTTCCCTCCCTATTCCGTCGGCGAGACCGGCCGCATGGGCTCGCCCGGCCGCCGCGAGATCGGCCACGGCAAGCTCGCCTGGCGCGCCATCCGCCCGATGCTGCCGACATCAGACCAGTTCCCCTACACGCTGCGCGTGGTCTCGGAGATCACCGAGTCCAACGGCTCGTCGTCGATGGCAACCGTCTGCGGCACCTCGCTGGCGCTGATGGATGCCGGCGTGCCGCTGGCCAAGCCGGTCGCCGGTATCGCCATGGGCCTGATCAAGGAAGGTGAGCGCTTCGCCGTGCTCTCCGACATCCTGGGCGACGAGGATCACCTCGGCGACATGGATTTCAAGGTCGCCGGCACCGCCAACGGCATCACCTCCTTGCAGATGGACATCAAGATCGAGGGCATCACCGAGGAGATCATGAAGATCGCTCTCGACCAGGCCAAGGACGGTCGTCAGCATATTCTCGGCGAAATGGGCCACGCGCTGTCCGGCGCGCGCGCCGAGCTCGGCGAGTTCGCGCCGCGCATCGAGGTCATGCACATCCCGACCGACAAGATCCGCGACGTGATCGGTTCCGGTGGCAAGGTCATCCGCGAGATCGTCGAGAAGACCGGCGCCAAGATCAACATCGAGGATGACGGCACGGTCAAGATCGCTTCGGCGAACGCCAAGGAGATCGAGGCGGCGAAGAAGTGGATCCACACCATCGTCGCCGAGCCGGAAGTCGGCGAAATCTACGAAGGCACGGTCGTCAAGACCGCCGACTTCGGCGCTTTCGTCAACTTCTTCGGCCCGCGTGACGGCCTCGTCCACATCTCGCAGCTTGCCAACGACCGGGTCGCCAAGACTTCGGACGTCGTCAAGGAAGGCGACAAGGTTTGGGTCAAGCTGATGGGCTTCGATGAGCGCGGCAAGGTCCGCCTGTCGATGAAGGTCGTCGACCAGACCACCGGCAAGGAAATCGTTCGCGACAAGAAGGCTGAGAGCGAAGAAAACGCCGCCTGAACGGCCTGACCGAAAAATCGAAGCGGGCGCGGCTCATGTCGCGCCCGCTTTCGTTTATGGAGCAAAGGCATGTCTGCCGAACCGCTGAAGACACTTTTCCATCCATTCGAGGCCGAGGCGGTCGCTTTGCCAGGCAAGGGCGAACGGGCGCTTTTTCTCGGGGCCGAATCCGGCTTGCGGACACCGCGGGACTTCGACGCCGAGCTGCACGTGGTGCAAGGCTTTCGGCCGCATTTTCGCGCGCTGCAAGCCGCGGGCTTCACTGTCACCCCGCAAACGCAAGGCGATGGCTTTGACGCCGCGCTGGTGCTCGCGGGCCGCCATCGCGGCCAGAACGAGCTGCGCATCGCGGATGCGCTGGAGCGCGTCGCCGAGGGCGGATTGATCGTCATTGCCGGCGGCAAGGATGATGGCATCGCCAGCCTGCGCAAGCGCATGGACGAGCTTGTGCCGCTCGAAGGCCATCTGCCCAAATATCACGGCATCGCCTTCTGGCTTCGCCGGCCGGCCGGGACGGAGACGGCAGCAGCGCTGCGTGCCGCCAATCCCGCCGGGCTGGTCGACGGCCGCTTCAGCACGGCGCCCGGCATGTTTTCCTTCGATCGTGTCGATGCCGGTTCGAAGTTGCTGGCGGACCATCTTCCGGCCGACCTGCGCGGCCATGTCGCCGATTTCTGCGCCGGCTGGGGCTATCTGGCGGCGGAGATGGAAGCGCGTTCGCTCGGCATCTCGGCACTTGATCTCTATGAGGCGGATTTCGCTTCTCTCGAAGCCGCCAAAGCCAATCTTGCCACGGCCAGCCAGTCGGTTGCGAAAGGTTTCTTCTGGACGGACCTGCAGGGGGAGCCGGTCGAGCGTCGCTACGACGCGGTCATCATGAACCCGCCTTTTCATCGCAGCCGCGCGGCCGAACCGGAGATCGGCGCCGGCCTGATCCGGGCTGCGGCAAAGGCGCTGAAGCCGGGAGCACGGCTGTACATGGTGGCGAACCGCCAGCTGCCCTACGAGCCGGTACTGGCCGCCGCCTTCTCCAGCCATGCCGAGCTCGCCCGTGACGGCATGTTCAAGGTTCTTTCCGCGCGTCGCTGACACGCAACGGCGTGACACTCAGTGCAGATTGGCGACGCGCCTCGAATCCTCGATGACATGTCCCTCGCCGGCCATGACCGCAAGCGGCGCCGGCCGGCCGAACAGATAACCTTGCACCACCTCGCAACCGGCTGCCCTGAGCAGTGTCGCCTGGTCCTCTGTCTCGACACCCTCGGCAATGATACTGACGCCGAGTGCTCGCGAGAGGCCGACAATGGTCGATACGACGGCGCCGGAGCTCGAATCCGTATCGATGCGGCTGACGAAGGAGCGGTCGATCTTCAGCTTGCCGAAGGAAAAATCGATCAGGTAGCTGAGATTGGAATAGCCGGTGCCGAAATCGTCGACGGCAACCGAGATGCCCATATCGGCAAGCTCTTTCAGGATGGCGGCGGCGCGGTCGCGGTCCTGCATCATGGCCGTCTCGGTGACTTCCAGCTCCAGCCGCGACGGCTTGATGCCGGTGGTCCGCATCGTGTCGCGCACGAGGCCGATGAAGTCCTTGGTCATGAACTGGACCGGCGAGATGTTGACGGCGACGAAGCAGTCGTCGGGTAAATGGCGGGCGTCGCTGCATGCCTTGCGCAGAACCCATTCGCCGATCGGATTGATCATGCCGGTTTCCTCGGCGATCTGGATGAACTCCAGAGGTGGGATCATGCCGCGTTCTGGATGGTTCCAGCGGATCAGCGCTTCATAGCCGACGATGCGGCCGCTCGGCAGGTCCAGCTGCGGCTGATAGTGAAGGTCGAAATCACCGCGCTCGAATGCGATGTGCAGCTCGGATTCGACCCATTGGCGATGATCGGCGACCCGCCCCATCTCGGTATCGAAGACCGACCAGTTGCCGACTCCCCTGGCGCGCGCATTTTGCAGCGCCAGGTTGGAGCGGCGCAGGATGAGGACCGGGTCGACGCCGTCCTTGGGCATCGCCACGATGCCCACCGACAGGCTCACCGATTGCTGGTGGCTGCTGAGCTCATAGGGCTCCATCATCTCGTCGATGAGCCTCTCCACCATAGCTTCCATCGTTCCCTGAATCTGATGATCGGGAAGCAGCACCGCGAACTCGCCGGCGCCGATGCGCCCGATCTGCACGCGCTCGGTTACGCAGGCCTGCAGCCGCTTGGTGAAGGCGCGGATCAGTTCGTCGCCCTGGCTGTAGCCGATCGCGTCGTTGATCTGCTTGAACCGGTCGATGTCGATGTCGATGAGGAACATCGGGGCCCCGGTGCGGCTCGTCGCGCAGGCTGCCTCGGCGATCTTGCCGACCATCGCCGGACGCGCCAGCAATCCGGTCAGCTTGTCGAACTGGGTTTCGTTGAAGACGAAATCAGCCGATTCATCGACGCCGGCGAAGAAAGACATCGCGGCTCCCGCCGCCGCCAATGCGCAAAGGGCAGCCATGATCGCCACCATCACGTCCGCCGGCATGCCGGCAAAGCCGTCGCCAAGCGCGTGCTTCAGCCCCCAGATGCCGAGAATGAAACTGCCAATGCCCGAACTGGCTATGGTGATCAGCCGGAACACCGGTGTGCGGTTCGGGTTGCTGACGGCAGGCATTGAAAGTCCCCAAATTGCGGGACTCTATAGCCGATAGGCCCTTAAAATGAGTTTCCGCGAATGCATCCAATTTTATTGGAAGGGAATTATTTCTTCGCAGGAGAAAAGACTATTTCGCGAAATGGCCTATTCGCTCGCGCGATCCGTCTGCTTCAGCTCCTCGAGCGTCGGCATGGAAACGATATGATAGCCGGAATCGACATAGTGGATTTCGCCGGTGACGCCGGAAGCGAGGTCGGACAGGAGATAGAGTGCCGAGCCGCCGACCTCGTCGATGGTCACGGTGCGGCGCAGCGGAGAATTGCGCTGCTGGTAAGAGAACATGTGGCGCGCGTCGGAAATCCCGGCGCCGGCAAGCGTTCGCACCGGTCCGGCCGATATGCCGTTCACCCTGATGCCGCGCGGGCCGTAATCGTTGGCGAGATAGCGCACGCTGGCCTCGAGACCGGCCTTGGCGACGCCCATGACGTTATAGTTCGGCATGACGCGCACCGAACCGGCATAGGTCAGGGTGATCATCGATCCGCCATCCTGCATCAGGGCCGCGGCGTGGCGCGCGACCTCGGTGAAGGAATAGCAGGAGATGACCATGGTGCGGACGAAATTGTCGCGGCTGGTGTCGGCGTAGAGGCCCTTCAGCTCATTCTTGTCTGAAAAGCCGATGGCATGGACCACGAAGTCGAGCCCGCCCCAGGCCTTGCCCAAGGTCTCGAAGGTGGCGCGGACCGAGGCGCTGTCCTCGACATCGCAGGGAACCACCAGCGCCGCGCCGAGCTTGTCGGCGAGCGGCTTGACCCGGCGGCCGAAGGCGTCACCCTGGTAGGTGAAGGCAAGTTCGGCCCCATGTTCGGACAGTTTCCGGGCGATGCCCCAGGCGATCGAATGATCGTTGGCGACGCCCATGACAAGCCCGCGCTTGCCCTTCATCAATCCGTCCATGATCGCCAATCCTCGTGGAAAAAACGTGGCCTTATGCGGAATAGCGCTGGAAAACCAGCGTTGCGTTGGTGCCACCAAAGCCGAAGGAATTGGACAAAACGGTGTCGATCCTGGCGTTGTCGATGCGCTTTCGCACCACCGGCATGCCCTCGAATTCGGGGTCGAGAGTCTCGATATGGGCGCTTTCGCCGATGAAACCGCCTTGCATCATCAGGATCGAATAGATGGATTCCTGCACGCCGGCCGCGCCCAGCGAATGGCCCGTCAGCGATTTGGTCGAGGTGATGAAGGGCATCTTCTCGCCGAACACCTCGCGGATCGCGCCCATTTCGCGGGAATCCCCCACCGGCGTCGAGGTCCCATGGGTGTTGATGTAGTCGACCGGGGTGGTGACGGTCGCCAGCGCCTGCCGCATGCAGCGGACCGCGCCTTCGCCCGAGGGCGCAACCATGTCGAAGCCGTCCGAGGTGGCGCCGTAGCCGACGATCTCTGCATAGATCTTGGCGCCGCGCGCCTTGGCATGCTCCAGTTCCTCGAGCACCAGCACGCCGGCGCCGCCGGCGATGACGAAGCCGTCGCGATCGAGGTCATAGGCGCGGGAAGCGGCAGATGCCCTGTCATTGTACTTCGACGACATGGCGCCCATGGCATCGAACAGGTCCGACATCGTCCAGTCGAGATCTTCGTGGCCGCCGGCGAACACCATGTCCTGCTTGCCCCACTGGATCAGTTCGTAGCCATTGCCGATGCAATGCGCCGAGGTCGAACAGGCCGACGAGATCGAATAGTTGACGCCGTGGATCTTGAACCAGGTGGCCAGCGTCGCCGACGCGGTCGACGACATCGCCTTCGGCACCGCGAACGGGCCGATGCGCTTGGGGCTGCCGTTCTTGAGCGTGGTTTCGGCCGCCTCGACGATGGTGCGGGTGGAAGGCCCGCCCGAGCCCATGACGATGCCGGTGCGCTCATTGGTGATGTCGCTCTCGCCAAGGCCGGCATCGGCGATCGCCTGGTCCATGGCGACATGGTTCCAGGCCGCTCCCTGGCTCAGGAAGCGCATTGCGCGCCGATCGATCATGGCGCTGGGATCGAGCGTCGGCGCGCCCCAGACCTGGCAGCGGAAGCCGTGCTCGGCGAAGGAGTCGGAGAAGCTGATGCCGGATTTGGCGTCATGCAGCGAGGCTTGCACCTCGTTGGCATTGTTGCCGATCGACGACACGATGCCGAGGCCTGTGACTACGACACGTCTCATTCGCAACTCCTTCCAGGAATGCTGGCCACGAGGTCGGCCAGGGCGACGGTCAAGCGACCGCCGACTGCTTGGACAGACCGACTTTCAGGTCCGTTGCCGCGTATATGGGTTCGCCGTCCGCCTTTAGCCAACCATCGGCGATGCCCAGCACCAGCCGGCCACGCATCACACGTTTGAATTCCACGCCATACTCGACCTTTTTAACCGAGGGCGTGACCATTCCCTTGAACTTGACCTCGCCGGTCGACAGCGCCATGCCTTTGCCGGGTTCCCCCAGCCAGCCGAGATAAAAACCCGTCAGCTGCCACAAGGCATCGAGGCCCAGGCATCCAGGCATGATGGGATTGCCGATGAAATGGCAGGCAAAGAACCACAGGTCCGGCTTGATGTCGAATTCGGCGCGGATGAAGCCCTTGTCGAAAGCCCCGCCCGTTTCGCTGATCTCGGTGATGCGGTCAAACATCAGCATCGGCGGGTAAGGCAACTGGGCATTGCCCGGTCCGAACAGCTCGCCGCGGGCGCAGGCCAGCAATTCTTCGTAGTCGTAGCTGGATTTCGAACCCGCCATCAATCTCGTTCCCATATGTCCCAGGCGCTGGCGCGCCCTTGTCGTTGGTGTCCTAACACAATCTGTTTCAGGCCGGAAACCGGCGTTTGCGCTTAACCCGCCAGTCTTGCCGGGTCAATGCGCGCTATTGATCGCATCCGGACGACAGAATATATGTCGAAAGGGGTCCGGTTTCGGCAGACATCCATTTTTTTGCCATTCTGGACGTGTCTTGAGGCGGAACTGTGAGCTTGGACGACCAGATGGACCGGGGCTGCCGGAAGGAAAATGTCGCTGTGGACAAGCGGGTTCGTGAAGCCGGCCTGAGGCCGACACGGCAGCGCATTGCGCTTGCCGACCTGCTTTTCGCCAAGGGCGACCGCCATCTGTCGGCCGAGGAACTGCACGAGGAGGCCGTCGCCGCCGGCGTGCCGGTGTCGCTGGCCACCGTCTACAACGCCCTTCACCAGTTCACCCAGGCGGGACTGCTGCGCATTCTCGCTGTCGAGGGCGCCAAAACCTATTTCGACACCAACACCTCCGATCATCACCATTTCTATATCGAAGGCGAAAACCGGATTTTCGACATCGCCAATGGTCCGGTCACCGTCACCAACCTACCGGAACCACCCGAGGGGATGGAGATCGCCAATGTCGACATCGTGGTGAGGCTGCGCCCCAAACGCGCCGAATGACCGGGGGCCAGGCACGTATGCACGGCCGGGCACGTATGAACGGCTGGGCACGTATGAACGGCCAGGCACGTGTGAACGGCCAGGAATGAAGCCGCTCGATCTGGCTATCCGGCTGGAATGGGCCGCTGTCGCGGTGTCCGCTATCGTCTTTTATGCACTCGCCGGTGCGTCCTGGTGGTTGTTCGCCTTGTTGATCCTGGCGCCTGATCTGTCCATGTTCGGCTATCTCGCCGGGCCGCGCGTCGGCGCCGCGTGCTACAATGCCTTCCACATCTTGGTCCCGCCAATGCTTTTGGTGCTTGCCGGCAGCCTGTTCGGCAATGCAGCCGCTATAGCGGTTGCATTGATCTGGATCGCCCACATCGCTATCGATCGTGCGCTGGGCTACGGCTTGAAGCTGTCGAGCAGCTTTCAGGATACCCATCTCGGCCGCATCGGCCGCTAAACGGTCCGGCCTGCGGTTCAAACGAGTCGGGCAAGGCCAAAAATCAGTCCTTGACCCGTTCGCCGGGATAGGCGCCCCAGACGACGGATTGGGCGAGCCAGCCGGTGTGGCCATCGAGCGTCATTTCGCACCACTGGCCGTCGCAGGATTTGATCGTGCCCATGACGCCCGGCTCGACGATCGCCACCACGCTGGCGTCCTTTTCGGGGCTCCTGAGGAGATTGATCTGGGCGCCCTTGCCGCGCTGCCACGGCGCCACGATCGCCGTGCGCCGGCCCGAAAGCAGCGACTGGTTGATCCAACCTTCCGAACCGTCGGCGTCGCGCACGCGGCGCCATGTGTCGAATTCCTGGATGATCTCCATCGGCAGGCCTGCCTTCAGATACATCCAGTCGACCGAGTAGTTGGCGCCCGGCCCGACACGCGAATTGACGCGGCCGGATTTCAGGCTGACGAATCGTGGCAGCGGCAGGCCGCTCGGCCCGAGCGTGACGACGCTCTGGGCGGGGGCTGCTGCACCTTGCGCGCACAGTTGGGGTGAATAGAGCAGAGCGCCGAGAAATGCTGCGCTGAGGGTCAGGCGAAGCGACGCGAAACCAGACACTTTCGTTCCTTTCGGCGCTGGCCTGCCGGCCCCGGCGCCCCTTTTTCTTTGTCTTCGGCGGCACCGCTTGGTACATGGGTAAATCGGCTACCGCGACCGGCTTCCAGTTTCGCCGGTCTTGGTTAAAGAGGTCTCAACGAGGGAAACAATGGCAGGCAAAAAGAAGCCTCTCGTGGTCATCACGCGAAAACTGCCCGACCCTGTCGAGACCCGCATGCGCGAGCTGTTCGACGCAAGGCTGAACGTCGAGGACAGGCCGATGACGCAGCCGGAACTGGTCGCGGCGGTCAAGGAGGCCGACGTGCTGGTGCCGACGGTCACCGACCGCATCGACGCGGCATTGATCGCCCAGGCCGGCGAAAACCTCAAGCTGATCGCCAATTTCGGCAATGGCGTCGACAAGATCGACGTGGCGGCCGCGGCCAAGAAAGGCATCACCGTCACCAACACGCCCAACGTGCTGACCGAGGACACGGCCGACATGACGATGGCGCTGATGCTGGCGGTGCCGCGCCGGCTGGCGGAGGGCGCCAATGTACTCACCGGCGACAAGAAATGGGCTGGCTGGTCGCCGACATGGATGCTTGGCCGGCGCATCTGGGGCAAACGGCTCGGTATTGTCGGTATGGGGCGTATCGGCACCGCCGTTGCCAGGCGTGCCAAGGCCTTCGGCCTCTCCATCCACTATCACAACCGCCATCGCGTGCTGCAGGCGGTCGAGGACGGGCTGGAGGCGACCTATTGGGAAAGCCTCGATCAGATGCTGGCCCGCATGGACATCATCTCGGTCAACTGCCCCTCGACGCCGGCGACGTTCCATCTGCTTTCGGCGCGGCGGCTGGCGCTGCTTCAGCCCACCGCCTATATCGTCAACACTGCGCGCGGCGACATCATCGACGAGGAGGCGCTGGTCAAGCTGATTCAGGATGGCAGGATCGCCGGCGCCGGACTCGACGTCTACGAGCACGAGCCCGCATTGAACGGAAAACTGCTCAAGCTCGCGACCAAGGGCAAGGTCGTGCTTTTGCCGCATATGGGGTCGGCGACGCTCGAGGGCCGCATCGACATGGGCGAGAAGGTGATCATCAACATCCGCGCCTTCGTCGACGGCCACCGCCCGCCGGATCGCGTGCTGCCGCTCAGGACCTGAGCGGCTTCGCAACATAATGTAAGTGGAAACTTACGAAACAGTCTTGCGCATGGTGACCGAAGTCGGTCGCGCATAACCTTCATGCGCCGTTCTCACGGTCTCGCGAAAACCGAGCCGGGCAAAGGCTGCCTGGTTCCCAGCCAGCTCGATTCGCGTCTGCAGCTCGATTGCGGCCTTGCCGCGGCTGCGGGCAAAATCCTGGACGGCTTGCATCAACAACCTGCCGATGCCCTGGCCCTGACAGTCCGGCGTGACGGCGAGCTTGCCGACATAGAGGTGGTCGGTTCGTTCCAGGGCGAAGATGCAGCCGACGATCCTGTTGCCGCTGAGCGCCAGCATGCCGGTCTCGCGGCGGGCTTTGTCGCGCAAGGTTTCCGCAGTGAGCAGGTGCGCCGAGGACGGCGGGTCGATGATGCCGTCCATGAAGGCGAATGCGCGCAGGATCAGGGCGAGCACTTCGTTCCAGCGGTCGAAATCGGCCGGAATCCGGGTGATGACGATATCGGCAGTGCGCGTCAACGTCAGTTTCGTCTCTTGTAGCGGATGGTCTCGAAACGCGCGGCTAGCGCGTCATAGAGCAGCAGTCGTCCGATCAGCGGCTCGCCAATGCCGGTGATCAGCTTGATGGCTTCCATCGCCTGCAACGTGCCGATGACCCCAGTCAGCACGCCAAGCACCCCGGCCTCGGCGCAGGACGGCACCAGACCCGGCGGCGGGGCCTCCGGGAAGAGGTCGCGGTAGCCGGGGTTGGAGGTGCCGTCCCTATCGGCTTGGAACGGCATCAGCACGGTCACGGAGCCATCGAAACGGCCCACGGCGGCGTGCACCAGCGGCTTTCCCTCCGCCGCGCAGGCATCGGCCACGACATAGCGCGTCTCGAAATTGTCGGACCCGTCGACGACCACGTCGTAACGGGCGACGAGGGCTTGGGCATTGTCCGCGGTCAGGCGCAATGTGTGGATTTCGACAGCGGTGTTGGGATTGATGCGGGCAATTGCCGCCTTGGCGCTGTGGGTTTTCAGCATGCCGACAGTGTTCGTGCCGTGAATCACCTGCCGCTGCAGGTTGGAGAGCGAAACCGTGTCGTCGTCGATCACGCCGAGCGTACCGACGCCGGCTGCGGCAAGATATTCAAGCACTGGTGCGCCCAATCCGCCGGCGCCGATGACCAGCACCCGCGCTCGCTTCAGGCGCTGCTGGCCGGCGCCGCCAATTTCGGGCAGCACGATGTGGCGGGCATAGCGTTCGAGTTCTTCGTCGGTGAGGGCGGTGGCGATCATGGCTCGATCATATAGCGGGAGAAAAACCTTGTCAGGTGCTCACACAGCCATCGGCGCGACCGTGCCGTGATCCACGATCAGGAACTGCGCCCGGCCCGCCAGGCTGGAAAACAGCGCAGCATCGGTTCCCGTCATGAAAGCCTGGCAGTTCAATTCCTCCAGGATCGAGAACAGCGCCGCACGCCGGCCACCATCGAGATGTGCCGCGATCTCGTCGAGCAGCAGGATTGGCGTCAAGCCGGACATCTCGCCGGTCAATCTGGCATGCGACAGGACAATGCCGACAAGCAAGGCTTTCTGTTCGCCGGTCGAACACAGCGCCGCCGGCATCGCCTTGGGTCGGTGCCGGACCACGAGATCGGAGCGGTGCGGGCCCTCGAGCGTGCGCCCGGCGGCGCGGTCGCGGTCGCGGCCCCCGGCGAGCGTGCGGCGGAACCGCTCCTCGACGTCGACAGCCGGCGTGTTGGCGATCTCGGCTTCCAGATCGCCCGACAGGCCGATATCGGCCTGCGGAAACGGGCCGCTGTCGGGCAGCCTGTCGATCATGGCGGCCAGAAGGCGCACCATTTCGGCGCGCGCCGCGGCGATCGCCACGCCTGTCTCGGCCATCTGCGTCTCGATCGCCTCGAACCAGCTCAAATTCCGCGAACCTTCCGTCAGCAGCCGGTTGCGGCCGCGCATCGCCTTTTCATAGTCGAGGGCGCGCTGTCCGTGGCCTGGATCGATCGCCAGCACCAGCCGGTCGAGAAAGCGCCGGCGGTCCGCGGCCGGTCCGGTGAACAGAGCGTCCATGGACGGCGTCAGCCACACGACGCGCAGCCATTCCAGCATGTCTTCGGCCGATCGCGCCGTGGCGCCGTTGATACGCACCCGCCTGCCGCCCTCGCCAAGACTGTCGCCACTCGAAATGCCCGTCCCTATCTCGACTTGGCCGTCAGGTCCGTCGAGCCGTGCGTGCAGCGCAAAGCCGCCGTCACCGCCCTCACGCGCGACGTCCGCGTAAGGCGCGCGGCGCAGGCCGCGGCCCGGCGTCAACAGGGAAATCGCTTCCAGCAGATTGGTTTTGCCAGCGCCATTGTCACCGGAAAACACCACCGCGCCCGGCTCAAGCTCGACCGACAGCGCCGCATAGTTGCGGAAATTGGTAAGTGTAAGCTTACTTATATGGGTTTGTGCCGGCAACCGCTACTGCTCTACACCCGCATCGGCATCAGCACATAAAGCGCGGTTTCATCGGCCATGTCGTGGATCAGCGTTGGCGAACCGGCGTCGGCCAACATGAACCGGGCCTCTGAACCGGTCAATTGTGCGGCAACGTCGAGCAGGTACTTGGCGTTGAAGCCGATCTCGATCGGGTCGGCTGAATAGTCGGCGGCCAACTCCTCGGTGGCGCTGCCCGAATCCGGATTGTTGACCGCAAGCGTCACCTGGCCCTCACTGATCGAAAGCTTCACCGCGCGCCCGCGTTCGGAGGAGATGGTCGAGACGCGGTCGACGGCGGCCGCGAAGCTCTGGCGGTCGATGATCAGCTTCTTGTCGTTGCCGGTGGGAATGACCCGCTGATAATCGGGGAATGTGCCGTCGATCAGCTTGGAAGTCAGGATGACGCTGCCGATGGTGAAGCGGATCTTGGTGTCCGACAACTCGGTGGTGACCGCCACGTCGGGATCATCGACCAGCTTCTGCAATTCGCTGACCGTCTTGCGCGGTATGATGATGCCCGGCATGCCTTCGGAACCCGCCGGCGCGTCGATCTCGGCGCGCGCCAGGCGATGGCCGTCGGTCGCCACCGAGCGCAGCTTCAGCTTGCCGCCGACCTCATGTGTGTGAAGATAGATGCCGTTGAGATAATAGCGCGTCTCCTCGGTGGAGATGGCGAACTGGGTCTTCTCGATCAGCCCCTTGAGCGCGACCGAGTCGAGCCGGAAGATATGCGAGAAGGATCCGGCCGAAAGCTCGGGGAAGTCCGATTGCGGCAGGCATTGCAGTCGGAAGCTCGAGCGGCCGGAGGTCACCGTCATGGCGTTGCCGTCCTCGTCCGTCTTCAGCATCACCTCGGCACCGTCGGAAAGCTTGCGCACGATGTCGTAGAGCAGATGCGCCGGAACCGTTGTCGCGCCACCCCGCTCGACCTTGGCCGGCGTCGCTTCCGTCACCTCCAGGTCGAGGTCGGTGGCCTTCATTTCCAGGCTGGCGCCTTCGGCGCTGAGCAGCACGTTGGACAGGATCGGTATGGTGTTGCGCCGCTCGACCACGCGGTGGACGTGGTTGAGCGACTTCAGGAGATTTGACCGTTCCAGGATAACACGCATGACGAACCAGGCTCGCTTGAATGAATGAGCGGGTCTCCGGCTGGCGGCGTCCCGCGAAAGGTCTGAACAGGCTTCAGAATCTGCGTAAACTGACAGGAAAAAACCAGCAAACGCAAGCCCGCGCGACCGGTTCGGGCCGGCTACGCGGGCTTTCTGGGGATAAAGGCGGCGAAGCACGCCGCCAGGCGTTTTCGAACGGCTCAGGCCTGGTCGTTGATCAACCGTCTCAACAGTTCCAGTTCCTGCGCCAGCGTGTTGTCGCCGCCGGAAAGATCCTCGATCTTGCGCACTGCGTGCAGCACCGTTGTGTGGTCGCGGCCGCCGAAGCGCCGCCCGATCTCGGGCAGCGAGCGCGGCGTCATCACCTTGGACAGATACATGGCGACCTGCCTCGGCTTGACGATGGTGCGCGTGCGCCTGTTGGACAGCAACTCGGTCTTCGACACATTGTAGTGCCGCGCGACGATGCGCTGAATATCCTCGATACGGACCCGCTTCGGCTCGCCGGTGCGGTAGATATGGCCGAGGATCTCGTCGATGCGATCGATGGTGATCTGCGGCTCGAACGACTGGCGGAACAGGAGTTGATTGAAGGCGCCTTCCAGTTCGCGGCCGCTGCCGGTCACCGTGCGGGCGACGTGATTGAGGATCTCGTCGGAGATGTCGAGGGAAGCGTCGTCGTGCCTGGCGGTGGCGAGGCGCAGCTTGAGCATGCCCAGGCGCATGGCGAAATCGGGGGCCGACATTTCGAGCGCGACGCCGCCATTGAGGCGCGAGCGGACCCGCGGTTCGAGGGATTCCAGTTCCGACGGGGGCCGGTCGGCGGCGACGACGACCTGCTTGGCGCTGTCGAGCAGCATGTTGATCAGATGGCAGAATTCGTGCTGGATCGACTTGCCCTGCAGGAATTGCATGTCGTCGATGATGAGCAGGTCGATATCGCGAAGCTGTTCCTTGAGCGTCAAGGCATTGTTGTCGCGGATCGCGGTGGCGAAGCGCCACATGAAATATTCCGCCGTCAGGTAGACGACGCGCGATTTCGGGTTCTGCTTCAGCGATTCCGCGGCGATAGCCTGCAACAAATGGGTCTTGCCGAGGCCGACCGTCGCATGAAGGAAGAGCGGGTTGAAGCGCACCGCGCTCGACTGCGATTCCGCCACGGCCTTGGCCGCGGCGAAGGCCACCCGGTTCGACGGCCCTTCGATGAAAGAGGCGAACGTGTAACGCGGATCGAGCGGCGATCCCAGCACATTGTGGCGGAACTCGCTCTCGGCCGGCATGCCCGGGCGCGGCGCCGGAGCCCGCTCCAGCCTGCCGGGGCTTACGGTGCCGGCGGCCAGCGCCGTCTGCGTTTGTCGCGTCATCTTGCGCGCCGGCGCCAATTCCGGTTCGGCATGGCTGCGCCCCTGGCGGGTGGCTGTGCGCACGATGATCTCGATCTTGAGGATCTCCGGATCCTCGTGCTTCCAAAGCTCGCAGATAAGGTCGAGATAGTGGCCGTTGATCCACGAGCGCAGGAAGGCAGTGGGCACCGAAATGCGAACGATGCCCTTTGAAGCCTCCGCGACCTTCATGCGCCCGAACCAGCTCGAATAGACTTCGGTTCCCAACCGCGCCTTCAACTGGGCCTTGACCCGGTCGAACTTCTGTTCCGCGTCGCTGGAAGCCGCCATCTCATCAGCTCCGATCAGATTTCCTGAAAATGGGATGTCATTGGTAAGCTCCCTTTCGACGCCGCTCTGCATGATCGAGTTCCTTGTCTCTGTACCTGTTTTTCCGCCGGGGATGCGCCTCCTGCATCCGTGTTCCAGCGACTGCGCTTTGCTACGACGCCCGCTGCCGCCGCCGGCAGATGAACGTCGCCCATTGTCCAGGGAACCGGTGCCGGCCCATGGAAGCCAGTCCGTGTTGGGTATGTCAGGGCAATGCAACACCGTCCGGCGAAAATCGCCGGCGCTGTCGACCTGCCATGTATAGTTACGCCAGTCCCCTACCGTATCGAAAAAGAGCAAACCAAACCTGTTCGCGGACTTGATCCGCGCCACAAACCCCGCCAATTTAAGCTGGCCCATTCAGGCTGGGTCAGGGCCACCCGGCCCATCCCTTTCGATGGACCGACATTACCGAAATCGCTGTGGATAGGGCAAGGCCACGTCTAACGGATTTTTAAGGAATCTGGTTAGGTCCGGCGCGCCGAAGCGCCATGCGGCAGCACTATAGTTTGACAAAGCCATTGTGATTCAAACCCTTTTCCGGCGAATATGAAAAAGCCGGGCTGGCGCGAAATTTTGTGAAATAAATCGCTTGACAGCCAGTTGTTCTCCTGGCGCTTCGCCGCGCTGTGGACAACGTGTGGATGACTATCTGTAACTAGCTGGGAAATATTGATTATTTCTGCGGAGGGAGAATTTTTTAGCCGACACTTTTCAAGTATCTGGACCATCAGCCGGCACGCATATGCCGGCAAAGCATTTCGGACCGCAAACTCCGCTTTCGACGCCGTTTCCGAGTATTCTTTTTAAGTGCTTGCCGGCAAACGAAAAAACCCGGCACTATCGGCCGGGTTCTCAGAAGATCAGTCCGGAAAGGGACGTCAGGCCGACAGCACCTTGAGGCGCTGGGCCAGCCGTGAAACCTTGCGGGCCGCGGTGTTCTTGTGGATCACGCCCTTTGTCGCGGCACGCATCAATTCCGGCTCGGCGGCCTTGAACGCCGCCTGCGCGGCGGCCTTGTCGCCGGAGGCGAGCGCCTCCTCGACCTGGCGCACATAAGTGCGGACGCGCGAGCGGCGGTTTTTATTGATCGCCGCGCGGCGGACGATCTTGCGCGTTGCCTTTTTGGCCGAGGATGTATTGGCCATGATGCCTCTCTTCTGATCTGGTCGGCGCATGCGGCATGCCGCAGGGCACAAAAAACAAACGGGCAGCCACAGGGCCGCCTCGGTTGGTGCGGCTTATAGTTCAGCTTTCCCGGCGCGTCAACGCTGGCTGGCGTTCTTTTTGGCTGTCGTCGCGCCGGAGCATTTTTTCAGCCACGCCGAAGCATTTCGCGCCCCGGAGGTGCGCTGTCAGCGATTGGTGAAATTCGGCTTGCGCTTCTCGGCGAAGGCCGCCATGCCTTCCTTCTGGTCGTCGAGCGCAAACAGCGAATGGAACAGTCGACGTTCGAACCGCAGCCCCTCGGCGAGCGTCGTTTCATAGGCTCGGTTGACGGCTTCCTTTGCCATCATCACCGACGGCAGCGAAAAATCGGCGATCTTGGCCGCCGCCTTGACGGCCTCCTCGACAAGCTCGCCGGCAGGCACGACGCGCGAGACCAGCCCGGAACGCTCGGCCTCCGCGGCATCCATCATCCGCCCGGTCAGGCACATGTCCATCGCCTTCGACTTGCCGACGAACCGGGTCAGGCGTTGTGAGCCGCCCATGCCGGGAATGACGCCGAGCGTGATTTCGGGCTGGCCGAATTTTGCCGTGTCGGCGGCGATGATGAAGTCGCACATCATCGCCAGTTCGCAGCCGCCGCCCAGCGCATAGCCCGCCACCGCCGCGATGATCGGCTTGCGCGCCCGGGTCAACTCTTCCCAGCCGACGAAAAAGTCCTTGATGTAGGCATCGACGTAGGAAATCGACAGCATTTCCTTGATATCGGCGCCTGCGGCGAAGGCCTTCTCGGAACCAGTGACGACCATCGCGCCGATGCCGTCATCTGCCCCGAACACGTTTACCGCGGCCACCAATTCCGCCATGACCTGGGAATTCAGCGCATTGAGCGCCTTCGGCCGGTTCAAGGTGATCAGCCCGACCTTGCCCCTGGTTTCAACGACGATCGTTTCATAGGCCATGGCTTCGGCTCCTCTTCCAGGCAATTGAAGATCGATCTAGCTCACCGCTGACAGGTCCGGCAATAGAAGGTCGAGCGGCCGCTCTGCGTGATGCGCTCGATATGGCCGCCGCAGCCAGGCTTGGAGCAGGGTTCGCCCTCCCGGTCATACACCGCGAAGGAGTGCTGGAAATAGCCCAGCGAACCGTCGGTCTGCATGTAGTCGCGCAGCGACGATCCGCCGGCCGCAATGGCATCTGCGATGACCGAGCGGACCGCCACGGCAAGCCCCCGGCTTTGCTCACCCGCTTTCTTGCCGGCTTTGGCTATCGTGCCCGCCTCGCGCAGCGGCGACAGCCCGGCGCGCCATAGCGCCTCCGAGACATAGATGTTGCCGAGCCCGGCTATCAATCTCTGGTCGAGAAGAGCGGCCTTCAGCGGCGATTTCCGGCCCTTCAGCAGTGAGGCCAGCAGCACTCCGTCAAGCGCATTGCCGGTGGGTTCGACGCCGAGCCCCGCCAGCATCGGATGGGTGTCCGGCGGCCCTTCGCAAAACAGCATGAAGCCGAAGCGACGCGGATCGTTGAAAACCACGCGCGAGCGGGTGCCGTCCCGAGAGGCGACGTCGAAGATGACATGGTCGTGCGTCGAACTCTTCGACCGCTCGTGATGGAACACGCCGGGCATTTCGGCAGCGTCGGCCGTCTCGATGCGAAACGAGCCCGACATGCCGAGATGGCAGATCAGGGCGGGACCGCCTTCGAGATCCATCGTCAGATATTTGGCTCGGCGTCCGAGCGCCGTGATCGTCTTGCCGGTCAGCCGCTCGGCGAATTTTTCGGGGAATGGAAAACGCAGGTCCGGCCGGCGTGCCTCGGCGCGGATGATGCGGGCACCCTCCAGAACCGGCTCCAGCCCGCGCCGGACCGTCTCGACCTCGGGCAATTCAGGCATGGCCGCCCATATCCGGGTAAAAGGAAGTGCCGTAGCGGCCGTGCGCCAACCCGAGATGTTCGGCCACGGTTTCACCAATGTCGCAGAATGTCGTTCTCAGCCCGATGTCGCCGCCCGTCAGACCTGGTCCGATGCCGATCACCGGAATGCGTTCGCGTGTGTGGTCGGTGCCGCGCCAGGTCGGGTCGTTGCCGTGGTCGGCCGTCAGGATCAGCAGATCGCCCTGTCGCAATCTCGCGAATGCTTCCGGCAGTCGCCGGTCGAAGGCCTCGAGCGCGGCGGCATAACCTGCAACATCGCGGCGATGGCCGAACTCGGTGTCGAAATCGACGAAATTGGCGAAGACGAGATCGCCGTCGCGGGCCGCATCCATTGCATCAAGCGCCTGGTCGAACATGGCCATGTTGCCCGCGGCTTTGCGCACTTCCGAAATCCCCCGATGGGCAAAGATGTCGCCGATCTTGCCCACGGCGATGACGCGGCTGCCACGCGCCGTCAGCCGGTCGAGCAATGTCGGCTCGGGTGGCGGCACGGCGTAGTCGTGTCGGTTGTAGGTCCGCTCGAAAGTGGCTGCCGTCTCGCCGACGAACGGTCGCGCGATCACCCTTCCGATCCTCAACGGATCAACCAGGCGACGCACCACCTTGCAGAATTCGTAGAGCCGCTCCAGTCCGAAATGGACCTCGTGCGCGGCGACTTGCAGGACTGAGTCCACCGAGGTGTAGCAGATCGGCTTGCCCGTGCGGATGTGCTCCTCGCCGAACCGTTCGATGACCTCGGTACCAGGCGCATGGCAGTTGCCGAGAATGCCCGGCACCTTGCCCTCGCGGATGATCGCCTCGGTCAGTTCGGCGGGAAAGGCTGGGATCGTGTCGGGAAAATAACCCCAGTCGAAACGCACCGGCAGGCCGGCTATCTCCCAATGACCGGATGGCGTGTCCTTGCCGCTCGAAACCTCCTGGGCGGCACCGTGGAAGGCATTGTCGACGAGATCCGTCCCGAAAGCGGCAAAGCCCAGCCCCGTCGCGGTCTCGGCAGCCTTGCCAAGTCCGAGCGACGCCATGTTGGGAACAAACAACGGCCCTTGGCGAAGTCCTTCGCGATCGGCGCGGCCTTCCGCACAGGCCTCGGTGATATGGGCGAAGGTGTTGGCACCGGCATCTCCGTAGCGTTCGGCGTCGGCGGCGCCGCCTATGCCGAAGGAATCCAGGACGAAGAGGAAAGCACGCGCCATGAGGTCATTATTGCCGGTTTGAGCACCCAGACATAGGGTTCCACGGCGGCATTGGCAATTCGGAAACCAAACGGCAACCGCTCGGCGCGATAGTCCGGAACCAATTCATTGACGGATCGCAGGACCGGGTCTCCCATGAAAGCTGCCCTGAAGACATGCGCCGCTCTCATGATCGCGCAAGGCGCGGTCTGGTCCGGCTCGGCGCACGCCGACTGGCGTGACGATATCGGCACGTTTCGCATCGGCATCGTCGCCGAACCCGGCGCCGCCAACACCGTTCCAGGCCTGGCGCGGTTGACCGAGGCCTTTACCAACGCGCTGGGCATGAAGGTGGAGTTCGTCGTTGCCCGTGACTATGCCGCGCTGATCGATGCGCAGGCCAATGCCCGCATCGAATATGCCGTCTACTCGGCGACCGCCTATGCAACGGCGTCAAGACGCTGCGAGTGCGTCGAACCGCTTGTGGCACCGGTCGATTCCGATGGCGCGGTCGGCATCCGCGCCGTGCTGCTGACGAAGGATGGCAAGGTGCCCAGCCTGGCCGCGATGGAAACCCACCGGATCGCCATGCCGCCGGCGGACAGCATTGGTTCTCTTTTGCCATTGGCCGGACTGGCCGCCGAGCACGTCAAGATCGCAGAGGACGCATCGTTTCTGGTTCACGCCGGTTCCGCCTCGGCCGCGGAAGGAATGCTGGTCGATGGCCAGGCCGATGCCTTGTTCGGCTGGGCGACGGCGGCGGCCGACGGCGAGCCAAGACTATCGGGCACGCAGGCAAGGATCGAAGCCGCCGGGCTTTCGGCGACCGCCCTTCAAGTCGTATGGACGTCGGGTTTGCTGAGATACGGTCCTCACGCGGTGCGTAGCGATCTCGACCCGGAAGCCAAGCGCCGGTTGGCGGTTTTCCTGACCAATCTCAAATCGACGACGCCCGACATCTACGACCTGCTGGAATCGAGGCATTCCGGCGGTTTCGCCACCGTGGTTCCCAAGGATTACGAGATGGCGCACGCCATCGTGCGTCTGGTGTCGGACGGTGGCGTGCGGCGATAGGGTCGTCAGCAGTCGCCGCAGGGTATCGTCAGGCTCCTGCGCGGACGCAGATAATAGGTCTCGCCCATCGATATGTGGTTGAAGACCGTCGTCAATCCGGCCGTCTGTGAGCTGTCTGCGGACCAGGTGATGATCGGTTTGTAACCAAGTTTGCTTTCGACACGAATGAGAAAGGTGCCTGCGACCCTGAGCGTTGCCGGAACCGTAGTGGTTGCGGGCAGGGCGGTGCCGATACTGTAAGCACCATTGACCACCTTGCGCGACCACACCACGTTCACCCTGGGCGGCGTGTCGGTTGTGACCTGTATTGCCGTGATGGTGATATCCGGCTTCGAGCGATTGTACGGCTGCAAGGTGGAGGTGCCGATCTTCATGATGGCATCCAGATCCGCCTTGACGATGGTCGGTTGCTGCGTGACCAGATCCGCGACCATGCTGCCGATGCGGCTGACCTTCTTGCTGGTCTCGATGGCCTGCGAAGCCTCCATGGTGATGAAATACATGATCAGCAGGATTGGCACGATGAGAGCGAACTCGACCGCCGCGATGCCGCGGCGATCGCGTATGAAACCGACCCACTTCCCCCAGCGTCCTGCAATTTCTGGATGTGCCCCCGCACGCATCATGCCCGTCCCTTTTTCTTGGCTTTGCTTTCGCCGCGAACTCAGTTGTCGAATGGCTCGTTCTGCCAGGTCACCGATGCAAAATGCAGTGTTTTGTTACCGCCCATCGACTGAGCCAGAAGATCGGTCATGACGGGCCATTTGTAGAAGACCCGCAGCATGTTCTTCGATTCTGCCAGGCCCGGCGTGGTCGCGAAGGGCTGCGAGTTGGCGCCTTGCATCAAGATGATCTCGCCATTCTCGATCTTGAAGCTGGCCGTGGCCGCGTCGGCGAACGTGGTATATGCGCGAAGGTCCACGTCCAGCTGATTTGGGCAATCCTGCGAGACGATGATCTTCAGTTTGTCGCAGATCATGGTCTTCAACTTGTCCCCGGCGACGTCGGCCGGTCTCAACTGCCCGGTGCGCAATTTGCGCGCGATGTCGTCGGTGATGTTGGCCATAACTTCCTGGCCGGCAAATGAGATGCAGCTTTCCAGGATGGCGAAGACAAGAACCGCGAACGGCAATGCGAGCAGCGCGAATTCCAGTGCCGTACTGCCGCGGCGGTCGCCGGCGAAGCGTGCGAAAAGCCGTGCCCGTCTTGCCTTGCGGTCGCTTGTCGAGACGAATTCGATGCTCATGCTCTGATCCTGCCCATCCCCAGACGGTCTCGGCAGGTGTACTAGTGCAAACCAGTTGAAGTCCGGTTTGAATGATCGTTAAAGTCGCCGCGGGCGCCTTAACCACCCGCTAACCTGGACCGCGTGCCTACCGGCTGACGCTCATCTCGGCTTCTGAGGATTTTTCGGCTTCGCTCTTGTAGGAGCTTTCGCAATAGGGCGTGCAGGACATGGTCTGAACTTCAGCGCGCCGGTAGATGCGCACCGACGAGGCCGCCTGCCGCACGACGGTGATCTGTTCATCGATGATCGGGCTGCCATCCTGGTCGAGGACGACGAGGTTGGTGACGCCGAAGCCCTTGCCAGTCAGCACGATCGTCGAGGCGTCCTGCACGGACGCGTCGGCGATTGCCGGGTTGCCGACCACGATCGTGTCGGCGGGGCGCGACAGTTTGACGATCTTGGCCTGGTTCATGGTGACCTCGATGCCGGTGTCGGCCCTGGCGGGCATGACAAAGCTCACGGCGGCAAGAAGCACGGCAATCAGGATCGACGATTTCGGCTCGGCCATTGACGCGCTCCAGGCGGGCGGACTGTTCAACGGAACATGAACGAGATTGGTGAACCAACGGTTAAGCAGGCCCGGGCGCCATATGCCGCGATCGTCATACGCGCCGCGGAGCTGTTTCTTTTGCGGCTGCTTGCCTGGGAATTGCGCCTCGGCCGGCGCTTAGCCCATAGTTAACCACGCAATATGTTCCAACCGGGAAAGGAATCGGTAAGGCTGTTTATTAAGTCGATCGAAAGAGCTTCTCCCTAGATTGGCAGCATCCGATCAACCATCACAGAAGTTGACGGAAGTGCTGTAACACGTGGAGTAGGAGCTCTCGAATGTCTAATCTCATTGCACGTTTCGTAAAGGACGAATCCGGCGCGACCGCTATCGAATATGGTCTGATCGCCGCCCTCATCGCGCTCGCCATCATCGTCGGCGCCGGCGCGCTTGGCAACGCCATCAACGCCAAGTTCGAAGCTATCGGAACGTCCCTGAACAACGTCCCGACGCCCTGAACGACGTCAAGTATATTGAGCGCTCGGATTGCGTTCTGGACAAGGGCCGCCACCTGGCGGCCCTTGTTCTATTCAATGTCTTTTTGCCCTGGGCCTCATCAATCGTTAATCGAACATGCTTAGATTGAGTGCGGCTTAATCCGATAATAGGCATAGCGCCGATGCTTGAAGCCCTGATCTTCGTCGTCTTCCCGTTCTGCATGCTGTTCGCCGCGATCTCCGACATGCTGTCGATGACGATCGCCAATCGCGTGCCGGTGCTGCTCGTCGTCGTCTTCGCGCTGGTTGCGCCGCTGACCGGCATGGAATGGGCGGCCTATGGCTGGCATTTCGCCGCCGGCGCGCTGGTTCTTGCCGCAACGTTCGGCCTCTTTGCAATGGGCGG
The DNA here is from genome assembly GCF_006442305.1 of Mesorhizobium sp. B2-3-6. Taxonomy (NCBI): domain Bacteria; kingdom Pseudomonadati; phylum Pseudomonadota; class Alphaproteobacteria; order Hyphomicrobiales; family Phyllobacteriaceae; genus Mesorhizobium; species Mesorhizobium sp. B2-3-6. Next base: position 140,455 of record NZ_VFVW01000005.1, on the reverse strand, counting down.
CATGGGCGGCGGTGATGCCAAGCTGCTGGCCGCGACCGCCGTGTGGATGGGACTCAACATCCAGCTCGTCGAGTATCTCGTGGTCTCGACCTTCATAGGCGGCTTGCTGACGCTTGCCATTCTCGTCTACCGGAAGTCGCCGCTTGCGGTTTTTACCGGCCGCAATCCGTTCCTGCGTCACTTCGCGGACGAGACGACCGGGGTTCCCTACGGCATCGCGCTCGGTTTGGGCGGATTGCTGACCTACCCGGATTCGCCCCTGATGGTCTGGGCGCTGGCCAGGCTGGCGGCCTGACCTTACCGATCATTCCTTGGCTGTGTTGCGGCTGGCTCCGCGGAGCGGGGCTGGCTGTTTGTCCGTGGCTGCGCAATACAGCTAATTTATGTAAACCTTAAATTAATCACGATCGTAAGCATTACATTAACCTTGTTTTGACGATTGCCGCTGCAAAGTCCGGCCTGGCTAGGTGGTTTGCCAAGGCGAGGGTTCGGACAGATGCCAGCATCCCGATTGATTATTCTGAGCGTGGCGGTCGCCGCGGCGGGTGGTGCTGGCTATGTCGCGAAGAACATGGTCGCCGCGCCGCCACCGCAGATCGTCGAGTCCGGTCCAGCGGCTCCCGCCGTGGCATTGCAGGACGTGCTTGTCCTGTCGGGCGATGTCACCATGGGCAGCCCGCTCGAGAACAACATTGCCTGGCAATCCTGGCCGGCTGACGGCATCAACGCCAATTTCATCACCAAGGCCACTGCTCCCGATGCCCTGGAGAAACTGAAGGCGTCCATAGCCCGTGTGCCAATGTACGCGGGCGAGCCGGTGCGGCGTTCCAAGCTGATCGGCGAGGGGCAAAGCTTCATGTCGTCGATCCTGCCTTCCGGCATGCGGGCGGTCGCCACGACGATATCGGCCGACACCTCTGCCGGCGGCTTCATCCTTCCGAATGATTTCGTCGACGTCATCATGACCCGCCGGGCCGATGCCAACAGCGGCGGCTCCGGCTTCAACACCGAAACCATCCTCAAGAACATCCGCGTCCTGGCGATCGACCAGACCATCCAGGAGGACGAGGAAGGTAAGAAGACCAGGGTAGGCCAGACCGCCACGCTGGAACTGACGCCCAAGCAGGCGGAGATCATCACCGTCGCCCAGCAGATGGCGGATCGCCTGACGCTCGCGCTGCGCGCGATCACGGACACCCAGGAAAAGAATTTGGATGAGGCCGACTATCTCGTTTCCGGCAATGGCCGCAAGGGAACGGTCAGGCTGATCAAGTCGGGCGAAGTTTCCGAAGTGGGGGCAAGGAAATGAGGCTAAGCGGTAAACTGCCGGCGATCATGGCAGCGGCTTTCGGCCTGCTGCTCATTGGGACAAACGTGCAGAGCGTTGTCGAGGCCAAGAGTGCACAGGTTTCGGCTTCGGCGGCCACCCAGCGCGTCAAGCTCGGCCTCAACAAGTCGGTGGTCATCGACCTGCCGAGTGATGCCTACGACATTCTTGTCGCCAATCCGACCGTCGCCGATGCGGTGACCCGCACCGCGAGGCGCATCTACCTGTTCGGCAAGGCGGTTGGCGAGACCAACATCTTTGTGTTCGGGCCGAATGGCGAACAGATCGTCAGCCTCGATCTGGCCGTCGAACGCGACGTCGCAGGCCTGGAGGATTATATCAAGCGCTTCATCCCGACATCGTCCATCAAGGTCGAACTGCTGAACGACAACGTCGTCCTGACGGGAACCGTCGACACGCCGCTGGACGCCAAACGCGCCGTCGACCTGGCGACGATCTTCGTCTCGGGCGGTGAAGCGACGACGGGACAATATTCGCAGACCGCGGCCGGCGGCTCGGCCCAGAGTGGTGTCGACATCAACAATCCGGACCAGGAACGCCGCGTCTCGAAAATCGTCAATCTTTTGCAGATCATCGGCGACGACCAGGTCACGCTCAAGGTGACGGTCGCCGAAGTCAGCCGCTCCGTGATGAAGCAGCTTGGCGTCAACATGGTGGGCAGCGGCGGTAGCAACGGCATCAGCTATGACGCGATGAGCACCCCGGCATACGGGCTTGGGAAACCGCTGTCGCAATTCTCGGGAGCTTCGATCGGCACCTCGGCGCTTCAGGCGTATCTAAACGCAATGGAGCAAGGTGGCGTCATGAAGACGCTGGCGGAGCCGACCCTCACCGCCGTGTCGGGTGAGAAGGCGACATTCAGGGTCGGTGGCGAGTTCAATCTCATCACCAGCCGTACGAACAATGTTTCAGACGAGAACAAGACAGGGCAGGTCACATACACCAACGACAAACTCGAATACGGCATCGGCCTGGAGTTTCAGCCGGTTGTGCTGTCGGCCGGTCGGATCAGCCTCAAGGTCCGGACGTCCGTGTCGGAGCCTACTGCCGAAGGCGCCACCACGCTGGAAGCTGCAGGCAGGTTGCCCGGAACCACGTTGTTGTCTATCCGCAAGAGACTTGCCGACACGACCGTCGAATTGCCGTCAGGTGGTTCTATGATGATCGCCGGCCTCGTCCGCGATGACGTCAGGCAGGCTGTCGCCGGCCTGCCCGGGCTGACAAAGATCCCGGTGCTCGGCACACTGTTCCGAAGCAGAGACTTCGTGCGCAACGAGACCGAACTGGTGATCATCATCACGCCCTATCTGGTGAAACCGGTGGCACGAAACGACCTCGCCAAACCTGACGACAATTTCAACGCCGCCAGCGATGGCGCCGGTATGTTCCTGGGCCGAGTCAATCGTGTCTACGGCACAATGCAGACGGACAAGCCCAGCGGCCGTTATCACGGCGTCGTCGGCTTCATCTACAAGTGAACGGGGAAGCGGACATGTCTCAGTCAGCATTGCAGGCAAGGACCATCGCCATGACCACGCGCTCCGGCCGTTCGCGAATTCTCCGGCGCGCCATTCCTGCCCTGGCGGTGGCGATGGCGGCATTGCTGGCCGGCTGCGCCCAGCGCGACAGTGTCACCGTCGGCGCCATTCCAGACGACTACCGCACCAACCATCCGATCGTGATCGCCGAGAAGAACCAAAAGATAGATCTACCTGTCGGTGCAGGTGACCGCGGCATGACCGGCTCGCAGCGCGATACGCTCCTGGGTTTCCTCGACGGCTATGACAAGAGTGCTGCCCCGACGCTGACGATCCAGGTTCCGAGCGGCTCGGCCAACGAGGTCGCCGCCGCCGCAGCAGCGCGCGATTTCGCCCGGCTCGCGATTGCCGCGGGCGTCAAGCGCAACCGGATCGTGGTCGTCTCCTATCAGGCTGCCTCGAGCGAGACATCCGCCCCGATCCGGGTCGCCTATATCGCCGTGAAGGCCCAGACCGACAAATGCGGACGATGGCCAGATGACCTGCTGGAGACGTCTGAGAACAAACACTATGCCGATTTCGGCTGCTCCTATCAAAACAATCTCGCCGCCCAGATGGCCAATCCGGCCGACCTGATCGGGCCGCGCAAGCAGACCACCATCGACGCGGAAAATCGTGGCGCGGTGATCGATGTCTACCGCAGCAGGGGTATTTCGGACGAGTTCCTCGGCAATTCTGAAGTGACGTACTGAGCCGCGCCCTAAGGAAAAGAGAAGTCACGGAAAGATGACCATGAGCAACCTTGCCTATGACGCCCCCATGGACGGCGGTGAGACCTCGCCGCAGGACATCGCCGCGATGCAGGCGCTGCGGCCGGTTCCCCGCATCTCGATCCAGGCATTCTGCGAGACCGAGGGTGTCGCCAATCCAGTCGAGCGCGCCGGCGAGGACCGCCGCATGACCAAGGCCCATCTCAAGGTCCATATGGGCGGCGTCCCCACGGCCATCGAATTCTACCAGTCGGCGCCGACGCCGAACCTGATCCTGCTGGAGTCGCGCAGCGAACCCAAACAGCTGCTGGAACAGCTCGCGCAGCTCTCGGAATATTGCGACCCGTCTTCCAAAGTGGTGGTAATCGGCCACTACAACGATGTCGGCCTCTATCGCGAGCTCATCCGCTCCGGCATTTCCGAATATGTCATCGCGCCGGTGTCGATGGCCGACATCGTCAGCGTCATATCGTCGATCTTTGTCGATCCGGAAGCCGAGCCGCTCGGCCGCTCGATCGCCTTCGTCGGCGCCAAGGGTGGCGTCGGCTCTTCCACCATCGCCCATAACGTGGCTTGGGCGATGTCCTCCCTGTTCAAATCCGAGGTGGTCGTCGCAGACCTCGACCTCGCTTTCGGCACCGCCAACATCAATTTCGACCAGGATCCCGCGCAAGGCATCGCCGAAGCGGTGTTTTCGCCCGAGCGCATCGATGAAGTCTATCTCGACCGGCTGCTGACCCAGTGCGCCGAACACCTTTCGCTGCTCGCCGCGCCCTCGACGCTCGAACGCGTCTATGATTTCGATCCCGACGCCTTTACGCAGCTTGTCGACACCGCGCAGCGCACCGTGCCGCTCCTGGTGCTCGACGTTCCCCATGTCTGGACGGGTTGGACCAAGAACACCCTGATCAAGGCCGATGAAATCGTCATCACGGCGACGCCGGAACTGGCCAATTTGCGCAATACCAAGAATTTGGTCGACATGCTCAAACGGCTTCGTCCCAACGACTCGCCGCCCAAACTCATCATCAATCAGGCCGGCGTGCCCAAACGTCCGGAGATTTCCCCGTCCGATTTCGCCGAGCCGCTCGGCCTGGCCGCGATGGCGATCATCGGCTTTGACCCGCTGCTGTTCGGCAATGCCGCCAACAACGGACGTATGCTTGGTGAAATGGACGCCAAGAACCCGGTTGTCGCCACGATCAACGAAATTGCCCATGTGCTGACCGGTCGCAGCGAAATCCGGGTGAAGAAAAAAGCGGGTCTCGGAAATCTGCTCGGCAAGCTTTCGCGCAACAAGAAATGATGCTTCTTCAGTGGAATCGGTAGTGGATCATGTTTGGTAAGAGAGGCAGCGACGACGGCAACCGGTTCAAGCCGGAATTCCGCCAGCCGGCACCGGCGCCGACCGCGCCAGCCGTCGCGGATTCGGCCGATACGGCGGTTCTTGCGAGGCCGGCGGCCGCACCTGCGTCGAGCGCTCCTGTTGCACCGCCGGCCCGCCGCGCGGTCGAGGCGCCGCCGATAGCTCCGGAGCCGAAGCGGGCGGCGCGCGAAAAGAGCGAAACCTATTACGACACCAAGAGCCAGGTCTTCGCCGCCCTGATCGACACGATCGACCTGTCGCAACTCGCCAAGCTCGATCCCGAAAGCGCGCGCGAGGAAATCCGCGACATCGTCAACGACATCATCGCGATCAAGAATTTCGCGATGTCGATCGCCGAACAGGAAGAACTGCTCGAGGATATCTGCAACGACGTGCTTGGCTATGGGCCGCTCGAGCCATTGCTCGCCCGCGACGACATCGCCGACATCATGGTCAACGGCTCCAAGAACGTCTACATCGAAGTCAACGGCAAGGTCGAACAGACCGGCATTCGTTTTCGTGACAACCAGCAGCTTCTCAACATCTGCCAGCGCATCGTCAGCCAGGTCGGCCGCCGCGTCGATGAATCCAGCCCGATCTGCGATGCGCGTCTTCCCGACGGCTCCCGCGTCAACGTCATCGCGCCGCCGCTCGCCATCGACGGCACCGCGCTCACCATCCGCAAATTCAAGAAGGACAAGCTGACGCTCGATCAGCTGGTGAAGTTCGGCGCCATCTCGCCGCAAGGAGCCGAGGTTCTCAAGATCATCGGCCGTGTTCGCTGCAACATCGTCATCTCCGGCGGCACCGGCTCGGGCAAGACGACGCTGCTCAACTGCCTGACCAACTACATCGATCGCGAGGAACGCGTCATCACCTGCGAGGACTCGGCCGAACTGCAACTACAGCAGCCGCATGTTGTCCGTCTGGAAACCCGCCCGCCCAACCTCGAAGGCGAAGGCGAGGTGACGATGCGGGATCTGGTCAAGAACTGCCTGCGCATGCGGCCCGAGCGCATCATCGTCGGCGAAGTGCGCGGACCCGAAGTGTTCGACCTTCTGCAGGCGATGAACACCGGCCATGACGGCTCGATGGGAACGATCCACTCGAACAGCCCGCGCGAATGCCTGAATCGTATCGAATCCATGATCGCAATGGGCGGTTTTTCGCTGCCGCAGAAGACCGTGCGCGAAATCGTCGTCGGCTCCATCGACGTGATTATCCAGGCGGCACGCCTGCGCGACGGATCGCGCCGCATCACTCACATCACCGAGGTGATCGGAATGGAAGGCGACGTCATCATCACGCAGGACATCGTCCTCTACAACATCAAGGGCGAGGACGCGAATGGGCGGCTGCTGGGAGAGCATGTATCGACCGGCATCGGTCGCCCGCATTTCTGGGACCGCGCCCGTTACTATGGCGAGGAGCAGCGCCTCGCAATAGCGCTTGAGGCGATGGAGAAACGCGCTGACTGACGCTGCTGCAGGCGTAAGGGTTCTGGTCGATGTTTGGAATTGACGGCACCGTATTGGCGTTTGTCCTGCTCGCCGGCTTCAGCGCCGGCGCGGTCGCCTATGCATTCCTGTTCACCCGGATCAGCAACGAAAAGCAGGCCGGCAAGCGGCTGGAAACGATCAAGACCGCGGAGACGGATCGCTCCGTCGTCAAGGCCTCGCGCGATCGCGTGGCGGAGGCGGCCAAAAGACGCAAGTCGGTCCAGGATTCCTTGAAGGAACTCGACGAGAAGCAGAAATCCAAGGACAGCGCGGTCAAGAAACCGCCGCTGAAGGCCCAACTGCGCCAAGCCGGCCTGAAGGTTTCCATCGAACGCTTCTACATCTATTCCGCCATTTGCGGCCTAGCCCTGACGATCATCGCCTTTGTGGTGGGGGCGCCGCTTTTTGTTTTGCCTGGTGTGCTGCTGGCCGGTGCGCTGGGCCTTCCGCGCTGGTTCGTCTCATTTCGCCGCGCGAGGCGGGTCAAGGCATTCCTCAACGAATTTCCCAACGCGCTCGACATCATCGTGCGCGCGGTCAAATCCGGCCTGCCGCTGAACGATGCGGTGCGCCTGATCGCCAATGAATCTCCCGAGCCCGTCAAGGCCGAGTTTCGCCGCATCGTCGATTCGCAGCAGATGGGCCTGTCGATCCCGGATGCCACCTTGCGCATGCCCGAAACCATGCCATGCACCGAGGCGAGCTTTTTCGGCATCGTCATTCAGATCCAGTCGCAGGCCGGCGGCAATCTCTCCGAGGCGCTGGGCAATCTTTCGCGCGTGCTTCGCGACCGCAAGAAGATGAAGGCCAAGGTCCAGGCGCTGTCGATGGAAGCCAAGGCGTCCGCCGCCATCATCGGCGCGCTGCCTTTCATCGTCGCGTTTCTCGTCTATCTCTCCAGCCCCAACTACCTGATGCCGCTGTTCACCACGAGCATCGGTAACCTGATCCTGGGAGTTTCGGCCGTCTGGATGTCGATCGGCATCTTCGTGATGCGCAAGATGATGAACTTCGAAGTCTAGGGCCGCGGCATGACCGAACAAGTCGTCAAATCACTGACGGATCCCGGCCTCCTGATCGCGCTGCTGGTCGGCATTGCCGTGTTCGCGACGGTCTTCACCTTGCTGCCGGCATTTGGCGGAAACCAGCTCAAGGCGCGCATGAAGTCGGTCGCGCTGGAACGCGACGAATTGCGCGCCAAGCAGCGCGCGCGGCTTGCAAGCGAGGCGGATCGCCGCCGCAAGGGCCTGCGCGAAGAACAGTCGATCGGCATGCGCAACATCGTCGACAGGCTCGACCTGCGGCGCGCCCTCGCCGACGAGGGTACTTTGCAGAAGCTCAAGGTTGCCGGCTTTCGTGGGCAGAACCCGCTGACGCGGTTCCTCTTCTTCCGCCTCGTGCTTCCGTTTGTCGGCTTCGCACTGGGCGTTATCTACATATTCGTGCTCGGAGGACTGCCGCAGCAGCCACTGTTCATCCGGCTGTTCGTCTGCGTCCTCGTTGCCTATGGCGGCTTCTACGCACCGGTCGTCTATGTCAACAACCGCGCCACCAAGCGCAAGCAATCGATCCAGATGGCATGGCCGGACGCGCTTGACCTGATGCTGATCTGCGTCGAGTCTGGCATGTCGGTGGAAGCGGCGTTGCGCAAGGTCGCCGACGAGATCGGCGCCCAATCGGTGGCCCTTGCGGAAGAATTCATCCTGACGAACGCCGAGCTCTCTTATCTGCAGGAGCGCAAGCAGGCCTATGAGAATCTCGCCAGCCGCACCGGCCTGGAATCCGTCAAGTCGGTGTCGCAGGCACTCGTCCAGGCCGAGCGTTACGGCACCCCTGTGGCGCATGCGTTGCGCGTGCTCGCGGGTGAAAGCCGGGACCAACGCATGAACGCTGCCGAGAAGAAGGCCGCCGCCTTGCCGCCCAAGCTCACCGTGCCGATGATCCTGTTTTTCCTGCCGGTGCTGTTCGCCATCATCCTCGGCCCTGCCGGCATCCAGGTCAGCCAGCGCGGCATCTTCGGCCAGGCGCACGAAACCAGCAGCCAGTAGGTGAATCTGACCGATCCAAAGAAAAACCGCGCGGCTGACGCAGCGCGGTTCTCTTATGCAGGGTTCGGTGGCCGCGTGCCGCTCAGTTGGTTGCGGCTTTCGCCTTGTCCTGGTCCTTGAGCTGGCTCCAGGCATTTTGCTGAGCCAGCATCTGCCTGAGATAAGCGACATTGGCCTCCGCCTGTTCGGGTGACAGCTCCTGCGAGGCGATCTTCTCGGCTTCGTCGAAGCGGCCCTGCAGGCCGACGACCAGCGCCAGGTTCTGGCGCACGCGGCTGTCGGCATTCGGCTGCTGTGCGGCCGAGCGCATATAGGTTTCGGCGGTGCGCAGGTCGCCTCCCAGCACATAGGACATGCCAAGGTTGGAAAGCACCGAAGGTTCGTTCGGCTTGAGCTCCAGCGCCTTGCGGTAGAGCTGGCGCGCGTCATCCTTCTGGCCGAGCTGGTCGAGAATGGCCGCTTCCGCCGACACCAGCCTCCAGTCGGGATATTCCGGCGTCTGCGCCCGGCGCACGGCGTCAAGCGCCGCCTCGAACTGGCCGTTGGCGGCAAGCGCCTTGCCGTAGGCGGCAAGCACGTCGCGATCCTTGGGATAGGCGATCGCCAGCTTGCGCATCACGGCAAGCGACTGGTCGGCATCGCCATCCATCTGCAGCGCCGCAGCGAAGTTGGTCGCTATCCGCTTATCGTTGGGATTCCTGGAATAGGACTGGCCAAGCGCTGCCGTCGCATTGTGCAATTCTCCCGCCGACATCGTCTCCAGCGGCTTGCCGCTGGTGCGTCCGATCGAGCCTGTGCTGATCTTGTCGGTTCCGCAGCCGGCAACGCCTGCGGAAAGGGCGAGCATGAAGGCCGTGGTGATGAGCCGCTTTCCGCTGGCGTTCATCGTGCGGTTCGTCGACATCGGCACCCTGGGCCTCCATTCGTGCGCGTGGCCATTGCGTGGCCATCTTCCCTCTCGAAGAAATATTCTGTTAACCCTAACGGACAGTTAAGAAGCGCCGAATCGACGGACGTCGGCAGGAGAACATCGAATGTCAGTGGAACTGGTCGAGAACAAGCTGAACAACCCGCTTCCTGTCCATCTAGTGGCTAAGGACGGTCTGGAGACGGCCGGTCTGACGTCATCAGCCGTGGCGTGGGCCAGGGCCAACGGCTTCTCCGGCGAAGCGGGCAGGACGCTCATCGTGCCTGCGGAAAACGGCGCGCTCGGCGGTGCCTTGTTCGGCATTGGCGACGGCGAGGGCGCGCTGGCCGTCGGCGCGCTGGCGAAAAGCCTGGCGGAGGGCGACTGGCATTTCACCTCCGCGCCGGCCGAGCCGGAGCTGGCGGCGATCGCGCTGGCCCTCGGCGGCTATGTCTTTACCCGCTATGGCAAGAAACCGGGCAAGGCGCTGCGCTTCGAATTGCCGGCCGGCGTAGAGGCAAAACGCGTTCGCCGCATCGTCGAAGGCGTCTTCCTGACGCGCGATCTTGTCAACACGCCGACCAGCGACATGGGGCCGGACGAGCTGGAGAAGGCGGTTCGAGCCCTGGCCGAAATTCACAAGGCCGAGGTGTCGGTCATCAAGGGCGACGATCTCATCAAGCAGAATTTCCCGATGATCCATGCCGTCGGCCGGGCTTCGTCCAGCGCACCGCGTCTTATCGACATGGGCTGGGGGCCAAGGAGCGCGCCGAAAGTGACGTTAGTCGGCAAGGGCGTCTGTTTCGACACTGGCGGCCTCGATATCAAGCCGTCGTCCGGCATGCTGTTGATGAAGAAGGACATGGGGGGCGCCGCCAATGTGCTGGGTCTGGCCTCGATGATCATGGCCTCCGGATTGAACGTGCGGCTGCGCGTGCTGATCCCGGCCGTCGAGAATTCGATCGCCGGCAACGCCTTCAGGCCTGGCGACGTGTTGGCGAGCCGCAAGGGCATGTCAGTCGAGATTGGCAACACCGATGCCGAGGGAAGACTGGTTCTGGGTGATGCGCTGGCGCTGGCCGACGAGGAGGAGCCGCAATTGCTTGTCGACATGGCGACGCTCACCGGGGCTGCTCGTGTCGCGCTAGGTCCGGACCTGCCGCCCTTCTACACCAGCGACGAGGCACTAGCCTCGGAACTGACGACAGCCTCGCTGGCGGTCGAGGATCCGCTGTGGCGCATGCCGCTGTGGCGGCCCTATGATGCGAAGCTGTCGTCGAAGATCGCCGACATCAACAATGTCACCACGGATGGGTTCGCCGGTTCCATCACCGCGGCGCTGTTTCTCAAGCGCTTTGTCGAGAAGACGCCAAGCTGGGCGCATTTCGACATATTCGCCTGGAACCCCGCCGATCGTCCGCACGGACCTGCCGGCGGCGAGGCGCAAGGCATCCGGGCACTGGAGCGCGTCATCTCGAAGCGTTTTGGCTGAGGTGGCGGCGACTTTCAGGGCCGGCAGGTTGCCGAAACTGAAACGGAACCGAAACAATTTGCCGTCATTCTCGTGCGATGTCGATTTCGATGCGCCCGAGCCAGGCCTTGCGATTGTGGCAGCAAGTGATGCTGTCGCAGGTGCGCGACGACGCGCCCGACCTCACCATGCGCCAGACGGCTATCCTGTTCACCATCTATCTCGATCCGCCGCCGCACACGGTGCGCGGGCTGGCGGCCCGTCTCAACGTCACCAAACCGGTCATCACCCGCGCGTTGGATACAATGGGTGCGCTCAAACTGGTGTCGCGCCATCGCGACGAGCTCGACAAGCGCAATGTGCTGATCAAGCGCACGGTCGAAGGCGCCCTCTTTGTCGAGCGCTTCGGCGATGGTATCATCGCCAAGGCACAAGAGCTGCCCATCTGACGATCAGCCGCTTCAATGGATAAACTGATTTGACCGCCAGGGATGCCCGCCTCCACGCCTTTCGGCCCGATCTTGCCGATGCGAGATTGAAAGGAGAGGTCGCTGCCGACCGCTTTGTCGCCGGCCGGCCGGCGCGGATTTCGATCCCGGTTGCCGATATCCGCAAGGCTCCGCGTCCAGACGCTGGTGTCAACACGCAAGCCCTGTTCGGCGATGACGTGCTCGTTTTCGAGGACAGAGAGGGCTGGGCCTGGATCCAGGCCGAACGGGACGGTTATGTCGGCTATGTCGCCGACGCCATGTTGGGCGGGCGGGATCATGCGCTCACCCATATCGTCTCCGTGCCCCGAACTTTCCTCTATCCCGGCCCGGATCTGCGCCTTCCGATCGCGGGACAGCTGTCGATGGGGTCCACCGTCACGGTGACCGGGTCCGCCGAAACGCGCGGCACCCACTATGCCGTCCTGCCCTCCGGTGAGGCAATCATAGCGGGTCACCTGCGGCCGCTCAGTAATGTGGCCGCCGACTATGTTTCGGTGGCCGAGACGTTCCTTGGCACCCCTTATCTCTGGGGCGGTGTCTCCGGCTTCGGCATCGATTGCTCCGGCCTCGTGCAACTGGCGATGCGCATGGCCGGCGCCGATGTCCTGCGCGATTCCGACATGCAGGCGCAGAGCATCGGCGAGCCGCTCGATCCGGGCCCCGATTATTCCGGCCTGCGCCGCGGCGATCTCGTTTTCTGGAAAGGCCATGTCGCCATCATGACCGATGCCGAGACCATGATCCACGCCAACGGCCACACCATGCTGGTATCGCGCGAAGGTCTGAAGGAAGCCGTCGCCCGCATCGGCTATCTCTACGGCGGGCCGACGGAGTTCCGGCGGCCATAGCGCCGATCCTCCCTTCTTCCGGGGGAGAGAAAAACTGCTCGATCACCTTTTGTTCCGATTGTTCTTGGCGTTCGCACGCCGTCGCGCTACCTCTGACGCGTGACACAGAAGCCGCGCCTTGCCGACCAGAATGCCGCCGTTGTCCTGCCCGAGCCATTCCTGAGATGGTTTGGCGAGAAAGGCTGGTCGCCGCGCGCCCACCAGATCGAATTGCTGGCGAGGGCTCAAGCAGGGCAGTCGGTGCTGCTGATTGCACCGACCGGCGCCGGCAAGACGCTGGCCGGGTTCCTGCCTTCGCTGACCGAACTGGCCGTCAGGGCCAGGCGAAAACCGGGACAGGCCCGCCGCGGCATCCACACGCTCTACATCTCGCCGCTGAAGGCGCTGGCTGTCGACATCGAGCGCAACCTCGGCAAACCGGTGGAGGAGATCGGGCTCTCCCTCACCATCGAGACCCGCACCGGCGACACGCCGGCGCACAAGCGCCAGCGGCAGAAGCTGGTGCCGCCCGACATCCTGCTCACCACGCCCGAGCAGCTTGCGCTGCTGATCGCGGCACCCGATGCCAGGCGTTTCTTCGAAGACCTGCGCTATGTCGTGCTCGACGAGTTGCATTCGCTGGTGATTTCGAAGCGCGGTCATCTCCTAGCGCTTGGTCTGGCGCGGCTGCGCCAGTTCATGCCCGAGGTTCAGACCATCGGACTTTCCGCCACGGTGGCCGAACCGGACGAATTGCGCCGCTGGCTGGTCGGCCAGAATCCACCCGGCGATATGGCCGAACTGATCGTCGTTACCGGCGGCGCAAAGCCCGAAATATCCATCCTTGACTCGGAAGAGCGCGTGCCCTGGGCCGGACATTCGGCCCGCTACGCGACGCCCGAGATCTACCGCGAGATCAAGCGCCACAAGACGACCCTGCTGTTCGTCAATACGCGCAGCCAGGCGGAGTTGCTGTTCCAGGAATTGTGGCGCGTCAACGAAGATACCTTGCCGATCGCGCTGCATCACGGATCGCTCGATGTCGCGCAGCGGCGGCGGGTCGAGAAGGCGATGGGCGACAATGCGCTGCGCGCCATCGTCGCCACCTCGACGCTCGACCTCGGCATCGACTGGGGCGACGTCGACCTTGTCGTGCATGTCGGCGCACCGAAAGGAGCGAGCCGGCTGGCACAGCGCATCGGCCGCGCCAACCACCGCATGGACGAACCGTCCAAAGCCATCCTCATCCCGGCCAACCGCTTCGAGGTGCTCGAATGCCGGGCAGCGCTGGACGCCAACTATCTCGGCGCGCAGGATACGCCTCCACTGGTCGATGGCGGGCTCGACGTGCTGGCGCAACATGTCCTTGGCTGCGCCTGCGGCGCACCGTTCCGCGCGGATGATCTTTACGAGGAGGTGCGGTCGGCGGCCCCCTATGCCGGCCTCGATCGGCCGACATTCGACCGCGTCGTCGATTTCGTCGCCACGGGTGGCTACGCCTTGAAGAGCTATGAGCGATACGCCCGCATCCGCCTCAACAAGGAGGGATTGTGGCGGGTATCCAATCCGCGCGTGGCCCAGCAATACAGGCTGAACGTCGGCACTATCATCGAGGTGCCGGCGCTCAACGTGCGTTATGTCCAGGCCGGCAGCAAGGGTTCCGTGTCGCGCGGCGGCAGGGTTTTAGGCAAGATCGAGGAGGCTTTCCTCGAGACGCTGACGCATGGCGACACCTTCATGTTCGCCGGCAAAGTTCTTCGCTTCGAAGGCATTCGCGAGAATGAGTGCTTCGTCTCGAACGCGCCCGGCAGCGATGCGAAGGTGCCTTACTATGGCGGCGGCAAGTTCCCGCTTTCGACCTATCTCGCCGAACAGGTCCGCGCCATGCTGGACGATCCGCAGCGGTGGAAGAAACTGCCCGAGCAGGTGGCCGACTGGCTGCGCTTCCAGGTCGACAAATCGGTGCTGCCCAAACGCGATGACCTGCTGATCGAGACCTTTCCGCGCGGCAACCGCCACTATCTGGTCGCCTACCCCTTCGAGGGCAGGCTGGCCCACCAGACGCTCGGCATGCTGCTTACCCGCCGTCTGGACAGGACGGGCGCCAGGCCGCTTGGCTTCGTCGCCACCGACTATGCCTTGGCCATTTGGTCGCTGGGCGACATGGGGGCGATGTTCAAAGCCGGAAAACCCTCGCTCGGCGCGCTTTTCGATGAGGACATGCTTGGCGACGATCTCGAGGCCTGGCTGGCAGACAGCTGGCTTCTCAAGCGCACTTTTCGCAATTGCGCGCTGATTTCAGGGCTGATCGAAAAGCGTCATCCCGGCAAGGAGAAGAGTGGCCGTCAGGTGACTGTCTCGACAGACCTTATTTATGACGTCCTGCGCAGCCATGAGCCGGATCACATATTGCTCCAGGCGACGCGCGCGGACGCGGCGGCGGGCCTGCTCGATGTCAGCAGACTTGCGGACATGCTCTCGCGCATTCAAGGTCGAATCATGCATAAGAACCTCGAACAGATATCGCCGCTCGCCGTGCCGATCATGCTCGAGATCGGCAAGATGCCGGTGCACGGCGAAGCCGATGAAACGCTGCTGATGGATGCGGCCACGCTGGTTGAGGAAGCCATGGGGCCGGAGATGGCTGAGGAATGAATTTTTCGCTGGCGCGTGCATCGTTGATCGCCGACGCCGATCTGGTCGGCATCGCCGGCGAACGTGCGGTCTGCGATCCGCGCGGCGTGCTCTACTTTCCCGAGCTCAAGCTTCTGGCCGTTTCCGATCTGCATCTGGAAAAAGGCTCATCGCTGGCAAGGCGCGGCATGCTGCTCCCGCCCTATGACACCGGCGCGACCTTGCTGCGATTGCAGGCCGTCATCTCAGACTACCAGCCGGCAATCGTCATCAGCCTGGGCGATTCCTTCCATGATGGCGGCGGCGCCGAGCGCATGCATCGAAGTTTCCGCGAACGGCTGGAGGCGCTGATGGCGGGCCGCGACTGGTTCTGGGTGGCCGGCAACCATGACCCGGAGGCGCCGGCCGACCTGCCGGGCGATACGGTGCGCGAACTCGCCATCGGCTCGTTGCTGTTCCGGCACGAGCCGTCGAAGCTGCGCGTCGAGGGCGAGATATCGGGCCATCTCCATCCCTGCGCCCGCATCGTCCAGCAGGGCCGTTCGGTGCGGCGGCGCTGCTTCGCCGGCGATGGCGGCCGCATGATCATGCCCGCCTTCGGCGCCTATACCGGCTCACTCAACGTGCTCGACCGCGCCTATGCCGGCCTGTTCCGCCTGGAATCGCTGATGGCGTATATGCTCGGCACGGACCGCATCTTTGCGATTTCAGGCTCGATGCTGCGACCCGGCTGAAGCCGCTATTTCCCGTAGTAGAGAGTGACCGTGTGCTTCGCTTCGGCGAAGAACAGCCAACGTTCGACCAGCATGCCGACAAACTGTGCGACCGCGGCGAACACCGATGCGAGCGCCGCGAAAGGTGACGGCAAGGCGAAGGCCGTAATCAGCAGCAAGGCGGGCAGCGCGAAACCCAGGAGCTGGGTGATCCGCCGCAGCTTTGCGCTGTGCTTGCGCGCGATGCGAAAACCCATTTCCTTGAGCAAATAATTTTCCTCGGTATGCGGCCATTCCAGCGATCTAACCGTCCCCCCGGCAAGCCCGGTTGCGGTGTTGGCGTTGGTGGGGATTTCCAATTGGTCGTTGTACCGCCAGGTCGCAAGCTTCCAGGCCCAACCGAGCAGGGTCAGCAGTACGCAGGCTGCCAGAAGCATTTTGGAACCGACGGCAAAGCCTTGGCATAGCGCGGCCAGAAGCACACTGCCGCTCATAGCCGAGAAAATGAGATAGCCGGGCAAGGTGTAAGGGCTGTGCCACTGAGCGATGGGTTTCAGCGAGGCATAGATCATGCCGGTCATGCAGACGGTGATGACGGCGCCGATCGTTGCCAGAAGTCCGGCGGCGGCGACCCAGCCATCGGTGCGGCCAAGAATGACCCAGCCAATGCCGAACAGTCCGGCCGGGACGAAGGTGGCGACCGAGGCGACGCCTTCGCGCGACAGCCAGGAACTGCGCCATTGCGAGAACGCACGCCAGGCGCGTTCGGGGCGGCCGAGATGTCCGGTCGAGGACAACAGGCCGGCGGTGATCAGCCCGAGCGCCAGTCCCATGCCGATGAAGCCCAGCCAGAAATCGGGTGCGATGACGCCAAGTGGCGCCAGCACGCCGAGCAGCGCCAGCAGGCCGTAGCCGGCGCCGGTGGCGGTGGTGAAGAAGACGACCGAGAAGGCTGGATGCATGGGGTTTAGTTCGAGAGCATGCGGTCGACCCAGCCGAGGAACCCACCCTCGGCCCTCACCGGCTCCAGGGTTGGCGCAGAAATCTTTGCGGCGCGTTCGGTATGCGCGCGCGGCGGCAGGTATTTGTTGGTCGGGCGGTAGCCGAGTTCCGGCATCAGGTCGACGCCGCCACGCTCCTCAACCAGTTGCGACACCGCCGAGGCGGGGTCGCCGAGATCGCCGAAATGCCGTGCGCTGGTCGGACAGGCCGCGACGCAGGCCGGCACGCGGTCCTCCTCGGCCAGATTGTCATTGTAGATGCGGTCGACGCAGAGCGTGCATTTCTTCATCACGCCGACATCGGTGTCGAATTCGCGCGCGCCATAGGGGCAGGCCCAACTGCATAGCTTGCAGCCGATGCACTTGTCCTCATCGACCAGCACGATGCCGTCCGAGGCTCGTTTGTAGGAGGCGCCGGTCGGACACACAGTGACGCAGGCCGGCGTCTCGCAATGCAGGCACGAGCGCGGGAAGTTCACCGTGCGGCCGCCCATCGCGGTGGTGTGCTCGTAGCTGTGCACGCGATTGAACCAGACGCCGTCGACATGGCCGCCATAGGGGTCGATGTCGGTCAGCGGCGCCATGTGGCCGCCGGTGTTCCATTCCTTGCAGGCGGTGACGCAGGCCTGACAACCGACGCAGGTGTCGAGGTCTATGACCAGGCCTAGTTTTTTGCCCGTGTGGGCGGGGACGCAGGTCATTTGGCGGCTTCCCTGTTCATGCGGAATTCGGCGCCAAAGCGAAGTGTGTCCGGCGATGGCTGGAATTGCGGCGGCTGGTGGAAACGCTCGAATTGCGGCTCGGTGAAACCGGCTTCCTCCGCCGCGCATTTGACGATGCGCACCTTGAGATCGAACCATGCCGCCTGGCCGGTCACCGGATCGGAATTCGAATACCGCCTGCCGTTGGTGTCTGCCGTGGTCTGGTCGCCGATGATGTGGTTGAGCAGGAAGCCGCGATTGCTCTCGGCGGCATCGTCCTTCAGCCCCCAGCTGCCGCGCCTTTTGCCGATGGCGTTCCAGGTCCAGACCGTGCTTTGGTTCACGCCCTCGACCAGCTTGATCTGTCCCTTGACCTTGCCATTGATGCTTTCGATCCACACCCAGTCGTCGTCGGCAAGGCCGAGACCTGCGGCGGTCCTCTCATGCACGAACAGCCGGTTTTGGCTGGTGATCTGCCTCAGCCACGCATTCTGCGAACCCCAGGAATGGTACATGTGCATCGGCCGCTGCGTCAGCGCATGCAACGGATATTTCTGCTGGTCGACGGCCGCTTCCTCGAACGGCACGTACCAGAAGGGTAGCGGGTCCATGTAGGTCTCGATGCGCTGGCGTTCGCTCTCGGGCGGCACGGCCCGACCATGGCCGCGCGCGGCAAGACGAAAGCGCTGCAAGGGTTCGGAATAGAGCTGGAAGACGACTGGTTCGGCCTTCGGGATGAAGCCCATCTGCACCGCGAAATCGAGATAGGACCGGTTGGCCATCTTGTAGTAGCGCTGGTCCTCAGCGAAATCGTGGTGCCAGAAGCCGCCATTGTCGATGTAGCGCTGCAACTGGTCCGGGTTTGGCTCGCCCTTGCCGGTCGAATTGCCGTCCTTGCCGCGCCAGCCGGCAAGCGGGCCGATACCGGGCGTGCGCTCGTGATTGACGATGTAGTCGGCATAGTCGGCATATTTGGCCGCCCCGTCTTCTCTGACGAAACCCGGCAGGCCGAGGCGCGCGCCGAGCTCGATCAGCACCGATTGGAACGGGCGCACGTCCCGGTCCGGCTCGACCACGGGATGGCGTATAGCATCGCCCGGTCCGTCGGCATGGCTGATCGGCCGGTCGAGCAGGCTGATGCAGTCGTGCCGTTCGAGATAGGTTGTGTCGGGCAGCACGAGGTCAGCGAACGGCACGGTCTCGGAATAATAGGCGTCGGAATAGATGATGAAAGGGATCTTGTAATTGCCCGCCTCGTCGAGGTCGGTCAGCATACGAATCGTCTCGACGGTGTTCATCGAGGAATTCCAGGCCATGTTCGACATGTACATCATCAGCGTGTCGATCTTGTATGGATCGCCGGCCCAGGCGTTGCGGATGACGGTGTGCATCAAGCCGTGCGCAGCGAGCGGCGCCTCCCAGGAATAGGCCTTGTCTATGCGGATCGGCACCCCTGCCTCATCGACCAGAAGGTCGTCAGGCCCGCAGACGAAGCCGAGCGGAATGCCGTCCAGTGGCGTCATCGGCCGGACGTTCTTGCCGGCAGGCTTCGGTCCTGGCGGCGCGCAACGCGGATAAGGCGGTTTGAAGCGGAAGCCGCCCGGGACGTCCACCGTTCCGAGCAGCACCTGCAGAAGATGAATGGCTCGGCAAGAATGAAAACCGTTGGAATGGGCTGAGATGCCGCGCATCGCGTGCATCGACACAGGCCGTCCCGTAATCGTCTCGTGGCGGCGGCCGGCCCAGTCGGTCCACGCCACCGGCAGTTCGATCGTCTGCTCAAAGGCGACATGAGCGAGCTCGGCGGCGATCCTGCGGATCGTATCGGCGGCAATGCCGCAGCGCTCCGCGACCGCATCGGGCGAATAACTCTCATTGAGGTATCGATCGGCGATCAGCTGGAACACCGGAACGCAGCGACGACCGTCGACGGTGAAGCTGCCGGTCAATGCCGGTTTGGCGCTGGCGTCGGTGGCGCGGACAGGCACCTTCGCCACCCTGTCCCAGGCGAGCAGGTTGCCGGCGCTGTCGCGGACAAACAGCCCGTCATTGGCCGCACCCGGATCCTGGATGACGAGCACATGGGCGTTGGTGTAGCGCAGGAGATAGTCGAGATCGACGCGGCCTGCCTTCAAGAGCTCGTGGATGAGGGCGAACACGAACAGGCCGTCGGTGCCCGGCCGGATGCCGATCCAGTCGTCGGCGATGGCGTTGTAGCCAGTGCGACATGGGTTGATCGACACCACCTTGGCGCCGCGCGCCTTCAGCTTGCCGAGGCCGATCTTGATCGGGTTGGAATCATGGTCCTCGGCGACGCCGAAAAGCATGAAATACCGGGTATTGTCCCAGTCGGGTTCGCCGAACTCCCAGAACGAGCCGCCGATCGTATAAAGCCCGCCTGCGGCCATGTTCACCGAACAGAAACCGCCATGCGCGGCGAAGTTCGGCGTGCCGAACTGGCTTGCCCACCAGCCGGTCAGGGATTGCGATTGGTCGCGGCCGGTAAAGAAGGCGAGTTTCTTCGGGTCGCTGCGGCGGATGGACGAAAGCCGCTCCGCGGCGATCGTCAGCGCTTCTTCCCACTCGATCTCGCGGAATTCTCCCGAGCCGCGCGAGCCGGTGCGCAGCAGCGGCTTTTTCAGCCGGGCAGGGCTGTAATGCTGCATGATGCCGGAGCTGCCCTTACCGCAGATCACGCCGCGATTGACCGGATGATCCTTGTTGCCGTTGATGTAGCGGACCTTGCCGTCCTTGATGTGCACGTCGATGCCGCAGCGGCAGGCGCACATATAGCATGTGGTCTTGGCGATGCGGTCGGAGACGGCGGGCGAGGTGTCGACGCCATCGTTCTCGTCGGGTGCGTTCGTGTAGGCGAGCGGGCGTTGGGACGGGGCGGAATTCGCGCCGCGCGGAGATCCTTGGGTCATGATCCCCGAGCGCTTCTGCGGTTCGCGGCTTTGGCCCTGGTTTTCGGCCCGGGACCGCGCATGTAATGCTCTTCCGGATGATAGCGATCGCCGGCCAGCCGCCGCCGCAGGCCGCGGGTCCAGTGCGCGAACAGGGACTTGAACCGCCCGATCATTTCATTCTCTGTCAATCGGTAGCGAATTTTTTCTAACTTCGATGGAAAACTTAGAATAAAGCTATCAACCCGTCTAATCAGTTGTTCTTGTAAATTCGATCGATATTGGTTCTTAATGCCTTATGACACTTGACCAGTTGCGGATATTTGTCGCCGTCGCCGAGCGCGGCCACATGACCAAGGCGGCGGAGCTGCTGGGCATCTCCCAATCGGCCGCGTCGGCCGCCATCCGCGCGCTTGAGGAGCAGCATGGCGTCCATCTGTTCAACCGCGTCGGCCGCAACATCGAGCTTGCCCAGACCGGTCACCGGTTCCTGCCAGAAGCCAAGGCCGTACTGGAACGAGCCGCCGCCGCACGCAATGTGCTGGAACATGTCTCGCAGACGGTTGCCGGCAGCCTCTCCATCGCCGCCAGCCTGACGATCGCCAGCTATTGGCTGCCGCGCCGGCTGGCGTCCTTCCACGAAGCCTATCCTGCGGTCAGGCTGAGCGTCAGCATAGGCAACACCAGGCAGGTCGAAGCCAGCGTGCTGGATGGAACCGCCGATCTCGGCCTGGTCGAGGGGCGCACCGAGTCTGACATATTGCGCCGCGCCAAGGTCGATATCGACCGGTTGATGCTGGTGGTTGCCGGTTCTCATCCCGAGATCGCCGAAATCGCGCCGGGCCGCCCCGACATAAAAGGGCTGCGCTGGATCATCCGCGAGGGCGGTTCCGGCACGCGGGAGGTGCTGGAGGATCTGGCGCGCCGCGAAGGGATTTCGCTTGACGACCTGCAGATATTTCTGGTGCTGCCGAGCAACGAGGCGGTTCGCCAGGCGGTCGAGGCCGGTGCCGGCGCCACCATCATTTCGGAGCTCGTCGTTGGGCGCGCCGTCGCCGAAGGCAGCCTGCGGTCTGTGCCGCTAGAACTGCCGAAACGCGACTTCGCCATGATCACACATCGCGACCGCCAGGCAAGCCTGGCCCAGATGGCGCTCAAGGCGCATTTGGGGGCCGACGAGAAGGCGTCCGCGCGTTCGTGAATTGTCCGGGTATCAGCCGAACTTTCGCTGCGCGTCCAGCGCAAGGCCAAGTCCGACCGAGCCGAACATGTCGCCCTCGATGACCGAAGCCTGAGGCACCAGCGACAGGATTTTTTGTCTCGCCAGCGGGATCGCGGTGGATCCTCCGGTCAGGAACACGGCGGTGATGTCGGACGACTTGACTCCGGCGTCGCCGATGGTCTGGCCGACCGTGGCGGCAACGCGCTCGATGTCCCTGGCGATCGTGGCGTCCAGCGCCTTTCGGGTGATCTCGGCGGCGAACTGGACTTCCGGCAGCCTCACCTCGACATCGGCCGAGACCTTGTCGGTCAGCTCGATCTTGGCCCTTTCGACAAGAGCGGCCAGCGCGTGCCCGTACCGGTGCTCGACGATATGGATGAAGCGGTCGACGAGATCGGCGCGCTCGGCCTCGTAGCGGATCTGACGCAGATGCGTCATCGCCTTGGCCGTGTAGACCAGGTTGATGCGTTGCCATGTGGCAAGATCGATGAAGTAGCTGGCCGGCAGGTTGCGCTTGCCGTCCTTGGTCGGGCTGAGGTAGCCGAGTTCCGGCATCACATGCGCGATGCTGAGCAATCGGTCGAAGTCGGTGCCGCCGATATGGATGCCGCGGCTGGCCAGGATATCGTCCTTGCGGTCAAGCGAGCGGGCACGCTGCGGCGAGACCCTTACGATCGAGAAGTCCGACGTGCCGCCACCCATGTCGATGATCAGCGCCAGTTCCTCGCGCGTCACCTTCTGCTCGTAGTCGAGGGCCGCCGCGATCGGTTCGAACTGGAAGGCGATATGCTTGAAGCCCTGGGCGCGGGCGGCTCCTTCGAGCTCGCTTTGTGCCCTGGCATCGGCCTCGGCGTGGTCGTCGACGAACTGCACCGGCCGGCCGAGTACCACGCTCTCGACGGCGCTGCCGGCATCGTCCTCCAGTCTTTTTCGCAGATGGCCGAGGAACAGGCCGACGATCTCCATGAAGCCGATCGATCGCGCCTTGATGCGCGTCTTTTCCTGCGCGAGCGCGCTGCCGAGCACGCTCTTCAGCGAGCGCATCAGCCGACCTTCGACGCTGTCGGTGTAATTGGCGATTGCGTGGCGGCCAAAACAGGTACGGTTGTCCTCGAAGTTGAAGAACACGGCGCTTGGCAGCGTGACCTCGCCGCCTTCCAGCGCGACGAGGTGCGGCTGGCCGCTCCTGACCACGCCGACGGTGGAGTTGGAAGTGCCAAAATCGATGCCGGCGAATGCTGGTCGCATCGCAGCCTCCTGTCATCTCTGCTAAGGCAGCGGTTCGGCGCCGTCTGTGAAGCGTGCGCTCTCTGTCGTCCGGGGTGATCGGACCGCTCTGCCGAATTGAATTGTGCGTGTTGCCCGGTAGACCGGGAGGTGGCGGTCTATAGCATGATCCGGGAAAGAAAAACCCCTTTGTAGCCGCTTTAGTCCTTGCGGAAGATCAACCTTCCGAGCCAGCCCGTCACCATGGCCAGCGATATGGCGAAGACGCCGTAGAGGAAGGAATAGTCGTGGGCGACACGGAAGATCGACTGTTCGAAACCGGATTTGCGGATCTCGAGCTGGGCCGAGCTCTCCTTGATGAACAGGCCGCTCTTGAACAGGAACGCGCGCGCCTTGTGGGTGCCGACCGGAACGTTCGGCGCCAGCCGCACCGTGGCGCGGAACAGGTTCTGTGACAGGAACTGCACGCCGCCGACATTCTCGCTGTAGAGGCCGGTTGCGGCCTTGCGTTCGCGCAACGCCGCGGTGAATTCCTCGATCGTGGCCGGGCTGTCGCCGGCATCGGCCGGCTGCATGTAGAGATTGGAGGCGCCGAGCGACAATTGCCTGTAGCTGTTCGGCTCGGTGATGTCCTGCAACGGCCGCGTCGTCGCCACCGAATAGGACACCGGCACGTTTTCGAAGGTCTCGGATTCCAGGTTGACCCAGACGCCGAGCACCCGGTCCTTGCGGCGCACCACCACCGGCTTGGGTGGGCCTTCGAGCACGACGATGATATCGTAGCGGCCTTGGCGCGCCACCAGCGGATCGGGATTTTCCAGCGAGCCGAAAATGGTCAGGTCGGCGCCGGAAAAGCCGGCGGTGATCGAGACTTTGTCGGTGGAAAGGCCGATCTGGATGCTTTCGGTCGGCGGCGTCTGCGCCTTCGCGGGTGCGGCGGCGATCAATGACAGAAGAGCGGCGGTTGCGAGCGCTTTCAGGCCATTCATCAGTTGAAGCCCGCGCCGGACAGCGAATAAAGATTGGGCGGTGTGACGAAGAGGTCGATGGCAAGCCTTATCGCCACCGCCAGCACCAACATCGCCAGCAGCGCTCTCAACTGCTCGCCGCGCAGCCGCTGGCCGGCCTTGGCGCCATATTGCGCGCCGGCGACACCACCGGCCATCAAAAGAAAGGCCAGCATCACGTCGACCGTCTGGTTGGTGGTGGCGTGGACCAGAGTGGTGTAGGCCGAGGTAAAGATGATCTGGAACAGCGAGGTGCCGATGACGACGTTGGTCGGCACTTTCAGGAGATAGATCAGAGCCGGCACCATGATGAAGCCGCCGCCGACACCCATGATAGAAGACAGGAAGCCGATGGCCGCGCCCAGCCCAAGCACGGGGATGACGCTGACGAACAGCTTCGAGGCCCTGAACCGCATCTTCAGCGGCAGGCGGTGGATCCAGTTGTGCTGGCCGGATTTCTTCATCACCGGTGCCGCGCCGCTGCGCGTGGCGCGTAGCGCGTTGATGCTTTCGACCAGCATCAGCCCGCCGACGGTGCCCAGAAGCACGACATAGAGCAGCGAGATGAACAGGTCGAGCTGTCCCAGCCTGCGCAGGAAAGCGAAGACATAGATGCCGCCGGTGGAGCCGACGATGCCGCCGGCAAGCAGCACCCCGCCGAGCTTGAAGTCGAGCGTGCCGCGCTTCATATGCGACAGCGCGCCGGAGAAGGATGAGGCGATGACCTGGTTGGCGCCGGTCGCCACCGCGATTGCCGGTGGGATGTTGTAGAAGATCAGGAGCGGCGTGATGAGAAAACCGCCGCCGACGCCGAACATGCCCGACAGAAAGCCCACCGCAGCGCCCATGGCCAGCAGCACGAAGACGTTGACGGAAATTTCCGCAATCGGGAGATAGATGCCCACCCGTCGGTCTCGATCAGTTTGCCAGTCGGCGAATACCGCCGTTGCGGATAGTATCGCACCGAAAAGCCAATTTTTCCTTGCGCCGAAGCGGCGGCAGGGTCAAACCCCGCCGCCGCGCCGAAACAAAAAACATCTCAAGCAGTTAACAGGCAAATGTGTGGCAGGGGCGTCGCGGATACGACGCTCCTGCCGCTATTTGCGCGCCAGCAACGCCTTGACCAGCTTTTCGTCGACCGCACCGGTCGCGGGCAGCTTGTTGTCAGTCTGGAACGCGACGATCGCATTCTTGGTCTTCGCGCCCATGACGCCGTCGGCGCCGCCGGCGTCGTAGCCGTTCTTGTTGAGGATAAGTTGGATATTCTTGACCGCCTTCTTCATATCGATGCTGGCCGTGGTCTGCGGTGTGCCATCTTGCCAGGATTCGGGAATGTCGGCCGAATTGGCGGCCTGATCGAGCGGCTTGGCCTTCCACAATTCGGTGGCGGCGCGGGCGCGCTCGAGTTGCTCGGGACGCAGCGCGTTGGCGATCTCGTCGCGCTTGGCGGCAGCGTCCTTGTCGCCGGTCTTGGCGACGAGCGCGAACCATTTGTAGGACTCCTCCAGGTTCTGCTTCATGCCGACGCCCTTGGCGGCGAGGATGCCGAGATTGAACTGGCTGTCCTTCACGCCGAGATCGGCGGCCTCCTGGAACCAGTGCGCGGCCGATTCATTGTCGGTCACGCCGTCCGCGGCCATGGCGAACAGCACTGCCAGATTGTGCATTGCGCTGGCGTTGCCCTGCTCGGCGGCGAGCTGGTACCAGGTCTTCGACTTCTTGATGTCGCGCGGGACGCCGATGCCCTTCTCGTAGAAATTGCCGATGCGATACTCGGCCGGAGCGAAGCCGAGTTCCGCGGACTTTTCATACCATTTGGCCGCGGCCGCCATGTCTTCCTTGACGCCGCGCGCCTCGGAATAGCGCGAGCCGATCTCGAACAGCGCCTTGGCGTCGCCGGTGGCTGCGGCGTCGCGCAGGGCGACCGGGCCTGCATCGGCGGGAATGTCGAATTTGGCCGGGGCCGCGGGAGCGCCGGCGGGCACGACGGCGCCGGTGCTGTCATTGGGCATGGCCGGTGCAGCCACTGTCGGTTGGATACCGCTGTCCGTCGTTTGCGTTCCGCCGGCAGCAGCGGAAGGTGCCGGAGAAGAAGGAGCCGCTGGACCGGCGGAAATGGGTTCTGCCGAAGCCATCGCGTCGGAGCCTGCCGCACCCGCGCCGGCAGGCATGACGGGAGCCATCGCCGTCGGAGCCCGCTCCGCCGTCGGGCCAGCGTTCGTCGGCCCATCGCCGTCCGACGGCATGGCGAGCGCGGTCTGCGCCACCATGTCGTCCTTGACCGCCGGAGCGGAGGGCTCGGCCTGCCTGACCTCACGGGCCGGTTCGCTGTTCGCTGCCGCCAACTGGGTTTTCGGCCTGGGCGGGCTCGCAGCGTCGACGAATGCGGTTTCCAGCGGTTGCGAGGCAACGGCCGGCGCATCATTGCTTGCCACCTGGGCGGGATCGGCGAGGAACGCCTTGCCAAGCTGCAGGCCGGCAAGCGCCAGCATGATCGCAGCGGCCGCCATCAGAATCGGCTTGCGCCGCGCCTTGAGCAGGTCGCCGATCCTGAGCGCCTTCACCGGTCCCTTCATCGTCGACTGGCGCTTCAAGGCGTCGGCCTCGGCGGCGGCGGCCTGCGCCGCGCGGCGGGCAGCCGCGATGAAGTCCGATTTTGCGGCATCGCTGTCGCTGAGCTTCGCCGGTTGCCCGCGCTCGTCGCGCACGCGCTTCATGATGGCGTTGAGGTCGGGCGCGCCGGAGCCGGGCTCCAGTGGCCGATTGGCCATTTTCGGGTCGAGCGGCTCGTCGAGGTCGACGCTCGGGATTTCCGGACCCGGCATCGAGCCCGCCAGCGGCGGAACGTCTGCTTCCTTCTTGCCCTTGAAGGCGCGCGCCAGGCCGCCCAACATCGATTTGCGGCGGCTTGCCGGCTCGCCCTTCCCGGCGATCGGATCGGAACCAAGCGCGGCCATGGCGGCGGCGGCCGCCGCCTCCGCGGGCGAGCGCGCACCCGGCCCGCGTGGCGAAGCGGGCTGGCTGCGCATGATCGCGGCGGCGCGGCCGTCGAGATCGGCCATGTCCCCTGTCAGCGGCATGGGCTCGTCGATATCCATCGACGGAGCGTCCACGGCCATCTTGCCGGCTCGCCCACGGCGCTTGCCGATCGCTTCATCCGGGCGTGCGTCCAGGAGCTCGCTCATCGCCTCGGACGGTTCGCCTGGTTCCAGCGAACCCAGCCTGTCGACGATCTTGAGCAGCGTGTCGTGGATGGCCTCGAACGTTCTCGAGTTACGCTCGTCGGAACGGCGTGTCAGCGTCTCGAGCGTCTTCAGGTCCTGGGCAAGGCCGGAAACCGCCGACGTGTCGGCGCCCGAGCCGGCCAGCGAGCGCACCGCGTTCTCGGCCGCCTCGCGCGCCGCGCCAAGGATGGAGTCGCGCGTTCCCGCCAGCGCCTTCTCGATTTCATTGAGGCGTGGGCTGATGTCCTCGAACTCCGGCAGCGGTGCGCTGGGCCTGGACAGGTGGGCGGACAGGCTGGCGACTTGCGCCTCCAGGCTGCGGATCAGCGCCGGATCGATGCCGGCGACTTGCGCGGCGGACGAGTCCAGGCGGCTCGAAATGTCTTCGAGCCGGCTTTCCAGGCCACGGATCGCGGCTTCGCCGGCGGGGTCGGGAATGCGTGTTTCCATGCGCTTGGCGAGCGCCGTGAAGCGGGCATCGATGGCTTCCATGATGCCGGCGCCGTCGACTTGCGGCATGCGCCGGTCGAGCCGGTCGGCAACCTCGTCCAGTCGGCGCTCAAGATCGCGGAACAGCATGTTGCCCTGTTCGATGGCGTCGCCCTGGCGCCGTTCCATCATCGACGACAGCACGTCGAAGCGTTGCTCAAGCCCGTGGAAGATATAGTCGGCGTCGGGCATGGCCGGCGCCCGGTCGATCTTGTCGGCGATGAGCGCGATCTGCTTGGCCAGCCGTTCCATCGCCTGCTCGGGCAGGGCGGCGCGGCCGGCGAGTTCGTCGACCCGGCTCGACAGCGTGTTCAGCCGGTCGACGACGGCGTTGCCGGGGTGGTCCTGCGCCACTTCCTCGATCTGCCGGGCGAGCGAATCGATCCGTTTCTCGATGCGCTCGAAGGCTTCATGGTCGAGCGTATTGGCCTGTGCCGCGACGGTCGAGGCGACGATGGCGCGGGAGATCTCGTCCAGCCGCTCGTCGATCATGGCCAGCGTGCTGCCGCCGCGATTGTCCTGCTGGCTGGCGAAATGATCCACGGCGCTGGCCAGCGTGCGGACCTTTTCCTCCAGCGAGCGCAGGGATAGCGATTCCGGCAGGTTGTTGACGGCGTTGCTGATCTGCTCCAGCCGATCGGTCAGGCCCGAAATGGCGGGGTCCGGTGAGCGGTTGCGCTGGTCGGCGTCGACGCGGTCCTCGAAGGCTGTCCAGCGACGATCGAAATCGTCCCAGCGGCGGTCGACCTTCTGCACGCTCTCCTCGCGCGCCAGCGTGTCGAGCGCGGCTTTGACCTGTTCGAGTTCGAGCCGCAGCATGTTGACGCTTCTGTCGTCGCTTTTTTCCGACAGCGTCTTGATGGCGCCGGAAAGCCGCTCGAATTCGAGGCCAAGTTCGGCGCTGCCCTTGCCCGAAGCGCCTGACTTGGCGTTTGCCAGCAGGGCGCGGTCGATGTCCTTGCGCAGCGCCTCGAATTCGCTCTGCAGCCCGGCAGTCATCTGGTGGCGCAATTCCTCGCGCATGCCGCGCAGCTCGCCGGCTATCTTGCCGACCATGGCAACGCTGTCTTCCTGACCGCGGATGCGGTCGATATCGCGGGCAAGGTTCTGGTAGTTCTGGCCGACGGCCGGCGCCGGCATCGGCGCCTGCGGATGCGGCGCGGGCTGCGGATCCTGGTACCAGCGCGGCTGAGCCGAAGGCTGTGCTGCGGGATAGCGCGGTTCGGCGCCATATTGGCGGGGATCGGGACGTGCCATCGTATCCTCGCGCGTCCTCTCTAGCCGCTGTTCCAGCGTCTCCAGCGAGCGGTTCAACTGCTCGAGCGTGGTCTGAGGCCTGCGCTGCCTGCCGGCGTTGAGTGTATCGAGGTAGGACCGCTTGCTGTTCATCGGTGCGTCCGTCTTTCAGATTGGCCGGTTTGCGACCAGCTCCCCAAATCCTCGCCGGAACGAAGGCGGCCGCACCACGGTGGAAGACAAGCTTCCCGGGGTTCACCCGCGCTCCGAAAAACCGTGAAAAATTCGATACAGGATAAACACGGGTAGCCGACATGCGCACAATTCGCCCAACGTGGTAAACAACGCGTTAACCAAGCTTAAGAAGTTGCGACGAAGTTCGCGGTGAACCGGCCGCTGCGGCATAAAGCGCCGCCCGCACAACGCCCTTGCGTCATGAGAGGGCTATCGGTATAGAATTGACGTAAACGTAAAAGGCGCATCAAGCGTGCTGTTTGCGATTTGTTTGTCGAAACCACGGCTGGAAGCACGCCCCCGCTTTCAGTCAGGCATCGCTTGGTCCAGGACCGCGACGCCACAGACGGGGAAAGCCAGTGACCATGAAGCTTATCTCGGCCGGCGAGACCGCGGCCAATACCAACACTATATCCGTCGACTCGGGCGAGGACCTCGTCCGCATCGGCGAAATGGCCAAGAAATATGGCGTGACGCTGCGCACGCTGCGTTTCTACGAAGACAAGGGCCTGCTCAACCCGCAGCGCGACGGTTCAACCCGCCTCTACACGCGCCGCGACAGGGTTCGGCTGAAACTGATCCTGCTCGGCCGCAAGGTCGGGTTCTCGTTGCGCGACGTCAAGCAGATGATGGATCTCTATGATCCCACCGGCTCCAACACCAAGCAGTTGCGGCTGGCATTGGACAAGTCGGAGAAGCAGCTTGCCCGCCTCCAGAAGCAGCGCACGCTCATCGATGACGCCATCAGCGAGTTGAGCACCTCCATGGCTGCCGTCCGGCAGATGCTGGTCGAGCGCTCGGCGCCGCAGGCGAGCGTCGCCGGCTGATTTGGGCCGCCGCCTTGCGGCGCAACATCCATGATCGAAAAAAGCCGTGTGGCGAGCGCCACGCGGCTTTTGTCATTGAGGGTTCCAACACATGTACTGCATCGCGTGCGGTTTGCTGCGGTGCAGGAGAAATTTTGTCGCATCGGCTGAATTGACGTTTACGCAAACGTCAATTTTTGTTATCTCCCGCTGAACACGGGTCCGCATGCCGCCTGACATGAATTCGGGGGTTTCGGATCAGGTCCGCAGGGTGGAGAAGAGCATGCCGATCTACAGGGCGCCGGTGCAGGATACGCTGTTCGTGCTCAACGAGGTGCTGGGCTACCAGCGCCATTCCAATCTCCCCGGCTTTTCTGATGCAACGCCCGACGTGCTGGAGGCGATCCTCGCCGAGGGCGCCAAGCTCGCGGAAAACGTCATGCATCCGCTCAACCGTGTCGGCGACATGGAAGGCTGTGTGCGCCATGACGATGGCTCGGTGACGACGCCGAAGGGCTTCAAGGAAGCCTTCGATCAGTATCGCGAGGGCGGCTGGATGGGGCTGGCGGCGCCCGTCGAGTTCGGCGGCCAAGGCCTGCCCTATGCCGTGCATACCGCCGTGGCCGAGTATATGGTGTCGGCCAATATGTCGCTGATGATGTATCCGGGCCTGACGCAGGGCGCGATCGCGGCGATCATCACCCATGGCACCGACGAGCAGAAAGCCAAATGGCTGCCGAAGATGGTCGAGGGCGCCTGGACCGGCACCATGAACCTGACCGAGCCGCATTGCGGTACCGATCTGGGCCTGCTGCGCACCAAGGCCGTGCCGAATGGCGACGGCACTTACAAGATCTCGGGCCAGAAGATATTCATCTCGGCCGGCGAGCACGACATGGCGGACAACATCGTCCACCTGGTGCTGGCCCGCATCGAGGGGGCGCCCGAAGGGGTGAAGGGCATCTCGCTGTTCATCGTGCCGAAGCTCAAGCTCGATGCTTCTGGCAATCCCGATGAGAGGAACACCGTCTCCTGCGGTTCGATCGAGGAAAAGATGGGCATCCACGGCAATTCGACCTGCGTCATGAATTATGACGAGGCGCAAGGCACGCTGCTGGGCGAGGCCAATGGCGGTCTCAAGGCGATGTTCACGATGATGAACGAGGCGCGGCTCGGCGTCGGCCTGCAGGGGCTTTCGCTGTCCGAGATTGCCTACCAGAACGCCGTCGCCTACGCCAAGGACCGCTTGCAGGGCCGCTCGCTGTCGGGGCCGAAGGCGCCGGACAAGAAGGCCGATCCTATCATCGTCCATCCCGACATCCGCCGCAGCCTGATGACCATGAGAGCCTTCAACGAGGCCGGCCGCGCGCTGGCGCTGTGGACGGCGATCAAGTCGGACATCGCCCATCGCTCCGCCGACGACAAGGACCGCCAGGCGGCCGACGACTACACAGGGCTGATGACGCCGGTGGTGAAGGGCGTGCTCACCGACAAGGGCTTCGATCACGCCGTGATGGCGCAGCAGGTGTTCGGCGGCCATGGCTACATCGAAGAGCACGGCATGAGCCAGTTCGTGCGCGATGCCCGCATCGCCATGATCTATGAAGGCGCCAACGGCATCCAGGCGCTCGACCTCGTCGGCCGCAAGCTGGGTCTGAACGGCGGCCGCGCGGTGCAGGCCTTCTTCAAGGAAGTCGGCGAATTCTGCGAAGAGAACCGCGCCGACGAGAAGATGGCCCCCTTCACCAAGGCATTGAAGAAGAGCCTCAACGATCTTCAGACGGCGACCATGTGGCTGCTGCAGAACGGCATGGCCAAGCCCGACAATGCCGGCGCCGCCTCGACCGACTACATGCATCTCTTCGGCCTCGTGGCGCTCGGCTATATGTGGGCGCAGATGGCCAGGGCCGCCCAAGGCAAGCCGGGCGCCAACGGCGCGTCGTCCTTCTACGACAACAAGCTGGTGACGGCGCGCTTCTTCATGGAGCGGATCATGCCGGAAACCGCGACGCGTCTCGCCCGCATCTCCAGTGGCGCCGATACGTTGATGGCACTGCCGGCGGAAGCGTTCTAGAAATGGTCCCTCTCCCTTTGAGGGGAGGGCGGTCCAGAGGGGCCGGGAGGGGGCGCCGCGACAGTGCGCGGATCTCAATTTCGATGGCAGACCTTGGGAGGAAGATCATCGCATGACCAACCCAGCCGAAATCCTTGGCCTGCCGAAGCCCGCCTGGGCGGCGGACGAGGTCGGCATGCTCTACGACATGGCGCACCGCTTCATGTCCGAAGAGATCGCGCCGCGTTACGACGAGTTTGAGAAGAACGAAATGGTCGACCGCGAGAGCTGGCTGAAGGCCGGTGCCGCCGGCCTGCTCTGCGCCTCCATGCCGGAGGAATATGGCGGATCGGGCGGCACCTTCGCCCATGAGAGCGCCATCATCGAAGCCATCGGCCATGTCGGCGTCGATGGCTTCGGCATCGGCCTGCACAATTCCATCGTCGCCCCCTACATCCTCCACTACGGCTCGGAGGAGCAAAAGAAGAAATGGCTGCCGAAGCTCGCCACCGGCGAACTGATCGGCGCCATCGCCATGACGGAGCCCGGCGCCGGCTCCGACCTGCAAGGCGTCAAGACGCGGGCCGAGAGGGACGGCAACCAATACAAGATCAATGGCTCCAAGACCTTCATCACCAATGGCCAGCTTGCCAATTTCATCATCGTCGTCACCAAGACCGATCCGGACAAGGGCGCCAAGGGCACCTCGCTGGTCGTCGTCGAGACCGATGAGGTCGACGGCTTCGAGCGTGGCCGCAACCTCGACAAGATCGGCCTGAAGGCCAACGACACCTCGGAACTGTTCTTCAACGATGTGCGTGTGCCGACCTCCAATCTGCTCGGCCACGAGGAAGGGCAGGGCTTCGTCCAGCTGATGCAGCAATTGCCGCAGGAGCGTTTGCAGATCGGCACCGGCGCGATTGCCATGGTCGAGCGCGCGCTGGCGCTGACCATCGAATACGTCAAGGAGCGCAAGGCGTTCGGCAAGGCGGTCATCGATTTCCAGAACACCCAGTTCAAGCTGGCCGAACTGAAGACCGAGGCCACGATCGGCCGCGTCTTCTACAATGATTGCGTGGCGCGCCACATCGATGGCGGTCTCGATCCGGTGACGGCGTCGATGGCCAAGTACTGGCTTTCCGACCTGCAGGGCAAAGTCGTCGACGAATGCCTTCAACTGCATGGCGGCTATGGCTACATGAATGAATATCCGATCGCCCGCATGTTCCGCGACGCCCGCGTCCAGCGCATCTATGGCGGCACCAACGAGATCATGAAATTGCTGATCGGCCGCTCGCTCTGAGCATCGGTCGGCAAACCCAAGGAGCAGGAAAATGGCCGAAGCTTACGTCTATGACGCCGTTCGCACGCCGCGCGGCAGGGGCAAGAAGGATGGCTCGCTGCACGAAGTGCCGGCAGTGCGGCTCGCCGCCAGGACGCTGGAGGCGCTGCGCGACCGCAACGGGCTCGACACTGCAACTGTCGACGACATCATCTTCGGTTGTGTCGACCCGGTCGGCGAGGCGGGGTCGGTCATTCCGCGCGCCGCGGCCTTCGAGGCCGGCTACGCGACCTCGGCGCCCGGCATGCAGATCTCGCGCTTCTGCGCCTCCGGCCTCGACGCCATCAATTTCGGCGCCGCCAAGATAGCCCAGGGCGCCGATGAGATCGTCATTGCCGGCGGTGTCGAATCGATGTCGCGCGTCGGCATGGGCGCCTCGGGTGGCGCCTGGTTCATGGACCCTTCGGTCGGCCTGCCCGGCTGGTTCGTGCCGCAAGGTATTTCGGCCGACCTGATCGCCACAAAATACGGCTTCAGCCGGGACGATGTCGACGCCTACGCCGTCGAGAGCCAGAAGCGCGCGGCAAAATCCTGGGCCGATGGCCGCTTCAAGAATTCGGTGATTCCGATCAAGGATCAGAATGGCCTCACCATCCTCGACCATGACGAGCATATGCGCCCATCGACCGACATGCAGTCGCTGGCCTCGCTCAATCCCTCCTTCGTCACGCCCGGCGAAATGGGCGGCTTCGACGCCGTCGCGGTGCAGAAGCATCCGGAAGTGGAGGAGGTCAATCACGTCCACCATGCCGGCAATTCGTCGGGCATCGTCGATGGCGCGGCGGCCGTGCTGCTCGGTTCGAAGAGGGCCGGCAAGGCCATGGGCCTGAAACCGCGCGCGCGCATCCGCGCCTTCGCCAACATCGGCTCCGAGCCGGTGCTGATGTTGACCGGCCCCGTTGACGTCACCGAGAAGCTGTTGAAGCGCGCCAAGATGAAGCTGTCGGACATCGATCTGTTCGAGCTCAACGAGGCCTTCGCCTCCGTGGTGCTGCGCTACATGCAGGCCTTCGATATCGAGCACGACAGGATCAACGTCAATGGCGGCGCCATCGCCATGGGCCATCCGCTGGGCGCCACCGGCGCGATGATCTTCGGCACCGTGCTGGACGAGCTCGAGCGCCGCGATCTCAACACCGCGCTGGTGACGCTGTGCATCGGCGCCGGCATGGGCACCGCAACCATCATCGAACGCGTCTGACGGGGAGAGAAACGATGAGCTACACCAATTTCACCCTCGACATCGACGCCGACGGCATTGCGCTGGTCACCTGGAACATGCCGGACCGCTCGATGAACGTCCTCACCGAGAAGGTGATGCGCGAGCTGAACGCCATTGTCGACAAGGTGGCGGGCGACGCCGCCATCAAGGGCGCGGTCATCACCTCCGGCAAGGATACGTTCTCAGGCGGCGCCGACATCACCATGCTCCAGAAGATGCTGACGACCTTCGCGACTGAAAAGGGCAAGGATCTCGAAAAGGCCACCAGGGCGCTGTTCGAAAACGCCGGCATCATGACCGGCCTGTTCCGAAAGCTGGAAACATCGGGCAAGCCGTGGGTTTCAGCAATCAACGGCACCTGCATGGGCGGTGCCTTCGAAATGTCGCTGGCCTGCCATGGCCGCGTCGCCGCCGATTCCGACAAGGTGAAGATGGCGCTCCCCGAGGTGAAGATCGGTATTTTCCCGGGCGCCGGCGGCACCCAGCGGGTGCCGCGTCTCACCGACCAGCAGCAGGCGCTGCAAATGCTGACCTCCGGCCAGAACCTGTCGCCGCAGAAGGCGAAGTCGATGGGCCTGATCCACGAGATCGCCGAGCCGGCCAAGCTGGTCGAGACTGCGAAGGCCATGATCAGGAACGGCCTCAAGCCGGTAGCGCCGTGGGACGAGAAGGGATTCAAGTTGCCCGGCGGTCCGGTCTATTCGGCGGCGGGCGCCAATCTGTGGCCCCCGGCCATCGCCATCCTGCGCCGCGAGACCTATGGCAATTATCCGGCCGCCGCGGCGATCCTGAAATGCGTCTATGAGGGCCTGTTGGTGCCGTTCGACACCGCGCTCAGGATCGAACAGCGCTATTTCACGGAGATCATGCAGACCAAGGAAGCGGCGGCGATGATCCGCTCGCTGTTCGTGTCGTTGCAAGAACTCAACAAGGGCGCGCGCCGCCCGGCCGGCGTGCCGGAAACCAGGTTCAAGAAGATCGGTATTCTCGGCGCCGGCTTCATGGGCGCCGGTATCGCCTATGTCACGGCCAAAGCCGGCATTCCGGTGGTGCTGCTCGACCGCGACATGGAGTCCGCCGAGAAGGGCAAGGCCCATTCGGATGGCCTGATCTCGGATCAGGTGAAGAAGGGCCGTGCCAAGCCTGAGGACAAGGACAGGCTCCTGTCGCTGATCACGCCGACATCGGACTATGCCGACCTTGCCGGCTGCGATCTCGTGGTCGAGGCGGTGTTCGAGGATTCCGCGGTGAAGAAAAGCGCCACCGAACAGGCGGAAGCGGTGCTGAAGTCGTCGGCGGTCTTGGCGTCGAACACCTCGACCATTCCGATCACCGCCCTGGCCAAGAATTCGGCGCGGCCGAAGAATTTCATCGGCATCCATTTCTTCTCGCCCGTCGACAGGATGATGCTGGTCGAAATCATCCTTGGCAAGAAGACCGGTGACAAGGCGCTGGCCACCGCGATCGACTTCGTGCGCGCCATCAAGAAAACGCCGATCGTCGTCAACGATACGCGCGGTTTCTACGTCAACCGCTGCGTCCTGCGCTATATGTCGGAAGCCTACAAGATGTTGATCGAGGGCGTTCCGGCGCCGATGATCGAGAACGCCGCCAAGGCCGCCGGCATGCCGGTCGGCCCGCTGGCGCTGACCGACGAGACGGCCATCGACCTCGCCCAGAAGATCATGAAGCAGACCATCAGGGATCTCGGCGACAAGGCGGTCGACCCGAAGCAGATGGCGCTGATCAACACCATGGTCGACGACCACGGCCGCTTCGGCCGCAAGAACGGCAAGGGCTTCTATGACTATCCGGCCAAGCCGGCCAAGAAGAAGCTGTGGCCGGGCCTTAGGGAGTTCTATCCGCAGCTCAAGCCGGAGAAGGTCGACTATGCGGAATTGCAGCAGCGCCTGCTGGTCACCATCGCGTTGGAAGCGGCTCGGGTGATGGAGGAGGGCATCGTCACCGATCCGCGCGAGGCCGATGTCGGCTCGATCCTGGCCTTCGGCTTCGCGCCCTATACGGGCGGCGCGCTGTCCTACATCGACGGCATCGGCGCCGGGCAGTTCGTCAAGATCGCAAAGGGCTTGCAGAAGAAATACGGCGCCGAGTTCAAGGTGCCCAGGCTGCTGCTCGACATGGCCGAAAAGGGCGAGACTTTCTACCAGCGCTTCGACCCCTACGCGAAGGGCGACGTGAAGCAGGCGGCCTGAGCGTGGTCGGAATCAAAGGTGCCGCGGCGTCCCTTGCGCGTCCGAAAAGACGCGCCGCGCCGTAATGTATGTCTGGGGGCGCCTTGCGCGTATGATGGCCACGGCGGGCAGCCGTGGCTCCTACCAGATGGGTGATGAAAGCCGGTTGGCCTTTCGCTGCCTGCCGACGGACATCGATTTCAACCGCCATCTCAACAATGCCCGCTATATGATGCTGGCGGACCTTGGCCGCATCGATATCTTCATCCGCGCCGGCCTCATCACTCTGGCGAGAACGAATGGCTGGGCGCCGATGATCGGCGGGCTGCAATCGGCCTATGTGCGTGAGATCAAACTGTGGCGGCGTTTCGAAGTGGTGTCTTCGATCGAGACCTGGGAAGGCAGCCAGGTCATCGGCAAGCACCGTTTCGTCCTCGACAATGGCGAGACCGCCGCATTGATCATGACGACAGCCGGCGTCTACGACCGCGCCGCCCGGCGCTTTCTCGATATTGACGAGGTCGTCGCCGCGCTTGGCCGCTCCGCCCAGCCGCGTCCGCCCAGCGAAGCCGAGCGGGCGTTCATGGCCTCGCACCGGAACCTCCGCGAGCAGGCCAAGCGGATCGGTTGACCCGGGAACCGGAATTGGCGCGGCCAGCAGGAAGATGTGATGCGATGCCACAGCCGGTGGACAAACCTTCATTCGAAGACTAGAAAGGAAAGGCATTTTTTCCTTTTTGCAAGGAGAGCGGAATTGCTCTCGCATGACCGTGTTTGGGCCGCCATCGACGCTCTGGCCGAGCGGTATTCGCTCTCGGCTTCCGGCTTGGCGAAGCGGGCCGGCCTTGATTCGACTGCCTTCAACAAGTCGAAGCGACTGTCGTCGGACGGCAGGCCACGCTGGCCCTCGACCGAATCGCTGGCCAAGATCATCGAGGCGACGGGCGCTTCGCTCGACGAATTCACCGGGCTGATAGAAGGTCGGGCCGGCCACGGCGCGATGCCCGCCCGCAGGCGTGCCGTTCCGCTGCTCGGCTTTGCCCAGGCCGGCGCCGGCGGGTTTTTCGACGATGCCGGCTTCCCGGCCGGTCAAGGCTGGGATCTGGTGGAACTGCCGGCGCAATCGACCGAGAGTTCCTATGCGCTTCAGGTGCAAGGCGATTCAATGCTGCCGCTCTACCGCAATGGCGACGTGCTCATCGTCGAGCCGGCAGCCCTCATCCGCAAGGGCGATCGCGTCGTCGTCAAGACGACGGGCGGCGAGGTGATGGCCAAGGTGCTCGATCGCCAGACCGCCAGGTCGATCGCACTGGTTTCGCTCAATCCCGATCATCCGGACCGCGACATTCCCATGCGCGAGGTTGAATGGGTGGCGCGGATCGTCTGGGCAAGCCAATAGGGTGCGGGCTGGTGCGGCTTCCTCATCTTGTCCTTGCGGTTCTGATGGTCCCTGGAATGGCCGCGCTGGTAGTCGCCGGCGGCCGCGCGCTGAAGAGCGGCGAAGCTGCCGTCGCGGTGGAACAGATCGATCCGAGCGCCGATACGGTCTCTCAGCCAGGCACCGACGGCGTGCCGGAGGAGCCGGCCACATCGGCCATTGCCGCTCCGCCGCCCCCCGCCGCTAGCCCGCACTCGCGTGCGATCGATCCCCAAGTCGTGGCGCCGCCGGAGCTTCCCAGCAAGGAGCTGGAGCGGGTGGAGCCGCGCGCGCCGTTGAGCAAGCTGGCGCTGGCCATGCCGCCCAAGCCGAAAATGCCGGACGACTGGAAAGGGACGAAGCTGTTCCAGCCGGTCGCGCCCGCCGCCGGACTGATCGAGGCGAAGGGCTATTCTGTCGCGGTTTCCGGCGTCGACATTGTCGGGCAGGACGAGACCTGCACCTCGGACGGTAAATCCTGGCCCTGCGGCGTCCGCGCGCGCACGGCGTTCCGCGCCTTCCTGCGCGGCCGGGCGGTGGTCTGCGCCGTGCCGCCGGAAGGCGGCCGCGACCTGATCGCCGCCGACTGCCGGATCGGCAAGCAGGATGTCGGCCGATGGCTGGTCGAGAACGGCTGGGCGCGCGCCGCCAAAGGCGGCCCTTACGTCGAAGTCGGGGAAAAAGCGCGCAGCGAAAGGAAAGGCATTTTCGGATCGGCGCCAAGCCTTTCAGGCGTGCCTTCGATGCCGGCCGCGCGCGCCCCGGCGCCGCAAGCGCCGGGCTCGATCTTGGAAGAGGTCGGCGGCATTCTCAAGCCAGCTGACCAGCCAACGCCTTCTGAATGAGCCCGCGCGTCTCGGCGATGCCGTAGAGTGCCGCGAACGAGCCGAAGCGCGGTCCGCGCTCCTGCCCGATCAGCACCTGGTAGATCATCTGGAAGAAGGCGCCCGAAACGCCCGGACCACCTTCGGGGCTCTTCTTGGAATGATCCTGATAGCGTTCCACCTTGCGGGCGACGTTGAGCGCGGCGTTCTGGATCGCCTCGCCGTCCGAGCCCGCCGGCAGGGCGCCGAGCGCCTGATCCAACGCTTCCAGCGCCTCCCGCTCGACGTCGTCGGGCGCGCGGAAGGTCTTCGTCGGCTTCACGAAATCGTCGAAATAGCGGATCGCATAACCCGTCAGCCTGTCGAGCTCAGGGTGGGTCGCCGGCGTCACGCCCCGCACATGGCGCGAGATGAAGCCCCACAGCACGTCCTTATTCTGCGCATTGGAGGCGCTGACCAGGTTGAGCAGCAGCGAGAACGGCACGGGCATATCGATGGCGGGCGGATTGCCGTCGTGCATGTGCCAGACCGGGTTGCCCAGCCGTTCCTTCCAGTCCTGCCTCCGATAGGCTGCAAGGAAGGCGTAATATTCGTCCACGGCCCGCGGGATGACGTCGAAATAGAGCTTCTTGGCCTGCCGCGGCCGCTGGTACATATAGAGGCCCAGGCTCTCCGTCGGCGCGTAAGTCAGCCATTCGTCGATGGTCAGCCCATTGCCCTTGGATTTGGAGATCTTCTGGCCGTTCTCATCCAGGAACAGCTCGTAGACGAAATGCTCCGGCGCGTGCCCCCCCAGGATGTTGCAGATGCGGTCATAGACCACCGCATTGGTCTGATGGTCCTTGCCGAACATCTCGAAATCGACGCCAAGGGCCGCCCAGCGCATGCCGAAATCGGGCTTCCACTGCAGCTTCACCTTGCCGCTGGTAACCGGCAGCGTGGTCTCGGTACCGTCATCGTCGAAGGTGATGGTGCCCGCCCTGGCATCGACATGCTTCATGGGAACGTAGAGCACGCGGCCGCTCTTCGGCGAGATCGGCAGGAACGGGCTGTAGGTCGCCTGCCGCTCCTCTCCCAGCGTCGGCAGCATCACCGCCATGATCTGGTCGTAGCGTTCGGCCGCGCGCAACAGCATCGCGTCGAAGCGGCCGGTCTTGTAGTACTGCGTCGCGCTGGCGAACTCGTAGTCGAAGCCGAACGTGTCGAGGAAGCGGCAGAGCATCGCGTTGTTGTGGTCGGCGAAACTCGCATAATCGCCGCCGAAAGGGTTGGGCACCGAAGACAGCGGCTTGTGCAGGTGCGGCTCCAGCGCCGCGCGATCCGGCACGCTGTCGGGTATCTTGCGCATGCCGTCCATGTCGTCGGAAAAGCACAGCAGCTTGGTGGCGACCTTGTCCTGCGTGATGACGCGGAAGGCATGCCGCACCATCGACGTGCGCGCCACCTCGCCGAACGTGCCGATATGCGGCAGGCCGGACGGGCCATATCCGGTTTCGAACAGCACCGTTTGCGGGAGTTCGCGGCCCTTGTAGCGCTCAATGATCTTGCGGGCTTCCTCGAACGGCCACGCCTTGCTTTCGGCCGCCGCCGTCAGCACTTCGGGATTGAGATCGATGATGTTTGATCCCGCCATGTCACTGTTTTCCAAATTAGACGCCGGCAAAGCCGCAAGTGAGGATTTTCAACCGGTCTCTATGCGCGCCTGACCGGAGCGTCAACGAGCGCGGCGCTTTTTCCTTGCAGCGCAGGGAACGCGTTCCTACCTTCGCAGCCCGTATCGAGGAGTTGTTGAATGCCGACCCCGCATGAAGCGCTGATCTACCTGATGGTCATCACCTCCGCCTCCGACCGCGACATGACGGATGTCGAGCTGGCGCGGATCGGCGAGGTCGTCCGCTCATGGCCGGTGTTCGAGGATTTCGACCACGACCGCCTGGTTGGCGTCGCCCAGGCCTGCCAGAAGAAGCTGCATGAAAAGGGCGGGCTGGAGGGTGTCCTGGCAAGCGTGGCCGAGGCCCTGCCGGAGCGCCTGCGCGACACCGCCTATGCGGCCGCCTTCGAGGTCGCGGCCGTCGATCTCGAAATGCGGATGGAGGAGGTGCGGGTGCTCCAACTCATTCGCCTCAAGCTCGATCTCGACACGCTGACCGTCGCGGCGATCGCCCGTGCGGCCAAGGCGCGCCTGCGTACGCTGACCTGAGCGGCGACACTCAACCCGGAAGAAACTGACCGGGACCGGATCAGAAGAAACTGACCGGGAAATAGCGCAGGTAGAACTCGGCGAACGTGCCTTTCAGCGAAATCTCCTGCAGCGCGTAGTCGAGAGCGGCGGCCAGCGCCGGGTCATCGGATCGGGCGGCGATGGCCATGCCCGAACCCAGATATTCCGGCGCCAGATAAGGTCCGCCGGCAAAGCGGCAGCAGCCGGCCGCATCCGAACCGCCCAGCCAAAAGGCGAAACGCATGCCGTCGCCGAAGGCGGCATCGATCTTGCCGGCCTTGAGGTTGGCGTAGAGGTCTTCCGGCCTGTCGAAGGTGACGACCTGAACGGTGTTGAAATAATCGCGCAGCATGCGCTCATGCGCCGAGCCTGATATCACGCCGACACGCTTGCCGCGCAGCTTGGCGAACAGCGGCTCGGTCAGCGCCTCGCCCTTCGGCATGATGAAGCGCGCCGGAAATTGCAGGTAGGACCGCGAGAAGGCGTATGTCTGGCGTGACTGCGGCGTCGCGGCGATGCCGGCGATGATCGCTTCGCCTTCGCCTTTCTCAAGCGCTCCTTCGAGCTCGGCCCAGGGCAATGCCTGGATCTGACATTTGTCGACGATGCCGAGCTCGGCGCAGATGGCGCGCGCCAGGTCGATGTGGAAACCGGACAGCTTTCCCGCGCCGTCCAGGAAGTTGAAGGGCGGGAAATCGGTTGTGGTCAGGAACCGCAGCCGCGGCAGTGCGGAGAGATCCGGTTTCGGCAGCCGCTCCTTGGCATCCCACAGCACCGGCACCTGCGGCTCGGCCGCGCGCGCGCCCTCCCCCGACGCCAGCGACGCGATCAGCATCGACGCAAGGACGAGAGACCTCCGCTGGAACGCCATGATAAACTTCCACCGCACCTGTGTTCGCATCGGTTCTGGTACGAAAATAGTACAGGCACAAT
This sequence comes from Mesorhizobium sp. B2-3-6, assembly GCF_006442305.1. Taxonomy (NCBI): domain Bacteria; kingdom Pseudomonadati; phylum Pseudomonadota; class Alphaproteobacteria; order Hyphomicrobiales; family Phyllobacteriaceae; genus Mesorhizobium; species Mesorhizobium sp. B2-3-6. The sequence goes on along the minus strand of NZ_VFVW01000005.1, from coordinate 98,646 downwards.
GCTTTTTGATTTCAACGCGTCGATTTCAGGATATGCTTTAGCAGGTTTGCAAACAGCGGTGGCTGCCCTGGTGGGGGACCAGGGTCGAGAACCACAACCACAAGGCAACGCTTTGCAATCCCTGGTCGGTGGCGAAGTGCCAACAAGGCACGGATCATCGATTTCAACGAGGCAACATGGGGTTTGATGTTGCGATGGGTCAGTTCGATCGCACGCTGGAATACATAGATCACCTGCAGCATGCCGGAACGGCGGCTGCGGTTTGTGAGAGGCTGTTGGGCATAACGTCGGATTTTGGCCTGACCGCTCTGATGGCGGGCACTGTGCCGCAACCGGGCACGCCGACCGGCCAGCAAAAGCAGCATGTGCTGCTTTGCGACTGGCCTGTCGAATGGCTGGAGCGGTACGTGGCGCGCAACTATGTCGATCACGACCCGATCGTCAGTCACATGAAACAGTTGCAGGCGCCGTTCCAGTGGCGGGAAGCGGCCCAGGGCGTTAGCATCGACAGAAGCAGCGGCGAAGTGATGGGCGACGCCGTCGTGTTCAAGCTGCGCGACGGGCTGGCCTTCCCGCTGATCACGCTCGACGGCCAGATCGTCATGGTGTCACTGGGTGGCGAGGCCGTGGAACTGTCCGCCGCCGAGTTCGGCCTGGTGTCGCTGGTGTCGACCTATGCGGTGGGCCGCGCCATGCAGCTTCACACGAAGGCCAGCAAGACCATCGATAGCGTAGAGCTGACACCGCGCGAACGCGAATGCCTGCAATGGGCCGCCGTCGGCAAGTCCGAATGGGAGATTTCGCAAATCCTCGGCATCTCCGAACACACGTCGGAGAAACACCTCCTTAACGCCAAAAGCAAACTCGGCGCCGTCAACCGCGTACAGGCAGTCGCTGAAGCGATAAGGCGCGGCTATATTAGTTAGGTCGGCCGGGTCGGCCTAGAAATTCCTGCCTACGTGATCGCGTAATTTTCTTGCGAGGGCACGGCCGTATCTTCCTCTTGAACAGGAGACGGCAAAATGATTTTTTCCCTTACAACAAAAGAACTGATGGAACATCCCGATCTGTGGGAGGCCGTGCATCGGCTGCGCTACAGGATTTTTGTCGAGGAAATGGGGTGGGAGGACCTGCGGCGCCCCGATGGCTTCGAGATCGACCAGTTCGATCATGACGAAGCGGTGCATCAGATCGTCATCAGAGGCAACGAGGTCGCGGGCTATCAGAGGATGTTGCCGACCACGCGGCCACATCTCTTGACCGAGGTGCTGGCCGATCTTTCCGTGGGAACGCCGCCGTCGGGTCCGAACATCTGGGAACTGACCCGCTATGCAGTGGCACCCGGCTTTCGCGACGGCCGCCGAGGCGTTTCGACCGTCGGTACCGAGCTCATTGCCGGCTTCGTCGAGTGGGGGCTGAAGCGCGGCGTCGACAAGGTGATCATCGAGTTCGAGCCGATGTGGGTGCTGCGCGCGCTGCAGCTGCATTTCCTGGCCACGCCGCTGGGCTATCAGCGCACCTATGGCAACCAGCAGGTCGTCGCGACGCTGCTCACCTTCAATGAGCACACGCTGGATGTGGTGCGTTCGCGCCGCAATCACCACGCTCCCGTTCTGGCCAGGGGATATCCCGATATGTTCGGGCAAAGGCGGGCGTCATGAGATCGGAAACGGCCATGAACGCGCACCCGCAACCCGAACTGCGCAACCACACGCTGATCGTCACCGTATCGTCGACCGACGGCCGGCCGGTGCTCGACAGAAGGGCCTATGAAAGCCTGGCAAGGACGTTCCACGAAGCCGCCGACAATGACGATGTGCGTGTCGTCGTGCTGCGCGGTCTGGCGGGCTGCTTCTGCCTCGGCGGCGATTTTTCCGAATTTCTCGACGCTACCAAGCACCAGAAGCTGATCGCCGCCGTCACCGACATGTTCCGCACGCTGGCGACGTTCCCCAAACCCATACTGGCCTGTGTCGACGGCGATGCGGTCGGCGTTGGCTGCACCATCCTGTTCCATTGCGACATGGTGATCGCGTCCGCCGAAAGCACGTTCCGGGTGCCGTTCGTCGATTTCGGCCTGGTGCCGGATGCCGCGACCAGCATCCTGGCGCCGCAGAAGCTCGGCTACGCCGGCGCCTTCCGCTTTTTCTGCCTCGGCGACACGCTGCGCGCCGACGACGCCAGGGCGCTCGGCCTGGTCGCCGAGATTGTCTCCGAAGGCAGCGTCGAGGAGGCAACCCTCGGCCGGGCAAGGCAGCTCGCCAGGAAGCCGGTCGCCGCGCTGCTGCAGACGCGCGGCCTGCTCAAGGGGAACCCCGCGGAACTTTGCGAACGCATCGATCAGGAGATTTCGTTGTTCCAGCAGGCGCTGCAGGACGACACCACGTTGCGGCGGCTGCAGCGGATTGCCCGGTTGGCGGCCTGAGCGTCGCGCCGAAGGCGTTGCGCCACGCGGTCCAGTGCCGCGTGGCGCAGGCACCGTCAGTCCTGTTTTGCCAGGAATGACGGCCCTTCGCCGATGATTTTCTTGTCTTCCTTGCCTATGATGTCGAGGTCGCGGCCGTCATAAGGCAGCGACAGGAGGATGCGCCGCATCACCGCCAGCCGCGCGCGGCGCTTGTCGTTGGCACGCACGATGATCCAGGGAGCGAATTCCTTGTGGGTGCGCTCGAACATGGTATCGCGCGCCCTGGTGTAATCGTCCCACTTGGTAATGCCGGCAATGTCGATCGGCGAAAACTTCCAGCTCTTCAGCGGACTGTGGCGGCGATCGTGAAATCGCTCGAGCTGCGTTTCCCGGCCGATGTTCAGCCAGAATTTAAAGAAGTGGATGCCGTCATTGACGATCATCCTTTCGAAGTGCGGTGTCTCGTCGAGAAACTTCTCGTGCTGTTCTGGCGTGCAGAAGCCCATCACCGGTTCGACGCCGGCGCGGTTGTACCAGGAACGGTCGAACGTGACGAATTCGCCCGCGGTCGGGAAGTGGTCCGCATAACGCTGGTAGTACCATTGCCCCAGCTCGGTCGGCGTCGGCTTGGTCAGCGCCACGTTGCGTGCCGTGCGCGGATTGAGGTACTGGCGCAGGACGAAAATCGTGCCGCCCTTGCCGGCCGCGTCGCGGCCCTCGAACAGCGCCATCATCCGCCTGCCTGTCGACTGCAGCCACGCCTGCGCCTTGACCAGCTCGATCTGCAATGCCTCGAGCGTCTCGTCATATTCGTCGCTTTTCATCTTCTTGTCGTAGGGATAGCCGCCCGCGGTCAGCTTGCGCTCCTCGATCCAGTCCGGCAGTGCTGGATTCTCGATGTCGAACTCCCGCTCCTTGCCGTTGATCCTGAGCTTCAGCGGCCCCGGGGTCGGCGCGGCGGTGTTTTCCTTGGCTTTTTTCATCGAGACGAACCTTTCCAGCTTACGGACTCGTGCTATTGAGCCATTGCAGTGCCGCGCGCCGCTTCAGACGCAAGGGGCGCTGCACTTTTGGATTTTGCGCATGATCCTTTCCGAAAATCGATTCTGATTTTTCGGCGTCATGCGCCAGGCCGGTCCAGCGAAATTGCCGGACCGGGAGCGGGGCGCAGGCGCGAATGGCGGACCAGGGCGCAGACGAGAAGGGTATGGCGCAAGCGCTTGCCGCGCGGCTGTGGAACAGCCGATGGTTGCTGGTCGCCGGTCTTGTCGCGGTCATGGCGGTTTATGCCTTTGCGGGCATTTCCGCCTATGTGCTGCTGCCGGCGCTGGCTTTGCTGCTGGTGGCGGCGATGATACCGGCTGGAGCCACGCGCCAGCCCGGCGAAAGCGGCGCGGCGATCGAGGCCATCGGCCTGCAACGCCTGTCCGGCGAATATCTGGCGGCGGCCGTCGCCGACCCCTTGATCATCTTCGACCATGCCGCGGCCATCGTTCATGCCAACGCCGCCGCCTTCGCCGCCTTTGGCGGCATCGCGCCTGGCGTATCGCTGTCACTGAAATTCCGGGCGCCGGAAATGCAGGCTCTTCTGGACGGTGTGCTGTCGGGCGAGGTCGCGTCGGATGTCATCGACTACACCGAGAGGCTGCCGGTCGAGCGGACTTACCGGGTCAGCGCCTCCTCGGTCGGTCACGGCACCGATCTCTACGTGATGGTGTTCAAGGACCAGAGCGAAGCGCGCCGCATCGACCGCATGCGCGCGGATTTCATCGCCAATGCCAGCCACGAATTGCGCACGCCGCTCGCCTCGATATCGGGTTTCATCGAAACGCTGCGCGGACCGGCCCGCAATGACCCGGCGGCGCGCGAGCAGTTCCTGCAGATCATGCAGAACCAGACCGGCCGCATGGCACGCCTGATCGATGACCTTTTGTCGCTGTCGCGGCTGGAGATGAAGCCCTATCTGCGGCCGGGGACCGAGGTCGACCTGCGCCAGACCGTCGACAGCGTCATCGATTCGCTGGCCCCGCTGGCGCGGGAAAACGGCGTCGTCATCGAGCGGGATTTCGCCGACGGCCCTCTCGACGTGCCGGGCGACCGCGACGAACTGTTCCAGGTCTTCGAGAACCTTCTGGAAAACGCCTGCAAATATGGGCAGTCGGGCGGCCGCGTGGTGGTGTCGATCGAGCGCGGCGACGCCGAGGGCGAAGCGGGCATCGACGTGACGATCAGGGATTTTGGCCCCGGCATTCCCGAGGAGCACATTCCGCGCATCACGGAGCGCTTCTATCGCGTCGACGTCGAGAGCAGTCGAACCCAGAAGGGCACAGGCCTTGGCCTGTCGATCGTCAAGCATATCCTGACGCGCCACAACGCCAGGCTTTCGATCAAGTCCGAAGTCGGCAAGGGCGCCGCCTTCTCGGTCCATTTGCCGGCGGCCTGAGCCGCCCTAGTTTCCAAGCTGCCATTTCTTTTTTCTGTCATCCGGTTAGCGTATCAGCGGGGATTCGAGGAAACGACTCAAAATCAGATCATCCGTGGGAAGGCATCCGGTCATGCAGTCCGTGCACATAGTCAGCGCCTATGACGAGGAGCTGAAAGATCTGTCGAAGCGCATCGCCGCCATGGGCGGACATGCCGAACGCATGGTCGAACAGGCGATCTCCGCCCTGGTCAATGCCGATCCCGGCCTTGCCCAGAAGGTGATCCGCGACGACGCCGTCCTCGACGAAGGCCAGCGCGAAATCGACGACAGGGCAATCATCATCATCGCCCGGCGCCAGCCGATGGCGACGGACTTGCGCGAGATCGTCGGCGCGATCCGCATCTCGGCCGATCTCGAGCGGGTCGGCGATCTCGGCAAGAATGTCGCCAAGCGTGTGGTGGCGGTTGCCGACGGGCGCCAGCCGACCAGCCTGTTCCGCGGCCTCGAAGCCCTGGCCGACCTGGCGTTGACCCAACTCAAGGAAGTGCTCGACGTCTACGCCTCGCGCTCGGTCGAAAGGATCGGCTTCGTACGTGACCGCGACGACCAGATCGACGCCATGTACACGTCGCTGTTTCGCGAATTGCTGACCTACATGATGGAAGATCCGCGCAACATCACGCCCTGCACGCATCTGCTGTTCTGCGCCAAGAACATCGAACGCATCGGTGACCATGCCACCAACATTGCCGAGACGATCTACTATATCGTCACCGGCGACCAGATGCCTGCCGACCGGCCGAAGGGCGACAAGACGGACAAGATCGGCCTTTCCGCAACGCAGCCGATCAAGTGAACGCACTTTCTCTCGAACGCTTGGTCGTATTGCGCTAGACTATCCCTGAGGCAAGCCTGCTGGTTCCCAGCAAAGGCAGTGCTTCGGGAGGCTGCGATGGAATATGTCCGGGACTTCAAGCCCGCGCCGCCGACATCGGCCGTCATCGCCTCCAGCGTCTACACAGCCGGGCGCCGCATCGCCGACATCCCGATCGAGGAAGCCGGCACATGGGCCAGGAAAGCGGGACACGTCGTGTGGATCGGGCTGCTTGAACCCGACCGCGAGCTTCTGCTGCGCGTGCAGGCGCAATTTCATCTGCATGAGCTCGCAATCGATGATGCCGAGCATCCGCACCAGCGGCCGAAGATCGAGCAATATGGCGATGCGCTGTTCATCGTCGCCCGCACCGCGCAGCTGATCGAGGGCCGCGTCACCTTCGGCGAGACGCATCTGTTCGTGGGCAGCGGCTACATCGTCAGCGTCAGACACGGCCCTTCGACATCCTATGCTGTGGTGCGCCAGCACTGGGAAAGCTGCCCGCATTCACTGGCCAAGGGCGAGGATTTCGTCCTCTATGCCATTCTCGATTTCATCGTCGACAACTACATGCCGGTGCTCGAGCAGATCGAGGATGAGGTCGAGGCGATCGAGGACCGGGTCCTGCTGAAGCCGATGACCGGCCCCGATATCGAACGCCTTTATATGCTGCGTCGCGATCTGTTGCGGCTGCGCAATGCCGCACTGCCGCTGGTGGAGGTCTGCCGCCGGCTGACCAGCGCCGACCTGCCGCAGATCCATTCAGCCATGCACCCGCTGTTTCGTGACGTGACCGACCATATCCGCACCGTCCAGGAAAAGATCGACAGCTTGCGCGAAGTGCTGGCCTTTGCTTTCGAGGCGAGCCTGCTGGTGGGCCAGAGCCAGGAAACGGCGATCTCCAAAAAGCTCGCCTCATGGGCGGCAATCCTGGCTGTGCCGACAGCCTTCGCGGGAATATACGGCATGAATTTCAGCGACATGCCGGAACTGAAGATGGAATACGGCTACCCGATGGTGCTGCTGGCGATCGCGCTGATCTGCAGCTTCCTCTACTGGCGGTTTCGCAAGAATGGATGGCTGTGAGAGTAGGGCAGTAGGGCAGTAGGGCAGTAGGGCAGTAGGGCAGTAGGTTAAGAGCACGCTCGGGAGCGCAAATTCAAAACAGACTGCCCTACTGCCTTAGTCCCCTTATCTATTCCGCCTCCGCTCCGCTGCCGGCTGGAACGCCACGCGGGCATGGTATTTACAATAGGGGCCGGTTTCGGCGGCTTCGTTGCCGCAGAAATTGAAGTCCTCCGACAGCGGATCGCCGTTCGGCCATTTGCAGGTGCGCTCGGTGAGTTCGGTGAGCTGGAGATGCCGCGAGATCGGCACCACCACATTCTCGACCGGCCGGATATAGTGGCGGGCCACCGGCTCGGCATCGAACTGCGCTTGCAGCGCCGTTGCTCCGATCGATGTCGTGACGTGGCGGGTCGCACTCGCGGGGCGCGACACCGATTTCTGCGCGCCCGACCCTTGCGCCGTCTTCTTCTGGCGTGCCGGCGCTGCCGTGGCGCGCCCGCGGCCCGACAATTTCAGCCGGTGCACCTTGCCGATGACGGCATTGCGGCTGACCCCTCCAAGCTGGGCAGCAATCTGGCTTGCGCTCAGACCCTCCGACCACAGTTTTCTCAAGAGTTCGACCCGCTCGTCAGTCCAATTCATGACCGCGCTCCTGCTAAGCGTACGGCAATCGGAATCCATTCCCGGCCCAGCACCACTGCTGGGGCAGACACCACATATATCTGGTGATTAGGTCCGCCGCACGAAATCTAGTTATTTCCCGACTACAACTACCTTATGCGCTGACTCGGTGACAAGAGTCCGAAGTGCAACACGAATCGGTTTTTTCGGTTTTCCCCAACTTGCCAGCTCACTTATGAGCCGGCGTCCCGTCGGGAGGCTTGCCGCGCGCCACTACGCGACGTTTTCGTTGACTTCATGGCTGAAAAACCCGATAAGCCGCAAAGGCCGCCGCTTTGGCGGCTTTTTTGATTTTCCGGTTCCGGAGACGCATATAATGAGCGGTTCGGCGCTTTTCGAGACCTTTGCTCGCGCACCCCTGGCCTTCGATCACGGGGAAGGCACTTGGCTGGTTACCGACAAGGGCGAGCGATATCTCGACTTTGCCGGCGGCATAGCCGTCAATTCGCTGGGCCACGGCCATCCGCATCTGGTCGCGGCGCTCACCGAGCAGGCTGCCAAACTCTGGCACGTCTCCAATCTCTACGAGATCCCGGGGCAGAGCCGGCTCGGCGAGCGGCTGGCCGACGCCACCTTCGCAGACAAGGTGTTCTTCACCAATTCTGGCGCCGAGGCGCTGGAATGCGCGATAAAGACGGCGCGGCGCTACCATTTCGTCAAGGGGCATCCCGAGCGCTTCCGCGTCATCACTTTCGAAGGCGCCTTCCATGGCCGCACGCTGGCGACCATCGCGGCCGGCGGCCAGTACAAATATCTCGAAGGTTTCGGCCCGAAGGTCGAGGGTTTCGACCAGGTCGGCTTCGACGATATCGACGCCGCCGAAAAGGCGATCACGCCGGAGACCGCGGCGATCCTGATCGAACCGGTGCAGGGCGAGGGCGGTATCCGCCCGGTGCCGACACAATCGCTGAAGCGGCTGCGGCAGCTCTGCGACCAGCACGGCCTGCTGTTGATCTACGATGAGGTCCAGTGCGGCATCGGCCGCACCGGCAAGCTGTTCGCGCATGAATGGTCGGGGGTCGCTCCAGACATTATGGCCATCGCCAAAGGCATTGGCGGTGGCTTCCCGATGGGCGCCTGCCTTGCCACCGACGAGGCGGCTGTCGGCATGACCGCGGGCGTCCACGGCACTACGTTCGGCGGCAACCCGCTGGCCATGGCGGTCGGCAATGCCGTGCTCGACGTGGTGCTGGAGGAGGGCTTCCTGGCGGATGTGCAGCGCAAGGCGCTGTTGTTGAAGCAAGGGCTGGCAGGGGTGGCCGACGAATTCCCCGAGGTCATCGAGGACATCAGGGGCACGGGGCTGATGCTGGGCCTCAAATGCGCCATGCCCAACGGCAAGGTGAACATGGCGCTGCGCGACCAGCATCTGCTCGCGGTTCCGGCCGGCGACAACGTCATTCGCCTGCTGCCGCCGCTCACCGTCACGGACAGCGAGATCCATGAAGCGCTGGAGCGCATTCGCGCCGGCGCCAAGGCCCTGTCCGAGGCCATCGCCGCTGAAGCCGCGAAGTAAATTCGAAAGCTCCTGATGTCACTTCGTCATTTCACCGACCTCTCCGCCGTTTCCGAAGGCGACCTGCGCTCCATGCTGACCGACGCAGTGGAGCGCAAGGCGCGCCTCAAGGCGGGCGAGCGCTCGAAACCGCTCGAAGGCAAGGTGCTGGCGATGATCTTCGACAAGCCGTCGACGCGCACGCGTGTCTCCTTCGATGTCGGCATGCGTCAGCTTGGCGGCGAGACCATCATGCTGACCGGCACCGAGATGCAGCTCGGCCGCTCCGAGACCATCGCCGACACAGCCAAGGTTCTGTCGCGCTATGTCGACGCCATCATGATCCGCACCACCTCGCATGAGCGGCTGCTGGAGCTGACCGAGAATGCGACCATCCCGGTGATCAACGGGCTCACCGACGATACCCATCCTTGCCAGCTGATGGCCGACATCATGACCTTCGAGGAGCATCGCGGTCCGGTCGCCGGCAAGACCATCGCCTGGACCGGCGACGGCAACAACGTGCTGCATTCGCTGCTGGAAGCCTCGGCGCGGTTCCGCTTCAACCTCAACGTCGCGGTGCCCGAAGGCAGCGAGCCGGCGCAGAAGCATGTCGACTGGTCAAAGGCGCATGGCGGCAAGCTCTCCTTTACCCGCTCGCCAGAGGAAGCCGTCGACCAGGCCGACTGCGTCGTCACCGACTGCTGGGTGTCGATGGGCCAGGAGCACCGTGCCCGCGGCCACAATGTGTTTTCGCCCTACCAGGTCAACGCCAAGCTGATGGCCAAGGCAAAGCCCGACGCGCTGTTCATGCACTGCCTACCGGCGCATCGCGGCGAGGAAGTGACCGACGAGGTCATCGACGGTCCACATTCGGTGGTCTTCGACGAGGCCGAGAACCGGCTCCACGCCCAGAAGGCCGTGCTTGCCTGGTGTCTTGGGGCCTGAAGTGGACTTGAAGTGTCTTGGCGCTTGACGTGCCGGGGAACTTGATCTCCGGAGGCGCGATGCCTATCTGCGCGGCATCACGCAAATCAAGCGCGTTTAGACGCATGCTCCCCAAAGGGCGGCATGGCCGCGCCCTGGAGCTTTGTCATGCTGGAAACCCATCAAGTGGCTGAACATCACCCCAAACTCGGCGAATTCGGTTACGCCGGCGATGATCACGTCGTGCCCTTCGAGGTCGGCCCGCTCGATGTGCGCGGCCGCACCGTGCAGCTTGGACCGATGCTCGACGCGATCCTTGGCCGCCATGATTATCCCGAGCCGGTCGCCCGGTTGCTGGCGGAAGCCTGTGTGCTGACGGTGCTGCTAGGCACCTCGCTCAAGTTCGAGGGCAAGTTCATCCTGCAGACCCGCACCGACGGCCCTGTCGACATGCTGGTCGCGGATTTTTCCACGCCCTCGGCGCTGCGCGCCTATGCGCGCTTCGATGCCGACCGGCTGGAGGCGCTGATTGCGGCCGGCGAGACCTCGCAGCAAACGCTGCTCGGCAACGGTGTGCTGGCGCTGACCATCGACCAAGGTGCTCACACGCAGCGCTACCAAGGCATCGTCCAGCTCGACGGCGAGACCCTGGAAGAGGCCGCGCGCACCTATTTCCGCCAGTCGGAGCAGATCCCGACCGATCTCCGGCTTTCCGTCGCCAAGCTTTTGACGCCCGGCCCCGGCGGCGCGCGCGAGCAGTGGCGGGCAGGCGGCATCCTGGCGCAGTTCCTGCCGCAGGCCTCCGAGCGCATGCGCGTTCCTGACCTGCCCGGCGGGGATGGCGATCCGCGCGAGGAGATCCACGATCCCACAGACAATTCCTGGCAGGAATTGCTGGCGCTGCTCGGCACCATCGAGCCGACCGAACTGATCGATCCGACCATCGGCGCAGAGCGGCTGCTCTATCGTCTGTTCCACGAGCATGGCGTGCGCGTCTTCGGCGGCGTTCCCGTCGCCGATCAGTGCTCATGCTCCCGCGACAAGATCCGCGGCATCCTCGAGGGCTTCTCCGCGCAGGAGATCAAGGACAGCACCGAGGACGGCGGCATCCACGTCGCTTGCGAGTTCTGTTCGACGCAATATGACTTCGACCCGGCGGAATTTACGACTCAGTAGGGGTCTTGTTTCTCCCCGTTCTACGGGGATAAGGGGCCCAAGAGCGGATGAGGGGCGGCGCTGCCCCTCATTCCTGCCGGACATTTCTCGCCGTATAGTGACGGGGAGAGAACGACGCTGTCGCCGATTTCGCCTCGTCTAATTCACCGTCCGCCTTGTCCCCGGCAGGTCGAGTGAGAAGGCGGGGATGGCGATGTCGAATGTCTCGCCCCGCTCGTTGCGCATGGTGTAGTGACCGACCATGATCCCCGACGGGGTCGAGAGCGGACAGCCCGACGTGTATTGATAGCTGTCGCCGGGATTGAGTTCGGGCTGATCGCCGACCACGCCGGCACCTCGCACTTCCTCGACCCGGCCGGCGCCGTCGGTTATGTGCCAATAGCGCGACAACAGCTGCACGAATTCGTCGGACTGGTTGTCGATCGTTATCTGGTAGCCCCAGACATAGCGGTTTTCCGAAGGATCCGAGCGGTCCTCGAGATAGAACGGCCTGACCTGCACTTCGATGTTGCGCGTGACGGCGCGGTACATGAGCGGCTCCAAAACAAATCCGGTGTGGAACATTCGGCGCTCTTTGCGGTTCGATCAACCGTGCGCGTCCGAGTTGCTGTCCCTGAAGGGCAGGTGCCGACAAACAATGTCATTTGAGTGACACATGACAATGATGGTGTGCACCAGCAATGCCGGGCGACTCGGGCGCTCTGTCGAACTGTCGAAAACGGCCGCCAAGCGGGCCGGGTTTTCTGGAGTGACCGGATATCGATGGAACTCGCTCTCATAACCGGCTCGCTTTCGATCGCTCTCATCGCCTCAAATCTCGCCAGCATCCTGCTCGCCTGCTCGCGCCTGAAACGGCGCGCCGCCATCGCGCCGCCGGCCGGCAAGCCGCTGCCTGTCTCGATCGTCATCCCGGCGCGCGGCGTCGAGCCGTTTACCCATGAGACGCTTGAGCGCGCTTTCTCGCTCGACTGGCCGCGCTACGAACTGATCTTCTGTGTCGCCCATGCCGACGACCCCGCGGTCAAGCCGATCCGCGCCGCGATTGCCCGCTTTCCAGCCGTGCCGGCCCGCCTGCTCACCGGCGACGACCGCGTCAGCGCCAACCCGAAACTGAACAACTGCGTCAAGGGCTGGGAGGCAGCGCGCCATGACTGGGTCATTCTCGCCGATTCCAACGTGCTGATGCCGAAAGACTACGTCCAGCACCTGATGGCGGCATGGCGGCGGGACACCGGCCTGGTTTGCTCGACGCCGATCGGTTCGCGGCCCGACGGCTTCTGGGCAGAAGTCGAATGCGCTTTCCTCAACACGCTGCAGGCGCGCTGGCAATATGCCGGCGAGGCGCTTGGCCTCGGCTTTGCCCAGGGCAAGAGCATGTTGTGGAACAAGCAGATGCTCGACGCCAATGGCGGCATCCGTGCGCTCGCCGCCGAGATCGCGGAGGATGCCGCGTCGACCAAACTGGTCAACAGGCTCGGCCTGCGCGTCAATCTCGTCGCTTCGCCCTTCGAGCAGCCGCTCGGGCAGCGCATGCCGGGCGAGATCTGGTCGCGCCAGGCCCGCTGGGCGCGCCTGCGCCGCGTCACCTTTCCGCTGTTCTTCGCACCCGAGATCCTGACCGGCGTGGCGGCTCCGCTCGTGCTGGCATTGATCGCCGCGGCCAGCGCCGGCGTCAGCCTGCCCATGACAGCGCTTTGCGTGCTGGCGCTCGCCTACCTGCCGGAATGCATGCTCGCCTCGGCAAAGGGCTGGTATCTGTCGCCGCGCATCGTCACCGCGATGATCGCACGCGACCTGATTTTGCCCGCGATCTGGATGCGCGGTTGGCTGGGCGGGGCCGTCGACTGGCGCGGCAACGCCATGACCATCGGCACCCAGGCGGCCGAGCTCGAAGAGACGCCCTCCCGCGCTTGATGTCGGCGGTTCAGCTTGATGTCGAGGAAGGTTATCGTATATACAAAAATTGTTGAACTAGGCTCTATTTTTGTGTATACAATAACCTATGGAGCGCCCCGACGGCGATGCTGTTCGAGTGGGATGAAAACAAGGCAAAGACAAACAGGGCCAAGCATGGCGTGGATTTCGCGATCGCTCCGTCCTTCGATTTCGCCAATGCAGTTATCCGGCTCGATGACAGCGAGGATTTAGGCGAGGATCGTCTTGTTGCCATCGGTCTGATCGAGGCTGGCGTTTATGTGATGGTCTATGTCGAGCGAAGCCATGCGATCCGCGTAATTTCGCTACGCAAGGCAACGAGACAGGAGATTACGGACTATGTCGAAAACCTCTAAGACGATCGTGCGCCGCGAGGCTACTCCCCCAAAGCAGTCGCGCGCTGATGCCTTGGGGCTCGCCAGAAAGGCGCTTGGCGCGAGGACCGACGAGGAAGATGCTGCGATCACTGCCGCCGCCGAGGCCGATCCGGATGCGCAGCCGACCGATGCCGCTTCGCGCCGCAAAGTTGGCCGACCGCCGCTTGCGCGACCCAAACGTGCGGTACAGTTGCGCCTCGACGCCGATGTTGTCGACCGTTTCAGGGCCGGTGGTGATGGCTGGCAGACGCGCATGAACGAAGCATTGCGCAAAGCGGCAGGCCTGTAATCCTCGGTCTGCCACCAGTCCTCATCGGGCCTTCAACGCCTGCGCGATGTCGTCCAGCAAATCGTCGGTATCTTCCAACCCGACCGACAGCCTGAGCGTGCCGGGTCCGATGCCGAGCTCGGCGCGCGCTTCGTCGCTGAGGTTCTTGTGCGTCGTCGTCGCCGGATGGGTGATCAGGCTTTTGGCGTCACCGAGATTGTTCGAGATCAGGACGATGTCGAGCGCGTTCTGCAAGGCGAAGGCACCCTGCTTGCCGCCCTTGACGTCAAAGCAGATCAGGGTGGAGCCGCCCGACATCTGCTTCTTCACGACGTCAGCCTGCGGATGGTCGGCGCGCCCGGGATAGATCACGCGGGCGATCTCCGGCTGCTCGGCCAGAAAATCGGCGATCTTGCCGGCGCTCTCCGTCTGCTGGCGCACGCGCAGCGGCAGCGTTTCCAGGCCCTTCAGCAGCGTCCAGGCATTGAACGGCGACAGGCTGGGGCCGGTATGGCGGAAATAATCGTGCAGGTTCTCGTCGATCCACTTCTTGTCCGACAGAATGACGCCGCCGAGACATCGGCCCTGGCCATCGATGTGCTTGGTCGCCGAATAGACCACGATATGCGCGCCGAGCTGCAACGGCTTCTGCTGCAGCGGCGTGGCGAAGACATTGTCCACGACTAGCCGCGCGCCGATCGAATTGGCAAGCGAAGCGACGGCGGCGATGTCCACCACCTCAAGCGTCGGGTTGGTCGGGCTTTCCAGGAAAAACAGCTTGGTGTTGGGCCGAACCGCCTTTTCCCAATTGGCGATGTCGGTGCCGTCGACCAGCGTCGCCTCGATGCCGTAGCGCGGCGCCAGCGTCTCGACCACCCAGCGGCAGGAGCCGAACAGGGCGCGCGCCGCAACGATATGATCGCCGGCCTTGACGCTGCACAGGAGGGCTGCCGTCACCGCCGCCATGCCGGACGCGGTGGCGCGCGCGTCCTCGGCGCCTTCGAGCGCGCACATGCGCTTCTCGAACATGTCGACGGTCGGATTGGCGTAGCGCGAATAGATGAAGCCCGGTTCCTCGCCCTTGAAGCGGGCTTCGGCGGCTTGGGCCGTCTCATAGACATAGCCTTGGGTCAGGTATATCGCCTCGGAAGTCTCGCCGAAGCCGGAACGCAGGGTTCCGCCATGCACGAGTGCGGTCTGAGGCTTCCAGTTGCGCGTCTTGCTCGTCATCGTCCTATCCAAACACAAAAAAACCGGCCGCGAAAAAGTCGCAACCGGTCCATGCGGCCTTGCGGCCCGACGGTCCTTTAGCGACTTGTTTAACGTGGCTGCAAGCCGACCGGCCAAATCACCACGGGATAACGACCCTTTAGACCCGCGCCACGCTTGCGTCAATTGCCGGCTTCATTAAGAGACTTGTACCAGCAGAGCGGAGCCAGACTTTGCGGCAGACAGGAATTCTTCCCGATCAGGACATTGCGGCGCTGTTCCAGTCCGGCGCGCTGAAGTCGTCGCGTGCGCTCGACGCCGACCAGATCCAGCCGGCCAGCCTTGATCTGAGGCTCGGCGACAAGGCGTGGCGGGTGCGCGCGTCCTTCCTGCCGGGTCCCAACCACAAGGTCAGTGAAAAACTCGACCGGCTGAAGCTGCACGAGATCAGCCTGGCCGACGGCGCCGTTTTGGAAACTGGCTGCGTCTACATCGTGCCCCTGCTCGAAAGCCTGGCGTTGCCGGCGGAAATTTCGGCGTCCGCCAATCCCAAGAGCTCGACCGGGCGGCTCGATATCTTCACCCGCGTGATGACCGATCGCGGCCACGAGTTCGACAAGATCGCCGCCGGCTATCATGGTCCGCTCTATCTCGAAGTCAGCCCACGCACCTTCCCGATCGTCGTGCGCGCCGGCTCGCGCCTTTCGCAGATACGCTTCCGCACCGGCAATGCGCTGCTCTCGGAAGCAGAGTTGCATCAATTGCACCGGGCCGAAATGCTGGTCGCCACCGAACCGCCGAACATCTCCGGCGGCGGCATCGCATTGTCGATCGATCTCAACGGCGACAGTGACGGGCTGGTCGGCTATCGCGGCAAACACCATACCGGCCTCGTCGATGTCGACAAACGCGCGGCGCAGGAGATCGTCGACTTCTGGGAGCCGATCCACAAGAGCGGCGCCGGCGAGCTGGTGCTCGATCCGGACGAGTTCTACATCCTCGTCAGCCAGGAAGCGGTGCATGTGCCGCCGCTCTACGCGGCCGAAATGACGCCCTTCGATCCACTGGTGGGCGAGTTCCGTGTCCACTATGCCGGCTTCTTCGATCCGGGCTTCGGCCACTCGGCGGCCGGCGGCACCGGCAGCCGCGCCGTGCTCGAAGTGCGCAGCCATGAGGTGCCGTTCATCCTCGATCATGGCCAGATCGTCGGCCGGCTGGTCTACGAGCATATGCTGAAGCGGCCGCAGGCGCTTTACGGCACCGAGCTCGGCTCGAACTACCAGGCGCAGGGCCTCAAGCTGTCCAAGCACTTTCGCGCCGCGCCCTGAACGCTCATCACCGTCAGGCAAGATACTTGCCTGCGCCGGCTCGCCATGCTTGGCTACCTCGCCGGCCGCCGACGTGGCGGCGCTCAAGGGGAATGAAAATGCAGATTTCGAAATGGATCGTATCGACGGCGGCCGCCGCCATGCTGACGCTTGGTGCCGGCGTCCTGTCGGTGCATGCGGCGGAGAAAATCAAGATCGGCACCGAGGGCGCCTATCCGCCGTTCAACACCATCACGCCCGACGGCAAGGTCGAGGGCTTCGACATCGACATCGCCAACGCCTTGTGCGCGCAGATGAAGGTCGAATGCGAGATCGTCACCCAGGACTGGGACGGCATCATACCGGCTCTGCAGGCCAAGAAGTTCGACGCCATCATCGCTTCGATGAGCATCACCGAGGAGCGCAAGAAGCAGGTTGCGTTCACCCACAAATATTATACGACGCCGCTGTCGCTCGTCGCCCTGAAGGACAGCGACATCGCCTCGACCGAACCGGCGGCACTCACCGGCAAGACGGTCGGCGCCCAGGCGGCGACCACGCAGGCCAATTACGCCCAGGACGTCTATGGCAAGGCCGGCGCCGAAGCGAAGCTCTATCCGACCCAGGAAGAGGCAATCACCGATCTCCAGAACGGCCGCCTCGACGCCGTCCTTTCCGACAAGTTCGTGCTGATGGACTGGATGAAGAAGGCGAGCGACGGTTGCTGCAAGATGGTCGGCGACGTCAAGGGCACCGAGACCGAAGCCGGCATTGCCGTGCGCCTCGAGGATACGGCGCTGCGCGACAAGCTCAACGCAGCCATTGACGCCATCGTCGCCGACGGCACCTACAAGAAGATCCAGGACAAGTATTTCGACTTCGATATTTATTGAGATGGAAGCTGCCGATCTCCTCCCACCAGGGAGGAGATCACGCTCATCTCACAGCGCCTTCACCGCCACCTTCACCGGCTTTTCGATTTCGAGCGGGTTGCGCAGCGGCAGGCCGAAATCGCCGGCCTCGATCTCGAACACGTCGCCGGCTTCGGTCTTGATGCCGTCGGCGAAGGACAGGGTCGCGGTGCCGAACATGTGCACATGCACGTCGCCCGGCTGGCGAAAAGCCGAATATTTGAAATGGTGGTGTTCGAGATTGGCGATGGTGTGCGACATGTTCGCTTCGCCCGACAGGAACGGCTTTTCCCACATCAACTTGCTGTCGCGCCAGATGCGTGAGGAGCCCCTGATGTCGGCGGGCAGGTCGCCGACCAGGATCTCAGGTCCGAAGGAGGCGTTGCGCAGCTTGGAATGGGCGAGGAAGAGGTAGTTCACGCGTTCGGTCACATGGTCGGAAAATTCGTTGGACAGAGTGAAGCCGACCCGGAACGGCGCGCCGTCGTCGCCGATGACATAGATGCCGGCAACCTCGGGCTCCTCGCCGGCATCCTTGGCGAAGGCAGGTGACAGGAGCGCGGCACCCGGCGCCACGGCCATCGTGCCATTGCCCTTGTAGAACCATTCCGGCTGCACCCCGATCTGGCCTTTCGCGGGTTTGCCGCCTTCCAGCCCCATGCGGAACATCTTCATGGAATCGGTGAGCTGCTCTTCGCCGTCGGTGCTGAGCTTCTTGTGCATGGAATCGCGCGTTGCCGCCGAGCCGAGATGCGTGAGCCCCGTGCCGGTCAGATGCAGATGCGCCGGATCGGGATGATTGATCGGCGACAGCAGCCGCCCCTTCTTGTAGGCGGCGTCGAGATCGACGGTCTCGCCAAGTCCCTTGCGTTCGATCAGCGCGGCAAGGCCCACGCCGGTACGAGCGGCTTCCATCGCCAGCGAATAGACGCTGCGCGCGCCGTTGATGATCCGGGTCTTGCCGCCCGTGCGTGCAACGACACGGATGGTCTCGGCGTCGTCGAGAATCTGCGAGATCAGCATGATCAGTCCTCTCTCATATCTTGGCATGGCTGCCTTCTGGCAAACCCTGACCTGCGCGGCTCGGACTGGCCGTGCCACGGGTTGAACTCGTCGTCCGGATTGCGCTCGCGAGCCCGGTCCCTGAAGGGCTTCTTCAAGCCGGCGAATTGCCGGCAGCGCCGCGACCGTATGCCTCCTGCTTGCCTCGCCTGAAACCTGTTCAGGCCTTGTTCTTGTTGTAGACGTCGAAGATCACGGCGCCGAGCAGCACCAGGCCCTTGACCACTTGCTGCCAGTCGACATTGACGCCCATGATCGACATGCCGTTGTTCATCACGCCCATGATGAAGCCGCCGACCACCGCGCCGATGACCTGACCGACGCCGCCCATCGCCGAGGCGCCGCCGATGAACACCGCGGCGATGACGTCGAGCTCGCTGCCGAGGCCTGCCGCCGGCACGGCCTGGCCAAGGCGCGCCGCGATGATCAGGCCGCCAAGCGCCGACAGCACGCCCATATTGACGAACACGTAAAGCGTCAGCCGCTCGGTCTTGATGCCCGACAGCTGCGCGGCCTTGGCGTTGCCGCCCATCGCATAGATGCGGCGGCCGATCGTCATGCGCTTGGTGACGAAGACGAACAGCGAGATCAGCAGGCCCATGACGAGCAGCACCACCGGCAGGCCCCGATAGCTGGCGAACTGGTAGACCAGGAACAGCGCCAGCGCGCTGCCGACCAGCGTCTTGATGACGAACAGGGTAAAGGGCTCGGCCTCATAGCCGTGGCGTTCGCGTTTGCGTCGCGTCCGTAGCCCGAAATAGGCATAGGCCAGCACGGCGATCAGGCCCAGCACGATCGTCGTCATGTGCAGCGTCAGACCGCTGCCCATAATCGTCTTGCCGGCTGCATTCACCGTTGGCGGGATCAGCGTCAGCGGTCCGATGACATCTGGAATGAAGCCGGAGCTGAGCGCCTTGAACTCGGGCGGCAGCGGTCCGACCGAAGATCCGCCGCCGAGCAGCGCCTGGCATATGCCGCGGAAGATCAGCATGCCGGCCAGCGTCACGATGAAGCTCGGTATTCGATGGTAGGCGATCCAGTAGCCTTGCGCCGCGCCGATCAGGCCGCCAACGATCAGGCAGACGATGGAAACCACCAGCGGGTTGCTGAATATGCCGAGAGGCCAGATCACCATCATCATCGCCGCCAGCGCACCGATGAAGCCGGCCACGGACCCCACGCTGAGGTCGATATGGCCCGATACGATGACCAGCAGCATGCCGAGCGCCATCACGATGATGAAGGAGTTCTGCTGCACCAGATTGCTCAGGTTCACCGGCTTGAACAGCGTTCCCGAGGTGGTGAACTGGAAGAACACCATGATGGCGATCAGCGCCAGGATCAGGCCGTATTCGCGCAGGTTCGTCGCCAGCGCCGATACGGCGATGCGTGGACGCTGCCCTACATCTTCGGCGACGTTGCTTTGCGGGGCGGGGGCGCTTTCCGTGCTCATGCTGCTTTTCCTTCTCCCCGAACGATGGCGCGCATTATTCTTTCTTGGCTTGCGTCCGCCGCGGGCATTTCGCCGACGATGCGGCCTTCGTTCATGACATAGATGCGGTCGGTGATGCCGAGCAGTTCTGGCATTTCCGACGAGATGACCACGATCGCCTTACCTTCGGCCGCAAGGCGCGCGATGATCGTATAGATTTCATATTTGGCGCCGACATCGATGCCGCGCGTCGGCTCGTCCAGGATCAGCACTTCCGGGTCGGCGAACAGCCATTTCGACAGCACCACCTTCTGCTGGTTGCCGCCGGAAAGATTGCCGGTCATCTGATAGACGCTGGAGGCGCGGATGTTGGTCTGCTTGCGATAGTCGTTGGCGACGGCAAGCTCGCGCAAATCGTCGATCACGCTGTGGCGCGACACGCCGCCGAGATTGGCCAGCGTAATGTTGTGCTTGATATGGTCGATGAGATTGAGGCCGTAGGTCTTGCGATCCTCGGTCACATAGGCAATGCCGTGTTCGACCGCCCTGCTCACAGAGGAGACGTCGATCGGCTTGCCCTTGAGCAGCACCTCGCCGGTGATGCGGCGCCCATAGGAGCGGCCGAACAGGCTCATGGCGAATTCGGTTCGCCCGGCGCCCATCAGCCCGGCAATGCCGACCACCTCGCCCTTGCGCACATTGATGTCGATGCCCTTGATCACCTGCCGCTCGGCATGGAGCGGGTGATAGACCGACCAGTTCTTCACCTCGAACACGACCTCGCCGATATCGGGCTCGCGCGGCGGATAGCGATCGTCGAGCGAACGGCCGACCATCGAGGTGATGATGCGGTCTTCCGAGATGTCCTTCCTGGACAGCGTCTCGATGGTTCGCCCGTCGCGGATGACGGTCACCTTGTCGGCGACCCGGTTCACCTCGTTGAGCTTGTGCGAGATCAGGATCGAGGTCATGCCTTGCCGCTTGAATTCGAGCAGAAGGTCGAGCAGCGCCTGGCTGTCCTTTTCGCTAAGCGACGCCGTCGGCTCGTCGAGGATCAGGAGCTTGACCTCCTTGCTCAGCGCCTTGGCGATCTCGACCAGCTGCTGCTTGCCGACACCGATATTGGTGATCAGCGTCTTGGGGTCCTCCTTGAGGCCCACCTTCTTCAGCAGCGCGCTGGTGCGCGCCTCGTTGGCATTCCAGTCGATGACGCCGTATCGGGCGTGTTCGTTGCCGAGGAAGATGTTTTCGGCGATCGACAGCATCGGCACCAGCGCAAGCTCCTGGTGGATGATGACGATGCCCTTGCGTTCGCTGTCATGAATGCCTTTGAACTGGCATTCCTGGCCCTGAAAGATGATCTGGCCGTCATAGGTGCCGGAGGGATAGACGCCCGACAGCACCTTCATGAGCGTCGATTTGCCGGCGCCGTTCTCGCCGACCACGGCGTGGATCTCGCCTTCCTCGACCCGAAGGTTGACGTTCGACAGCGCCTTGACGCCGGGAAACGTCTTGGTGATGTCCTGCATCTCCAAAATCGTCGAGGCCATGGGTAAAGTGCTCCTGCGAGACCCGCAACAATACCGGGGTCGCTGGTGAACGAAAAGGGGCCCTGCGTTGCGCAGGACCCCTGGCTATGCAACCGAATTTACTTCAGTTCGTCGGCCTTGATGTAGCCGGAGTCGACGACCAGGGCCTGGTAGTTCGACTTGTCGACCTCATGCGGCGTCAGCAGGATCGAGGGAACGACCTTGACGTCGTTGTTGTAGGTCTTGGTGTCGAGGCCTTCCGGCTTGCCGCCCGAGAGCACCTTGTCGACGAGCTCGACGGTGGCCTTGGCCAGTTCGCGGGTGTCCTTGAACACGGTCGAGTACTGCTCGCCCGAGATGATCAGCTTCACCGAGGCGGTCTCGGCGTCCTGGCCGGTCACGATCGGCCACGGCTGGGCCTCCGTGCCGTAACCGACAGCGCGCAGCGAGGCGGTGATGCCGCGCGACAGGCCATCATAGGGCGACAGAACGCCATCGACGCGGCTGCCGTCCGAATAGTTGGCCGACAGCAGATTGTCCATGCGCGCCTGGGCGGTGGCGGCGAGCCAGCGCAGCGTGCCGACCTTGTCCATGCCGGTCTGGCCGGACTTGATCTTGATCGAACCGTCGTCGATCAGCGGCTGCAGGACGGAAATCGCGCCGTTGTAGAAGAAGAAGGCGTTGTTGTCGTCGGGTGAGCCGCCGAACAGTTCGACGTTCCACGGCTTGGTATTCGGGAAGCGCTCCTTGAGGCCCTTGACCAGCGAATTCGCCTGGATCACGCCGACGCCGAAATTGTCGAACGTGGTGTAGTAGTCGACATTGGGCGTCTTCTTGATCAGGCGGTCATAGGCGACGACGACGACGCCGGCATCAGCGGCCTTCTGCAGCGCATCCGACAGGGTGGTGCCGTCGATCGAGGCGATGATCAGCGCCTTCGGACCCTTGGTGATTTCGTTTTCCAGCTGGCTGAGCTGGTTGGGGATGTCGTCCTGCGCATATTGCAGGTCGACCGTATAGCCCAAAGCCTCGAGCTGGGACTTGACGGCATCGCCGTCGTTGATCCAGCGCTGCGAGGTCTTGGTGGGCATCAGCACGCCGACGAGACCCTTGTCGGCGGCGTGCGCCGAATAGGTCATGGCAGCGATGCCAAGGGCCGCGACGGCGGCCAGCGTCTTGATGATCTTCACAATTACTCTCCCTGGTTGATGGACGCGACACCTCGGGGCTTCGCGGGCCGCGCAGGCGAGCAGGAGCGCAAGCGCCGCTGTCGTCTATCGATCTCCGGTATCCTCCCAATCGGCCCTGGGACTGATTTCAATCGACACGATTTTCCTCGTCATCGACTGGCACGCCCCAGGACGCGCGAAGGGTGTGTCCCTTTGCCATAACTGTCAAATGCGATCTTTGATGATTGCTATACCGAAACTGGTATACGTTGACGCTAAACTCAAGGGCATTGGGAGCGAAGGGAAATCAATGGCAACGTTGCGCAATCCTGGCGGGATTTCAGAAGGTTACGAGGTGCTCCCCGGTGACGGCGAGACCCTGCTGCGCAGCGGCCTCAGCCTGCGCCATATGCGCATGATCGTTGCACTGGACGATCACGGCCGGGTCAGTTCCGCCGCCCAGGTCATGAATATCTCACAGCCGGCGGCCTCGCGCATGATCGCCGAGATGGAAGCCGTGCTGGACGTCACGCTCTGCGAAAGGCTGCCGCGCGGCGTCACCTTGACGCCCTATGGCAAGGCGCTCGCCAGGCGCGCGCGCTCCATCCTCTTGGAGATGCGCGAGGTCGATCGCGAGATCTCCGAACTCAAGGCGGGCAAGGGCGGCTCGGTGTTCCTTGGTGCGGTGACGGCGCCCGCGATCGAGCTCGCGGTGCCGGCGATCCGCGAAATCCGCCGCATCTACCCGCGCATCGAGATCACCATGCAGGTCGAGACCTCCAACGTGCTGGCGCGCGAGTTGATCGCGTCGCGCCATGACTTCATCATCGCGCGCATCCCCGACGATCTCAACCCGCGGCTGTTCGAGTCCCGTGTGATCGGCGTCGAGAAAGCCTGCCTGATCGTGCGCCGGGGCCATCCGCTGACCGAGGGCAAGGCGGTGCGGTTGGAGGAGACCGCGGCCTATGACTGGGTTTTCCAGTCCGGCGGCTCGCCGCTGCGCCAGGCCATGGAGAGCAATTTCCTGAACCGCAACATCGCGCTGCCGGACCGCATCCTCAACACCAGTTCGCTGCTCCTGACCCTGGTCATGGTCGCGCACTCCGACGCCATCGCGCCGGTCTCGATCCAGGTGGCGAAATTCATCCAGAATCCCGAAGGGCTGGCCGGCGCCATCGATGTCGTCCAGACCGAATTCGACATCGAGGTCCGGCCCTACAGCCTGATCACAGTGAAGAACCGCGCCCTGTCGCCGGCGGCAAAGATGCTGCATGACTTCATCCTGCGCGAAGTGGGATGACCGGAACAAAAACCAGGTAAGTGCGTTCAAAGGCCAATCGGCGTTCGCGCCGGAGCTCGTTTTGAGCCGGGGAACGATGCGCCGATGATAAACAACTCGGGAGATTTTGATGGAACGTCGGTTGTTTCTTACTGGAATGCTTGGCGTCGCGGGGGCCGTTGCTTTTGCAGGCCTGGCCAGGCCCGGCACAGCAGTTGCCGGGGTCCCGAACGGCAACGGAATCCTTGACGAGCTCGACAAGGACGACCTCGACAGGGCTGATGCGGCCGTCTTCGAAGGAGACGATCAAGCCGAGGTGGAGCAGATCTCGCATCGCCGGTGGCATCGCCGGCACCGTCGTCATGGGCGCCGCCGCGCCTGGCGCAGGGTCTGCCGCAGCTATTGGCGCCGCGGCCGCCGCCATGTCCGCTGCTGGCGCAGGCGCGTCTGGGTTAGTGTTTGGCTCTAAAACGATACCGGGAAAACGGCTGGAGCGGTTTTCCCGGAATTGCGCGAGAAACCGGTAGTTGGAGCGGCTTGGTAAGGGCTCAAACCCTTGCTGCGCAGACTGGAGCGGGTAGCGGGAATCGAACCCGCGCGTTCAGCTTGGGAAGCTGGGTGTGATGCTTATATTTCAGGGGCTTAGCTGTAAAACAGGCCGATTTTCGACCAGAAATTATCCAATGAAATCAATGGCGCTGTAAAACCGTTGAGCGCCGCCCTGTGTCGTCGCCCATGCCCAAATTTGGGCAGCAGAGACGCTATTCAGTCCACGGTCCGCCTGGCGGCCACCGACCGGCGTGCGGTTCTTCATTCAGAAGTGGTGCCAAGAATATTCGTAGTCCATCGATGATGGTAGTGAAATCGCCGGGCGCCGCCGCCATACGCTCCCGCGTCAGGAAAGCCCGCCACTGACCGCTCTTTGCGGCTGCGAAGGCAACGCTCAGTCCTGTCGGTATCTCGGTTGGCCAGGCCGTTTGGCGTCGCTCGAACGTTCGTCTGATCGCGGAGGAAAGAACGCTCCCTTCAAAGCTGAAGGTCCTTGCGATCATCCACAGGTCGTAGAAGTCCTTCATGCGGCTATTGGCGACGCCCAGCCTTGCCAGGGCCTCAAATTTTTCCGCAACGACCGTCTCCGGCGGGTAGGCGCGAAGGCGGGGCGGTGGCGAGTCGAGCAAGGTTGGGTATTCAAGGTCGACCGGCGCCGGCGTCACCACGTCACCGAAGCCGACGTCGACCTGAATGGGCACACGTGCGCCGGCAATCGTCGCGGCAGTCCTGACACGAACGCCGGCATACTCCGCGTCATTGCGGATCGGCTCGGCCGTAAGTCCAGCAACGTCGAACTCGACACCGTCATCCTCCACAGGTGTCGAGCAGATTGCTCGGAAGCACTCGACCATTGTGGCGACACCTGCATCGCCGCTTCCGAGAAGATCCAGGTCGCGCGTAGGGCGGAAGGGATTGTCGAGCCAGGCCGCAAACAGCATCGCGCCCTTCAGGAGAAAGCGCTCGCGTTCGGTGGATATGCTGAGCCTGTAGAGTAGCCGCTCAAGCGCATACCGTGTTAGCAGCAGCTGGAAGTCGGCCCGCTCCTCGCGAGCGCGATCGAGCAGGCGGGCTCTGACCGAGGCGCCAACGTTGCGAAGCTCACGCGCCATTGGCGACCATTGCCTCAACGTAGGGGCGCATCACCGACCAGACCCGGCCAGACTGGGCGAATTTCCACAGTTGATCCGGCGTGACCTGGCGCGTCCTGAGCCCTTCTCGGAGCCCCTCGATCGCGATGTCGAGTCCAATCTTGTTGCGGTAGCGAAAGCAGTCCACGATGGCTTTTGCGGGCTCGAACACTGGAACGTCGATGCCTTCGATGCGGTGCCGTTTGATGCCTTCCGTGAGGGCATGGCCACTGAAGCGGACAAAACGGATGGGCGGATAGTCGACTTTCGGTTTCCAACCCGTTCGATCAATGGCCATCCAGATGGCTGAGGGCATCTGCAGCGTCAGATCGTGGAATTGCAGCGCTGAGGTGAGGCAGACCACCCCTTTGGGAACCAGCGCCGAAGCTTCAGCGATTGAGCGACGCGCATCTGGCATGGCTTCTGCCAGTTGGTAGAGGCCACGCGCGAGCCGCACGACCTCACCCTCGCGAACCAGACGGGCCATTGTCTCCGGACTCACTCCCGCCCCGGTCAGGTCGCGCAGACGGACCAGACTGCCATCCAGCAGCAGTGCACGGGCTTGATCGCGTTGTGTAGGCTTGTGTGACATATCCTCGACGTCTAGGCGTAATAGAAGAGGTTATATCACATACAATTGCTCTCCGTAATGACTTTATCCTCTGCGAGAGCTGGCTCGCTTGAATACCCGTCACCCCCCACGAAATCCCCGACAGACCGTCGCTATAAAGAAATTAGCAGCACATCGAAGATGCGATTTCAGAGGAAAGTGACGATGAGTAACCGCTCCGGCAAGCCCTTCGCAGGCACCAGGCTCGCAAAGTATCTTGAAAAGCGCATCCTCGAGCTGAGGCCGAAGAAGACCCAGATTGCGATTGCCGCCGAAGCCGGATTCGTCAACCCCAACATGCTCGCCATGATCAAGGCCGGCACGGCAAAGCTGCCTCTCGACAGGGTGTCGGCTTTGGCGACTGCCCTCGACTGCGATCCCGTGATGCTATTCCAGCTGGCGATCGAGCAGCTCGGCGGCGACACCACCGAGCTTGCCGTCCGGCAGATCTTCGGGACGCCGGTCACCGAGAACGAAGTGGCATGGCTCGAGGAAATTCGCCGCGCGTCCGATCAGACCAATCCAAGCCTCACCTCGAAGGCGCAGTCTGCTCTCCGAGGGATATTCGGCAAATGAGCGGCGAGCAAGACCTATCCATCAAGAGTTGGCGCCGGATTGCTGAAAATCGGGCCGAAGGAGGTAACGGGACTCCGGAGTTGTGGGCGAAATAATGAAGGCGCGCCCGGACGCCTCCTTCCCTAATTGGTCCGTCTATTCGTTCTAAAACGCCTAAGACATCGCGATTATGCACATTGCATCATTTCACGATGGTCGATCCGATGTCTTTGCATCCGGCGCCAAGTCGATAACGAACTGTGCCGTCAAGTCTGCGGAATATGTTTTGGAGCTTGCGGTGCAAGGGGTCTCATCATTCGTAAACAGCGAGTCACTACGCGTTCCGGTAGATGCTACGCTTCACTGGTCGGTCGAAGCTGTTCCCGCTCGCTAGTGGACCTTTTATGTGTCTTTACTGATCGGTCCATTAGCCGATCAAGATGTTGACGTTGATCTGAAAAAGCTGGAATCGGCTCAAATGTGTCAACCAAATGTAAAGTTACGACAACTTAGCCGCGGGTTTTGGCTGTTTTGGTTGTCGTTTTGGTTGACAGATGGCGGCCTGATGACCGAAATGGCCTGTTTGATGGCCGTAGGTTGACAGTTTTCGGATCCAAGTTGACTGTTTGCGGTTGCGCCGTCAACCTAGAAGCACAACCCTAGACTGATAATTGCCCAAGGCTAAGGGTAATGTCTATTGGTATGCTTGGCGCGGTGGTCCGCGCCTTGTTGGGATGCCGAGCACACCGGAGTTCTTCGCGTCCTACAATGAGGCGATTGCCAGCCGCACGTCGCCTGACAACAACCGCTTTCGATCGTTGGTCACGCAATACAAGGCGAGCGCCGACTACAAGAAACTCGCCGAGTCGACGCGACGTAACTGGGGTCCCTGGCTCGACCGGATTGCCGGCCATTTCGGGGAACTGCGCATCGCCCAGTTCGATCGGCCGGAAAGATCAGACCAATAATCCGCCGGTGGCGCGCGGCATATGCCGAGACGCCCAGGTCTGCCGACTACGGCATGCAGGTTCTCTCTCGCGTGCTCTCATACGCGGTAGATCCACTCGGCAAGATTGGCTCGAACCCTTGCGAAGGCGTCAAACAACTTTACAGCGGCTCTCGCTCGGAGATCATCTGGACAGACAGCGACGTCGGGCATCTGAAGAAGACGTGCTCGGCCGAAATTGCTCATGCCGTCGACCTGGCTGCATGCACTGGTCTTCGGGTAGGCGATCTCGTCCGCCTGTCATGGTCCCATGTCGACGAGGATGCCATAACCATCACCACAGGCAAAAGCAGACACCAGCGCGAAGGCATCATTCCGCTCTATCGGGAACTGCGCGACGCCCTCGGGCGGATACCGAAGCGCTCACCTGTCATCCTGACCAGCAGCAAGAAGCGCCCATGGACTGTCAACGGTTTGGCTAGCTCGTTCTCCGACGCCAAGAAGATCGCATGGCCGAAAGGCGATGACCTGCACTTCCATGATCTTCGGGGCACGGCCGCGACCAAATTTTACACCGCCGGCCTGACCGAGCGCGAGATCGCCGAGATCATGGGCTGGGAAGAGGACCATGTTTCGCGCATCATAAGGCGTTATGTGAGCCGCGGAGCCGCAATCAAGGAGCGCATCCGAAAACTCGATCAGGCCAAAAAGTGAACGTTCTGTGTAAAACTACCTGTAAAACCGCTGGTTTTCGGCACTCGCCAAATCAGGCGCAAACCCTTGCGGCATATGCTGGAGCGGGTAGCGGGAATCGAACCCGCGCGTTCAGCTTGGGAAGCTGACAGGCTACCATTACATCATACCCGCGCAGCAGCCTCGTTACCATGAGGGCTGGCCATCGGGCAATCGCAAAGCGGCTCACTTTCCACACGGTACCGTCCCAGCGACCGGCGCGCCGCATGCCGGTCACGCCTGCTATTTCACTTTCGCGATCTCGGTGCCGGCTGCAAAGCTCGGCCAGTATCTCGAGATGGCGAGTGCTGCGCCCGCCGAAGAGAAGTGACCATAGTCGAAATAGAGAAATTGCTTGTTGCCGGCATCGGCATACGAGCAGCCTGCGGCGTCGCACAGATAGGTCAGCGGGTCTATGAAGTCAGCGCCTTTGACGAAGGGCAGAACCCGCTTGTTGATGTCCGGATCCATGGCCATCGGCCAGGACATGTTCGCGGCATCTCCTCGTCTTGCGAAGAAGGCGATTTTCTGGACGTCGGCGATGAATTCGGGAGACTGGCCGATGACGTAGACCTTGACGCCCATCTGGCGAAGCCGGTCGATCGTCTTCTGGAGACCGCCGAAGCCCCTGACCTCGTAGTCGGTCCATCGGCCACTCAGGATCACGGCCTGAATGTTGGCTTCGCGGATGATCGACATGGCCCGCTCGTTGAAGCTGGTACAGGCAGGTCGGGCATAGGAAAAATAGGTCAGGTCCGGGGGGCAGCCGGCATAGGTGTATTGGATGACGTTAGCCTGGATTTTCTGGGCGTTGGCTTCAAGTCCCGAGACATAGTGGGCGGCGAAGGAATCGCCCCACAACAGCACATTGGTGGCAAAGCCGCTCGTTCGGGTGCAGGCGGCAAGGTTCCAGTCCTCGATCCGGTTCGAGCCTTCGTTGAAGCAGGTGCCGTTGCGCCAGTCGCCAACCTGGATCCGTTCCGTTGAAAAGTCCGGGAAGCGTTCCGGAAAACCGTTGCCGAGCGCCCCGGCCACGCCGCCGACGCAGAGCAGGACGATTGCCGTCGCGGAAAAGGCGAAGATAGGCAGCGGTGCGGTGTAGGCCCGTTTCCGCCGAAACGGCTGCTCGACATATTTCCACGAGAACGCCGCCAGGGCGAAGCTTGCCACGGTCATGGCGATGATCGTCGGCACGCCGATGGCTTTCAGCGAAACGTAATGGACGAAGGAATTGATCGGCCAATGAACGAGGTAGAGCGAATAGGAAATGAGGCCGATCCAGACCAGCGGCGGAAACTGCAACACCCGCGTGGCGATGGTTGCCGGCCCCTGTTCGCCCGCCCTTTCGTGGCCGGCATAGATGAGCAGCGCGGTGCCGATGCAGGGGAACAAGGCATTGTAGCCCGGAAAGGGGTCGCTCTCCGAAATCGTGACGAAGCCGAAGGCGACCATGGCAAAGCCGGCGAGGCCGATCAGTTCCATTGCCGGCCGGCTGGCAAGTGCCGGCGGCTTTCTCAGCATCAGCATGGCCCCCAGCGCCAGTTCCCAGATGCGCGTCGGCAACAGGTAGAAACCCGCCGTGGGCGCCATCGAGGTCGCCATGACCGCCAAGGCGAAACTGCCGATCGCGATCGGCAGCAATATCGTCAGCCAGCGTTTCGAGGCATAGCGATAGATCAGGTACACCAGTATCGGCGCGAAGATGTAATATTGCTCTTCGACCGAGAGCGACCATGTGTGCAGCAGCGGCCGCAGCTCGGCGTCGATCGAGAAATAGTTCGTCGTCTTCCAGAAATAGATGTTCGACCAGAAGGTCGAGGCCGCGATGACGCTGAGGCTGAATTCGTGCAGGTCCGATGGCAAAAGGATGAACCAGGCGGCAGTGCCTGCGAGCACGATGACGAAGGTCAGCGCCGGCAGGATGCGCCGCGCGCGGCGCCAATAGAAGCGGCCGATCGAAAACTGGCCGCGTTCGAGATCGTCGAGCAGGCTGCCGCTGATCAGATAGCCCGATATGACGAAGAAGATGTCGACGCCGGTGAAGCCGCCTGGGATGGCGGACAAGCCGAAATGAAAGAGGACGACAGGCAGCACCGCTATGGCCCGCAGGCCGTCGATGTCGCGTCTGTAGTTCATGCGGCCGGTTCGCGCGCCATGGCCGGCGGCAGTCGTGGCGCACCCGGTTCACCGGCCCATGCGGCGGCATTGCCGCGATGCGAGAAAGCCTTGATTCTCGATCCCACTTTGTTCGTCCTCTCCGGTGCAATTTGCTGCACCGCAACATCGGTGTCAAGGCGAATGCTGGAGGGCCGAAGCCGGTTTGGGCTGGCGCCGCGGATCAGGCGCCGGGCAGGTAGATCACGGCGTATTCGTCCGCGTAGGCCCGCTTCCAGCCCAATTCCTCGAAGAAGGGAATGCGGGTGTCGCCGGCCGCCAGCAGCGCCCAGCCTATGGCGTATTTCTTCAGCCGGGCCTCGAGCAGTGGTTTGCCGTCACTGTGTCCGGTCGCGTCGTCGGTTTTCGTGAACCCGTCCAGGAACAGCTGGTCCGTCCTGCCGTCGATGTAGGTCTTGATCCCGTGGAAGATCAGCGTGCCGCCGAAATTGTAGGAATTCAGCACGTTGCCGGACAGGTGCTGATCCCTTGCGAAGGCGAGTGCTCCGCTGGCGGACGTCTTCGGGCTCGGCGCGATCTGTTGGACGCTGCCGAGGACCGAGACCGCGCCGATCAGCAGGACGGCCACCGCGCCTGAGATTGCGTAGTAATGCCTGGCGAAGAAATTTTCCAATCCGTCGCGCTTTTGCGCCAGCCAGATCGCGGCTGAAAGTGCGGGATATTGCTGTGCGACCTCAGCCATGATCACTAGCGGAACCAGAAGGAAGAACAGATACATGAACCGCTGGTGACTGAGATAGGCATGCAAGGTGAAGACGATGAACAGTGCCTTGGCCCAGCCAATCCGCAGTCGTGACACCAACAGCCCGAAAAGCGCCAGCAGCATCACGGCTTCCTTGACGAGCTCTTCCTGGGCGTTGAAGGGCCGCCACTCCAGGATAAGCGGCACCGCTTCATTGCCATAGGCGACGGTAAGCGTCGCCAGGATGGCCTTGACGCCATAGGGATGGACCAGGCTGACCACTGGGCAGAGCAGGCCGAACGCGACCCATTTCGCCAGGAGAACCGGTTTCGACAGGCCTATGCGCGACAGGAGATACAGACCGGCAAAGCCGGCGATGACGAAGCTCAAGGTGAATGTGGCATGCAGGTTCGCCCACAACACGACGAGCGCGAGCAGCCACGGGGATGGCGCTCTTTCCTCCTGCGCCGCGCGAAACAGCATTGCCGTCCAAATGACGATGATCGGCAAAGTGAAGACGTGGGGGCGCGCCGTATAGATCGGGGCGACAAGGAAAGCCGCGACGAAAGCCAGCACCACCGCTAACACCGGCTTCAGCCATGCGCTGAGGAACCATCCCATCAGGAAGACTGTCAGACCGATCGTGGCGATGATCAGCGTGACGACGCCATTCCAGCCACCGGCCCCATAGGCGAGCGCCAGAAGCACCTGCCCCAGCCATTCCTTGGCGATCCAGGGCTGGCCGGCGAAGGTATAGGAATAGGGGTCGACAGTCGGAAATGTCCGGTTCGCCAGGAAATCCAGCCCGACCTTCACCTGCCACCAGCTGTCAGGATCCAGAAGGAGGGAGTTGGCATGCCTCATCAGCACGTAGGCAATGGTGCAGGCGCAGAAAAGACAGAACAACAGCCTGCTGCGCTGTGCGTCTTCGAGCGACGGCGTAGCCATCGCGATTGCCGTGGCTTGGTTCATGTCGCGGCTCCCGGCCATTTCGCGTTCGTTCCGGTCGAGAGGTCCCGTCGCGGCCGATCGATCGTGGCCTTAGCCACGCGCGGCTCTCTTCACCATTTCCTGGAGGCGGTGGACAGGCAGGTCCTGGTTTTCGACGGCCACATCGCTTCGCGAAACGATCTCGTTGACGAAATAGAGCGGCCGCCGCTTCGTCTCCATGTACATCCGGCCGAGATATTCGCCGAATATGCCGAGCACCAGAAGCTGAACACTGCCCAGGATCAGCATGATCGCGGCAAGGCTGGTCCAGCCCGGCAGCACGTTTCCCAGCGACCACTCGAGCAGCGTATAGCCGAGCACGACCATCCCCAGCACGCCGGAAAGCATTCCCAGAAGCGAGGCAAACCGCAACGGCGCGATGGAAAAGCTGGTCATCGCGTCGACAGCCAGGAGAACCATTTTCTTCAGCGGATAGTGGGTGGCGCCGGCGAAACGCCGTTGCCGCTCATAGGAGAAGGCGGCCTGTCTCAGCCCGATCCAGCTCACCATGCCGCGAATGAACCTGTAGCGCTCCGGCATGGCGTTCAGATGGTCGAGGGCGCGGCGGCTCATCAGCCTGAAATCCCCGGTGTCCGGCGCGATCTCGACGTCGACCATCCGGCGCAGCAGCCGGTAGAACATCGACGCGGAAGCCAGCTTGAACCAGCCTTCGCCATCACGCTTGGCCCTTTGACCGTAAACGACGTCGAAGCCTTCATCCATCTTCGCCATCATCGCGCCGAGCAGTTCAGGCGGATCCTGGAGATCGGCATCGAGAATGAGGATGCGCTGGCCCCGGCAGAACTCCAGCCCCGCGCTCAGCGCGATCTGGTGGCCATAGTTGCGGGCAAGGTCGATGGCGACGACATGGTCGTCCTTTTGCGCCAGTTCGAAAACGGCCTCGCGGGTGCCGTCGGTCGCCCCATCGATGACGAGCACGATCTCGTAGGAAGGGTTTTGCGCCAGGCAAGCGGCGGTGACGCGTCGGTGAAGCTCAGCCACGCCGTCCCGCTCGTTATAGCACGGCACGACAACCGAAAGCATGACCGCGCGGCGCGCGCCGATTTTTTCCGCTTCCATCAAAGCCTAGCTCCCGCTCCAGGAATGGCAATAGCGGCAATTGGTTAGAAAACAGATAAGCCGGCCGCGATCAGCCGCCGCCGGCTGCTCGCCTGCCATGCGCCTATGGTCGCCGGCTTGGTACCAGGGCACGATCCGCGTTAACGAGTTCCTTCGGAGCCTTCGACGGTGCGCTGTTGACGGAGCCTTGAACGGATAAACCCGCCTGTGCGGCGGGTCCCTGGCGCAACTCAGCACCATAGCCAAATATCTACCATAGTTGCCTTCACCCCGTCAAGGAAAAAATTCCTAGTAAGGAACCGCTGGCACAGCCGGATTGGCCGCCACAGGCTTTGTCGGCCAGGGTTCGGCGCCTTGGCCCGTCCGGCTTGAAGCGGGGCGGCCAAGTGCGTATTTCTGATCCTGTCGCCGAATCGGGCGATCAGAGCCGGAGACAGGTCTTGTCCGCATTGACGCGCTTTCTCGGCGACACCCCGCTCAGGGTACTCCTGAAGTTGCTGGTGGTGTCGTTCCTCGTCGGCCTCGTCATGACCGCCTTCGGCTGGTCGCCGATGGACGTGCTCTACGGCATCCGCAAATTCTTCCTGGATCTCTGGAATCTGGGCTTTCATGCCATCGACCGCTTCCTGGGTTATATTCTGCTGGGTGCGGCGATCGTGGTTCCGGCGTTCATCCTGCTCAGAATCGCCAACTACAGGAAATAGCGGTCAGGCGTAGTCCGCCGCCGCCTCGAACAGAATGGCATGGCGCGCCGCGAGCGCGGCTACGTCGGTCGAATAGCCGCCGCCGATGACGCCGCATAGCGCGATGCCGCGCGAGCGGAAGTGACCGATCACCATGGCGTCGCGGGCACGAAGCCCGTCGTTTGAAAGCGCCAGCCTGCCGAGCCGGTCCTCGGCATGGACGTCGACGCCGGCATTGTAGAAAACGATGTCCCAGCGCGCATGGGCGGACAGCTCCGGCAAGATGGCGGCCAACCTTTCGAGATAGGCGGCATCGCCCGTGCCGTCGGGCAGTGCGACATCGAGGTCGGAGGCGATCTTGCGCGCGGGGTAGTTGCGCTCGCCATGCATGGAGAAGGTGAACACGCGCTGATCGCCAGCCAGGATATCCGCCGTGCCGTCGCCCTGATGCACATCCAGATCGACCACGAGTATGTTCCGCGCCGCGCCTTCGGCAAGCAGCACCAGCGAAGCGACGGCGACGTCGTTGAAGGTGCAGAAGCCCGCGCCTTGCGCGCGCCGCGCATGATGGCTGCCGCCGGCGGTGTTGCAGGCAATGCCGTGGCGCAAGGCCAGCCGGGCCGCCAGCACGGTGCCGCCGGTGGCGAGTTGGGCGCGCAGCGAGACGCGCGGGCCGACCGGAAAGCCGATCTCGCGTTCGATCTTTTCCGGCACCGAACAGCTGATGACCTGGTCGACATAGTCAGCCGCATGGGCACGCTTCAGCCATGGTGCGGGTGCCGCTTCCGGCATGCTGAGCGCCCCCTGCATGGCCAGTCCGCGTGCGCGCAAGGCCTCCATCAGCAGCGGATATTTGCTCATCGGAAAGCGATGGTTGACGGCGAAGCCGGCGTCGTAGTCGGGATGATGGACGATCTGGAGGGACATGGACCGGATCCGGCGGCTCGCGCCAGACCGGAATTTCGGTTGGCCGCCATGGCAAGGGTGGATTGCGCGGTGGCCGGAAAATGGGGCACACCGGCTGTTCGATCAAGCCGCAATCAGCAAGGCAGCAATTCTTTGGAGAAGGGTGCAATCCCAGCCGACGCCGGATCCCCAATCGTTCCCGGATCCTTTGTCGTCACCAACCGCACGGTGCTCGTCATCGCCGTGCCGATGACGCTCGCCTACCTGACGACGCCGCTGCTCGGCATGGTCGATACGGCTGTTGTCGGACAGCTCGGCGACGCCGCCTTGCTTGGCGGCCTGGCGGCAGGCGCACTGGTCTTTGACGTCGTCTTCACCACCTTCAATTTCCTGCGCTCCGGCACCACCGGTCTGGTCGCCCAGGCTTTCGGGCGCAACGACGCGCTGGAGGAACAGGCGGTGTTCTGGCGCGCGGTGCTGATCGCTGTTGTCGCCGGCATCGTGCTGGCGGCGCTTTCGCCGCTGATCGCGGCCGGCGGGCGGGGGTTCATGGATGCCGGGCCGCGCGTCAGCGAGGCGATGGGCGTCTATATCGGCATCAGATTGCTCGCGGCACCTGTCTCGCTGATCAACTACGCCATTCTCGGCTATGTCCTCGGCCGAGGCGAGGGCGGGCTCGGGTTGGTGCTGCAGCTGGTGCTGAACGGCATCAACATCGCGCTCTGCATCCTGCTTGGCCTGGAGCTTGGCTGGGGCGTCGCCGGCGTCGCATGGGCAACCGTCACCGGCGAATTCCTGGCCATGTTACTTGGCCTCGCCATCGTCATCAGGCGGTTCAGGGCAAGTCCGCCCGTGCCACGCCAACGCCTGCTCGACATGAGCGCGTTCCTGCGCATGCTGTCGCTCAACCGCGATATCATGATCCGCTCGTTCTCGCTGCTTGCCGCCTTTGCGCTGTTCACCCGCCAGGGTGCGCAATTCGGCACGGTCACGCTGGCCGCCAACGCCGTGCTGATGAATTTTTTCCTCGTCGCAGGCTATTTCCTCGACGGTTTCGCCACCGCCGCGGAACAGCTCGCCGGCCGCGCCGTCGGTGCGCGGGCTGAGCACCCGTTCCGGCGCGCGGTGCGGTTGACCCTGTTCTGGGGTTTCGGATTGGCGGGTGCCGCAACCCTGGTGCTTCTGCTGGCCGGTGCCAATCTGGTTGCCGTCGTCACCACGTCGCAGGAAGTCCGCTCGGTGGCCGACACCTACCTGCCCTGGGCGGCCTTCACCGCACTAAGCGGCGTGCTGGCTTTCCAGATGGACGGCGTCTTCATCGGCGCGACCTGGTCGCGCGACATGCGCAACATGATGCTTTTGTCTTTCCTGGCCTTCGCGGCCGCGCTGATTACGCTGGCGCCCGCTTTCGGCAATCATGGCCTGTGGGCGGCATTGCATGTCTTCCTGCTGGTGCGTGGCCTCAGCCTGCTGGCCATCCTGCGGCTGCGGCTGCGGACGGCATTCAGTTGAGCGGCCTTGAAGCCCATTGGTCGAGATGGCGGTCGCGCAAATCGCTGATGGAGTTGAGCCGTTCCGTGTCGGCGAAACGCGCCATGCCGGCGACGATGCGTCCCGGCAGCGCCGGCCCGGCATAGATCATGCCGGTGTAAAGCTGGACGAGATCCGCGCCTGCGCGGATCTTCTCGAGCGCCGTCTCGGCGGAGTTGACCCCACCCACGCCGATGATGGCCATGTCCGGCCCCAGCAGCCTGCGCATACGGGCCAGCACGATGGTCGAGCGCTCGAATAGCGGCCGGCCGGAAAGCCCGCCGGTCTCGCTTGCCGCGCCGCTGGAGCGTAGCGCCGGGCGAGAAATGGTGGTGTTGGACACGATGATGCCGTCTATGGCCTTCTGGGTGACCTCGGCGGCGATGTCTTCCAGCTCGGCTTCGACCAGGTCCGGCGCAATCTTGAGAAACACCGGCGGCTGCCTTGCCGCCGCCGCGCGCGCGGCCATGACGCGCGACAGGAGCTCGCCAAGCTGTTCGCGCGCCTGCATGGTGCGCAGGCCGGGCGTATTGGGCGAGGAAATATTGACGGTGAGATAGCTGGCGTAAGGCGCGAAGCGGATGACACCGCGCTCATAGTCGTTGACGCGGTCGGCGCTGTCCTTGTTGGCGCCGATGTTGACGCCGACGATGCCGGAGCGCTCCTCGCGGCCGACCAGGCGTTTCTCGGCGGCCGCATGGCCTTCATTGTTGAAGCCGAGCCGGTTGATCACCGCTTCATCCGCCGGCAACCGGAAGATGCGCGGCTTCGGATTGCCAGGCTGCGGCAGCGGCGTCACCGTGCCGACCTCGGCAAAGCCGAAGCCGAGGCCGAGAAGCGCATCGGGCACCTCCGCATTCTTGTCATAACCGGCAGCCATGCCGAGCGGATTGGGAAAATCGAGGCCGCAGAGGCTGACCTTCAGCCGTGCGTCGCGCGCCGTCCGTGCGCCGACCGGCAGGCCGCAGCGCAGCGCCGCGATCGACAGGCCATGCGCGGTTTCCGGGTCGAACGTGAAGAGCAGCTTCTGGCCAATCCGGTCGAGCACGCTCATTCGGCCTCCAGCGCCGGGAACTGGTGGGTGCCGTCGGCGCCGAGCGGCAGCGGCCGAACCCACAGCACGGCTTTCAGGTCGAGCACGCCGTAGAGGTGCGGAAACAGCGCGCCGCCGCGGGAGGCCTCGTATTTTAGCGCATCGCCCAGGCTGGTCCCGTCGATGGCGACCAGCAGAAGCCCCGCCTGGCCGGCAAAATGTTTCGCCGCCGTCTCTTTGACCTGTGCCGCCGTGGAGAAATGGATGAAGCCGTCGGCGACATCGATCGGCGCTCCGGTGAAGCGGCCGTTCGCTTCGGCCTCGCGCCAAGGCCCTTCCGGGGTTATCTTGTAGATAATCTGAGACATGGTTGCGCTATAGTCCGAACCAGCCGTGCGGGGAAGGCCGTGCCAAGGATCTTCCCCATTTCCGGCGCAAACATGCGATATCTCAGGCTTTGGCCATGGAGGACAACATGCGTCTGCAGCACATCTTGATCCCCGCCGCGCTCGTTTCGCTGGTCGCGGCGTCCGCCTTTTCCGAGGAGGCCGACCGCTATCGTCTGGAGAAATCCGCCAACGGCTATGTCCGCATGGACACGCAGACAGGCGCGATGTCGATCTGCGAGGAGCGCTCCGGCCAACTCGTCTGCAAGATGGCGGCCGATGAACGCGCTGCCTTCCAGGACGAGGTCGATCGCCTGCTAACTTCGATGAAAGCCATGGACGAGCGCGTCACCAGGCTCGAGAATTCGCTCTCGGCCCGCCTCGAATCGACATTGCCGAGCGAGGAGGATTTCAACAAGACGATGAGCTACATGGAGCGTTTCCTGAAGGGCTTCATGGGCATCGTCAAGGATATGGACAAGGACAGCGGCGACGGCGCCAAACCCAACTCGCAGAAGACCTGAAGACAGGCCGTCTGGGGAAATCCGGTGCGCCGGCTTTGCTGCTTGAAAACAGCGCGAAGCGCCTCATAATCGTTGCATCAGGTCCCGAGAAAACAGAAGACCATCAAGGGATCCGGGGAGGGATATTTGCCATCAGGCTATTCTTTCGTCATCGCCGACGATCACCCGCTGTTTCGCGGTGCGTTGCGCGAAGCGCTTGCCGGCATCGGCAATGTCACCGCTATTCACGAAGCCGGCGATTTCGAAAGCGCCAAGGCGCTGGTCGTGGCCAACGAGGAGGTCGATCTGGTGCTGCTCGACCTGTCGATGCCGGGCGCGAGCGGCCTTTCCGGCCTGATCTCGTTGCGCGGCATCCATCCGGCGGCGCCGCTGGTGGTGGTCTCCGCCCATGACGACCCGGCGACCATCCGGCGCGCGCTCGACCTCGGCGCGTCCGGTTTCATCTCCAAATCGGCCAGCATGGAGGAAATCCGCGACGCCGTGCGATCGGTCCTTGCGGGCGATATCGCGGCACCGGCCGGCATCGATCTCGGTGTCGAGCGCGATCCCGAAATATCGGACCTGATCAAGCGCTTGCAGGCGCTCACGCCGCAGCAAACCCGCGTGCTCGGCATGCTGGCGGAAGGCCTTCTCAACAAGCAGATCGCCTATGAGCTCGGCGTCTCAGAGGCGACGATCAAGGCGCATGTCTCGGCGATATTGCAGAAGCTCGGCGTCGACAGCCGCACCCAGGCGGTGATCCTGCTGTCCAAGATCGGCAGCGATCCGCTGCAGCCGGTGAGCTGAGCGCCCGAACCTGGCGGATGGTTATGCGGATGTCGGCCCGGCGACCAGTTTTTCGGAAACGCCTCGCCCGTCGGCAGAGATAGAAGCCATGCCGATGCGATGGCCGACATGTTTTGCGCCTATCTCGAAGCCTGGGCGCCGTCGGCGGGGCCGAAATGAAGCAGATCTGACAGTTACTCCGCCGCCGGCGCCAGCGGCCTGACCCTGGCCATCATCGAGCGCAGCACGGCCGGTTTGAGCGGCTTGTTGATCACCGGGACGTCGAGCCCGGCCGCCGCCGTGCGTACCTCGTTGGAACGGTCGGCGGTGACCAGCACGGCGGGCAGGTCGTCGCCGTGGATCGCTCGCAGCCCGACGATGGCGTCGAGGCCGGTTTCGCCATCGAGATGATAGTCGGCAAGGACAATGTCCGGGCGGCGGATCGCGATATCCAGGTTCGTTGTGCCGGACACGGTCTCGACGGCGCAGCCCCAGCCTTCGAGCAGCAGCCGCATGCCTTCGAGGATGCGGGCGTCGTTGTCGATACACAGCACGCTCAGTCCGGCCAGCGAAGCCGCCGCGCGGGCCGGCGCCCTGGTTTCGACCTCGCGTTTCGGTTCCTGCACGGCCGCCACCGGCAGGATGACGGAAAAGCGCGTGCCCTTGCCCGGATTGGAGAAAATACGGATCTCAAGCCTCAGCACCCGCGCGATGCGATCGACGATCGAAAGGCCGAGGCCGAGGCCTTCGGCCTCGCGCGCGCCTTCGTCCAGCCGGGTGAATTCGCGAAACACCGTGTTCAGCTTGTCGCCGGCAATGCCGATGCCAGTGTCGATCACCTGGATTTCCGCCAGTTCGCCGCGCCGCCGCACGCCAACCAGGATGCGGCCGTGACGTGTGTATTTGATGGCATTGGAAACGAGGTTCTGGATCAGGCGGCGCAACAGGTTGCGATCCGTCATCACTGTCAGCGACGAGGGCATGATCGTCAGCTTGAGTTGCTTTTCCGCGGCAAGCGGCCGGAAATCATTGCCGATCTGGCGCAGCAATGCGTCTAGGTTGAAGGCCGTGTCGTCCGGTTTCATGGCACCGGCATCGAGGCGGGAAATGTCGAGCACGGCGCCCAGAATGGTCTCGACCGATTCCAGCGAGGAGTCGATGTTGACCGCGGCCTTGCCGGCCGGGCCCTTGCCGGCCTTTTCGATCAGCGACGAGCAGTAGAGCCTGGCGGCGTTGAGCGGTTGAAGGATGTCGTGGCCGGCCGCGGCGAGGAAGCGCGTCTTGCCCAGATTGGCCTCCTCGGCAAGCATCTGCGCCTGCGCCAGTTCCTCGTTGACCCGGGTCAACTCCTCGTTGACCCTGGTCAGTTCGATGGTGCGGGTCTTCACCCGCTGTTCCAGCGACTCGTTCGCCCGCTTCAGCGCCAGGTCCTGCTCGACGCGGCCGGAAATGTCGGCATAGGTGGCGACGATGCCGCCGTCCGGCATCGGGTTGGAGCGCAGCTCCAGGATCCGGCCGCTGGTCTTCAGTTCCATCTGCCAGGGGCTGACGAAGCTGGTCAGCCGGTTGAGCATCGTCACCCGCTGGTCGGTCGGGATATCGCCGCGCTCCGCCAGATGGCGCAGGATCTGGTCGAGCGAGACGCCGACCTGGCCCATGTCGTCGGGCAGGTCGAACAGCTCCCGGTACTGGCGGTTCCAGCAGATCAGCCTGAAATCCCGGTCGAAGACGGTGATGCCCTGTTCCATCTGGTCGAGCGCGATCTGCAACAGGTCGCGATTGTGTTGCAATGCTTCCGTGGCGTCGTCGAGCAGCCGGAAGGCATCCCTGGATTCGCGGTCGTGGCGGCGAAACAGCAGCGACAGGATCAGCCGCGCCGACGAAGAGCCGACGGCGCTGGCCAAAAGCTGCTCGGAAAAGCGGATGACGTCCATGCTGGCCTGCTCATTGCCATGCAGGATGACGTTGGTGGTCTTTTCGAAGGACTGGAACGACCGCTCGGTGCGCTGGACGCCGAGATAGCGCGCGATGGTGTCCTTCAGGTCGTTGACGGTGACGGCGGTACGGAAACGGCGCAGGCTGGGCATCGGCCCGGCTTCGCGCGGCACGAAGATCGACGCCTGGATGCGCTCCAGCGGCACCGCGGCGCGTGACAGCGAGCCCAGTACGAAAAACAGTGCGTTGATCGACAGGCTCCACAGCACGCCGTGGTTCAACGGCTCCGCAACGGTGCCGAACAGCGCCTGCGGCCGCAGCGCTTCGAAGCCGAACAGGCCATGCACCAATATGCCGGTTTCGGGCGCGACGAGCGATGGCAACAGCAGCGTGTAGCCCCAGATCAGGATGCCGGCGACCATGCCGAGGGCCGCGCCCCTGCCATTGGCGCCGCGCCAGATCAGCCCGCCGATCAGCGCCGGCGCGAATTGCGCGATC
Organism: Mesorhizobium sp. B2-3-6; assembly: GCF_006442305.1. NCBI lineage: Bacteria > Pseudomonadati > Pseudomonadota > Alphaproteobacteria > Hyphomicrobiales > Phyllobacteriaceae > Mesorhizobium > Mesorhizobium sp. B2-3-6. The sequence continues at coordinate 57,406 of NZ_VFVW01000005.1, read as the reverse complement.
GCCGCGAACGACATCAGGCCGATCGACGACAGCCGCGCGCTGTCGGTGCTCTCGCGATAGTAGAGGAAGGCGATGAAAAGCATGATGAAGATCGATGCCCGCCGCACGTTGAGGATGAGCGTAGACCAGTCCTCGTTTTCGGAAGACGTCGTCCTCAGCAGCCGCCGCACGAACAGCGGGATGATGAGGTCGTTGGAGATCATGATCGACAGCGCCACGCTCTCGACGATGACCATGGCGGTGGCCGCCGACAGGCCGCCGATGAAGGCAGCCATGGCCAGGAAATCGTGACCGCCGAACAAGGGCAGCGACAGCACATAAAGGTCGCTGCTCGTCTTCGTGCCGACCAGCGACAGTCCGGCGAAGGCGATCGGCAGCACGAATAGGTTGATCGCCACCAGATAGAGCGGAAACACCCATGTCGCGGTGCGCAGTTCCGCCTCGCTGCGGTTCTCGACGATGGTGACGTAGAATTGCCGGGGCAGAAGGATGATGGCGAAGCCACTCAGGCAGGTCAGCACCAGCCAGGTGGCGAGCGACGTCGAATAGCCCATCGCCTGCCGCACCTGGCCGTTTTCGGCCAGCTTGCCGAACATGTCGCCGGGCCCGCCGAAGATCAGGAAAGTGACCATCAGGCCGATCGCCAGGAAGGCGGCAAGCTTGACCACGGTTTCGACCGCCACCGCCAGCACCAGCCCGTCCTGGTGCTCGGTGGCGTCGGCGTGGCGCGTGCCGAACAGCACCGCGAACAGCGCCAGCAGCATGGCGACCACCAGCGAGATGTCGCTGACGAAAGGATCGAACGAGGGCGGCGAGCCGGTGTAATGCTCGACCATCAGGCTGACGGAACCGGAGATCGCCTTCAGCTGCAGCGCGATATAGGGCACCGCGCCGATGGTCGCGATCAGCGTGGCGATGGCGGCCACGGTGAAGCTCTTGCCATAGCGCGCGCCGAGGAAGTCGGCGATCGAGGTGATCTTCTCGGTCTTGGCCAGCCGCACGAGACGGTTGAGCAAGGGAAAACCGAACACGAACACCAGCACCGGGCCGGTGTAGATGCCGAGGAACTCCAGGCCGCGCTCGGAAGACAGGCCGACAGAACCGAAAAACGTCCAGGAGGTGCAATAGATGGCCAGGCTGAGCGCGTAGATGAACGGACGTGCGCGACCGGGCCCGGAGCTGGCCGAGCGGCGGTCGCCAAGGCTGGCGATGGCGAATAGAAGCGTCACATAAGCGATCGCGATGACAACGATGAACAAGCCCTGCACGGCTCGCGCTTCCTCCCTGGCCGGCTCGACGCCCGCTCACCGCACGCAACCACAGCTTGGAAGCTGAGTCCATCGGCGCATGGACGTCTGATGATGCGGGTAAAAACAAACCGGTGCCTTGGCCCTTTTTCCGGTTTTGCAACCGGAGGTTTTTGCTATTGTGGGCTTGGCCGGCGCTGGAGAATGCGGCCGATCATGGCAAGGAGGGTCGAAATGCTGAAAGAATTCCAGGAATTCATTTCCAAGGGCAATGTGATGGACCTGGCCGTCGGCGTCATCATCGGCGCTGCTTTCGGCAGGATCGTCGATTCCCTTGTCAACGACATCATCATGCCGATCGTGGGCGCGATTTTCGGTGGGTTGGACTTCAACAACTACTTCTTCGGACTGTCCTCGAACGTCCACTCGGGCACGCTGGCGGAGGCAAAGAAAGAGGGCGCCGTCTTCGCCTATGGCAGCTTCATCACCGTCGTGCTGAACTTTCTCATCCTCGCATTCATCATCTTCTTGATGGTCAAGGCGGTGAACAACCTGCGCAGGCGCCTGGAGGCCGAAAAGCCCGCGCCTGCCGCCGCGCCGCCGCCTGCCGATGTGCAGCTTCTGACCGAAATCCGCGATCTGCTCGCCAGGAGATAAAGACATCAGGTTCTTCTGGACCAAAACCCCGGTCGTTCACGGCCGGGGTTTTTTGCTTTCGCCCGTAGTAGAACAGCCGGCATGCTATCCCTGTTCGAACGGACCTGCCCATGACCCTGATCCAGAACCTGCGCCCCGAGGCCCTGGCTGCGCCTGAAAGCGGTATCGTCGCCGTCGTCAACTATGGCAGGCTGCGCGACGGCTTGATCCCGCTCTGGGCCGGCGAGGGCGATCTGCCGACGCCGTCCTTCATCACCGATGCCGCGTCGAAGGCGCTGGCCGGTGGCGAGACGTTCTACACCTGGCAGAGGGGCATCCCCGATCTCAGGCAGGCGCTTGCCCGCTATTACCAGAGGCATTTCGGCAAACACTTCGCCGAGGACGAATTCATCGTCACCGGCTCGGGCATGCATGCGATCCAGCTTGCGCTCGACGCGCTCGCCGGTGCCGGCGACGAGGTGATCTATCTGTCGCCCGCCTGGCCGAATTTCGACGCCGCCGCCGCCATCGCCGGTGCAGTGCCGGTGCCGGTCACGCTCGATCAATCCGGCAATGGCTGGTCGTGCGACGTCGAGAAGATCGCGGCCGCCATCACGCCCAGGACCAGGGCGCTGTTCATCAACACGCCGTCCAATCCGACCGGCTGGACCGCCGACCATGAGACTTTGCGCGCCATTCTCGATCTCGCCCGGGCAAATGGCCTTTGGATCATCGCGGACGAGATCTATTCGCTGTTCCACTATGGCCAAGGCCGCGCGCCGTCCTTCCTCGACATCGCGACCGCAGAGGACCGCATCCTGTTCGTGAACAGCTTCTCCAAGAACTGGGCGATGACCGGCTGGCGCCTCGGATGGATCAAGACCCATCCGAGTTTGCAGCAGGTGTTCGAGAACCTGATCCAGTATTCGAATTCAGGTGTCGCCCAGTTCATGCAGCGCGGCGCGGTCGCGGCGCTCGATGAAGGCGATGTCTTCGTCGCCGAACAGGTGGAGAGGGCTAGGAAGGCGCGCGATCTGGTCTGCGGCATTCTCGGCGCCACCGACCGCGCTCGGTTCACCGTGCCGCAAGGTGCTTTCTACCTGTTCTTCAGGGTCGACGGCATTACCGATTCGCGCAGCGCCGCCTTCGAGATCGTCGACAAGGCCAATGTCGGCCTGGCGCCGGGCACGGCTTTCGGCCCGGGCGGCGAAGCCTTCCTCAGGCTGTGCTTCCACCGCCGCCTCGACCAGCTCGAGGAGGCGGCGCACCGGCTTGCGAAGTGGATGACAGCTGTTTGAGAGATTGACGAAGCCCGAATTGAAAGTCGCTCCGGCGCGCCAGATGGCCGCCGGAGTGGAGTTTCAAACGGCTTTCAGCCGCCTGACTTGGGCACCAGCAGGGGAATGATCCGGTCGGTCTTGGCCACGGAAGGTCGTCCTGCTGAACCATAGGAAATGCCGAGCGCGTCCCAGGTCTCGACCAGGGCGTCCTGCAGCTCGGCGATCAGCGCATCCGAATGGAACGGCGTCGGCGTGATGCGCAGCCGCTCCGTGCCGCGCGGCACGGTCGGATAGTTGATCGGCTGGATGTAGATGCCGTGCACGCCGAGCAGCCGGTCGCTTGCCATCTTGCAAAGCTCGGGGTCGCCAACCAGCACTGGCACGATGTGGGTCGCCGATTCCATCACCGGGAGGCCGGCGGCGGAGAGGATCTGCTTGGTCCGCGTCGCCTGCTGCTGCTGGGCGTCACGCTCGGCCTGCGAGCGCTTGAGATGACGGATCGAGGTGGTGGCAGCGGCGGCGATGGCCGGCGGCAGCGCGGTGGTGAAGATGAAGCCCGGCGCATAGGAGCGCACGGCGTCGATGACAGCGCTCGTGCCGGTGATGTAGCCGCCCAGCGTGCCGAAAGCCTTGGCGAGCGTGCCCTCGATGATGTCGATGCGGTCGGCGAGGCCTTCCCGCTCGGTGATGCCGCCGCCGCGCGGACCGTACATGCCCACGGCGTGGACCTCGTCGATATAGGTCATGGCGTTATAGCGCTCGGCGAGGTCGACGATCTCTCTGATCGGCGCGATATCGCCATCCATCGAATAGACGCTCTCGAACACGATCAGCTTGGCGCGTTCGCGGCCCGCCGCCTGCAGCAGGCTTTCCAGGTGCGCGACATCGTTGTGGCGAAAAATCTTCTTTTCCGCGCCCGAGCGCCGCACGCCTTCGATCATCGAGGCATGGTTGAGCTCGTCCGAAATGATCAGGCAGTTGGGCAAAAGCCGCGCGATGGTCGAGATCGAGGCTTCGTTGGAGACAAAACCGGAGGTGAAGACCAGCGCGGCTTCCTTGTCGTGCAGATCGGCGAGCTCATGCTCGAGTTCGACCAGCGGATTGCTGGTGCCGGAGATGTTGCGGGTGCCGCCGGCGCCCGAACCCATCCGGCCCGCCGCGTTCTGGAACGCTGCGATGACATCCGGGTGCTGGCCCATGCCGAGATAGTCGTTGGAGCACCAGACGGTGATTTCCTCTGCGCGGCCGTTGGCGCGCCAGATGGCACGCGGAAATTTGCCCGCTATGCGCTCGAGGTCGGCAAAGACGCGGTAGCGTCGTTCCGCATGGAGCTGGTCGATCGCGTCCTCGAAGAACCGCTGATAATTCATGTCGGCTTCCCAGTTTTGCGCTGGATCATAATCATTGCCCGATTGGCCGTCCACCGGCCCGTTTTGGTCAAAATGCCACGCCCCGCACCTGTTCCTAACGAGGGGCGGATCATGGCCTATTTCCTGGCGATAACGGCCTGTAGGGCGCTTTTGTTTCGACATGATGCCATATGCCGGCCAAGTCGGTTACGCAGGGTTTTATTGGTCATAGGGCGGGCTTTCCAGTAGAGCGGGTGTTGAGACAGTTTCCGATAGATCTTGAATGCGAGGACGCGGAATGACGGTTTTGGTGACAGGCGGCGCCGGCTATATCGGCAGCCATATGGTCTGGGAATTGCTGGATGCGGGCGAAAGCGTGGTCGTTCTCGACCGGCTTTCGACCGGTTTCGAATGGGCGGTGGCACCGGAGGCAAAGCTGGTCGTCGGCGACGTCGCCGACAAGGAATTGGTCGGCTCCATCATCCGCGACAACAATGTCGACGCGATCATCCATTTCGCCGGCTCGATCGTCGTTCCCGAATCCGTCGCCGATCCGCTCGGCTACTACGAGAACAACACCTGCAAGACGCGCACGCTGATCGAAACGGCGGTGCGCGAGGGCGTGCCGAACTTCATCTTCTCCTCGACAGCCGCCGTCTATGGCGGCGCTGGGCTGGAACCGGTGCGCGAGGATGCCCGCCTGGCGCCGGAATCGCCCTACGGCCTCTCCAAGCTGATGAGCGAATGGATGCTGCGCGATGCGGCGATCGCGCATGGCCTGCGCTATACGGCGCTGCGCTATTTCAACGTCGCGGGCGCCGATCCCAGGGGGCGCACCGGCCAGTCGACGCCGGGCGCCACGCATCTGATCAAGGTCGCTTGCGAGACGGCGCTCGGCAAGCGGCCGTTCATGCAGGTGTTCGGCACCGATTATCCGACGCCCGACGGCACCTGCATGCGCGATTATATCCATGTCAGCGACCTGGCCGCGGCGCATCGCCTGGCCCTTGAGCGGCTGCGCGCCGGGGGCGCGAGCCTCGTCGCCAATTGCGGCTACAGCCACGGCTACTCGGTGCTGGAGGTGATCGAGAGCGTGCGCCGCGCCTTCGGCCATGATTTCGAGGTCAGGACGGGCGAGCGCCGCCCCGGTGACGCCGCCGCGGTGGTTGCCAATTCCGATCTCGCCCGGACGGAACTCGGCTGGACGCCGCAACGCGACGATCTCGACCAGATCGTCGCCGACGCGCTCGCCTGGGAGCGTATCCTGACGGGGAAGAATTCCGCACGCGGTTGAGCGGGTTTTCCCAAGGGCTCGCAAGCCGCTCCGGGAAGCGTTATGGAAGGCGTTCGCGGAGGGTGCGGAAGCGCGCTGCCCGGTTCGACCTTTTTTGGGGGGACGACATGAAGATAACGGTGCTCGGGGCCGGCGTCGTCGGCACGGCGGCCGCCTACTATCTGGCGAGCGACGGCCATGAGGTCACCGTCATCGAGCGTCATCCGGCGCCGGCGCGGGGCACCAGCCAGTCGAATGCCGGGCTGGTGTCGCCGGGCGATGCCACCGCCTGGGCTTCCCCGGCGGCGCTGAAGACCTTCCTGCGCGGGCTCTACAACCACGATCTCGGCATCAAGGTGCGACTGCGCTTCGATCCCTATTTTCTCGCCTGGAGCCTGCGCTTCCTGCGCCAGTGCACGGTGGCGCGCCTGCGCGCCAACACCGACATCAAGCTGCGGCTCGCGCTCTATTCGCGCGACTGCATCAATGCGCTGTCGGAGGCGACCGGCATCCACTATGACGAGCGCAAGAAGGGCATCCTCTACTTCTTCCGCTCGCAGAAGAGTCTCGACACCGGGACCGACAATTATCGCTATCTTGCCGAGCATGGCTTGCCGATCGAGATCGTCGGGCGCGACCGGCTGGTCGAACTGGAGCCGGGGCTTGCCGGGGTGAAGGACAAGATAGCCGGCGGGGTTTATTCGCCCACTGACCAGACTGGCGATTCCAAACTGTTTGTCGACAGGCTCGCCGCCTATGCGACCGAGAGGCTTGGCGCCGAGTTCCGGTTCGGCACCACGGTCGAAGGTTTCGATATCGAAGGCGACAGGGTGCGGGCCGTCATCACCTCGTCAGGCCCGGTGGCCGGCGATGCGGTTGTCATCGCAATGGGCCCGGAAAGCGGCCTACTCGGCCGCCGCTACGGCATCGACCTGCCGGTTTATCCGGTGAAAGGCTATACCGCGACGATCCCCCTGGAGGACGAAAGCAAGGGGCCGACTATGGGTGGCGCCGACGAGGACCGGCTGATCGGCTATTCCAGGCTGGGCAACCGCTTGCGGATGTCCTCGACGGCCGAGTTCACCGGCTTTGACCGAAGCTTCAAGCCCGCTGACTTCAACACCATCATCAGCACCGGCAAGGATCTTTTTCCTGGCGCCTTCGACGAGAAGAAGGCCATGTTCTGGGCGGGCCTGCGGCCGATGATGCCCAATTCCGTGCCGGTCATCGGCCGGGCCCGCTACAAAAATCTCTATCTCGACACCGGCCACGGCCATGTCGGATGGACCATGGCCTGCGGCTCGGGCAAATTCCTCGCCGATCTCGTCGCCGGCCGAAAGCCCGAAATCGATCCACAGGGGCTGGTCTATGAAGATTAGGCAAGCGGATCCGTAGTTAGCCCCGCCCTTCGACCGCCGCACGCCAGGTGCTTGCATAATCCGTCAAGGCGGGGTCGACCGGCGGTTCTTGTCTCAAGCCCTTGCCATGCGCCTCAGCCTTGTCCGATGCCAGCAACGCGGCACCGATGCTGGTGCCGGTCGCGGCTTCGGAGGCGACGACGCTTCTGGCGGTCGCCGCCGCCAGCATGCCGACAAAGAGCCGGTTGCGGGCGAAAGGGCCTTCGACAATGGTCGGGCCGTCGGCGCCGATCAGATCGAGGCAGGTCGCCGTCATCAGCGCCAGATAGAAAGAGATGGCGGCAAAGCGCTGGCCGCTATTCATGCCGTCAGCGTTGAGCCACGCCGCCGCATGATGCGGGAACGGTCCCGACCCCTGTTGTGTCGATGGCAGCAGCAGCGTCCTTTTTGCCAGCACGGCCCCGACATCGTCTTCGGTCCAGTTCTCCGGCTGATCATCCGTCAGCACGGAAAATTCGCGGCCGCCCATGAAGCGCGCCGATGGCACGGGATCGCCCAGCGCGTTGACGTTGACCAGCGTATCACGCGCCGAGTCGAGCGCCACCGATCTGCCGCTGACCGACATCGACACCACCCAGGTGCCGGTCGAGACGACGCTGAAAGGCGGCGCGTCGGCGAGAAGATGCGGCAGCAGCGAGGCGTTGGAATCGTGCAGGCCGCAGAACACGGGCGTCTGCGGATCGAGCCCGATTCGCGCGGCAAGCGCCGGCAGGAGCGGGCCGAGCCGGTCCCTTGCCGGCCGCACCGGCGCCATCAACGCGCGCCAACCGAGGCGGTCGATCATCGCCGAAAAATCCGCTTTCCACGGGTTCCACAGATCGGTGTGGCAGCCGAGCGAGGTCACCTCGTTGGCGGCGATGCCGGTCAGCCGCAGCGCCCAATATTGCGGATACATCAACATCGCCGTTGTCCTGGCGAATTCCGCCGGAAAGCGCTTCTGCTGCCAGAAGAATTGCGCGCCGAGATTGAGGCCGAGCGGCAGCCGCGGCGTGCCGGTTTCAGCGAAGGGCGGACGGATCGCGTCATACTCGGCCGCGAGTTCCTCGGGGCCGTCGAATTCGTAGTCGAGCACGGGCAACACCAGCTCGCCGGAGGCCTCAACCAGAGCGCCCGTCGCGCCATGGGTAGTGATCGAAACGGCGTCGATGGTCTGTTCGCGGTTGAGATCGGCAAGACTGTCGAGGATGAAGGCCCACAGCGCCTCGACGTCGTGATGCGGGTAGCGGGCTTGCCGCACCGGCGCGTTCGCCACTCGGCGCAGCGCGACCTCGCGCAGCGTGGCGAGGTCGACCAGCGCCACCTTGGCGTTGGTCTTGCCGATGTCGATGACGGCGATGTGGCGCGGGGCACTCATGCCATGTGGAACATGGTTTCCAGGGGCACGGCCACCGGCTCATTGTCAGGCTTGGTCGCCATGAGGTCGGCCATGTCTGCCCACCAGCGCTGCATCACCGGATGCTTCGGCAGGTCGGCCATGCCATGGTCGTCCCGCCGCCACAGCACGCCGAACAGGATGTTGGTCTCCTGGTCGAGATGGATGGAATAGTCGGAAACCCCGGCCTGCTTCAACAGCGCGACCAGCGATGGCCATATCTCGTCGTGACGCTTCTTGTATTCCGCCTTCATGCCGGGCTTGAGCATCATCTTGAACGCGTATTTTTCGGCCATCAGCGTCCCCCGCGCAGCCGCCGCCAGACGATCGGCAGCGCGATGACGATGATCAGGAGCAGGCCGATGAAGATCGACATGACGATGCCGGGCACGTTGAGCAGGCCGAGCCCGAAGGTCACCAGCCCCATGATGAAGGCGGCGAGCACGACGCCGACAATGCTGCCGGCGCCGCCAAGGATGCTGACGCCGCCAAGCACCACCATGGTGATGACTTCCAGCTCATAGCCCTGCGCGATCGAGGGACGGGTCGAACCGAGCCGGGAGGTGATCAGCACAGAGGCGATGCCGGACATCAGCCCGGTCAGGCAGAACAGGATGAACTTGATGCGGCCGACACGCACGCCGGAAAACTGTGCCGCGACCGGATTGTTGCCGATGGCGAAGACGCGGCGGCCGAAACTCGTGCGGTGCAGCGCGAACCAGTAGGCGACGGCGGCGATGAGAAAGAGCACCAGCTCGAACGACACCACCCACCAGACATAACCCTGGCCAAAGAAGGCGAAGCTCTCGGGATAACCCTTGTAGGCCTGGTCGCCGAGGATGATGAAGGCGATGCCTCGAAACAGGCTCATCGTGCCGATGGTGACGACGATCGAGGGCAGGCCAAGCCTCGTGACCAGAAGGCCGTTGAAGGCGCCGCAGCCGAGCCCGACGACGATGCCGATCGCCACCAGCACCGGCGTTCCGGCGCCGGCCTGCACCGCCATGCCCATCATGGTCGAGGCCAGCGCGATGATGGCGGCGACCGACAGGTCGATCTCGCCCGAAATGATCAGCAGCGCCATGGCGAAGGCGATCAGGCCCTTCTCGGTGAAGTTGAAGGTCAGGTCCGACAGCGAATAAGGGTCGAGGAAATAGGGCGAGGCGAAGCTGTTGATGGCGAAGATGGCGAGGGCCACCACGACCAGCAGCGCTTCCCAGGAAAAGATCGCCGAACGGAACGGCTTGTCGAGCCGGTTCGGAATGTGGCGCGGGGCAGGGACGTCGCTCATGCCGCCTCCATTTTTCTCAGGATGATGCGGCCCTGCTGGCGTTCGCCGCGCGCGTTGAGCACGACGGCGAGGATGATGGCGCTGCCCGAAATCGCCATCTGCCAGAACGGCGAGATGTTGATGACCGGCAGCGCGTTGGAGATGATGCCGAGAAACAGCGCCCCCAACACCGCGCCCCCGACCGAACCGATGCCGCCGGCAATCGAGATGCCGCCGATGACGCAGGCGGCGATGATGTTGAGCTCGTAGCCATTGGCGACCTCGACCGAGGCGATCACGTAACGTGAGATCCAGAGATAGCCGGCGAGCCCGCCGATCATGCCGGAGATGCAGAAGACGATGAATTTCGTCCGCCCGACATCGATGCCGGCATAAACCGACGCCGTAGGATTGACGCCGATGGCATAGATCGAGCGGCCGAGCGCGGTGCGCGTCATCAGGATGAAGAACAGCGCGATGACCAGAATGGCGATCCAGGACAGCACCGGAATGCCGAGGAAGGCCGCGCGTTGGAAGCCGATGAACTCGGGGCTCATCTTGTCGGCATTGACCCAGGCGCCGCCGGACAGGACGAAGGTGGCACCGCGATAGATGGTCAGCGTGCCCAATGTCACCACGATCGAGGGGATGTTCAGCCGCCACACCAGAAGGCCGTTGATGGCGCCGAGCACCAGGCCGACGACCAGGGCAATGACGATCAGCAGCGGGATCGGGATCGCCGGGTGAGCGGCGTTCAGCATCGCCACCACCATGCCGGTAAAGCAGAGGTTCGACGCCATCGACAGGTCGATCGAACGGGTCAGGATGACCACCATCTGCCCGAGCGCCAGGATCATCAGGATCGAGGTGTCGTTGAACACCTGGCGCAAATTGCCGGGGTCGGCGAAGGCGGGAAAACGCGTCGAGATCAGCCCGATCAGCACGACGATGGCCGCCAGCAACCAGATTTCGCGATATTTCAGCAAAGTTTTCATGCCGCGATCCCCGCCGCCGTCCGGACCAACGTCTCGGCGTCCAGTCCGTTGTTGTCGTAGACGGCCGCGACAAGGCCCTCGCGCATGACGACGACGCGGTCGGACATGCCGAGGATTTCGGGCAGCTCCGACGACACCATGATAACCGACAGGCCTTGCGCCACCAGCTCGGCCATGAAGCCGTGCACGGCGGCCTTGGAGCCGATGTCGATGCCCTTGGTCGGCTCGTCCAGGATGATGACCTTGGGCGTGGTCGCCAGCCATTTGGCAATGACGATCTTCTGCTGGTTGCCGCCCGACAGCGTGCCGACATCCTGGCTGAGCGAGGAGGCCCTGAGGTCGAGCCGCTCGGTGTAGGAGCGGGCGAGCGAAAATTCCTCCGCCAGCCGCAGCACGCCGGATTTGGAGGTGCGTGCCAGCGACGGGAGAGAAACATTCTGGAAGATGGGCAGGCCGATCACCACGCCTTGCTTGCCGCGTTCCTCCGGCACGTAGACGATGCCGGCCTCGATCGAATCCGCCGCTGATTTCGGCACGATCGACTTGCCGTCCAGCGTGATCGTGCCGCCGGAGGTGCGAGTGATGCCTGAAATCGCCTGCATCACCTCGCTGCGGCCGGCGCCCACAAGACCGTAGAAGCCGAGAATCTCGCCCTTGTGCAGCTCGAAACCGATGTCGTTGAATTCGGTGGGGTGCGACAGGCCGGAGACCGACAGCACCTGCGCGCCGATCTCGGCCTTGCGCTGTGGAAAGATGTGATCGACCGCACGCCCCACCATCATGCGCACGATCTGGCTCTGGGCGGCATCCTTGATCAGCCCTTCGCCGACCATCTCGCCGTCGCGGAACACGGTGTAGCGGTCGGCGATGCGGTAGATCTCGTCGAACTTGTGGCTGATGAACAGGATCGCCTTGCCTTCGCTCTTGAGGAACTCGATCAGCAAAAAGAGCTCTTCGATCTCCCTCATCGAAAGGGCGGCCGTCGGTTCGTCCATGATGACGATCTGCGCGTCGATCGACATGGCCCGCGCCACGGCAACGAGATGCTTGTTGGCGATGCCGAGGTCCTTCAGCCTTGCATCGGCGTCGATATGGCGGGCATGCATGGTGTCGAGCACTTCGCGCGCATTTCTGCGCATGGTGCGCCAGTCGATGGTGCCAAAGCGGGTGCGCGGCGCATGGCCGAGAAAGATGTTTTCGGCGACAGTCAGATCGTCGAACAGCACGGTTTCCTGATGGATGGCGGTAACGCCGTGGCCGAAGGCGGCGTGCGCGCTGGGCAGGGTGACGTCCTGCCCGTCTATGCTGATCGTGCCCGCGTCGGGCTGGTAGATGCCGGTCATGATCTTGACCAGCGTCGACTTGCCGGCGCCGTTCTCGCCGATCAGCGCCGTCACCTTGCCCGGATAGAGCGAGAGGCTGACATTGTGCAGCGCGCGCACGCCGGGAAAGCTCTTCGAGATGCCGGACAGCGTCAGGCGCGGCGTGGAGGCCAGGGGCCCGTCCTTCACCGTGCCGTGTTGGGCTGTCGTGTCCATGGTCGTATCAAGCCCTGAAACAAGGTGCGTTTGAAGTTGCGGCGGGGCGTGAACCCCGCCGCGTCAGCTTGAAGCTCCGGATCAGTAGATCTTGGAGAACTTCTCGATGTTGGTCTTGTCGAACTGGAAGGGCGGAGCCATCGCAGCCGAATTGGTGTCGTCGAGCGTGACCTTGCCGACGCGGCCGATCGACAGCGTCGCACCGGGCTTGGCCTCTTCCTTCTTCACCGCCAGATCGTGGGCGAGGTAGACGGCGGAGTAACCGAGGTCGATCGGGTTCCAAAGAGCCACGGCCTGTGAAGCGCCGTTGTCGATGAACTTCTTGAACTCCGACGGCAGCGCGAGGCCGGTGACGTTGACCTTGCCGATCAGCTTCTCATCGGTGACGACCTGGGCAGCGGCGACGACGCCGACAGTGGTCGGCGCGATGATCGCCTTCAGGTTCGGATAGGACTTCAAGAGGCCCTTGGCTTCGTCGGTGCTCTTGGCCGAGTCGTCATCGCCATAGACGGTGGCGACGAGCTTGATCTTCGGAAATTTCTCCGGCAGCACCTTCTTGGCCGCGTCGATCCAGGCGTTCTGGTTGGTCGCGGTCGAGGAGGCCGACAGGATGGCGACGTCGCCGCCCTCAGGCAAATAGTCGGCAGCGAGCTTGATGATGGTCTCGCCGATCAGGCCGGTATCGGACGGGTTGAGGTGAAGCTGGCGGCCTTCCTTGGCGACGCCCGAATCCCAGGAGATGACGGTGATGCCGCGCTCCATGGCCTTCTTCAGCACCGGCACCAGCGCGTCGGCGTCATTGGCCGAGATGGCAATGGCGTTGACCTTTTGCGCGATCAGTGAATTGACCACCTCGATTTGCGCTTCGGCGGTCGCCTTGGTCGGGCCGGTGTAGATGATGTCGACATCGCCCAGTTCCTTGGCCGCCTCTTCGGCGCCCTTGTTGGCGGCGTCGAAGAAGCCGTTGCCGAGCGACTTCACCACCAGCGCGATCTTGACGTTCTCGGCATGGGCGGCATTCACGACCATGGCGGCGGAAAAGGCCGCCGTAACCATCAGTTTCTTCAGAAAGCTCATCGAATATTCCTCCCTTGAGCGTTGCATTCCATCGCCGCTGCGGGCGTGAGGGTGTCTCAGGCTTGCAGCGAAGATTCTTCCTTTGCCGACTTGCGGGCGACGATCAGCGTTACCCCCGCTGTTTCGAGCATCTTTGCCTCGCGGTCCTCGATGCCGTCGTCGGTGATGACGGTGGCGATGCGCGACAGGCCGCACAGGATCAGGCTGGAGCGTTTGCGGAATTTCGAAGAATCGACCAGCACCACCAACTCGTCGGCCTGATCGATCAGCTTCTGTTCCGCCTGGATCAAGAGCGGATCGCCTTCCATCAGGCCGAGCGGCCCGAGCCCCTGGGCGCCCATGAACATGCGGCGCGCGTAGAAATTGCGCGTCACGTCATTGTCGAAGGGCGACAGGATGATGTTCTGCTCGCGGTAGATGGTGCCGCCGGACAGCATCACCGTGTTCTTGGAGTGCTTGAGCAGGCTTTCGGCGATCGGGAAGGAATTGGTGAAGATCGGCATGCGGCGGCCGGTCAGGAAATGCACCATCTGGAAGGTGGTGGTGCCGCCGTTGATGATGATCGGCTCGCCGTCCTTGCAGAGCTCCACCGCTTCCCGCGCTATCGCCCGCTTCTGCGCGGCGTTGAGCGTCTCGTTGACGGAAAAAGGCCGGCCGGCAAGGCCGATGAACTGTGGCGGCGTGATCGCCTCGGCGCCGCCGCGCACCCGGCGCAGTCGCTTTTGCACGTGCAGGGCCGCGATATCGCGCCGGATCGTCGCCTCGGACGACTCCGTCAGGTCGACCATTTCCTGCACCGTCACCACAGGCTTTTCCTGGACGGCGGACAGAATGATCCTGTGGCGCTCTTTTTCGTGCATGGTTCCTCCCTGCATGGCCATCTGGCATTAGAAATCGCGCAGTGTCAATCATTTCCGATCATATAATTTCATTGTGCAGTGCAATATGATTGATGTTGATCGTTTGTGATTGACAAAGCCCCGCCTTGCGTAGACATTCCCGACGAAAAGAGGAGCGCACCGTCCGCGCTTCAAGGGAGGATTACCCATGCTCGACAAGCGCTCCGGCTCGCGCCTCGCCAATCTTTGGGATGATGCGAAGGTAAGGGGGATGAGCGATCCCGAGCTTCTGGTCTATCGTTCGAACACGCTCGGCTCCGACAAGCGTGTCACCAATTACGGCGGCGGCAACACATCGTCGAAAATCCGGCAACAGGATCCGCTCACCGGACAGGACGTGGAAGTGCTGTGGGTGAAGGGCTCCGGCGGCGACAGCGCTTCGATCAAGCTTGATGGTTTTGCCACGCTCTACATGGACAAATTGCGAGCCCTCAAAGGCCTTTATCGCGGCGTCGAGCATGAAGACGAGATGGTGGGTTATCTGCCCCACTGCACCTTCAATCTCAATCCGCGCGCGGCCTCGATCGACACGCCGCTGCATGCCTACGTGCCGAAGCCCTATGTCGATCACATGCATCCCGACGCCATCATCGCCATCGCTGCCGCCAAAGATTCCAAGGCCTTGACGAAGGAAATCTTCGGCGACGCCATAGGCTGGCTGCCGTGGAAGCGGCCGGGCTTCGAACTTGGCCTGTGGCTGGAGAAATTCTGCCTCGACCATCCAGCCGCCAAGGGCGTCATCCTGGAAAGCCACGGCCTGTTCACATGGGGCGACAGCCCGAAGGAATGCTACGAAACGACGATCTCGGTGATCAACCAGGCGATCGAGTGGTTCGAGCGGCGTTCCGAGGGTGTCGCCATTTTCGGTGGCGAAGCGGTCAAGTCGCTCGACCCCGCCGAACGCCGCGCCATCGCCGCGAAGCTGATGCCGAGGATCCGCGGCCTGATCTCGGAAAAGAGCCATAAGCTCGGCCATTTCGACGATTCCGCCGCCGTGCTCGAATTCGTCAATTCCAGGGATCTGCGCCCGCTGGCGGCACTCGGCACCTCATGCCCGGACCATTTCCTGCGCACCAAGATCCGGCCGCTGGTCATCGAGTTCGATCCGGCCAAGCCCGATGTCGATGCCGTCATCGCGCGGCTGGCCGACGACATTGCCGAATACCGCGTAGGCTACCAGGCCTATTATGACAGCTGCAAGCATGCGGACTCGCCCGCCATCCGCGATCCCAATGCCGTGGTCTATCTGATGCCCGGCGTCGGCATGTTCACCTTCGCCGGCGACAAGGCCACGGCGCGCATTTCGGGGGAGTTCTACGTCAACGCCATCAACGTCATGCGCGGCGCCTCGACCGTCTCCTCCTATGTCGGCCTGCCTGCGCAGGAAGCCTTCGACATCGAATACTGGCTGCTCGAGGATCTGAAGCTGCAGCGCATGCCGAAGCCCAAGGCTCTTGCCGGCAAGATCGCGCTCGTCACTGGCGGCGCGGGCGGCATCGGCCGCGCGACGGCGAGCCGGCTGCTGCGCGAAGGCGCCTGCGTGGTGCTCGCCGACATCGACGAGACAGCACTTGCCAGCGCCAACGACGAACTGGCCAAGGCCTATGGCAAGGATTTTGTCCGCCCCGTGGTCATCAACGTCACGTCGGAGGATCAGGTCGTCGCCGGCTTTGCCGAAACGGCGGTCGAGTTCGGCGGCATTGATATTCTGGTCTCCAACGCGGGCCTCGCCTCCTCGGCGCCGATCGAGGACACGACGCTGGCGCTGTGGAACAAGAACATGGACATCCTGTCGACGGGATATTTCCTGGTCTCGCGGGAAGCGTTCCGGCTGTTCAGGGTGCAGAAGATCGGCGGCAACGTCGTTTTCGTCGCCTCCAAGAACGGCCTTGCCGCCTCGCCGAACGCTGCCGCCTATTGCACCGCCAAGGCCGCCGAGATTCATCTCGCCCGCTGCCTGGCGCTTGAGGGCGCGGAGGCGCAGATCAGGGTCAACGTCGTCAATCCGGACGCCGTACTGCGCGGTTCCAAGATCTGGTCCGGCGAGTGGAAGGAACAGCGCGCCGCCGCCTACAAGATGTCGACCGACGACCTCGAGGAACATTACCGCTCGCGCTCGATGCTGAAGCGCTCGGTGTTTCCCGAGGACATCGCCGAAGCGATCTATTTCTTCGCCTCCGACATGTCGGCCAAGTCGACCGGCAACATCGTCAATGTCGACGCCGGTAACGCGCAAAGCTTTACGCGCTAGGCCTTCCTTCTCCCCGTTCACGGGGAGAAGGTGCCGGCAGGCGGATGAGGGGCAGCGCCAGCCGAACGAAATCTGGGAGGAACAGCAGTGTCCGAAACCATCATCTCGGCTGACGTCGTCGAAAAAAACAACGCCGCGCGCAAGGCCGACCTCGAGCGTGACTACGCCTCGCTCGGCGAACGGCTCGACCGTCGCGGCATCGCCATCGACGCGATCCGAGACAAGGTCGAGAAATTCGCGGTGGCGATCCCCTCCTGGGGTGTCGGTACCGGCGGCACGCGCTTTGCCCGTTTCCCCGGCGCCGGCGAACCGCGCGACATCTTCGACAAGATCGAGGATTGCGCCGTCATCAAGCAATTGACGCAGGCGACACCGACGGTGTCGCTGCACATTCCCTGGGACAAGGCCGACCCGAACCGGCTGAAGCAGGCGGCCTCGCGTTTCGGCCTCGGCTTCGACGCCATGAACTCCAATACGTTCTCCGACGCCAGGGACCAAAAGCTGTCCTACAAATTCGGCTCGCTCTCGCATGCCGATGCCGGAACGCGCCGGCAAGCGGTCGAGCACAATCTTGAATGCATCGAGATCGGCAAGACGCTTGGGTCCAAGGCGCTGACGGTGTGGATCGGCGACGGCTCGAACTTCCCCGGCCAGGTCAACTTCGCCAAGGCGTTCGAGCGCTATCTCGATGCCATGAAAGAGGTCTATGTCGGGCTGCCCGCTGACTGGAAGCTGTTCACCGAACACAAGATATACGAGCCTGCCTTCTATTCCACCGTCGTGCAGGATTGGGGCACCAATTACATTATTGCCAAGGAACTCGGCGACAAGGCCTTCTGCCTGGTCGATCTCGGCCACCACGCGCCCAACGTCAACATCGAGATGATCGTGTCGCGGCTGATCCAGTTCAGGAAACTCGGCGGCTTCCACTTCAACGATTCGAAATATGGCGACGACGACCTCGATGCCGGTTCGATCGACCCCTACCGGCTGTTCCTGGTCTTCAACGAACTGGTCGACGCCGAACTGTCCGGCGCCGACGGCTTCGATCCGGCGCATATGCTCGACCAGAGCCACAACGTCACCGATCCGATCGAGAGCCTGATGCTGTCCGCGGTCGAGGTGCAGCGCGCCTACGCGCAGGCGCTGCTGGTCGACCGCAAGGCGCTTGAAGGTTTTCAGGACGGCAATGACGCGCTGATGGCAACGCAGACGCTAAAATCAGCCTACCGCACCGATGTCGAGCCGATCTTGGCCATGGCGCGGCTGAACACCGGCGGCGCCATCGATCCGGTCGCCGCTTACCGGGCGGCAGGCTACCGCGCCAAGGTCGCGGCGGAACGCCCGGCCGTTGCCGGCGGCAGCGGTGGCATTGTCTGAGGCCGAGCCCGCCCCTCATCCGGTCGCTTCGCGGCCACCTTCTCCCCGCTGGGGAGAAGAGACTGGCGCGAGCGCTGACAGCCTCCTCTCCACTAGACTAGGGAAGAGGTCGGATGGCAATCCGGGTGGGGCTCTTTCTCGTGCTCCCTCAATTGTTAGTGGACTCGATCACCCCAACACGGTTTCCTAGGCGTCCCCCGCCAGGAGCCTCGCCATGCATATCACTCGCCGCACGCTGATCGCCGTCAGCCTCTCCTTCACAATCGCTTTCGCGCCATGGGCGGCCGCCTTCGCCGCCTCGCCAGCGCCTGCCAAAGGCGAGAACGGCATGGTTGTCACCGCGCAGCATCTGGCGTCGGAGGTGGGCGTCGAAGTCCTGAAGAAGGGCGGCAACGCCGTCGATGCGGCGGTCGCCGTTGGTTATGCGCTCGCCGTCGTCTATCCCAATGCCGGCAATATCGGCGGCGGCGGCTTCATGACTGTCCGCTTCAAGGACGGCAAGTCGACCTTCCTCGATTTCCGCGAACGTGCGCCGCTGGCCGCGACCAAGACCATGTATCTCGACAAGGACGGCAAACCGGTGAAAGGCGCCAGCCTCGACGGCTACCTCGCCGTCGGCGTGCCGGGCTCCGTCGCCGGTTTCGAGATGGCGCGCGAAAAATACGGCACCTTGTCCCGGCAGGACCTCATGGCGCCGGCCATTCGCTATGCCAAGGACGGGTTCATCCTCAATCAGGGTGACGCCGCCTCGTTTGCCGGAGGTGCCGACAGGCTGGCGAAGGATCCAGCTGCGGCGGCCATATTCCTGAAGCCGGATGGCAAGCCCTATGGCATCGGCGAGCGGCTGGTCCAACCCGACCTAGCCGCGTCGCTCTCGGCGATTTCCGAAAAAGGCCCCGACGCCTTCTACAAGGGCGCCATCGCCGATGCCATCGTCAAGGCAAGCGGCGCCAAGGGCGGTATCCTGGCCAAGGGCGATTTCGAACAATATGCGGTGCGCGAGCTCAAACCGGTGACCTGTTCCTATCGCGGCTACGAGATCATTTCCTCGCCGCCGCCAAGCTCCGGCGGCGTCATCATCTGCGAAATCCTCAACGTGCTGGAAGGCTACCCGCTGTCCTATCTCGGCGCCGGTTCGGCAGAGACCGTGCATGTCATGATCGAAGCCATGCGCCACGCCTATGTCGATCGCAACTCGGCGCTCGGAGATCCCGATTTCGTCGACAATCCGGTCTCGAAACTGCTGGACAAGGCCTACGCCAAGGACATTCGCGACAAGATCGACCCGTTCCGGGCCGGCGTCTCTCAGGACCTGATGCCGAAGGGGTTCGGCGAGAGCAAGGAGACGACCCACTATTCGATCATCGACAAGGACGGCAACGCGGTCGCGGTCACCTACACGCTCAACGGCTCGTTTGGCGCCGGCGTCGTCGCCGACGGCACCGGTATCCTGCTCAACAACGAGATGGACGATTTCACCCAGAAGCCCGGCGTGCCCAACCTCTACGGCTTGGTCCAGGGCGAGGCCAACGCCATCCAGCCGAAGAAGACGCCGCTGTCGTCGATGAGCCCGACCGTGGTGGCCAAGGACGGCAAGCCGTTCATGGTCATCGGCAGCCCCGGCGGTTCGCGCATCATCACCATTACGCTGGAAGCCATCGTCAACGTCATCGACCACGGCATGAACATCCAGGAGGCGATCGACGCGCCGCGCATCCATCATCAATGGCTGCCCGACACGGTCTATATCGAGCCGTTCGGACTGTCGCCGGACACCGAAAGGCTGCTGGCCGGCATGGGTTATCACCTCGATCTCAGCGACAAGACCTGGGGCCAGGCGGCGGGCATCCTGGTCGGCGGCAAGAGCCTTGCGGAAATCGGGAAGGGTGGCGGCGCGCGCTACAATGGCGCCATCGACAGCCGCGCCGCTTCCGGCGAGGCGCTCGGCTACTGATGGGACTGGCGCACTCCGCAAGCGCGTGAACCCGCGTCCGCAATCGCACCGAAAACGAAAAGACAGGGCGACCTGAGTTTCCGTGAAACGACCGCTCTAATTGACGATCAAGCCGTCACGAAATCAGCGTGACGGTGGATGCGATCAGCATCAGGGCCGCGATGCCGACGAACAGTGCGTAGATGCGCGGCCGGTCGAGCAGAAGCGCGTTTCCCGATATCCAGGCCGATGTGGCGCCGCCGAGCGCGAACAGGAAACCGTTGCGGTGGCCGAAGGTCATCGACGCGGCCATCAGCCCGCCTATGATCAGGGCGCCGAACACGATTATGACGGCGACCGCGTATCTCTCGAAGTCGTTGCCGCTGCCCATCGCCGGACCGATTGCATTCAAATTCGGCAGGTCATCCGGATCGAAGGGGCTGGTCGACCCGTATTCGTCTTGACCGATGGATTCTCGCATCACTCGTTCTCCGCTGACCGGCAACAAACCATCAACACATGCCGAGCGCAACCCGATCGCGTGTTTCTCCCTACGTGTTGACCGCGATATCAAACCGTTCCGGCAGGGCGCGCCATCCGTTTTGGCGGGTTCGGACCACCGCCGCAACGCCAGCGGTGTCGGCCCGAATGGCAACGGCCCGCCAACCTGTTTTTATATGGGCGTTTCTTCTGGAGAAAACATGATGGCGGAGTTGATTCGAGCTTCGACAGAAGCATTTTTACGCGACCGGAGCCGCGGCGCCAGGCGCGGCCGCGTAAAATTTTCAGCTCCGGGCGTCCGCTTGATGTTGAGCCAGGTGCGTTCCGCACTTGGGGCGAGCGTCATGCTGGCGCTCGCGGGCTCATGATGAACCAGCTCGACCAAAGCGGCCGGGCTGATCGCATGGACAAAGCTCGGCCGGGGATCGATTTTCGGCGACGGCCTGCGATATCCTAAGCTGGTATCAGGGCGGCGATACGATGGATGCTGATCTCCTTGCGTGCCTTGGACGCCTCGTTGGTCAGCCTCATGTAGAACCTCTGTACTGGACAGCCTCAATCCATAGTGCGAGCGCGGTGGCAGGCGACCGTCCCTTTACTTTCAAATCGCGGCCTCGATAGCCGCCGGCCGCGATCCATACCGTTTTTGAACGCTGATAGATTGTTACGCCTCGTGCATTCGCCCAAGCGCATGATTCCGCGAACTTTGGAGCCATTGCCGAGCCCGTTCCCGAGAATGCTGTCTCTATGTGACAAAGCTGCGTGGCCATATCAGGTCCCCTAATTTTGACGGTCCCGGCCGACGATCCCCGACCCTCGCCCAAAATCACCGAATGAATGATAGGACCGCTTCCGTTACGGTAATGTGTCGCCACCAGCGCGGTCAGGTATCTCCCGATGCAAAAGCCGCCAGCTTTCGGCAGGGACAGGTCTGGAGTGGCCAGGGATTAAACCCAGCTTAGGTCAACGAGCGGGCGGAGAGCCGGGATCGGCCGCCATTCAAACCTGATCAGGAGATCGGGCTGGAGACGATGATGCGCAAGGCGCACCTGTTCGACGCACAGCGCGGCGCCAGGATAAATTAGGGGGAATGGCTGACGCGCGCTGGCGACTGTCAGCTCATCCTGTCTATCAAGGTTTGGCGTTGGCTTTCCGCCAAGCCTCGTACTCGTCGTTCGCGCTTGGGTGCAGTGGATAGTAGCGTTGCAACGGCGCGCCCCCCATGAGTTTCATTCGTGAGAATTCCTCCCAATCGTGATGTTTCTGGGATTCTTCGATGACCTTCGGGGCCATTGCGACGGGAAGCACCACCACCCCGTCGTCATCGGCGACGATGATGTCGCCGGGGATCACCGTCACACCGCCGCAGGCAATCGGAACGTTGACCGCATTGGGATAGATGCTGGTCTGCACATGATAATTTGGCGTCCAGCCGCGCAGCCAAAGAGGCAGGTCGAGCTTTTCGACATTGGGCCGGTCGCGCATGCACCCATCGATGACGATGCCCGCACCGCCTCTGCCCTTGAAATAGGTCGACATCATATCGCCGAAGACACCGGAGCTCATGTCGCCGCGCGCGTCGACGACGACCACGTCGCCCTCCTGCGCATGGTAGAGCACATGTCTGTGAAGTTGCGTCTCCGGATCGGCATATTCTCCCTCGGTGAAGAGGTCCGGTCTCTGCGGCATGAACTGCAATGTCAGTGCCGGCCCGACGATCGACTTCCCATGGTTCTGCGGCACCGGGCCGACCATGTGCGGATTGCGAAAGCCCATATGGCCAAGTGTGCCCGCGACCGTGGCGGCGCCGATCTCCCTTAGCGCGTCGATCAGGTCCTTGGGCGGCCGCGTGATATCGGGAGTATGCGTCATTTTCGGACTCCGGTTGAAATTGAATTACCAGTTGGTGACAGAGCCGTCGCGGCGCTTGAGA
Source organism: Mesorhizobium sp. B2-3-6 (assembly GCF_006442305.1). Classification (NCBI taxonomy): domain Bacteria; kingdom Pseudomonadati; phylum Pseudomonadota; class Alphaproteobacteria; order Hyphomicrobiales; family Phyllobacteriaceae; genus Mesorhizobium; species Mesorhizobium sp. B2-3-6. The sequence continues at coordinate 35,054 of NZ_VFVW01000005.1, read as the reverse complement.
TGTGGCGCTTCCCAGAAACGGAAACTCTGCGCCTGGACCGCCGCTTCATTGACCTCGACGCCGAGCCCCGGCAGGTCGCTGACCGGATAATCGGGCCCGTCGAGCCTTGGCTGTACGGGGAAAAAGTCGGAATTGTCGAAACCCAGCTTCCTTTCGGGGATCCTGGTTTCTAGCCACGCAAAGTTGGGCACCGCGGCGGCGAGATGCACGGTTGCGGCCGTGCACACCGGGCCAAGGGGATTGTGCGGCATCAGGTCTACATAGTGCGCCTCGCTCCAGCCGGCGACTTTCATCGCCTCGGTGAGCCCGCCGACATTGCAGACATCGAGCCGGTTGAACTGGTGGATGCCGCGCTCGATGTAAGGCAGGAACTGCCACTTGCTGGCAAATTCCTCGCCGATGGCAAAGGGGATGTCGGTCATCGTACGAAGGGACTCGTACGCCTCTGGTGTCTCGGCCCGTATTGGCTCCTCGAGGAAATCAAGCACGCCGCGGCCAAGCTTGTTGCAGAAGCTCGCCGCCTCGGCCACCGACAGCCGATGATGATAATCGACGCCGAGCACCACCTCATCGCCTAGCGCCTCGCGCGCTTTGTTCAGCATGCTCGCGGTAGGGCCGATCGATTCACGCGGCTCGAAGACGTCCTTGCTGCTTTGTCCGATGGGGAAGAAGCGGATCGCCTGCCAGCCCTGCGCGCGCAGTTCGCGGGCGCGTTCGATCGCAACATCGCCCTCGGCCTCGTCTCCGGTCGAGGCGAAGGTGGGCACGCGGTCGCGCTGCTTGCCGCCAAGCAGCTCGTAGACGGGCACCCCCAGCGCCTTGCCTTTGATGTCATGAAGGGCGATGTCGATGGCGGAAATCGCCGCCTGCAGGACCCGGCCTCCTTCGAAGTACTGACTGCGGTAAACCTCCTGCCAGATCAGGCCGATCTGCATCGGGTCGCGGCCGATGAGAAACTCGCGATAGTGCTCGACCGCGCCCGCCACGGCTTTCTCGCGACCGCTCAAGCCGCTCTCGCCCCAGCCGAAGATACCCTGGTCGGTCTCGACCTTGACGAGCATCTGGTTGCGCGTTCCCACCCATACCGGGTAGGGCTTGATCGCGGTGATCTTCAGGTTCTTGGTCATACACGCCCGCGTTCCACGCGCATCCCCTGTCTCAATCGGCCTTGAGGGCCATTTCAGTTTCGCCGTCGAACAGATGCATCCGCTCCTGGTCGAACTCGAGCCAGATCCGCTCATCAGGTTTGACGGCGACGTTGGGCGACACGCTGATGTTGACGATGGCGCCCGACAGGAATGCTTGCACGAAGGTGACGTCTCCGGTCGGCTCCACCGTATAGGCCTTGGCCGGAATGGCGCCCGGGACCGCGCTCTTGTGCAGCTTGATCGTCGAGTGCCGCGCGCCGAGCACGACCTTCTTGGTGGTCGCTCCCTGGACCTTGCGCGCGTTGAGTTGCGACAGCTCAAGCGTCCAGCCTTCCGCGCTGGTCAGCGCGGTGCTGCCGTTTGCCGTCGAAGCCTCCAGCGGAATGAGACTCATCGCCGGGCTGCCGATAAAGCTGGCGACGAACATGTTGACCGGATGGGCAAAGACCTGCGCCGGTGAATCGTATTGCTGCAGATAGCCGCCATTCATCACCGCCATCTTGTCGGCCATGGTCACGGCTTCGAGCTGGTCGTGCGTCACGTAGATAATCGTTGCCTTGAGGTCCTGGTGGAAGCGCTTGATCTCGGATCGCATCTGCACGCGCAGTTTGGCGTCGAGGTTGGAGAGCGGCTCGTCCATGAGGAACACAGCGGGGTCGCGGACGAGGGCACGGCCAAGGGCGACGCGCTGCTGCTGCCCGCCCGAAAGTTCCCGCGGTTTGCGCTCGAGCAGGTGCGTCATGTCGAGAACGCGCGCCGCTTCCCTGACCTTCTTGTCGATCTCGTCCCTGGAGAGTTTCCGCATCTGCAGCGGGAACGCCAGGTTCTTGTAGACCGATTTCTGCGGGTACAGCGCGTAGTTCTGGAACACCATTGCGATGTCCCGGTCCTTGGGGTCGAGATCATTGACCACCCGGTCTCCGATGACGATGTCGCCCGATGTGATCGAGGTCAGCCCCGCGACGAGATTGAGCGTGGTTGTCTTGCCGCAGCCTGACGGGCCGACCAGCGCAACGAACTCGCCGTCATTGACCGTCAGCGAAACATCGTTGACAGCTTTGAAGCCGCCATAGGTCTTGACGAGATCTTTGAGGACCACGTGGGCCATTGGCAACTCCCTAATGCTTGACCGCGCCTTCTGTAAGGGCGCGTACGAAGTATCGTTGCAGGACGAGGAACAGCACCACGACGGGCACGCTCATCATGAAGCTGGCCGCCATCAGGCCCGGAAAGTCCGTCGTGTTTTCCGAGAAGAAGCGCTGGATGCCCACCGGCAGCGTCAATTGCTCGTTCTTGGAAAGGAAGGTGTAGGCGTAGATGTATTCGTTCCAGGCGCCGATGAAGGAATAGATCGCGGTGGCGATGATCCCGGGCGTCGAGAGCGGCATCACGATCAGGATGAAGGCCTGGAACCGCGTTGCGCCGTCGATGCGCGCCGCTTGCTCGAGTTGCACCGGGATGTTGTCGTAGAAGCCCTTGAGCAGCCAGATCGCCAGCGGCAGCCCGAACGTCAGATAGGTGAGAATGAGCGAGCCGTGCGTGTTCACCAGGCCGATCGCGCGCATCAGGATGAAGAGCGGCACGAGAAAGATCACTGCCGGAAACATGTTGCGCAGCAAAACGGCGAAGAACAGGAAGTTCCGTCCGGGGAAACTGAAGCGCGAAAAAGCGTAGGCCGCGGGGACAGCCACGATTACGGAAAGGATTGTCGTGACGGTCGACACGAACAGGCTGTTCCAGAAGAAGCGGAGGAAGTCCTGGCCGACGCTGTTCTGCGGATCGAGCAATTTCTGATAACTGGCGAGGGTCGGCTCGTCCGGCCACCATTGCGGCGGGAATTGCGTCGCCGCGAACCCGGATTTGATCGAGGTGATCAGCATCCAGATCATCGGCAACGCCGTATAAAGCAGCATGAAAACGAGGAAGATGCGCCCGGCCCACCGCCACCCGTCGACGCGCATACGGCGACGGGTCTGGCCTCGGGAGACCGTCTCGGCAATCGCGCTCATGCGCCGCCCTCCTTCCGCTCGTTGCCGCTCAGCGCACGGACGTAGAAGTAGCCCAGCGTCATCAGGATGATGAACAGGAGCACCGAATAGGCCGATGCCACGCCCCAGCGCTGCCGGCCGAAGGCGAGTTCGTAAATATGGGTGATCCAGATATGCGATGCATTCGACGGCCCGCCGCCGGTCATGATCCAGGGGATGATGAAGGAATTGAAGTTGGCCACTGCCAGCAGCAGGATCGTCACCACCGAGACGTTGCGCAGATGCGGGAAGGTGACGTGCCAGAAGCGCTGCCAGGCATTGGCTCCGTCAACTTTCGCGGCGAGCAGCAACTGCTCGGGGACTGTCTGCAGGCCCGCCATCATCATGATCATGGCGAACGGAAACTCGCGCCAGATATTGACGACGATCAGCGAGGGGAGAACCGTGCTGACGTTGTCGATGAAATTCGGCGGTCGGTCGGCCAATCCGAGGCCGACCAGCACTGCGCCGATGATGCCGAAATCCGAATGGTAGATCCACTTCCAGATATAGGAGGCGGCGACCGCGCTGATGACCCAGGGAATGATCAGGATAGCGCGCAGCATACCGCGGCCGATAAAGTCGCGGTGGAGCGCCAGCGCAGTGGCAAACCCCAGGACAAAGGAGATGAAGGTGGACCCGAATGTCCAGATCAGCGTGTTCCAGGTGACTTTCCAGAACACCTCGCTGGTGAGGATGGCCGTGTAGTTGTCGAAGCCGATGAAGGTCTTGTCACGAAGCTGCAAGCCGGGCGGCGTCTTATAGAACGACAGCTCGATCGTGTAGTAGATCGGATAGGCGATGACGATGAGCATCACGGCGATCGCGGGCAGCACGTACGCGTAGTCGGCGCGATGCTCCCAGATATCCCGCAGCGCACCGGACCTGCCGGGTTGCAATTTTCGGCGCGCCTCGGCCTTGCCGGTCACGATCGTCACGATGGTATGCCCTTGTTTCTTCGGAACGAACCGGCTGCGCTGTCAGCGCAGCCGGTCAGGTCGTGGGTCAGGCGCAGGCTAGAGCCCGCCCATCAGGTCTTTCACCTTCTGGGCCGCGTCGTCCGCCGCCTGGTCGACGGTCATCGCTCCGGTCAGAGCATTCTGCAGCATGTCCGGGACGATGATGTTCATGATCTCCGGGGCCTGCGGCAGCGCCGGGAACGGGATGCCGTATGGCAGCATCGAGGTCGTGACATCGAGGAATTTGATGTTGTCCAGACGTTCCTTCATCCATTTGGTCTTGAAGCCGTTCAGGTTGCCGGGATTCGATCCGGCATAGGCCATCTTCAGCGACCATTCAGGGCTCGTCCACATGCAGATGATAGCCTTCGCCGCCGGCTCGTCTACCTTGCCGCCTTCGACATATTCGGGCTTCAGGATGTGGATGTTCGAGCCGCCGAACACGACGGCGCGCTTGCCGTCGGGCCCGGCCGGGATCAGGCCGTAGCGCATGTTGTCTATGACGGTCTGCGCCTTGTCCTTGTCGGTGCCCGTCGCCTTCTTCTGCAGGTCGAGCATGACATTGTAGTCGGAGGGGTGCGAGATCATCATGCCGAGTTGGCCGGCGACGAACAGGGGCTGGTTATCGGCCTGCTGGTTGGTGAGTGCCGAAACCGGAACCGACTTGTCGCGAACATACATGTCGTAGGAAGCCTGCAGCGCCGCCTTGCTCTGCGGGCTGTCCAGCTCGACCTGCTCATAGGTCGGGTTTGCCGCCGCTTCGTCGAAGACGCCGCCACCATAGGCCCATAGCTGCGGCATGAAGCGATACGGCGTATTGCCGGCATTCTTGCGAGCCACGAGGCCATACCCGGCAATGCCGAGCTTGTCGTGGATCTGCTTGGAATACTTGATGACGTCGTCCCAGGTTGCCGGTGGCTTGTCCGGATCGAGGCCGGCGCGTTTGAAGATGTCGGCGTTCCAGATGAACGCCATCGTTTCGTTGTTGGTTGGAATGCCGTAGGTCACCCCGTCCCAGGTCACGGCCTTCATGGCGCCGGGCCAGAAGTCCTCGGTCGAATAGCCCACGTCCTCGGGCTTCAGCGGCTGCAGATAGCCTTTTGAAGCGAATTCGGTACCACCCAGGATTTGCAAGCGGACCGCCATCGGCGCGGCATTGCCGAGGAGCGCGGTGCGGAACTTGTCGAGAAGATCGTTATAGGTGAGGGCTTGTTCCTCGAGCTGGATGTTTGGATAGGTCTTGCGGAAGGTTTCGAAGAATTCCTTGTAGTATTGGCGCAGGAGGTCGGGGTCGCCCTCGAAAACGCCCTGATACCAGAAGGTCAGTCGCCCCTTGTAGTCCAGCGGGGTGACCTTGGCACAATCGGCCGCCGTGTCGAAATCCTGTGTGCCCGCAATGGCGCGGACATATTCCGGCGACCACTTGCTGAGGTCGACCGGCGGCGCGCCCAGCGCCGATGTGGACATCAGTGATGCCGCCAAAACGCTGGCGACAGTGCCGCGCAGGACCGCACTGCCGAGTATAATCCTCGTCATAGGTATCCTCCCTGGTTCTCCCATGCCGCTTTGCGGCGAGGCAAAGCGGTCTTGCTCGTTTGATCGCAGGACGTCTTTGTATCTGTGTACCCGTTCGGGAGCCTTGTACGTTTTCAGATCATGAATTGCCTGTCAACGCGTTAGATCGTACATTGTTTATCGAAACTTTGCGTGTTAATCGGAAAGGGTGTGTATTAATCCAGGGGAGCCGGCCTTGGCCGAACCAAACGATTTCAAAGCCAAGCCACCGGTGGGGATTGACCCCATAGGGGCGTCCAGCGAAGGCGCCTCGCTTTATGAGCTGATCAGGGAAGACATCATCGAGGGACGGCTTGCCGCCAACGAACGGCTCGTGGTCACTGATCTCGCCCGGCGCCACGGCACCTCGACCAACCCCGTGCGCGAAGCCTTGCAGCTGTTGCGCGGCGAAGGCTTTGTCACCTTTCTCCCCAACCGCGGGGCGCGCGTCCGGCCTATCGATCAGGAGTTTGTCCGCGACATTTATGAGATCGGCGTTCTGATCGAGCCGGCTCTGACGCGATGGTTTGTGAATATGGCCACCGGCGAGGACATCGCCGAACTCCAACGTCTCCAGGACCTGATTGAAGAGAACAACTTCGCCGATACGTTCAGGCACAGCGAGCTGGATACCGCCTTCCACACCGTGATGTACCAGCGGCATTACAACCGCCATGCCGCCGAGCTTTGGTGGAAGCATCGTGAAGTGCTGCGAGCCGTGAGCCGGCGTTTCAATTTCACGCTTGCCCGGCGTGCCGCGATCATTCGCGAGCACCGCGAGCTCATCGCGTTCGTAAAAGCCGGAGACGCCGACAAGGCGGCCGAACTCGTTGCTCGCCATGTCGAGGGCTCCGGCCGGCACATCCTCGAACATATGCGTGCGCGCAACGCCGCTCGGGCCGGATAGAATGCCCGTTCCAGAACATCGCTAGCCCGACGATCAGACAGAGGTAGCTGACATGAAAATTACGAGCATTCGGCCGTGGCTGATCAAGTCCGATGCGTCCTATTGGGGAGAGTACCTGTTCGTCGAAGTGACGACCGACGAGGGGGTGAGCGGCTGGGGAGAGATCACGACCACCACCAAGCTCGCCAACCGCGCGCTCTGCACGATCCTGCGGCAGATCGGCGCCGCCGTGACCGGCGAGGACCCGGCCCGGATCGAGCATCTCTGGCACAAGATTTTCCGCAGCTTCACCTATATGGGCAGCCGCGGCGCCGCGGTCGAATGCGTGAGCGCCATCGACATAGCTCTCTGGGACATCCGGGGCAAAGTTTTGGGCAAGCCGATCTACGAGCTGCTGGGCGGGCCGGTGCGCGATGAAATCGCGCTCTACACCCATCCCAACCAGTCCAAATTTACCAGCAAGGAGGCGGTGGTCCGCGAAATTCGGGACATCGTCGAGTCCGGACACACTGCGCTCAAGTTTGATCCTTTCCCGCATCAGGGACGTGGCGCCGATGGCGTGTCGCGCGAACAGCGGGACGGCTACCTCGATGGCAGCATGACTCGCAAGGACGAGCGCGAAGCGGCCGAACTCACGGCTCTGATCCGCGAAACGGCGGGCCCTGATGTCGATATCCTCATCGATGCGCACGGCCGTTTCGACGTTCCGACCGCCATTCGCCTCTGCCGAAGCCTCGAGGAAGCCGGCCAGATCGACTGGTTCGAGGAGCCTTGCCCGCCCGAGAGCCTCAATGCCCTCAAGCAGGTGCGTGAGAAGGTCAGCGCCGCCATCTCGTGGGGCGAACGCGGCCACACCAAGTGGGACTTCGTGCCGGTGCTCGAAAACAAGCTCGCTGACTACATCATGCCTGACGTCACCTGGACCGGCGGCATTACCGAACTCAAGAAGATCTCTGCCCTGTGCGAAGCCTACTACGTCCCGGTCTCGCCGCATGACGCCGCGGGGCCGATCAACGTGGTGGCGGGGGCGCAGGTGATGATGACAGTTCCTAACTTCTACAAGCTCGAGACGTCGGAGTGGAACCTGGGTAAATACGATCATCTCATCGACACACCGCTCGACGTTTCGAACGGCAGCCTGAAACTGACGTCGAAGCCCGGTCTCGGCATCGAGATGGACCGCGAGTACCTGCAAGCCCACGAGATTGAGCTGGGCTGACGCATGTCGCCTCATGTCGGGGCTGCATGCCGCCGAAAAGCCCGCCTACCAAAACGAGGATAAGTGATGCCCAAGACCGGTGGAGCCGACGAAGCCCTTGATCGGGTGAACATGAACTCCAAGCCGTCCGATCTTCGCATCACCGACATGCGGGTGGCTGAAATCGTCGGCGCACCGTTCACAACGGCGCTGCTCAAGATCTACACCAACCAGGGCATCGTCGGGCTTGGCGAGGTGCGCGACGGGGCCAGCGCCACCTACGCGCTGATGCTGAAGAGCCGGTTGCTTGGCGAGAATCCCTGCAACATCGATCGCCTGTTTCGCCGGATCAAGCAGTTCGGCGGGCACGGCCGGCAAGGTGGCGGCGTCTCGGCGGTCGAAATCGCGCTGTGGGATCTCGCCGGCAAGGCCTATGGCGTTCCGATCTACCAGATGCTCGGCGGCCGGTTTCGGGAGAAGGTGCGCCTCTATTGCGATACCGATGCAACCGTGCCGAGCGGCACAGAGACCGGCAAGCGCCTCAAGCAGCGCATGGAGCTCGGCTTCACCTTCCTCAAGATGGATCTGGGGCTGATGCAGATCGCGGATGTGCCCGGCGCGGTCGTGTCTCCTGCCGGCTCACTCGAAGGCTATCGCGTTCATCCCGCCCGCGGCCCGCTCAAGACCGTTGATGAGCGGCGCGCCCGCAACGCGGCCTACGACCTGCATAATGTCGCCCACCCGTTTACCGGCCTCCATTTTTCCGACAAGGGCCTCGACCTGCTCGAGCAGTACATTGCCGAGGTTCGCGAGGTCATCGGCATGGAGATCCCGCTCGCTATCGACCACGTCGGCCACATCTCACTCCAGAACGGCATTCGGCTCGCCAGCCGAATTGAAAAATACGTGCCGGCCTGGCTCGAGGATGTAATCCCCTGGCAGTACACCGAGCAGTACCGGCAGTTGCAGGACGCCACCACGGTGCCCATCTGCACCGGCGAGGACATTTACCTCAAGGAGGGGTTCGAACCGCTGCTCAAGAGCGGTGGCCTCTCCATTATCCACCCGGACCTGCTCACCAGCGGGGGCATCCTGGAGACCAAGAAGATCGGCGACATGGCGCAGGATCACGGCGTCGCCATGGCCATCCACATGGCCGAAAGTCCAATCGCTGCGATGGCCGCGGCCCATGTCGCGACCGCGACCGAGAACTTCATGGCGCTCGAATATCACTCCGCCGATGTCGACTGGTGGGACGATATCGTCACCGGCCTTCCCAAGCCGCTCGTGCAGGACGGGTTCATTACTGTTCCGGACAAGCCGGGTCTGGGGATCGACGACGTCGTAGACGAGGTGATCTCGCAGCATCTGCAGCCGGGTGTCGTCGGCATCTGGCAATCCACCGAGCATTGGGACAATGAATATAGCTGGGACCGGACCTGGAGTTAGCCCAGACCCCCAGCCCTCATTCTCAAGCTCACAGGGCTAACGACCGACCATTTGTGTCGACCTCTCCGTGGGGAGAGGCGAAGAAAGAAACGGACGAAACCATGATCTACGAACTGCGTATCTATGACTGCCTGCCGGGCAGGCTGCCGGCTTTGCTCAAGCGCTTTTCCGACCAGACGCTGGCCATCTGGGAGAGGCATGGCATCCGCCAAGCCGGGTTTTTCACCACGGCGATCGGCGAAAACAGCAATCGCCTTACCTATTTCCTCGCCTGGGAATCGCTGGCCGAGCGTGAGGCGAAATGGGCGGCTTTCGTCACCGATCCGGCATGGCACAGGGCCCGGGACGAGTCTGAGCGTGACGGGCAGATCGTTGCCAATATCGCCAGCCAGCTGCTCACACCGACAGCTTTCTCGTCTGTGAAATAGGACTGTGCCATGAAGATCACCGACCTGCGCTGCGCCGTCATCGGGCGGCATCCCATCGTTCGCGTCGTCACTGACGAGGGCCTCCATGGCCTTGGCGAGGTCGAGTTCACAAAGACCTATCTCAAGCCCTTTGTGCTGCATTTCCGCGAGGCGCTGATCGGCGAGGATCCGACCGACGTCGAGCGGGTGATGCTGAAGATCCGCCAGCGAGGTTCGTTCAAGCCCTATGGCGCCGCCGTCTCCGCGATCGAGCATGCGCTGTGGGACATTGCCGGCAAGGCCGCTGGCGTGCCGGCCTACAAACTGCTCGGCGGCAAGGTGCGCGACAAGGTGCGCGTCTATAACGGCTCGATCCGCCGGAAACGCGCGGGCGACCGGCCGGAGGATTATGCGGCCGACGTCAAATGGATGATGGAGCAGCCGCAGAACTTCTTCATGGTCAAGCAAGGAATCTCGTTCCACTCGAACATGAAGGACAGCATCGAGGACTTCCATTATGGCGTGACGCAGAAGAAGGCCGGCTATCACGGTGCCATGGATCAGGGCGTGATCAGCGAGCGCGGTTTCAACCACATGCTCGACTGCGTGATCGCCATGAAGGAAGTGCTGGGCGACAAGGTCAGCCTGGCGCTCGACTGCGGCCCGGGCTGGATGCTGCCCGATGCGATCAAGTTCGCTCGCGCGGTGGAGAAGTACAATTTGATGTGGCTCGAGGACATGCTGACCGGCGACTATGTGCCGTGGGTCAATCCGCAGGCCTATCGGGAGCTGACAACCTCCACCTCGACGCCGATCCATACCGGCGAGCAGATCTACTTGCGGCACAATTTCAAGGAGCTGATCGAGACGCAGGCCGTGCGCGTCATCGGCCCCGATCCTGCCGATATCGGCGGTATTGCCGAACTCAAATGGGTCGCCGAGCACGCCTATATGCACTCCATCCTGATGGCGCCGCACGGCACCGCCAACGGCCTGCTGGGCCTCGGCGCCCTGATCAACGTTTGCGCCACCTTGCCCGCCAACTACATTGCCTTCGAATATCCGAGCGCCTCTGACCCCTGGTGGGAGGATCTCGTGATCGGCCTGCCGTCGCAGATCGTGAAGGACAGCATGGTGGACCTGCTGGAAGCGCCGGGACTGGGCCTCGATATCGACGCCGAAGCAGCCAGGAAGTATCTCAGGGAAGAGGATACGGGCTTCTTTGATTGAAGCCCTCTTCTTTCGCCACCGGAACCACGCCGACCGCGCCGCTACATTCTCATCGGTATCCATTGTCAGACGCCTGTTGATGTGATCCACAGCTTGGGTCAAAGTCGGTTGGTCTGAACTGGACCTTCAAAGGCGGTGGCGTTGAAGCGGACTGGCAAAAACATCGTTGTCTGCTGCGATGGAACGGGAAACCAGATCGAGCGCAATCTCTCGAATGTCTTGAAGTTGTTCCGCATCCTGAAGAAGAATGAGGAGCAGCGCGTCTATTATGACGCCGGCATAGGAACCATCGGTGCCAGCGATGCCTGGACGCGATGGCGCCAGAACGCGAAATCCGTGTTCGAGCTCGCAACTGGATATGGTCTCGACGCCGAAATCGCCGGCGCCTACGCCTTCATCTGCAGGCACTACGTCGAAGGGGACGCAATCTTCCTCTTTGGCTTCAGCCGCGGAGCCTATACAGCCCGCGCCGTTGCGGGCTTGATCCACATGATCGGCCTGCTGCATCCGGACCAACTCAACATCGTCGAGTATGCCGTGAGCTCTTACAAGCAAGCCAGCGATGAGCACGACCTTAGCGTTGCCTGGCACTTTTCCAAGGTTTCAGGAGCCCGGGACGCGCGCATCAAGTTTCTTGGTGTCTGGGACACCGTAGCGTCGATCATCGTGCCGCGAAGCGACCGGCTTCTGCCACAGCTCCTCACACTGCCGCATACGAGGACCAACCCGAGCGTCGAAGTCTTTCGACATGCAATTGCGATCGATGAGCATCGTCGCATGTTCCGGCTGAACCGGTGGGTCGAGCCGCAGCCATTCGTCGAAAATCCTTTCGACAAGATTGCGCCGGCAAAAGAGCAGGATATCAGGCAAGTCTGGTTCGCCGGATCTCATTCGGATATCGGCGGTGGCTATCCTGAAGAGGACAGCGCCATATCCAAATTTCCGCTCGACTGGATGATTGATCAGGCCAAAGCATTTGGATTGCAGACCAATTCCCGCATGCTGGAGCGGCTTGTCTTCGGGGAAGGGAAGGGCGAGGGGACGATGACGTTCGTCAGCCCCGATCCGTTGGGGATCGTGCATGATTCAATGGCCGTGGGCTGGAAGCCGCTCGAGTGGATTCCAAAATCGGTTAAATGGCGTGAATGGAAGCGAAAATCGATCCTCGGCTTCTACCTACCGCAAGCCGAGCCGCGCATGATCGAGCGACAGGAACGGCGGCCGCTGGTCCATCAGTCGGTTCTGGATCGGAAGGCGGCGATCCCGGCCTATAAGCCCGAGAATTTTCCAACGGCATTCAATGTTGAACCTTATGGTGACCTCATGAAGGATCACCTGGCCAACGAAGCCGCTACCTAGCGCGGACACCGAGCGGGCCAGCAGGTCTGTGACGGCAGAGAATTTCGGGTGGGTCGGTCCTACTTCGGCAGTCAACGCGTGGAACGCGCGCGTTTCGTCGGGTCATGGAACTCTGCTGCTTTCAACGCCGGTTCAACGAGACGGCAATGATGATGATAGCGCCCTTGATCACCTCCTGGATGCTGGTCGAAAGACCGAGCACGAGAAGACCGAATCCGAGAATTCCTATGAAGATTGCTCCGACGACAGAACCGACGATCGATCCATAGCCGCCGAAGAGACTTGTCCCGCCTATGATCACGGCCGCGATGACGTCGAGTTCGAGACCCGCCCCCAGGCTGGGATTGCCGGCGGTGGAGCGGGCCGCGAGCATCATGCCTGCAAGGGATGCCATCATGCCGGACAGCACAAAGGCGAAAATTTTGACGCTGTCCGTCCGCACCCCGGAAAAGCGGGCGGCTACAGGGTTTCCACCAGTCGCATAAACACGCCTGCCGAAGGGCATCTGGTGCAGAAGATAATAGCCGACGGAAGTTAGGACGATCGTCCACCAGATTGGCGCCTGCACGCCCAGAAAACTACCGTTCCAGAACAGGTTCGAGAAATCATCGTCGACGATCGACACTGGCCGGGTGCCGGTGATCGTCAGCGCCAGTCCGGAAAAGATCGACAGCATGCCAAGGGTCACAAGAAACGATGGAATGCGTATTTTTGTAACAAGGATGCCGGAGGTGGCCCCGATCGCTGCGCCGGCTGCCAGCACCAGAAGAGCTGCGACGTAGGTGGGAACATCCTGGCCGAGCAGCAGCGCTCCGATCATCCCTGAAAAACTCGCAACCGATCCTACCGACAGGTCGATTTCGCCGCAGATGATGACGAATGTCATGCCGATCGCCATTGCCGAAACGATGGCTGTGATTCGCAGAACCGCGCTTGCGGTCGAGACAGACGCGAAGTGTGGAGCAAACAGGACGAAGTAGAGGGTTATCGCCAGGAAGATCACATAGGTGATGTGATCGCGGAAAAAATTTATCGCATTTGCGTGCGAGGGCATAGGGGACGGTTTCATGCTGCAACTCCCTGGGCGCGCGCACTGGCTTGTCTGGCCGCCTCGGCCTGCAGCAACGCGCGAAGTTTTGTCTCGTCGTCCGCGCGATCGATGCTGCGCGTAATCCGCCCTTGCGCCATGACCAGAATGCGATCGGACAAATCCAGAAGTTCTTCGAGTTCCGAAGAAATAAGCAGCACGGCGACGCCTTCGCCGGCCGTGCGGCGCACAAGGTCGCGCATATCGCGCTTGGCATTGATGTCGACGCCGGAGGTTGGTTCGTCGAGGATCAACAGCTTCGGCTTCATGGCCAGCCATTTGGCGAAGACGATCTTCTGCTGATTGCCGCCCGAAAGCTCCTGGGCTTTCTGTAAGGGACCGCGGCACAGGATACTGAGATCGTCCCGGTATTGTCTGAACAGAGCCGTTATCCGGGCCTTCGCCATCGGCCCGAACGGACCCGCCAGCGAGAACTCGGAAAGGCGGGGGAGCGCGAGGTTCTCCTCGATCGAGCGCCCACCCACAAGACCTTCGAGCCGACGGTCTTCGGGAACAAGCGCGATACCGGCAGCGATGGCCCTGCTCACACTGCCCGGCTGGACGGGGTCGCTCCCGACGGCGATGTGGCCGGTTACATCCGGAAGGATGCCGAACAAAGCCTTGCCCAGGGTCGAGCGGCCACTGCCGACAAGCCCGGCAAGGCCGACGATCTCGCCCGGGTCGATCGAGAACGACACGCCGGACAGTTTGCGCGAGGTGGCAAGGTCACGGACCTCAAGAGCCGGCATCCCGGCGGGCGTCGCCGGTTGACGATTTGCTGGCGCGGCTGCGGCTGGGGAAGCTGTTTCGACCTTGGGCCGGGACATCAACGACGCGATATCCTCGATGGACGTCTTCTCCGGATCGAGCGGGCCGACCAGTCGCCCATCCTTGATGATCGAGATGCGATCCGAAAGCTGCAGCACATCGGCCATGCGATGGCTGATGTAGACGATACCGATTCCGTTCTGCTTGAGCTGACCGATTGTCCGAAAAAGCGTTTCCTCCTCATGGATGGTCAGGGACGAAGTCGGCTCGTCCATTACGAGCAGCTTGGCGCCCCGCGAGATCGCTTTGAGAATCTCGACCATCTGGCGCTGAGCGAATGCCAGGTCGCCCACACGTGCCGAAGCATCGAGCGAGAAGGCAAATCGCTCGATCAGAGCCCGGGCCTCGCGCAGCATTTTTCTGGCATCGACACGTCGGCCGAAGGCGAGCGGCTCGCGAAGGATAAACAGGTTTTCGGCAACCGAACGGTTCGGCAAGACGCTCAGCTCCTGGAAGATCATTGCGATTCCGCGATCGATCCTCTCTCGAAGCGACAGGGCGGTGACGTCCTCGCCGTCGAACAGAATCCGGCCTTCGTCCGTCCGATACGCGCCCATGAGGATCTTCATGAGCGTCGACTTGCCCGCACCGTTTTCGCCGAGCAGTGCATGCGTTTCGCCGGCCTTGACCTCGAACGAAATGTCCGACAGCACGCGGTTCGCGCCAAACGACTTGCCGATGCGTTGCATCGTTACGATAGGGCGCTGGGACGTTGAAGTTTTCGCTTCGGCCATGACGATTTCTCGATCGCTCGGGGAGCGCCGGCGGACTGCTGCGGCCCGCCGGCGAAAGAAGGAGCCAGAGCAATTCCAGGAAAAGTGTGTACGGTTTTCCGTCTGGAATTGCGCAAAAACAAAGAGATAGAGCGGTTCGCCGTTTCCGTGAAACGGTGAACTGCTCTAGAAGCACTCGCCGTTGCAGATTTTCACCACCGAAGCCGGCGCATCTTCCTTGGTGACCTGCTTAAGGGCACTGAGAAGGTCGAGCTTCTTGACGCGCAACGTCGGTACCGAAATGTACGGCGGGACGTCATGTCCAAGCAGAGCAAGCGCGGCCGCCTTGGCCTCCGCGACACCCTGGTCATAGGGGCGTTGCGCACCCACGGCCAGAAACTCGCCACGTGCAACGTTCAGCGCGCTGTCTGCGGCAATGTCATTCGTGGTGATGACGATGTCGCGGCCGAGTGTCTTGGCCGCGGCCACGACCTGCTGCGCGGGCGTGTCCCAGGCAACGAAGATGCCCTTCATGTCGGGATGCGCCGTCAACATGGCGGTGGCGACCTCGTAGGCCTTCTCAGGCGCGGTGAAGGTACCGACGTCCGCGACCTTGATGTCGGGGTGTTCGCCGAATGCCTTGAGTGCGCCGACCTTGCGGGCCGCGACAGAGTAGTAGTAGTCATAGACCAGCGTGATGATGCCGACCTCGCCCTTGCCGCCAATGGCCCCGACAAGTTCCTGCGCGGCGAAATAGGCGTTCTTCTCATTGTCGGAAGCGACAACGGACACATAGTCCTTGCCCGGCGCCATATCGACCGGAACATTGTCCATGAAAACCAGCTTGATGCCGGCTGCCGCCGCCTTCTTGTAGGCTTCGGACTCGGACTTCGGATCGATCGGGATCGAGAAGATCACATCCGGCTTGCGTGCGATCATCTGCTCGAGATCGCTGATCTGCTGGCCGGGCTGGAACTTGGCGTCGGTGGTTCCGACAACCTCGATGCCAAGGTCCTTGAGCGTGTTCGAGATCCCGGCCACCTGCAATTGAGGCCAGCCGGCATCCATCGTGTGCATCACCAGCCCGGCGGTGAACTTTCCGGCCTTCAGCTTTGCAAGATCGGCATCGGAGAATTTCAGCACGTCTGGCGACACCGCCGGTGGACCGTCAGGGAAGCCCGGAACGGGTTGGCCTCTCGGCGACAGGGGCAACGGCTCAAGCAATGCCTTTGCTTCCGGTGGAATGGTGTCGTCGGCGATCGCCGAAGATGCGGCCAGTCCTGATAGTGCCACGGCCAAAGCCGCCGCCATGAATCCACGATAGTGCATTTTATTCCTCCCGATGAGATGAAACGGCCATTGCGGCCGGGTAGCGACCTGGCTGGTCGTACTGGCTGGGCGCTGTTCAGCGCCCGTAAGGCATCAATGCCGCCGTGGCGGCACCCGAGTAATTCACGTAGACCGTCTTCTTGCGCATGTAGCTCTCGAGCCCGTGTACGCCGTCGTCACCGCCCAATCCGCTCTCGCGGAAGCCGACATGGAAGCCCTGCAGCATTTCTGGCCCGATCCGGTTCACATAGATTTCGCCAAACGAAACCTCGTTGACGGCCTTCATGATGCGACCAAGATCGTTGGTGAAAAGATAGGCCGACAGGCCATAGCGACTGGTATTGGCGATGCTGACTGCCTCCTCGAAGGTGTCGAAGGGCATGATCGGCACGACCGGGCCGAAGATTTCCCGCGTCATGATCGGCATGTCGGGCGTCACGTCGGTGAATACGGTCGGATTGAGCCAGTAGCCGCCGTCGATCGGCGCCTTGGCCGGGCGTCCGCCGGCCAGCGCCAGCTTCGCGCCGCCCGCGACGGCTTCCGCCAGGACCACCTCGACCTTTTCCAATTCCTCACGGCTGACTTTGGGACCGATATCGGTATTCGCCTGCATCGGGTCACCGACGACCAGCGACTTCGAGAACTCCACGAAGCGCGTGACGAACTGATCGTAAATCGAACGGTGAACGAGCGTGCGTTCGTTGCATATGCAGACCTGCCCGCAATTCATGTAGCGCGAAGTGGCCGCCGACCGTACCGCCAGGTCGAGATCGGCATCGGCCAGGACGATGAAGGGCGCCTTGCCGCCAAGCTCCAGCGAAACGGGCGTCAGGTGGCGCGAAGCATTCGCCATGATGCGCTTGCCGGTCGGCACGCTTCCGGTCATGGTGATGAGGTCGACGCCGGGTTCCGTGCACAGCACCTCGCCTATGGTTTCGCCTCGTCCTGTTATGATGTTGACGACGCCGTCCGGCACGCCCGCTTCCACAAAGATGCGAGCCATTTCGAGCGCCGAAAGCGGCGTGTCTTCATGCGGTTTGAGGACGATGGTGTCGCCGGCGATCATGGCGGGCGCCACCTTTCGGCTGACCAGGGCGCTCGGATAATTCCAGGGAATGATGGCGGCGACGACGCCTACGGGTACGCGCTGGATCCAGACCTGCTCTCCCGCGTAGTCGGATGGCAGGATCTCACCTTGAATGCGGCGGGCAAACTCGGCGTAGTAGTCGAAGAACTCGGCCGCACCGCCCACTTCACCCATGGCCTCATTGATCGGCTTGCCTTGTTCCCTGACGACCACCTCGGCCAGATGTCGGGTGTTCTGCCGGATCAACACCGCGATCCGCTTCATGATCGCCGCACGGGCGAGGGGTGATTTGAGCCCCCAGGCTTTCTGCGCCTTACGGGCTGCCTCTATCGCCTGGCGAGCCTGATCCGGACTTGCCTCGGGCACGTCGACAAAAACCTTGCCGTTGGCCGGGTTGATCACCGGGCGCGTGCCGGCTTCGCCGGTGACAAATCTGCCGTCGATCAGCATGAGATGGGACTTCTCTACAGCCATGGTTCGATCCGCTTCTTCGTGCGTTGCAGGCGTGCCGGTGCCTAAGGTTTGGATTTTGCCGCGGCCATCTGAACGGCGAACTCGATCGCCTCGACCAGGCTGTCCTCGTTGGCGATGCCCTTGCCGGCGATGTCGAAGGCCGTGCCGTGGTCGACGGAGGTACGAATGATCGGAAGGCCGAGCGTCACATTGACACCGGAGAGCGCTTTCCATTCACCGGTCGCGGGATCGACATTGAAGCCGAGCAGCTTCACCGGAACATGGCCCTGATCGTGATACATCGCGACCACCGCATCATACTGACGGGCACGTAGCTTGACGAAGACCGTGTCGCCCGGAACAGGTCCAACCACGGCGAAATCGGGCGATGTGTAAGAGGCGACGACCGGGGTCGTGATGTCGATGTCCTCACGACCGAAAATGCCGCCTTCCCCAGCGTGCGGGTTGAGCGCGGCAATCGCAATGCGCGGATGGGCAATGCCGAGGCTCTGCAATGCCTCGACAGTCAACTCGATAACCCGGCGCAAACGAGGTTCGGTCAGTTTCGACGGAACCTGAGCCAGCGCCACATGGGTCGAGACATGGCTGACGCGAAAATCGCCATGGGCAAGCATCATCACGGAATCGCGTGCGCCTGTCAGCTCCGCCAGCATGTCGGTATGGCCGGCATAGTGATAGCCGGCCAGGTTGAGTGCTTCCTTGTTGAGAGGGGCCGTAACGATGCCTGCTATCGAGCCGGCCTGGGCCAGGCGAACAGCCTTTTCGATGGCCAGGTAGGCAAGGCGCCCGCCTTCGGCCGACATGACGCCTGTCTCTATGGGTGTCCGCTCTGGTCCGGCCTCAAGAATGGCCACGGGCGGAAAATGTCCGTTGGGCGAAGCCGACGGTTCTTCCCGCTCGATACGTCCTGAAATGGACTCCATCGCGCGCATCGCGGTGACGCTGCCGATGATGAGAAGCGACAGTGACCCCTCGGCAAGGCGCGGTTTCAGCCGTGCGCATGCCTTCGCGATGATCTCGGGGCCGATGCCCGCGGGATCACCCATTGTGATGCCGAGCCTTGGACCAGACATAAACACCCCATATCGGTCAATTGTGATCATCTTCTAATCCTTCTGGCCAGATATGCGCAATAGTTTTCTTTCGCGATCATTCGCAATCAAATTTCACGGCTGATCGGACTGCGCCTCTCCCTCTGCGGGCTGAAATCTCGACCGCACCCGGCTTCGCAGTGTTTTTTGACGCTATTTGACCGGCAAGGCGGATGTGCCGCGTCTTCGCCGGCGATCGTCCTGATCAGGAACGCGCGAGAGCGGCAAGCCTGCAGAGCAGGGCGCTGTCGCCGAACGCGCCCGATTTCGAAATCGTGGCCAGCCCCTCGAAAACGCCGCCTTTGATGACGGAAACCGGCAGCCCCGGCTCGATCTCGCTTTCGACCGTGAGTTCGACGGCGCCTAGGCTGTCGCACACCGACCGCAATGTTTCGCCGCCAGTGACGAGCAACGTGCCGGGCTTCGGCAAATCTTCGAGAAGCGAGGCAAACACCTTGCCGATATGATCCGCCACCGCGTGGCGATCACCCGATGCGGCGACGCTGACGATCGAAGGCGCGCCTTGCATCATCCGTTCCGCCAAGCGCCTTTTCGCTTTGTCGATGTCGTGTTCGATAACGATATGCGCATCCGCATGCCGGGCGGCAAAGAGGGCCACCTGTCCCGCAGTGATCTCGTGATTTGTTCCGACAAGGCCAAGGAATGGCCCGGATAACGCAGGAGCAGGCTCCTGCGGTGCTTTCATGTGCCGGGCGAGTGCCGCCGCCAGGCCGCCTGTACCGACCCACAAGGTTCGTGCCTCCGGCATTCCGGCCGTTGCGACGATCTTGTCCAGGTCCGTGTCCGTTTCGGCATCGTAGAGGGTGATGAAATGGACCGGTCGTGCCCTCGGTGTTGAACGCCCGACCGAAAAGCGCTGGCCGAGGTCGGCGAGGAGGTCGGGACCAACCATTTCAGGCCGATCGAGCCGCCATTGGCGCCCGGCGCGCGTAACACGCCCTTGAAATGGGAAAGCAGGCGCCAGCACAACGCGCTGGTACGTCCCCTCGACGATGCAGGCTTCTATTTCGGCGATGACGTGACCGCGCAAAAGGCTGTCGATCTTCTTGAAACTCAGCTGTCCGGCGGCGAGCCATGGCGCGAGCGCCTGGTGCCTGGCGACGGCCGTGGCCTCGGCGCCCTCTCGTGTGGCGACATCGACAGCCATGCGCCCCGAAAACGGACCGTCCAGTCGCCAGCTCACCCCAATGCCGTGGCCAGGCGACGCGAAGGAAACCGCGCTGTCCAGGGCGCCGGTCAGGTCGTCGGCTACGACCCGGATATCCGCAATCTCAAGAGCGCTCAACTGAAGAACCTGGACGGCTGACGCGCACGACGCGGACGTTCACATCGAGCGTCCGAAGATTGGTGAGGTGAGCCTGATCGATGCCCTCGTCGGTAATGATCTGGTGGATATCGGCCAGACGGCAGATGGTGCAGAAATTGGGGGCAGTGAACTTCGAATTGTCCGCAAGCACGACGACACGGCGCGCCGCCGCGATCATCGCCTGCTTCATCGCCGCAACCTCTAGCGAGGTCTCCGTGAGCATGTCTCCGGTGATGGCATGGGTCCCAAGAATGGCCACATCGGCGTGGATGGTTCTCAGGAAATTCTCGCCGGGCTGGCCGACCAGGGTCAGTGAGCCTGGCTTGCAGGTGCCTCCAAGCATGACGAGGCGTACTTCCGGCACGGCTGCAAGTATCTGCGCGATCGCAAGACTGTTGGTAACGGCGGTAAGCGGGATAGGCGCCGCGGCGATGGCGCGGGCGACTTCCAGCACGGTCGTGCTTGCGTCGAAAATGACGCTTTGGCCGGCGCGGAGTTCCGACATCATGGCGGCACCGATGGCCTCTTTCTCTGCCCTGGCGAAATGCGCCGCGGTGGCGAGATCCGGCTCGAAGGTGGCGAGTTCCGTGCGCTGAAGCATCGCCCCGCCATGCGTTCGCTCCAGTGCTCCCTGCCGTTCAAGCATCTCGAGATCGCGCCGGATGGTCGAAGGCGATGCGCCGATGAGATCGATGAGTTCCTGAACGCCTACAGCTCCTTGCCGTTTAAGGCATTCGAGAATGAAGGCATGACGCTTGGCTGGAATCAAATCGACCCGTCCGCGCCCGCCATCGTCTTCCCGGGACCCGGCGGACGCCGAGGGCGCCATGTCCTCCACCGCTGATTTTCGGACATTCCTTGCCACGTTTGTATCTCCGCACGGTGCCGCAAACGCGCTCGCCTGAATCACGCGAGCGATGTCCCGCAAATATCACCAATCCATCCAGCGAGCCCAATCGTTTGTCATTTTGGTGGGCGATTTCCCACCGTTTGGCTCCATTGGAATTATTTTGACTGATTTTGACCGCATATGCTAATCAAATGCGGTCAACCTTGGTCAGGAGAAATTGAAAAACGAGCAGTTTTCGTCAAACATTAAACAGCAATGCCGGTCCCTGTGGGCTTCCGTTGCGAACCGGATTGGAGGAACCATGTCTTTCTTGTCGAGCCTCAAATCGGCCGTCGTCGCTGCCGCGGCCTCGGATAGCAAGCGACCCGCAGGGAAGGCGAGATGATGGGCGCCAAGGCGAGGAATCCCGACGCCAAGCTCCTCCGGCTCGAAGCCAAATTCAACGCCGCGAGCGATCGATGGAACAAGGCGACGGACCGGACGGCGGCAGTTGAGGAGAAATTCGAAAAGGCGATTGACCGCCTCAAATCGCGTCTCATGTCGCGCATCGCAAAGGCGGAAAAGAAGGAGGAGAAAAGGGCAGTGGCCTTCGGCCGTGCGCTCGATAAGGTCATGAAGACCAGGGCGAAAACCATTGAAGGCCTAGCCGCGAAAGTGAGAGTTCGGGAACGCGACTATACCGATGCCGAGGATATCGAGATTGAAATCCTCAAAAGCCTGGTCGATGACATCAAGGCGATGGCCGGCGGCGTCACAGGAGAAACGAGCGGTGTAACCGATTGAGTACGGTGGCTAATTTTGCCACGATTTGACAATGGTCAGGTTGGGGAAATTCCCCACGAGGATGGGGTCCGCAAATTTGTGGATCCGGCACCCCTGCCCGAGCTGTGCTATGACATACACGACCTTGCCCCTTGGCTCGACAGCCCGGAATTCGGCGATCTAGCCCGCGACGAACTTGTCGGAAAACTGGGCGATCGTTCGCGTCAAGGGCATTGCCGTTTGCCAGGGTTGGCAGGATCGAAGCCGCTATTCAAATGTCGTTTGCAGGTATAGCAAGATCGACCCGATGATAGACTTGGCCAAGTTTCCGTTTGGCGACTTGGCGGAAGATGGGACCCAATCTGGCGGAGGACCGCCAATGATCTTCATTTGAAATCCTTGCGGTCGATGTGATCTCGATATAACATTTACGCAATCCAGGCATGACCCCACCGCTCCACTCGATCATTTCCAGGCTCCACCTGAAACAGCTGCGGCTCCTAGTCGCGCTGGGCGAGCACGGCTCGCTTTTGAAGGCATCGCAGCAGGTCGCGTTGACGCAACCGGGCGCGAGCAAGGCATTGCAGGAAATCGAGACGACCTTCGGCACGCCGCTGTTCGTTCGCACCAACCGGGGCCTGGAGCCCAATGCCGTCGGCCATTGCGTGATCCGCTATGCGCGCCTGATCCAGACGGATCTCGCGCACCTGCGCGACGAGATCGTCGGAATCATGCGTGGCCAGGGCGGGCGGGTGGCGGCCGGCGTCATCATGGGCGCGGTGCCGCTGCTCACCGATGCCATCTCCGCGCTCGTTGCGCGGCAGGCCGACTTGTCCGTCGAGATCGTCGAGGACACCAGCGCCGCCCTGCTGGCCCAGCTCGAAGCCGGCCGGCTCGACCTGGCGATCTGCCGCACGACCATCAGCCAGGCGCCGCAGGTCTACGACAGCGTGAAGCTCCAGGATGAAACGCTCGCGGTGATCGCGAACGTCGGCCATCCGCTCCGGCACGCGAAGAAGCTCACCCTGCAGGAGCTGGCGCCATACCGATGGGTGGTATACCGCGCGAACATGCCGATGCGGCTCTTGCTCGAACGCGAATACCGCGATTGCGGGATCCGGTTCCCGCAGCACCTGCTCGAGACGACCTCCGCTTTTGCGACGCTGGCGCTGCTGCAGGCCAACCCGTCCTTCGTGGCCCTGGTGTCAATCGAAGTCGCGCAGTTCTTCGCGCACCGGCAGATGACGCGCATCCTGCCGCTGGCCCTGGCGTCGCGAAGCGAGGCCTATGAGCTCGTCACCCGCAAGGGGGCGTGGGTTCCGCCCGCCGCCAAACTGCTGATCGACGAATTGGTCCATCGCCAGTCCTGAGCATCAGGTCGGCGCGACCGCGCCGGTCAGCGCTGTATCCGCCAGGGTGCCGCCGTCGCCCTGAAAAAAAGCATCGGAAGCGGCCCTGTGGCGGTGATCTCGACGGACCGGGGCACGAAGGCGGCCGGCATGGCCAAGTTCCCCATGCCGCCGGTGCTGGAATCACTGGCCTCGGGTCCGAGGAACAGGTAGTCCCGCCGGACCGAGAGGCCTGGCGGGACTATTGTTGAGAGCTGTAGTCCTGCTAATACGAACTGGAGGCTGCGTGCCTTCCTGCGATGATGCCCTGAGAGAGAGCTCGACCGTTCCCGTGCTGACTGAATCCGCCAGCAGCTTCGCCGGCGGCGTAGAGGCCGGGAATCACCTGAGAGGCATAGTCGAGGACCTGGCTTGAGCCGTTGATGCGCAGGCCGGACCGGGCGTCGTGGATCACCGGCGTCGACCAGGCGGCATAGAAGGGGCCCCGTTGGATCTTGTATTGGGGTGTCGGTTTGCCGAAGTCGGCGTCGGCACCCGCGTCAACAAAGCTGTTGTACCGCGTCACCGTTTCGACCAGGTTGCTTGCCGGCATCGGAACCCGCTGATGCGGCATGACGATCTTCTGTGCGAGTTCCTCCAGCGTGTTTGCCTGGAAGAAGAATCCATCGGGATCGACGAAGGGCGGCGCCACATTCCATCTCTGGCGGGCCACGGCATCTGCATCGAAGATGGCCCAGATCGGGCCACCGCCGTTGTGGCCGTCGCCGATTCCAGCCAGAGCGGCGTTGATCCAGTTTTGCGGGTTGTATGTGATGTTCTTGGCGTTCAGGTAGCTGCCCTGAGTGTACGGGTTGACCGAGCCAGCGCTGTTCGTCCCGAATTGACCTCCCGTTTCGTCGTAGAACCGCCTCCCGATCATGTTTACATGGATAACGTTCTGGTTGTTGACGTTGGCTAGTCCCGAAGCTTTCGCAAGGTGGAAGACAGGGCTATTGGGCCCCCACTGCAGGAACGAGTAGTTGTACCGCGTTCCGATGGCGGTTGGCTTGGTGATGTTAGTGCCGAACTCTCCAGTCTGGTTGTACGTGCCCGCGAGCGACGCGCCGACATTCAGCCCTGCGAGTATGCCGCTGGCGTCCTGGAAGGAATAGGGCTCGCCAGCGACGCCGCAGTACTCCGCGGTGAGCCGTGGGTCGAACTGTCGGCGGTATTCCACATTGCCGTTTCCGCCGCCACTCGCAATCACTACGCCCTTGCGTGCCTGAATGTTAACGAGGCGGCCCTGATTGGAGGCTACGACCCCGACCACGCCCGCTTTCGTCCGCAGCAGTGACTCCAAACGGTAATTCAGCAGGATCTTCACGCCACGCGCCTTTGCCGCGGCCTCCAGCGGATATATGAAGCCGGGCCCTTGAGACGTCGTCCGCTGTTGGCTCGCGGCTACCGGCAAGCCGGTCCGGACCGAGACGTAGTTCATGATCGCCGTATGCATCATACGGTTCACCGAGTTGCCGACCTCATTGCCGCCGACATTGTCGGGCCTGGATGTCGTCCACACGACGCCATGGCGGACCAGAAAGTTGTAAAGGTCGACGTTGACGTCGGCAAATGCCCGGATCAGCTCGCGATCGTTATAGCGGTAGCTCGGAAAGCCGTTCGCCTGGACGATGGACCAGTCGGTAAGGTCGCGATACAGGAGGTCTGGCGAGTCCGCGATGCCGGCCGCCATCTGGGCAGGGGTTCCGCCTCCCAGGGGAATGTTGCCTGAGCTGACGATGCCACGTCCCCCGATGTGCGGTTGCGCCTCGAGGACAATAACCGACGCGCCCGCCTCTGCGGCGGCGACTGCGGCCCCGAGGCCCGCCGAGCCGCAACCCACAACGACGATATCGGCTACGCGCGGGTCCGCGGCATTGGCAATGCTCGGCTGCAATATGCTGCTGGCCACCCCTGCGGCGGCGATTCCGGCGCCGGCCTTCAACAATGAGCGTCGGCTGACTGTCATTACGTTCTCCTCCTGATATTTTTAGACCAGCGCATTCGGGCCAGCGCATTCGGGATTGTTTGGATCTGGGCCTGAACAGCGAAACTCATTAATCGTGATCGCCGCAGAGACTTGGCCGGCCGGAGTATTGCAGCATTCGCTCGCGCGACAACTGAGAAGATGTGATCTCGGTATAACGTTTACTCAACCCAGGCATGGCCCCACCGCTCCACTCGATCGTTTCCAGGATCCACCTGAAACAGTTGCGGCTCCTACTCGCGCTGGGCGAGCATGGCTCGCTCCTCAAAGCCTCGCAGCAGGTCGCGTTGACGCAACCGGGCGAGCAAGGCATTGCAGGAAATCGAGACGACCTTCGGTCGCCGCTGGGTTACGGCAGGCCGGAACGCATTATCATCGACGGCAGCCAAACCAACCGCGAGGCGGTCATTTCCTGCGATGCTGAAAGCCGTCTGCGGGACCGCCCGCGACGTTCACCGAAGCCGATTCACATTCGCAACAGCAAGTACCTCAATAATTGGATCGAACAGAACCATCGACGCGTCAAGCGCCGCATCCACTCCATGTTCGGCTTCAAGTGAATGCGACCGCCGAGGTTATTCTCACTGGCATCGAGATGGTTCACATGATGCGCAGACAGCAGGCGAGGTTTGCCTACAATCCATCTCCCTCGATCGCCGAGCAGTTCGAGATCCTGGCAGCCTGATCAGCGACGCGAAAAACAAAAGAACGACTTGCGACAGAGCCCGCGCGAATGTCGATAACAACGGCAGGCCTGCGTCGTCTGCATGCCACGCTGTTTTGCAAGCCTGTTATCGGCGCCAATCGTACAGCCCTGCGGAGTTTAGAAGCCGATGCCGTAGCGCTGCAGACACGGCGCGAGCGCTTCGGCCGCGCCGCAACGCGCGGGCAGCTCGACGCGTAACCGCGCATAGGCCCATTGCCGCCAGGGACGCGGAGAACTGCCGGATATCTCGATACGGACGAGTGAGGGCATGCGATTGGTGCTTGTCCATTCGGGGCTGAGCGCGCCGTCCGGCCCGGCATAGCTGAACGAAAGCTTCAGATCGCCTCGCACCAGCGGAAGATCCTCCCCGCCTTCGCCCATCCTGTGATCGCGGCGGGCACGAATGAGGGCCTCGTCGGCTCCGGCCCGACCCATCGAATAGGTGATGTCATCAAATCCCGCACGCGGCTCGTAGCCGAGCGCTGGGCGCTCGAAGGTGACCTCGTCGGCATGGCCGGTGAAGCGGATCGCAGCGGCTCCTTCCGGGTTGGAATAGCCGGGCTGCGCCGCCTCCAGATCCTCGACCATCCGGTCGAGAATCACCGCCACCGTGTCCTCCTGCCCGCCTCTGGCGATTATCCCCTGCCATTGGCGCAGCCAGGTTCCGGTGTAGAGTGCCAGCCCGCCAAACAGCATCGTCGCAAGCACCAGCGAAGCCAATGCCTCGATCAGCGTGAAGCCGGCCCGAGCGCTGCGTTTCCTTGTCATTGCCGCTTGCCGAGGCGCACGGTCTGCATCGCGTCGTCATCCGATCCGTCGGTGCTGCGAACGGTGACGGAGTAAAGCTGCCATCCGGCGCGAGCCAGGGCAGTGCCGCGTTCGAAGCGGTACGGTTCCACGATGACCGTGAAGTCTCCGATCACGCGCCGGCCCGTTCGCAACGGGTTAAGGGTCATCGCCGCCGCCATGGCAGCCTGCATGCCGACACGGCGTTCGGTCGATCGTTCCAGACCCGCGAACGCACCTGCGGTGCCCGTGATCATGCGCGCGATCGGAACGATCAGCAGCACGGCGACGGCAAGCGAGGCCAGAACCTCGATCAGCGTGAAGCCGCGTCTGCGCCGTCCTGTCATTTCGGCCTCATTTCCACGCGGCCGGTCAACCAGTCGACGCGCAGTTCGATCTCCCGGCCGCTGGCGGACAGTGTCATGACGCCCCCACACGACCGTCCGTCGGCAAGGAAGCGCAAGGCTCTGCTTCCGCCTCGTATGGGACACCGGTCCGACGTGACCCAGTTCATGGCCACCCCATCCCTGATCGAGATCGGATTGGCGCCATCCACCTGGATGCGTTTGTTTCCCGGATCGACCCTCACGTCGGCGACGCTGCCCGTGGTCAGCGCCTTCGCTCTGCCCTTGCGGAACTCCCCGCTGACGCGAACCGCCTCGCCAGAAAGCTCGGCAGCCCCGATGCTGGAACGCGGGCGCGGCATCAGCACGAAGGCCGCGAGAGCGACGATCGCAAGCGCCGCGACCACGTCGAGCAGCACGACACCGCGTTGCGTCCTTTTGCGGTTGCTGTTGCCCTTAGGGCTGGGCGGACACATTGGAGCCGCGCCCACCGGGCCCGTCGGTGGTGATGTTGAACGTCTTTCCGTCGCTTGCGTATCTGTATTCATGGCCCCACGGATCGAGCGGAACGGTCTCGCCGCGAACGTATGGCCCGTTCCAGACCTGGATGGTCGAGGGCTTGCGCACCAGCGCTCCCAGCCCCTCGGCCTGCACCGGATAACGGCCGACATCGATGTAGAAGATGTCGAGCGCGCTGGAAAACGCCTCGATCTGAAGCTTCGCCGCACGCACGCGAGAGTCGGACAACTGCGCGAGAACACGAGGACCGACGAGCGCCGAGATCAGGCCGATGATGGCCAGCACGACCAGCATCTCGATCAGCGTAAAGCCTGCCTCGCGGCGCCGGGCACGCTTGCGTTGCATGAGATTGGGACCAACTGCGAAATGAACGCTCATGCAAACAGCCTCCTAGCGGACCATGTCGTTGAAGGACATGAGGGTGGACATGATCGACACGATCATACCACCGATCAAGATACTGATGGTTGCCACTGCCGCAGGGCCGACAAGCCCGACGATACGGGACAGCGAACGCTCCAGCCGCACTTCATAGAAGTCGGCGACACGATAGGCCAGCCCTGCGAGTTCGCCACTTTGCTCGCCGAGCCTCAACATGCGCACCGCCAGCGGGGGAAGCTGAAGAATCTCAAGCGCATGGCCAAGCCTATTCCCCTGCCTCAGCGCGTCGGACGCCTGCTGCGCGCGTGCCCGCGCGGCCTCGCCGTGGTCGACGGTATCGCTGATGAGCTTGAAAGCCACAGGAACCGCCACGCCGGTCTCGACCATGATGCCCAGGAGACGGGCGAAGCGCCCCGTCCGATAGCTCCCCGGTATCTCCGACAAAAGCGGAAGTTTCTTGGCGAAACCCCAAAGCCATGCCCAGAGAAGGCCCCGCCGCGCCGCCACGAACCCCAGCAATACGAGTATCGAAGCCGCAAGCAAAAGGACCAGCCCATAAGCGCGCAGGAAATTCGAGACCGCGAACATCACCACCATCAGCGTGTCCTTCTTGCCGCTCTGCATGAGCATCGGTTCGAACTGAGGAACGACCCCCACCAGGAAGAAGACCAGTACGCAGATCGTGCCGGCAAACAGGACTGCCGGATACCGCAGCGCCTCGCTGACTTTGGCCCGCAATGCCTCGAAATGCTGGCGCTCCTGCACGATGCGCGACAGGAGGGTGGGTAACTTGCCGGAGGTCTCCGCGACACGAACCATGGCGACCTGGAACGCCGGGAACAGAGCGGGCCAGGCTTCCAGCGCTCTGGAGAACGAGGTGCCCGACGCCAGGTCGGTGCGAATGCCGGCAACCACGGGCTGAAGCCTGCCGCTGTCGAATTCCTTTTCCATGATCGCCAGCGCTTCGTCGATCCGGATCCCCGCATTCAGCATGATCGACAGGTCGGAGAGCAGCCGCGTGACCTGCGACGCCGGTATCCGGGTCGAAAACAGCGGTGCGCGCGATGCAGACTGCCTCGGTTCGACACTTACCGGGATCAGTCCGCGCGCCCCGAGCTTCTGGACGGCATCGTCGGAATCGGACGCATCGATCCGCCCGAGTTCGAGACGACCCTCGCCATTCAAAGCCTTGTATGCGAATGCCGTGGAGACCATGGAGGCCAAATTTCCTAACTGTACGCCTCTACTGGAGACGTTCGTTCCTGATTGCTGTCTGTGAAAGAAACTCGCTCCATTAATCCTGCCGGAGGCTCGGAATGTGCAACCGCTCCATTTGGATCACCCCCCTGAAGGCGTGGGCACCGGCTCCTCCGGTGGCAACATTTGTTGACCGCTTGCCTCATCCGAAAACCGCAGCGAGGCGCGTCCTCCCGCTCCATCGAGCTTGACTTCGAACTGGCCGACTTCCTTCAGGGTCCAACCTTCCCGGCTTTCCCCCGTGCGCAGCGTGAAGGCCGCCATTTCGGCCGGGGTGGTGAAGGTCGCGCTGTTGAGCCTTTCCGACCGCACGATGCCAACCAATTGCCACTCGGGCGCCGCGGCAGGCGGGGGCTCGGGTTCCGGCTCGGGCTGCACGACAATAGGTTCCGGCTCGGGGGCACCGAACGCGATCGGGGCAGTCCGGTCCGGCGAGAACAGGGGCCGATCCCGAAGCGCCGCATAGTCGCTCACCTGGCGTTCCCTGACCGATAGCTTTTCTGCGCCGAAGGACAGGCTCGAAGAGGCCGCGATGGCGGCGAGCATCATTGTCGCGCCCAGCATGGTCATCATGACTGGGGTCCCTTCTCCCGGAAGGCCGACAGCATGACGTTCAGCGACAGCGGCCGATCCATGGAACCCGAGGTCTGATTTCCCCCCAGATCGACGTTTCGGTTCAACCGAAGCCTGAAGCTATCAACGACCATGACGGGCGAGCTTGCCTCGATGGCATACATGAGATCGGGCAGCGATTGCTCCATAACCTCGATATCGGCAGTTAAACGAATGCGTTCCAAAGACTCCAACTGAGGATCGCCTATATCGGCGACCTGACCGTCTGTGGGAACATCGACGCGCCGGATAACGGCACCCACGCGTTCAACGCGGTTGGAGAGCAGACTCTGGAATTCGGCCGAGACGAGCCCACTGGTTTGCGCATCGAGAAGAATCTTGCCCTCGCCGGGATCCAGAGCCTGGTTCGCGCCTTGGGGAACCGGGGAAGTGGACGCCTTGCTTTCGAGCAAGGCGGTACGTTCCTCATAGAGCGCCAGCGCGCCCGCCTCCGCGCGCCAGGACAGCAGCGTATCGGCGACGAGTACAAGAGCTCCGACGACCAGCAGGGCCATGACGACCAGGGATTGAAGCCGCGTGTCGCGCCACAGGGGTGTCGTCCTCATCGCAGCGAACCTCCCGTGCGGATGAGCGGGCGGGTATCGACCTCGAACTCCGAGGTAACGCCATCCTCGCCGCGCAGGGCCGATCCGACCAGCTTGCTGTCTTCGAAGCGACCCGATGATTCCAGCGCGGTCAGTACTTCGGGTAGGTCCTTGGTCCGGCCCGAGAGACGCATGCGGCCATTGGCGAAGGACACCTCAATGGCATAGGAATGCGTCGGCAAAACCTGAGCCAGGTCGTCCAATGCTCCCAGCGCGCTTATCGCGTCGTCCTTGATATTCCGCGCCTCCTGCTCAGGCGCTGTTTCAGCCTTGTCCGGAGTCGCCGCCAGCGCGATTGCCTGGCGCGCCTTCTCGGCCCGGATCTCGACGGCGGCGCGGCGCTCGGCATAGTTGTTCTGGATCATCGGCCGCACCGCCGGAGCCGTGACTGCAGCGACTAGGCTTACGCCCAGAACTCCGGCAAGGACAAACTTTATCCGGCCACGCGTGCCGGTGACCCGTTGCCGCTGTGTCAATACTTCCACGGCATCGCCTTCCGGAAACGGCGCCGAGATCACGACCTGGCGGGCCTCGGCCACATTCAGGCAGGCCAAGGCAGCAGCGACACGCGACCTCGGAACGATTGCGACGGCGACGGTGATCTGCCGCGCCTCACGGCTGATCCCGAGGACCCTGTGGCCGAAATAGATATCGGAAGCAGGCAATGGCGAAAGCGCGCCCATCCGCGACGTAACGATGCCTTCGACGTGGCTGGCAGCCTCCATCGGCAGTTCGATCCGGCGCGCGATCACCCAGCTCGCCGGGATGCCGAGATGGACCGCCTTTCCATTCACCGCGGCGCGCAATGCGGCCGGCGCCTGCGTGTCTGAAGAAATCAGTATCAACAGGGGTGCTGACGGCTTTCGGCTGGTCGCCGGCTCGATTTCAAACGCGCTCCCATCGTCCGCGACCCGCGCGACCACGCGGCTGCTGGATTTGACGCGCGCAAGTTCATCCAGCAGGGAGGCCGGTCCCGCGATCCAGTCATCCAAGCCGCGGATCGCCGCGGTGAAAGGATAAGCCATTCCGGTCAAACCCCAGAGCAGAAGCCGGCACCGGATCCGGAGTTCCGTCGCCCGCGTGAATACAAATCATAGCGCATCTTCAGGTCCTAATTCCAGATCAGTCACAGTTCTTCGCCAATCGAGCACCGATCTTGAACGCAGGCCCAAGTAGGAACTGTCCTAATGATTGTCGCGCGGCAGGCCGCTGGTGACGGCGATGTTCTGGTACTTCACCGCCGGCTTCAGAACCATTCCCTCGGACAACTGGTCAACCATTGACCGCTGGATCTCCTGCCAGGGTGTCTGATGCTTCGGATATGCATAGCCGCCCTCGTTTTGCAGGTCGACGCGACGGCGCTTAATCTCGTCGTCCGACACGAGGATGTCGGCGGTCCCCTTGCGCAGGTCGATGCGTACCCGGTCACCCGTACGCAGCAGCGCAAGGCCACCACCGACGGCCGCCTCGGGCGAGGCGTTGAGGATCGATGGAGAGCCGGAAGTGCCGGACTGACGGCCATCGCCGATGCAGGGAAGCGAGTGGATGCCCGCCTTCAGCAGGTAGGCTGGCGGCTGCATGTTCACGACTTCGGCGCCGCCCGGATAACCGACTGGGCCGGCTCCGCGCATGAACAGGATGGTATTCTCGTTCAGGCCGAGTGACGGATCCTCAATGCGACGGTGGTAGTCTTCCGGACCGTCGAAGACGACGGCGACGCCCTCGAAGGCATCGGGGTCTCGCGGATTTGACAGATAGCGGTCGCGAAACTCCGGCGAGATGACCGACGTCTTCATGATTGCGGAATCGAACAGATTGCCTTTCAGGTTGATGAAGCCGGCTTCCTTCCTGAGCGGATTGGCCACGGTACGGATGACCTTGCCGTCGAGATTCTCCGCCGCGGCGCAATTGTCGCCGATCGTGCGGCCGTTGACGGTCATGGCTCCAGGATGCGGCAGCAAGCCGGCCTTCATCAGCTCTGCCACCACGGCCGGCACACCGCCCGCATGATGATAGTCCTCGCCGAGATATTCACCGGCCGGCTGGAGATTTACGATCAGCGGAACGTGGTGACCGACCTTCTGCCAGTCATCGACGGTCAGCGACACGCCGAGATGCCGCGCGATGGCGTTGAGGTGGATCGGCGCATTGGTCGAGCCGCCGATGGCAGAATTGACGACGATGGCGTTCTCGAAGGCTTCCCGCGTCATGATGTCGGAGGGTTTCAAGTCCTCGCGCACCATGTCGACGATGCGCTTGCCGGTTTGGTAGGCGATCTGGCCGCGCTCGCGATAGGGTGCTGGAATGGCGGCGGAGCCCGGCAACTGCATGCCGAGCGCCTCGGCCAGCGAGTTCATCGTCGTCGCCGTGCCCATCGTGTTGCAGTAGCCGACGGACGGCGCCGATGAAGCGACGATGTCCATGAACTGGTCGTAGTCGATCTCTCCTGCCGCCAGCCTTTCGCGTGACTTCCACACGACCGTGCCGGAGCCGGTGCGTTCGCCCTTGTGCCAGCCGTTCAGCATCGGGCCGACGGACAGCGCTATGGCTGGAATGTTGACGGTGGCCGCGGCCATCAGCAGCGCCGGGGTGGTCTTGTCGCAGCCGATGGTCAGCACGACGCCATCCAGCGGATAGCCATAAAGCAACTCGACGAGAGCGAGATAGGCGAGGTTGCGGTCGAGCGCGGCGGTGGGCCGCTTGCCTGTCTCCTGGATCGGGTGGACCGGGAATTCCAGCGGCACGCCGCCGGCGGCCACAATGCCGTCGCGCACGCGCTTGGCGAGCTCGATATGATGCCGGTTGCAAGGTGACAGGTCCGAGCCCGTCTGGGCGATGCCGATAAGCGGCTTTCCGGACTGCAGTTCTTCGCGGGTCAGCCCATAGTTCAGATAGCGTTCGAGGTAGAGCGCCGTCATGCCGGGATTGTCCGGATTGTCGAACCAGTCGCGCGAGCGTAGCCGCTTCGCACCATTGATCTTGGACATTTACACCTCCAGAACCGCCGTTTGGCCATCGATATGGCATCGGCAACTGTCGGACAAGTACCCTCAATCAGATATGTGGACAAATTGCCCATTTTGTGGATTGTAGTAAGATGTGAACGATACGGCAGGCGCGCAGATGCGCCGCGTGCCGGGGAGGGGTAGCCAAGCGTGAGCCAGATCATCTTCATTCCCGCCGAGGGTGGCTCGGGCGAACCCCGTGTCGCGGCGTCGCCCGATACGGTGAAGCGCATAGCCGCCCTTGGCTTTGACTTGGTGGTTGAGAGCGGAGCGGGCACACTGTCCCGCATCGCCGACGAAGACTACGCGAAGGCCGGTGCCACCATTGGTTCCGCATCCGATGCGGCCCGTGCGGATGTGATTCTGAAGGTGCGCCGGCCGACCGATGCGGAGCTGAAAAGCTACAAGTCAGGCGCTGCGGTCATCGCCATCATGGATCCGTATGGCAACGATGCCGCCGTCGCGCCGCTGGCCAAGGCCGGGGTGACGGCCTTTGCGATGGAATTCATGCCGCGCATCACGCGCGCCCAGTCGATGGACGTCTTGTCCTCGCAGGCTAACCTTGCCGGCTACCAGGCGGTGATCGACGGCGCAGCCGAATACGATCGCGCGCTGCCGATGATGATGACGGCGGCCGGCACTGTTCCTGCCGCCAAGGTGTTCATCATGGGCGTCGGCGTTGCCGGCCTGCAGGCGATCGCCACAGCGCGCCGGCTCGGCGCGGTCGTCACCGCGACCGATGTGCGCCCCGCCGCCAAGGAACAGGTCGCCTCGCTTGGCGCAAAGTTCCTCGCCGTCGAGGACGAAGAGTTCAAGGCGGCCGAGACCGCCGGCGGCTACGCCAAGGAGATGTCCAGGGAATACCAAGCCAAGCAGGCGGCGCTGACCGCCGAGCACATCGCCAAGCAGGACATCGTCATCACCACGGCGCTGATCCCCGGCCGCCCGGCGCCGAGGCTGGTGTCGGCTGACATGGTCGCCTCGATGAAGCCTGGTTCGGTGATCGTCGATCTTGCGGTGGAGCGCGGCGGCAATGTCGAGGGCGCTGTGCCTGGCAAGGTCGTGACGACGGCCAACGGCGTCAAGATCGTCGGCCATCTCAACGTGCCGGGCCGCGTCGCGGCCTCCGCCTCGCTGCTCTACGCCAGGAACCTTTTTGCTTTCCTCGAGACCCTGGTCGACAAGGCGACGAAGACGCTTGCCATCAATCGCGATGACGACCTGGTCAAGGCGACCATGCTGACCGACGGCGGCAAGATCGTCCATCCGGCCTTCGCCAAGGCCGACCAGCAGCCGCCAAAGGGCCAATATATCGAACCGCCGGCGATCCCGGCCAGCACAATGGTCGCTGATGCTTCGGCGCCCAAGAAAGCCGCGCCCAGGAAAGCTGCCGCATCCAAGCCCTCGCCGCCCAAGTCGCCCCCGCCGCCCAAGTCGCCCTCGCCAAAGTCGCCCTCGCCCAAGCCGAAAGGGACCGCGTGATGGACCAGACCTTGCAGAAAGCCCTCGACCAGCTCGACCAGGCAAGTGCTGCCGTCCGGCTGGCGGTGCAGAACCTGGCAAATGCTCCCGGAGGCGCCGAGGCGGCCGGCGACGCCGCACACGCGCTGTCGGGCGGCGCCATCGATCCCTTCGTCTTCCGCCTGGCCATCTTCGTGCTGGCGATCTTCGTCGGCTATTA
>NZ_VFVW01000004.1:0-684514 GCF_006442305.1 Mesorhizobium sp. B2-3-6 | reverse complement strand
GCCTCATAGGCCCGCCGCGCCCATACCGCCATCTCGTCGGGGTCGTCGAAGGCACTATCGGGAATACTCCAATAGGGCATCGCCACCAGCTTGCCGTGGCGAGACCCGGTGTAGGTCCACTGCGCGCAGCCGGCGGCCTCGAAGTCGGGCGCGCTTTGCTCGTCCGCTTTCAGCATCAATTCGCCGCGCAACACGATGGCGACGATGACGCCGTCGGCATAGATGCCCTTGCCGCCGAACAGTTTGCGGATGCTGACCGGGCCCAGGCTCTGGAAGAGTTCTTCTATGCGTTCATTGTCCATGCGCGGATCATGTCACCGCGATCCGGCCTTGTCATCGCCGCAACCAAAACCATGCTGACAGGTTGAAAGGGGATCGACCGGAGTTTCCCGTCATGCCTGTCCTGCTCAAAGGCTCCTGCCGCTGCAATGCCGTTCGTTTCGAGGTGGAAAGCCACACGCCCGTGCCATTCATGCTGTGCTACTGCTCGATCTGCCGCAAGCAGCAGGGCGGCGGCGGTTTTGCCATCAATCTCGGCGCCGACTACGAGACGATGACCATCCGCGGCAAGAGCAGCCTCGGCGTCTATCGGGCCGAGATCGAGGACGACGAACATCCGCATTGCGAAATCTCGACCGGAGAGCGCAATTTCTGCCGCAAATGCGGATCGGCGCTGTGGCTCTACGACCCGACCTGGCCGGAACTCGTCCATCCCTTCGCCTCGGCGATCGACAGCGACCTGCCGAAACCGCCAAGCAAGGTGCATCTGATGCTGAAATACAAGGCCAACTGGGTCGAGCCCGATGTCGGGCCGAGCGACAAGGTGTTCGACGTCTATCCCGAGGAATCGATCGCCGACTGGCATAAGCGGACCGGGACGTGGGTGGAGTGAGTGTCTTCGCTGCGTTCTAAGGGAGGTGAGGAGTGGTCTGCGCAGCAGGCGGGAAGCCAATTGCGCGGCTTTTCGAATGACGAACGCCGGCAGCGGGGCTATCGCTGCCCCTCATCCGGCCCTGGGGGACACCTTCTCCCCGTAAACGGGACGAAGGAAGGTCAGGCGGAGGCGCGTGCTTCTGCCAGCGCCTTGAGGTCGGCCGGCTTCAGTTCGACGGATTCGCCGCAGCCGCAGGCCGAGCTCTGGTTCGGGTTGCGGAAGGTGAAGCCGGTGCGCAGCGTCGTCTGCTCGAAATCCATCTCGGTGCCGAACAGGAAAAGTGCTGCTTCCGGCGCGACATAGACATGGGCGCCGTCGCGCTCGATGTGGTCGTCCTTGGTATTGGGTTCGGTCACCAGGTCGACCGTGTATTCCATGCCGGCGCAACCGCCCTTCTTGATACCGAGGCGAATGCCATGCGCATTCTCACGCGTGGCAACGATCTCGCGCACCCGGTCGGCGGCCTTTTCGGTCATCGTGATGACGGCAAAGCGTCCCATCTTTTTCCTTCTCCATTCCATGCAGGTTCAAGGCCTGCCGAATGATTCCTCACCTAAAATGGTGAAGTTTTACCACTGGCGCAAGTGTGCCGGACTCAAGGTCAATACCAGCCCACCGCCACCTGCGCCTCTTCCGACATGCGATCGGGCGACCAGGGCGGGTCGAATGTCATGTTGACCTCGACGCCCGACACGCCTTCGACGGCGCCGACGGCGTTCTCAACCCAGCCCGGCATCTCGCCGGCCACCGGGCAGCCGGGCGCGGTCAGCGTCATGTCGATCTTGACCGAACGGTCGTCCTCGATGTCGATCTTGTAGACGAGGCCAAGCTCGTAAATATCGGCCGGGATTTCCGGGTCGTAGACCGTCTTCAGCGCCGAGACGATGTCGTCGGTCAGCCGCGCCAGTTCGTCGGCGGGAATTGCGGAGGCGGAAACCACCGCCTTAGCGGCCGCGTCGGGAACAGCGTCGGTAGCTGTGCTGGCATCTTCCATTATCGTCACCCGAAAAACTTGCGCGCTTTTTCCAACGCATCAGCCAAAGCATCGACTTCGGCTCGCGTATTATACATGCCGAACGACGCCCTGCATGTGGAGGTTACGCCGAAGCGTTTCAACAGGGGCTGGGCGCAATGGGTGCCCGCGCGCACAGCCACGCCTTGCCGGTCGATCACCATCGACACGTCATGGGCATGAATGCCTTGCAGCTCGAACGAGATGATGGCGCCCTTGCCGGGCGCGTCGCCGAAGATGCGCAGCGAGTTGATGGCGCGCAGCCGCTCGTGCGCATAGTCCTTCAAATCGGCCTCGTGCGCGGCGATGCGCTCGCGGCCGATCTTTTCCATGTAATCGAGCGCGGCGCCGAGCCCGATCGCCTGGACGATCGGCGGCGTACCGGCCTCGAAGCGGTGCGGCGGGTCGTTGTAGGTGACGATGTCTTCGGTCACCTCCTCGATCATCTCGCCGCCACCCATGAACGGACGCATGCGCTGCAAGATGTCCTTCTTGCCATAGAGCACACCGATGCCGGAGGGACCGTAGACCTTGTGGCCGGTGAAGACGAAGAAATCGCAGTCGAGGTCCTGCACGTCGATGGGCATATGGACGGCGCTCTGGCTGCCGTCGACGAGCACGGGAATGCCGCGCGAATGCGCGATGCGCACGATCTCCTTGATCGGCGTCACCGTGCCCAGCGCGTTCGACATCTGCGTGATTGCGACCAGCTTTGTGCGGCCGGTCAGTCGCTTCTCGAATTCCTCGATGTGGAAGACGCCGAGATCGTCGACCGGCACCCACACCAGTTTGGCGCCCTGCCGCTCGCGGATGAAATGCCATGGCACGATGTTGGAGTGGTGCTCCATGATCGACAGCACGATCTCGTCGCCCTCGCCGATATTGGGCATGCCATAGCCATAGGCGACCGTGTTGATCGCCGATGTCGTGTTCGAGGTGAAGACGATATTGTCGGTGCTCGGCGCATTGAGGAAGCGGCGAACCGTCTCCCGCGCCTTCTCATAGGCGTCGGTCGCTGCATTGGACAGGAAGTGCAGGCCGCGATGGACGTTGGCGTATTCCTGGGCATAGGCGTGCTGGACCGCGTCGAGCACCGCCTGCGGCTTCTGCGCCGAGGCGCCATTGTCGAGATAGACGAGAGGTTTGCCGTAGACTTCGCGTGACAGAATCGGGAAATCGCGGCGGATCGCCTCGACGTCGTAGGTTTCGACTTTCTGGTCCATCATAAGCTCTCTTGAGGCACCGCCTCATTCCGTGCAACGCCCCTCATCCGTCTCGGCGCTTCGCGCCGATCCACCTTCTCCCACAAGGGGAGAAGATCAGGCGCTCTTCCTTCTCCCCTTGTGGGAGAAGGTGGCCGCGAAGCGGCCGGATCAGGGGTGTTCGCCGGAGCGAGCCCTATCCACTCATCCATGCGCCGCAAACCAGCCGTCGAGCCTGGTCTCCAGGGCCTCGACGATCACCTCGTCGTCCAGTTCCTCGATCACCTCGGCGATGAAGGCCTTCACCAGCAGACCACGGGCGCTCTTCTCGTCGATGCCGCGCGCCATCAGGTAAAACAGATGGTTGTGGTCGATCTCGGTGACGGTGGCGCCATGACCGCAGACCACGTCGTCGGCGAAGATTTCGAGTTCCGGCTTGGTCGAGAACTCGCCGTCGTCCGACAGAAGCAGCGTGTTGCAAGCCATTTTGGCGTTGGTCTTCTGCGCGTATTGATGGACGTTGATGCGGCCCTGGAAGACGCCACGCGCCTTGCCGGTCACGACATTGCGGATCACTTCCGTCGACGTGGTGTGCGGCACCGCATGATCGAGCACCATGGTGGTGTCCGTGTGGGCGTCGCCGGCCAGCAGGTTGATGCCGCGCAATTGGAAGTCAGCGCCCTCGCCCGTCGTCTTCACAACGACCTCCTGGCGCACGAGCTTGCCGCCGGCGTTCATGACGAACAGCGTCAGCTTCGCATTCTTGCCGATATGAGCCTTGAACTGCGCCAGATGCGTTGCCGTGTCCGGCTGCTCCTGGATGATCAGCCACGTCACCTCGGCGCCTTCGCCGAGCACGAGCTGGCTGACCGAGCTGACAAGGGCCGCGCCCTCGCCGGCCTGGCGTTCGACGATCACAGCCTTGGCGTCGGCGCCGGCGCGCACGGCCAGGCGTACATGCGTCTGGCCGCCGGCCTGCAGGTTTTGCAATTCGATCGGCTTTTCCACTTGGGTGCCATCGGCGATGTCGACGAAATAACCGTCGGCGACGAAAGCCGTGTTCAACGCCCCGATGGCATCGTCGCTGCCGTAGGGATCGAGCCCAGGCGCGATGCTGCCGTCGGTCAGTTTCTCCGACAGGCACTGGACGCTGACGCCTTCGATTGCGGGCGTTTTGGCGCTCGACACGCCGTTGAGAAGCGGCAACACGGTGGAACCTTCAACGACTGGCGCGATGGCTTTGGCCACGGCCGTCGGGTCGAAGTCCGGCACCGCATTCAGCAGCCGGCGCAGGTCGGTGTAGTGCCAGGATTCGATACGCCGGGTCGGCAGTCCGTGCTTCACCGCCTCGATGGCGTCGTCGCGCTTCAACATCACCGCGCCGTCGCCCGGCAGCAGCGACAACCGTTCGCCGAAAGCGTCGATCAACGCTGTTTCGGCCGGTGTCCGCTGGGGTTGTGTGTGCATGTTCATCAGTTTGACCTTGCCTTCTGGCATCTCACGCGGCTTCACCGATCACGCCGGCATAGCCATTGGCCTCGAGGTCGAGCGCCAGCGACTTGTCGCCGGACTTGATGACCTGGCCCTTGTAGAGCACGTGCACGGTGTCGGGCACGATGTGTTCGAGCAGCCGCTGATAGTGCGTGATGACGACAATGGCGCGCTCGGGCGAGCGCAACGCGTTGACGCCATCGGAAACGATCTTGAGCGCATCGATGTCGAGCCCGGAATCGGTCTCGTCAAGCACGCAGAGCTTTGGCTCCAAAAGCTTCATCTGCAGGATCTCGGCGCGCTTCTTCTCACCGCCGGAGAAGCCGACATTGAGCGGCCGCTTCAGCATGTTCATGTCCATGTTGAGCGAGCCGGCGGCTTCCTTCACCCGCTTCAGGAATTCGGGGATCTTCAGCGGCTCCTCGCCGCGCGCCTTGCGCTGCTCGTTCATGGCAACCTTCAGGAACTCCATAGTCGCCACGCCCGGTATCTCCATCGGATACTGGAAGGCCAGGAAAATCCCCGACGTCGCGCGCTCGGCCGGATCCATTTCGAGGATCGATTGGCCGTTGTAGAGGATATCGCCCTCGGTGACCTCGTAGTCCTCGCGGCCGGCGAGAATGTAGGACAGCGTCGACTTGCCCGAGCCATTCGGCCCCATGATGGCCGCGACCTCGCCGGCTTTCACCGAGAGGTTCAGGCCGCGGATGATTTCGGTGCCGTCATCGACGATGCGGGCATGCAGGTTCTTGATCTCAAGCATTCTTTTGTTTCCTGAATATCTGTCCGGTCAGCCGACCGAGCCCTCGAGCGAAATCCCGATCAGCTTCTGTGCCTCGACGGCGAATTCCATCGGCAGCTGCTGGATGACGTCCTTGACGAAGCCATTCACGATCAGCGCGATCGCTTCCTCCTCCGGAATGCCGCGCTGCATGACGTAGAACTTCTGGTCCTCGGAAATCTTCGACGTCGTCGCCTCATGCTCGAACTGAGCCGTCGCGTTCTTGGCTTCCATGTAGGGAACCGTGTGGGCGCCGCACTGGTCGCCGATCAGCAGCGAGTCGCAGTTGGTGAAGTTGCGCGCGTTGGTCGCCTTGCGGTGCGCCGAAACCTGGCCGCGATAGGTGTTCTGCGAAAAGCCGGCGGCGATGCCCTTGGAGATGATGCGGCTCGACGTGTTCTTGCCGAGATGGATCATCTTGGTGCCGCTGTCGACCTGCTGGTAGCCGTTCGACACGGCGATCGAATAGAACTCGCCGCTGGAATCGTCGCCGCGCAGGATGCAGCTCGGGTATTTCCACGTGATCGCCGAGCCGGTCTCGACCTGCGTCCACGAGATCTTCGAGCGGTGGCCACGGCAATCGCCGCGCTTGGTAACGAAGTTATAGATGCCGCCCTTGCCCTCGGCGTCGCCGGGGTACCAGTTCTGCACCGTCGAATATTTGATCTCGGCATCGTCTAGCGCCACCAGTTCGACGACTGCGGCATGGAGCTGGTTCTCGTCGCGCTGCGGCGCCGTGCAGCCTTCGAGATAGGAGACGTAGGCCCCCTCCTCGGCGATGATCAGCGTGCGCTCGAACTGGCCGGTGTTCTTCTCGTTCATGCGGAAATAGGTCGACAGTTCCATTGGGCAGCGAACGCCCTTGGGCACGAAGACAAACGAGCCGTCGGTGAAGACGGCCGAATTCAGCGTCGCATAAAAATTATCCGACGTCGGCACGACCGAGCCGAGATATTTCTTCACCAGTTCCGGATGCTCGCGGATGGCTTCCGAGATCGAGCAGAAGATGACGCCCGCCTGCGCCAGTTCCTTCTTGAACGTGGTGACGACGGATACCGAATCGAACACGGCGTCGACGGCGACGCGGCCGGACTTGTAGACGTTGTCGCTGGCTTCCTCGAGCTCGGACGCATCGGTCTTCTGCACGCCGGCCAGGATCTCCTGCTCCTTCAGCGGAATGCCGAGTTTCTCGTAGACCTTCAAGATCTCCGGATCGACGTCGCTGAGCGAGCTCGGTCCGGGCGTGCTCTTCGGCGCCGCGTAGTAATAGATGTCCTGGAAATCGATCTTGGGATAGTTGACGCGCGCCCAGGTCGGCTCTTCCAGCGTCAGCCAGCGCCGATAGGCTTCCAGACGCCATTCCAGCATCCAGGACGGTTCGTCCTTCTTCGCTGAAATGAAACGGATGATGTCTTCGCTCAGGCCCTTGGGGGCCTTGTCGACAGCGATTTCGGTCTGGAACCCGTATTTGTATTGGTCGACGTCGATCTTTCGGACCCGATCGATCGTGTCCTGCACAGCAGGCATATGCGTTCTCCATCCACGCCGGGGTCAAGGCCCGACAGTTTTCAAACTATGGCACCGCCAGATAAGCACCCAAGGAGCACCCGCGGCGGCGTAAGTTTCATATAGTGCGCCTCGGCCGGAAATTCACCCGGCCAGCATGAAACGCACGGCTCTACCAGGCCGAAACGCCCAAATTCGTCCAACCGCTACGCGGCCTTCTCCTTGCCCACCCGACGTGCGGCGATTTCTGCCAACGCCAGGCGGAACGCCTCGATGTCCTGCGCGCCGGTCGCCGCGCCGATCGACAAGCGCAACGCACCCGGACTGTCACCTTGACCCATGGCCTTCAGCACATGGCTCGGACCGACTTTACCCGACGAGCAGGCGGAACCCGCCGACAGCGCCACACCGGCCAGGTCGAAGGCGATCTGTACCGTTTCGGCCTTGGCGCCGGGAATAGCGAAGAATGTCGTGTTGGCAAGCCTCGGTGCGCCGGTTCCGAAGATTTCCACGTCCGGTATCAACATTTTAACGATGGCCTCGATCTCGTCGCGGCACCGACGCAGGGCGTCGATGGCCTCCAATCCGATGAGAGCCTCCCGCGCCGCCGCGCCAAATCCCGCAATGCCGGGCAGGTTCTCGGTGCCGCCGCGATGGCCCTTTTCCTGGCCACCGCCGTTGATGAGCGGCTTCGGCATCATCAGATCGGCAGCGGCGACGATGGCGCCGACGCCCTTGGGGCCGCCAATCTTGTGCGACGACAGTATCAGATAGTCGGCGTAACCCGCCGAAATGTCGATCGAAATGCGCCCTGCCGCCTGAACCGCGTCTACGACGAGGACACCGTCGACCGCCTTTACGATTTCGGCGATACGATCGACCGGCTGGATGACACCAGTCTCATTGTTGGCGGCATGGATTGCCACCAGCGGCAGGCCGGCG
Organism: Mesorhizobium sp. B2-3-6; assembly: GCF_006442305.1. Classification (NCBI taxonomy): domain Bacteria; kingdom Pseudomonadati; phylum Pseudomonadota; class Alphaproteobacteria; order Hyphomicrobiales; family Phyllobacteriaceae; genus Mesorhizobium; species Mesorhizobium sp. B2-3-6. Next base: position 676,646 of record NZ_VFVW01000004.1, on the reverse strand, counting down.
GCCTTATCGTGCGCGGCAAGCGCGTTTGCCATTGCTTCGAGGTCGACAATTCCATTGGCGTCGACGCCGATCCGCGTCACCTGCGAGGCCGGGAAGGACCCGCCGTTCAACAGGCAGGGGTGGTCGGCTTCGCAGACATAGAGATGGCTCATGCGGATGGTCCCGCGCCCCATCCGCCAATCGGGCGTCAGCAGCGTCGAGGCGGCTTCCGTGGCGCCTGACGTGAACACGACATGCCCAGCCTTGGCCTTCACCAATTCCGCCACATCACGCCTTGCAGTTTCGATCAGGCGACGCGCCGCACGCCCTTCGGCATGGACCGATGATGGGTTGGCGGCCACATCGAGCGCCGCGACCATAGCCTCGCGTGCCGCTGCAAGCAGGGGCGCACTGGCATTGTAGTCGAGATAGGCGCGCATTCCGGCCATTTTCTTCCAGTTGGTCCCGTCAGAAGCCATTCCACCGAGATATCGCGTTATTTCCTTGAAATTCCAAGGCAAGCCGTCCTATTTACGCGGCTTGCGGCGCGGGCAGCCGGACGATTGCGTTCCGGCCACCCAGTTTTGAACAATTCTAAACTAGCTTCTATGAAGACGCTCGCCCTGCGTCAAGGCCAGAGGAAGGTTCTCCGGGCGCCGCGCATTCTTATTACCCAAGTTGGAGTATTTCATGCCTGAGGTCATTTTCACCGGTCCGGCCGGCCGTCTGGAGGGTCGATACCAGCCCTCGAAGGAAAAGAGCGCGCCGATTGCCATTGTCTTGCATCCGCACCCGCAATTCGGCGGGACGATGAACAACAAAATCGTCTACGACCTCTTCTACATGTTCCAGAAGCGCGACTTCACCACGCTGCGCTTCAATTTCCGCGGCATCGGGCGCAGCCAGGGCGAATTCGATCACGGCACCGGCGAATTGTCGGATGCGGCCGCCGCACTCGACTGGGTGCAGTCGCTGCATCCGGATTCCAAGAGTTGCTGGGTTGCCGGCTATTCGTTCGGCTCGTGGATCGGCATGCAGCTTTTGATGCGCCGGCCCGAGATCGAAGGCTTCATCTCGGTCGCGCCGCAACCCAACACCTACGACTTTTCCTTCCTGGCGCCCTGCCCCTCCTCGGGGCTCATCATCCATGGCGACGCTGACAAGGTGGCGCCGCCGAAGGACGTGCAAGGCCTGGTCGACAAGCTGCACACGCAAAAGGGCATCACCATCACGCAGAAGACCTTGCCCGGCGCCAATCATTTCTTCGCCAACGATGCCGAACTGCTGATCGAGGAATGCGCGGATTATCTCGATCGCCGGCTGGCCGGCGAATTGTCGGATCCGCGCCCGAAGCGGCTGCGCTAAGGACGGATAATCGCAATGTACCAGCCTCCTCATTTCCAGGAAACACGGCCGGACGTGCTGCACGGGCTGATCCGGGCACATCCACTCGGCCTGCTGGTTTCCAGCGGACCCGAGGGGCCGGTCGCCGACGCCATTCCGTTCCTGATCGACGCCGATGTCGGGCCAAACGGCAGGCTGCGCGCACATCTGGCTAGAGCCAATCCGCAATGGCGGCTTATCGCCGACAATCCGGCCTCGACGGTGCTGATCGTCTTCCAGGGTACCGACGCCTATGTGACGCCGTCCTGGTACGAGACCAAGCGCGAGACCGGCAAGGTGGTGCCAACCTGGAACTATGCCATCGTGCAGGTGCGCGGCACCGCGAAGGTGATCGATGATCAGGACTGGCTGGCGCGGCAGATCGCCGACCTGACGGCTTCGCAGGAAGGCACGCGTGAGGCGCCATGGGCGGTAACGGATGCGCCTGCCCCGTTCATTCAGTCGCAGATCAAGGGCATCATCGGGCTGGAGATCGAGATCGGCGAAATCCATGGCAAATGGAAGGTCAGCCAGAACCGTCCCGTCGCGGATCGCGCAGGCGTTGCGCACGGGCTTGAAAGCGAGACGGCAAATTCGTCCGACATGGTGAACCTGGTAAGGTCCTATGGCGGACTGAACGGCGACTAAATCCCAGGCTCGATGAATCAGACGGCCGTTCGGCTTGTTCGACCGATCAGCCGAAACGTCTGCTTGCGCACCGGCAATCCCGATCGTGTCGGGCTGAAGATGAAGCCGAGCCGGGCAAAGACCAGTCCGCAAACCAGCGCGAAGGCAAAGCCAAGACCAAAGCCGGCGACGGTATCACTCGGATAATGCGCGCCGACGAAGACCCGCGTCGAGGCGATGCAGGCCGTGATCGGCAAGGCGATGTACCAGCGCCGCGGGAACAAAAGCAGCAGGATGCCGAACACGGCCCCCATGGTCGTGGCGTGACCGGACGGGAAACCGGCAAAGCGCGCATCGAAGGCGAAGGGACGCAGCGAGAGCACGCCGAGATCCTGAAAATAGAGCGGACGCGCCCGACCGACCGCATATTTCAGGACATTGACCAGCAGGCCGGACAGACCGACGGCGCTCAGCGCAAGGAACGCCAGGCAGGTCCAGTTGTAGACGAGCATCAATGGCCGCCGCGACAGGCTTCGCCAGTCCGTCAGATTGGCCCCTATGAGCAAGAGTGCCGGAGGGATGAGATACCAGCCGCCTAGGCCGAACTGCGTCAGGAACTCGGCAAGCCGGCCGAAGCCCGCCGACCACCGGCCGTGCAGCAGTCCCGCCGGGGTGTCGAGGCCGACGAATGCCGCTGCCGTCAGCAAAATCCAGGTTGAGATCCAGAGCGGCCATAGGATTCTGGGATACGAAGCGGAACGAGCGGCGAAGCGCCCTCTGACGATCCGCAGCGTGTCGCGGAAATTGCCGACCGACCGACGCACCACCGCAGCGGGCGTAACGGAAACGGAAGGGCGCGGTTTCACCAGCATTGAAAACCCGATCCCGTTGTCGAACTCATTGGGCGATACGGTAGAGGCCGAGCGACATTTTGTCTCCCGATGAAAAGTTGACCCCGTCGATCGTCGTAAGACGGCTCGCCGCCTTGCCTTGCCCGGCCAGCAATCCATTGAGTTTCTGCTCATCCTCGACCGGCGCCAGTCCCAGCGCGCAGGCGGGGTCGGCAAGCAGATGCTTTGCCACGCCATCGATGTCGGTCAGCACCGTTTTCGTACCTACCAGGAACACAAGACTCGGCTCGTGATACCGCGCCGACGCCAGCACCGAGGTGTCGCAAGGCTTGTAGACGCGCACAGCCTGGTTGATCGCCGGGCTCAGCCATATCGGCTTCAAGGACGGGGCGATGATACCAAACAGCAACCCGTAGGCGATGCCCGCACAGGCGGCGACGGCGCCGATACGGGCAAGCGGCACTTGCAACTGTCGCGAGAAGGCCAGGTAGCCGGCGCCGAGCGCCGACGCGGCGGCCGGAATGCTCCACCACGAGAAAGTATGGGTGAGATAGATCGGGGCGCCCACGCAGACCGCAGCCAGGCCGAGGCTGACCACGACCAGGCCGAATGCAGTCGACCACCACAACCATTGCTGCCAGCGCCGGAGCGGCGCATTGGCTTCCTGCGGCTGCAATGTCAAAAGCCAGCCGATCAGCAGCGCCATGCCGGGATAGGCCGGCAGCACGTAGTGCGGCAGCTTGGTCGGAATCAGTTCGAATACCAGCCAGAAGGGGATGTACCAGGCGAGGCAGAAGCGCAGCCTGACATCGTCGCGCAGCCGGTTGAGGGCTTGCAGGCCGGCGCCGACGGCGATCAGGCCGAACGGCCACATGAACAGCGAATAGGTCAACATGTAGAAGCCGGGCGGCAGGCCGTGCGATTCCTCGCCCTGGGCGACCTTGCCGAGCATATCCTTGCCGACGGCCTGCTGGAGGAAGGCGCCGTGGCTTTTCCAGGTGATCAGGGCGAGCCAGGGCAACACGATCAGGACGACGAGCAGCAGGCCGCGCCCCACCTTGAGCTTCGACAGCCAGCGCCCGTCGCGTTCGAATGCAAACAAGACAGCGATGGTGAGCGCCGACAGCAGTGGGGCGATCGGCCCCTTGATGAGGATCGCGACCCCTTGCGCCAGCCAGAATATCCACCACAGATGGCCGGCGACGGGCTCGTTGCGGCGCGATGCCAGGTAAATCTGCGCCAGCGCGCCCTGCGCCGCCACGCAGCAGGCCAGCAGCATCGCATCGGTCTTGGCGTCGCGGCCCTCGAAGGCGGTGGCGAAGATCGCCGCCATCACCAGGCCGGCGGCGATGCCGGCACTGGCTCCGAAAAGCCTGGTGCCCGTCCAGGCGATGCCGAGAACGGCCAGGGCGATGCCCAGCGTCGACACCAGGCGGTAGACCCATATTGGTGCGGCGGCGCCCTTGCCGCTCAGAGCCACGGCCGCGGATTGCAGCCAATAGATGCCGATCGGCTTCTGGTAGCGCGAAGCGTCCTGAAAGCGGATGTCGATATAATCGCCGCTCTCGACCATCTGCTTGGTGGCCTGGACGAAGCGCGGCTCGTCACGGTCCAGCGGCGGCATGGACGCAAGTCCCGACACCGTCATCACCAGGCTGAACAGGAAAAGAAGGATGTAGTTCCTGTTCAGCGCCATATTCCAGCCTCTCCGACCATTCTTCCCTGATGCGCAAAGCCGCTCAATCGACCTTCGTCATCGCCGCCTTGCGTTCATTGGCGATCAGCCAGAGATTTCTGATGTAGATGAACAAGCCCATGCCCTGGCCGGCGATGAACACCGGGTCCTGCCGCTTGATCGCATAAATCAGCAACAGACCTCCGCCGAACAGCGAGAAGAACCAGAAGGCGATCGGCACGACGCTTCGCTTGGCCTTTTCCGATGCGAGCCACTGCACGACGAAGCGCATGGTGAAAAAGAACTGGGCGACGAAGCCGAGCAGGATCCACGCGTTGAACTGTTCGATGAAGACCCGGTGGATCCAGGTCACCAGTTCCTGAAGCACGTTAACCATGCGTGATTTCCTCTACTTTTGGCATCCGGCGACGCCTGCGGCGCAGCCACCAGACGCCGCAGAGATCGAGCACGCCCTGCAGGCCGCGGTCGAAAATTCCGTAGTTCGACTTGCCGTGGCGGCGGGAGCGGTCGACGACGTCGCAATGCACGACATGGTATCCTTCCTGGATGACCAGCGCCGGAACGAAACGATGGGTGCCGTCGAAGAACGGCAGCTTGCGCAGGATCTCGGTGTGGACCGCCTTCAGGCCGCAGCCTGTGTCGCGCGTCTCGTCATGCAGGATGGCGTTTCTCAGCCAGTTGGCGAACCGCGATGCCAGTTGCTTGACCTTGCTGTCGCGGCGCTTCAGGCGTTGCCCTTGCGCGGCACCGTAGCTGGGCCCGGCCCGCCGCAAGGCGTCGACTAGCATGGGAATGTACTGAGGATCGTTCTGGCCATCGCCGTCGATCGTGGCGACGATGCTTCCGCGCGCCGCCCAGGCGCCGGAGCGTACCGAGAGGCTCTGGCCGGCGGATTTCTCGTGCCGCAATTCCCTGACGGGAAAGGGGCGAAGTGCTGCCTGCCTGGCGAGAACGGCTGCGGTTTCGTCGGTCGAGCCGTCGTTGACGATGATCAGTTCGAAGTCGCGCCCGGTCATCGCCGCCTCGATCTCATCGATCAGCAGCGGCAGGTTTGCCGCCTCGTTCCTGCAAGGAATGACGATGGATATCAATGCGTCCGGCATGTCGCGTGGGGCTCTGTCGTCGGATATGGCATTGGGTGGATGCCGTGCGGTGCCGCTTAAGGTCGTGGGCTGCAAGGACCTTTTGGCGCGCGCCTCATTACGCCAGCACAAACAATGAAGCAAGCATCCGCGCCGAGAGGCGGCTTGCGGCGTTTCAACAACAAGTGATTGCCAAGCCCCTGGTCGAAGCGCGATCGGGCGCAAAACCGGAATCCACTTTTGCTGATCGCGCTTGGGTGCTAAACGCGCGCTTTCACATACGCCCGCGCCGGACGGGCGGACGCTTCGGGAAAGAAAAAATGCCTGCCTTCAAATCCGATTTCCTGCGCACGATGAGCGAGCGCGGCTTCATCCACCAGACCTCGGATGATGCCGGGCTGGACGATCTCTTCGCCAAGGAGACGGTGACGGCCTATATCGGCTTCGACGCGACCGCCAAGAGCCTGCACGCCGGCTCGCTGATCCAGATCATGATGTTGCACTGGCTGCAGCAGACCGGCCATCGGCCGATCGCCCTGATGGGCGGCGGCACCTCGATGATCGGCGACCCTTCCTTCAAGGACGAGGCGCGCAAGCTTCTGACACCGCGCGACATCGACGACAATCTCGCCGGCATCCGCCGCAATTTCATGCCGTATCTCAAATTCGGCAGCGGCCCGAATGACGCGATCATGGTCAACAACGCCGACTGGCTGATGGAGATCAACTACGTCAATTTCCTGCGCGACGTCGGCCGTCACTTTTCGGTCAACCGCATGCTGGCGTTCGATTCCGTCAAGCTGCGGCTCGACCGCGAGCAGTCGTTGTCCTTCCTCGAATTCAACTACATGATCCTGCAGGCCTACGACTTCGTCGAGCTCTACAAGCGCCTCGGCTGCCGTCTGCAGATGGGCGGCTCCGACCAGTGGGGCAACATCATCAACGGCATCGATCTCGGTCGCCGCATGGAGGACGCGCAGCTTTATGCGCTGACGACGCCGCTGCTCACCACCTCGTCGGGCGCCAAGATGGGCAAGTCCGCCACGGGCGCGGTCTGGCTCGATGCCGAGATGCTCTCGCCTTACGAATTCTGGCAGTATTGGCGCAACACCGAGGACGCCGATGTCGGCCGTTTCCTGAAGCTCTACACGACGCTGCCGTTGGACGAGGTGGCGCGCCTGGAGAAGCTCGGTGGGTCCGAGATCAACGAGGCGAAAAAGATCCTCGCCACGGAGATCACCGCGTTGCTCCATGGTCGCGGCGCCGCCGAACAGGCCAGCGAAACCGCACGCAAGACCTTCGAGGAAGGTGCCCTCGCCGAGACGCTGCCGAGCGTCGAGGTTGAAAACGCCAAGCTCGAAGCCGGCGTCGGCATCCTGGCGCTGCTGGTGACCGCCGGGCTGGCGGCGTCCAACGGCGAAGCGCGGCGGCATGTGCAAGGCGGTGCGGTGCGGCTCAACGACCAGCCGGTCAGCGATGACCGCCGCACGGTGACGCTTCAGGATTTGAGTCCGGAAAACGTAGTAAAGCTTTCACTCGGCAGGAAAAAACACATTCTGGTGCGGCCGGTTTGAGGCCCCTTCACCGGTACTCGAAGATCGACCTGAATATCCCCGGCGCGATCACCGAGAGCGGGTTGATGTCGAGCAGCGGCTTGTTGGCGTTGCCCTTGAGCCGGTAGGTCACGCCGATCAGGCCGCGGTCGCGGCCATTGCCCAAAAGCGCGCCGACGATGGGCAGTTCGCCGAAGATGCGGTTGAGGCCGTAGACCGGCATGAAGGTGCCGGTCATGTCCATGTTGTTGTTCTGGTCATAGAGCGTGCCCTGGAACGTCGTGCCGATGCGGGGACCGCGCAGCACGCCATTGGCCAGCCTGAGATAGCCGCTGCCCTTCTCGATCTCGGCGTAGCCTCGTTCGAACTGTACCCGCGAGGTGTCGAGCTTGCCCTTGACCGCCTGATTGAGGCTGCGGCTGTCGCCTGCCGGGGTGGTCGAGACGATGGACGCGAGCTTCGGTTCGTTGACGACGAAGAAGTTCGTCGTGTCCACCTTGCCCTTCATCGGCCCGTCGCCCGTTCCCGACAAGGCCAGGGCAATCGCCCCACCTTCCATGTGCTCGTAGATGTTGAGGAATCTCAGTATCGCACCGGCGTCCGCCGACTGTACGTTGAGCGAGCGTCGGCCGGCGCTGCTCGTGTTGCTGATGGCTATGGCGGCTCCCGAACTTGCAGTGGCGCTGACCTTCAGCCCGTTCACCTTCGAACCGGCCGCGCTGTAGTCGAGCTTGAGGTTGGACAGTTGCTCGTCATGGAAACCGGTCAGCCGATCGACGTCGGCGCTGACGGAAATCGCGTCGGCGCCCGTCGTCTTGGTCGCGGTGTCGACGTCGGAGGTGAACTGCTTGATCAGCGAGCGGGCATCCAGGGCGTTGCCGCTGATGTTGACTGCATAGCCCCTGCCCGATCGCTTGACGGATACCGCCACGTCGTCGCCCCGGTTCAGCGCGACTTTGCTGAACTTTGCCGACGACAGGGCCCCGTTGACCAGCACGATGTTGCCGTCGACGGAAAATGTCTTGCCGCCGAGGTCGAAGTCGGACAGCGTCGTGGTATCGCCGGACGTGGTCATGACGAATGTAGCACTTGCGGGGACCCCTGCCCCCTTGCTCCATCCGGCCCAGGGGATGTCGAGCCTGGCATTGGTCAGGTCGGCCGAGACGTTCTGGTTGCCGTCGCCGCTTTTGTCGATCGCGACTTTCACGGTTCCGCCCAGCAACGGGGCCAGCCCCGGCATGGCGGCGGCGCGGATCTTGTCGTCGAGCACCAGGGCCACCTTGCGGCTGCGTGCCGGTCCGCCATTCTCCAGCGGCTCAATCAGGTCGAGTTCGGCCGGAATGCCGTTCAGGGATGCCTTGGCGGAAATCACAGCCTTTTCAGGGTCGACCGTGACGGAACCGTCGGCATCCGTGACGCTCTGGCCTTCGAACGGCTTGGCCAGTGAAAGCCCGCTGTAGTCGAGCGATACCAGCCAATCGAGCTTCGAGCTGTCGACGCCGGATTGCAGCGGAATATCGGCCCTGACATGGCCGGTGACGCTGCCGGACAGGTCTTCGGGCAGGAAGCCGACATGGCGCATGGCATTGATCGGCTCGTAGGAGGCAAGTTCAGCGACCGCGGACGCTTCGCCGGCAACGTCGATGTCGAGCGCGCCGACGACCGGCGGGCGGTTGGCCGCCTTGACCGTCAGCGTGCCGTTGCTGGCCGCCACCGTGCGGCCGCTGGGCATGAAGACAGTACCGGAAGACAGGGAGATATCGACGTCATTGCCGTGGAAGGCGACGACGCCGACGGCATCGCGTATCGGCGGGATGCGGCCAGCCGTGTCGAAACGCGATCCTTCGATCTGGAAGCGGCCGAACACCTCGTCGGCGGAAAGCGGCACGCCATTGCCGAGGCGATCAGGCACCACCTGGAATTGAAGATTGGCGTCGACGACGCGGCCGCCGAACAGATTGTCCAATACCCAGAGCCGCGCGTTGCGCGCCGAAAACCATGGCCAAAGCTGCTTGACGTGCGAGACCGGCATGTCGTGCACGTTGAGCGCCAGATTGATGCCGGGAGCCTTGCCGTCAACGAACTGCACGGCCGCAGTTCCAAGGACCTCGCTGGAAGCGGCCGACCGGACTGCGATCTGATCGGCTACCAATTTATGGCTTTTGGTCTGATAGACGCCGGCGATGCGGGCAAGGAAGGTGAGCGCAGGCTCCGGCGATTCCGAAGGCGCCAGCGTCGAGCCGTCACTGGTCAGATCGTATCGGTAGGCCGGCTCCTCTCCAGCGGCGCCGGTCGCGGGCCTGGGCCCGATCGAGCCGGCGAAATCGAAGGTCGAGCGGCCGGTCTTCAGCAACAGCCTGTCCACCTGGATCTTGTTGCTGCCGCGGACGAGCGTGGCGCCGAGATCGACATCGGCCGACAGCAGGCCACGCGTGCCGAGATCAAGCACCGATCCCCTGGACGACAGGGCAGCCGTCAGCCGCGACGCGGTGTCGCCGGCTCCTTGCGACCCTTTGAGCGTCACGCTGAGCGCCCCCAACTTGCCGCCGGACGCCGTGGCGCCGCTCTCGCCGCCGTCTTCGGCGATGCCGACGGTGGCATCCAGCGATATCACGCGCCGGGTCTCGGCATCGCGGCTGGCGGATGCGGCGACGGTCACCGCCTTGCCGTCGACATTTGCCTGCGAGGAGAACTCCATGCCGCCTGTCCCCGACTGCAGGACGACCGCGTCGGCGACTGTGATCAACCTGACCGCCTCGGTGTCGGGCAAAACGAATGCCACATTGTGAAGATCGATACGGTGCAGCGATTCCTCGCGCACCGCATCGAGAGCGTGATTGATGTTGGCAAAGAGCGCATCGGACAGTTTTTCGGGATCGATCAGCCCGTCCCGATTGCGCAGCTCGGCCGTCCAGTCGCCGCCCGACGGCATCGCCGCGGTAACGATGCGCGCATCGGAAATCCTGGCGCTGGTCAGCCGCACCTCGCCTCGAAGCAGCGGCAGCAGGCGGATGCCGAAACGCACCCTGCCCGCATCGGCCATGGGTTTACCGTCGCTGGCCTTCAGGCTGACGTCGCTCACCTGGAGCGCGACGAAGCTCGAACTGTCGAGGGTGATGCGGGCGGGCCCGACCGCAACATCGACATCGACGCCCGCAAGCTTCTCGATGGCGGCCTCCGCCTCGACGCGCAGCCGGTCGGCCCCTATTCCGGAGACACCGATGAGATAGACAGCCACCGCCGCCAGCAGCACCAGCGCAACGGCGCCGGCAAACAGCCGCGATAGGATACGAAAGCCGCGGCCGATCGCCGCCTGGCCGAGCGGCGGAACGCGGCAAGCCGATGGCAAGGCGCCCAGGTCGGTGATTTCATCCCGCCTGAACCTGATCTTCTCGTGCTGCGGTTGCTCCTGATCCACGCAATTTTCCGTTCTACGAACTCGCTCGTGGACGAATCCCCGCTCGACACTATATCGGTGTGGCTTCGCGCGTAACCTCAAACAAGGGCATGGATATGGCTGACCTCAATGTGGGCGATCCCGCGCCGCAATTCGAGTTGCCGCGGGACGGCGGTGGTTCGCTCAGCCTGGCCGGCTTTGCCGGCAGACCTGTCGTCCTCTACTTCTACCCACAGGACGACACCACCGGCTGCACCGCCGAAGCGATCAGCTTTTCGCAGCTGAAGCCGGAGTTCGAGAAGGCCGGCGCCGTCGTGATCGGCCTGTCGCCCGACAGCGCCAGGAAGCACGACAAGTTCAAGTCGAAATACGATCTTACCATCGACCTTGCCTCCGACGAGGAGCGCAAGGTGATCGAGGCCTACCACCTTTGGGTCGAAAAATCGATGTATGGCCGCAAATACATGGGTGTCGAGCGCGCGACGTTCCTGATCGGCCGCGACGGGCGCATCGCCAGGATCTGGCGCAAGGTGCGCGTCAAGGGCCATGCCGAGGAGGTGCTGGAAGCTGTGCGGGCGATTTGAGGGGGGCGCCTCCGCGCCCTTGTTTTCAGAAAGCGATGCGAAGCAACCCCATGCTCGCTTTGCGGGCAATTCTTGCCGGCGTCTTGCTTCGGCAAAGCTTTGTTAACCTTAATAATGTGTAGTCGGGCTGTCGTGGTGTCGTAAACGAAAGCTTGGTCCCGTGAACGCAACCGGTCAGTCCGCGATCTTTGGCAGGCGCAAGGAACCGCATACAGTCATCATCGCCCGCGGCAGCGAGATCAGGCACTTCACGATCCGGCCCTGGCTGGTTGTATTTCTCGGTTCGGCGCTGGCGGCGATCGCCATCGGTTACCTGCTGGCCACCTCCTATCTCGTGCTGCGCGACGACCTGATCGGCGCCACCACCGCGCGCCAGGCGCGCATGCAGCAGGCTTACGAAGACCGCATCTCGGCGCTTCGCGCCCAGGTCGACCGCATCACCAGCCGGCAGTTGCTTGACCAGCAATTGATGGAAACCAAGGTGAGCGAGCTTTTGGAGCGCCAGACGCAACTCAGCCAGCGCCACGGCCGCCTCGGCCCGCTGCTCGACCGCGCCGAAAATGAAGTCGGCGCAGCGACGGCCGAAGATCCGGCAGTGCCGGCAAAGCCTGACAAACACGCCGAAGTGACCGGCAGCATCGCCCAGCCTGCTCAAAGCTACGCGCTGGCCAGCCTCGGCGCCGCCCCTGGCGCCGCCGACACCAGGCCGTTCTCCCTGTGGGCGACCCGCTCCGATCCGCTGCCGAACGATTCAGCCGCCGATCGTGCCGACAAGCTGTTCATTTCGATCAACAAGTCGTTGAAATCCATCGAGAATGACCAGCTCACGCGCATCAGCATACTTGCTGACAACGCCTACAAGAATGCCGACGCCATAACCCAGGCGCTCGAGGCGGCCGGGCTGCCGGTCGACAGCGACTTCGGCAAGAACGAAAGCGATGTCGGCGGACCGCTGATCCCGCTTGACAGCTCGATGTTTTTCGACAGCAAGGTCAAGGAACTGGACGAGGCGCTGGACACGCTCGACCAGCTCAAGAAGGAAGCACGCCGGCTGCCGCTCGCGAATCCCGCACCCGGTCATTCCGTCACCAGCCCGTTCGGGGTGCGCACCGACCCGATCCTCGGCACGGCCGCCCTGCATTCGGGAATGGACTTCAGGGCGCCGATCGGCATGGCGGCCAAGGTCACCGCGCCAGGCGTGGTCATCAAGGCGGGCTGGAATGGCGGCTATGGCCGCATGGTCGAAGTCGATCACGGCAATGGGTTTGCCACGCGCTATGGACATCTCAGCGAAATCGACGTGACCGTGGGCGAAAAAGTGGATGCCGGCGCTGTCATCGGCAAGACCGGCAGCAGCGGTCGCTCGACCGGCCCGCATCTGCATTACGAAGTCCGCCACAATGGCGAAGCGATCGATCCTTTGCGTTTCCTCACGGTCGGCAAGAAGGTCGCGCAGTATCTCTAACGCACGGGCCCAGGCCGCCGCCATCCCGCGCCGTCCTCATTGCTTTTTCGCATCCTTGTCGCCGTTCAGGGCTTTTCCCTTTCGAGGCGACCGCAAATTGTCGAAGCCCATATAGTGGTCGGTATCAGATGTGTTCCATCTGCCGCCCAGGCAGATGATGGCAATGGCCGCGGCAAAGATCAGCAAGACATAAATCTTATCCATGTCCCGCTATCTAGGGCGCGGTGATCAGCCGGACACCGGCCGGCTTTTCCGCCGTAGCGGGCGCGTCCCTCAAATGCGGTGCATTTTTGAATTCCATTTGACTGAATAAATATTTGGTGCCAACCTTGCCTCAACCGGGGACGCAAGGCATGGCATTGCGAGGGACCAATCAGGAGTTCGGGCGGCCGTACAACCGACGCATCGTGCTCGAATCGATCCGCCGGTACGGCCCCATCGCCAGGGGCGATATCGCCAGGCATGTCGGCCTCACCGTTCAAACCGTATCGACCATCGTTCGCGAACTGGAGGAGCAGGGTTACGTCCTGTCCGTACGCGAGGAGCCGAAGGGCCGTGGCCTGCCACCGGCGACGCTGCGCATCAATCCCGAGGGCGGCTATGCCGTCGGCATCCACCTGACGCCGCTGGGGATCGACGCGGCGCTGATCAATCTCAGCGGTGACGTGATCGACAGCTTGCACCGCGAGGCCCCCAACGCGACGCCCGATCATGCGTTCGACCAGGTCCGCGCCATGGTCCGCGACCTGACCGGAACGCGCGCCGCGGGCCGCGTCATCGGCATCGGCATGGCGCTTCCCGGCCCGTTCGGCGTGGACACGATGAGCTTCATCGGGCCGACCACAATGGCCGGCTGGAAGGACGTGGCGCTGCGCGAGCGGCTGACGGCGGCGACAGGATTGCCGGCCTTTTTCGACGGCGACATGGCTGCGGCCGCCATGGGCGAGCGCCTCTACGGCATCGGCGCCCAGCATTCCGAATATTACTATCTCTATTTCGGCGTCGGACTTGGCAGCGCCATGATGCATGACGGCAGCGTGCTGCGCGGCGCCTGGGGCAATGCCGGCGAGATCGGCCATATTCCCGTCGTTCCCAATGGCGAGCTTTGCCCGTGCGGCAATCGCGGTTGCCTCGAACGTTATGTCTCGCTCGAAGCGCGAGGGCGCTGGAAGGGCAGCGATGCCGATTGGGTCGCCGAGGTCGGCCCGATCTTCCGCAACGCCATTGCCATCATCGAGAACCTTTTCGACCCCGAGACGGTCGTGCTCGGCGGGCTGGCGGCGCCGGACCTGCTCGAACGCCTGGCGAGATCGGCTGCGCCTCTGCACAATTCGGTTTCGGCCCGCAAGGACCGCAAGACGCCACGCATCGTCGTCGCCGGCGGCGGCCAGCAAGCCGTGCTGCGCGGCGCGGCCGCATTGGCCGTCTCTGGCGTGTTGTCGCCACGCTTCGGCCAGATGTTCACCGCCGGGCGCGAACGCGGCCGCGACATCCTGACAGCCGGGGAGGTTGCCTGATGAGCGAACCCTTGCTGGTGCTCGACAACGTCACCAAGAACTACGGCGCAATCCAGGCGCTGAAGGGTATCAGCTTCTCGATCGGCAAGGGCGAGGTGGTCGCGTTGCTGGGCGATAACGGCGCCGGGAAGTCGACGCTGGTCAAGATCATCGCCGGCGGCCTGGAGCCCACCTCCGGCCGCATGCTGTTCGAAGGCAAGGAGTTCCTTGCCAAATCCCCCGCGGAGGCCAAGGCGGCGGGCATCGAGACCGTCTACCAGGACCTGTCGCTGTGCACGAATGTCGACGTGGTGGCCAATTTCTTCATGGGCCGTGAGATCACGCGCAAGGTGCTCGGCATTCCAGTGCTCGACGAGCGGGCGATGGAGGCCGTGGTCGGCAAGGCGCTTGCCAGCGCCGGCACCCGTATTCCGTCATTGCGCACCAATGTCGAGCATCTCTCGGGCGGGCAGCGGCAAGCCATCGAGCTCAACCGCTTCGTGCACTGGGGCGGCAAGCTTGTGCTGCTCGACGAGCCGTTTGCAGCGCTTGGCGTCGAACAGACGCGGCGCGGCCTCGACATGATCCGCCAGGTGGCGAACCAGGGCATCGGCGTCGTCATCATCACCCACATCATGCAGCAGGCCTTCCAGGTCGCAGACCGGATCGTGGTGATCCGGCAAGGCGTCGTGGCCGGCGATGTCGCACGCAACAAAACAAGTCCCGATGCGGTGATCAACATGATCACCGGGGAGACGCTTGCCGGTGCCGGACCGGCGGGCTGAGGGACAAAAGAGGGGTCCGGCACTAGAGGAGCCAACGATATGAAACGAATACTTCTTTCTGTCCTCGGTATCCTGGCACTGGCAGTTGCCACGCTCACGCCGGCATTCGCCCAGTCCAAGGGTACCGTCTACTACATGGTGCCGACCTTGCTCGATGAGTTCCAGACCGGCTCGGTGAGCGCGCTGGAACTGTTCCTGAAGCAGGTCGGCTACGAGATGAAGACGCTGAACGCCGACAACAAGACCGACGCCCAGCAATCGCAGATGAACGACGTCATCGCGCTGAAACCGAAGGCGATCATCCTGGCCGCCGTCGACTTCAACGCGTTGAAGCCGTCGATCGAGGCCGCGCGCGCGGCCGGCATACCTGTCGTGGAATTCGATCGCCAGATCACCTCCACTCCGTCCGACTTCACCTCGGTAGCCGGCACTGTCGAGATCGGCCACGTCGCCGCCGAACAGGCCGAAGCGCTGCTGAAGGCCAAGAACGGCGCTGTGAAGGGCAAGATCCTGCAGGTGCTCGGCGACCCCGGCGATCCCTACACGCTCGACATCCAGAAAGGCTTTGAAGAGAAGATGAAGGCGTTCCCGGACGTCAAGATCATCTCGCTGCCGGCCATGCAATGGGAGGCCAGCAACGCCGGCACCATCGTCGCCGACCAGATGCTTGCCAACCCCGACATCGACCTGATCTTCAGCCACGCCGCGCATCTTTCGGTCGCCGCCGTCGCCTCGCTCGAGGCCGCCGGCAAGAAGCCGGGCGACGTCATGCTGATGAGTTCGAACGGCGCGCCGGTCGGCCTCGACCTGATCCGCAAGGGCTGGCTCAACGTCGAAGTCGAACAGCCGCTCTACGCGCAGGCCGCGGCCGTCGCCATGTTCATGGACAAGGTCGTCAACAAGCAGGAAATCAAGCCCGGCGACTATGACGTGCTTGGGCTGAAATCAGTGGTGACCAAGGAGGCCTGGGGCCCCAACATCAAGATCCCGGGTGCGGCGATCACCAAGGAGAACGTCGACAATCCAGCCTTCTGGGGCAACCAGAAGCCGCCGACGGACACCGTTAAGCCCGTCGAATAAACCTTCCCCAGAACGGCTCCGGGCCACACGCCCGGAGCCGCCCTGCCCGGCAGAATTGCCCGGCATAGAGCCGCCGCGGCATTCGAACCCAAACCGGATCAGCCCATGAGCCCCCGCACCCGTCAAATCCTCGAGTTCGTCCTCGATAATCTCGTCTGGTTCATGCTGGTCTTCGTGCTGGTGGTGTTCTCCCTTTTCATTCCCAATTATTTCCAGCTCGGCATTTTCGCCAACATCATCGAAGCCTCCAGCGTGCTGGGCGTGATGTCGATCGGCCTGGCGCTGGTCATCATCGCCGGGCACATGGACCTGTCGGTCGAATCGGTGGCCGCGCTCAGCGCCATGACGGTCGGCATCCTGTTCTGCTCTTCGGGCATCGGCCTTGGCGTGCAGTTGCACCCGGACTGGCTGATGGTGCCGGTCTCGCTGCTGCTGGCGCTTGCCGTCGGCGGCATCATCGGCGCTTTCAACGGATTCCTGGTCGTCAAGGTCAAGATGAGCGCCTTCATCATCACGCTGGCCTCCTACATCTGGGTGCGCGGCCTGGTGCTGGTCATTTCGGGCGGCCGCTCGGCGCAGGATCTGGCGCCTGCCATCCGCTGGTTCGGCATCCAGCGGCTGATCGGTCTGCCGCTCACCGCCTGGATCGCGATCGCCTGCTTCGTCGTCTTCTCGCTGATTATGGCCAAGACGCCTTTCGGCAGGCATCTGGTGATGATCGGCGGCAACGAGACGGCGACCTTCCGCGCCGGCATCCGCGTCAACCGCAACCTGATCATCGCGTTCGTACTTGCCGGCGCCATAGCCGGCCTTGCCGGCTGGCTGCTCGCCATCCGCACATCGGGCGCCACCGCCAATCTCGGCGTCGGCCTGCTGTTCAACGCCTTTGCCGCCGTCGTCATCGGCGGCGTCAGCCTGAAAGGCGGCGTCGGCACCTTACCCGGCGTCTATGCCGGCGTGCTGCTTTTGTCGGCAATCAACACGGCGATCAATCTGATGGGCCTGCCCGCCAACTTCACCCAGGTCATTCACGGCTTGCTGGTGCTGGCGGCGGTCCTGCTCGACGCCTTCAAGCAAACCATTCGCCAGAGGCTCGCATGACCGTAGGGCCAGAGACCGGAAGACTGTCGGGCAAGGTGGCGCTGATCGTCGGCGCCGCGCGCGGCATCGGCAAGGGCATCGCCCAACGTTTCGCCGAAGAAGGTGCCAGGCTTGTACTTGCCGACACCGAGATCGAGGTGGGGCGAGCGACCGCCAGTGAACTTGACGCCGCCTTCATCGGCACGGACATCTCGCTTTTGGCCGATGTCGAGGCCGCCGTCGCGCTGGCGCTCGCGCGCCATGGCCGCCTCGACATCATCGTCCAGAACGCCGGCATTTATCCCTGGCAATTGCTGGAGAACACCAGCCCGGACGACTGGGATCGCGTCATGGCGGTCAATCTGCGCGGCAGTTTCAATGCCGCTCGCGCCGCACTGGTGCCGATGAAGGCGCAGCGCCGCGGGCGCATGCTGTTCACCTCCTCGATCACCGGACCGCACGTCACCAGTCCCGGCCACGGCCACTATTCCGCGACCAAGGCAGGCATAAACGGGCTGATCCGTTCGGCGGCGCTCGAATTCGCCGGCTACGGCATAACCGTCAACGGCGTCGAACCCGGCAACATTCTCACCGAGGGAATGGAGCTTCACCGGGGTGCTGCCTTCATCAAGAACATGGAAGACGCCATTCCGCTCGGCCGGCTGGGCAGCCCGCGCGACGTCGCCAATGCCTTCCTGTTCCTGGCCTCCGACGATGCCAGCTACATCACCGGCACCACGATTGTCGTCGATGGCGGGCAATTGCTGCCGGAGGGGAGCGACTTCAGGCTGGCGCCGCCGTGAACAACGCGTGAGGGGAACAAGAAAGCCAGCGCACATCATCACTGATGCCAAGCGCAGCCGCAGCGTCCCCGCTGGCGGTGATCGGCGGGGATTTGGCCCACCGGAACCTCATGGCGATACACCCGTTCTTCCATGTGTGATTCAGGAGATAGCCACAATGGATTGGAACCGCGTCGAAGGAAATTGGAAGCAGGTCAAGGGTAAAGTCAAGGAGCAGTGGGGCAAGCTCACTGATGATGATCTCGACCGCATCGCTGGCAAACGCGATCAGCTTGAGGGCATTATCCAGGAACGCTACGGCATCGAGAAGGATCGCGTACGCCGAGACGTCGACGACTGGTATAGTCGGCAGGGCTGGTAGATAGCAGAGCTGCCAGGGGAGGCGTCTTTGCCGAGAGCCGTTATGCCAGCGGTCGGCGGGCTCTCTCCGCCTTCCCGGTCATCGGCATAATGGCGCTCCGGCGCGCAAAAAGGCACAACGTCTACACCTGCAAGATCTGCGGCCAGAAAGCCGATATGCGCTACCTACGCCGGTGGATGAGCAGCTGGATCATAGGCCCTTGAGATCGGCTGGAACTCGCCCATGTCGCGTAGATGTTCCGTTATCGCGGAATATCGAACCATAAGGTTTTCCGTCATTATACTTCCTGGCGGACCCCAACCCGCCTGGCCGGCGTCCTGCAAGTCGGGTTTACCCCACCCGCCCCCAAAAAAGGGCGCCGGCCACCTCCGCTCGGCACGGCGCGCGCCTTGCGTGGATGGTGTGGCAGAATCAGGAGAATAACGAGTGGTCTGGTGCCATTCGGCAAGCCTTTGGCCTCGGGAACTGCGGTTTCCGCAGATGCCCGCAAACCGTATTCACTTGGCGATCCCACCCTCGCTACAGAACTTCTGGGCACGACAGGCTTTGTTTCGATCGATTTCATCGACGTGCGGGAACCGGTCTTCTATGTGCCAGACGTCGATAGAGCGTTTGATGCGATCATCGACCTTTAACTTGTAAAGGACGCGCTCGCGCGAACCGATGAGGCGGCCGACAAGGCATTGCTGCGCCTGCGCGATCTACTGGAGGCGCATATGACCAGCGAGGGCGTACTCTTCGACTCGCGCGCGTGGATCATCACAGCTCATACGGCGACAAGGTGATTGGCTCTTGCGGCCTTGATCGTCCGGAAACGCTTTCACTGTGTGGATGTTTTTAACAAGCAGGCCGCGGAGCCACGTCCCAGATCCGCAAGGTCTGGGTTATCCCCGGCAAGAAAACATTTTGACATTCGACGTCGACATTTCTCCCAAGCCAAGGGTTTGTTTCCCCTAGGAGAAATGGCGCGAGTGACGGGGCTCGAACCCGCGACCTCCGGCGTGACAGGCCGGCACTCTAACCAACTGAGCTACACCCGCGCATTGACGAGCACGTGTCAGCCGTGTTCGTCGTTGGGCGCTGGATAAGGGGTTCGCCACCGGGTGTCAAGCGCACGAAACCATCATAACATCAAACTGGAGAAGGTTTTTTGACAGCCGGCGTTTTGTTCGCAAATACGGCCCGCAACCACGGCGTCCCACACTCATTTGGCCTTGCGAAGCTGGTCCCGACCGCTTAAAGGTCCGGCCCGGAGCGGGCGATTAGCTCAGTTGGTAGAGCGCTTCGTTTACACCGAAGATGTCGGCGGTTCGAGCCCGTCATCGCCCACCATTCAGGCGCCTTTCATTCAAAACGCCTCAGCCCCTTGCCAGCAGCGCCTCGACCTCGTGCAAGTCCGGCATGGACGGCGCGGTGCCTGGCCTCGTCACCGAAATGCCCGCAACGGCGCAAGCAAAGCGCACGGCTTGCAGGGGCTCCATCCCACGCGACAGCGCGGCGGCCAGGCCGCCATTGAAGGCATCGCCGGCTCCCGTGGTCTCGACCACCGGGCCGGCGCTGACGGCGGCGACATGTTCGGACCGATCCCTCGTGTGCAGCAATGCGCCTTTCTCTCCCAACGTGACGATGACGGCGCCGGCGCCTCTTTCGAGCAGCTTGCCGGCGGCTGCGCGGGCGTCATCGACCGAGGCCACCTTCATGCCGGTCAACTCCTCCGTCTCGGTCTCGTTGGGCGTGAGGTAGTCGCAGAGCGAATAGATGCGGTCGGGGAGCCTGGCCGCCGGAGCCGGGTTGAGGATGGTCGTCACCCCTGCCCCGCGCGCGATCTCCAGCGCCCGCAGCGCCGCCTCGATGGGCTGTTCGAGTTGCGTCACGAAGACGCCGGCGCCACGAATCAAGGCGGCATTGGCCTCGATGTCGTCGGGCGAGATCAGCATCGCCGCGCCGGGGCTGACGATGATGGCGTTATTGCCGGTGCCCTCCTCGACGAAGATATAGGCAGCGCCCGTGTAGCTGTCGGGCGTGTCGATCACGGCATTCTTCACGCCGGCGTCCTTCCAGGTGCGCTTGGCCATGTCGGCGAAGGCATCGACGCCGAGGCGTGTGAGGAGGGTTGCATCGGCGCCGAGCTTACCGGCCGCAACCGCCTGGTTCGAACCCTTGCCGCCGGGACCGAGGGTGAAGGACGTTCCGAGGATCGTCTCGCCCATGCGCGGCTGCCGCGCGGCGCGATAGGCCGTGTCGGCGACGAAGACTCCGAGGATGACGATCGGCTTGCCGGCCAGCATGCCGCTACTCCGCATCCGGCGGGACCACGCCCTTGCGGAAGGCAAAACAGCCGTAGAACCGGCGCTCGCCGGTCTGGATGACGCAGTAAGCCTGCTTGGCGCGCTCGTAGAAAGCGTAGCGCTCGACCGGCAGCATCGGCCATGGCTTGCCCTCGGCGGCGTCGATCTCCTTTTGCACTTCCTGCTGAACGGGCGGGATCTCGTCCGGCTTGCCGACGATCTCCATGCGCGCGGCCGAATCGTCGACGAACGTATCCAGCGGGTAGAGCGACAGCACCGCCTTCACGACTTGCGCCGCCGGCGCGTCGATGCGCAGCAGCCGCCCGAGCGCCGTCTGGCGCGCCACCGAATCGGAGGGGAAGTTGGTGTCGGCGATAATCAGGTCGTCGCCGTGTCCCATCGCCCGCAATGCCTGGAGCACGTCGGCATTGAGGAGCGGATTGATCCCTTTGAGCATGATATTCCTCGTGAAATGAGTTTGAGATCAGAGACGCTTGCCGGTCTCGGCATCGAACAGATGGATGTGGTCGAGCCGCGGCCTGAGCTTGAGCGTATCGCCGGGCTTGAAGTCGTGGCGTTCGCGGAACAGCGCCACCATCTCGCCGTCCCCGAAACGCAGGAAGACCAGGGTTTCCGAGCCAGTCGGCTCGACCACCGAAATCTTGGCAGGCACGCCATCGGCATGAATCTCGAGATGCTCCGGCCGCACGCCATAGACGACGGCGCGCCCTTCCTCCGCAGCGCTGCCGGGCGCGACCGGGAACAGAGCGCCGGCGATGTCGACACCGCCCTTGCGCGCGACGCCCTTGAGCAGGTTCATCGACGGAGAGCCAATGAAGCCGGCGACAAACAAGTTGGCAGGCCGGTCGAACAGTTCCAGCGGTGCGCCGACCTGTTCAATGCGGCCGTCGCGCATCACCACGATCTTGTCGGCCATGGTCATGGCTTCGATCTGGTCATGCGTGACATAGATGGTGGTGGTCTTCAGCCGCTGGTGCAGTTCCTTGATCTCGGTGCGCATCTGCACGCGCAGCTTGGCGTCGAGATTTGAGAGCGGCTCGTCAAACAGGAACACCTGCGGGTTGCGCACGATGGCGCGGCCCATGGCGACGCGCTGGCGCTGGCCGCCGGAAAGCTGCCGGGGATAGCGTTTTAGATAAGGGTTGAGGTCGAGGATGTCGGCGGCGCGCTTGACCCGCTCGGCAACCACGGCCGGATCGGTTTTGCGCAGCTTGAGCGCAAAGGCCATGTTCTGCTCGACTGTCTTGTGCGGATAGAGCGCATAGTTCTGGAACACCATGGCGATGTCGCGCTTGGCCGGCGGCAAGTGGTTGACCACACGGTCGCCGATGGCGATCGTGCCGCCGGAGACGGTCTCCAGCCCCGCCACCATTCTCAGCAGCGTGGACTTGCCGCAACCCGAAGGACCGACCAGCACCACGAATTGGCCGTCAGATATATCGACGCTGACTTCGTGCAGAACCTTGACGGTTCCAAACGCCTTGGCCACTTTGCTGATCGCGACTTGAGCCATATCTCCCCCATCGGCTCCATTGCCGTATGCGCAGAAGCTAACCAACGCGACCTGCCAGGGCAAGCCGGTCTCTTCCCGACAAAAACCCGGTCTCGTTGACACGGCGTTTGGTTGCGAGAATAGTGACGGGCGCTGGTCCGAATACCGGTTGCCCGAACCAAAAAACGGAACTTCAATCGAGCAGGTGGGGTCCTGCATCGTTCGTTTCCGAACCGGGAGAATCGTTTGGCGCTCCAGCGCCTGAGAAATTTGGCCGCATTCACAACAGATATTCTGGGAGGAACATCGATGAAAACAGGTCTCTACGAAACGCTGGTCCGCGCGGGGGCAACCCGACGCGACATATTGAAGGGCGCGGCCTCGATGGCCGCGATCGCTGCCGCATCCGGCGCCGGGCTCGGCGCCCTCACGCGCCCGGCCTCCGCCGCCAGTGAGCTGCGCTCGAAAATCCTGCAGATCCCCGGCGTGGGCAAGGGTCAGCCGACCGACGCCGACTTCCAGAAGGTCGGCGAGCTCTGTCTCGAGGCGACCAAGGCCAATGTCAAGGAAGGCGAATTCGCCGGCGTCGAGCTTACCTTCATGGGTCTCAACAATCAGAACCTGCACAATGTGCTATTCCGCGGCTTCCTGAAGCCCTGGGAAACCTATACCGGCGCCAAGATCAACTGGATCGATCTGGCGCAGGCCGACTACAATGCCCGCCTGCAGCAGTCGATCGCCACCGGCACGGTCGACTTCGACATCATCGAGATGGGCGCGCCGTTCGAGGGCGACGTCTGCGGCAAGGGCCTCACGTCCGAGATGCCCGACTGGGTCAAGACCCAGATCGATTTCGACGACCTCGTCAACTATCTGAAGCCGCCTGTCGGCACCTGGAACGGCAAGCAGTACCGCGTGACCGTCGACGGCGACGCGCATAATTTCAATTACCGCACCGATGTGTTTTCCGATGCCGACCTCGCCAAGGCCTGGAAGGACGGCGGCGGCGGCGGTGAATGGGGCGTGCCGAAGACCTGGCAGCAGGTCCAGGCGGTCACCAAGTTCCTCAAGGGCAAGCAGGTCAAGGGTCAGGACGTCTACGGCTATCTCGACGCGCCGAAACCCTGGGGCGGATTCGGCTTCTATTTTCTCGGCAGCCGCGCCACCGCCTACGCCAAGCACCCCGACGACAAGGCCTGGCTGTTCGACGCCGACACGATGAAGCCGCGCATCAACAATCCGGCCTGGGTGCGCGCCATACAGGACGTGATCGACGCGCTGCCTTCGGAGCCTGCCGACCAGATCAACGCCGATCCAAACACCACCGCCTTCCAGCAGTTCCTGGCCGGCACCGGCTCGATGGTCACCTGGTGGGGCGATGTCGGCTCGAACGTCAAGACCAACGACTCCTCCGTCGTGGGCGACGTCACCGGCTTCTCGATCCTGCCCGGCTCCGACGATGTCTACAACTCCAAGACCGGGCAGTGGGACAAACTCGCCAGCGGACCGAACTATGCGCCGAACTGCGCCTATCTCGGCTGGGGCGTATACGTCATGGCCCGCGTCGATAGCGACGAGAAGAAGAAGAAGGCGGCATGGTCCGCCGCCGCCCATCTCGGCGGCAAGGACCTGTCGATCTGGACGGCGATGTACCCGTCCGGCTTCCAGCCCTACCGCAACTCACATTTCGACATTCCGGAGTGGGTGGCGGCGGGCTATGACGAAGCCTTCATCACCTCCTATCTCAAGTCGGAATCGGACAGCTACAACCACCCGAATGCGGCGATCGAGCCACGCATCCCCGGCATCTTCCAGTACTATTCAGCCGCCGAGGACATTCTGGCCAACACCTTCGCCGGCAAGATGAAGGCGCAGGAGGGCGCAGACGCCATTGCCGCGGCCTGGGAGAAGCTGACCGACCAGATCGGCCGCGACAACCAGATCAAGCTCTACAAGGCCTCGCTCGGCCTGTAGGCAGGCGTTATGATGGATCACGGCCCGGCGGAACGTCGCCGGGCCGTATCTTGGCCGGCTTCGGCCGGTCATTTGCGCAAAAGAGGCAAGAGGCGTGGCTGACCAGACTTCGACCACGAATGCGTGGCCGGCAAATTCCGTACCGACCGATCTGATCCCGCCCGGCCGCAAACGGCTTGGTTGGGCCCTGATGGCCGTCGCGACGCTCGGCCTTCTGGCAACGATCCTGGTGCAAGTCCTCTACAAGAGCGAGGTCGACACGATCGGCTTCGAGACATGGCGGCCCGTGGTCTACGCCTATGTGCTGTGGGGCGTGGCACTCGGCGTCGGCCAGGTGCTGACGCGCGGCGAAGACGGCCAGCGGGCGCTGTTCCTGCTGCCGGCGCTGCTGTTCACCATCGCCATGGTGATCTTCCCGACCCTGTTCGGCTTCTACATCGCGCTGACCGACTGGAACCTGAGTTCATTCTCGGGCCGCAAGTTCAACGGGCTCGACAATTTCTGGCAGATGCTCGGCGATCCCTATTATCGCAACGCGCTGTTCAACATGGTGCTCTATGTGCTGGCGGTGCTGGTCGAATATGTCATCGCCTTCGGCCTGGCGCTGCTGCTCAACGCGCAGATCCGGGCGCGCAAATTCTTCCGCGTCGTCTTCCTGATGCCGCTGATGCTGTCACCGGTCGCGGTCTCGTGGATGATCGGCAAATCGCTGATGGAGTACCGGTTCGGGCCGGCGGCGACACTGGCCCGCCACCTCGGTTGGGACAATCCAGCCTTCTTCTCCAACCCGATCACCGCCCGCATCTCGATCATGATGCTCGACGCCTGGACCTTCATCCCCTTCATGATGATCATGCTGCTTGCCGGCCTGCAGGCGATGTCGCGCGAGGTGCTGGAGGCCGCGCGGGTCGACGGCGCCACGGCCTGGCAGACCTTCTGGCAGGTCACTTTCCCGCTGATGCTGCCGGTGTCGGTGACCGCGGTCGTGTTGCGCATCATCTTCAAGCTGAAGCTGGCAGACATCATCATCACGGTCACCTCGGGTGGTCCCGGCGGCGCCACCGATTCCGTGTCGAGCTTTATTTATCGCGAGTACCGCGACCGTTCCAATGTCGGCTACGGCACGATGCTGGCGATGGCCTATCTCGTCATCATCGTGGTGTTCGTGACCTGGCTGCTGAAGGTCGCCAACCGCTTCGTGCGCAATGTGAACTAGTGCGGCAGGGATCATGAGCGTTCAGACCACCGACTATACCGTCTCCGAAATCCGCTCACCGGCGAGCTTCATCACCAGCCGCGTCTTTATCTACGGCGCGCTGGTGTTCTGGGCCTTCATCTGCCTGTTTCCGATCTACTGGACGATCACGACCTCGTTCAAGTCGGCGGTAGACGTGACCCAGGGGCATCTGATCCCCTTCGTCGACTTCCAGCCGGACTGGAAGGGTTGGCGATCGCTTGGCCTGTCGCCGGATTCGATCTTCCAGACGTCGACCGTCCGCGACGAATTCTTCAAGCGCTTCATGAATTCGGTCATCACTTCGGTCGGCGCGTCGAGCCTCGCCATCGTCATCGGCAGCCTCGCCGCCTACGGCCTCACGCGCTACCGCTATCACTTCGCCTGGTTCAAGAACGAGGACATTTCCTTCTTCTTCCTGTCGCAGCTCATCCTGCCGCCAGTCGTGCTCGCACTGCCGTTCCTGGTGCTTTACCGCGAAGTCGGACTGCTCGACACGCGCATCGGGCTGATCCTGCTCTACACGCTGATGGTGCTGCCGATCGTCATCTGGATCATGCGCGACCAGTTCAATTCCATCCCGGTCGAGCTTGAGGAAGCGGCCCTCGTCGACGGGTTGTCGATCTGGGGCGCGTTCTTTCGCATCGTCATGCCGATCGCCCTGCCCGGCATGGTCGCCGCTTTCATCCTGGCGATGGTGCTGTGCTGGAACGAGTATTTCTTCGCCGCCCTTTTGACCTCGACCGACGCCAAGACAATTCCGGTCATGGTGGCGAGCCAGACCGGTTCGCAAGGCATCAACTGGTGGTCGATGGCAGCGCTTGCCACGGCGGCAATCGCGCCCTTGGCCGTCATCGGCATCGCGCTGGAGCGCTACCTGATCATGGGCATGACCGCGGGAGCGGTGAAATAGGCGGCGCCGTCCTTACCTTCTCCACAAGGCAGAAGGAGAACCGCGCTAGCCCCTCAGGATCGTGCGCAGGTGATCCATGATCATGGCAATGCCCTCTGTTCCGAGCGCAGCCGAGGCATCCGGAGCGCTGGCCGTATACCAGCTCGTATTATCGGCGAGATGGCCGGCATCGACAGCCTCAGGGCATAGCGCCAGCATCAGCGACGTCTCGCCGATCCCGGCATGGTCGAACGGGTACTTGCCGTTCATCTCGGCCGGCATCAGCGGATGCACCTGCACCCAGTTGAAAAAATTGCTGCCCTCGGCATGCTCGGCATAGTAGGCGGCCATCGCCTCGGAGCCCCACCAGCCTTCACCTCGTTCCTTCTCAAGGAAACGGAAGATCGCCTGACGTCCGGCGGCCTTGAAGGCGAGATCGGTCGGCATGCCGGCGGCGAAATTCTCGGTCTGATGGTGGATGATGGCGTGGACGTTGCGAAAACCGATGCGCAGAAGGCTATAGAACAGTTCCTCCGCGAAAGGCGCCAGTCGATTGCCGCCAACCTGCACCGAGCCTGTGCCCTCCGGCGGCGCCACGGCGTAGCTCGCTGCGCCGTAGTAGAAGGGGGGCAGGATGACGATCTCCCGCTCCTTCTCAAACAGCTCCAGCGTCTTGACGACCGCCAGCGTGTCCATGCCCACCGCCATGTGCTCGCCATGGTATTCGAGCACGCCGAGCGGCAGCGCGACCGGCCAGTTCTGGGCGATCGCCTTGCGGATCTGGTGCGGCAGCATCAGCTCGTAGCGCATCGCACTACTCCATATTGGTGTGACGGGCCCGCATCGCTTCCGGCGAGGCCGCGGTCAACCCCCTGAGCTTCATCACCATGACCTCGAACAGCAGGAACAGCGCGCCTTCGAACACCGATCCCATCGGCAGGACCGATGTTTTTTGCGGACCCTGGTCGTCGGCCATGGTCTGCGCCGGCACGAGCAGGGTGAAGTCGGCCAAGCGTGCTGCACTGCCGCCCGGCTGGGCGGTCAGAAGCAGAACCGTCGCGCGGGCCTGGCGCGCCACCTGCATCAGGGTTAGCACGGTCGCGGTTTCTCCAGGCCCGGAACTGACCAGGAAGACATCGCCCTGCCCCACGGGCGGCGTGGTCATGTCGCCGACCACCGACACCGGCAGGCCCAGATGATGGAGCCGCATGGCGAAGCCCTTGACCTGCAAGGCCTCGCGGCCGCAGCCATAGACGACGATCTGCCGTGCTCCTGCGAGCATCTCGCAGGCGGCATCGATCCGGCCGTCGTCAACGCGCGCCAGCACAGTGCCGAGCTCGTCCAGAGCGGTCCTGAACATCTGCGAGCCCGCATCGCTCATGATGGTGCCGTCCAACGATCCGAGGTCGAAGAAGAGTGGAAATTCCCGGTCACGTCTCTCCCGAACAGCTTGTTTTTATTGATGCTACCACCGCGAAAATCCGTGTCCAACGCCCCTGCGCGCTTTTGCTGTGCCACGAGCATGATAGTGTCATGTCAGACAAATCAATGAGGCAAACGGCAGGATATGAAGACACGGCATTTCGACCGCATCGGCAATGGCGGTATCAGCTTCACCGAACTCGGCTTCGGCACGGCGCCGCTTGGCAACCTCTACCGCGCCGTCTCCGACGAGGACGCCAATGCGACGCTGGAGGCTGCATGGGCGACCGGCTGCCGCTACTACGACACCGCGCCGCTCTATGGGCTTGGCCTGTCGGAGACGCGGCTCAACCTCTTCCTGCGCGGCAAGAAACGCGACGACTACGTGCTGTCGAGCAAGGTCGGCCGCATCATGCGCGCCTGTCCGCCGCAAGAGCGCACCGGCATCGGCAAGTTCTTCGACACGCCGTCGCGCAAGGAGGTCTACGACTACAGCTATGACGGCGTGATGCGCTCCTTCGAAGCGTCCCTGGAACGGCTCGGCGTCGACCGCATCGACATTCTGTTCGTGCACGACGTCGACATCTTCACCCATGGCAGCAAGGAAGCGTCCGACCAGCGCATAGAGGAGTTTATGCGCTCCGGCTATTACGGACTGCTTGCCTTGCGCGACCAGGGCGTCATCAAGGCCTTCGGCGGCGGCATCAACGAATGGCAGGTTGCCCAGACATTGGCCGAGCGCGGTGATTTCGATCTGTTCCTGCTTGCCGGCCGCTATACGCTGCTCGAGCAGGAGGCGCTGACATCCTTCCTGCCGCTCTGCCAGAAGCGCGGCATCGGCATCGTTTTGGGCGGCCCCTACAATTCCGGGATCCTGGCCACGGGGCCGAAGCCGGGTGCCTTCTACAACTACACCGAAGCGCCGCGGGACGTGCTCGACCGGGTGGCGCGCATCGAGGCGGTCTGCCGGCGGCATGACGTGCGCCTGATCGAGGCAGCGTTGCAGTTTCCGTTGCTGCATCCGTCCGTCGTGTCGGTGATCCCCGGTGGCCAGCGGCCAAGCGAGGTCGAAAGCAATCGGTCACTGCTCGATGCGAAACTGCCGGCGGCACTCTGGGCCGACCTGAAGAAGGACGGCCTGATGCGGGCGGACGCGCCGACCGGGTAGCTCGCAATCACGAACCTATCGACCAGTAGGAGCGCAAAAGAAAAGCCGGGGCTTGCCCGGCTTTTCTGATATTTTGAAATTTAAAAAAGGCGCTTAATTGACGGCGTCCTTGAGACCCTTGCCGGCCGAGAACTTCGGCACGGTGCGCGCCGGGATCTTTACTTCGGCGCCGGTCTGAGGGTTGCGGCCGGTCGAGGCTGCGCGCTTTGACACGGTGAAATTGCCAAAGCCGACAAGCCGGACATCGCCGCCCTTCTTCAGTTCGCCGGTGATGACGGAGAATACCGCATCGACAGCCGACTGCGCGTCACCCTTCGAAATGCTCGCGGCGTCGGCAACAGCGGACACCAGTTCGTTCTTGTTCATAAAAATTCCCTTCCATGAGAACACCGGAACTCACGACTCATCCGGCAGGAAACGGACTTTAGAAAGAAGCGCTCGCGCAACCAAGTCGAAAAGCCGGGAAAGAATGGAAAAAAGCCCGGAATTCCGGGGTTTTTCACATGAAAAAGCCGGGCGCGAGGCCCGGCTTTCTGTTTGTGCGCCGCAACTTTAGCAAGAACTAATGCGCAAGCGACTTTCCGGCGTCATCCGCAGTGTCCGTCGCGGCAGGAGGATTGACCGGTTCGACCCATTCGATTGGCTCCGGCATACGCACCAACGCGTGGCGCAACGCCTCGCCGACCCGCGAGACCGGGATGATTTCCATACCGTTCTTCACGTTGTCAGGAATATCCGCCAGATCCTTGGCGTTGTCTTCCGGGATCAGCACTTTCTTGATGCCGCCGCGCAGTGCGGCAAGCAACTTCTCCTTCAGACCGCCGATCGGCAGCACCCTGCCGCGCAGCGTGATCTCGCCGGTCATGGCGACATCGGCCCTGACCGGAATGCCGGTCAGCACGGAGACGATCGCGGTCGCCATCGCCACACCGGCCGACGGCCCATCCTTGGGCGTGGCACCCTCCGGCACGTGGACGTGGATGTCGCGCTTGTCGAACAGCGGCGGCTCGATGCCGAAATCGAGAGCGCGCGAGCGGACATAGGAGGCCGCCGCCGAAATCGATTCCTTCATCACGTCGCGCAGATTGCCGGTCACCGTCATGCGGCCCTTGCCGGGCATCATGACGCCTTCAACCGTCAGCAGCTCGCCGCCGACTTCCGTCCAGGCAAGTCCGGTGATGACGCCGACCTGGTCGTCTGCCTCGACCTGACCGAAGCGGAAGCGCGGAACACCGAGATAATCGGCGAGATTGTCCGCCGTGATGTTCACAGTCTTCTTCTTCGTCTTCAGGATCTCGGTCACCGCCTTGCGCCCGAGCTTCATCAGCTCGCGCTCCAGGCTCCTGACGCCCGCCTCACGGGTGTAGGTCTGGATGATGGCGCGGATCGCGTCCTCACTGACGGAGAACTCCTTCGGCTGTAGCGCGTGATCGCGCACCACCTTGGGCAGCAAATGCCGCTTGGCGATCTCGATCTTCTCGTCCTCGGTGTAGCCGGCGATACGGATGATTTCCATGCGGTCCATCAAGGGCGCAGGGATGTTCAGCGTGTTCGCCGTCGTCACGAACATCACACTCGACAGGTCGTACTCGACCTCCAGGTAGTGATCCATGAACGTCGAGTTCTGCTCGGGATCGAGCACCTCGAGTAGCGCCGACGACGGATCGCCGCGGAAATCCTGGCCCATCTTGTCGATCTCGTCGAGCAGGAAGAGCGGATTGGATTTCTTCGCCTTCTTCATCGACTGGATGACCTTGCCGGGCATCGAGCCGATATAGGTGCGGCGGTGACCGCGGATCTCGGCCTCGTCACGCACGCCGCCCAGCGCCATGCGGATGAACTCGCGGCCGGTCGCCTTGGCGATCGACTTGCCGAGCGAGGTCTTGCCGACGCCGGGAGGGCCGACGAGGCACAGGATGGGCCCCTTGAGCTTCTTCTGGCGGCTTTGCACGGCGAGATACTCGACGATGCGGTCCTTGACCTTGTCGAGACCGAAATGGTCGGTGTCGAGCACGTTCTGCGCGAACGCCAGGTCCTGCTTGACCTTGGAGTTCTTGCCCCACGGGATCGACAGGATCCAGTCCAGATAATTGCGCACCACGGTGGATTCCGCCGACATAGGCGACATCGTCCTCAGCTTCTTCAATTCGGCTTCCGCCTTTTCGCGGGCCTCCTTGGAGAGCTTGGTCTTCTTGATGCGGGCCTCGATCTCGGCGGCCTCGTCGCGGCCGTCCTCGCCTTCGCCGAGCTCCTTCTGGATCGCCTTCATCTGCTCGTTGAGGTAGTATTCGCGCTGCGTCTTCTCCATCTGGCGCTTGACGCGCGAGCGGATGCGCTTCTCCACCTGCAGGACGGATATCTCGGCTTCCATGAAGCCCATCGCCTTTTCCAGCCGCTCCTTGACCGAGAGCGTGGCCAGCATCTCCTGCTTTTCGGGGATCTTGATGGCGAGGTGCGAAGCGACCGTGTCGGCGAGCTTGGAATAGTCGTCGATCTGGCTGGCGGCACCAACCACCTCGGGCGAGATCTTCTTGTTGAGCTTGACGTAGTTCTCGAAGTCGGTGACGACCGAACGAGCCAGCGCCTCGACCTCAACCTCTTCCTCTTCCGGCTCGACCAGCGCGGTGGCGCGGGCCTCATGGAAGTCGGGACGGTCGGTGAACGCGGTGATTTTCGCGCGCGAGGCGCCTTCGACCAGCACCTTGACGGTGCCGTCGGGCAGCTTCAGCAATTGCAGCACGTTGGCGAGCGTGCCGATATCAAAGATGGCATCGGGCTCCGGATCGTCATCGGCGGCATTCATCTGGGTGGCGAGCAGGATCTGCTTTTCCTGACCCATCACCTCTTCCAGCGCCTTGATCGACTTTTCACGCCCGACAAAGAGCGGAACGATCATGTGCGGGAACACCACGATGTCGCGCAGTGGGAGGACTGCGAAGACGCCGTCGCTGGGAGCCTTGGTTATTTTGGCCATTGTCCAACCTTTCATGTCGCGGCCGCCAATCGGCCAACCGCGAATCTTATATTAACGACCGGGGATCGTTCCGCCTACCACCGTTGTGACGGGAGTTTTACAGCACAGAAATCGGGCACCTCGGCCTTCCCATGTTAGGTGGATGCAGGAGGGCCAAAGATCAAGAGTTAACATCGCCGGCTTTCCATTCCATCACGAAGGTCGCACGCCCCTCATGGCAAAACGGCGCCCCGAGGGCGCCGTTCCACAAAAATATGGGCTCAAGTGGCATGTCAGGCGCTGACATTGCCCTTCTTTTCCTTCTGTTCGGAATAGATGTAGAGCGGCCGGGCGCTGCCGGTCACCACTTCTTCCGAAATCACCACTTCGCGCACGCCTTCGAGCGCCGGCAGTTCGAACATGGTGTCGAGCAGGATCGCTTCCATGATGGAGCGCAGGCCACGCGCGCCGGTCTTGCGCTCGATGGCGCGCTTGGCGATCGCAGACAATGCGTTCTCGTGGAAGGTCAGGTCGACATTCTCCATCTCGAACAGCCGCTGGTATTGCTTGACCAGTGCGTTCTTCGGTTCGGTCAGGATCTGGATCAGCGCCGGCTCGTCGAGGTCTTCCAGCGTCGCCAGGACCGGCAGACGGCCGACAAACTCGGGAATGAGGCCGAACTTCAAGAGATCCTCTGGCTCCACAAGGCGGAAGACATCGCCGGTGCGGCGATCCTCGGGCGATGCCACGGTGGCGCCGAAGCCGATCGAGGTCTTGCGGCCACGATCCGATATGATTTTGTCCAACCCGGCGAAGGCGCCGCCGCAGATAAACAGGATGTTGGCGGTGTCGACCTGCAGGAACTCCTGTTGTGGATGTTTCCTGCCGCCCTGTGGCGGTACCGAGGCGACAGTGCCTTCCATGATCTTCAACAGCGCCTGCTGCACGCCCTCGCCCGACACGTCGCGGGTGATGGAGGGGTTATCGGACTTGCGCGAGATCTTGTCGATCTCGTCGATGTAGACGATGCCGCGCTGGGCGCGTTCGACATTGTAGTCGGCCGACTGCAACAGCTTCAGGATGATGTTCTCGACGTCCTCGCCGACATAGCCGGCCTCGGTCAGCGTCGTGGCATCGGCCATGGTGAAGGGCACGTCGATGATGCGGGCCAGCGTCTGCGCCAGCAGCGTCTTGCCGCAACCGGTCGGGCCGATCAACAGGATGTTGGACTTGGCCAGTTCGACATCGTTGTTCTTGCCGGCATGGGCGAGGCGCTTGTAGTGATTGTGGACGGCCACCGAAAGCACGCGCTTGGCGTACGGCTGGCCGATAACGTAGTCGTCGAGAACCTTGAGGATCTCCTGCGGGGTCGGCACACCCTCGCGCGACTTCACCATCGAGGTCTTGTTCTCCTCGCGGATGATGTCCATGCACAGCTCGACGCATTCGTCGCAGATGAAGACCGTCGGGCCGGCGATCAGCTTGCGCACCTCATGCTGGCTTTTGCCGCAAAACGAGCAATAAAGCGTGTTCTTGGAATCGCCGCTGTTGTTGCCGACTTTGCTCATTTTCATGTCCTTTCATGGCCGCCCGCCGATGGTCTGGCTGAAAGGGCGCATACTCTATTTATCGCGGGAATCCGCCGCCGCCAGTATCCCGGCTCCCGCAACGTATTCCGTACGAAACACAAATCAGAAAACGTGGCAATGATTCGCAGCAACCCCACACAAAGCTAAGCCGTCGAAAATCAACATAGCCTTAACGTAGGCAATCCCGATCGTCGAGGGAACAGCCAATTGTGGCCGAAATGCCGCAAGACGCGCCAAAAGCGCGTGATGCCGCCATCCAACTGCCAATATGCCGTTATGCCAGCGCCCCTTCGGCCGCTTCGCGCGACGAAATGACCTTGTCGATCAGGCCGAAGTCCTTGGCCTCGTCCGCGGTCATGAAATGGTCACGGTCGAGCGTCTTTTCAATCTCGTCGTAGCTCTTGCCGGTGTGCTTGACGTACACCTCGTTGAGGCGGCGCTTCAGTTTGATGATGTCCTGGGCATGACGCTCGATGTCGGACGCCTGGCCCTGGAAGCCGCCGGACGGCTGGTGAACCATGATGCGGGCGTTCGGCGTGGCGAAGCGCATGTCCTTGTGGCCGGCGGTCAGGAGCAGCGAGCCCATGGAGGCCGCCTGGCCGATGCACAGCGTCGACACGGCCGGCTTGATGAATTGCATGGTGTCGTAGATGGCCATGCCCGAGGTGACGACGCCACCGGGCGAATTGATGTAGAGGTTGATTTCCTTCTTCGGATTCTCGGCTTCCAGGAACAGAAGCTGCGCGCAGACCAGCGTCGCCATGCCGTCCTCGACCGGACCGGTGATGAAAATGATGCGCTCCTTGAGGAGGCGCGAGAAAATGTCGTAGGCCCGCTCGCCGCGATTGGTCTGTTCGACCACCATCGGAACGAGGTTCATGTAGGTTTCGACGGGGTTCTTCATTCGTTATCTCTTGTCTCGCGGTGGGATTCCGGCGCCGGACATGCTGGCAACTCGGGCAGAATCGGTTCTGGATCGTTATTGTGTAAATAGGATGCCGGCTCATCCTTGTGCAAGGCCGACCCCTCCTAGCCATCTGGGTAAGTCGAATCAAGCTTTCCAGGCGAGATTCGCAGCGGCGGGCGCTTCCGCAGGCTCGCGACGGCACCTGCGGCCGAAGACAGGTAGCAGTTTCTTAACGCATCACTTAAC
Source organism: Mesorhizobium sp. B2-3-6 (assembly GCF_006442305.1). Lineage (NCBI taxonomy): Bacteria > Pseudomonadati > Pseudomonadota > Alphaproteobacteria > Hyphomicrobiales > Phyllobacteriaceae > Mesorhizobium > Mesorhizobium sp. B2-3-6. Next base: position 642,238 of record NZ_VFVW01000004.1, on the reverse strand, counting down.
GAAATGCGCCGAAACTGCTTTTCTCGCGGACCGCTTCCCCTACAATTCAACGTTGAACTTGTGTCCACGGTTCAACAGGGGGAATGTCATGTCCAGGAAAACCGCATGCTTCGCCATGGCCGGGCTGACCATGCTTGGCTCGATTTCGCAGACGGCCGCGGGCGGCCGCGCCGTCGAATGCTATGAGCCGGTCCGCACGCCTGATGTCTATGATACCGTGTATGAGGACGTGATGATCAGTCCGCCCAGCCAGCAGGTCGATTATGAAGCGCCGATCTACGGCACGCGCGAGCGCGTGGTGATGACGGTTCCGGCACAGGTGACCTATGAGGTGGTGCCCGCAATCACCCGCACCGTCTACCACACAGTCAAGGTCGACGATGGCGGCTATTCCTGGGAATGGCGCGTCATCCACGGCCGCAAGGTGCTGTGCAAGGTCCGGCACGGGGCGCGCTATGAACGCGTCGCCGAAACGGTGGTGATCCGGCCGGAGCGCACGAGGCGCACCGTCATCCCGGCGCAATATGACAGGATCGCCGAGGAGGTGCTGGTGCGACCGGAGCAAAGGCGCGTCGTCGACATTCCCGCCGCCTACCAGACCGTCGCGCGGCGCGTGCTGGTGCGCGAAGGCTCATCCGGCTGGCGGCGCGTGCATATTCCCAGGCATTGCCAGGACTGAATTCAGGCGATTTCGGCTCGCAACCAACGTTTCAGGCCGGCAATATCGCCATCATCGACAGCCGCCGCCACGCGCCGGCCGACCGCCGCGCCGAACTTGTAGCCATGGCCCGAGCAGGCCGAGACGATCAGGCATTTGCCCGTCTCATGCGCCAGGAATTTCTCATCGTCCGTGAATGTATAGGCGCAGGTGACCACTTCGGTCACCTCATACTCCTCGATGCGGGCGATCGGCGGCGAAAACAGGTTGCGAATCGCCTCGCCCTCGCCCGGCACCGGCTGCCGGTTCCAGTCGGCGTCGCTGGTCGGCACCCTGTGCAGGCCTGAACCGAATTTCATGCCGGCACCTCGGGTCAGCGGGATCATGTAACCGTCGGTCTTGCCACCTACATCGAGGACTACGGGCGCAACTTCCCAGACGGCCTTGAGGTCCGTCGGCGGTTCGACATAGGCGAGCGCGGTTCGGTACGTCTTCAGTTCGCCGCCGAGTTCGGGGAACAATTTCAGCACCCAGGCGCCCGCAGCGACGACGATGCGGTCGGCCTGCATCGTCTCGCCGGACGCGAGCACGATATGCCCTGCCTCGGAGTCGACCGCCGTCACCTTGCTGTTCTCGTAGACGTTGGCGCGGTTGGCGCGCAGCCACTTGGCCAGGCCGGACGCGATCTTGCGGCAATGCAGCGCGCCGCCTTCCGGCGAAAAATAGGCGTAGCGGAACGAGCCCGGCTCCAGGAAAGGCCAGCGTTCGACCGCGGCATCAGGTTCCAGCAGGTCGAACGGATAGTTTCCCTCCTCCAGCCCTTCCCGGTATTCCTCGGCTTCGTCGCCCGGCTCGCGCGAGACGCAGAGGAAGCCCCTGGAATCGAGATGGTTCTCCCCGAGGTCGGCCCACATCTCGTCCCAGGCTTCATAGGCCTCGCCGATCAGCCGGCCGTAGCCGGTCCCGGCCCGGTAGGCACGGCGAATGATGCGGTGATGGTCGCCGGATGCCGCCAGCGGATTGGGGATCGGCCCCTGCTCGACGATGGAAACGCTCTGGCCGGCCTTGACCAGCGCCCATGCGGTGGAGAGACCGGCGATGCCCGCGCCGACAACGATCACATTCATCAAATCAGACTTTCCGCAGCCGTTGCGGCTGGCTCAACGCATTGGATTGCGGGCGCCAACATACGGTCTGGAACCAGGCTGGCAAGCCGCGCTATTGGTCTGGCATGACCAAATCGACGCCATCCTACCTCGCCTTTGATCCAGCGACCCGTCATCTGAGGCTTGACCCGCACGAGTGGGCTTTCTTCCAGGATCCGTACGTGGCCTATGCGTTCCTGCACGATGCATCGAACGTCTTTTTCTGGGAAGAATTCGGGTTCTGGTGCTTTGGCGGCTTCGACGATGTCAACAAGCTGTTGCGCGACCGCCGCTTCGGCCGCCATAACCCGGCGGGCATTCCCGACAGTCGTGGCATCGACCGGGACAGAACACATCTCAAGGCATTCGACGGCATCGAAGCCAATTCCATGCTGGAACTGGAGCCGCCGGTGCACACGCGGCTTCGAACACTGGTCAACCGCGCCTTCGTCTCGCGCCAGGTCGAGCGGCTGCGGCCGCGTGTGGAGGCACTCGCCAACGAACTGATCGATCGTTTCGAGCCGGGCAAGCAAGTCGACCTGCTGCCCGCCTTCGCTTCTCCCCTGCCCATCACCATCATCGCCGAGATGCTCGGCGTGCCGGTCGAAATGGGACCGCAACTGCTCGACTGGTCACATCGAATGGTCGCCATGTACGTGCATGGCCGCACTCGCGAGATCGAGGAGACGGCCAATCGCGCGGCTCAGGATTTCGCCGATTTCCTGCGCGGCACCATCGCCGAACGGCGCAAAAATCCAGGCGACGACCTGCTGTCGCTGCTGATCTCGGCGCAGGAGGGCGGCCAAAAATTGTCGGAAGACGAAATGGTGTCCTCGGCGATCCTGCTGCTCAATGCCGGCCACGAAGCGACCGTGCACCAGACCGGCAATGCGGTGCGCTCGATTTTGGCGCAAGGCGGCGACCCGCGCCGTTTCTTCACCTCAGCCGAGGCAACAGCGGCCGCTGTCGAGGAATGCCTGCGCTTCGACGCGCCGTTGCACATGTTCACCCGCTACGCCTACCAGGAGATCGAAATCGCTCCCGGGATCGTCGTGCAGCCCGGCCAGACGATCGGTCTGCTGCTTGGCATGGCCAACCATGACCCTCATGCCTTTGCCGAGCCGCGGGCCTTCCGGCCGGATCGTGCCGACCAGAAGAACGTGTCGTTCGGCGCCGGCATCCATTTCTGCATCGGCGCGCCCCTGGCCAGGCTCGAATTGCAGGTGTCGCTGAAAACCTTGTTCGAGCGGCACCCAAAGCTTCGTCTTGCCGAAAGCCCAAGCTTCCGCGACACGTATCACTTCCACGGGCTGGAAGCGCTCACCGTCGGCTTCTGAAGGAGCGCAGGCCTGAGCTGTGAGCTGCGCGCAGCAAAGGATCACAGCCTGATCACATACTCCTTGCGGGTGGTTTCAAGCACTTTCCAGCTTCCCTTAAAGCCAGGCCGCAGCACGAAGCTGTCGCCGGCCCTGACGGTGCGCGCTTGGCCACCCTCCTCTTCGATCACCGAAACGCCGGAGAGGATGTGACAGAATTCCCATTCGTCGTAGACGATGCGCCACTTGCCCGGGGTCGATTCCCAGATACCGGCATAAAGGCCGCCTTCGCGCTCCTCGACGTTCCAGGTGCGGAATTTCGGATCGCCCGAGATCAGGCGATCGGGCGTCGGCGCGCCTTCTTCGGCGTCGACAGAATCCGTCGATATCGTCAGATAATGCTCGGACAGGATTTGCCTCCATGAAGAACCGGCCTCGGGCCGGCTCGCCTTACCCCGGCGTTTTGCGCCGACCCGCCCACGAGGGGGAGGATAGATCAAACTTTGGCGAGTGCCTGTTCGAGATCGGCGACGATATCGGTGACGTCCTCGATGCCGATGGACAGCCGCACCGTGTCCGGTCCCGCACCCGCCTTGACCTTCTGCTCGTCGGACAGCTGTCGGTGCGTGGTCGACGCCGGATGGATGACCAACGACTTGGTGTCACCGACATTGGCCAAGTGCGAGAACAACTCCAACGCTTCAACGAATTTGACGCCGGCCTCGTAACCGCCCTTGAGGCCGAAGGTGAAGACCGCGCCGGCGCCTTGCGGCGAGTATTTCTTTTGCAGGGCGTTGTTCTTGTCGCTGGGAAGGCCGGGATAGTTGACCCAGGCCACCTTGGGATGGTTGGACAGCCAGCCCGCGACGGTGATCGCATTGTCGCAATGGCGCTGCATGCGCAGCGGCAAGGTTTCGAGGCCTGTCAAAATGAGAAAGGCGTTGAACGGCGAAATCGCCGGGCCGAGATCGCGCAGGCCAAGCACGCGCGCGGCGATGGCGAAGGCGAAATTGCCGAAGGTTTCGTGCAGCACCAGGCCGCCATATTCGGGGCGCGGTTCCGACAGCATCGGGTACTTCCCTGATTTCGACCAGTCGAACGTGCCGCCATCGACGATGGCGCCGCCGATCGAGTTGCCGTGACCGCCAATGAACTTGGTCAGCGAATGGACGACAATGTCGGCGCCGTGCTCGATCGGCCGGATCAGGTAGGGCGAGGCCAGGGTGTTGTCGACGATCAGCGGCAGGCCATGCTTACGCGCGATGTCGCCGATCTTCTCGATGTCGACGAAGGTGCCGCCGGGATTGGCCAGACTCTCGATGAAGATCGCCTTGGTCTTGTCATCGATCTGGCTCTCGAAGGTTGACGGATCGTTCGCTTCGGCCCAGCGCACCTCCCAGCCAAAGTTCTTGAAGGCATGGCCGAACTGGTTGATCGAACCGCCATAGAGCTTGTTGGCGGCGACGAAATTGTCGCTCGGCTGCAACAGATTGTGGAACACGATTACCTGGGCGGCGTGGCCGGACGCGACCGCAAGGGCGGCCGTGCCGCTCTCGAGCGCCGCTATGCGTTCTTCGAGCACCGCCTGCGTCGGGTTCATGATGCGGGTGTAGATGTTGCCGAAGGCCTTCAGCCCGAACAGCGAGGCGGCATGATCGGCGTCGTCGAAAACAAAGGAGGTCGTCTGGTAGATCGGCGTGGCGCGTGCGCCGGTGGCCGGATCGGGCTTGGCGCCGGCATGGACGGCGAGCGTGTTGAAACCGGGCGTGCGGGTCACTGAAACCTCCCTCGAAAAAACTTCTGAATTCGCCGGCCATTCTTGGCCAAGCTCGACCACGAATGCAAAGAAGAAAATGCCCTTCGGCGTGTCATCTTCGACCGGGCAGCAGGAAAATGCGGCTCCTGCCGGAATAATTTTGCGCCTTCCCGTTGTCTATTTTTGCCGCACGCCGAAACTCTGGAATCCCGACCGCATCAGCGGCTTCTTCGACGACAGCACGCCGGAATTGACCCCGGTCCAGCCGATCTCGCCGGACAGCTTGCCATATTCGATCTTGGGGCAGCGGTTCATCACCACCTTGATGCCGGCGGCTTCGGCGCGCGCGGCGGCTTCGTCGTTGCGCACGCCGAGCTGCATCCAGATCACTTTCGGCAGAGGATCGAGCTTCAGCACCTGGTCGACAACGCCGGCCACCGCCGCCGAGGCGCGAAAGATGTCGACCATGTCGATGGGCTGCGCAATCTCGGCAAGGCTGCCATAGACCGTACGGCCGAGTATCTCCTTGCCGGCATGGCCCGGATTGATGGGGAACACCTCAAACCCCTTGGCCAGCAGGTATTTCAACACGAAATAGCTTGGACGCACGTCGTTAGCAGACGCGCCGACCATGGCGATGGTCTTCACCGAATTGAGGATGCCGGCGATGTAGGCGTTGTCGTAGCTATCGTGATTCATGGCTCGTCCTCATACAACGCCTCGGCGAGAAAGCCATCAGGATCACTGCTGAAATCGCGCATCATGCGGAAGTGGTCCGTATCACGAAAATCGGTCGGATCGAGCCCGAACCGGCTGATGCGGAACAGCCGCGCGCCCGGACAGGCCATCAGCAGCGGCGAATGCGTCGCCATGATCACTTGCGCAGTGCCCGACCGATCCATGCGCCGCAGCATCTTGAGAAGTTCGATCTGGCGCGATGGAGACAGCGCGCTTTCGGGCTCGTCGAGGATGTAGATGCCTTGCCTGCGGCAACGTTCCTCGAAGAAGCGGATGAACCCTTCGCCATGCGACCAGGACAGAAAGTCGGGCGGAGGTGGCTTGAACGGATCTTCCAGGGCCACCTGGTCAAGATAGCGAGCCACCGAGTAGAAGGATTCGGCGCGAAAGAACCAGCCGGCGGTGACTTTTGGCAACCAATGGCCACGGAAGGTATCTGCCAGCGCGGCACCACTCCTGTCGATGGCGCCGGAATGGTCGACAGGCCGGTAGCCCTTGCCGCCTCCGGCTTCGTCGTAACCGGCGAGCGCGCCGATCGCCTCGAGCAATGTCGATTTGCCGGTGCCGTTCTCACCGACGATGATGGTAATTGGTGTGGTGAATTCGAGTTCGAAGGCGTGACCGCGAAACAGCGGCAGGTTCCACGGGTATTTTTCCCAATCGGTCACCCGCTCGGAATCGAGCAGAATGCGCTTGAGATAGGGCGCCTTGAGCCGCGTCAACTGCCTGCGGTGAGCCATCAATCGGGCAGCGAGATCGTACCGTTTTCCGCGATCGGAAAGGCCGGGTTGTGCGCCACTTCCCAGACATGTCCGTCGGCATCGGCGAAATAGCCGTACCAGCCGCCCCAGAAGGCACGGCCTGCCGGCTTGACGATGCGGCCGCCGGCCTCTTCAGCCATCGCAAGCACCGCGTCCACTTCGGCATCGGAGCGGGTGTTGTAGGCGAGATAGACGGCGGAAGGCGCCTTGGCGAAGGTGATGCCGGAATCCTCCTCGGCGCTGGCGCGCGGGAACAGGCCGAGTATAACACCACCCATCTGGAAGAAGGCGACGCCATCGGTGATGCCCGCATGGCGCTTCAGGCCCATCGTCTCGTAGAAGCGCACCGCACGATCGAGATCGTCGGTGGCGATGGTGATAATGGAAATGCGCGGCTCCATGACTTTCGTCCTTATTCGTCGGTCCATTCCGGCTTGCGTTTGCCGATAAAGGCGCCGATGCCCTCCTGGGCGTCACGCGCCAGCATGTTCTCGACCATGACCCGGCCGGTATAGGCATAGGCATCCGCCAGCCCCATCTCGGCCTGCGCATAAAACGCTTCCTTGCCGGTCTTCAGCACCGAAGATGATTTTGAAGCAATGGCTTGGGCGTATTTGTTGACAATCTGATTCAGGTACTCGCGCGGCACGACGCGGTTGACCAGGCCGAACTCCTTGGCGGTCGCGGCATCGATGGTTTCGCCAGTCAGGAGCATTTCCATGGCGTGCTTGCGCGAGACGTTGCGAGACAACGCCACCATCGGCGTCGAGCAGAACAGGCCGATGTTGACGCCCGGCGTGCAGAAGGTCGCCTCATGCGAGGCGATGGCGAGGTCGCAACTGGCGACAAGCTGCAGGCCGGCGGCGGTGGCAAGGCCATCCACTTCGGCGATCACCGGCTTGGGGTGGCGCACGATCGCCTGCATCAGCGTAGCGCAGGCGGCAAACGTCTCTTCGAAGAAGGCCTTGCCGCGATCGGCGTCGGCGCGGCGCGCTGTCATCTCCTTCAGATCGTGGCCGGCGCAGAATACCTTTCCGGCCGCCGACAGCACTATGACGCGAACGGCCTTGTCGGCCCTGGCACGGTCCAGTTCCTCCGTCAGCGCCGTCATCGCCGCCAGGGAAAGCGCGTTCGCGGGGGGATTGGCAAGCGTCAGGCGCAGCACGCCCTCGTCGCGGCTAGCCGCAACCGGCCCTTCAACTGCGACAGGCTTGATGGCAAGGATTTCGGCCATGGCTAAGGTCTCCGCGATTCCATTCCGCTGGCAGCGTATCTAATATCGGCTGGGGTTTCATCAACACCGTATCGCTTGCGCCAGTAGGATGAAGGTGTTGCCAGAAACGCGCCGCTTCGCCCATACAGGCTTGGCGCAGAATGAGGACCGAAATGCCCGCCCAGACCAAGCTCGAGCCGGTGCTGACAGCAGCCCAGGTCAATGCGCTGATGGAGACCGTGTTTCCGCAGCTTAACGAAAAGGGCGCGGCCTTTGAGGCAACCGACGTGTTCCCCGGCGGCTGCACCGTGCGGCTCAATGCCGGCGAACGGCATTTGCGTCCCGGCGGTACGGTGTCCGGCCCCGCCTTGTTCACGCTGGCCGACATTGGCGGCTATGTTTGCGTGCTCAGCCATGCCGGGCCGGATGCGCTCTCGGTCACCACCAATCTCAACATCAATTTCGTCCGCAAGGCCGAGGCAGGACCGATCGATGGCCATTGCCGCATCCTGAAGCTCGGAAAGAACCTGATGGTCTTCGACATCGACATCGTCGCCGGCCCGGAGGGGCAGACAGTGGCGCACGCCACCGGAACCTATTCGATCCCGCCGAAACGCTGACACGGAGAAGGCCGATCCGGCATCCTGGCCGGAACTCCCGATCGACACGTCCGTTTTGCGGCATGCCCGATCTGACCACATACCTTGCCTTTCTCGGCGCCGTGCTTGCCTACCAGCTTTCCGGCGTCGGGCCCGATATGATGCTTGTGATCAGTCGCGGCGTCGGACAGGGCTGGCGCCACGCGCTGGCGGCCGCGACAGGCTGCGTATCGGCCGGCGTCGTACAAATTCCATTACTTGCGATGGAACTTGCCACGCTGATCACATCCTCGCCGCCTCTTTACAGCTTTCTCCAAATCGTCGGCGCCATCTATCTGATCGCCATCGGGGTCAAATTCCTGTTGGCGCGCCGGCAGGATGAAAGTCGTACCTCTGCCTTTGCCAACACCGGTGGCACTGCTGCCGCTTTCCGGCAGGGCATGATCTGCAATCTCACCAATCCGACGACGCTTGCCTTCATGTTAGCGATGCTGCCGCAATTCGTTCACCCTTGGGCCGGTCCAGCGGCGTTGCAGTTCGTCATTCTCGGCACGACTATGAAGATGATGGGAATGGTTGTCCTCGGCGCCATCGCGCTGACCTCCGGCGCGGTCGGCGGCTGGCTGTCGCGCCGAAGCAGCTTCGTCGTGTGGCAGGGAAGGCTAGCCGGAGCCATTATGGTCGGCGTTGGCATCAGACTCCTGCTTGCAGTGACGAGTGGCCGGCGGTGAGCGAAATACCAGCCGTTTTGGCGGTAGGCCGTGTTGTAAAATAATACCACATAGTTTAGCCATTGAAATTTAACGGTTTTTCGTTTTCGTTGACTCCCAATGATGCTTGACGAGGGCTACCCTTCTCCCCTATAAGCCCTCACGAAGCAGCGGCCCGCAAAGGCCGCCGTTTTGTTATTGGCGGCGGGCAAGCGCTTTTCGCCAATCCAAGCAACAAGAAACGCCTTCCTTATCGTTTGTGGATTGGGGAAGGTCCGAACCGAAAGCAGAAAACATGACAACCTTTTCGCAGAAGCCTGCGGATGTGGTGAAAAAGTGGATCCTGATCGACGCCGAAGGTCTCGTCGTCGGCCGTCTCGCCACCGTTATCGCCAATCATCTTCGCGGCAAGCACAAGCCGACCTTCACCCCGCATGTCGACGACGGCGACAATGTCATCGTCATCAATGCCGACAAGGTGGTGTTCACCGGCAAGAAGTTCACCGACAAGGTCTATTACTGGCACACCGGGCACCCCGGCGGCATCAAGGAGCGCACCGCGCGCCAACTGCTTGAAGGCCGTTTCCCCGAGCGTGTCGTCGAGAAGGCCGTCGAGCGCATGGTGCCGCGTGGCCCGCTCGGCCGTCGCCAGATGAAGAACCTGCGCGTCTATGCAGGTGCCGAGCATCCGCATGTCGCCCAGCAGCCAGAAGTGCTCGACGTGGCCAAGCTGAATTCCAAGAACAAGAAGGTCGCATAAGATGGCTGAGCTTTCCTCGCTCGCAGAACTGGGCGCCGCTACCGGCAACACCAATACGCAGGCCGCGGCACCCGTCCATGTCCAGAAGCTCGACAAGTCGGGCCGCGCGTATGCCACCGGCAAGCGCAAGAACGCCATCGCGCGTGTTTGGGTGAAGCCAGGTTCGGGCAAGATCGTCGTCAACGACAAGGAATTCGCGACCTATTTCGCGCGTCCGGTCCTGCAGATGATCCTCAACCAGCCGATCATCGCCGCCAACCGCTCGGGCCAGTACGACATCGTCGCCACGGTCATCGGCGGCGGCCTTTCGGGCCAGGCCGGCGCTGTGCGTCACGGCATCTCCAAGGCGCTGACCTATTACGAGCCGGCGCTGCGTGCCGTGCTCAAAAAGGGCGGCTTCCTGACCCGCGACAGCCGCGTCGTCGAGCGCAAGAAGTACGGCAAGGCGAAGGCCCGTCGTTCGTTCCAGTTCTCGAAGCGCTAAGCGCATCGCAGCTTCACAACCGAAAGGCCGCCTCCGGGCGGCCTTTTTGCGTTGCGCATCACTATTGAGCGGAATGGTCGGCGTCGCGGATGAACAGGAACGCGCAAAGTGCCGAGCCGGCCACCGCGAGCGCCGAGGCCAGGAATGCCAGTTGCATGCCCTCGATCGTGCCCAGCGCCAAGGCGGATCCGAACAGCGCCACCCCGATCGCGCCACCCGACTGGCGCACGGTGTTGAGCACGCCCGATGCCGTTCCCGACATCTCCGCCGGCATGGAAGACAACAGCGCGGTGGTCATGGCCGGTACGGCAAGACCAATGCCGACCGGCAGGAACAGCAGGCGCCACAGCAGCGACAGGTAGGACGTATCGGCCTGGATCAGCGCCATCAGTCCGAAACCGGCTGCCCCGACGAACAGGCCAATCGCCATGGGCGATCGTGGGCCATGATTTGCGGCAATGCGCCCGGCGGCAATGTTCGACAGGGTGACTGCCGCCATGAACGGCAGGAAGGCCAGCCCTGTCATTTCGGGAGAAAAATGCCTTTCCTGCTGGAAATACAGGCTGAGCATGAAGATCGTGCCATAGAGCGTCAAGTTGACGGCCAGTCCCACGAGGCTCGTCACAGCCGGCACGCGGCTGGCAAAGAGACCGAGCGGAAACATCGGCGCCCTCGTCCGGCTCTCGACCAGCAGGAACAGGCTTGCGGCCACCGCCGCCAATACCAGTCCGCCGATGACCGGCATCGAGGTCCAGCCCGATGAACCGGTTTCGATAAAGGCGCCGGTCAGCGAAAACAGCGCCAGCACGACAAGTCCCTGCCCCACCCAGTCGATCGGCGGCCGCTCGGCCTTGAGCGGCGTTTCCTGCAGAAACCGATAAGCCATCCAGATGGCGAGAGCGCCAATGGGCAGGTTGACCAGAAAGATGCTGGCCCAGCCAAGCGACGCGACCATGAAACCGCCGAGCACCGGCCCTGCCGACAGCGCGATGCCGCCCGCCGCCGTCCACAGCCCAACGGCGCGTGCCCGGCGCGCCTTGTCGGATGCGTAGGCGCGATTGAGGAGTGCCAGCGAACACGGCATCAGCAAGGCGGCACCCGCGCCTTGTGCAGCGCGCGCCGCAATTAGCAACCAGGCACTCTGAGCCAGGCCGCAAGCCAGCGAAGCAATGCTGAACAGCGCCATGCCGCCAACGAAAACGCGGCGAGCGCCGACCCTGTCGCCGAGGGCGCCGCCGGCGAGCAGCAGCGAGGCGAAGGCAAGCGTGTAGGCGTCGACGACCCATTGCAGGCCGCCGACCCCCATCGACAGCCCAGTACCGATCCTGTTCAGCGCGACGTTGACGATGGAGACATCGAGCTGCACGACCACGAAGCCGAGGCTGGTCGCAGCAACGGTGGCGGCATAGGCGGCAGGGCGCTTGATAACGATGGTATCGGGCATGCCCATGGATAACGGGTTTCCCCTGACACCGTTGCGTCAGCAGGCGCCGGCCTGCGACAGCCAGGCCGGAACTTCAGCCGCGCAAATCAATTGATGCTGGCGGTCGCGGCAGGTTCGACGCGTTCGCCCGTCCCCGCATAGGGCACGCGAAACCCATTTGCCGCCAGCCAGCCTATCGCCGCCTTCGGCTCATCGGTCTGGATGATGGTGGCGCCGCGATCGGCCCAGAAGCCCCAGGCTTCACGCGGCAGGCTGGCCTGAACCGCCAGTTCATCGCCCCGGCCGCCGGCAAGGAAGCCGCCGGGCTTGTCGACGATGGCGTAGGTGTCGGCCCAGATGTGCCAGTCGCCCCTCACCGCCGCCGCGCGCATGCGCGCGCTGAACAGCGCTCCGCCAGTCTCGGTCAACGTCTCCGCGCCGGCGCGCCAGTTGATCAGCTCGATCGCGCGCGGCGCAAAAGCATGGTCGACCGTCGCGGCGAAACCGGCGTCATGCACTGCGTCGTCGGCGATGATCGGCATGAACTGGAAGCCGCCGCCGACCGCTTCCATGGCAGCCTTCACCGTAGCGATCCTGGTCTGGTTCCACAGGTTTTCCTTGACGATGACCTGGTCGGCCATGCCGAGATCTCGCGCCACCGCGACCATGCCCGACAGGTCCCCAACCTCCAGCTTGTTGTCGAGATTGATGAGAATCCTGTCCCTGGTCGCCAGCAGCATCTCGCGCAGCGTCGAGACTGTCTCGTCGGTGACGGGGCCCGTGCCTTCGATCACCAGCCGGCAACTCTTCAGTTCGGCCAGCGTGTACTTAACCACCTCACCCTCGCAGGTCGTGGTGCGATCAAGCCAGCTGTCATGCATGACGACGAACTCGCCGTCCTTCGAGCGCCGGATGTCGACCTCGACGATCTCGGCGCCGATCGCGATCGAGCCTTCGACGGCGGCAAGCGAATTTTCCGCATACAGCGTCTTGCCAGCCTGCATGCTGCCGGCGCGATGCGCAGCCACCATGACGTGGTCGCGCCACTGGTTGGCATGTTCGAAGCGGTCGAGGATCTGCCTCGCACGGGTTTCGCCCGCCATTGACTGGCTGGCGGAAGCCGCCAGCGTGACGGAAAACAGAAGGCTCGGCCAGAAGGTCCGCATCGAGAATCGCTCCATTCCGGATCGAACCGGGAATAGGCGATGCCCGTGACGTCTAGGTGAACGAAGCCGGCTAGCGGTTGCCAGCGATATGTCGCCTCAGATGCGTTTCGACAGTCGGCGGAACCAGGCCATCGCAGGCATCTCGACGAAACGCCAGGTAATCCAGGAGACACCTATCGTGGCAAGGAGCATGACGAGGATCGCAACGTCCCCCGCCCAGCCGGCGCCGAAGCCGGTCGCCGGCTCTCCGCGCAAGACGATGTCGCCGACAAGACCGAGGCCGAGCTTGCGCTCGACCAGGCCGGCGACATTGATCATGCGCGCCTGGACGAAGATGTGGACCATGTAGATCGAGTAGGACAGCGCGCCGAGCGTCAGAATGACTGGGGTTCTCAGAAAGACACTGATCCAGCCCCCCTCATGAGCAAAGAGAAACAATGCCAGTGCAAACACCAACGGTGCTGCGATCCCGGCATCATTGTCGCCCGCCAGTGCGACGAAAAGCACAATGACAGCCGCCATGACGATTTCGGCAAGGGTCCAGCTCAGCAACGGGCCGGTCCGGGCAAGCGCCTGTCGCGCGCCTGCAATGGAATCATGCTGGAACGAGGCAAGCAAGGCGCCGAGCGAGAAGCCGTACAGGCAGCGTATGAAGCCGAAATCGAAGGACACATCCATATGGTGGGTCGAGAAGCCAAGCAGAAACAGAGGCGCGGTGATGGCGGCGGCGACGAACCACACCCAGGCGCGTGCCCCGGCGGTGAAGACCACTCCCGCGAACAACAGGTAGGCGAAGAACTCCGCCGAAATGCTCCAGCTTGGCGCATTCCAAGTCAATTGGTCATCGAAGCCGACCCCCTGGAGCAGCAGCAGATTGCTAAGCAGGCTCTCGAGGCTGAAGCCGCCGGTGAAGGGAGCGGCACCGGCGCCATGCACCTGAGGCAGCATCAGCCGCAGCAGCTCGAATCCGGCAAAAGCGGCGAGCATGAGAAAGTGCAGCGGATAGATGCGGCCGAAGCGCACCAGCGCAAAGCGTGCGACCTCCCGCGGCTGGTTCAGCCGCCAGCCATAGGAGCTGGCGATGACGAAACCGGAGAGAACGAAGAAGAAGTCGACAAACAGATAGGACGAACCGACAAAGGCGCTTTGCGAGATCGTCGAAGCGGTCGGGAAGTGGAACAGCGCCACCAGCAGGGCGCAGATGCCGCGCCACGAATCGAGAACCAGGAACCGCTCACCCGCCACCGTGCCGGACTGGATCGACGCCGCGCCATGGGGAGAATCAAGAAACGCGGTCTGCGTCATGATGATACAATCCTGTCTCGCGGCGGCACCGCGCCCGCGCCGTTTCGTTTCCCCAAGCTGTGACTGGCATGTTGCGTGCCGGTTCTGTAGTTGTTGCACCCCGATGAAAACCAAGGATCCGTAATGGCGAACAAGAACATCGACCATGCCTTCACAGCCCGCTCGAAGACGGGCGCTTCGCTGGAGCCGACCTATGCCGGCGCGCTGTCGTTCATGCGACGCAAATACACGAAGGATGTGAAGGGCGCGGACGCTGTGGTTTGGGGCATCCCTTTTGATGCCGCCGTCACCAATCGGCCCGGCGCGCGTTTCGGGCCGCAGGCGATCCGCCGCGCCTCGGCAATCCTCGACAACGATCCGCAATATCCCTTTTCGCGCGATCTGTTCGAGCACCTCGCGGTGGTCGACTGTGGCGATTGTCTGCTTGATACCGGCAACCACCAGAAGACGCCGGGGACGATCGAACGCGAGGCGGCCAAGATCCTGAAGTCAGGTGCCTTCCTGCTGTCGCTGGGCGGCGACCATTTCGTCACCTGGCCCCTGCTCAAGGCACATGCCGCAATCCATGGCCCGCTCGCTCTGGTGCAGTTCGATGCGCACCAGGATACCTGGGAGGATGACGGCAAACGCATCGACCATGGATCCTTCGTCGGCCGCGCGGTCAAGGAAGGCATTATCGATCCCGACCGCTCGATCCAGATCGGCATCCGCACCCACGCGCCCGACACGTTCGGCATCAAGATCCTCTACGGTCACGAGATCGAGGAGATGCGTGCATCCGACATCGCCTACGCCATCGTCGACAGGACGGGCGGCAAGAAGACCTATCTCACCTTTGATATCGACTGCCTTGATCCCGCCTATGCACCCGGCACCGGCACGCCGGTCGCCGGCGGGCCGTCCTCTGCAAAGATCCTGTCGACGCTGCGCCAGCTCAACCAGATCGATATTGTCGGGGCCGATGTCGTGGAGGTTGCGCCGGCCTACGATCACGCCGATATAACGGCGATTGCCGGCTCGATGATCGCCATGCAGTATCTCGGCCTGCTGGCCGAGCGGAAAGCACGGCTCGAAGAGCTGAACAACGGCAGCCACAACGGTGCCGCGGTGAACCAAGGCAACGGCATATAGTTTTCGATATCAGGGAATTTGATCAGCCAATGAAACCGAAAATCTTCATCGACGGCGAGCACGGCACCACCGGTCTCCAAATCCGGGCGCTGCTTGCCGAGCGCGGCGACCTGGAGATCATTTCAATTCCCGCCGAGCGCCGCAAGGAAACGGCGGCGCGAGCCGAATTCCTCAATGCCGCCGACGTTGCGATCCTGTGCCTGCCGGACGATGCGGCGAAGGAGAGCGTGTCGCTGATCTCCAACGAGACCACCAGGGTCATCGATGCTTCGACCGCGCATCGCGTAGCGCAAGGCTGGGAATATGGCTTTGCCGAGATGGACAAGGAGCAGGCGAAGAAGATCGGGGCGGCGAAACGCGTCGCCAATCCCGGCTGCTGGCCGCAGGGACCGATCGCGACGCTGCGGCCGCTGGTCGCCGCCGGCCTGCTGCCTGCGGATTTCCCGGTCACAGTCAACGGCATCTCGGGTTATTCGGGCGGCGGCCGCCCGATGATCGAGGACTATGTCGCCAAGGGCGAGGACGCCTCTGAATTCCTGCCCTACGGGCTCACCCTCCAGCACAAGCACGTGCCGGAGCTCAGGGCCTATGCGAAACTGTCGCACGATCCGATCATGCAGCCAGCGGTGGGCAATTTCGCGCAAGGCATGATCACGGTGGTGCCGCTGCAGCTCGGTGGCCTCGACCATGTGCCGACCGGTGCGGAACTCCATGCAGCCATCGCCGACCATTTCGCCGCCATCAAGGGCGGCGTGGTCGAAGTGGCGCCCTATGCGCATGTGGAGCGCATTCCGGAGATCGATCCGGAAATCTACAATGGCACCAACCGAATGAAGCTCTACGTCTTTGCCAATGACAAGCGCGCGCAGGCCCTGCTGCTCGCCGTTTACGACAATCTCGGCAAAGGGGCATCGGGGGCTGCCGTACAGAACATGGACCTGATGCTCGGCCTCTGATGGCGGCACCGGCATTTCCGGACCGTTGGAAGATCAGCGCGCCCGAGCTCATCGCCGAGACCTTTTCGAGCCGCATCTGGAAGGTGCGGCGCGAGGACGGCTCGCCGGCGATCGTCAAGGCGCTGAAGCCATTCGATGACGTCGCAGACGAGTTGCGCGGCGAGCATTTCCTTGCCTGGCGGCGCGGCGAAGGCGCCGTGCGGCTGCTGGGCCGCGACGGGCATTCCATGTTGCTCGAATATGCCGGGGAGACCATGCTGTCGCATGTTCTTGCCGAGCAGGGAGATTTGGCCGCCACGGAAATCGCGGCGGAGGTGATGGCAAAGCTGTTTTCGCCATCGGATCACCCCGCTCCGCCCGACCTGCAGCCGCTTCGGGAACGATTTTCCAGCCTGTTCAAGAAAGCGGAGGCCGACCGTGTCGTTGGCCGGAACAGCCTTTATGTCGAAGCGGCGGAAATCGCCGACCGGCTGCTGGGTGGTCCGCATGATGTCAGGCCGCTGCATGGCGACCTCCATCACGACAACATCATGCACGGAGCACGCGGCTGGCTGGCGATAGATCCGAAGAGCGTTCTCGGCGACCCGGGATTCGATGCCGCGAACATGTTCTACAATCCTCTTGATCGCGACGACCTTTGTCTCGATCCCCCACGGATTGCCGGGATGGCTGAAGTCTTTGCGCGAACGCTGAGCCAGACGCCGGCGGCAATACTGGATCACGCCATCGCCTATGGCTGCCTGTCGGCTTCCTGGCACCATGAGGACGACAACGCGATCGAGGAGAACCGCGAACTGTCGGTCGCAGCAGCGATCCGAACGGTACGGCTCGGCTTCTGATCCGTGCCGCCTTGCGTCAGGCGGAATTCGACGGCGACAAGACGATGGCGCAGTCGAACGTTCTGGATGTGACCGGAGAGACTCAGCGTCCGAGGGCGATCTCGTGGGGCAAGGGATATGCGCCCTTGGTGCCGCGCCAATGCGCGGCGGCGAACCCCAGCACGATCAACGCGAATCCCTGGTGGATCAGCGCCATGTGCAGCGGCACATGCATCAACAGCGTGCCGATGCCGACGGAGGCCTGCACCAGCACCAGGGCAAACAACAGCGTCGCGCGACGAGCATGCGTTGAACCGGGCAGACGGCGACGCGTGGCGATCATGTGCCACAGGGCGACGACGAACACCGTGTAGGCGCCGATCCGGTGCACGAACTGCACCGTCTTGGGGCTTTCGAAGAAATTGCGCCATGCCGGCTCCAGGATCAGCAGATCGCCGGGAATGATCTTGCCGTCCATCAGCGGCCAGGTGTTGTAGCTCAGGCCAGCGTGGAGCCCGGCGACCAGACCGCCGAGATAGATCTGGATCAGCGCCAGAAGCACTATGAAACCAGCCAGTTTCTGGGTCGAACGATCGGCCGCAGGTTCCGAATGCGGCGCCAGGCCGCGCGCGACGACCATGGTCGCCGTGAAGATCAGGGCGGCAAGCGTCAAATGGGTGGCGAGCCGGTATTGGCTGACCGAGACGCGGTCGACCAGACCCGAGGCAACCATCCACCAGCCGATGGCGCCCTGCAGACCGCCGAGAAGCAGGATGCCGACCAGCTTCGGCCCCAGTCCGCGCTCGATGCGGCGCGCCGCCCAGAAGAACAGCAGCGGCAAGGCGAAGACCAGGCCGACGCTGCGCGCCAGGAGACGATGCGCCCACTCCCACCAGAAGATCGACTTGAATGCCTCGATGCTCATGCCCTTGTTGAGCTCGGCATATTGCGGGATCTGCTGATAACGCTGGAATTCCTCTTGCCATTCGGCGTCGTTGAGCGGCGGGATGACGCCGTGGATCGGCTGCCACTCGGTGATCGACAGGCCGGACTCGGTGAGCCTTGTGGCGCCGCCGACCAGCACCAGCGCGAACAGCACCAGAAGCACCACGTAGAGCCAGCCGCGCACCAGCGCGCGGTTGTGCAGATCGCGGTCACGCGCCTCGTAAGGCGCGGCAGTAATGGCGGCCATGGATTTATCCCGGCAGGTTGAAGCCGATTGGTGGACCATCGCACTCCCGCATGCAAGACCGGGCGGCGCGGCACGCCGTCGCGCCGCGTCTGTCGGGTTGCACAGCTTCGCGTCAAGGCCTATGGCGAAGCCGACACATTGAGCTGGGCCGCACTTTACCCCGGCTCCAGGAGGCCAACCATGCCCGTGCGCCTGAAAAAGCTGATCGGAATGTTCCTGCTGGTGGCGCTTGTCATCATCTATGCGCTGGTCGCATCGATCTTCGCGGTCGCCCGGCTGTCCGAGGCGGGCCCGTGGACGCATTTCCTGTTCTTCCTGCTAAGCGGCCTGCTCTGGGTGCTGCCGGCGATGGGCATCATCAAATGGCTGATGCTGGAGCCTCGGCCCAAGCGCTGAACCGTTGCCGGCCGGCCTCAGATGGTGACCACCATCTTTCCGGCATTGGCGAGCGGCGTCGTCACGCCAGACAGCATGGTGCGGATGTGGGCGAGGTTCTGATAACGGCCGTTGACCGAGATGCGCGGCAATGCGTGCAGGAAGCCGGCGTGTTCGGCGCGCAGCACGCCATGACGGGTGGTCACGGCCGAGGTGTAGCCGGCATCGCGGACAAGGCCCACTTCGCGGCAGCCGACGGCGCTGGCATAGCCGTAGGGATAGGCGAAATGGCGCGGCTCCTCGCCCAGCTCGGCTCGCAGGATGGACTTCACCCCGACGATTTCGTGCCGCGCGTCGGCTTCTGAAAGCCGCTTCAGATTGCTGTGGTTGATCGTATGAGCACCGATCGTTACGAGCGGATGCGCTGCGATCGCGCGGATCTCCGACCAAGTCATCAGCGTGTCGACGCGCGGCCGGCCGGCGTCGACGCCGTTCGCATGCGCCAGTTCGCGCAGCACGGCGCGCAGGTCCTCCTCGCGAACCTCGCTGGTGAGATAGGTGTGCAGCCGTGCGATGGCCTGGAGCTTTTTGGCCGGGCTGGTGCAGTCGATCGTCGTTTTCCCTTCGGACGTCGTCAGGGTCAGGCGATCGCCCGCGTTGACGAGATCCTCGACCACGTCCCACCACAGATCCGCAGTGCCGTTGATAAGCCCCGGAGCCACATAGATGGTGATCGGCGCGCCGTGCTTTTCCAGCACCGGCAAGGCCTCGGTCATGTTGTCGCGATAGGCGTCGTCGGCGGTGATGGCGGCGAACTGGCCGCCCTTGCCGCGCGCCGCGATACGCTCCACCGCCTCGTCCATCGAGACGAAGGCGTAGCCATCCGCCTTCAGGCCGGCGATCATGGCGTCGAGGAAGCCGGGCGCAATGTTGAGATGACGGTTGACGCTGTCGGGCTTTTCGGGCTTTGCCGTAACGCGGTGCAGCATGAGGATGGCGCCAATACCGCCGACCAGCGGTTTGGCCAGCGGTGCGAGGCCGGTATAGCGGGCGACATTGAGCGCCAGCTTTCGGATTGCCTCCCCGCCGTCGATCATTCCTTCACCTTTTGCGCCTAGGCTGAACCAAGCACGGATACGCCTGAGCGCCCCCAAATCGGCAGCAATACGCCCTAAGGATTGAGGTATGGTTGACGCGGCCGCGTCATTTGACGGCAATCGCCTGGCGGCAATCGAAGCCCCGCCCAGTGTGCCGCCGATAGAGCCGGCTGGGCTGTCGGTTTCCACCGCTTCCGCCGATGGGCTCGCGGCCTATGCCGCGTTCTGCCGCTCCGCCGTGTTCGCGCCGGCGCAGAGCGCGGTTTGGATCCGCAACTGGGCCGCGCAGGTCGAGCCGGACCCGGTCGTGGCGATGCTGAATTGCGAAGGCAGACCGGTTTTCGCACTGGCGCTGGAGGTCGTCGGCCATGGGCCATTCCGTGTTGCCCGCTTCATGGGCGGCCGCCACGCCAATGGCAATTTCGTCGCCGCCGACCCGCAATGGCTTGCCAGGGCGGACAGTGCGGCTATTCGTTCGACCCTGGCGGCCATAGCCGAGGCTCGCCCCGACATCGATCTCGTCGCCTTCGAACGCCTGCTGCCTGACCTCGATGGCGTAGCCAACCCACTCGCCTCGTTCGATTATTTCGACAGCCCGAACCTGTCGCTCGCCGTCGACCTGGTCGGCGGTTTCGATGCACTGCTCTCTCGCGCAAACGGAAAGCGCAAACGCAAGAAGCACCGCTCGCAGACGCGCAAGTTCGAGGCCATCGGCAGCCATCGGCGCATCGAGGCGCGGACCGTGGACGAGGTCGGCCGGCTGCTCGACGGCTTTTTCGAGATGAAGGAATCCCGCTTCCGCAGGATGGGCATCGCCAACGTCTTCGGCGACAATCAAGTGCGCGCGTTCTTCCGTGCTCTGTTCACCGAGGCGCTTGCCGAGGATAAGCCCTCCTTCGTGCTGCACGGGCTCGAGGTCGCCGGCAAGCTTCGCGCCGTGACCGGATCGAGCCGCTCGGGCAAACGGCTGATCTGCGAGTTCGGCGCGATCGCCGAGGATGATCTCGCCCACACCAGCCCCGGCGACTTCCTGTTCTTCGACAATATCCAGGAAGCCTGCGAGGCGGGTTTCGACGTCTATGATTTCTCGGTCGGCGACGAGCCGTACAAGCGTTTATGGTGCGATATCGAAACGCAGCACTTCGAGGTGCTGGTTCCGCTGACGTCGAAAGGCCGCGCACTGGCGCTGGGGCTGCGGCAAAGCGCCAGGCTGAAAGCCGTCGTCAAGAACAGTCCGACGATCTGGAAGCTAACCAAGCTGCTGCGTCGCAAGGCCGCTGGCCAGGCGCCGGCGCCCGCCGAGGACGGTAGCTAACCCGCCCACCTTCCAACGTGATGACCACAAGCGCCGCTCATCGGACTCAAGCCGCCGAGCGCCTTCCCGGCACCGGGGTGCCCGGCGGTTCGTGGCCGAGCGGGGTCACCAGCGTCAACTCCGGATAGCCATTCTCGATCAGCTTGACGGCGGCCTGCGTCACCTCATCATCCGGCTCCAGCATGGAGAGGAACACCTCGGTCGCATCGCCACCCAGACGGCTGATGCCTTGGGCGTCGGCGGGACCGCATTCGACCACCACCAGGTCATAGGCGGTGGTCAGCGATTGCATGATGATCGGCAGCCGGTCGGCGGCGCGCATGGCGCGAACCGGATCGGCGGTGCCGACAGGAATGACATGGCAGTCGGAATAGAGGTCGGGGTGGATGACTTCGCTGAACTGCGCCTGCGACGCGAGCAGATTGGTGATGCCCGGGAACAGTCCGCTGTCGAGCATCGGTCGCGAGGCGGCGCCGGAAGCCGTGAGGTCGAGCAGCAGCACGCGCAGGCCGGCGTCGGAGACCTCACGCGCCACCAGGATCGCGGACGCGGCCGCCTCGTCACCTTCGGGCGACACGAAGATGGCGCGCGCGGCGCCGCTTGCGATCAGCTTTTCCGCCGCTTTTTCAACGTCGATCTCGCCCAGCACCGAACGCGGCCTGGTTTTGGCGACCGGGACGGCCTCGGCAACAGGGACGGTTTCGGCGACCGGTGCGCCGGCGGCGGGTTCGACCTCTATGACAGATTCCGCCGGCGAGGGCAGATCCGGTTCCACCATCATCTCCGGTTCCACCGCTTTCTCAGCGTGGTCCTCAGGCCCGGACTCTGGAATGATCGTCGTTTCCCTGGCCGCGACCGGCATCGCCACCTCGTCGATCGGCTCGAAGCGAGCGCCGCTGGCCGGGCGCATGGCGCGGCCGGAAAAGAGTTCGCGCAGCAGCGTGAACACCGACATGAGCAAAAGCGAGGCGGCAAAAGCAGCACCGACGATCGGCCCGATCTTGGGGAAGTAGGCCTCGGAAGGCACTACGGCCTTCGAGATGACACGCGCGTCGACCGGCACGTAATTGCGATCCTGGCGCGAAGCCGCCTCGCGGTAGTTGGTCAGGTAAAGTTCGAGCTGCTGGCGCTTGGCGGCAGCGTCACGCTGCAGCGCATCGAGACCGACCTGCTGTTCGCCTGCCTCCGCGGAAGCCGCCTTCAGCGTGTTGACGTCGGCGACGAGCTGGCTCTCACGTGACTTGGCGGCATCGGCCTGCATAGCCAGCCCCTTCATCACCTTTTGAGCTTCGCTGCGGATCTGCGCGTCGAGATCGGCCAGCTGTGATTTTGCCGCGCGAATGCGCGGATGATTGTCGAGCAGCGTCGTCGACAGGTCGGCGATGTTAGCGCGCAGTTCGACCTGCCGTTCGCGCAAGCGCTGGATCAGATCGGATGACAGCACCTCGGGCAGCGAATCCAGCGAGCCGCCATTCTGCAGCGCCTTGCGCACGCTGTCGGCGGTGCCCTCGGCGGCGGCGCGGTTGGCCCGCACCCGCGACAATTCGGTCGACAGTTCGGCCAGTTGTTGGGTGGCGAGCACAGAATTGTTGCCGCCCACCAGAAGGTCCGACTGGGCGCGATAGGCGGCGACCTTGGCCTCGGCATCCCTGACCTGCTTCTGCAGATCGGCGATCTCGGGAGCCAGGAAGTCCGCCGCGGCGGTGTTGGATTCGAGCTTGGCCGCGCCCTGCCCGGCAATGTAGGCGGCGGCAATGGCATCGGGGATAGCAGCCGCGAGCTTGGGATCTTCCGAGGAGAACTCGATGGCGATGATACGCGTCTTTTCGACGCCATAGACGTTGAGCTTCTCGCGCATCTTCTTCAGGACGCGTTCGTCGACCGGAATATCCATGGGATCGTTCTTCAACCCCACCAGGATCAGCAGGCGGTTGAGAGGCGACATATCGACAGTTTCGTCGAATTCGTGCAATCGCGACAGATCAAGCTTCTGCGCTACCTGCTTGAGGATTTCGTTGGACGAAATGATCTGGACCTGGGTGGCGACGCCTTGCTCATCGAGGATAGGCTTGTCGCTGTCATTGCTGCCGGCCGGGCGCGTGTAGACGGATTCACGCGTATCGATCTGAACCTGCGTCTGGGCCTTGTAGTGCTTGGTTGCCAGCGAAGCGAGCGCAAACGCCAACCCGGCAACCACCAGGGAGACGACCAATATTCGCAGCCAGTTCCTCGCCAGGCCGGCGAAGAGCTGCCTGAGATCGACGTCAACGTCTGCGGCCGTGGACTGAACGGACATGCATCCTACTCCGATACGGATCGCATGCACCGTAAACAACTATGGTAACTCAGCCGTTAAGATCACAGGAAGCTTCCGTCAGGACTTACTGGCAGGCGCCAAGCAAAACCGTCAAAGTTATAAAACTCCTGCCGATCGATGCCGTATCGATCGCGCCCTTTACCGGCCATTAACCCTAACAGGACGATAACGAACGCGCTCTCAGATGTTTGCTGCGACGCCGCAGCGGCCAGTCGAAGGTATGTGTCCTGTCATGAAAAGCACTGCTTCCCTCTTTCGCGCGCTGCTTGCCGTGTCGATGCTTGCCGGCTGCTCCAGCTACCGGCCGACGCCGGCCGCCTTCCACGAGGTGCTCGATCAACCCTATCGCCTGGGCGCCGGCGACCGCGTCCGCGTCACGGTGTTCGAGCAGGACGGGCTGACCAACACCTATAGTGTCGACCAGTCCGGATATCTCTCCTTCCCGCTGGTCGGTGCCGTGCCGGCCCGTGGCCACACCGCCCAGCAGATGGAAAAGGAAATCGCCGACAAATTGCGCCAAGGCTATCTGCGCGATCCTGACGTTTCCGTCGAGATCGACCGCTACAGGCCTATCTTCGTCATGGGCGAAGTGGGCGCCGCCGGCCAGTATTCCTATGTGCCCGGCCTCACCGTTCAGAAAGCCGTCGCCATTGCCGGCGGCTTCACGCCGCGCGCCAACCAGGAAAGCGTCGACATCACCCGAGATATCAACGGCAAGGTGATGACCGGCCGGGTTGTCACGTCAGACCCGCTGCTGCCCGGAGATACTGTCTATGTGCGTGAACGTCTGTTCTGACGAACACACGTGGCGGACAAACTCAGGATCGTCCATTGCTTTCGTTCACCTGTCGGCGGGATCTTTCGGCATGTGCGGGACCTCGCGGAAGCTCAGGTCGCCGCCGGCCATTCGGTCGGCATCGTGTGCGATTCGACCACAGGCGGGGAGTACGAGGAGCGCCTGTTCGAGCGGATGAAGGCCATGCTGGCGCTCGGCATCCATCGCACGCCGATGCAGCGCCATGTCGGACTGGGCGATCTCGCCTCGGCCTGGCGCACCTACGGAATCATCAAGGAATTGCGGCCGGACGTGCTGCACGGGCACGGCGCCAAGGGTGGCGCCTATGCCCGTCTGTTCGGCTCACTGTTGCGGGTATCAAGGTCTCGCGTAGCCCGCCTTTATTCGCCGCATGGCGGTTCTCTCCACTATGACGAGAGCACGTTCACGGGAAAGCTGTTCTTCGCGCTCGAGCGATCCATGGCTCACTTCACCGACTGTCTGCTGTTCGTCTCGGACTATGAGCGACGCACCTATCGCAGGAAGGTCGGCGAGGCGCCCATTCCGAACGCGCTAATCTACAATGGCCTGCGCGCGGCTGAGTTCGACCCCGTTCCGGAGAAGCCCGGAATGGTGGACCTGCTCTACATCGGCATGATGCGTGACCTCAAGGGACCCGACATCTTCATCGACGCGCTGGCCCTTGCGGGGACACGGCTCGGACGCCCGCTGGGCGCGGTCATGGTGGGCGACGGCGACAACCTGCCTCGGTACCGCGCGCAAGTGAGGCGGCTCGGGCTTGACGGCAATGTGCGTTTCCTGCCGCCGATGCCGGCCAGGGATGCCTTTGCGCTGGGCGCGCTGGTCGTCGTTCCTTCGCGCGCCGAAGCATTGCCGTATGTCGTGCTCGAGACGCTGGCGGCGGGAAAACCGATGATCGCCACGGCCGTTGGCGGCATACCGGAGATCTTCGGCGCCGATTCCCCTGCCCTGATCAGACCTGATCCGTTGCAGCTTGCCGACAAGATCGCCGAAGCGCTGGCCGATCCCGCCGCCTATCGAAAACTGATGCCCGATCGCGCCGATCTGGAGGCACGCTTCGGAGCCGATGTCATGGCTGCCGAGATCGAGAAAGCGTATTTCGCGGCGCTGGCCAAATAAACCACCGGCCCAAGCCCTTCCAAAGCCACGCGTTGTTTCAAGGGTTTCTTAGCTCTCTTTTGCTATTGCCTGGGGGAAGCTTGCGGAAATCCCATGAACGAGATCGATCCCGTGCACCGCTTTTCGGCAGAGGCTGTGCGCAAACTCGACACCCCGACCGATGGCGGCATGCCGGGCGGCATGAATGATGTCGCCCGTCAGGTCGCCTCGCAATACCGGCGCGATACGATGTCGCCGATCATGGTCAGCGGCGTCCTGCGGATGGTCGAGTTCGCAGTGCTGTTCCTTTCCGGCCTCGGCGTCTATTTCTACTTTGTCGGCTTCTTCAACTATTTCGCCTGGCAATATCCGCTGACGATCGCCGCCGCGTCGTTCCTTGCAGTGGTGCTGCTCGACGTCACCGATTGCTACCAGATCGTCTCGCTCATGCGGCCGATCGCCAATTTTGGACGTTTGCTGCTGGTCTGGGCCGGCACGTTCGCCCTCATGGCGCTGACGGCATTCGTGATGAAGATATCTGAAAACTATTCACGATTGCTGTTCGGCACCTGGTTCGCCGTCGGTTTCATTCTCATCTTCGGCCTGCGGCTGGTGATGTCGAAGCTGATCCGGCGCTGGGCGCGCGACGGCCACATGGAGCGGCGCGCCGTCATCGTCGGCGGCGGCAAGGCAGCGGAGGTCCTGATCCGCTCGGTCGAGAGGCAGCCCTACAACGACATCCGCATTTGCGGCATTTTCGACGATCGCAGCGACAAACGCTCGCCGCCTATCGTCGCCGGCTATCCCAAGCTCGGCACAATCTCGGAGCTGATCGAATTCGCCCGCATCGCCCGCATCGACATGCTGATCGTGTCGCTGCCGCTGACCGCCGAGTCGCGCGTGCTGCAATTGCTGAAGAAACTGTGGGTGCTGCCGGTCGACATCCGGCTGTCGGCGCATTCGAACGCGCTGCAGTTTCGTCCACGCGCCTATTCCTACATCGGCTCGGTGCCGATGCTCGACATCTTCGACAAGCCGATCAACGACTGGGATTCGGTGGCCAAGCGCGCCTTCGACATCGTTTTCAGCCTGATCGGCATCGTCGTGTTCTCACCGGTGATGCTGGCGACCGCTATCGCCATCAAGCTCGACAGCAAGGGACCGGTGCTGTTTCGCCAGAAGCGGCATGGTTTCAACAATGAGGTGATCGAAGTTTACAAATTCCGCTCGATGTATGCCGACCGGTCGGACCCGACCGCCAGACAGACGGTCACCAAGAACGACCCGCGCGTTACCCGCGTCGGCCGCTTCATCCGCAAGACCTCGATCGACGAGCTGCCGCAGTTCTTCAATTCGCTCTTGGGTTCGCTGTCGCTGGTCGGCCCGCGGCCGCACGCGATTGCCGCGCAGTCGCACAACCTGCTCTACAACGAAGTGGTCGACGGCTATTTCGCGCGCCACAAGGTCAAGCCCGGCGTCACCGGCTGGGCGCAGATCAATGGCTGGCGCGGCGAGATGGACACCAACGAGAAGATCCGCATGCGGACGGAATACGACCTCTATTATATCGAGAACTGGTCGATGCTGTTCGACCTGCGGATCCTGTTCCTGACGCCGATCCGGCTGCTCAACACGGAAAACGCCTATTGAGCGCGGTCACCCATGACCTGCCGCGCGCGGCGGTCAATGCCAAGCTGATCGCGCTGATTTCCTCGGGCGCGGTCGGGCTCGGCATCCTGCTTTCCGGCTTCGTTATCAGCGAGCCGGCTCCTTACGAAATCTACATGGCCGGCCTGATCGCCATCTGGGCGCTTTTCGGTTTGAGGATTTCGCGCGCGGCCGCGCCGCTGCTGGTGCTTCTGGTGACGATGAATATCGGCGGCATGATCGCCATGACGCAGATGTCGGACCTCGCCAACACGCCGCTCTACCTTGCAGTGTCGCTGTTTCTCGCCTTCAGCGCGGTCTTCTTCGCATCGGTCACCGCCACGCAGCCGAGCCTCTACCGGCTGATCTTCATTGCCTATGTCGTATCCGCGGTGATGACTTCGCTGCTCGGCATAGCAGGGTATTTCCATGCCTTCCCGGGCGCGGAGATGTTCACCAAATACGACCGCGCCGCAGGCGCCTTCCAGGACCCGAACGTGTTCGGGCCGTTCCTGGTGCTGCCCGGCATCTATCTGCTCTATCTGCTGCTGACCGGGCCGGTCTCGCGCATGCCGCTGCTGGCGGTGCCGCTGCTCATCATCACATCAGGCATCTTCTTCTCCTTCTCGCGCGGCGCCTGGGGCATGTTTGCCGTCTCTGCCGTTCTGCTTACCGGCTGCCTGTTCCTGCAGAGCAACAGCGGCATGTTCCGGCTGCGCGTGGTGGTGATGACCATCGCGGCACTGTCGCTGCTGACGATCGCCATGATCGTCATCCTGCAGCTGCCCGGCGTGGCGGAGATGTTCTCCAACCGTGCCCATCTCGAACAGAGCTACGACACCGCCCGCCTCGGCCGCTTCGCCCGCTATGCGATCGGCTTCCAGATGGCGATGGAGCACCCGTTCGGCATCGGGCCTCTGGTGTTCGGCACCATCTTCGGCGAGGACACCCACGACATCTGGCTGAAGATGCTGATGGACTATGGCTGGCTCGGCTTCGTATCGTTCCTGACGCTTGTCATCTGGACGATATGTGCCGGATTCCGCATCCTGCTGCGCGACCGGCCGTGGCAGCCCTATCTCCTGTGCGCCTATGTCGCTTTCATCGGCAATGTCGGGCTCGGCACCTTCATCGACATCGACCATTGGCGCCACGTCTATCTGCTGCTCGGATTGGTCTGGGGCGCGATCGCGCTGGAACACCGTCATCAGCGGCAAGTGCGGCCGGCGATGCCGAAAGCTTCACCTGACCGCGGAGCGCTATCGGCTCGATAGTCGCCGCCGCCGACAGGCAGCGCGCGCTGCCGCTGTCGCACGATCATGGCCGGCGAAATTCGACGCGATGACAGGCCCGATTGTCGTTTTGCGGCATCGCTGTCGGCCGCGGCGCGAGACAAGAACATCTGCGTCGTCTCGGCGAGATGGCTCTTGAGCCAATCCCCCATCGCCTCCTCTTCGCGCAGATTCTGTTCACACACACGCGCCACCTCGACCTCCCCTTCGGCGTTGGCCGCGGCGATGAGCATCGTGTAGGAGGCAATCTCCATATGCTCGAAAGTATAGCTGGCAAGCGAACCCTTCATCACCTCGTCGCCGGCGAACACGCCGCTGATCGACTGGGCCATGGCGGTGAGCTTGCCGCCTGCGTCTTTCATCGCGGAGGATCCCTCTCCGATCCGGTCAAGACAGCTTTTGAGGCGCGAGGCCTGCTGCCGCGTCTCGTCGAGATGCTGACGGATGCGGTCGCCGAGTTCCGGATAGCTTTCGAGGCGTGACAGTTGCCCGGAGAGCATCGTCTCGGCCTGCTCCTCCATGGCGTGAGCGTCTCTCAGCCACTGTATCAACCAGTCGCGCGATTGTGTCATGAAGGTCTCCCTTGGGTTGCTCGCCCAAACCGCGAGTGGAGAGCATTGTTCCGCCCGGACTATGGCAGGTTCGGCCAGAGGCGCTGCCAACGCGCGGATTGGCCGCCGACGCGACGGTCACTTCTTGCTCTGGCCCGAGGCATCGGCCAATGCCGGGTTCACCAGCTTGCTGCGGACGTCCCGCGCCATTTGCAGATGCTCCAGTACGGCCGGCAGGATATCCGAGGCGAAATGCTGGACATCCGGATCCTGGCCGGAGCCGATCTCCCATTCAAGGAGTTGCACAGTCTTCTGATGCTCGACGATCTGGCCGCTGATGTAAGCCAGATCGAATTCGACGCCTGTAAGCTTTTCCAGCCTGGTACGCATCTCCTCGTGCTCGGCATCCAGCCCAGGCGGAAGCGGCATCTTGGCCGCTTCGGCGAGCGACTTCAGCCTGTCGTTCGCCCTCTGGTGGTCGTCAACCATCCTGCGGGCAAAGTCTTTCACCGCGGCATTTTCGGATTTTCCGGCAAGCTCGCCGAAGCGGACCTCGGCCAGACCGCCAGCAGCGGCAAGCTGCGCGAACAGCCGGTCCTGATAGTTGGTTTGGTGAGGCATTGGCTTGCCGGGAGATTCCTTCATCGTGTCCGGCGCCATGCCAGCCGGATTGCCGAACTGGGCGAAGGCGGTGGCGGCAGGCAGAAGCGCAAGCCCCACGACAGTTGCGAGTAGACGCATGCGAACCTCCTCGGGAAGCGTATCGCGCCGGATATCACGGCGCGCTTTCTCAGAGCACGAGCAGATAGGCGACCAGCGCGTCCTTTTCCGATTGGTCGAGTTTGGTGCCCAGCACCAGATTGAAGAACTCGACCGTGTCGGCGAGCGTCATCAGGCGGCCGTCATGCAAATAGGGCGGCGTGTCCTTGATGCCGCGCAGCGTGAACGTCTTGATCGGACCGTCGGGAAGCTCGACCATGTCGTTGACGGTCTGTCCTGGCTTGTAGAAACGATCGAGCTTCAGATCGTGCATGTTGTTGTCCATGAAGGACGTCTGGGGATTGTGGCATTGGGAGCAGCGGCCCTTGCCCATGAACACCGCTTCGCCTTTCAATTCCTCTTCTGACGCCAGTGCCGGATCGAGGCGGCCAAACGGATCGAGCTTAGGCGCCGGCGGGAAATCGATGATGTTTTGCATCTGTGCCATCATCGCCACCTGGTTCGGGCGGTCAGGCAGGTTGACGCCCTTGCGGGTGGCACTGACATGATCGCCATTGAAATACGCGGTGCGCTGCTCGAATTCGGTGAAATCCTCCACTGACCGCAATGAGCGCTTCGATCCATGTATCTGCTGGTTGAAGAGGCCGCGCAGACTGGTGGTGTCGAGACGGAAGCGCGCCGCCTGCGGCCTGATGTCGGGTGTCTGATGGAAGGCGGCGTTAGTGTTGAAATTGGAATGGCAATCAAGGCAGGCGACACCCATGCTCTGGCCAGCGACCTTGCGGTCCTCGGTCTGATTGAACTCTTCCTGCGGGAATGGCGTCAGCAGAAGCCGCAAACCCTCCATCTGTACTGGGGTGATGATGCCGTTCATGATCTCGTAGTAATTGCGGATGGTAAGCAGTTCGCCGCGCGAGACATCGCCGAGTTCAGGGTGGGTGGTCAGGAAAATCGGTGGCGGGAATTCGGGCGTCAGGTGATCGGGAAGATCGAAATCGACGTCGAAGCGGCGCAGATCACGGCCTTCCTGGCGGCCGATCTCGCGGATTTCCTTCTCGGGAAACACTTGGCCTCCGGCAGCCTGCTTGACATGAGGTAGCGGCAGGAAGCCAGCCGGCAGAAGACCCTGGTCACGAATATCGCCGGGGCTCATCGAGCTTAGCCTGTCCCAGGTCGAGCCACCCGCCAGCTTGACCCTGACGCCACCCTGGACCGGCTTCTTGCCGTCGGTCATCATCACGCCCGGTATCGGACGGTCAGCCAGATCATAACGTTGCTCCAAAAGCTTCTTCTGACGCTCCATCACGCCAGGCTTCTGCGCCTCGTCATCGGCTTTCACCGCGGAAAAGGGCTGGCTCGGCAATGGCCGATAGGTGATGTCAGGAGGCAGCGGATCCGAGAACGCACTGATGCTGGCCGCCGCGACGATGATCGCGCACGGAAGGCCGATATGGAGTTTGCCGGTCATTTCGTCCCTCCTAAGTTCCCCGGACGGTTGCCAAACCGGACCGGGGGCGGTTTGTTCCAAGGCGGGAGTTGGCGAAAGGGAATTTATTTCCGCCACCGGATTGAGCCATCGCCGGGCTCGTCATCTCTGAATGCAGGGCGACATCTTCCCCGCCTCGAACGGCGACGCCACGTTTGGAAAGCAATTCCCGGCCAAGAGGGCCCCGACAGGTGGAGGCATTTACTCTGAAGGAAGCCTTGCTCATGGCATGGTCCACGGAGCGACCCGCGAACGCCCGTGGGACTTCCGGTCAGGTTTGACGCGATTTATCGGCGATGGTTGGTTCTGCTTCCGGAGGCGGTTTTAGCGCTTGCGCGCCAAGCCTCGAATATATATGGCTTTGCGCGGTCCGGAGTGTAGCGCAGCCCGGTAGCGCACTTGACTGGGGGAAAAATGCTCTCAGCCGGCTTTCCCCAAACCTTTCAAGCGTTTGTCCGTCGTCTCTCTCGTTTCCGTGGGACTTTCCGTGGGACCTTTTGCGCCGGCGGCTTCTAGGGCGTTGAGGACATCTTCAACCATCGCATGCGCGTATTTCGTCGTGGTTTTGATGTCTTCGTGGCCGAGCAGCTGCTGCACCACCTTCAGATTGCTGTTGCGCAGCACGCGCGTCGCCGCGGTGTGGCGGGTATCGTGGAAGTGGAAGTTCTTGACGCCCGCCTTAGGCACCGCCCGGCGCATCGCGATCTTCAGGCCGGCCTCGGTGAGCGGGTATCGGTTGCCCTTGATGAGGCCGCGATTGCCCATCTTGACCGTCCGGGCGGCAACATAGGTGAATACCTTCTCGGCGTGGAAGTTCTGCTGGGCCCACAGAATCTCGAATGTCCGCTTCGTCATAGGGACGACCCGGCTCTTGTTGCCCTTACCGATCACGGTGAACTGGCGGCCGAAGAAATCGACCCGAGACCACTCCAGGCCGAGGATCTCCATCCGCCGGCAGCCGTTGATGAAGGCAAATTCGACGGCGACATCGTAGCCGCGGCCGAGTTCGGCCATGATTGCGGCCTCCTCGCCGGTGCTGGCTTCGCGAACTCGCTCCTTGGGCTCCGGCAACAGATGTTCGGACCAGTCGATCGTCGCCGTCCTGGCGCCCCAGAGGGCGCCGGCGCGCAGAATGATCTCGCGCAGCGGCTGCGTCACCGTCCGGTTCACCGTGGCGTTGCTGACCCGCCGTCGAACCTCCGGCTTCTTGTACTTGCGGCCAGGCAATCGTTGTGACGGCACGAACTCGCCGCGACGCTTCGCCACCATAGCGGCAACCTTGCTGTCGCCGATCTCCTGGAGGAGGATCGATTCGCCGAAGTGATCCTTCAGCCAGCCCATCGACCAGAGCGTGTTTGACGCGTTTTCGTGGTGCTGACCGACTTCCTGCCAATATCTTGCCGTGGCGTTGAGAAGGGTGAGGTCTGGCGCAAACAGGGCGGCCTCAGCCTTGATGACAGCGCGGGCCTCCTCGCGCTTGATCTTCTCTATCTGTTTGGCTTCCCGCTCCGTTTTGCGTTCAGTGCTTCCAGAAAATCGGCGACCGCCGAGCTGGAAGTCGTACGAGAACGCGCCATCCTTGGCGTCGGGCCTTCGATAGACGGACATTCTGCGACCTTCTTTCTCCGCGCCTTCCAGGCATTGAGGTCGTCGAGCTCGTACCGTGGAGTTTCGCGCTTCTTCCCCTGCCCGACGTTGATGTACGGGATCTCGCCTGCCTTGCGCATCGCGCGCAAGGTGTCTTCGCCGATGCCCAGTTCCGCGCATGCCTCCTCAGGCGTCAAGAGCGGCATGGCGGTGGTCCCCATGTTTCTGGAGGATATAGCATCAGTCGTAGCCCTCCAGCCAAAGCCGGTAGCTCTTGTCGATGTCGCGGAAGCTGGCGGCCTTACCTTCATCGTAGTCGAAATCGATCCGGCTCTCGACGCTGCACAGCGCCTTCAGGCATTTCGCGGCCTCATCAACCGACGCGATGGTCATTCCATATTTCTTCGCCAGGAACGTCCAGAACCCCTTTTCACCGCAGATGATCCCGGCCTGACGGGCAAGCGGGCCGCCCTTGCGGGGCGGCTCGACGGGCGCCGCCGTTGCCGTGTTGATTTTTTCCTCCGCTTCGGATGTGCTCTGCGCTCGGCCGTCGACCGTGTATTCGTACTCGCCAACGCGCAAACTGACCTCCGCCGGCCCGACAACATCGATGACGACTTCATCGCCCTCGATCCGGATGCGCCAAGCATCACAATCGCCGGCGGCGCCACCGAGCAGGTGCTCGATCGCTTCGCGGACCGGCCATGTGTAGCGGTGGACGAGCGTTGGCGTCATAGCCCGATCTCCTCGAGGAAGGTTTCCAGCCCGGCCGGCTTGTCCGGCTGCTCGATCGATTGACGTATCTCTGCCCAGCCTACGTTGAGGCGGTCGACCCATTCGTTGCAGATATCGCGCATGCGTTGCGCCTTGAGAGGGTCGGCAGTCCGCAGGATGCGGCGCTCCAATTTGTTGATCTCGCGCCAACAGCGGCGATGCTCAGCGCGGAATGCTGCCGGCAACGCGCGGAAACACTTGCCGCAGATGATCTCGTGGCTGTCCGGAAACTTGTCCTGGGCTGCCGTGCGCCGGCAGCGCGGGTTGATGCAGGGGATGCGATCAGACACGTCTACCCCCCCCCATGTCTGAGAGTTCTCGGGAAGGCCGAACAGGCTGTCGCCGGCCTCCTTCAGCGCGAACTCGCCAGTGGCGCGGATTCTCACCACGACTGCGTCGGGTACATCCTCGAACGGTTCATCAAACCACCACTGCCGGCGACCATCGACGATCTGCTGGTGTAGACGCTCGCCAGCGCGGAGGCGGGTGAGGACGGCTTCGATCATGGTGCCACCTGATCGATATTGCGGCATTCAACGCTGAAGGTGACGGCCACAACCCACGGGTTGGTGTCCCATCCGAAGCCGCGATCGTGATTTAAGCTGTCCCATAGCCCGCAATAACTTGTGATCGGGCTGGCGGCATGATGGTCGTTGGCGATATGAAACAGCCCATCAACGGACTGGACACCCTCGGCGACCGCGTCGGCTTCGCTGATGTCCTGCAAGCGCTGCACCCGAACATCGGTGACGGTCAGCGTCAGCCGCGAAGCCCAGCGCGGCATGTGCATGCCCTGGCGGAAGCGGCCGAGCTTGGTGATGGCTGGATACCCGCAGGTCTGATGGACACCGTCCGCCACGTATAAAATGGCTTCATCGCCGCCCATAGCCGCGGGCGAAACGTCGTCGTACGCCGCATGGGTTTTCCATGCCTCGCGGACATAAAGGCGGTCGCCGACGGCATACGGAATGCGGAAATAATGGTTCATCGTCAACAGACCGGCGCCGGTAGACAAATGGAAATCGTCGACACGACGGAGGTGCGGCAGAGTTGTCTCGGTAGCGACCCGCCGCGTCTGCGTCTTGGTGCCGGCGAGCAGCGCGCGGACCATCGGGGCGGAAAACAGGATGGGGAGATCAGCCACAGCCACCCTCCTCTGAGGCCGCCGCCGGCTTCAGCCAGCGTTCCCCATAGACGTGGACGACTTTCGTGCCGACCTGCTGCAAAACGACGCCATGCTTGCCCTCGCGCGTGACATAGCTGCCCTGCGCCGTGCCTTCGAAGCCGTCGTGTTCGATGCGGTGCACCGCTCCCAGTTCTGGCGCCGTGGGGGTGGAAAGGGCAAAGCGGTCCCAAGCTTCGCTATCGGTGTCGTCTCCGAACTTGCCCGCTGCTTCACCGGCGCTGAAGCCTGCGAAGAACGCCGTCCTGACCTCCCCTGGAGCGGGTGGCGGGGATAGGGATGCGATGACGAGGCGTGCGCGTGCGAGGCATTGGTCTAAATCGGCGGATCGGCTCGCCTTGTTCGGTGCGTAGTCGAACATGTCTGTTAGGCCGTATCCATTCAACGTGGCACCGGCCATGGTTGCCTGCCGGGCCTCGTCATCGCATCGCAAAATATCGGTGAGCGCTGCGAGTGCCGTGTCTCCCTTGGCGGCGGGTAGCGCGGCAAGCAGAGCTGTGATGCCGGCGACTGAGAACGTCGCTCGCTCCTTGCCGGCGTGCTTCTCGACGTGCGTGCGAATAGCCTGGATATGATCGTCGCTCATGCTGCGATACCCAGCGGAACTTGTGCAAGGATCTCGGCGCGCGTCGCCCAACGGAGATTGGTCTCAACGTTGTCGAGCGTGTCGCCGTTGCGGTGCAGGACGTCGGCGTTGTCGAACGGCGCGGGACCGTGGAACGCCTCGCAAACGAGGCGATGAACCTTGTGAGTCTTGCCACGGAAGCGGATCACGCGGCGCGGCCTACTGACATCGCGGGCTATGTTGCCAAGCCAAGCATGCCCGCCATAGGTGCGGACACCGCCGTAAGGCATCTCCCTCTGATAAGCCAAGACGCGGATGCGGCCGAAGCTGCTGACCTCAAGCCCGTCGACCGACGGCTTCCAAACCTCGGTCATCAGCGCCACTCCATAAAAAATGGGATGTCGTCGTCAAGGTCGCTATTTGATCGCCGACCGGCACCGCCACCGCCCTGCCCGCTAGCGTGGCCACTGCCCCCGCCGAACCCTCCCCCA
This sequence comes from Mesorhizobium sp. B2-3-6, assembly GCF_006442305.1. NCBI lineage: Bacteria > Pseudomonadati > Pseudomonadota > Alphaproteobacteria > Hyphomicrobiales > Phyllobacteriaceae > Mesorhizobium > Mesorhizobium sp. B2-3-6. The sequence continues at coordinate 606,792 of NZ_VFVW01000004.1, read as the reverse complement.
CCGAAGTCGCTCGATCGACCTCCGCCTCCGCCACCACCATTGGATCTGCTGTATCCGCTGCGATCATCACCGCGATCGCCGTCTCCACCATTCTTGGTATCGAGCATCTGCAGTTCGCCCCGGAACTTCTGCAGCACGATTTCCGTGGTGTAGCGGTCCGCTCCGGATTGGTCCTGCCACTTCCGGGTTTGCAGCTGGCCCTCGACGTAAACCTTGGCGCCCTTCTTCAGGTATTGCTCCGCGACCTTGGCGAGATTGTCGTTGAAAATTACAACGTTATGCCATTCCGTTTTCTCCTTGCGTTCACCGGAATTCTTGTCGCGCCAGGACTCCGAGGTCGCTATGCGGATGTTGACGACCGGATCGCCGCTGTTTAGGCGGCGGATCTCGGGGTCGGCGCCCAAATTGCCCACCAAAATGACTTTGTTGACGGAACCGGCCATCAGATATCTCCCATGATTGCAGATGAAAGTCGGTAGAAGCCGCGCTCTGGCTCCTCGATGAGGTCGTTGCTGCGGACGCGCGATAGATAGGTACCGAAAGTGCCGCCGCCGGGCGCCAGGCCAAGTCTGAATGCAAGGTCAGTGCGGCTGATCAAGTGTGGATAGTGATTGCGCAGCGCATCGAGCATCGGTCCGACGCCGGCGATCTTGCCCTTCCACATCGCGAGGCGTTCATCCGGGGTGCGCGGCATCGTCGGCACATCACCGCCGATCGCGTCGACGCCGGCTTGCGTCGCGAACCACAGATCACCGCGTTGCTCGATCGCCGCCTTGGTCCGGAGCCGGCTCTTGTAGGTCGACCAGGTACCGCCGGTCCGCTTGAAGCCAGCCAGGCTCGCCCATTGCGCCTCCGTGTAGCCGGCCGGATAGGCAGCGGCGAGCAGCGCCAGAGGCTTCCGTTCCGCGCCGAGGCCGATCGACGCTTCAATTTTCGGGACGATTGTGCACGGGCGCTTGAGTTGATTGTCGGGTGAAGTGGTTCCCTCCCGTGGATTCGAACCACGATTCACGGCGTCAAAGGCCGATGTCCTACCGTTAGACGAAGAGGGAAAAGCAGTCGAAGCAACATCGACGACCATATCGGGTATGCGAAGCGCTTCCAATGCGTTTCGAACTGCAGCGAGCGCAACGGCGGCGCCGACGCTCTTACCGTGGTCGATGCCTTCGTTCCTGCCTTGGGCCAAGCCGCGTTCAAAGGCCCGCTTTTCAGCCGCCTCGATCTCGGCCGGCGTCGTTCCGCTACTCAAATTCGAGGCGTCTTCAATGCGCGGCGCCGCCTTCAGGGCGGTGCGCAGCGCGTCGACGTCAACAGCGGTCAGCGCCGGCGCAACCACGCTTTCGCCGTCGCCAGGGGTCCGACTGGAATCGAAGGTGCGGATCGCGGGGAACTCGACACGCTCGAGCAGATCGTCCGCCGGCGACCACACCCACCCTTCACCGCGCTTCAGAGTCGGCAGGCTCGACATCACAGCGCGAGCCTGGCCGGCGTCGGCGTTTCCCTTCACCCACTCCTCGATCGCCTTGCGGTCCTGTGGACTGGTCAGCTTCATCGCGATCAGGGTGCCGATCTGCGAGAGCACGTTCTTGTGAATCACCGCCGGCCGCTGCGAGATCATCAGCGGGCGAAAGCCTTTGATGCGGCCGCGACGGACGATCTTGTCAAAGGCACCGAATAGCCGCTGTTCTCCGTCGGCGAGGCGCTGCGCGGCGACCTCGTCGGCTTCGTCGACGACGAGATGGAGCGCCGCCTTGTTGCGGGCGTAGAGGTGCTCCAGGAAAGGCGTGAGGAATCGGTTCTTCTCGCCGCCGGTCATCTCCGATGTATCGATGATGGCTTGGACGTCACGTTCTGCGAGTGCCAGAGCGAGAGCCTTACCGGCCTCGCCGGTCGGGTCGATCGGGATATCAGCGTGGTCGCCGCCGAAGATCAAGACGGGAAAGCCGCCCTCGGCGCCACCATCGGCCCCGGCGCGCAGCCCGTACCATGCGCCGGTTGGATCCAGGATGATGACGCGGCGGCCGAGCTCGAGCAGCCGTTCAACCGCGCCCTTCGCGGCAAAAGTTTTACCGGCGCCGGTTGTGCCGACGATGGCGGTGGGCTTGTCCAGGAAGGGCGCGATATCCATCGTGGTCCCTCAGCTCGAAACCAGTTCGAAGCGGGTGCCGGTCTTGTCGGTGACGACAGGACCCTTTCCCTTCTTGCCGGCTTCAATGATGGGAACACCGGTGATCTTCAGCACTTCACCTTTGGCGTTGAAGCCGTTGATCGTGATCGATGCGCTGGCCCGCTTTGCCGACCAGTTCATGACCTTCTTCGGTACTGCCATTTCCATGCTCCTCATGCTCACCGCCGGCGTCATGCCGGTCGGGATTCGCATCACAACGGTGATTTTCTCGGCCGCGCGGGTCAGGCCGGTGTAAAGCCAGCGCGCGCGGTCGGATTGGAAGTTGGGGCTTTCGTCGAACAGGCAGACGGTCTCCCATTGGGAACCCTGCGCCTTGTGCACTGTCAGCGCGTAGCCGTAGTCGAACTGCTGGGTTCCGTTGAGCTCGCGCCACGGGATCTCATTACCGGCGCCCTCGAAGAACTCCTTCCGCACTTTGATCTCCACGGGCTCTGTCGAATCGAAATCGAGCGAGGAGACATGCATGCGGATGCAGTGGTCATTGAGGTGACCCTTGCGGCGCTTCAGCAGTTCGATGACGCGCCAGAGACCGCCGTTGAAGATGCCCTTGTTGCGGTCATTCTTCAGACACACCAGCTGGTCGCCGGGCTCCGGCATCGTACTGGAGCGGCCGTGGAGCGCCCGCATCCTGGTATTGTAGCTCGCTCGTGTCTTGTTCAGGCCGACGAGGACCTGGCCGGCCTTCATGACGTGATCCTGCGTCAATGCGGAACGGCGGATCACCTCGCTGATGCCGTAGACGCCATAATCGAGCCGACCGCCCTCGCGGATCGTCGTCGCCATCCTGACGATAGGATTCTCCGCGGCTTGCCGGTGGATCTCGGTCAGCATGATGTCGGGGTCGGCGTTCGTGAAGAAGCCGCCGCCCTTTACCGGCGGTAGCTGGGCGGGATCCCCCAGCACCAGCACGGGGACACCGAACGAGAGGAGGTCCTTGCCGATCTCCTCGTCGACCATGGAACACTCGTCGACCACGAAGAGTGCGACGTCGGCGAGCTCGTCGACATCCTTGACGACGAACTTCTTGACGCCGGTCTCGTGGTTGAATTCGACATCGTAGATCGAGGCATGGATCGTCATGGCGTTGCGGCAACCGTTCTTGCGCATCACCATCGCGGCCTTGCCGGTATAGGCCATGTACATGACGGCACCCTTCAGGGCGTCGGCGAAATGGCGGGCCAGTGTCGTCTTGCCGGTGCCGGCGTACCCGAAGACGCGGAAAACTTGACGTCGCGCCAAGCCGCTCCCGTACCAAGCGGCGACTGCCTTCAGCGCGCCATCCTGTTGCGGCGACCAAATCGGGGCGTCAGCCACGGCTCGCCTCCGCCTTGCGCTTCAGCATGTATCCCATCCCGGCCTCGGACAGGATAGGTGCGCCGGCGGCGCGCAGCTGGCGGATATAGCGATAGATCGTCCGCTCGCTGACTTTCACGTGCGCCGCCAGCTTGTCAGCCGTCGTGACCTGGTAGTCGCCAAGCGCGGCGAGAACCTCGTCTTTCTTGGCTTCGCGGAGGCCGGGCATCGTCACCACCTCGGCCCGTCGTCGTCACGATCAATGAAGGGATCGTCATCCGAGGGAGCCGGCGGCGGCTCTTCCTCATCCGGCGGCGCCAGATACAGGGCAGGCTTCGCGTACGGCGCATTACGGACCAGGACGGTCCGCTCGTCCGTCAGGGTGTTGGAGAAGATCGAGGCGCCGCCATAGAAATGCGTCACCCAGCCTGTGGCGATCGGCTCCGGCGCCGGCTTCTCCTCGGTCGGAGTGCACTCCACCTGCGGGACATCGATGCGCAGCATCTTGGCGCCGAAGCGTTCCACCTCGATTCCTCGACCCCAGTGGGTGCGGTGACCGAAGATCTCCACCAGCATCCATTCGAACGGCTGCTCGTCTGCCTGCACAGTTTCAGCGACAGTTTCCATCAGAAGGCCTTCCCTATGTCTTTGCGCCACGCATCTGGGTCGACGACTTCGAACTGTGGCCGTGGCTGTTGCGGTTGGGGATCGGAGGTCCGCTTCACCCATTCCAGACGAGCGGTATGGACGACATCGACCCGCTTTGGGTCCTTCGGCATGTCCGATTTGTGCAGGATCCAATCGAGATACGAGGTCGGGATCTCGGAGAACCGCTTTCCCTGATGCTCACCGAAATCCATCTTCAGTAGCAGCACCGGTTTCGCCGAGATCTCGATCAGGGTTTCCGGCGGATAGAGCTTGAGGAGATCGAGCAAGATATGGGCGGTGACCCAGGTGTCAGGGCCGGCGCGATGCGACGGCTCCGTCCTCGGATCGTCGAGGCAGAGCCCCCGCTCGTACCGGATCGAACCGTTCTTATGACTCTGGAGCTCCGGCCAAGCGGTGCGCGCCGCTTTGAATGAGCAAATCCACGGCAGATCGTGACCGCGAATGAAGCGGCTGTCGAACTCGACGTTGTGAGCGCAGAGGGTATCGGCGCCGGCGACTACATCCTTCCGCGCCAGGTCAGGGTCCATACCCCCGCCCGCTACCGCGTCGGTGATGTGGTGCACCGCCATCGCGGGGAAGCTGATCGGCATACCCGGGTTGACGAGGCGGGAATGCGGCCCGGTCTCGATGGCCCAGCCGGTCGGGAAGAGGCGGACATCGGTCCAGCCCACTTCGACCATCTCGGCAGGATCTTCCATCGATGTTGTTTCGACGTCGACGACGCGGATGAGGGTGAGCGGCTCAGTCATCGGACTTGCTCCCGAAGGCCGATCCATCGCCGTGGGTTACTCTGACCTGGTCGATCTTGCGCTCCAAATCGACGATGAACTCCTCGCGGAGATCGTCGACATGCGTGTCGATCAAGCGCGCCAAGAGGCGGTGCAGACGCTCTCCCGGCTCGATCGTGATGTATGTGTCGAGATGCTCTGGATCGATGGGCAGGAGTTCGTCGGCCATCAGCCGATCGCCTTCTCGACGTAGGTGACGGCGTCACCAACGGTTAACCAGGTCTCGGCCTCGGCATCCGAGATCTCGATCCCGAATTCCTCCTCGCAATCCATCACGAGTTGGACGAGATCCAGGCTGTCGGCGTTGAGGCCGTCGATGAAACCGGCTTCCTTCGTCACCCGATCGGCGGCGACACCCAAGGTCTCGACGATGATCTTCTTCACGCGGTCTGCAATGGTCATTGCTTTTCCTCGGGGTTCAGGTCGCTACGGCGACGGCTTCAACGGGTTCAGGCGTAGGCTCCGGTGCCACCACCTGCGCGGCGAACCCAATTACTGCGGTCGCCAGCGCGCGCAGAGAATGGCTGTCGGTCACCGCGCCGGAGTGGCCCTCGATGACGGCCCGAGCGAGGTCGGTGGCGCCGGCGAAGCTAAGCGGCGTCACGATCGCGCGACCTCCGGCTTCAACGAGCATGACGTCGCCGACATTGAACGGCTGATCGATTGGGCCGGTATTGCTTGGCACCTTCATGGTGCCGGGCCGGGTCACGCTGACGACTTTGCGGCCGTTCGCGAACTTGGCGACAGCGGCGGCGTGAACCTCGACCGTCATGCCCGGATGTCCTTATGGACTTGGACGACGGTGTCCGCTGCATTGGGGACGGCACTCGGGACCAGCCTGCCGACCTTCTTCGACGCCGATTCCTGCACGGGCCGCTTGCCGCCCTCGATGATGGCACCGGCGGCATCAAAGGCGGTGATGGCAACACGAGTCTGGCGAAGCCGCTCGGTCATATCGGCGATGTCGCGTTCAAGCGCGACCTCATCCGCCCGAAATCGGTCCAGCATGTTGGTGACCGAATTCGCGCTTCTATCGAGAAGCGAGACGAGCAGCGTGTCCGGCTTCAGGTCGGCCTCGGTGAGCTCGACCTCGCGCATGGCTTTGCGGAGCTTGAACATGGCTCACTCCTCCTCCACCGAACCGGGCTCCGGCGCCTCGGCGTCCTCCTCGGCGGCGAAGCCGTCGAGCCAGGCCTGCCGCTCCGCCTCCCTGCCCTCAGTCTTGAAGTCGACCGGGATAGCCTTCTTCGACATGTTGCGGCGGTAAGCGGCGCGGCCCATGCGGGTCGCCTTCGCGATCGGGTCGCCGTCGTCCGGGTCTTGGGAGGGTTTCTGGCCGGACGACGGCTGGTTTCCGGTAGCAGTCGCCTTCGGCGTGGAGGCCTGCTTGCCGGACTGCTCGGAGCCGGCCGGAGAGGAACCGGCATCCGATTTTGTCGCCGCTTTGTCTGCGGCGGGCTTCTTGTCGGTGGCATCGCCGGCGAGCTGGTCGAGCTTGCCTTTGAGGCCGGCGGGCTGATCTCCGGTTTTCTTGACGGCCGGGAAGACCTCGTCGACGTCGGTCTCCTTGCTTTTCACACCCTGGTACATCGCATAGAGATCGGTGAGCTCATCGAGACCGATCTCCTCGATCCCGGCGACGCCGACTGCAGCAAACACGCGCTCCGGAGTGACGCCGATGCCGGCGAGCGCCTTCATGGCCTCCTCGCGGCGCTCCACGAGCGTGGTGACATCCCCCCTGATGACGTTCTCCGCATGCTCGAAGGCCTGCCGCCAGACCGCCTTGGGGACGCCCTTCAGGATAGCTTCGCGCATGCCGATCGAGGCCGCCGCGTTACCAGCCGTCATGATCATGTCCTGCGAATATAGGCCGCCGTCGCGCTTCGAGATATTCTTGCGGGTCCGCGCGGTGCGCTTCAGGCCGGTCTCGAGGTCGTGGAAGATACCTTCCGATTCGACGTACTTCTCGATCTTGTCGACGTGAACCACGCGGGAGGCGCAGTGGCAGTTCCCCCATTGAGACGCGATGATCTCGGCAAGGCGAATCGAAGGTCCGCGGATCGTCTTGCCGTCGCGCGGCACCGCATAGACGCATTCCTTGGCGGTCTGCTCGTCGAGCATGACGAGCTCGGTGATATTGCGCATCACTGCGGCGACGGACCGCGGGAACGCGCGGGCCGTGGTGACATCCTGGTTGAGTTCGGCCATCGCTAGCTGGACAGCGAGGCTTTGATTGCTGCCCGACATGCCTGGTGGCAGGGTGGTGAGTTCGCCGGTGGTGCGGTCGATTGTCTCGACGGCCTTGCCTGCTTGAGTGTTCATGGTGTCGGTCTCCTGTTGGCCGCCGGCGATCAGCCGCGGAATGAGGTCTTCTGATCCTGGAAGATTTCGACGCCGGGCAATGGCGCCGTGTTCTTGTTGGCGCGGACATAGGCCCGGACGAACTTGTCGATGTCGTCGATCGACATGTACGGCCGGAGCCTTTCGAGCGGGATCTTCGACGGCTCCGTGATGCGGTGCGTCCATTTCGCTGTTGCCGACACCGTGCCGGCTTCAGTGCGGGTCGGGCCCGATCCCGCGGTGATCGCCTCGTTGACGAGCACGGCCGCCTTGTGCTCCGCATCGACGGCTTCCTGCATCAGGACGTCACCCAGAACGCTATGGCTCGATGATGCGGCTTCCTCGAGCTTGCGCTTCGCTTCCTCTTGGGCGCGCTGCGCCTCCGCGGCGGCGGCGATCCTGGCCTCCTCGCGCTTCTTGGTGTCGTACTTGCCGACGATCGTCTCGAAAGCGCTCTGGATGGCCTCCGGCCGGACAATGACCGTATCGAAGAAACGATTTGTCTCGGTGACCTCATCGCGAAGTGGCTTTGTCGTCGCCAGCTTGGTTTCGGCGAGACGCTTCGCCAGTTTTCGGGCCTCGATGCCGAGCGCAATGAGGGGGTCGCGCTCGTTGTCGTTGGCGATGGCACCATCGGTCAGCGCGTTTTTTGCCGCGGTGGCGCGTTTCGCGAGATCCTCGACTTCGTCAAGCATCGGCTTGAAGCGATCGCGCAAGAGGTCGGCTGTCGTCGCCAGATTGTGCCCCGGCCCTACGATAGATGGTGCCTCAGAAACTTGCATTGGGGTCTCTCCTTGGTTTGACGCGCAGCACGCGCGATTGCGATCCCGACCGGAACGTCGTCCTCGCGGAGACCTCCCAGTTGGCGGTCAGGCCGATTTCGGCGTTGCCTAGCGAGTGGATGATGTGCGGCCGCAGTTGGTCGACCACCGCCTTCGCGCCGGCGGCTTCAACCCGGGCGCGGTTGTACTGATGGATCAGCATGTCGAGCTCGCGGTCAGCGCTGAGATCGCGCCGCTCCGGCATGCTGTCGCGGTAGACGTCCGTGACGACGTCGCCGTCGCGCTGCCAGTCCGGGGAAGGCTCCTCGCCGCTCGCCACCATCGCCCAGAACTCGTCGACCTTGGTGACGAGGCGATTCCAGAGACGGAGGTGGATCGGGATGTCGATGATGTGCAGCTGGAAGGTGCCGCGCCAGGTGATCACCACCAGTGCGACGCAGGCCCACGCGCAGCCGGTCAGCTGTGCTTCCGTGATCGCCTGGACGGCGATCCATGTTGGGGGGACGACCTCGTCGGTGTCCGGGTCAAGCCAGAACTGCTTGAAGGCGTCTTCCGAACAGGTCTTGATCTGGCAGTTCCCGGTACCGGCGCGGTCGGCGCGCACGATGAAGGCGTCCGGGGTGGCGCCGATGCGCCGGTCGGGATCACGAAAGTAGGCGCGGTCGTTCTCATAAGTGACCAGCCACACTGGGAACCGCTTCCGGATCATCGCGACGACGACCGGCTCCATCAGGTTGCCGCGCTCCATCGCCTCGGTTTCTTCATCGTCAGGCGAGAGACGGCCGGTCTTTTCGGCCCAGAGGGCATAGGGCGTCGTGTAGGGGTGTGCGCCGAGGACCGCGGCCACGACTGAGGCGGTAACGTCATACTGCCGGGCGGCAAGCCAAGCCTGGCGGTCGGCTGGTCGGATAATTTCGATGGTCATAGCTGCGCATCCAGCGCTGAGCGTCCGACGTCGGTGCGACGGCACCGGCCTTTCTGCCACTCGACCGCGCCCTTGTTGCGGACGCTGTCGGCAACGTGGATGTCCATCGTCTTTCTGACGTCGAGGTCGGGATCGTATTCGTTGGGGACGGAGGCGATGAACGCCAGTTCCTCAGCGGAAAAAACCGGTGGGGTATTCAGTCGATCAATCGCCTCGGCAAAGGTCGGTACATCCTCGCCATCCACGCGCCATGTGCTCGTGCTCGAGCGTGTTGCTCGCAGGTACTTATCGAAGCGCGACAGCCGGGGTTGTTCAACACAGCGATGCAAATAGGCGAAGAACACCTTGCCGCCATTGTAGTGCGCGGCCTCTTGCATGTGCCAGCCGCCGGCCTGTTCGAGGGTTATGCTCATGGCCGCGCCTCCGCATACCTGCCGTAGATGTCCATCTCGGCGATGCGCAGCTGGCAGCCATCAAAGCCGGAGTAGCCCTGCCATGCCGTCTGGTTGCGGCGGGCATCATCGAGGGCGCGTTCCCGGTATCTGACGCGATCGCGCTCGGTCTTGCCGTCATCGATCGGAACCGAGGTTACGTTCAGCCAGTCTTTTCCGCGCAGGACCTGGACGTAGAGCTTGGTCATTTCCTGGTCCTCCGGCGGATGTGGCAGCACCCGAGCCGGCGCCAGAACGCGACGTAATCGTCGGCATCGATCGGCCGCGCGAACTCGCGGCGGAACATCGGCGCCGGCGGCATACTGAGTGAGAAGATGGTGACCACGGTCATTCGGCGGCCTCTACAGGGCGGACCGGCTCGCGGTAGCCAAGCCGGACCTCGAAGGCCCGGACGAGCTCGGCGACCTGGGCATCCTTCCTGAGGCCGTTGCGCTTCGCCCAATTCAGGACATCAAACGCATCGTCGGCGAGCTCGAGGAGCTGCGCGCTAGTCAGACGGTCTGGGCGGTCCGCGCTCATGGCCACACCATGCAGAGCGCGATCGCGATGACCGAAGTCGCCGCGATGGCTACGAGCCAGACCACGCGTGGTGGTGGCGGCATCGGACCGATCGGGTCGTCGTTGAAGTCGGACAGATCGAGACCCAGGAAGTTGTCGTGGTGGAGGAATGGAACCGCGAGCTCGTCATCGAGCGCGTAATCGAGCGGTGGGGCGTCGACTGTGGCGCGACAGGCTCGGCGCTCCATTTCCTCGACGAACCGAGCGGACGATATCGCCCTGCAGTCCGCCATCGCACGAAGATCGCCTTCTGGGATTTCTGAGAGCGAGGCCATTAGTTCCGGCCCTCCGCGTCGTGGAGAACGGCGATCTGCGTCTTGATGGCGTCACGCCGGCGACGCGCCTCATCCATCTCGATCTGCCGACGTTGCCCGTTGTCGATCATGTCCGCGCAGACGAGGTCACGTTCGGCGCGGGCGAGTTCGATGCGGAGGTCGTCGAGGTTGGGGACGAGGGGCGGCGTTTCCATCGGTCAGCCCTCCGCCTTGGCGATGGCGGCGCGAACGGTTGCCAGCGCGGCGACCTCCTGTCGCACTTCGGGGGCCCAGCCGTCCGTCGCGGAGCCCGCCTCATATCCGCGAGCCTTCAAGGTGCTGGTGAGCGCGTCAGCGGCGATCTTGAGCGTCGCCAGCATGCCTGGCGCTGCGTCGATCAGCCTGAAGTTCGCCGCCTGCTCCTCCTCGCTTGGAAGGCGAAACTCAGCTGGGTCGCCGTCGATTCTGCGTGGCCGCATCGCGATAATCATCGTGCCGCCTCCACCGAAGGTCCGCACTCCGAGCTGGCGCAAGCTGTTGAAGGAACACCATGGGGCGGGCGTGTGCTTGGGAGTACCCATCTCAGCGCACCATCTGGGCGAGGCAGTACGCCGCGACGGTCAGCGTCGGCGGCAGCACGAAGAACACGATCAGGCACTTCGCGAATTCGGAAATATTCTCGGCGATGACGCGGGATGGTTTTGGCATCGGATGTCTCCTACTGCCATAACGATAAGTGGGTTTATTCCTACTCGTCAAGCGGAAAATAGGAATGATCCTACTTTTTCGAAAAGCTTGGAAAGCCTCGCGCGCGCAGCGCTAAGTTCTGATTCGTAGGGCGCGGCACAGTGATTGCGTCAAGCAATCACCCTAGATCGCTGCGGGGCACGGAATCGTTTCAGGATGTAGCGGGACACAGAATCGCAGCGCTCAACCTGCAACGGTGAATCGTAGAGCTCTATGATCTAAGGTTAGAGTTAATCTCCAACCGAGCGCGAGGACGCGCGCGGTTAGACCGCGCGCTCTGCGATTGTCAACAACGCTCACTTCAATCTCGACGGAGAAATTTAAGCCCTGCCAGCGGGAGATCTCACTCCCGACTCACGGAGTAGACGACACGTCCGACGACACGCACGGTATCGTCCTCGCCGCCCTCGATCGGGATCGGCTCCTGGAACCTGGGATCTTCCGATTCGGGAAGAAGCCAGACCTTGCCGGCCTCGTCGCGCCACAGCGTCTTGACGGTGGCCTCGCGCAAGCCATCGGCCCGCTCACGTTCGACGATGTAGCGTTTTCCGAGATCGAGCGACGCCCCTGTCTCGACCACGTCGGTGAAGACCAAGACGGTGCGTTCCGGGTACCTCTTGTTCATCGACGGCCCGCGCGTCTCCGCAGCGTGCAGCATGAAGGGGCGCAGCGCGGGATCATCAGGCACCGGAACGGAATAGACGTCGTCGTCGCCCCACTCCCAAGTTTCCGCCCAATGGCCGGCCTGGACGAAGCCTTTGACCGGCACGTTGCGGACAGTGCTATCCACCGCAGTCGATTTCGAGTGGCTCAGATCGGCAGCATCGAGCTGCAGTGCGCGCGCCAACGATTCGAGCTTGTCGGTTCGTACCGAAAGCTTCTTCCCCTGGACGATATCGCGGATATAGGTGCGCTCAAGCCCTGCCTTCGTGGCAGCCTCGACGGGCCCAAGACCGAGCTCATCTAGCCGTCGCACAACAATTTTTTGCAGTTCATTCTCCATGTAGGAATTATCCAACTCGCGCTCCTGACACGCGAGGGGGAAGTTTCCTATTGACGAAGTGGGATAGTTCCTACTATCGTTTCGTCTATGGAAGCCGAACTCATTCGCCATCTTCTGACACTTCTCGATCGGTTCCGGGCCCACCGGGACCGCGAGGAATCGACAATCGGCCGCCACTGCGCCGCCGATGGCGCATTCTTTTCCCGTCTTCGTGAAGGGAAAACGCTGACCGCTCGCAAGTACGATTCGGTCGTTGGCTGGTTTTCCGAGAACTGGCCGGAGGGCGCGGAATGGCCGTCCGATGTGGCGCGGCCGACTAAGGCGCAGAACGCGCCGATCGAGAACGAGGCCGCGGAATGAGCACCTCAGTGCCCACCCTTTGCCAAGCTGACTCGACCTTCGACGAGCAGCTTCCGGAAGGCCTCGTTGCTCATAACGAGATGAGCAGCCGGATGTCGATCGGATTTCCGGTCTCCGTCCTCTGTCGCGAAGCCGACGAGGTGGACGAGCCCTTCATCCAGCACCAACTTTATCTCTCGAACAAAAAGCGCTGGCTGCATGGTTTCCTCCCCGTGATGCACTCGGCCCGAAAGAGCGAGTCAGATCACGGGAAGATTCGGCGTGAAACAATCCGTAAAGCGGTTTGCACAGCTTTTTCCGAGAATAGTTTCCAAGGCCTTTCAGTTCCGGCTTCTTCCGATCTTGCGGCCGTCCGAGACGAACCGCCGAAATATCTTCTCCGGCATCGCCATTCGGGCTTGAAGCCGGGCCTGATGCTCCTGCCCACCTATGGCGGGCAGCTCGGTCCAGAACAGCAGCCGGACAATATTTTCCTCGACGACCTGGATCGCATATCCGCTCACAAAGAGACTGGGGAGCGGTTCCGGTTCCGTCAATGTCGGCGTTTCGCCGTGGCCGTCGGTCTTCATCTGCTGCAATCCTTATTCTCGATTTCGCGCGCGTCCCAAACCCTGGCGCGCGATCGCCGGCGCCACCCCGCCGGCATGGTGGCCCTGTCTGTCCCGTCTGACATGGGCCACCACTCTTTTTCGCTCGTCCGGGCATTGGTGAAGTCTCCGTCTGTTTCCGTCGCTGGAAATGGAGATAGCAATGTTCGGTTCTGGAAACTCGGAACAGCCTTCCAAGGTCTCAGAATTCCATTCAGAGGCCCAGAAGCGCCGCGGTGGTCTCATGTCTAGCGTGGCCACCGCCCAGTCGCTCACCAAAGAGATCGGCGACATTCTTGCCCCTGGTGAGAAATGGAAACGGCAGATCAGTGCAGTGCATCGGGCACTGACCTCAGATCACTTCGAGCATGCGCTTACCGGCCTCACTTGGAGCCGCGTGAAGACATGGTTCTATGGCGAGGCCAGGCGTGTAAACTATGAAGAGGTTGTGGCCCTGCGAGAGCTGCGGGCCATTGAGGAGGCTAGACGTGCAAGGCTCAAACTCGCCGCCACGGCGAACATTCTGGCAGCTCATCTTGCCGCGGAGGGTGCGCCGCTGGATAGCCACCAGATGCGTGCTCTGGGCCGACTCGCTGGCTCGGTGGATCTATCCGGAAGCGGAGCCGCCAGATGAGTGGGCTCCCGGACTGGACGAAGATCCCACGGGATGAACGCAAGCAGCTGCTCGCCGCCTACTGCGACGAAGGCCTGACCGCCCAGAAGATCGCCGACAAGTTTTTCAACTGCACCCGATCCGCGATAATCGGCCAGGTCCAGCGCCTCGGCCTTCAGCTGAACAACGGGAAGCCTCGCAAGGGTAAAGTCGGCAGGCGAGCGAAGACTGGCGCCGCTGCCGCGCCAAAGCCGGCGAAACCAGCTGCCCGCCGTCCCTCTAAACTCGTCCAGCAAACCAGTTCCTGGCGCCGCGCCAACAACCCACCTGCGATGGATTTCAAGGCCCGCGCCGAACAGCGCGCCGCTTCGCCGGGCATCGTGATCAAGCGCGAAGACGCCTTCCAGCCCATTCCCGGTGTTGACCCCGTCGCCTTCGGCTCCGCCGGTTGCCGTTGGCCGGTGGATGGCACCAACGGTCAAGGTCTTCTCGCCTGCGGCGCCACGAAGGAGCCTGAGCGCTCCTACTGCGAAGCGCATCGGCGGCTCTCCTACACCCCACCAACCATCCGTCAGCACGCCGGTCTTCGATCGGCGGAAAGGATCTCCTGATGACGAAAGTGCATGAGCGCCCTAACCGCGCATCCCCTTCTGAGGCGGGTTCCTTCGTCGAGGAGTTCGATCGCCTCGAGCAGGAGCGCGAGGAGAAGCTCCGCGTTCTCGACGCCGAATTCAAGGTCAAGAAGCGAGCGATCCAGAAGGCGACCGACACGGATCAGAAAGAGATCCTGTCCGACGCGAAAAAGCACGGCGTCAACAAGGGCGTCATCCGGGCGATCGTCGACGCGCAGAAGCTGAAGCGCAAGGCCGAAGCCATGATCGAGCGCGCCGACGGCAAGGTCGACGGTCTGGAAGACGACGATCGCGAGTTCGCAACGGATATCCGCACCGCCTTAGGCGACAACTTCGCCAGCTTTGGCCTCGGCGCCGCCGCGGTGCAGCGCGAGGGAGCCGATGAAGAGCCGGACGAGACCACATCGGCCGTCGTCAATGCCGTCAAGGGCAGCATGACCGATGACGAGTGGAACAAAGCCGGCGGTGCCGGCGCGCCACACTGAATTCAGAGGCAGCGGGAAGACGTCGTGTTCCCAGCGTGAGGGTCAAAGCTCTTAGGAGCCTCCCGAGCAACAGCGCAACACCATCGGCGTAACAGGGCGGAGAGACGCCCACCAATCAGCCCGAACGGGCACGAGGACCTGGGATGACGGCTCCACGCATTCTCGCGATCGACGCGGCCAGACGCCTTGGCTTCGCATATGGCGCCGCTGGCTCGAAGCCGACGTCGGGCTCGATCGAGTGCGCCAGCGAAGGTGCTTCACGCGGTGCGATCTTCTCCGGCGCCGGTCGCTGGATCACCGGCTTCATCTCGGCGAACCCGGTCGATGTTCTCGCCATCGAGGCGCCGCTGCCGGGTTCCTTCGTCCAAGGCCAGACCAACATCAGCACGGCCACCATCCTGCTCGGCCTTCCTGCTGTCCTGGAATTCATGGCGTACCAGCTGAAGGTCTATCGCCATATCCGTATCAACCAGTCCTCGGTGAAGAAGCATTTCGCCGGCCACGGCCAAGGCGACCAGAAAGCCGCGATCATGGCGAAATGCAGGGCGCTTGGCTGGATCGACAAGGACGATGCCGACCAGTCGTTCGATCGTAGCGACGCCCTCGCGGTCTGGTCGTTCGTCGAGGCCGACGTCGCGCCGAAATTCACGCAAAGCGTTGACGATCTCTTCATCGCTTCGGAGCGCCGCAAGCGCGAAGCCGAGGAACTCAGCCGCCGATATGCCCCTGCCCAAATCCCGGAAAGGTTCTGAAGTGGACTACCAGGTCAGCAAGCTCGTCGCCTGCATCGACGATGATTTCAGGTTCACGCGGGAATGCGAGCCCGGCATGGTGATCCCGCACAAAGGGACTGTTTACCGCGTCCGGACCGTCGATCTGTTCCGGGTGCGCGGTGTCGACAAGGCCCTGACGTTCCTGCGGTTCGACGAGATCCACAATCCAAAATATCCGAGCATCGTCGGGCCCTACGAACCCGTCTTCGACGCCCGATCTTTCCTGCCGCTTGACGATCGGCGGCTCGACGCCCTCCGTCGGCATCTCGCACCAGTCGATCGGGTGCCAGCATGAACCTCCGACATCGCCTAATCAGATACCTATCATTTGGCGACCTCATATTGATGAACGCCGAAATCAGCCTAGCCGGCGTGCTCAGGACGCGAGAGGCGGGTGGTTTCCTGATCGACAATGTACGTATCGATCACCAGCGTACCGCAGCGATCGGGTTCAACTATCCGGACGCCGGTCTTGCACTCGAGATGACGCAGACGCAGCAGTTCGTCGCGCGTGAGTGCTTATTTAGGTCGGTGCCATCGTGAGCACGCGCCCATCGAACGGTCGTATGCGCGGCAACCATTCCCTCAGCATGGCTCTGGCTCTCAGCATGCTGTTGGCCTCGGTCGCGTTCATCGTCTTCGTGATGTGCGGTGGCGCCTGATGCGCGTGCTCGTCTCCGCCCCATCTCGCGAGATCGAGCGCGCGCTGCGGACCGCCGCGGAAAGCGCCGGTTTCGAAACCGCCGGCGAAACCCTTCCTCAGGATCTCTGCAGCGCCCTCTTCCGCGATCCCGATGGCATCGGCGTCATCCGTGCGCTGAACAGCGCCTATGCCGCGGTGGTCTGCCGGGATTTCCGTCGCGCCGACGTCAAGAACATCCTGTTCGTGCTGCTCGACGCCGGCGAGTTCGACAGTGGCGC
The DNA here is from genome assembly GCF_006442305.1 of Mesorhizobium sp. B2-3-6. Lineage (NCBI taxonomy): Bacteria > Pseudomonadati > Pseudomonadota > Alphaproteobacteria > Hyphomicrobiales > Phyllobacteriaceae > Mesorhizobium > Mesorhizobium sp. B2-3-6. The sequence goes on along the minus strand of NZ_VFVW01000004.1, from coordinate 590,422 downwards.
GGCGTCATTGATCCTGCGTTGCGGTGCCGATGATGTGCAGCCCGCCCCGATCCACACCGACGAGTTCATCGCCAGGCTGAAGGCGCTGGTGCGGCGTGGCAGCTACAACGATCATCTCTTCATCAAAATGCCAGGATGCGTCTATGACGCCGATACCGGCCTTGTCGAAGGCAGCGACAGGAAGAGCAGACTGGCACCGGCGGAAGCAAAGCTGCTGACGACACTGGCCCTAGATCCGAACAAGGTGTTCTCCAAAGCCGATCTGATGGATCACATCTATGGCGGCGAGGACGAACCGGAACAGAAGATCATCGACGTCTTCGTCTGCAAGCTCCGCCACAAACTCCTGGAGATGAATGACGGGCTCGATGTCGTCCGCACTGTCTGGGGCCGCGGCTACCAGTTCGAGCCGAAGGGCTTCGAGCCGGTCTTCCGCAACCGCGTCAGGGCGCCGCGATGAGGGCGGTCCGCGACATCCTCGCCGAAGGGATGCGACGTGAGCGCCTCGGCCTTGTGCGCCCCCTGTGGCACGATTGGGACGACGACAGCCGTGAAGAGGTCCGCCGGCGCGCCGACCATCTCATCCGCATCCTGGCCGACTACGGCGTCCAGATGGTGCAAGCTGGCGACCCGGCGCCGATCGCGATGCCGACGTCGTCGACTATTGTCGCAAACCAGGTCTACGCGCAGCCCGACACGATGCGCGAAGTCCGCGCCGAGGCCGGCAAGTTCTCGGTCGTCACCGTCACGGGCGGCGTCGACACCGTCGAGCAGACCTTCACCCTCAACGATGTGATGGTCAACGCCGGCTTGGTGCTGACCGGCGATCCCGCCGCCAAGACGATCAAAGATCTTGGCAAGCAGCTCGCGGCCGCAACGGAAATCTATCGGCTCAACGCTGCCGGGATGGGTGGCGGGAAATGACGGGCCCGCTCTCCACGGCCTCACGTGCGCTCGACGAGCTCGTCGACGTCACCGCGGATTGGTCTGCTGAACAGCTGCGCCGCGCCGCCGACGATATGGCGGCCGCGCTGGATGATGCCGCGATGGCAGCGATCGAAGGCGCAACGGAATGGCGAACTCTTGCAACAAAGGACAGCCGCTATGCAGCATCTCGTCCGTGAGGCCGGCGAACGGCCGATCGACCGCCGTTTCGGCATCGCATTCCCGAAGCCAGAGGATATGGCGAAGCTATCGCTGGCCGACCAGAAGGTCGCCCTGCTGCTGGCGCAAGAGGCCGGCGTCCCGTCGCCTGTCCGTGCCGAGGAAGAGGAACCAATCGAGAGGGAGGCCAGCGCCACCGTGCTGCCGATCGAGACCTCGGCGCCGGCGCGGCCGATCACCGATAGCGACATCCACATCGGCGCCACCGGCAAGGGTGAACCAGTAGGGATCGACCTCGCCAAGCTGATCGACGGCCGCCTCTTGATTCAGGGCAACAGCGGCGCCGGCAAATCGATGCTGCTGCGCCGCCTCTTCGAGAAGTCCTTCGGCCGCGTCCAGCAGTTGCTCATCGATCCCGATGGCGAGTTTTCAACGCTGAAGGAACACTTCGATGTCGCCGTGCTAACCGCAGCGGACATCGCGCGTGTCGGCGGCCAGATTTTCGCTCACCATCTCCGCGAGCATCGTTACAGCGCTGTCCTCGATCTGTCCGATGCTACATCAGAGGATCGCCTCGATATCGTCGCCGACCTCGCCGAAGGTCTGCTGAGCGCATCGGAGCAGTTCTGGCATCCGTTGCTCGTCCTGGTCGACGAGGCCCAGACGCTGGCACCGCACTACGATACGGGCGACGTCTCCGCCGATACACGGAAGCGGTCGACCGCAATGCTGGCCGACATGATGGGCCGCGGCCGCAAGCGCGGCATCGCCGGCGTCATCGCGACGCAGCGCATCGCTGAAACCGCCAAGGCTGTCGTCTCCAAGGCCACGAACGTCGTCGTTGGCCGCACCATCTTCGATCGGGATCTCGAACGCGCCGGCGCCCTGCTCGGATTCACCCTTGGCCACAGCCGCGCGCTGCGCAGCCTCGCCGACGGCGAGTTCCTTGCCATCGGGCCTGCCATCGCCGGTCCGCGCCGTATCCGCTTCAAGGCTGGATCAGTGGTGTCTCGCCACAAAGGCCGCTCGCCGGACATCGTGGCACCACCATCGATATCGGCGGCCGATGCCGCTGCGTTGCTCATGGCGGTACCCACCGCAACCAGCCTTGCGCCGGCGGCACCTGAGATTGACCCCAACACCAATCACCGGCGCGGCTGGAGCGCGTCAGATGACGCGATCGTGCGGGAAGGGTTTGCCAGGGGCTTTAAGCTTACGGATATCGCCGCCTCGCTGATCAAGAACGGCGGTGCCGCTCGATCGCTCGGCGCGATCTCCGTGAGGGGCCAGACGCTCGGCATCAAGAACACTCGAACCGTTGGCGGTTGGACGGACGAAGAATATCAGGTCGTTCTCGACGGGTATGAGGCTGGTGCCGCGATCGCCGATATCCGCAAGTCGCTTGCCGCCGCCGGCTACGATAGAACCTTCGGTGCCATCCAAATGGCGGCGATCAAGCTTGGCGTTAGCGGGTCTCGCGTCAATCTCTGGACCGAAGAAGAAACCCGGATCGCGTTGGCCGGTCTGGCCGCCGGCAAATCCCACGCCGAATGTCTGATCGAACTTAAGGCGGCTGGCTACATTCGTGGCCCCACAGCCATGCACAAGTTCGCGACCAAGCACGGCGTTTTGCGCAAACACCGCGACTTCACCGACGAGGACATCGAAACGATGCGGACCATGTTCGCAGAAGGCAAGTCGCATGGCGATATCGCGACGCGCCTAGATCGGACGAAGGCGTCAATCGCAAGCCAGTGCAGCAAAATGGGCCTGAAGCACCGTCGTCCATGGACCGAGGCGGAGCGCCAAACCCTCATCGATTACCAAGCCACCGGGAAGAAGTTGAAGGAGGCCGCAGAAAAGGTCGGCCGTCCCTACGCCAACGTCGCCGCCGAGTGCGGTCGTCTGGGTCTCTCCTTCCTGAAACCCTCCATCGAAAGGACACCGACATGACCTCTCGCCTCATCCCGCTCGATCAACTCCGCTTCGGCCACGAGGCAGAACCTCCCATCAACGCCCGGCGCGTCGGTCGCGACGACAGCATCGCAGAGTTGGCCGCTTCGATAGCGGCCCACGGCCTACAAACGCCGCTCAAGGTCAAGGAAGGTCACGATAGCGATGGCGTCGTCGGCATCTTCGTCGGCACCGGAAACCGCCGTCTCGCCGCGCTGCGCCTCTTGGTCGATCAGGGCCAGACCGCAGCGGACGCCCCGATCGAATGCGGAGAGTTCGATGTTTCGGTCGATGCCAGGGAAGCCGCACTGGCGGAGCAGATCCATCGCGTCGAATTCCACCCCGCCGACGAATATGTCGAGTTCCGCGAACTCGCCGACCACGGGCTCGACGAAACCGCGATCGCCACCAGGTTCGGCATCGATCCGAAGCGCGTGAAGCGCATCCTAGCGCTGGGTCGTTTGTCGCCGGTCATCATCGACTGGTGGCGCGGTGAAGCACAGAGCAACGAGGTCTTCGCGACCGTCTGCGCCTTCACGCTGGCGCCATCGATCGAGGACCAGGAGAAGCTTTTCAAGAAGCTCGAGAAGCAACGAGATCTCCGCGCGTGGGCGATCAAGGACGCCCTCGGTGCCGGCAACCAGAAGGCAGCTCGGCACATCAAGATTGCCGGCCTCGAAGCCTACAAGGCCGCCGGCGGGCACATGACGACGGATCTCTTCGGTGACAATCACGTCATCGCCGATCCCGACATCGCGGAGAAGGTCGCCGAGGAGAAGATCGCGGCGGTCATCACCGGGTTGAAGGCTGAGGGCTGGTCTTGGGTGAGCATGGGCGCCGACCTCGGCTACTACTGGGAGCACAGCTGGAAGCGTGAAAAGGCGGGCGACGGCAAGGCGACGGCCGACGAGAAGAAGCTGATCAAAAAACTGGAGAAAGCGGTCGCCAAGGGGACAGATGGCACCGCCGACGAGCTCGCCCGGCTTCAGGCGGCGATCGCCGGCCGCCAGTGGACACCGGACCAGCTCGGCAAGGCCGGCGCCGTCGTGAAGATCGGCCACTACGGCGAAGTCGATGTCGTTCGCGGCGTCGTGAAGCCGCAGGCGGAGAAGAAGCCTGCGTCGGCGTCTGGCGCGCCGAAGGAGAAGGGTCCGCCGGCGATCTCGAACGCGATGACGCACCGCCTATCAATCCAAGCCACTCACGCGACCAGCAAGGCAATAGCCGAGGAGCCGCGCCTCGGCTTGGTGGCCCTGCTGGCCGGGTTCCTCGGCGGCATCCATCATGGCCCCGTCAAGGTCTCGATGAGTGGGATCGGTGGCCGCATCCCGCACGGTGAGCAGGAATCGTATTCGGGTGCGTTCGCACGCCTGTCGGCGATGTCAGACCCCGATCTGTTCAAGGTGGCCGCCGGGCTCGCCAGTCGTGCGCTCGATATGCAGTGCCACAACACTGGCAACCTGCCGTTCGACAGAGGCGCAAAGGAGCTTGCAGCCGCAATTGACGCCTCTCACATGACGGCCGCGCTGCGCGAGACCTTCGACGCGGCCGACTACTTCGGGGGCGTCTCCAAGCCGATCGTCATCACCGCGATCCGCGAAGCCCTGAACGACGACGAGGCCCGCAAGGCGGAGAAGCTGAAGAAGGCGGAGTTGACGGCATTCGCCCTCGCCAACGTGCCTCAGACCGGCTGGCTCCCACCGGAGTTGCGCGCTCCGACCTACAGCGGCCCGGGCGCCATCCCGATGCTGGAGGAGGTGCCACCAACCGAGCACGATCCTGACTTCGACGAGATCGAAGGCTTCGAAGACGAGATGGAGGAAGCCTGATCAAATGGGGCGGCAACCAACCCTTTTTGATGGTTCAAAGCGTCTTGTCTATGACGAGGCAGTCGACCTGACCTTGCAGTCCATGCAGGCCTACGGCCCAGCGCATGATCATTGGGGCATCGCGTGGTCCGGCGGCAAGGATAGCTCGGCCACACTGACGCTCATCGTCCATCTGCTCGACAGCGGTCGGCTAGCGCGGCCGAAGAGCCTCACCGTCTTTTACGCCGACACCAGGCAGGAACTGCCACCGCTGGCGATAGCCGCGTCGAGCATCATGTTGCAGCTTCACCAGCGCGGCATCCGCTGCGAGGTCGTCACCGCTCCGCTCGACAAGCGTTTCCTCGTCTACATGCTCGGTCGCGGAGTGCCGCCGCCGAACAACAGAACCTTCCGGTGGTGCACTCGGCAGATCAAGGTCGATCCGATGGCAGATGCTATAGCGGCGCGCCTCGACCAGCTGACCGGCAACGTGCTCATGATCACTGGTGTCCGCGAGGGCGAAAGCGCCATTCGCGATGAACGCATCCGCATGTCCTGCGGGAAGGACGGAGCAGAATGCGGTCAAGGCTGGTATCAGGAAGTGCTACCCCAATCGAGGGGAGTACGCGGCCGCATCGCCACGTTGGCGCCACTGCTGCATTGGCGGGTCTGTAACGTCTGGGATTGGCTTCGGATATACGCGCCCATGCCTGCATATGGTGGATGGGAGACATCCGCGATCGCTGACGCCTATGGCGGGGATGAGGCCGAGGAGGTCAACGCCAGAACGGGCTGCATAGGTTGCCCACTCGCCAGCAAGGAGATGGCCCTCGAAACCATCCTGGCAATGTCTGCATGGTCATATCTCGCGCCATTGCGCGGCCTGAAACCGATCTACCGTGAACTCCGGGAAGACGACAGCAAGCGCCTGAAAAAGACCGGGCTCGATGACGACGGCTCGCTCTCTTCAGGGAAGAACAAGCAGCGCAAAGGCCCCTTAACCTTCGAGGCCCGGCTCGAAGCGCTCGACCGCATCCTCGCGATACAGGCGGCGTGCAACGCCGCCGCTCGATCTCTCAATCGGCCCACCATCGACATTCTCAATCGCGAAGAGGAGGAACGCATCCGCGAACTGATAGCAGCCCAGACTTGGCCGAACGGCTGGGATGGGGACGAGCCAACCGCCGACACGCCGATGGATATGATCTTCAGGGACGGCTCCGTTCAGCCGCTGTTGGTGTAACCATGAACGGCGTCAACGCGCGCGCCATCGCCACCCGGGGCGGCTTCGAAGGCCAGTTCCGCAAGGTCCACAAATCGGAGTGGGAGCCCGTCCAGGTCAACGGCGTCCCGCAGCTCTATGAAACGGCCGATGCCGCTGAGGTCGCTGCCTGGCGGGCTCTTCTCGCCCACCTGCAGGGCGATATCGTAGGCAGCGGCGAGAAAGCCTCGATCGCCCGCACTCAGGCGGAGGAGCGCTTTGGCAAGATTTTCCTTGGTCACGGCAAGAAGCCGGTGGTGGTGGAGCGTCGATGAGCAAGGACGTCTTCTTCAAGACCGAGGCGGAACTCTGCACCGCGTTCGTCGCCGCGCTACCTGCGGGCTGGACAGCCTACGCCGAAACGGAGGGCTACGACATCCTGCTGGTGCGGCAGGACGGCTTACAGATCGGTGTCGAGGCAAAGCTGAGGCTCAACCCGGAAGTCGTCGTTCAAGCCTCCAAGGCGTGGGGATATGTTGCCAATGCCCCGGGCCCCGACTTCCGCGCCGTGCTGGTGCCCGCCGGCCATGCGCAGAAACACATGTCCGAGATCTGCGCCATGCTTGGCATCACCGTCATCACGGCGACGCACCCCGACGACAACACGGAAAAACGGTATGGCTGGCGATCGCCGCCATTCCGCCCTGATCTCCCTTCTCTCGATGCCCGCCTATACTGGAGCGGCCGCGAGCACGACTGGTACGATCGTTGCCCCGCGGCACGCTGCAAACTCCCGGAGTACGTCCCTGACGTCGGCGCCGGCCACTCCGCGCCAGTGGCGCTGACGAACTGGAAGATCCAGGCCATCAAGCTGCTCATCATCCTGGAGCGGCAAGGCTACGTCACCAAGGCGGACTTCAAACATGTGAAGATCGATCCCAGCCGGTGGACGCGCGATTGGCTGGAGCGTGGTCCGGAGCGCGGTCAGTTCGTCACCGGCAAATACACTCCTGATCTGAAGGCGCAACACCCAACGAACTGGGCCCAGATCGAGGCCGACTTCGACAAGTGGAAGCCGGCGGAGGTCGCCGCCTAGCATGTCAGGATTCGATTTCGGAGCATTGATGCCGGAGGTCGCCAGCATGTTGCTGGGCGCCCCCAATCCTCACCACAGCAAGGGCAACGACAACCGCTACGGCACCAACGGCTCGCTGTCGATCGACCTTGAGAAGAACACCGCGTTCGACCACGAGAATAGCGAAGGCGGCGGCGTCCTCTGGCTGGTCTCGAAATTGACGGGCTGCGGCGACGACGGCGCCGTGGACTGGCTCAAGGCCAACGGCTTCGATATCCCGGACAATCGCGGCGCCGCGGCTGGTTCCAACCAGAATGCGGGACCTGGCAAGAAGGAGATCGTCGCCGTCTATGACTACGCCGACGCCGACGGCAACCTCGTCTTCCAGGTCGCCCGGATGCAATACAAGCAGCCCGATGGCACATGGCGTCTCAACAAGCACGGCAAGATCGACAAGACCTTCGCGCAGCGTCGCCGTTTCACCGAGGAGAAGGACGTCTGGATCAACGGCCTCCTCGATGGCGAATACATGCGCAAGGGTCCCGGCCAGAACTGGACCCGATACGATTCCAAGACCTTCGACAAATGGGGGATGAAGGAGCGTCGCGAGTTCGAAGGTATCACGCAGCTGCCGCTATACCGCTGGCCGGAGGTCGCCGAGGCGATCAGCATGGGTCAAGCGATCTACCTCGTCGAGGGCGAGAAAAAGGCCGATGCCCTTTGGCAAGCCGGGATCGCGGCGACCTGCAACGCTGGTGGGGCAAAAAAATGGACGCCCTATCATGCGGAGCAGCTGCGCGGCGCCCACATCATCCAGATCCCGGACAACGACGACGCCGGCAGGATGCACATGCAGATCGTCGGTTCCCGAATGAAGGAGATCGCGGCGTCGGTCATGATGCTCGATATCCGGTCGTTCTGGCCCGAGGTTCCGGAGAAAGGCGATATCTGGGATTGGGTGCAGGCTGGTGGTGACCCCACGGATCTCTTCGACATCGTCGATCAGCACGCCCGACCATGGACAAAGGAGCCGCCGAAGTCGCGGTTCGGCGCCGTCACCTGGGACCGGCTCGATGAAGTCGGCCAGGAGCATGAATACCTCATCGAGGACATCCTGACCCGGCATGAGGTCGCCGTGATCTACGGTGAATCCGGCTCCGGCAAAAGCTTCGAGGCCATCGACATGGCGATGGCGGTGGACCGCGGCGTCCCCTTCAACGGCAAGGAGGTCAGACGGGGCGGCGTCATCTACCAGGCCGGCGAAGGTGGCATCGGTGTAAAACAGCGCCTCCGCGCCTACCGGCAGACCTACATGGAGCCCGGCGAACGTGTCGACTTCGTCCTGTTGCCATCCCGCGTCGATCTCTTCGCCAAACCCGGGGAGCAGGATGTGGAGACCTCCCGAGGCACCGATGCCTTGATCGCCGAGATCAAGGCGTGGTCGGAGACCTTCACGGTTCCGCTCGAGCTCGTCGTCATCGATACCCTGGCGACGGCGACGCCGGGCGCCAACGAGAACGCCTCCACCGACATGTCCGTGGTGCTCACCAACCTGGAGCGGATCCGGGACGAATGCCGGACCTCCGTTCTCATGGTCCATCACAAGCCAAGGAACGGCAACAATCCCCGGGGTCACTCCTCGCTATTCGCCAACGTCGACAACGCCATCGAGCTCGAAATCACGCAACGCCTCGATGTGGGCCAGCGCGCCGACGGCACCCAGCTGATCCGCCAGATCCACCGCGCCACCGTTCAGAAGAACAAGGATGGCGAACGCGGTCACGGCTGGGACTTCATCCTGAAGCAGGTCGTCCTCGGAACCCGGCCGAACGGGAAGCCACTGACCTCCGTGGTTTGCGCTCCTCCAGGCGGGCAGAGCCCGGAGACCAATGACGACAAGCGGCTGACCGACCAGCAGCACATCGCAATGCAGGCTTTGATGTTTGCCCTGGAGCAGTTCGGCGAAGACACCCCCGAGATCCTCAAGCTCCCACGCAGCATCAAATCCGTGGTGCTGTTCAAGCACTGGCGAGCCGAGTTCGAGAAGCTCACCTTCGTCGACGATGAAGATGAGAAGAAGCAGCGGGAGCGCATCAAGTCGGCGCTGAAGCGCGCAGGCGAGGCCTTCTACGGCCGCAAGTTCATCGGTCGCGCCGATCGGTTCATTTGGCTCACCGGGAGGCCGATCCCGGGCTTCAGGACGAGGAACAGCACCGGCATCGAACCGCCGAGGGAGGATGCTCCACAGACCTTGGCGGCGATGCAGGAGCTCGCCGATGGGGACATCCAGTTATGAGCAAGGATGTACCCTTCGATGTACCCAGCCATATTTCGGCACCTTCCAAGCAAAGCCTTGCGGCGCAAGGGCTTGCGGTGGATGCGCGGGAAATGCGCCGGGAGGCCTCATCGCGGTCCCGTACCCAGAATGTACCCAAAACGCCAGAAAATGTACCCTGCCCTGTACCCCCGCTGCGCGTTGAAGCAATCGGCTTCGGCGCCTACTATTGTGCCGCCTATCGACGTGACGGCGCCCCCGACATCCTGCTGGATGGTGCCGACGGCAAGCCGCAGCGCTTCGCCTCGGCGACAGCGGCCGTCAAAGCCGCCAAGCTCGCCCTGCACTTCAGGCCGGATCAGCCGGTTGCCCCTGACGTCCTCGGCGCCAAGCGGTTCCACGAGCACCGCGCCGCCGAGCAGGCCGCCCTTCAGATCGAAGCCCTTGGTGGTGTCGTCGTCGACGGCCGCGTCGTCCCGGTGGAGGTGCGCCGGCGATGAAGCACCGTTGCGATATCTGGCGTGTCGCCGAACAATGTGGTGTTCGCCTCGTCGACCCCGATGCTCATGCCTGGCGCCAGCGCCGGCCGCGGGAGTGTTTCGCCAAGAAGACGCTGAAGAAGATCGGGCAACGGCATGGCGAAGCCCACCTCGCGCTGACGTTGCGGCTCATCGTGGAGACCTATGGAAACGCGGCGGAGCTTTATTCGGAGACCATCCAGGCGGTGTCCTCGCTGGTGGCGAACCCCGCGGTCGAGGCGCGCGGCGGCGCCCTGTTCGAGCAGTTCGATCTGATCAGCCTTGCCGAGATCCGGCATCAGGCCCGACAACTCGCCCTAGGGCTGCCGCTGGCGCACGTCATGCGGGTGCTGCTGGCGGTTAGGCTGGCCGATGGTATAGTCGCTGGGGATCGGAGGGCGGCGTGATGAGCAAGATGGAATTGGTGGGCGCGGTTTGCGTTGCGGTTTCGTGGTACTTGGCGCTCGAGGGCGGCTTCCGCGGGGCCAGGTGGGTATCGGAGGGCAATGATCCGGGTGGAAGCTGGTCCAAAGCTTCAACGATGATCATCCTTTCAATACCGATCGGCCTTTTCGGGATCGCGGCAATGGTTTGGTGGGGTTAATGGGGGCTTGGACCGCCAAAGCCGTCGAATACCGCGTCCTCGAAGCCGCGGAGACACTGATGCTGACCCCGAATGTCGGCGGTGGCGTCGGCTCCGCATGGCCGGAGTATATCCCACACTATCCCAGGGCGATGAAGATCAGGATCCGACCCTCCCCCGGTGCGCTGACCCGGATGATGGAAACCTGGGGCTGGATAAACGCGTTGCAATCCGAGTCGGATCGGCGTCTTCTCTACGCTTGGGCCTGGACGAAGGCCCGGAAGGGGAAATTCCTCGACGACTTCGCCTCACGAGAAGGGATCAAAACCCGGACGCTTCGCTGGACGATATCCCGTATTTGCCAAGCCATTGCGGATCGATTGGAGCAAGCCAAAGTACCCTGCTTCGAGCAGGCCGTTGACGACGTTGCCGAAATCGAGCCAGAACCTGCATCACAAACGGTATCTTCCGAGACGTCTGCCCTCACCGGAATCGACGGTATCGTGAGCCACATCGAGCCTGGCGCCCGGCCCCGCTACCCCACCCGGGAAGAGATCGAGGCGCTGCGGAAGCGCCTTGAAAAGCAGAACAAGCTAAGAGCGCGTCAGTCCAGACGAGCACCTGGGAACGCCGCCTGAAGAAGTTCCTTCACCCCGCCGGCCCCTGGATCAGATGCCGATGTCGCACTTACTCCTCTGATCAAAGCTTCGAGCTCCCTGTCGGTGAGTAGCCCCTTGTCGCGTAGTTTGATCATCAGGCTGCTCAACAAATTTAGAGCGGCCGCAGTTGCCGCTTCGTTTGAAACCATAGCCTCTTCCCTCGTTGCTGATTTGCATGATTTGCAACGAGTCGGCCGATGCCCGTCAAGCTAATTCGCAGCCCACGGGGGTACATCGCAGGGGTCATCGCCTCACCCGCAAACCCTTGTGTGTCCGTCGAAATGGGTACATCGACGGGGTACATTGTGGGTACATCTGGGTACGGGCCAGAGTCGACACAATTCGTGATTTCCCTTAACGCCCTGAATTCGTGCATTTCTTCGCGCCTCCCTCCCCTCGCGTAGACGCCAAGTACTGATGAGTGCAGCCTGACGGCGAGCGCGAAAGCGCGCTGCCGCCGTCGTAGAGCTCTACGTTCTCAAGGCTGGCTCTACATCAAGAACCGTAGAAGAGAAGAGCGCTCGCTTGCGCGAGCTCCTGTCCGTCAGGGGATCGCTACCGTAGAGGTCACCACCAGCATGGCGAAGCAAATCGGCCCCCAGGTCCGGCAGCTCGACATGCGGACCGCGATGCCCGCGGCGAAGAAGGCGGACGCCGAGCTGCTCACCCCTCAACATAGGGCATGGCGTGAAGCCGTCCTGCGTCGTGCCAACCATAGATGCGAAGCCATCGATGATGGTCGTCGCTGCCCTACATCGGCACCATCACGCCTCTTCGCCGACCACATCATCGAGCGCAAGGATGGTGGTGCCCCCCTCGATGTCGCCAATGGGCAGTGCCTTTGTGGGCGGCATCACACCCTGAAGACCGCCGCCGCTCGAGCCCAACGGATGAAAGAGCGATACTAGCTCTCCCACTGTTCCGTACTGCGATCGTATCGGACCGTTCGCATCTCTACCGTGGACTGGCGCGGATAGCAGTCGATTGCCACCTCGGCCGCGGTCGATACGATGTGCTCATCGGCCCTTGCTTTCGCCGCCTCAAGCGCGCCGAAAGGGGGTGCGATCATATGGCCGTCCAGGGTGATGAAATGTTGCATTGGTCCGATCTCCTTCAACTCGCCCATCTTCCGGCGAGCTGATCCTCGCCGTCAAGGCGGGGGGGGTATCGAATCTCTAGGGCCTTTCGGGGGTCGAACCGCTCGGGGCTCATGTTCACGAAATTTTTTCCGCCACCACCAAAATCCGGCTGATTTGCCGAAAGTGACCGAAAAAGCATGGCGAAACGAGGAAGGCCGCAGTGGAAGCCGACGGCGGCGATCCGGCGCACGGTTGAGGAAATGCGGTCATGCGGCGAGAGCGAGGCCACCATTGCACGGTCGCTGGGCGTCGACGCCGACACGTTGCGCAAGCATTGCGCCGATGAACTCGACAATGGATTCTCTCACCGCCGACGCGAGGTCATCGGACTGCTCTACAAAAGTGCGCGCGGCGGGAACGTCACCGCGCAGAAGCGCCTCGAAGAGATGACGCGCCTCGCCGGCGCCGCGGCCGAGTTCGACGACAAGCAGAAGCAGGCTGGTCCCACGGCACCCCAACCGGTCGCCACGAGGTCGCCGAAGCGCGGCAAGAAGGAAGTCCAACGCGAGGACGCCTTTCACGCCGGCACGAATTCCGAATGGGGTGAGGATCTCGCGCCTATTCCGGGCACGAAGCCGAACTGATGCAATGGTCGACCGCGTGTCTCGACTGGGAGGCCCGCATCATTGCCGGCCGGTCTCTCATCCCGGATGGTTTGCCGATCGACAAGTTCCGCGCAGAGAAGGCGCTGCGCATCTTCAAGCGGCTGAAGGTGAAAGACATCATTGGCAAGCCGACCTTGGGAGAGGTCTGCCCGCAATGGATTTTCGATCTCGTTTGGGTGGTGTTCGGTGCCCATGACAGCGCCGCGAAACGCCAGCTGATCCGGGAATTCCTCGTTCTGATCAGCAAGAAGAACGCGAAATCGACGATCGCCGCCGGCATCATGGTCACCGCGCTGATCATGAACCAGCGCGCCATGGGTGAGTATCTGATCCTAGCGCCGACGAAGGACGTCGCGGATAACAGCTTCCTGCCGGCGCACGGCATGATCACGGAGGACGACGCGCTCTTCAAGCGCTTTAAACCGAGCGATTCGACGCGGGAAATCACGAACCGGCTCGATGGCGCCGTGCTCGCTGTGAAGTCCGCTGACGCCGATGTTGTCGGCGGACAGAAGGCGATCAGCTCGTTCATCGACGAGCTCTGGCTCTTCGGCAAGAAGGCATCATCGGCAAACGTCCTGTCTGAGGTCACCGGCTCGCAGGCGTCACGGCCGGAAGGCTTCACTATTTACGCGACAACGCAGAGTGACGATCCCCCCACAGGAGTGTTTGCTCAGAAACTGCTCTACCACCGCAGCATTCGCGACGGAAAGATCGAAGATCCAACCTCCCTGCCGCTGATCTACGAATATCCGGAACGGATGGTTAAGGCGCAGGCTTGGCGCGATCCGAAAACATGGCACATCCCGAACCCCAGCCTCGGCTACTCCGTCGACAAGCAGTGGCTGACCACGGAAGTCAAGAAGAAGGAGCTTGAGGGGCAGGATGCCCTCAGCCTCTTCGTTGCCAAACACTTCAACATTCAAGCCGGTCTCGGGCTGAAGGATGAAAATTGGGCAGGAGCCCAGTTCTGGACCGCGGCGGCCAACAGGCGATTGACCCTCCAGGAGGTCATACGGCGATCTGATGTGATCGTGATCGGTATCGATGGCGGCGGCCTCGACGATCTCCTCGGCCTCGCCATGATGGGCAGATGCAAGATCACCCGCAAGAATCTGCTTTGGTCCCACGCTTGGGCCCATGAAATCGTGAAGAAGCGCCGCACCGAGATCGCGACGAGGCTCGACCAATTCGCCGGGCTTAAGCAGCTGACGTTCGTCAAGCTGCCAGGCGAGGACGTCAACCAGCTCGCGGACATCGTGATGGAGGTTGAAGCCTCGGGCTTGCTGGCGGCTGAAAACGCGATCGGCGTCGACTCCTTCGGCGTCGCCGCGATCACCAAAGCGCTGACCGGCGAGGACCGCGGGATCGCTAAGGAGCGGATCGTTGGCATCTCGCAGGGCTGGAAGTTGAACGGCGCCATCAAGGACATGGAGCGAGATCTCGCTGGCGGCCAGCTTGTCCATTCCGGACTCGAGCTCATGGATTTCGCAGTCGGCAACGCCAAGATCGTTCCGCGAGGCAACGCGATCTCAATCGACAAGCAGGTCAGCGGGTCGGCAAAAATCGACCCGCTGATGGCAGGTCTGCATGCGCAGGTTCTCATGGGCCTGAACCCTATCGCCTCCGGTGCCTCGGGCTGGGACACTGATGATCTCGATGCTCTCGAGGCGAAGATCGAGGCGGAAGTTGCCAGAGCTGAAGCGGATGGGCTGGCGCAAGCCAAGGCCGACGCAGTTTCCCACGTTTACTGACCGCTGGAGCAGCAGATGCGCTTTGTTTCCGCCGCCGCGCGCGGTATCGGCCGCGCGGCCGCCGTGGCGATCGCGGTCGTCCCGGCGCTGCTGCGCGATCTCGTCGGCATCGCTGGCGCCGGATCGATCGTGTACGGGATCTGGCAGATCTACGTTCCTGCCGCCTTCATTGCAGGCGGCATCATATTGACGGGTGCCGCCTTGGTGCTGGCGCGCCGAGCGGCGCCGCGGCCGCAGGATAACGCTTGATGCGCGGCCTCTTCGGGGCTCTCGCTGGCGGGGAGCGAAAGGACCAGGGCGGAAGTCGATATGGCTTGGTCGACGAGATGTGGGCGGATTTCTTCGGTGGGTACCGGTCATCGAAATCCGGTATCTCGGTAAACTGGAAATCCTCTCTGTCGAACACGACGGTCCTGGCGGCTTGCCGCGTTCGTGCTGACGGCCACGCGACGGTGCCATGGAAACTCTACCAGCGCACCGAAAAGACGAAAAACGGGCGCGTTGTTGTGGGCCGCCGTGAAGCTCGCGACCATCCGCTCTATGATTTGCTGGCGACGGCGCCTAACGAATGGATGACAAGCCTCGAGTTCCGGGAAACGCAGAGTTTTCACGTCGATCTGGTTGGTCGCTCTTACGCCTTCAAGAACATCGTACGCGGCGAGATTGTGGAGTTGATCCTCCTCGATCCGGGCCGTGTCACCAAGCGCACCAATAGCGACTACTCACGCGTGTATACGCTTCACGGCCTCGACGGCACCACTGAAACCGTGTCTGGCGACCAGATTTGGGAGGTGAAGGGCCCATCCTGGGATACGATCGACGGGCTCGATGTTGTCCGTCTCGCCGCGGAGGCCATCGGCCTGGCTCTGGCAACTGAGGAGAGCCATGCCGCGTTCCATCGCAATGGGGTGAGGCCAAGCGGCATGCTGTCGGTCGAAGGCAACATGAATGAGGCCGGTTTGATCCGCCTCGCCGCATGGGTTCGTCGGAACTTTGGCGGCGCCAACAACACCGGGCGGATGATGGTGGTCGATCGGAACGCCAAGTTCCTTCCGATGCAGATGACCGGCGTCGACAGCCAGCACATCGAGACCAGAAAATTCCAGGTGGAGCGGATCTGCGAAGTTCTGCGGGTAATGCCGATCATGATCGGCTTCTCCGGCGACAAAAATGCAACCTTTGCCTCAGCGGAACAGATGTTTCTCGCCCATCTCGTCCATTGCGTCCGGCCGATCCATCGTCGCTTCGGCGGGTCCGCAGATCTGCATCTGCTGACGAAAAAGGAACGGCAGCAAGGTTTCTACACCGGATTCGTGGATTCCGATTTCCTCAGCCCCAGCGTCGAGGCGAAGGCAAAATACAACCAGATCGCACTCGGCGGACCGAATAACGCGGGTTGGGTAACGCAGAACGATGTCCGTGGCTGGGACGAGATGGACGCCGTCGACGGTGCCGACACCTTGTTCGTGCCCGCCGGCATGGCCGCGCTGGACGAGAACGGCAAACTTGTTCCGATCACCGCGCCGGCGAAACCGGCGCCATCTGGAGAATGAAGATGGATCGTTTCACCTCCGATCTCTGCGAGGTCAAATTCGCCAACGGCGCGCAGGACGGCACGTTCTCCGGCTATGGGTCCATTTTCGGAAACGTCGACAGCCACGGCGACGTCATCGAAAAAGGTGCCTTTAAGGAATCGCTGCGGGCGTGGGAGGCCAAAGGCAAGCTCCCGCCGATGCTCCTGCAGCACGGCGGTTTCTTCGGTCCCGTCGACGATATGCTGCCGATCGGCAAGTGGAACTCGATGGAGGAAAACTCCAAGGGTCTGAAGGTTGAAGGCCAGCTCTTCGCCCTTGGTACTGACCGCGGTCAGCTGATCTACGAAGGCATGAAGGCGGGGTCGCTTGACGGTCTTTCGATAGGCTATCGTGCCAAGAAATACACTGTCGGCACGAAGCCGACCGATCCGTCACGTACGTTACACGAAATCGACCTGGTCGAGCTCAGCGTCGTCACCTTCCCCTCCAATGACAAGGCCACGGTTGGCGCGGTGAAATCCGCTGACATCGATGCCTTGAAAACCCTTTCGGACTTCGAGGACTTCTTGCGCGAGGCAGGCGGGCCGCGATGGACGAAGAACACGGCCCGCGATTTTGTCGGCCGTCTGACCAAGATCGCACGGCGCGAGGCTGGGGGCGATCTGGACGTAACTGGCTTGCTGGAAGGACTTCGGTCCACGCGCAAGCTGATCTCCCCCAACCAGGCATAAGGAGGGCGACATGCCCGAACTGAAAGACGTGCTGGAAGATGTCCAGCGCGAGGTAAAGAAGTTTGGCGACGACGTCGGCACGCTGAAGACCTCGATGGAAAAGGACCTCAAGGAGGTCCGCGAACTGGCCGAGAAGGCCGGCAAGGCCGCAGGCGAAGGAACTCAGCTCAAGAAGGACCTCGAAGCGCTCACCGCCGGCGTGACCGCGAAACACGAGGCCATCGAAAAGCAGGTTAAGGACATCATGGACAAGGCCGCCAAAGAGGCGGACGCGATCCTCGAGATCCAGAAGAAGCTCGGCCGCCCCGGTCTCGGCGGCAACGTTGACGACCAGGCGAAGTTCCTGAGAGAAGCCACCGAGTTCAAGCGCGTCGCGATGTCTCGTCGGGGCGAACTGAAGGCGACCACGATCCTGAAGCCGGAAGACGTCAATCCGGACGAGTACAAGGCCTATCAGGAGGCATTCAAGCAGTCGTTGCGCCGGGAAGTGAATTTCCTGTCGCCTGACGAGCAGAAGGCCATGCTTGTCGGCTCCGATCCCGACGGCGGCTCCCTGGTGCCAACGCAGACCTCTTCGCGTATCATCACCAAGGTCTACGAAACCAGCCCGATCGACGAGCTCGCATACCATGAGACCGTCTCGACGGACGCGCTGGAGATCGCCGTCGACACCGATGAGGCCGGCGCCGGCTGGGTTGGTGAAACGGAGGCGAGACCGGAGACCAGCACACCGCAGGTCGGCGTGCAGCGCATCCCCGTCTTCGAGATCTACGCGAAGCCGAAGGCGACGCAGCAGCTGCTCGAGGACGCCGGGATCGACATCGAGGCATGGCTTGCCAACAAGGTGTCGGAAAAGTTCGCCCGCATGCGCGCCCTGGCCTTCGTTTCCGGCAACGGCATCAAGAAGCCCCGGGGCATCCTGACCTACCCGTCCGGCTCCAACGGCGTCCGCGGCACCATCCTGCAGGTTGCATCCGGCAATGCGACCGCTCTGACGGCGGATGGTCTCGTCACGATGACCTTCTCCCTGAAGGACAAGTATCTCGCCAACGCGACCTGGCTGATGAAGCGCCAGACGGTTGGCGCCGTGATGCTCTTCAAGGATCTCAACGGCCAGTATATGTGGAGGCCCGGCCTGGAGGCCGGCAAGCCCTCAATGCTGCTCGGCTACAACATCCGGCGCGCCGACGACATGCCCACCGTCGGCGCCGGCACGCTGCCGGTCGCCTTCGGTGACTTCCGAGCCGGCTACACAGTGGTCGATCGGCTCGGCATCCGCACGTTGCGCGACCCGTATTCCTCGAAGCCGTTCGTCGAATTCTACACGCGACAGCGTGTTGGCGGCGATGTCGTCGACTTCGAGGCCTACGCACTTCAGGTCGTCAGCGCCTGATCCCCATGTGAACCCGCGAGGCGCGCCAATGCGCCTCGTTCCCCAACCTGACCGGGGTCGCGTTGCGTTTCCGGCGTAAATCAAAATGGAGGTTCCCGTGCGGGACATCATTTCTCACATCGACCCGAAGCGCGGCATCTCGCCCGCGGCTGCGGTTGCCGACAACACTGCGATTGTTTCGCAGATCAACAACCGTATCGGCGCGGAGTCCGTCGCGTTTCTCCTGCTGATGGGTGCAATCGCAGATGCCGACGTCACGTTCACGTTTCTGATGGAACACAGCGATGCCGCCGATCTCTCCGATGCCTCCGCGGTGCCGGACGACATGCTCAACGGCACCGAACTCCTCGCGACGCCGCTGTTTTCCAGCGACGATAAGGTGTTCAAGATCGGGTACACCGGCGGCAAGCAGTATCAGCGCGTTACGCTGACCCCCGCTGCGAACGCCGGCAATGTCTTCGCGGCCGGTGTCTGGATAAACGGCAAGCTCAACCGGGGTCCAGCGGCGAATCCGCCGGCATAAGGCGAACGCCGCTCTTTTTGAGGGGTTGATCAGCCGGTCGGCGTTCCATCCGAACGCCGGCCTTCATCCATCACAACCATGAGGATTGACCGCCATGAAAACCGGCAAGGTCACAAGGGCATTTCCGTTCGCATTCGACGGAATCAATGTGCAGCATCTCGCGGAGGGCTCCGATTTCCCACCGGCAGGCTATTCCGTCACCGATTCCGCTTTCGGTGGCTTGGTGGCTTCAGGATATATCGAAGAGAGCAAGAGCGGTGTTCCCGCCGCTGAGCAGCTGAACCAGGACATCATCGAGGCTTTCGATCGGAAGATCTCCGCCGTTTCCGACGAGGAACTGAAGGCCATCATCGCCCGCTCCGGCGAGCCGTACAGCGGCAACCTCATTCATGCCCACCTCGTCTTAGCGGCGAAACAGCAAATGCTCCGCGAGCTCCAGGGGGCCACACCGATCTTTTCCATCGATCCCAACGCAGGCGTCACCGAACAGCCGTTGGCGAAGCCGGGCGAGGCGACGCCGCCATCTGCCGCGGCCGCGGTCGAGAAACAGAAGGCCGAGGTGGAAGCCGCCAACGCGGCCGGGGAGAACAAGGCGACCAATCAGTTCGGCGACCCCCTGCCGGCCGGCGGCGCCAAGCCGAAAAGCGAAGCCGATGTCGACCTCGAGAGCCTGAAGAAGGATGAACTCGAGAAGCTCGCAGCCGATCGCGGTGTCGATATCAGCGCCGCAAAGACGAAGGCCGACATGATCGAAGCGATTAACGCCGGCAAGTCGGCCTGATCGAACATCCGGAGCGGGCCGCATGCGTTCGACATTCACCGTGGTTACGCCTGCGGCCAACCCTTCCTTGCTGACGATCGAACAGCTGCGCGCCGCCGCAGGTCTCACGGCCGGCGACGCGAGCCGTGATGGCGAGCTGACGGAACTCGGAGCCCGGGTGTCGGCCGACATCGCATCGGCCTGCCAGGTCCGAGGCGACGGGGTGCACGTCCCTACCCTCAGAAGCGAGACCGTCCGCGAAACCTTCCGCCAGCGCGGGCGCGACGACATGCTCTTTCTTGCTCGTCGGTTCGTCTCTGATTTGGTTTCGGTCAGCGACGCCGGGACGACACTGGTGACGGATGACACGGACTTGGACGCCGAGGCTGGGCTGCTCCAGAAAATATGCGGTACCCGTACGCTTGTGTGGACCCGCGGAGACGCGATCGTTGAGTACACCGCAGGTTTCACAGACGTCCCGGCCGACCTCGCCGGCGCCGCGATGGATCTCGCTCGATTGCGCCTCTCCGCCGATGCCCGGGATCCGCTCGTCAAGAGCGAGAGCGTCGAAATCCCGGATGTGCGAACCGTCAGGCACGATTTCTGGGTGGGCGCCATCCCCGGTTCATCGGCGGGCCCTGTGCCCGCCGACATTCTCGCTAAGCTGTCGCGGTACATAAACGTTGCGGTCGCGTAATGACGAATCCTGCATCGCTCATCGCCGATCTCGACGCCGCGCTTGCCGATGCCGGCGAGACCGTCACTGTACGCCGCTACACCGCGCCAACAGGCAGCCCGCGGCCGAAGATCGACATCGAGGACGTGCCGGCCGCCGTCCGGCCGGTGAAGCCGGACGAGCTCGTCGGCGACATCCAGCAGTCCGACCGCGTCGTCGTGATGAGCCCGACGCAGATCGGCGCGCTGCTGCCTATGAAGATCGGGGATAAACTGCTGATCGCCGGCGCCGAGGTCAACGTCCAGTTCGCCGGCCATATTCGGGTTCAGAATGTCGTCGTGCGCATCAAGCTTATGGTGCGAGGCTGATGGCCAGTTTCGCCACCTTCGAGCGCGACCTCAAGGTTGCCACAGCCGGTCTGGAGCCAGATGCAATCAACGCAGCCGTCGCCAAGTTTGCTCGTGAGGAGATCGCACGGGTCGTCGCGTCCGGCGAAGGTAGCCCGAATTTCGACCGCTACGTCAACGGCCGCGCCGGTGCCGCCGAGGAGTCGGTGCAGGCGCCAGGACCGATCCTTTATGTCTTCAACTGGTGGGCGGACATAATCACCGCAGCGCTCGAGGAGCTCGTGAAGCGAAGCCCACGGAAATCGGGGCGCTACGCCCGCTCGTTCCTGGTTGTCGTCGGCGGCAGGACCGTCGTCACCGATTTCACCAAGCTTCGCAGCGACGCCGAGGTCGTCATCTTCAATCCGCAGCCGTACACACGCCGCATCGAAACCGGATCGATGTCGCTATCGGTGCCGGCACGTCATTTCGAAACGGCGAGAGGTGCGCTGCGCCGGCGCTTCGGCAATTCGTACCGCGTCGAGATGAAGTTCGTCGAGGTACCGGGCGGGATCTCCACCATGGCGCCCTACCGGCTTCGAACGGGCAAGCGAGCCGGCGCCATGCTGACCTATCCCGCACTCGTGATGAACGCGCTCTGATGTCTAGTCCCGAAGCCTTTGACGGCATCCACGACTACCTGTTGGCGGCCTGGGCCGGCCGGACGCCGATGGTGTTTGAAAACGAGCCCTCCCCGATCGGCGACACCCCGGAGGCATGGGTGCTCGTCGAGATCTTCGGCGACTTCTTCGATCTCGCCTCGATCGGCGCCGAACCCGTGCTTGCGAATCGCTGGCGCGAAGGCGGCCAGGTTCTCATGCATGTTCTCACTCCGAACGAAACCGGCTCTCGGGCCGGCCGCGTCTACGCCAAGCAGCTGGTCGATCTATTTCGCGGCAAGGAAATCGCTGGGGTGCGGTTTCGCGACGCCTCGATCGGCGCCGGCGAGCGGGGAACGCAGGATGGAAACTACTACCGCATGACCGCAACAATCGACTGGGAGCTCGACCAATGAACAATGTTCTGAAGCCCTTCAACTCGACGTCACGCCGGTTTGCTGTTGGCGATCCGGTCCGCGAAACCGACGATCTCTCGCCGCACTCCTTCGTGGACCTGAAGGCGCGCAAGTTCATCGGGACGCCCAAGCCTGCCCAGGCCGAGAAGCCCGTCGCGCCATCCTCAAAAGACAAATAGTCCGCCTCACCTTCCTGACCACCAGAACCGCCCGCCCGGCCCCGCCGTAGCGGGGTTTTTCATGGAGAAACCCAGTGACAGATTCCAATCGTCTGCGCCTTACCACCGTGCGGGAATCCTCGCTCGGCGTCACTCCCGTTACCCCACGCATGCGCACCATGCGCATCACCGGCGAGGGTTTGAAGTACGAGCCTCAGTTCGTGCAGTCCGCCGAGCTGCGGTCCGACCGCATGAACGCTGATCCGATCAAGATCAACGAGCAGAACTCGGGTCCCGTGAATTTCGAATTCTCCTACCCCGTGCAGGATGGATCGCTTGCCGACTTCATCCAGTCCATGATGTTCAATCCTTGGGTCAACACCCCGACCCGTGACAACGACGGCACCGCCGATAGCGTCATCACGGCGCTCACCGGCACCACGGATGTGGTGACCTGTACGACTGGTCCCGCCTTTGCCGCGGGACAGATTGCCAGGTTCTCCGGGTTCGCCACCGGGGCGAACAACGGTGTCTTCAAGTGCACCACTGGCGGCGCCACCGCTCCGGCGTTTCTCGGCGCCGGCTTCGTCACGGAAGCGGCGCCGCCGGCAGCGGCACGCATCAAGGTGGTTGGCTTCCAGGGTGCCTCTGGCGACGTCACCGCGCTGGCCGATGGTCTGGGATCGACCGCGCTCGATTTCACCACTCTCGGGCTGGTGCCCGGTCAGTGGGTCAAGATCGGGGGCAGCGCGGCAGGCGATAAGTTTGCGGCTGCGGTCTGCAACGGATGGGCCAGGATTTACGGAGCCATCACGGCGACCAAAATCCCCCTCGACAACCTGCCAGTGGGCTGGACCACCGATGACGGCTCCGGAAAGACCATCAAGGTGTGGTTCGGCGATCAGATCAAGAACGGCGTCACGATGACGTCGCAGACGATCGAGCGTGGCTTCATGGGCCAGGCCGTGCCGACCTATATCGCGCAGCGCGGCATGGTCGTTGGCCAGGCCTCCTTCAACTGGACCACAGAACAGGTGATCTCGGGTTCGTTCACGATGAACGGTCTCACCGGCGAGCAAGGTACCACGCCGCTCGATGCCTCCCCGGATGCAGAAACCACCAATCGCATCATGGCCGCAAATGTCGACGTCGGCCGCATCGCGGAGTCCGGGGCATCTGTGGGTTCCCCGAACTGGATCCGGGCGTTGACGATGAACGTCAACAACAATCTCCGCATGAAGACGGCGGTTGGCAATATCGGCTCCGTCGACATCGGCGTCGGCGAACTCGCGATCGACGTCACGCTGGAGACCTACTTCGGCGACAACGCGCTTCTCACCAAGCTGCTCGCCGGCACCGTCGGCAACCTGAACTGCCGCACCGCCAAGGACGGCCAGGCCGTCGTGATGGCGCTGCCGCGGCTGACCTTCACCGGCGGCGCTCCCTCAGCCGGCGGCAAGAACCAGGATGTCACCATGGCGCTCGCCGGCATGGTGTCGAAGGATGCCCTGACGGCTGCCAGCCTCATCTGGGACCGGTTTGAGTACTTCGAGGCCTGATCCCAAATCCCGGCCCGACACCGGGGGAACGTTTGCGCGCGAAGGCGGGCGGCGCTGTCGGGGCGTCGCCCGTTTCCTCCCGACAAAGGATCCACCGACATGACGATCAAGCTAGGCAGCCTTGCTGCAGATCTCAAAAAAGAACGCGAGGGCGACTGGATTGAGCCTAGGGAATGGGGCGGTCTAAACCCGGAGAAGCCTTATGAGCAGACAGCGCTGCCGGGCCTGGCTTTCTTGGTGCGCTCGACGAACTATCCGCCCTACACGACGGCACGACAGGCCGCGCTGGAGGATCTGAAAAAGAACTATCCGGACGACAAGGTGCCACCGGAGGTGCAGGCTCGCGTCGAGGGAGAGCTGTCTGTCCAATATCTTCTCCTCGACTGGAAGGGGCTCGATATCCAGTATTCCGCCGAGTTCGCAGGCACCATCCTTGTGGCCGAGGAGCACCGCGTCATGCGCAGTATGATCTTCTGGTGCGCCGGCCAGGTCGGCAAGAAGAAGGTCGAATTCGTCGAGGCCGCCACAAAAAACTAACAGCGGCCTTCCGCTACGATCTGAAGCGGAAAGGCCTTGATACATGGCTGCTGAAACTGGCAGCCCAGTATCCGAACGAATTCCCGAACTCCCAACTGCCGTCACGTCCGGTCGAAGCAAAAGCCGAGGCCTGGCACAGCTTCTACTGGCGAGCCTGGGAAGCGCTTCGGTTCGACCGCCACTACGGCGCCTTCGGTGGTGAAAGCCCGATCAGCTTCGTCACCCTTGATACCTATGCGCGTCGCTACGGGATCGAGGGCGAAGCCTTCGAGAACTTCCATAGGTTCATGACTGCCATCGATACGGAATGGCTGCTCTACAGGGCAGAAAAAGACAAGGAAGAGGAGGCTGCACGAAAATGAGTAACGTTCAGCTCTCCAGCCTTCGCGTCTCCGCCGACATGGACGCCGGCAAGTACAAGGCCGGCGCCGATCAGAAGGTGGCGGCCGATGCGGCGATGGTGGCGTCGTCGCGCGCGGTCGGCGAGGCCATCGCACAGACCGACACGAAAATCAGTGCCTCCGGCAATGTGGTTTCCCTCCTCAGCCGAAAATACGTCGATGGCCAGAAGGAAGCACAAGCCTTCGAGCGGGACCTGCGCGGTCTCAACAAGCAGCTTGAGACCGGCAAGGTGTCCGTCGAGCAGGCCGCTACAATCCTTGTCGGCATGAACCAGAAGCTCGGCATCACAGCCGATCAGTCAGAGATCGCAGCAAGGGGCCAGGTGCAGCTTGCCGCGGCTGTGGGGGCCGCCAACGCCCAGATACAGGGGCAGACCGCCGCACTGGCGCGGGCTTCGGCAGCCCATCAGGCGTTCATCGCCCAGGCCCGGGCTGACCAGCAGGCCGAGAACAGCCGGCAGAGCGGTGCCGCCAACCAGAGCCGGTTCAACAGCTTACTCGGCGTCCAGACCACGCCGTCATCCGGCGCGCGCTCGTCGGCATCGGTTTTCGAGGCTCAATTCGCGCAGATCGAGCAGATGGCGCAGCTGCGGGCTCAGCACGCCGGCGCACTGTTCGCCGACAATTTCAACTCCTCGCTCATGATGAATTCGGGGAAATCGGCGAGAGCCTCCGCATCGGTTTTCGAGGAGGCCGGACGCGAGGCCGATCAGATGGCGGCGAAAGTCGCCGCGCTGCGCGCCGAGCTGAACCCGCTTGGTGCCGCCCAGGACCGCGTCAACGCCGAACTCGCGGAATACTCCGCGTTGGCCGCAAAAGGAGCGATTTCCGCAGAAGAGCTGGCGCGAGCCCAGAACTTGGCCAGGGGACGTCTTGCCGCCAATCAGAACGGCCATGGCGCCGGCAACTTTGCCGCATTCAATTCAGGGCAGCAGCTGCAGGACATCGCCGTCACCGCCAGCATGGGCCAAGGTATCGGCACCATTGCGCTCCAGCAGGGTCTGCAACTCGGCACCGCCTGGCAAATGTCGATGGGGGAAAAGGGCGCGACCGGCGTCGTGAAGACACTCGCCGGCGGCATCACGAGTCTCTTCTCCCCTCTCAATCTTGCTGCAGTTGGCTTCACTGCGGTCGTCGCCGCCGGTATCCAGTTTGGATCTAAGCTTCTGCCGCAGGTGAAGTCTGTCGACGATGCTATTCAGGCTCAGAAGAAGTCGGTCACCGAATTGGGAGAAGCCTACGGTGTCACGGGGCTGAAAGCGGACGATTTTGGCAAGAAGTCCGTTATCGCAGCGGAATCGGCGGCAAGGCGTGACACCGCTGCACTGCGTCTGTCCGCTGCCGCGGCCGACAAGGCAGCGCTGTCGCAGCTCACAACCTTTGTTACCCCGGGTCGCAGCGCCGGCGGCTTCTTCGGTCCAACCGAACCTGAGTTCCGCGCCTTCGATTCTGCGATCCAGACGTTACGAAAGAGCGGCCATGATTTCGCGGCTTTCGAACAGTTCGAGAGGTCGGTCACTGGCGTCGTAGCCAACAATCCCGGCCTTCAAACTGCAGGCGACAAGATCCTCGGCATCGTTGCGGCTGCCACCGAGGCGGCTAAGCAGCTGCAAAAGACCAACGAGATCATCAAGGACATCAATCGCGGCTCCGTAGGCGGTCCCGCCGCGATGGATCGCGCTCAACAGGCCGGTCGTGACGAATTGGAACGCCGCCGCCGCATAGGGACAGATCCCTTCGCGACGATCCGGATTGACCCCGCCGCCGATCAAGCCGGCATCGCGCAGCGCCGCGAGGCAGCGGCGGCCCAGCTGCAAAGCCTCGTCGCTAAATCGCCGGCGGAAAAAGAGGCGGCAGCACGCGCTGAAGCCGCGGCACAATACGTCAAGGGCGAAAGTGAGGTCGCTCGAGCAGACCGTATCGATCTCGCCGGCAAGATTGCACTGGCCCAATCAACGAACGCGCTGTCTGAGGCCCAGAAGGAGCGCGGCCGCTCACTCGAAAACACGCTGGCATCGGGCAAGTTCGATATCGACCTGATCGGCAAGACTACTGCGCAAGTCGAAGCCTTGCAGATGGCGTTCCAGTTGGAGCAGCAGGTCCGCGACGAGGCCGCCCGAAACAATGTCGCCGTCGACCAGGCCGAACTGGCAGCCATAAAGGCCAAAGCGGCCGAATACGGCAAATTGCGCGCGCTGCAACAGGCTCGTGACACCATCTTCACCCAAAGCCAGGATATCGACCTGCAAAGGGCCGAACTCGGTCTGATCGGTCAGAATACGCTCGCGCACGACCGCGCCATCGCCAGCTTTAAGGCTGAGCAGCAAATCCGCCAACTTGGCATCCCGCTCTACGGCGCCGAGGCCGTAGCCATCCGCAAGAACACCGCCGAGCTGGCGGCGATGGCGGAAGCCTCCGCAAAGGCGAAGCTAGCGCAAGACCTGATGTTCGAGCGCGACCAGCTCGGCCGCACCTCGCAGGAGCAGGACATCGCGTCCCGTCTGCGCGGCGCCGGCTTGCCCGTCGATCTCAACTCGCCGGAAGCGCAGCGGATGCGTTCCAACCAGGTGTTCTCCGACAACAAGGAGATGGCAACCGGCTTCCTCAACGACTTCAAGAGCGAGCTTCTCAATAGCGGCGGCAACATCGGCAAGGCGCTTGGTACCTCGATCCTCAATGCCCTGACGCATTCGATGGATAAGCAGTGGGAAGCCATCTTCGACAGGCTCGGCACCGCCTTTGCCAACTGGATGAGTGGCGGCAAGGGCGCCGGCGGCGCACTCGGTGCGGGGTCGAGCATCGTCGGTGCCGCGCTCGGTGGTGCCAACGATAATTATGCGCCTGGCGCGGTCACGCGCGCGCCGCTGGGAGCGATCGGCGGCAGCATGGCGCAATATGCCGCCGCGATCCGCTCGATCGAGAGCGCTGGCAGCGGTGGGTATTCAGCGCTGGGACCGGTCCTGAAGAATGGCAACCAGGCGCTCGGCGCCTATCAGGTCATGAAGAGCAACCTGCCGTCGTGGTCGCAGGATGCCCTTGGCAAGACCCTGTCGCCGAGCCAGTTCCTCGCCGACTCCGGCGCGCAGGACGCGATCTTCGCGAAGCAGTTCGGCAAATACCTGTCGAAGTACGGAAATCCGCAAGATGCGGCATCAGCATGGTTCACCGGCCGGCCGCTATCGAGCGGCGCCGGTGCCACGGATGTCCTCGGCACCACCGGTTCCGTCTATGTCGACAAGTTCAACGCCGCGGTGGACAAGGCCGCCGGAAGCCTTGGTGGCCTGGATAGCAGCGTCACCAACACGGTGCAGGCGCTCGCCGGCGGGATTGGCGGCAAAGGCGGTCTCGCCTCCATCCTGGACGGCTTGAAGCCGTCGAATTTCCAGGCCAACACGACGCTGTCGGACATTCTGGGATATTCGGGAGGTGGCGCCGCGGCACCTAGCGGCGGTGGCAGTGGCTTCCTAAGCTCGATCTTCAGCTTCATCCCGAAGTTGTTCGGTTTCGCTGACGGCACCGAATCGGCCCCAGAGGGCTGGGCATGGGTTGGTGAGCGCGGCCCGGAGCTCCGCAGGCTTCGCGCCGGCGACACCATCCGCAGCAATGCGAGGTCGATGCAAATGGCATCGGCCGGCAATTCGAACAGGCAGCCCAACGTCGAGCTGCATGTCCACGTCAATGGCGCCAGCGGTGATGATCATATCCGAACGCTGTCCAAGCAAGGCGCCCAGGAGGCGATCGGCGAGTATCACCAGGGCCAGGTGAACGGCGGGTTCGGTGATACGCAACGCCGCTACACCTCGCAGAAGGGGTAAGGCATGGGGTACATCAATCTCCCCACGCTCGACATCGACTTCCTGCGGCCATCCAAGATGTCCTTCGACACCAAAGGCGGCGGTCTGGAAGGCGGCCGCAACGGACTGGGCGAATCTATCACGATCGAAACCAGCGGCGGCGGTGTCCTCATCGGCTCCTACGAGGAGTGCTTCGTCCAGGCGAGGGAATCGCACGAATACATCAACTGGGTGGCGGCCCGCATGAACAGCTCGGTCCGGTTCATGAACGTGCCGATCAAATCAGACTGGATGGGGCCTTTCCCGGTCGACACGAGGAGCATCCCGCGGCCGATCATCGACGGCATTCCGCATTCGGATACCTCGCTGTTTTCCGACGGCGCCGGCTACAGCCAATTCTCCGTATTCGGCACTATGGGGGCCGCCGCGGCTCTCAACGCGGGGCAGATCACGCTCAACCTGTATGGCGCCGAGCGCAACCTGCGTTGGTCGGACTGGTTCTCGATCTATCATCCAATCAAGGGCTGGCGGGCCTATCGCTACTGGGAGACCACCGACCCGGTTCCGATTACCGAAACCGTTGAGGGTGTCGTCTACACCGGTTCGCAATACGTGCTGTCGCTCGACCGGCCGTTGCGCGAAGCGGTGCCGGCGGGGACGCGTATCGAGTTTGCGAGGCCGCGCTGCGTTATGAAATTCCCGTCAGGGTTCACGCTGCCTTGGGATGCGCAAGGGTTCTGGCAGTCTTCGCCGACCATCCAATTCGTCGAAGGTTTCTAATCGATGGCCTGGCAGGATCTGATCGGCTCCTACTCCGTCGACTATGTGCCTCAAGAGGTCGTCGATCGCATGGGATCGAGCCATATACTTGGCATCTTCTTCCGGCTCGACAGCGATCCCGGCCTGCATATCTGGGCAGGCGTCAACGACATCCCGGCCGGCTTCGACAGCCTCGACGAGGACGGCACAGTCTATCTCGGAGGCGGCAGGCTGCTCAATATTCCGACGCTCGAGGTGCTGGTCAACGGCCAGAGCTCCAGTGTGGAATTCGGGATATCTGGCGTCGACCCGGACACCGCGGCCAATGTTCTTGACACCATGCCAGACGTTCGCGGCAAGGATTTGAAGATCGGCTTCACCACGCTGGACGACTACTATCAGCCGACGACGCCGATCATTGCGCTTTGGACAGGAACGGCGTCGCATCCCACCGAATCCATGCCGCCAGTCTCAGGCACCGACAATCCGACCACGACGCTGACGCTTGCCGTGGTTTCCGGATCGAACACCAGGTCGCGCGCCTCGCTGGTGCTGTGGTCGGGGCCGCACCAGAAGGCGATGTATCCGACTGACAAGTTCTGCGATGGCACCGCGCGTCTGGCGCGCGGCGTCGCGCCGGCATGGCCGAACTACTGAGGCACCAATGACGCTGAAACAGTATATCCGGCTGCCGCATCGCTGGCAGTGGGGGTTCACCGACTGCACCCTGTTCGCCGCCGACTGGGTGGTCGAGGCGACCGGCAAAGATCCGGGCGCCGAGTTGCGCGGCACCTACTTCGATGCCGATGGCGCTGAAGCCATCCTGCGGGCCGCTGGCGGCTGCGAAGCCCTCGTCGGGGCAAAGCTCGGCGCCCATGGATTTCAGCGCGTCCAGCAGCCACAGGACGGCGATATCGGCATCATTAGCGCCATGACGGGTTTCGAGGCAGCCGGCCTCGCGGTCAAGGAGATCCCAGCCATCAAATTCGGCCCGCTCTGGGCGGTGATGTCGGCGCGCGGGGCAATGGTGAAGCATCTCGACTGGACCGGCGTGGCATGGCGCATAGCGTGAACCCGTTCGACGATGCGTTGCGCCAGGCGCTGGCCACGGTCTCGCGCCGGCGGAGCTATAATCCCGGCATCGGCGCTTTCGAGACAGCGACGACGCAGGAGATCATCGCAGAGGGCTGGCACGGTGCATATCGCTGGCCGGTCCGCAAGGACCCGATCTTCACGCCAATCTTTACCGCCATTCTGGGCAGCGGCGGGTTCACGCTTTTCGGCACGACCGTCTCCTATGCGGCGATCGCCTCGGCTATTGCCACCACCGCGATCGTCGCCGGCGTGCAGTATCTGTTGACGCCGAAGCCGCCGAAGCCGGAGGATGGCCGCGCGCCACTGACGCAGCCGATCCCATACCGGTTCTGGGGCGTCGGCGAGGCCAGGCTTGCCGGTGCGATGATGCTTTGGGAAGCTGTCGACAACCGCATGTATTCGGTGCAGGCGATCGTCGGCCATCGCATCAATGCCTATACCGGCTACTACCTGAATGACGACAGGGTCGAGCTCGACGGCAACACCGTCATCAGTCCGGACGGCGACCGATACGCCAGTGCCGATCCTGTTCGCATATACCGGCGGCTAGGGCTGACACCGGAAACTGCGATTGCCGAAATCGTAGATGATCTGGGCGCAGAAGGCGTCTGGACTTCAGACCATCGGGGCGACGGCCAGGCGTCGGTCGGCATGACATGCCGCGCGCCTGGTGCGGAAAACTTCCAGAAGCGGTATCCGTACGGCAAGCCTGCTCTCTCAGTCGTCGCCGAGCTTGCGCTGTGCTGGGATTTCCGCGATCCGGCGCAGGACCCTGAAAACCCGGGGACATGGCTCTTCACCAGGAATTCGGCCCTGATTCTGGCCTGGCACGAATGCTTCAATCCGTTCGGCACCAAGCGTGATTTCCGCAAGGCGCTGCTGCCGGTTCTCGACATGTGGCAAGAAGAGGCCGACGTCTGTGATGAGGATGTGCCACGTGCCACCGGCGGCACGGAGAAGCGCTACGAGTGCGGCGGCTTCGACACCACTGACCATGATCCGAAAAGCGGCACGAATGCCATCCTCGCCTCCTGCGACGGCTGGATGTGCGAGCGCGGCGATGGCGCACTGCTATTCGTCGCCGGCAAATTCAGGGAAAAGTATGTCGCCACGCTGACTGACGCCGATATCGTCGGCCACACCGTGCAGCACGATGTCCTGTTCGAGGAAGAGGTCAACCAGTTCATCCCGAAGTTCACCTATCCCGCTACCGATTTCACGACAACGGACACCGATTTTTTCGAGGATACGCCGGCCCAGATCGAGGCCGGCCGCGTCTTGCCGCAAGACGGCAACTATATCTGGGTACAGCAATGGCGGCAGGCTCGCCGGCTCGGCAAGCGGGAGTTCGCGCGACTGCGGGAGAAGAAGCGCGGCACGTTCGATGTCCGCTTCACCGGCATCAACTCGGTCTACGCACCATGGGTCAGGCTGGCGACACCGCGGCGGCTGCCGTCGATGGATGGCAAGCTGATCGCCAACCGGCGGTCGGCTCTGTCGGTATCGCGCGGCGGTTTCCAGATGACATGGATCAAGATGCCGGGTTCCGGTCCCGAGATCGACGACTGGAACCCGGCGATCGATGAAGGGGCGGCGCCACCGGTGCCGGCGAAGCCGGTTTCCGACGGCATTCCGAAGCCAATCATCGATACTGCGGCGGCAATATCCGGCAGCGGGACCGTCTACATCCGCCTCGCCTTGGTTGATCCGAACCGCAGTGATCTAACATCGGCCTTGCGCTATCGCGTCGCCGATGTGGGCGGTGGCGTCCCCGGCGCCTGGATCGAGCAGAAATTCCCCGGGATCGCACCGGATGCCGGTCTCATCGTGCTGAACACCAATCCGGTTCCCGCCGACACATCGATCAACATCGAGGCCGTCTATATCGGGTCGAACGGCAGCTATGGCGATTACTCCGATAGCGAAACGGTGGTCTCCACCGTCGACAACACACCGCCGGCCGCGGTCTCGGGTGTTGTTGCAACCGGCGGCGTCGGCCAGGTCGCATTGACCTGGAATACCCCGAACTCCGGCAATTATGTCGCCACCAATATCCGCAGGAATACGGTGAACACAGAGGGCTCGGCAACCGTGGTCCGCACCGAATACGGGGCGCCGTCGTCGTCCGATGCCTGGACCGATACGGCGATCGCCGCCGGCACCTATTACTACTGGCTGCGCTCGGTGAACGGCTCTGGTGTGGAAAGCACGTCCAGCGTCGCCACCGGACCGAAAGTCGTTACCTAACCCCAATCCGTCAAAGCCTCGTCGACGATTTTCACCCTTGCCGTTCCGGTGGGGTCTCCAGCCCTGGAGTTTTCGCATGCCCGAACTGATGAACACGATCATGGCCGATGGGCCGTCCTCCAATCCGTCTCAGCCGGTCAAGGCCCTGTTGCGGGCATGGGGCACTTGGGTCGAGGGCATCATCACCGCCTTCCTGTCTAATGGCGGTCTCATCTATGACACCAAGGCGCACATGGACGCCGATCTCGCCCACGGCGCCAATTCGTCAGCATGGGTGGTGAGCGATGCGACGGTCGCCAATAATGGCATCTACCGCAAGCTCGGCGCCTCCGGGGCCGGGTCCTGGACGCGAGTTGCCGATCTGCCCTACAGCTTCATCAAGGCGATCGATGCTGGTGCCGGGGCGCCGAACGCGATCGTGGCGACGAGCACAATTCCGCTGCCGTCGGCCGACGGTGGCACGCTCGTCAACTTCATAGTCTTCGAGGCAAATACCGCATCGCCAGTGACGGTCGCGTTCAATGGTGGCACCGCGCTGACGATCAAGACAGCTTCCGGCAACGATGTCGCGCCGGGCGGGCTGACGGCCGGCATGATGATTGCCGGTTTTAAGTCCGGCGCAACTTTCCGGCTTTTGTCCGACCAGGCGAGCGCTGCAATCCAAGCCGCGGCTGAGGCTGCGGCAAACGCCGCCGCGGCCAGTGCATCGGCTTCCGCCACCAGTGCCGCCTCTGCGGCAGCATCCGCAGCGAGTGCATCTGGAGCGGTCCCGGTTGCCAACAGGACGGCGGCCAAGGCGCTCGATCCCTCCACGAAGAAGGCATTTATCATCTATGACGAAGGTGGCCGAAACGGACCGTTCGTCTATACGCTGACGTCATCGCTCTCAACGATGGAGGCAGCAGCTGCTGCGGCCGATACACTTGAGGGCGTCTTCTTCACCAACGGCCTTTACACGGCAGTCCGCCAAGCAGACTGGCACGAGTCTGGTCTTGACGCGCGCTGGTGCGGGCTAAAGGCGGACAGCAACGGAACGACCGGAAACGGCACTGACAACCAGCCCGCATTTCAGGCGGCGGTGAATCTTGCCGTCGCCTTGGACATACCCAAACTCAACCTCCCAAATGGTATCGTTCGGTGCGGGTCTGTCGTCACCATCAGCGAGAAATCCCTGACCCTGAACGGCGCTGGCATGGGCCTGCCTGACGCATGGCCTGACCCGATTATCCCGTCAATGTCACCCGGCACCTGGCTTTATTTTGATCACACCGGCATCGGCATACAGCACACCAAGACCTCTACAAATCCGCGTTTTGCATCGCGCGTGCAAAACCTGACCACGATGCGGAATCAGCCCGCACCAGGACCAGGGTGGGCACCCACCTCAAGCGGAGCAGACTTCGATATATGGGCGCACATGGTTCATTTCGATAATGTCGGCCTGCTCAACCCGTACATCGCATTCAGCATGGTCGGCGCTCCGTGTTCGTTCAACCACGTCCGGGGGCAACCGCTTTACAGGTTTGTCCAGGTTTTCGAGACTTTCGATGTCTGCCGGTGGAATGACATTCATTTGTGGCCGTACTGGTCACTCGATGCCGATGTCGGCGCGTTCATGAACAACAATCTCATCGCGTTCAATATGGCGCGATGCGACAACCCACAAATGTCGAATATCTTTTCAATTCGGCAGAACATCGGCATTCGGCTGTATCAGGGCACCACTGGGTCGACCACGCGCCTAAAGGGCACCAACATAGAGTTTGACAACGGCGGGTCTGGTCTTGTCATAGCATCGGGAACGACCGGGCTAATCGTCCAGCTCACGCATTTTATCGTCTATTGTTCCACTTCAATAGCCGCTGACACCCGCGGTATAATTATTGAGGGCACCGGCCACAATGTCCACATCAACGGTCTGGACGTATCAAACTCCGGTGCGCAGGCAGTGCTACTTCAAGGGACCTCCAATAAGCTTGGCATCGAAAACTACCGGCTGGCGAACTACGGTGAAAATACCGCTACCGTTGGGGGACTGACGGTTTCCGGAACAGGTAACCGTTTGACGTTGACGGGCGCGGAAGACGTTTCCTCGCCACAGGTTGGCTCTACCAAATACAGCGATCTCGGCACAGGTAATGCCATCGTTGTGGATGATTGGAGAGCCTACACTCCGACCATCACCGCAACGACCGGAACGATTACTACCGTATCCAGTGTTGTGGGACGTTTTCGGCGCAACCTGAAATCGATAGATTGGTATGCCGAGTTTGTCGTCACAACAAACGGGACGGGAGCGGGAATGCTGCGGGTTACAACGCCCGAGGCGGCTACGGCCAGCGCTGGGGCGGAAGGCACCCAGTCCAATAGTGGTTTCAACCTCAATGGAAGTATCGCGTCCGGTAATGCGTACGCAGACTTTCGGAAATATGACGGCACTTACCCCGGTGTGTCTGCGACGGTGGTTCGGGTTTGGGGGAATTACCCTGTCGCTTAACGGCTCATTGCGCACAGAAGGCCAATTGTGCAAATGATGGTGGCATGCCGTTGATCGAGAAAATCACGCTTGCCACCCTGATTTGCCTGCTGTTTACCGTGGTTGCTGCTTGGTTCGTCACCCCTCGTCGAGCCAATCAGATACAGGACATCGCCAACGCGGAAATTCTTTGCCTGGAAGACGCGGCAAAACACCTCCCGCCGGGGACGCCCCCTTCCGTTGCATGCCCAAGCTTTTGATCATCCCAAATCGCTGGCTGACCGGCGGGCATAGGATGGTTGAACGCGCCCAATCCTTCGGATAAGTGGAGAAGTGGGAGCCAGAGGGGCAGTAATGCGATCTAGATCATCTCTTGTAGTCGGGGCACTCTGCGCCGGCTTGTTCTGCGTGCTGGCTCTACTTGCCATCGGTTTCCGGTTCCCGACCGTGAATGATGAAATCGGCTATCTCTCGATCGCCAACTACCTGGCGGGCGGCGGCGGCTTCTCGATGGCGGAGAACCCCTTCTATCATGCGGGTCAGGGCATTTTGATCGCCCCACTCTTCGCGATTTTGGGAGACACAGGCACGGTCTATCAGGCGGCGGTGCTTTTGAGTTGCCTGGCTACCGCCTTAATCCCTGCCGTTCTGGTTGGTTTGGCGAAGGAACTGGAGATTCCGCTTGATGCGAGGCTGTTGGCGGCATCGGTCCTGGTGGCGGTGTTCCCGAGCTTTTTCTATCATAACTTCCTGGTCTGGCCGGAAACAACTCTGCGTCTAGGCGTTCTGGTGTGGCTCTATGTCTTCGCTCGATCGGTTCGCACCGGATCGGTGGTGACTTGGGTTCTGTTCGCGGCGATAGCCTGCCTGCTCTATGCGCTGCACCCGCGAGCGCTTCCGTTCATACCCTTGTCTCTTGGGCTGGCCTTTCTCGGTGCATGCTGCGCACGCATTTCCTGGCTCACATTCGCGCTGTGCGCCGTTGCAGCTGCTTCAATCTTTCTCGGCATCGGAGCGGTCCACGACCAGTTCCGCATTCTATGGGAAGGTACACGATCCCAAGGCGATCAAATCGGGCGCCTGGTTGCGAGCATTCAGAACGTAGTGGGCGTGAAAAGGCTTATAGTCACCGCCACGGGGCAGCTCTGGTATCTTATCGCGTCCTCGTTCGGCCTTTTCCTGGTAGGCTTGTGGGCCGCATTCCACATCGTTGGCGAGCGGAAATCGCTTAAGTCGTTCGCGATATGGGCGGCGGCAATCCTGGCGTTTATCGGGGTGTTTGCCGCTAGTGCGTTGCAAATGGTCGGCTTCTCGCGGGTCGATCATGTTATCTACGGGCGCTATCTCGACGCGGTTTCGACGCCTTTCATCTGGCTTGGGCTGCTCTACCTGCCGATGCTCTGGAAGCAGTCGCGCGTTGGTCTCCTCTTTGCGCCGGTTCTGGCCATAGTCGTTCTTGGGGCGATCCCCTCAAAGGCTGTCTACGACGAAAACCTGGCCAGCGCGGTCGAGCCCAATATCTCCGGCCTCTTGTGGGTGAAATACATAGGCAGTCCGATCACTTCATTGCCGGTGCCGACAATCGTGCTGTTCGGTTCAGCCCTGGGGATCTTGGTCTTCGTCGTCGCCGGCCTGCTGGCGAGAACGAGCGCGTGGCGAGGCATGGCGGTGGTTGCTGTTGCGGTTCTGTTTGCGGATGTCGCCGTCTATGGCCAGAACCAAAACAATCGTGATGGGCGAGAGGATTACGTCGCAAGAAGCGCCGAGCTACTATCCGCCGCCGGCGGCAAGCCGGTCTATTGGGACCGATCGGCCTGGCCGCTCATAGGAGCGTTAGTCGATCAGTATTCGGCACTTCAGCAGCGCATTCCGACTGTTGACCTGCGCAACGAGCAGTTGCCTGATGGTTCTTTCGCGGTCTTCGGAGTCGAGGGGCCGTTACCTGCTGGTTATGGCTGCGCGGGGCGGTTTCTGGACGGGACACGGCTTATAGGCCCGTCAAGCGTTCTGCCGTCGACTTTCTGCTAAGCCTGCGCTTCACTAGCACCTTCAGCCTTCCTGGCTGGTAGCAAAGCCTAATTGTAGGCCGGCAGTCAGGGGAATTAGGAGAAGTTCCTTATGACAGAGACGAAAGAAGAGATTGGAGAGGTTCGGTTAGCCCGGTGCATCCTTCGCGCCTTGACCGCGGGGGATCGGGATGCATTCGTCCAGCCAGACGCAGATGATTTTTCGTCTGTGGATCGAAAAGTGGTGATTGATGGGCGCTTTGATATACTAAAGGTGGCAAAAGAGTTGGATAGGTTGCTTTCAACGCGGGAATGAATATTGCACGGCCTTCATGGCGGCATCTATGCTGGCTAGGATCGGGCCTGACTAAAGGCTAGTTCGGCCTTCGCAGTACATTCAGCACCACGTCGGCATCGTTGTGATCGCCGCTCACCATTACTTCCCATAAGCCGTCGACCAGCAGGAGATGTCCGCCGTCATAGGTGCGGATTTCGCCGGCGTTGAAAACCGCGTCGCGCATGCCCTGCCGTAGCTCCAGCCACGGTTTCGGCAGCGATACCCAATCCCCTCGGGGTTCGTCGTATTTCATCCCCTGGCCCTCCCGGGGCCGACCATAGCCAAAATCTGAAAAGCCACAAGCTGCCCGCAAGGGCGGAAAGGAACTGTCATGGCCGTTTCGCGCGAAAAGGAATCGCTTGCCAAGGTGCTGGTGCACGAAGGCGGCTATGTGAACCATCCGGCCGACCCGGGCGGTCCAACTAATAAGGGCGTCACTCAGCGCGTCTATGACGGCTACCGCAAGGGCAAGGGCCTGGCGAAGCGCTCGGTCAAGAGCATCACCATGGACGAGGTCGGCGAGATCTATGATCGCCAGTACTGGGACGCGGTGAAGGGTGACCTGCTGCCCGACGGCGTCGATTATGTCGTGTTCGATGGCGGCGTGAACTCCGGGCCCGGCCGCTCGATCACGTGGCTTCAGCAGGCGCTTCGTCCGATCTACACCGGGCCGATCGACGGCGTCATGGGTGTGGGCACGCTGGCGGCGCTGAAGGCGGTCAACAACAACGACGCGTTGATCGATCGCATCTGCGACGCGCGCATGAACTTCCTTCGCCATCTCGGCACGTTCCCGACCTTCGGCAAGGGCTGGACGGCGCGTGTCGCCGAAGTGCGGGCGATCGGCAAGGCATGGGCGACCGGCGAGAAGCCGCAGGCCGCCAACTTCATCGACGGGGGCCAGGCAAAGGCGCTGGTCGAGGACGCCAAGGCAGCGCCATCGACCGCGCCGGCCGACTTGGCGACCGGTGGTGGCGTCGCCGGCGGCGGGCTTGCTGGCACGTTGACCGAGCTGCAGAACCAGATCTCGCCGCTCTCCTATTCGAGCGAGCTTATTGGAAAAGTCGTCGTTGCCCTGGCGTTCGCGAGTGCGCTGCTGGTCATCGGCGGCCTTGCCTATCGCTGGTACGTCAATCGCAAGGCCAAGCACCTGGCTGAAGCCCTCGGCACGGTGCCCGCATGACCTGGCTCATCTCCCTAATTGCCGGCCTCGTCGGCGTTCCCCGACCGCTGGCCGGCGTCATCGCCTGGGCCGCCATCGCTGTCGCCGTCTCGGGCGCCGCAGTCGGCGGCTATGCACTCATCAAACATTGGGGCGCCGACGAGCTGCGCGCCAAGATCGAAAAGGAGAATACCGATGCGATCCACAAGGGCATTGACGCTCGCATGTCTCTTGACGAGTGCATCGACGCTGGCGGCGTGTACGACTTCGGGCGTCAGCGGTGTGATGCCGCTACGCTCGGCCCTCGGTAACAGCCTTGCCGGCGCGCAGGGCAAGACCATCGCCGACCAGAACAAGATCGACCGCACCATGGCGCCTGGCTGCGCCGTGAAGTTCTATACGCCGGCCGAATGCGACAGGCACACCAAAGCGAGCGCCGCGCGCCGCGCCGAACTGAAATCATAGCATCGCATCGAGGGCGGGATGATGCCGACATCAGGAACGAAAAGCTTGGAAATGATGATCGGCGGCTTGCTGCAAGCGACGCAGGATATGCAGCGCGACATCACCGAGATCCGGCGCGACATCAAGGACAGCGATGCCCGAGCGGCGCTCAGCTACGAGCAATCTGAACAGCGCGCCGCTGCCAGCCGGGCGAAGATGTACCAGAAGACCGACGAGCTGGTGGAGCGCGTGAGCGCCACCGAAAGCGCGGTCAGCAAGCTCAATTCTGACATGACCAGCGTCAAGCAGGTGACAGCGGATGTGACTAGGTGGAAGCTCATGGGCTTGGGCGCGTTGGGCGTCACCGGTATCGCCGCCGGCGCCGTGGCCTCGGGCTTAACCTACTTCTGGCACGACATCTGGCGCGTTCTGCGCGGCGGCTGACCTTTTTCCCCGACCTTGGCAATATGATCGCCCGTCTCGGCTCGCGCCGGGGCGGGCTTTTTGCGTTATAGCGCGGAACAAACCGGCTGTGTGCTAGGTTTTGAGCGTCGGAAGCTTCGCAGCGATGACAACTCCCCAGGCTTCCACAGCCCGTCTCGCTCCACGGCAATGGCTTCGAGACGGGCTGTTCTTGCGTTCAGGCTATGCCTTGATATTCGGCGCCGGCGGCTTCATGGTCGCTTGCAATTGCAATCTCTCTACCGTCGCCACGATTGCCGCTGAGATCGCCTCGGCCTCGCCCAGCAAATCGGGACCAAATAGGCCGTTGACCGTCTCTTCGCTTGGCAGCACGCCCGGCGGGCAGTGTTCCTCGATCGTTCGCCGGATCATCGTCAGCGCCAACCGGCAATCGTCCACTTCGATCTTCATTTTTCCCACATTCAATTTCGCTAAAATGCAACCAAAACGCCCCGCGCGCCTTGTGTCGCGGTTGGAGTAACAAGTGCATGCGTAACGCCGGAGAGCGGCTGAAGTTCATCCCGCCCATGGAGCCGGAGCTTGTCGACACCCCACCTGAGGGTGACGACTGGCTGCACGAGGTCAAGTTCGACGGCTACCGCACACAGGTCATCAAGGACGCCGACGGCATCCGCCTGCTCACCAGGAGAGGGCACGACTGGACGGGCCGGTACCGCCACCTCGCCGAAGAGGCCGCGGCAATCGAGGCCGAGACCTTCATCCTCGAGGGCGAGGCCATCATGATCAATGAGGCCGGCCTGTCCGACTTCCACGCCTTGCAGGCCGCGGTGAGCAAGCGCACGCCTTCGCGCGAGCTCTACCTCGTCGCCTTCGATCTGCTCCATCTCAACGGCCACGACCTGCGCGACATGCCGGTGGAAGACCGTCGCGAGATCCTGCATGCGATGATCCCGGCCGGGGGCCGCATCCAGTTCAGCGAGGCACTGCCAGGCACCGGCGATGCCGCCTACCACCTTGCCTGCGAGGCGAACATCGAAGGCATCGTCTCGAAGCGGAAAACCAGCGCCTACCGCAGTGGGCCGACGATGAATTGGCGCAAGATCAAATGCTTCGACGAAAAGGAGATGGACATCATCGGCGTGCAGCGAGAGACCGGGAAGCCGGCCATGGTGCTGATGGCCGACAAGGGCCACTACAAGGGCGGGGCGTTCGTCACCTTCAAGGCCGACAAGCGCCAGCGCCTGTGGGATCGCGTCCAGGGCAAGGTTGGCGGGCCGGTGCCCAAGGGCCTGAAAAAGGAAAAGGCCGAATGGCTGAAGCCGGGTCTTGTCGGCCGGGTCAAATTCCTCAAGGGTGAGGAAAAGCTCCGGCATGCGAAGCTGGTGGACTACCGGGAGAATGTATGATGGCAGTAGCCAAAAAGGACCAGGAGCGCATCACCTACGCCTGGATGTATGGCGCCCAGGCGCGAAAGGACGGCAAGGAGCGCGCGGTACCCGCCTAACTGCCAGGAATTCGCCGACGCCTGGCTCCAAGGCTTTGATGGCCCGCCCATCGCCGGCGCGGGCAAGATTCGAAAATCAGCGACCAGATGGAAGCGGAGATCGACGAGGCCGGCGTCGAGAAGAGCTAAATCCGCTTGCCGGCGCGGATCATCGCCCGCGCAAGTGCAAGCTCCGCCTCGGTCCTGGCGTTCTCTTTCTGGGTCATGTTGTCGGCCGCGATGAGCCGCTTCAACGATTTCAGGATCTCGCCGCGCGTCCATCCGACCTCAAGCATGCAATCCACGATGGCTTGAAATCCCGGTTCCATGGCCTCTTGGCAATCGATCGATCGGTCCGGATATTCTTCCTGTCGCTTGGGCGGATTGAACATCTTCATTCCATGTCAGGCACTTCGCCGCTGGTGAAAAGCACATTCGGCGGGCCGTAGTCACCCAGTGCGGGGTCTGCATCTCGGCTCCAGGCTATGACACCGGCATGTTGCGCGGCAAGCGCTTTGGCCGTCCTGATGGCGCGGTCTTCGCTCTGCTGGTCTGTCGGGCCGTATGCGGTGAACAACTCACCGTCTTCGCCACGATCGAACGCGACGACAACGATCAGTTTTGGTTTCTTCTGGTTAGGCAGGACTTGATCAGACATTGCCGCTCCTAAAGGTAATGATCGCCCATCAGCTCGATGCGCCAGACAGAACCAGTGTGGCTCTCGTCGCGGCCGAGCAAAGCCGAACGGCGCCCGCAGACCGCACCCGGCATGTTCGCAGACGTGGTTTTCAATCCGCGCCCGCTCGCGGGGTGCCGCGGTCATGCCAACGGCAAGTCTGGCCGGTTCGTCGCTCATCCGTAGCGCTTGCCGAGAGGAGAAGCCTTGAGCGCGTCGAGCTGATCCTGAAGGCGGCCGTTCAGCACGATCATTTCCTTCAGGGCTTTCATCGTGTCGCCCTTGTGCAGGGCAACGAACTTGTCGGCTACGGCTTGCAATGCTGCTTCCTGGCGACTGTCGAGAGTGATGATGCGGTCTGCCATGAGCGGAACCTCCACTGTCTAGAACAACGAGCCCTGCTGCGGCGCCTGCTGTGGGAATTTGATCTGGGTGGCAGGCTTGTCGACGATCACGAGGGCATCGTCGGGCGCGGGGCGCTGCAACTTCTTCGCTTCCGACCAGGGCGCGGTAAGCCAGGTCTCGATCTCTTCCTGGCTCGTCAGGATCACCGGCATAGCCTTCTCGTGGATCGGCTTGACCAGCGCGTTGGGCGCGGTCGTCATGAAGCCGTAGAGCTCAAAGTCGCCCGGGCCATCCTTGACCTTGCGCACGCCATGCCAAGGCGTCCAGAGGCCTGCGAAGAAGAACAAGGGACGCTCCTCGTTCAGCGCGAACCAGTAATTCCGCTGGATACCGGTTTCGGGGTCTTTGTCGCCGGGCGTTGGGGACGGCTCGGCAAAGCTGGTTATGGGAACCACGCACCGATGCTCGATCCCGACATATTGCTGCCAGTGGCCATACTGTGGGTTTCGTATGTTCGTGGTGCCGTAGTCGGCGGCACCTTTCACGCGCTCGGCCGGCGTCGGCATCCCCCAGAGAAGGTTAGCGACCTCGCGCTGCCCATCCTGGGCGTTACGAACTACCGGCCCCGGCCTGTTCGGGTAGATGTCAATCGACGGTTCCAGGTTGCCGAGGATATCCCGGAGGGCGCCCGTCCACTGGCGTATGGCCTCCTGGCTGGTGGTGAGATTGTAGAGATTGCACATGTCTTGCCCCTAGTTGCGCAGGATCTCGGGAACGCTCAAAGGCCCAAGGTCGAGGATGCGCTTGTATTCGCCCGTGCGGCGCCAGACACCCCGGATTTTCCCACCCTCCCGATCGCGTTTGGAATCGAACACGTCGCCGGCAAAATGGTCAAGAAACGCCTTCGCCGCGGCGGGGTCGGAAAAGCAGTGGATGCGATAGTCCTCATATTTGCCGTTCGGCCATATCGCCTGCACGCGCCTTATCTGTGGCTTGACGCCGATGTCCTGGCAGAACTTCGTGATCATGGTCAGGTTGCGGTCAGTGCAGATGTCGTCCGGCAAGGCAACCTGGTACGGCCAATCCCGGTCGATAACCGATGGCGCCGGCGTGACGCGATTGCGTTTCGGCATCAGTGTAACGACGGCTTCTCGGTAGCTGCCTCCAGCGCATTGATTGCGTCGCGCACAGCCCGGCGCTTCGGTTCGATCGGCTCATCAGGGCGACGATGCGCAAGGGCTAGGACGGTGAAGGCCCTAGACAGGTCGCCAATAAGGTCGCGCATTGAAAGCTGGTCAACGACCTCGGCAGCAACCCGCCAAGCCAAAACAGCGTCCTCCCCGTTCAACGTGTCCTTGCCATCTTGCTCGAGATGTTCACGAAGCATTGCCAGCGCTGTCGAACGATCGGCGAGTTGCGTCTCGGGATCGGTCAGCAACTCCAGCTCTACTGATATGGGCATGCGGCCCTCCGGCCAGCCGTTACAACAGGCCTCCAATGCTGCAGCATGAGCTTGCGCCCAAGCACTTGCGGCGCGGGATGCCGAATGGTCAGGACCATCTTCGGGCGGACCGTTGATATCCCAACCTTCAACGGTAAAGGCACCGTAAGCTGCTTCCTCGGCAGTGAAGCCAGCGCGCGCCAGGGCTTCCTCTGCTGCCGCTAGGCCTCGCGAAATTTCCTCGGGCGATGCGCCCGGAACTGACAGAACGAGGTCCATGTCATCCTCCTGTGGCTATCCTGCCGATAGTGAACGAAATGAGAACATTTGAGTCAAGCCCCCTCTTGACGAGTCAGGAATACGTTCCTCATTTCTGGGTATGCCAGAGACCTATGCACCCAAAAGACGAGACTATCCGCTGTCAAATTTGAACGACGGCATGCGTCTGGTGCGCATCCGCTGTCGCTACTGCAAGCGGACCCACTGCTACTACCCCTCGGACCTCATCCAGATATTCGGGGACGTCGATGTCGATTCCCTGATGGAAAGAATGAAGTGCGAAAACGATCCAAGCCACGGCCGGCTCGATGTCGAGGCGTTCGCGCCGACGGGCAGAGAGGCAGTCGGGCTTCGGATCCGGCGCCTTGTTGCTCTCAAGATCCAGCGCGTTCCTGTCTGGCGAGAGGAGCCGCCGCGGTGACCGATCGCCTGACCGTCCGCCTAGCCTAGGCGGTTTGGCCCCGCTAGTTATCCACAGAACGACTCGCGAACGTCCGTGGGACTTCCCGTGGGACTTTTCGTCGGGTTCCCCCGATATCTGCCCAGATTGATCGGCTTCTGTTCTCATCGCGCTTTTTTGCTCTTGCACCGCAACGCCTGAGAATATAGGGCTTTGCGCGGTCCGGAGTGTAGCGCAGCCCGGTAGCGCACTTGACTGGGGGTCAAGGGGTCGTCGGTTCGAATCCGGCCACTCCGACCATTGTAAACAAGGACTTACCCCCAAAGTCCGTCTCATCGATCGCCATCTACCCCTGGCACACATCGACCCATTCGGCGCCGGTGAGATCAGCCATGCGCTGCGGTGCGATCCGCACCGCCGCGTTGGTGGCGCCGGCGGCAGGCACGACCTCTTCGAAACCGCGCAGCGACACGTCGCAATAGACCGGCAGCGGCGCCGGCAGGCCGAACGGGCAGACACCGCCGACCGGATGGCTGGTTGCCT
Organism: Mesorhizobium sp. B2-3-6; assembly: GCF_006442305.1. Lineage (NCBI taxonomy): Bacteria > Pseudomonadati > Pseudomonadota > Alphaproteobacteria > Hyphomicrobiales > Phyllobacteriaceae > Mesorhizobium > Mesorhizobium sp. B2-3-6. Next base: position 546,164 of record NZ_VFVW01000004.1, on the reverse strand, counting down.
CGATAACCTCAGCGGCCTCCAGCATGCGCGGCTTACTGCCGAACCGATCCTTGAACTTGCGATTGTCCAGCCTGGCGGTGCCGCTGGTCACGACCAGCATGGTGCGTTCGCCGACGCGAAGGCAGATCGTCTTTGCGATCTGCGCCGGCAACACGCCGTGTGCCTGCGCAGCCAATGCTACGGTCGCCGAACTCGCCTCGGTCACGATCACGTCGATATCGGGCGCCTTGCTGGCGAAAAAGGCACGAACGGATTCCAGGCTCATCGAAACCCCGCGGATCGAAATGACGAAGCAGCAAGCTAGGCCGGCGCGTCCATAAACACGTGCCAAGGCCTTCAGTCACGGCAAACAGAAAACCCGCCAAGGTCCCCGGCGGGTTTTCGAACATGCATGGCACTGGCGCTACAGCACGGGGCGGTCTTGCGCGGCCCGCGCCTGCACGGCCGTGCCGAGCAGCGCCTCCTGAGGAAGCCGAAGCGCCGACGCAATACGGCGCAGTTGCGACGGATCGGCCGTCCTGCCGTTCTCGATATCCTCGATTTCGTCGACCGACAGACCGGTTGTCAGGGAAAGCTCCTCGACACTGTATCCCTTGGTTTCCCGAATCGTTCTGAGGGCGCTATGGCCTTGCCCGGCTTCGCTGGCAACCAGTTCCGGGAGGGGTTCGCGCTTTGCACTGTATGGCATTGGCAACTCCGTTGGCTGAAAGAGTTTGATGAAAATGGTGTTGCCTGAGACGGCGAGAACATGCCCGCTTGCGGGTGATTTGCCAAGTCACAAACTGGCCGTCACAGCATCGTGAACCATGCCTGGCGGACGCCGCTCGCAACCGCTCTCGATCAAGTTCTTTTGAACACCTGATCACCTCGTCCCTCGATGATTTTTACGACCCCGTTCGTTGGTTCAATTGCGCCGGCGCGAAACCCAAGACGTTGCCGGCGCGGCTGTCATTTTCCTGAAAGGATCGATGCGATGAAATTGCGGACAATCATGATCGTGCTCGGCACGCTTTCCAGCCTTGGCCTTGCTGCAACCAGCGCGCCGGCGGCAGACACGGTGCGGGTGCGCGGCGTCGTGGCCAGTTCCGACCAATCCCAGCTGACGGTGAAAAACCGCCAGGGTGGCATGGATAAGATCAAGCTCGCTGCCGGATGGAAGATATCGGGCGTCGCGGGCGCGTCGGTAAAGGACATCAAGCTCGGCGATTTCCTCGGCATAGCATCCGTGTCGAAGGCCGATGGCGGCAGCGGCGCGCTCGAGGTCGTGGTGTTTCCCGCAGCCTTGAAAGGCACGGGCGAAGGCGACCGCGCCTGGGACCTCAAGCCCAACAGCCGCATGACCAACGGCACCGTCGCCGACGTGACCGACGTGAATGGCCGCGCGGTGACGCTGACCTATGACAACGGCCAGACAAAGAATATCTCAATCCCCGACAAGACGCCGGTCGTCACCTTCGCGCCGGCCACGCCGGGCGATCTCAAGCCCGGCGCGCCCGTCGTGATCACCGCGACGCGCGGCGTCGACGGCACGCTGAGTGCCAACCGCGTCGTGGTCGGCAACAATGGCGTGGTCCCGCCCATGTAAGCCGGTTGCGTCTGCGGCCCCGTACCGAAATTTCTCCCGCTCATCGGCGCTGTGGGCTCAGCCTGTCGGCGGAGCCCACAGCCTGCGCCGCCAGACACATTCCAGAAACAAAATTCTATATTCGGGAAATACTGACGAAAAAAAACGGGAGCGTAATCCCGCTCGCGGCGAACAGGCTGTTGGCCTGATTCAGATTGCCTGCGAAAAAAGGAAGATATCCATGAAGAAGTCCCTCCTCTCGGCCCTCGGGCTTGCAGTTGCACTTGCATTCACCATGCCAATTCTCGGCGCGACCAGCGCTGATGCGGCGCCGATGCACAAGCATCACCGTCATCATCGCAAGCACCATCGCAGCCACCACTACCATCATCACCACCACCACAAGGTTATGGGCAAGAAGGCCTGAGCTTAACCGACTGCCAATGAGAAGACCGGCTTTGGCTTCTTGTTCGAAGCCGGTCTTCTCCTGGTTTCCTCCGGATACGCGCCGTATCAGCGCGATCTCGCAGCGCTACAACGAGCGCCTGCTCTGACGAAAAAACCCCTGTTCGTGCTGCAGACCGACAAGCTGGGGCTATGGCCCTTTTTTCGTGGCACCCACAGGCGCCGCTGTCCTAAACCGGGTGCACTTTCGGGCAACATGAATCGCCCGCGCACCGATCCAGCGGAACCGAGGAATAAATAAAGGTCAGCGCCGGCTGAACAGCAGACTGGCGACCAGACCAAGCACCACAAAGCCGATCGCCGCGGCCGTCGCCGGATGCTCGCGGGCGGATTTCTCGATCGCCCTGCCCCGCTCGCGGATCGCCGGCAACGCATCGTGCAGACGTTCCGCAAGGTCGGAATACGTGTCAAGCGCCGCGTCGCGACCGTCTTCGTAATAGGCGCCGCCCCGCCTGGACGCAGCCTTCTTCAGGGCCGCCAATTCCCTGGAGAGTGCAGCGACCCGCCTGTCGAGATCGACGTCCGAGAGGGTCGAGAATAATGCCATGATGCGTTTCCTTGTCTGCTCAAGCCTTGTCTTGCTCAAGAAAACGTAACGCATCACCCAAAGGCGGGTTCCCGTTCTTCAGGCGCCGGCCGGTTGCCCGTCAGCGCACTTGGTCGAGGAGGCGCTTGCATTCGAGGAGGTCGAACAACGCTTCCTGCAACAGCGCGCGATTGTCCCGCGACAGTTTCGAAGCGTCCGGCTGGACCGGGCCTTCCTCGTCGCTCTTGCCAAGACCGAAGAAACGGCGGCTGGGCTTGACCCTCGGCTGGCCAACCAGTTCGTCATCTCCGCCGCGCGGCTGCGCTGCCGCCGTCAACGGCACCTGGTCGGCCTGCTTTCGTTGCGAGATCGCCTCGACGGCGGCCATATCGCCATTGCCGATGGCAACCAGGAAATGGTTGCCGTTTTCGCGCAACAGCTTCTGCACGCCCTTGATGGTGTAGCCCTGGTCGTAGAGCATATGGCGAATGCCCTTGATCAGTTCGACATCCTGCGGCCGGTAGTAGCGGCGGCCGCCGCCGCGTTTCATCGGCTTGATCTGGTTGAAACGCGTTTCCCAGAAGCGCAGCACGTGCTGCGGCAGATCGAGGTCTTCGGCGACCTCGCTGATGGTGCGAAAGGCGTCAGGGCTCTTGTCCATGGGCGAAATCCTCACACTGGAGCATGATCCCGGGACATGGGAACCGGCGTTCGAACGGGATTCCCTCGACAGGAGGGGAGCTCATTCCGGCTGCGCGTAACGATCACGCGGAACACCAATCCGGCCATGTTGCCGAATCGGGTCTCATTTCAGCGGTTTGTGAGGCAATATTCAAGCCCGGCATCATCGCAAGGCCTGTTTTCAACCGTGCATTTGCAGCGAGCCTACTTGCCGCCCTTCGCCTTGCCGCTCTGGTGGGAGCGCAAGATGCGGTTCTTCAGCACGTTCGACGACTTGAAGGTCATCACCCGCCGCGGCAGGATCGGCACCTCTTCGCCGGTCTTGGGATTGCGCCCGATGCGCTCGTTCTTGGAGCGGACGTGGAACGTCGCGAAAGACGACAGTTTCACCGTCTCGCCACGGACGATCGCCTCGCAGATCTCGTCCAGCACCGCCTCGACGAGTTCGGCCGATTCAGTGCGCGACAAACCTACCTTGCGGTAAACGGCTTCGGCAAGGTCGGCGCGCGTAAGTGTCTTTCCCCCCATGCGACCGTCCCATCAGCTCAAACATAAAATCGACACAACAGCGGCAGAGCCTAAGTAATTGATCCGGCAAGGTCAAGGACCGAACCGGACCGTTCGGCACTTACCAGCGAAGCAGAACCGCGCCCCAGGTGAAGCCGCCGCCCATCGCTTCCAGAAGCACAAGGTCGCCCTTTTTGATGCGGCCATCGGCAACAGCCACGGAAAGCGCCAGCGGCACGGAAGCAGCCGAGGTGTTACCGTGCAGATTGACCGTCACCACCACCTTTTCCTCAGCTATCCCGAGCTTCCTGGCGGAAGCGTCAATGATCCGTTTATTGGCCTGATGCGGCACGAACCAGTCCAGGTCGTCGGCGGTGATGCCGGCCTGCGAAAACGTCGCCTCGATGACGTCGGTGATCATGCCCACCGCATGCTTGAAGACCTCGCGGCCTTCCATCCTGAGATAGCCGACCGTTCCCGTCGTCGAAGGCCCGCCGTCGACAAAGAGCTTGTCCTTGTGCGCGCCGTCGGAGCGCAGGCTCATCGCTAGCACACCGCGGTCGGCAATACTGCCGCCCCCTTCGCCGGCTTCAAGAACCAGGGCGCCGGCGCCATCGCCGAACAGTACGCAGGTCGAGCGATCGGTCCAGTCGAGGATGCGCGAGAAGGTCTCCGAGCCGATCACCAGCACACGCTTGGCCAAGCCGCCGCGAATATAGAGGTCGGCCGTGGTTACCGCATAGACGAAGCCCGAGCATACCGCCTGCAGGTCGAAGGCAAAGCCGTGATGCATGCCGAGCCGGTTCTGGATTTCGACGGCCGTGGCCGGAAAAGTATTGTTGGGTGTCGAGGTCGCCAGCACGATCAGGTCGATGTCTCCGGGTGTCAGGCCGGCATCGGCGAGCGCTGCGCGCGCCGCCGCCTCACCCAGCGAAGCGGTGGTCTCGTCGTCGGCCGCGATATGGCGCTGGCGGATGCCGGTGCGCTGGGCGATCCACTCGTCCGAGGTTTCGACCATGCCTTCAAAGTCGGCATTCTTCATGATGCGGCGGGGCAGCGCGGCGCCCATGCCGCGCACGACTGATCTGATCAAAGTTCTTTCCTATTCCTTTGCGTCGCTGACGACGTCGGATTTCCTAGATGTCTGGGCATGCGGATTGCGCGCATGGAACAAGTCCAGGTCGGCCTCGATGCGGTCGAGCAGATTGTTGCGCACCATATCGTAGCCGAGTTCGATGGCGGCGGCGAAACCATCCGAATCGGCGCCGCCGTGGCTTTTCACCACAATGCCGTTCAGCCCCAGGAAAACGCCGCCATTGGAGCGGCCGACATCCATCTTTTCGCGCAGGCGATCGAACGCGCCCTTGGCGAAGATATAGCCGATCCTGGCCATCAGCGTACGGCTCATCGCCGCCCGCAGGTAGCCGCCAATCTGGCGCACCGTGCCTTCCGCCGTCTTCAGGGCGATGTTGCCGGCGAAGCCTTCGGTGACGACGACGTCGACCACGCCCTTGCCGATATCGTCGCCCTCGACGAAACCGTGATAGTTCATCGAGGCCATATTGGCTTCACGCAGCATGCGCCCAGCCTCCTTGACCTCTTCCTGGCCCTTGATCTCCTCGACGCCGACATTGAGTAGGCCGACACTGGGCCGCGAGACGCCGAAGACCGATCGGGCCATGCCGGTTCCAAGGATGGCAAAATCAATGAGCTGGTGCGCATCCGCGCCAATGGTGGCGCCGACGTCGAGGACCACGCTTTCGCCGCGCAGCGTCGGCCAAAGTGCCGCGATCGCCGGGCGGTCGATGGTGGCCATGGTGCGCAGGCAGAATTTCGACATCGCCATCAGCGCGCCGGTGTTGCCGGCCGAGACGCACGCGTCCGCCGTACCCGACTTGACCGCCTCGACAGCCTTCCACATCGACGATTTCCAGCGGCCATGGCGCAGCGCCTGGCTCGGCTTGTCGTCCATCCTGACGGCCACCTCGCAGTGGAAGAATTCGCTCACACCGGCCAGCTTGGGAAATTTGGCCAGTTCGGGTCGTACGGCCTCCTCCCGCCCGTAGATGACGAAGCGGACGTCGGGACGGCGGGTCGCGACCGTCATGAGCGCCGGAATGACCACGGCTGGTCCGTGATCGCCGCCCATGGCATCGATGGAAATCCTGATCACGCGGTATTCATCTCACGGTTTTGCTTAGGCGGCGGATCGTTTTAGTGATCGCGAAGGTTCGGCGAAAATAGCGGTTTTGGACATTCGCACAACCGACTTTTCCGTCGCGGGTGAGGTTTTCAGGATTTTCCCAACAGCGACCGCAGTTTCTGCTGAAATTCATTCTCCACCGGTTCGGCCTCGCGGCCGGCATCAAGCGACGCACCCGGCTTGCGCGGATAAGGATCGATGGCCAGTCCGAAGAACTGCTCGGCGAGTGCCCCGACATCGATCGTGTCGCCTGAAAAAGTTTCGGGACTGTCAGGTCCATCCGCGTCGAGCAGGATCTCGCCGCCGCCTTCGAATCCCTGTCGTCCAAGCTTGGAATCCTCGGGCAGGAACAGAGCCTCGAATGATTCGTCGATATGCGCCCCGACCGGATCGAGCGTGACGATACAGGCCTGGGTGATGTCGGCCTCGACCCGGCCGCTGACCTTCACGCCATTGCGTTTCCACGGCGTCACCAGGAATTCGGCACGGTAGGCTTCGACCGAGAGCAAGCTGTGCTCTTCGGCGAGGGTCGCGCGCTGGGTGGCGTCGGCCTCGATGACCACCGGCAAGCCCTTCTGCGGCAGGCGGGCGACGTTGGCAAAAAACGATACCGGACTTTGCGGATCGGCGTGCTTCATCGATCTGCCTCCTGGGCGAGCGGAAAGGTCACCGTGCCGGAGACGATCGCCCGGCACGGCTGCGTGGCCAGCCGGTTGCGGGCATCGGCGACATAGTCGGACAGTCGTGACGCTTCCGCCCAGGCCGCGGCGTCGGGCCGGACATTGCGTGCAAGGGCGGCGGTGAGCCCATCATGATCATTGCGCTCCAATGCGTCGTCATAGGCGGCGGTGCGGCCATAAAACATCTTCGCCAGCTTTTTCATGCGCTTGGGCACTCCGACATCGCCAATGCCGAGTTCCCGCAGCGAATGGTCGACGTCGAGGAAAAACTCGTCGATCAGCACCTGCGCGATCTCCTGCGCCACGCCGTCTTCCCCACGCAGCCGGTGCTGGACCAGGAACATGTGCAGCGACAGCATCTCGAAACGCCCAAGCGGCGTGTCCGGCACACTCCAGTGGGAATAAAATACGGTCTGCCGCGCGGCCGCCACGATTTGTGCGTAAAGCGCGTCGGTGATGGCGCGGTTGGCGTGGCGTTCGCGACCAAAAAGGCGCTGGAACATGGGGATGGTCTCCGGGGACCGTTTGTTGAATTGGCCTTGTTGCATCGGCAAGCAAGCTGGTTTACCGGTTTTGCGGCCCAGCGCAAGTTGCGGCGATATAATGGAGAATTGTTGTTGCGCGCGCTGAATTTCAAGTCGACCTTCTCTTCCAGGCCCGCTGGCGCGATCTCGCTGCTGGCCATCATTGCGGCGCTTTCGGCCTGCAACAGTTCCAAGATGATCGGTGATCTGAACCCCAGCGAAACGCTGACGCAGGGGTATGTCATCGATCAGCAGGCGATCGATTCGGTGCCGGTCGGCTCAAGCCGCGAGCAGGTGCTGCTGGCGCTCGGCACGCCCTCGACGACGGCGACCTTCGACAATGAAGCCTTTTACTACATCTCGCAGACTCGCAAGCGCTATGTCGCCTTCGACAAGCCCCGGCTGATCAATCAGCATGTGCTGGCGGTTTATTTCGGGGCCGATGGGCGGGTCACCCAGATCGCCAATTACGGCCTGAAGGACGGCAAGATCTTCGACTTCATCTCGCGCACCACGCCGACTGGCGGCAAGGACCAGAACTTCCTCAGCCAGATCATCAACGGCGCCAGCAAGCTGGCGCCCGGCATTCCCGGCGGCGGCACTCCCTGATCTCAGACCCGCCTCCCCTTGGGGATGGCAGCACCATCTCAGGCGACCAAAAACCCGTGGGAGCGATCCCACGGGTTTTTGTTATCATGGGGCGGGAGAGGCCGGCTCGTGGGCGATGGGCAGACAGCGACGGCAGGACGCGGACGCAGCCGTTGAAATTCGTTTTCCGCGTTCCAAAACCGCCGTCAAATAAAAACCCGCGGGGATTGCTCCCCGCGGGTTTTCAATGTCGAGCTTTGCCGCTCAGCCGTGCGCCAGCACCGCCAGCAGCAGGAGCGCCACGATATTGGTGATCTTGATCGCCGGGTTGACCGCCGGGCCGGCCGTGTCCTTGTAGGGATCGCCGACCGTATCGCCGGTCACCGAGGCCTTGTGCGCCTCGGAACCCTTCAGGTGCTTGATGCCGTCCTTGTCGGTGAATCCGTCCTCGAACGACTTCTTGGCGTTGTCCCAGGCGCCGCCGCCCGAAGTCATCGAGATGGCGACGAACAAGCCGTTGACGATGACGCCGAGCAGAGAGGCGCCGAGAGCCGCAAAGGCCGACGCTTTCGAGCCCGAGATCAGCAGCACGCCGAAATAGACGACGAGCGGCGCCAGCACCGGCAGCAGCGACGGGATGATCATTTCCCGGATCGCCGCCTTGGTCAGAAGATCTACCGCGCGCGCATAGTTCGGCTTGGACGTGCCGGCCATGATGCCCGGGTCGTCACGGAACTGCTTGCGCACCTCCTCGACGATGGCGCCCGCCGCGCGGCCGACGGCCGTCATGGCGATGCCACCGAACAGATACGGGATCAAGCCGCCGAAGATCAGGCCGGCGACGACGTAGGGGTTGGAAAGATCGAAGGAGACCTCGCCCATGCCCTGGAAGTAGGGATATTTGTCGCCATTGGCGGCAAAGAATTTCAGGTCGTTCGAATAGGCCGCGAACAGCACCAGTGCGCCGAGGCCCGCCGAACCGATGGCATAGCCCTTGGTCACCGCCTTGGTGGTGTTGCCGACCGCGTCGAGCGCGTCGGTGGAGTGGCGCACTTCCTTGGGCAGGCCGGCCATTTCGGCGATGCCGCCGGCATTGTCGGTGACCGGGCCAAAGGCATCGAGCGCGACGATCATGCCGGCAAGGCCGAGCATGGTGGTGACGGCGATCGCCGTGCCGTAAAGGCCGGCGAGCTGATAGGTCGAGATGATGCCACCGACGATGACGATGGCCGGCAGTGCCGTCGATTCCAGAGAGACCGCAAGGCCCTGGATGACGTTGGTGCCGTGCCCGGTCACCGACGCCTGGGCGATCGAGTTGACCGGACGCTTGTTGGTGCCGGTGTAGTACTCGGTGATCACGACGATGAGACCGGTCACCACGAGGCCGATCAGGCCGCAGATGAACAGGTTCTTGCCGGTGATGACCATGCCGGCGACAGTGCCGACCTCGCCCCAGCCAAGCGTGGCCGAGGTGGCGACGCCCAAGCCCACGATGGACAACAGGCCGGTGACGATCAGCCCCTTGTAGAGCGCGCCCATGATCGAACCGTTGGAGCCGAGCTTGACGAAGAAAGTACCGACGATCGAGGTCAGGATGCAGGCGCCGCAGATAGCGAGCGGATAGAGCATCGCGGCACTCAGAACCGCGGTGCCGCCAAAGAAGATGGCGCCCAGCACCATGGTGGCGACGACTGTCACCGCATAGGTCTCGAACAGGTCGGCCGCCATACCGGCGCAGTCGCCGACATTGTCGCCGACATTGTCGGCAATGGTGGCGGGGTTGCGCGGATCATCCTCGGGAATACCAGCTTCGACCTTGCCGACCAGATCGCCGCCGACATCGGCACCCTTGGTGAAGATGCCGCCGCCGAGACGGGCGAAGATCGAGATCAGCGAGGCGCCGAAGCCGAGCGAAACCAGCGAGTCGATGACGATACGGTCATTGGGCTGAAGCCCCATGAAATGGGTGAGGATCAGGTAGTAGATCGACACGCCAAGCAGGGCAAGGCCGGCAACAAGCATGCCGGTGATGGCGCCCGACTTGAATGCGATGTCGAGGCCGGCGGCAAGGCTGTTGGAAGCGGCCTGTGCCGTGCGAACATTGGCCCGCACCGAAACATGCATGCCGATGAAGCCGGCCGCGCCCGAAAGCACGGCCCCGATCAGGAAGCCGATCGCGGCGGTGATGGACAGCAGCCACCAGGCGAGCAGCAGCACGACCACGCCGACGATGGCGATGGTGGTGTACTGGCGCGCCAGATAGGCTTGCGCGCCCTCACGGATGGCGGCGGAGATTTCCTGCATGCGTGCATTGCCCTGGTCCGACGCGAGGACCGAACGTGTCGCCCAGATGGCGTAAAGGACAGAAAGCAGGCCGCAGGCGATGACGGCGGAAATTATGGTCATGCCGGGTTTTCCTCGATTGCTGGCCCAAAAGAACCCCTCCCTGGGCCGTTGAGACAAAGACGGAATCCCGTGCGCGGAATCCCCCTCTTCGCAGCGGTGTATGCGAAACAGGGCCGCGAACGTCAAGATATTGTTCGGTTTTTGCCCGGCTTTCGCCCAAAAGAGCCAGACGGCGGCAGATGTCGCCATGCCGCTGCTGCTTTATATCGATTGAAATCACGGATCAGCACTCAGGTTTGGCGCAGATCACCGTCTGGCTGGATGACGAAGATCAGCACCGCCAGCATGGTCATGTAGAACATGAATGCCTTCTGCTGGCCGTTCCAGATGCTCGATTGCCACATGGCGAACCACTCGCCGCCCACCACCATAAATCCAAGATACCAGATCAGGAATCCCATCGTCGCGGCGATAACGGCGAATTTCTTGGCATCGTTGAAAACCTCTCCGCTGGCATTGCGCGCTTGCCACAGGTTCCAGGCCGCGATCAGGTAGAGCAGACAGGTCAGCGCCTCGCCGGCGATGATGAGCCAGTAGCCCGTCGTCCATAGCGAGGGGTCGGTGATCGAGCGATACATCAGCGCGTTCCCGGGAAAGGTCGTGTCCATGCTCAGCACGTGCTGGACAAAGGCGAAGTTTGAGCCGTAATCGGTGACGTTGCCGAAAGCGACAAGAAAGGCGAAAGCCGCCAGACAGAGACACATGACGATCTTGGAGAAGCGCAAGGTCATGGCAAGAACTCCTGCTGAAGGATCGGGGCATCGGCCCAATCAATCGCCGAGTCCCGAAGATCGCGCAACTGGCAGGCGGGTGTTGATTACGCTCACGGCCAGCGCAAGACATTATGCCGGCAAGCAAGTCATCGCCGAACCCATCGAGGCGCTCCAGCTCGGCAGCGATTGCGCCGTGGGTGATCTTGTCTCGCTCGTGAAAGCCGGCACACAACACGACTTTGCCGTCATCTGCCGCCGCTGGATCTGCAAAGAGCAAGGCATCGAACTCGAACTGACGCTCGACCACCCTGCCCGTTCAAGTGGACGTTGAAAGATCGGAGCACCGGGACAGAAGCCTACTCGGCCTGGCGCCCCATGCGCCGCGCGGCATAGCGTTCGACCGCCGACAACCCATCATAGATCAGCACGGCCAAGGCGGCGACGATCAGGCCGCCCTGCAAGATGAAAGCGAGATTGTTGGACAAGAGCCCGGCAATGATCACCTCGCCCAATGTCTTCGCTGCAACCGTCGAGCCGATGGTGGCGGTGGCCAGGCTGATAACCACCGACAGCCTTATGCCGCCGAGGATGACCGGCGCGCTGAGCGGCAATTCGACCTTCAGCAGCCTTTGCCAACCGGTCATGCCGGCACCGCGCGCCGCTTCCATGACATTGCCGGGCAACGTCGTCAGGCCGGTCAGCGCGTTCTCGAAGATCGGCAGCAGACCATAGAGGAACAATGCGATCAGCGTCGGCTTCTCGCCGAACCCGACCGCCGGCACGGCAAGCGCCAGCACCGCCACCGGCGGGAAAGTCTGACCGATATTGACCAGGCTGCGTGACAGCGGCAGGAATTCGGCGCCGGCAGGCCTGGTGACCAGGATGGCGAGCGCGACCGCCACGATGGTGGCGGCGAGCGTGGCGATCAGCACGGTGCGCAGGTGCAGCAGCATCAGCGTCAGCAAGCTGCCCTGATTGTAGATCACCGGCGCGCCGTTCTCGGTCAGCGGCTTGAGCAGCGGCTCGAACCAGCCGGGACTGGTGACGAAAGCGACCAGCAGCACCACCAGCGCAAGCCTGAGCAGCAACGGCAGCCAGGCTTTCATGCCGGCCTCGCCGCACGCTTCACCAAGCCGTCGACGGTAACGCGACCGAGCGGCTTGCCGTCGGCATCCTTGACCGGCAGCGCCGGGCGGCCGGACCAGAGAAGTTCGGCCAGCGCGTCGCGCTGGCTGGCGTCGCCAGGAATCGCCTCACCTTCCGCCGCGCCCTTTTCGACTGCGTCGCGCACGCGGCCGAGCGACAGCAGCCGGAACGGTTTTTCGCTGGCGCCCACCAGGGTCTCGACGAAGCCGCTGGCCGGCCTCGCCAGGATCTCCGCCGGCCTGGCATATTGTACCAGCTTGCCGGCATCCATGACGGCGATCTTGTCGCCCATATGCACGGCCTCTTCCATGTCGTGGGTGACGAGGATGATGGTGGTGCCGAAGCGCCTCTGGATCGCAAGAAGGTCTTCCTGCGCCTTGGTGCGGATTATGGGGTCAAGCGCGCCGAACGGCTCGTCCATCAACAGCACGTTGGGTTCGGCCGCGAGCGCGCGGGCGACGCCGACGCGCTGCTGCTGGCCGCCGGAGAGCTCGTGCGGGTAGCGCGGGCCGTAGGCCTGCGGGTCGAGCTGATAGAGCGTCATCAGTTCGTCGACGCGCGCCTTGATGCGATCCTTATCCCAGCCAAGCAGCACCGGCACGGTGGCTATGTTCTGCGCCACCGTTCGGTGCGGGAACAGGCCGTGGCCCTGGATGGCGTAGCCGATGCTGCGCCGCAGCTCGTAGCCGGGCACCGAGCGGTTGTCGGCGCCGTCGAGCTTGATGACGCCGGAAGTCGGCTCGACCAGCCGGTTGATCATGCGAAGCAGCGTCGTCTTGCCGGAGCCCGAGGTGCCGACGATGACGCAAAGGGTGCGGGGCTCTATGATCATCGAGACTTCATCGACCACCGTGATCGCATCGTAGCGCTTGGTAATGCCTTCGATCTCGATCATGCGGGGTCCGCCCTGCGCTTGGTTGAGGTCATTTCGATCACCGCGTCGAGAATGATGGCAGCAGCGAAGGCGAGCGCGACCGTCGGCACGGCGCCAAGCAGCACCAGGTCCATCGCGGTCTGGCCGACGCCCTGGAACACGAACACGCCGAAGCCGCCGCCGCCGATCAGGGCAGCGATGGTGGCGAGGCCGATGTTCTGCACAAGCACGATGCGGATGCCGGTGAGGATCACCGGGAAGGCCAGCGGAAACTCGACGCCGAACAGGCGTTGGCGATCGGTCATGCCCATGCCGCGCGCCGCGTCATTGGCGGCACGCGGCACACCGGCAAGGCCGACCACGGTATTGGCGACGACCGGCAGCAGCGAATAGAGGAACAGCGCCACGAACGCAGGTGCCGTTCCGATGCCGCGGATACCGAGCGCGGCCGCTCCCGGCACATGCGCCGCCACCCAGCCGAGCGGTGCGATCAGCAGGCCGAACAGCGCGATCGAGGGAATGGTCTGGACGATGTTGAGCACGTTGAGCACGCCGGCGCGCAGGCGCTCGACGCGATGGCACAGGATGCCAAGCGGCAGGCCCAGTATCACCGCCGCCGCCAGCGAACCAAGCGCCAGCGTGACATGTTTGGCGCCCTCGGCCCAGAAACTGTCGGCACGGTTGAAATATTCCTTGAGGATCGAAAGGCTGTCCCAGGATCCCGATATGAGCAGCAGCCCGATGGCGAGCGCGGCAACGACAAGCACGCCGACACGTGACCAGGGAGACAGGTTCATTCTCGTCAGCACGTCGGCCAGCAGGAGGGTAAAGGCAAAGATCAGCAGCCAAAACCCGGAGGCCGGCGAAACGCGCGCGAAGGTATTGCCTGCCGGGGTCAGGAATGTCCCGGTGACGCCGATCAACAGCGCGAGAGCCGCCAGCGTGATCACGCTGGCGGCAAGGCGCAGGACGAGCGGCGTTTTCAGCAGCGCGACAAGCGCGGCTGCGACAACGATGGCCAAAAGCAGCGGGCCGGCCATTGCCGGAAGTGCCTCTACGATCGAGCGCGCCTGGCCGGGCACGATGCGATTGGCGCGGAACGTGGCGAAGGGTGCTACGAAAGCCGCATAGGCAGCGATCGCAGCGATGACCACGCCGAGCTTGTCGAAGCGGAGGGTCATGGCTGCCCCTCAAAGGGGGAAATCTGCCACGAGGTACACAGTTGGCTGGCGACTGGCGAAAGCCGACGCGATTTCCGATCTCCCCCCTTGCGGGGGAGATGGCCGGCAGGCCAGAGGGGGGTGTGAAGGATCGCCAACTTTCGAGCGTCGGCTTGTTCGAAAACGGTCCTGTCCGAGCGCGCAGCTGTGACGAGTTGAGAGGTCGGCGGGACAGCACCCCCCTCTGTCCTGCCGGACATCTCCCCCGCAAGGGGGGAGATCGGCAGCTTCCAGAGGGGGGCGCCTCGCACCAGCATCACGGTCAGCTAAGCGCTGACTACTTCAAGAACCCATTCTTCTTCAAAAAGTCTTCCGCCACACCCTTGACCGGCTCACCGCCGACCTGGACCCGGCCGTTGAGTTCCTGCAGCGTGATGAGGTCGAGCTTGGCGAAGACCGGCTTCAACAACGTCTCGATCTCGGGATGCTCCTTCAGCACCGCCTCGCGGATGATCGGCGCCGGCTGGTAGACCGGCTGCACGCCCTTGTCGTCGTCGAGCACGACCAGCCCGGAGGGCGCGATGCCGCCGTCAGTGCCGTAGACCATGGCGGCGTTGGCGCCATTGGTCTGGTTGGCTGCCGCCGCGATGGTCGCGGCCGTGTCGCCGCCGGAGAGCGTGATCAACTGGTCAGGCTTCAACGTGAAGCCGTAGGTAGTCTGGAACGCCGGCAGGGCCGCGGCTGAATTGACGAACTCGGCCGAGGCCGCGAGCACCACCTTGCCGCCGCCGGCGACATATTTGCCGAAATCGGACAGGGTGGCGAGCTTGTTGGTTTCGGCCACCTCCTTGCGCAGTGCGATCGCCCAGGTGTTGTTGGCCGGCGACGGCGACAGCCAGACGATCTTGTTGGCGTCGTAATCGAGCTTCTTGGCCGTCTCATAGGCCTTGGCGGCGTCCTTCCAGACCGGGTCGTCGGCCTTCTCGAAGAAGAAGGCGGCATTGCCGGTGTATTCGGGATAGATGTCGATCTCGCCGGCGGTGATCGCCTTGCGCACTACCGGCGTGCCGCCGAGCTGGATGCGGTCAGTGGTCTTGATGTTGTTGGCGTTGAGGACGAGCTGGATGATATTGCCTAGCACGCCGCCCTCGGTGTCGATCTTTGAGGAAACAACCACCTGAGCATTCGCCGATGCCGCCGTGATGCCGAGCGCGAGCGCCGCGCCAGCCAGAAGCTTGATTGAAAACATTGTGAAAATCCCTTGCTGTGAACCGGAATTCGGTGCCGCATATGAGCACGGCTCCAACGTCTCGTCGGGGCACACGGTTTCATAACAAGTGGTACAGACGCAATATTTTTGTTCGGAAGGCCAATTGCGACGCGACGCTGGCGATCTGCTGCCATCTGGCGGATAATGCGGTGAGGGTGCGGGTGGCAAACACGGAGAGCGTGTCATGGCCATACACAAAGTCGGTTACCTCATCGGCAGTCTTGCCCGGGAATCCATCAACCGCAAGCTCGCGAAGGCGCTCGTTCAACTTGCCCCTCCCGAACTCGACATGACCGAAATCGCCTTCAAGGATCTGCCACTGTACAGCTACGACTATGACGCCGACTTCCCACCGGCAGCCCGGGATTTCAAAAAGGCGATCGCCTCCGTCCAGGCCGTATTGTTCGTCACCCCGGAGTACAACCGCTCGATCCCTGGTGGATTGAAGAACGCAATCGACTGGGCCAGTCGGCCCTACGGCAAGAATTCGTTCGCGCGCAAACCGTCGGCTGTCATCGGAACATCGCCGGGCGCCATCGCGACCGCCGTCGCCCAACAAAGCCTTCGAAGCGTTCTGAGTTTCTGCAATTCGCCCCAGATGAACGCGCCTGAAGCCTACATACAGTTCACGCCGGGGCTGATCACCGACGACGGCGAGGTGACGGTCGAATCCACTGAGGACTTCCTGCGCAACTACATGGCTGAGTTTCACATGTTCATAGCGCGAGTGCTTCAGGTTCTGCCGCCGGACGCATAGATTCAAATTGGGCGTCAAGCCAGACGCAAGCTCGCAATCCTCAGCGCGCCGAGCGCGACGAAGCATAGCACGGTGACGGGAAAGATCATCCAGTTCAGCATGGTCCAGCCCCAGGCATTGTAGACCATGCCCGACATCAGCGAGGCGCAGGCCACGGAGCCGAACAGGACGAAGTCGTGGAACCCCTGCACCTTGCCCTTTTCGGAAGGCCGGTAGCTTGCCGCGACCATGGCCGTGGCGCCGATGAAGCCGAAATTCCAGCCGAGGCCGAGCAGGATCAGCGCCGTCCAGAATTGCCATAGCGCCAAGCCGGACAGCGCGACGACCGCACAGCCGATCAGCAGCAGGAGGCCGACCGCGACAATGCGTTCAGCACCGAAGCGATGGATCAGCGATCCGGTGAAGAAGCTCGGCCCGAACATTGCCATGACATGCCACGAAATGCCGAGCGTCGCATCGTCCTCCGACAGGCCGCAGCCGACCATGGCGAGCGGCGCGCCGGTCATGACGAAGCTCATCAGGGCATAGCTGCCGACCGCGCAGAAGAGTGCCGCGACGAAACGCGGCTGCGTGACGATCTCGGCCAAGGGCCGGGCATCGCTGCCGGCAATTTCCGTTCCGCCGGCGGCGGCCCTCGCCGGCAGGCGCAGCAATGACAGGATCGCCGCGCCGACGGCGGCTAGCACCAGGATGGATGCGAACGAACCGGCAAACATCACCGGTGCGAACAACTCGCGGGTGAAGATGACGATCTGCGGTCCGAGAATGGCGGTGATGATGCCGCCCGCCAGCACGAAGGAGATGGCGCGCGCCTTGAACTGCGGCGGCGCATTGTCGGCGGCGGCAAAGCGGAACTGCTGGACGAAGGCGCCACCGACACCGATCACCGTCAGGCCGAAGGCAAACAGCCAAAAACTGCCATGGAAGAGTGCCAGCGTCGCGACCAGACCGCCAAGCGCGGTGACGATCGTACCGGTCATGAAGCCGCCGCGCTGGCCCATGGCGCGGATGATGGCCGCCGCCGGCAGCGCACCGAGTGCCACGCCGAGATTGAAGCCGGTGATCGGCGCCGTCGCCAGCGACTTGTCCGGGCCGAGCAGATATTGACCGGCAAGCGCGCCCATGGAGATGGCGATGGGCGCTGCCGAACCGATGATCGCCTGCGAGGCGGCGAGGATCAACGCGGTGCGCCGCGCCTCCCTGGCCGCCTCGATGGCGACCGCCGTCATGAAGCGTCCTTGCCGCGTCCCTCGCCACGCACCCGACGGGAGACGCGATCGAGCACGGCGTTGACCAGCTTCGGCTCGTCTTCCTCGTAGAAAGCCTTGGCGATATCGACGTATTCGGAAACGATCACCGCCACCGGCACGTCTTCGCGCTTCATCAGTTCGTAGACACCGGCGCGCAGGATTGCGCGCAGTGTCGAATCGAGGCGCGACAGCGGCCAGTCATCGGTCAGCGCCTGGCGGATAACCGGATCGATGGTTTTCTGGTCCTCGACGACACCGGTGAGGATGGCGCGGAACCATTGGGCATCCGCCTCGCGGTAAAGCGCGCCATCGACTTCCTTGCCAAGGCGAAACGCTTCGTATTCGGCAGTGATCTCGAAGACGCCGCTGCCGGCGACATCCATCTGATAGAGGGCCTGCACGGCGGCAAGCCGCGCCGCGCCGCGCTTGTTGGCGTGGCGCACCGTGGGCTGTCCGGGCGAAGCGGGGTCGCTCACGATCGCGCTCCCAGTCGTTCCTTGAGCGCGATCATGGTCAGCGCCGCGCGCGCGGCAAAGCCACCCTTGTCGCCCTCCGAACGCTTGGCTCGCGTCCAGGCCTGTGCGTCGTTTTCCGTGGTCAGGATGCCGTTGCCGATACAGACCGAGTCCTGCACGGACAGGTCCATCAGTGCGCGGCTGGATTCATTGGCGACGATATCGAAGTGATAGGTGTCCCCGCGGACGACGGTGCCAAGCGCGACGAAGCCGTCATAGTTCATGCCGCCTTCCGCCGCGCCGTCCAGCGCGAAGGTAATGACGGCGGGAATTTCGAGCGAACCTGGAACGGTGACGACGTCGTAGGTCGCACCCGCTTCGTCAAGCGCGCTCGTTGCGCCTTCGAGCAGCGCGTCGGCAAGATCGTCGTGGAAGCGTGCCTCGATAACGAGAAGGTGGGCCTTCTTCTTCGGGCGAATGAACGCTTTGCCGTGTTGGGATGTGCCAGCCATAAATGTCTCCGGGATCGCCGGTGACTTAGGCCGAAGCCGGATTGATCGCAAGCACAAGATTGCCTCATTGGGACGGGGTACCGAGATCGGACAGTCTGTAGCGAGGCTTTGAGCCCAGGCAACAATGGCGTGGGCCACTACTCGGCCAGCATCTACATCGGCCACCCCAGCCGCGCTTGCACTTTGGAATTCCTGTTTTCCATCACCGCTAGTTCCTCATGAACAGCTCGGCGATGCTCAAAGCCCCTCTTTCGCCGCTTCCGCCAGGCGGGCCGCATAGCGGGCCATGGTGTCCATCTCGAGATTGACGCGGTCGCCGACCTGGCGCTCACCCCAGGTGGTGACGGTCAGCGAATGGTGGATCAGAAGCACGTCGAAGCGGGTGCCTTCCACCTTGTTGACGGTGAGCGAGGTACCGTCGAGCGCGACGGAGCCTTTCGGCGCGATGAACTTCGCCAGCCCGCGCGGCGCTTCCAGCGTGAAGCGAACGGCGTCGCCTTCATCCTTGCGCTCGACGATCTCGGCGGTACCGTCGACATGGCCCGACACGATGTGGCCGCCAAGCTCGTCGCCGATCTTCAACGCCCGCTCCAGATTGATCCGCGTGCCCGATTTCCAGCCCATCGCCGTCGTCAGCCGGAGCGCCTCCTCCCAGGCCTCGACTTCGAACCAGCGCGCGTTCGAGCCGCTGTCGGGCAAGGCCGTCACGGTAAGGCAAACGCCGCCGCATGATATCGAGGCGCCGATGGCGATGGTTTCGGGATCATAGGCGGTGTCGATACGCAATCCCACGCCTTCCCGCAGCGGCTTGACGGCCGCGACGGTACCTATGTCTGTAACAATGCCGGTAAACATCGGTGTTGATCCTAAAAGTCTCTTATCCACTCGGCGTAGCTGTCCTCGCCGAACCGCATCTCGCGCAGTTTGCGAAATCCCGCTGGGACATGGTTGGCATCGATGGGCGATGCAATGCCCCCCTTGCCGATCGCCTCCGGCCCCCGGAACAGCACGATGCGGTCGACCAGGCCTTCCGACAGGAAGGCGCTGGCCACCCTGGCTCCGCCTTCGACCAGCACGCTGGCCATGCCGAGCGCGGCAAGATCCTCGAGCAGTTCCGGCAGCGCCACGCCGCCTTCATGCGTCTCGGTGCCGATGAAACGCACGCCGGCGCGTTCGAGCGTTGCCCGCCGCAGAGGATCCGCTTCCAGACAAGCCGCGACGTAGAGCGGCACCCTGTCGACACCGGACACCAGTTTCGAAGTCTCAGGCAGCCTGATCTGCCTGTCGAGCACAATGCGCGCCGGCGACCGGTTCTCCAGTCCGGGCAAGCGCACCGTCAGCGCCGGGTCGTCCTCCAGCGCCGTGCCAATGCCGATCAGGATGGCATCGGCTTCGGCGCGCATTAGATAGACTTCACGGCGCGCAATGTCGCCTGTGATCGACACCTGCCCAACACCTTCCATGCCGATCTTGCCGTCGCTGGAAAGCGCTAGCTTGAGAGTCACTTCCGGCCGTTTCCTAAGCGATCGAATGAGATAGCCGGCCATCTGCTCGGCGGCCTCCGCCGCCAGGACATTCTCCACAACATCGACGCCCGCGGTGCGCAGGATCGCGTAGCCTTGGCCTGACACGCGCGGATCGGGGTCGCTGGCGGCGCCAACGACGCGCGCGATGCCGGCATTGACCAGAGCGTTGGCGCAAGGCGGCGTGCGTCCGTGATGCGCGCAAGGCTCCAGCGTGACGTAGGCGGTGGCGCCGCGCGCCAGTTCGCCCGCTTCGGCGAGCGCCTCGGTCTCGGCATGCGGGCGGCCGCCGACAGCGGTGACGCCGGTGCCGACAATCATCGGGCCCAAGCCATCGTCGCGCACGATGAGTGTACCAACGGAAGGATTGGTTGAGGTCCGGCCCGCATTCCTGCGCGACAGTCTGAGTGCGGCTGCCATGAAACGGCGGTCAAGGGCTGCCTGTCCGGCCTCGCTGTGTTCCGCCATGCTCAGCCAGCGTCCTCTTCGCTCTTGTCCTCGTCGCCTTTCAATTCCCCCAGCAGCTCATGGAAATCCTTGGCCTCGCGGAAATTGCGGTAGACCGAGGCGAAGCGGACGTAGGCGACGTCGTCGAGCGACTTCAGCGCTTCCATGACCAGCCGCCCAACCTCGCCCGAGGCCACTTCGGTCTCGCCGGAGCTTTCCAGCTGGCGCACGATGCCGGTCACGGCACGATCAATGCGCTCGGGATCGACATTGCGCTTGCGCACCGCGATCTCGACGGAGCGCAAGAGCTTGTCGCGGTCGAAAGGCACTTTTCGCCCCGACTTCTTGACCACGACGAGGTCGCGCAACTGCACGCGCTCGAAGGTGGTGAAACGGCCGCCGCAATCGGGGCAGACGCGACGCCTGCGGATCGCCGCGCCATCCTCGGCGGGGCGCGAATCCTTCACCTGCGTATCTTCGGACTGGCAATAGGGACAGCGCATTGAGAGCCTTGGGTTCACGAATCTGGTGAGGCGAAAAGGCTTAGAGCCTTTTGCCACGATGGCAAGGCACGCAGACCCTTTCGCGTCAGAGATAGCGAGCCGCGAGGCAGATTGCCAGCACCCGCCTTCGCGCGCTTGGCTAGGGTGCAACGTCCTTGGTCGGAAAGCCGCATGATGTGCCGAGGTTGCGGTAGGCTTTAGTGAAGCCGTCCATCGGAATGCTGGCGAAAGCCTCTTTGCCGAAAGCGACATCGAGCGAGGTGACTTTGCGCATGGCTCGCAAGAGCGCGAGACTGGTCTTGGGCTGGTTGTCGACCGTCCAGCTGGGACGGCCGTTCACGGCATCGTTCGAATAGACGGTGGCGGAAACCTTGACGCCAGGATCACCAAAAGTCGCGGCGATCTTCTTGCCAGTGGGCAGGTTCCGGTTGTCGACAATAAGCATGATGGCCGGGTAGGCGTCCGGCGGCATGGCGTCGCCGTTCGAGATCGACAGCGTCAGCGTGCCCGAATTGCCGCTGGCATCGAAAAAGGCAGTCGAAGCGGCGCAGGTCTTGCGCGCATCCTGCCCGGTGTCGAGCGTATCGACGATGGTTGTCCATCTGCCGAAGGTAGCGGTGGCGGGCACTTCAGGGGCGGTCTGCGCAAGGGCAGTCCCGGGCAATGTCAGGGAAACGGCCAGCAAGCCATGGGCGCCAAGGATGGCGGGACGGAAATTACGCATCGTCTGGTCTCCAGTTCGGCGCGTCGACCGATCGGGGGTCGGCGCGCCGCTGGCGGATAAGAGATGACGCGTGGCGCGAGGTCAACCGAGATAAGGGTAGAGCGGGAATCGATCGGTCAGCGCCACGACCTTGGCCTTGACCGCGGCCTCGACCGAGGCATTGCCCTCATCGGAATTGGCGGCCTTGAGGCCATCCAGCACCTCGGCGATCAGCTTGCCTATTTCGCGGAACTCGGCCTGGCCGAAGCCGCGCGTTGTGCCGGCGGGCGTGCCGAGCCGCACGCCGGAGGTGACGAAGGGCTTTTCCGGGTCGAAGGGGATGCCGTTCTTGTTGCAAGTGATGTTGGCGCGCCCAAGCGCTGCCTCGGCGCGCTTGCCGGTGGCATTCTTGGGGCGCAGGTCGACCAGCATCAGGTGGTTGTCGGTGCCGCCCGACACGATGTCGAGGCCAGTCTCCTGTAGGCTGGACGCCAGCGCCTTGGCGTTGGCGGCGACGCTCTCGGCATAGAGCTTGAAGCTCGGCTTCAGCGCCTCGCCGAAGGCAACCGCCTTGGCGGCGATGACATGCATCAGCGGTCCGCCCTGCAGGCCGGGGAACACCGCCGAGTTCATCTTCTTGGCGATCTCCTCGTCGTTGCACAGGATCATGCCGCCGCGCGGGCCGCGCAGCGACTTGTGCGTGGTGGTCGTCACCACATGGGCATGCGGCAGCGGCGAGGGATGCACGCCGCCGGCGACGAGGCCGGCGATGTGGGCCATATCAACCATGAGGTAGGCGCCGACCGCATCGGCGATCTCGCGAAAGCGCTTCCAGTCCCAGATGCGCGAATAGGCGGTGCCGCCGGCCAGGATCAGCTTCGGCTTCGTCTCATGCGCCGTCTTCTCGATGGCGTCCATGTCGAGCAGGTGGTCGTCCTTGCGCACGCCGTAGGACACGACCTTGAACCATTTGCCGCTCATGTTGACTGGCGAGCCGTGCGTCAAATGCCCGCCGGAATTGAGGTCGAGGCCCATGAAGGTGTCCCCCGGCTGCAAGAGAGCCAGGAACACCGCCTGGTTCATCTGGCTGCCGGAATTGGGCTGCACATTGGCGAAGTTGCAGCCGAACAGTTTTTTCGCGCGCTCGATCGCCAGCTCCTCGGCGACATCCACGAACTGGCAGCCGCCATAGTAGCGCTTGCCCGGATAACCCTCGGCGTATTTGTTGGTCATGATCGAACCCTGCGCTTCGAGCACGGCGCGCGAGACGATGTTCTCAGACGCGATCAGTTCGATCTCGTGGCGCTGGCGTCCGAGTTCGTTGCGGATCGCGCCGAAAATTTCCGGATCGGCATCTTCCAGCGTGGTTTCGAAGAAGGATTCGAATTTGTTCGACGCTGCCGCTGCTGTTGCCATGGCCTGAATTCCTTAGGTCCGGAGGTCGGTTTTGTCTTGCGCATGCCGTTGTCCCAAACCCCTGCACATTTTTGTGTGACAGGATTGGGTTCGCCGCGCCATTAACACAGTTGTTTTCGCCTCGCCACGTTTGCGGCGCGAAATTTGCTGGCCCGATTGCGGCAAGCAGAGCGGCGAACCGTTATTTCCTGTCGCGCCGCTGCTTCAGAAGAGCCTCGGTCAAGGTGATCTCGGAAAACAGCGCCCGCATCGTATGGTCATTGATCTCGCGGCTGAGAAACATGGCGCGTAGCGCGGCGCGCTCGGCTTCTATGCCGGCCGCCCTGAGTTCAAGCTCCAGACGGCTCGCCTCACGCGCCTCGGCACGCGCTTCGTCGGCCTCGTCGGAGGCGGCGATGCGGCGCCGGTAGCCGGCGACGATGCTGTCGGCAACGGCGAGCCGTGCCTCGACGGCCCCGCCCTCGCCTGCCTCATTGGCGATGCTCTCGATCCTGGCGATCGCCGCATTGGCTGCGCCGACCCGCGCCCGGCGCTCCTCGGCCGCTGCCGGGTCCTCGCCCGGTTCGACCAGCCCGCGAGCGATCTTCGGCAGCGCGAGGCTGGCGATGGCCAGCGAGCAGATGATGACCCCGGCGGCGAGGAAGATCACCACGTCGCGGGCCGGGAACGGCGAGCCGTCCTGCAAGGTGAGCGGCAGCGACAGGATACCGGCCAACGTGATCGCTCCGCGCACGCCGGCGACCGATCCGGCGAGCCGCACGCGCAGGCCGAACGGCTCGGCCTTTCGCTTGCCGAGCCGCGCCGCCATGGCGCCCGCCATGTCGCCGATCCATATCCACAGGAAACGCAGGCCGATCAGGCAAAGGGTCAGCAGCAGGACTGTCAGCACCGGCTCGATGATCCAGTGCCGGCTGGACAACTCCGGCGGCACCTTACGGATGATATCGGGAAATTGCAGGCCAAGCAGAATGAAGAGCGCGCCGTTGAAGACGAAGGACAGCGTCGACCACAGCGACATCGTCTGCATGCGCGCCGAGACACCGAGAAAGCGGAACATGCCGGAAACTCCGGTCAACAGGCCGGCGGTGACCGCCGCCAGGATGCCCGAGGCGCCGATATGCTCGGCGCCGAGATAGGAGACGAAAGGCACCAGGATCATGACCAGAACCTGCGCCTCCGCCGGCACGCCGCCGATGCGGTTGAGCAGTTGCAGCGCCTTGGCGGCAACGAACAGCGCCGCCATGCCGGCGAGGATGCCGGCAGCCACGGCATAGAGAAAGCTCAGCGAGGCCGCGGCAAAGGAAAAGCTGCCGGTCAATGCCGCCACCACGGCAAAGCGGAACATGACCAGACCCGACGCGTCGTTGAGCAGCGACTCGCCTTCCAATATGTGCATCAGCCGCGCCGGAACGATGTTCCTGTCGACTATGGAAGACACCGCCACCGCGTCGGTCGGCGACAGCACCGCGGCGAGCGCGAAAGCGACGACGAGCGGGATGCTGGGCACCAGCCAATGCAAGGCGTAGCCAAATCCGACGATGGTGAAGAAGACCAGTCCAATGGCAAGGTCGAGGATAGGGCCACGCAAGGCGACAAGCTCGCGTTTGGGCGCAGCAAAGGCATCGGCGAACAGAAGCGGCGGAATGAATACGAGCAGGAACAGTTCCGGATCGATCTCGACATGCAGCCCGCGCGCCGGCCAGGCCAGCGCAGCACCCATGGCGATCTGCAGCACCGGCAGCGGCACCCGCACCAGCCGCACCAATGCACCGGAAAGCGCCACCAGGACGAGCACGACGAGGATGAAGACGGCAACTTGCATGGTCCGATTCCGGCAGTTTTGCCGACCATGCGCAATCGCCCGCGCTTCGTCCAGCCGGAGCGCGCCTACGCAGAGTTGGAGGTCAGCGGCGGTGTGAACGGCCTAGCGGCGGCGACAGAAAAAGGCCGCTCAAGAGCGGCCTTTTCCCTGAATAATCAATCGCTTAGAGCGACGAAGTGATCTGCAGCTCGTTGTTTCCGTCGAGGCCATATATGTCGTCGCGGAACTGGACGACGCCGGGGCCCGTCGACCAGGCCGAGAGATAGAGGAAATGCACCGGCACCGGGTTGGTGACCTGGACCGGCGTGTTTTCGCCGGTCTTGATCGCAGCCTCGAAATGCTGACGGTCCCAGCCGGGCGTGTCGCGCAGGATCCAGGTGACGAGGTCGCGCACGTTCTGCACGCGCACGCAACCCGAGGAATCGAAGCGCATCATCTTGCCGAACAGGCTCTGCTGCGGCGTATCGTGCATGTAGACACCGTCCGGGCTCGGGAAATTGATCTTCACCGACGCCATGGCGTTGTCCGAACCGGGGTCCTGGCGGAAACGGTACTTGGCCGCGTCATCGGTCGACCAGTCCACATTCATCGGATCGACTTCGCTGCCGTCTGGCGCAAACAGGCGAATATGGCTGTTCTTGAGATAATCGGGGTCCTTGCGCATCAATGGGATGATGTCCTTGCGCACGATCGACACCGGCGCGTTCCAATATGGATTGACGATGATCTCGTTGATCTTGGAATTGACGATCGGTGTCTGGCGATCGATCTTGCCGACGATCGCGGTATGGCGAAGCACGACGCGATCGTTCTCGACCGCCTCGACCTGCGCTGCCGGAATATCGACCAGCACATAACGGCTGCCAAGCGTGCCCGCCTTCTCCTTCAATCGCTGGAGATTGGTTTGCAACTGGCCGAGCCGGATCTGCGCCGAAACGTTCATCGCCGCGTAGGTATATTTGCCCAGCGCTCCGTCGGCCGGCAGGCCGTGGCGCAATTGGAAGCGCTTGACCGCCGAGTCGACATAGGAATCGAAGGCCGTCGAGATGCCGGCGCTCTGCGACAGGTCGCCGGCGACCATCAGGCGCTTGCGCAGCGGCACGACATCGGGATCGTCGACGCCGAGCTGCAGTTTCTTGGTCGCGGGAACCTCGACCCAGCCGCCCTGCCCGACAATGTTCTGGTACTGCGCCACAGCCTGCTCGGTGAAGGCCACGGTCTGCGGGCTGAAGATCGGCAGCGTCGAGGCCACCTTGCCGCCTGCGCTGGCGCGGGCGTCGAACTGATCGTCCCAGTTGCCGCGCGCCGAGGACTTCAGGATGTCCCCGATCACATCCTGCGCGCTGGCGCGGCCGGCAACAACGGCGGCTGCGAGCGCGGAGGCTCCGGAAAGGAAGAAACGGCGGCTGGTTCTCATGGACGTTCCAGACATTTGTAGCAGTTCGAACACTTGCTGCGTTGATCATCGGGCGATCTCGCCCGCACTCTAAAATTGGCAATCTTAACAATTAGCCAACCATGGTCCGCATCACCTCGGTGTGAAAACGCGCAAGGCTACGCGGCTGCGGGTGAACTCATGGTCTTCACCACAGCATCACTGTCATCTTCGGTTCCATTGGAATATGGCGGCAACGTGGCCTTGGCCCGCAATTTGCTTCGGCCAGCGCAACGAAAAGAAAAGACCGATGCTTTTCGGCACCGGCCCTGACTGGAGGTCGCTGTTGCGGCCGCGCTTCTGTGGCGCGGCTTCTGATTGGGGATGTGGCTTACATCCGGTAAGCGATGGTGTCGTTCCAGAAGCGGTCGAGGCGCTGGAGGGCGCGGTTCATCTGCTTGAATTCATCGGTGTTGATGCCGCCGACCTGCTCGATCGAGCCGACATGGCGCTCATAGAGACCGGCGACCACGTCCGCCACCTCGTTGCCCTTCGGCGTCAGCGAGACGCGGACCGAACGACGGTCGATGCGCGAGCGCTGGTGGTTGATGAAGCCGAGATCGACAAGCTTCTTGAGATTGTAGGAGACGTTCGAGCCGAGATAGTAGCCCCGCGAGCGCAACTCGCCGGCAGTCAGCTCCGAATTGCCGATGTTGAAGAGCAGCAGCGCCTGGATGGCGTTGATGTCGGAACGGCCATTGCGGTCGAACTCGTCCTTGATCACGTCGAGCAGACGGCGGTGCAGGCGCTCGACCAGTTGGAGCGATTCCATGTAAAGGGAACGGATTGCCTCGCGGCGATCGTCGGAAACGTTGGCGGTCTTTGCCGCCGGACGCGAATTGATCATTGTCTTTGCCTCTCGTTTGTCGCCCTGGTGATTTTTTGTTTTTCACCTTGATCGCGACACTATCGAATACTCATAAAATTCGACTTAAACGCCAAGGCTAACAAGAGCTTACCGGTAATAGGTTTCGCAAGACGCTTAACGAACGGTCACTCGAGCAAGGATAATTAACCTAAAGATTTAGCCAATGATTTCAGGGCGAAATCCGATCCGCCGGATCGCCGGCGGCGCGTGCCGGCTTCAGGTCCGGGGCGACCGCTTCTGCAGATAGATGACGAGGCGGAAAACGACATAGAGCAGCGCCACCCCCGCATGCGAGACGACGATGAGCGGGCGGCGGCCGAAGAGTTCGGGAAAGCCGGCATACATGACGATCTCCGTCGCGGCGCAGATGAACCAAATCACCGGCCCCCAGGAAGCCAGCATCCATAGGCCGGCTGCGGCAAAGGGAAAAAACACGGCGAGCATCACCGCTGCCACCTGCCAGTGGACCGGCATCAGGTCGAAGCGCCACAGCGAGCCGGGATAGAAGCCGATAAGCCTGATCCAGTACAGGATACCGAACAGCAGGCAGTATCCTGATATGATTCGCTGGAACCAGGCGAAGATAACCTCCACCCCTGAAGGCTGAAGCACGACGCGTCTGGACGTCACCTCACTCATAGCGCGAGTTCCCGTTCACCGAGCGAGGCAAAATAGGCATCGACATCCGCGTCGTCGACCGCATCGAGGGTTGCCGGCAGCCATTGCGGCTTGGAACCCTTTTCGATGATGGTGGCGCGTATGCCTTCGTAGAAATCGTGGCCCGCGAGCATCCGGTTGAGGATGCGGAACTCCATCTTCATGCATTGATCCATCGGCAGCGTCAGGCCGGCAGTGATCTGGCGCCAGGCGACACGAAGGCTGGTCGGCGAGCGCGTCAGGATCGTCGCCAGCGTCCTTGCCGCAAACTCATCGCTCCCTGCCGCCTGCTCCAGGCTGCCGATGATATCGGCAAGCGACGCCTGCGCGAAGTGATGGGCGATCGCCTCCAGCACCTGCCTGTCCGTCTCGCGCTTCGCCGGGATGAAGAAGCCGCGCAGCACCGATTCGGGATCGCCGGTGGCGGCGAGCTGGTCGAGAAAGCCAGCCTGGTCCTGCGCCTTGATCGTATGCGTGGCCAGCCCGGACCACAACGCGTCGCCATAGCGGATACGATTGCCGGTCAGCGCCAGGTACATGCCGAAGGAACCTCCAAGATCGGGCAGCAGATGGCTGGCGCCGACATCCGGGAAAAAGCCGATACCCACCTCCGGCATGGCGAACTGCGCATTTTCCGTCATCACCCGGTGCGATCCATGAAAGGAGATGCCGACGCCGCCGCCCATGACGATGCCGTCGATCAGCGCCACATAGGGTTTTTTGAAACGCGCGATCTGGGCGTTCAGCCGATACTCGTCGGCGAAGAACTCGACAGGCGGCTTACCGGCCCGGCCGGCCTCATAGATGTGGAGAATGTCGCCCCCGGCCGAAAACGCCCTACCCTCGGCCTTGACGACGACGACGTCGACGCTCCAGTCCCGCTCCCAAGCGTGCAATGCCTTGGCGAGTGCATTGACCATGCCGTGCGTGACCGCATTGAGTGCCCGCGGCCGCGTCAACGTGACGATGCCGGCCCGGCCCAGATGTTCGAAGCGGATCTCGTCGCCTCCGCCAAAATCCATCGTGAAAGAATCCCTCCCCCGCTCCGCCGGGACTGAAGTGCTAAAGCGTGGCCCATGGCCGCGTCAATGCCGGCATGCCGGCAGCGCGTCTTGGCTCGTGCCGGAGCCTAGTGCTAAAAGAGCCGTTGTGGCCGCAACGCCGAGAACCACGGCGACTGCGCAGCTGTAGCGGGTTTCCAACGGGGTGTTGCTCATGGCTGGATTTGCGCGCCTCGTGCCGATGACGATCGGGCTGATCATCATTTGCCTGGCTTTGCAACCGACCCTGGCGGCAAGCCTCGCCGATCTTTACCAGTCGCAGACCATCGTCAACGGTCGGTACGAGAAGAACCGCCAGGCCGGCTTCAAACGTTGCCTCGACGCGGTTCTGGTCCGGGTTTCCGGCGACCAGCGCCTGCCGGCGAAACCGGAGATGGCGGCGCTGCGCGACAAGGCCGGCAGCTTCGTGGCGGCCTTTCGCTACCGCGATCGCATGGAAGGCATTCCCAACCATGACGATCAGGGCACGTATGATCGGCCTCACAATCTCTACTGCCAGTACAGCCCGGCGATGATCGATCCGGTGCTGGCTTCGCTCGGCAGCAGGCCATGGCTGACCGAAAGGCCACGGCTGGCGGTGTTCTTGTCGACCGAGCGCGGCGTCAAGCATTTCGCGCTCGATGCCGATGACGAGCGCGGCGTGCTGATGCGCGAGTCGTTCGGCAATGCCGCCGCGCCGGTTGCCATGCAGGTAACCTTCCCAACGGCAGCGCTGCTGTCGAAGGCGGGGCTGGACGACAGGATCATGCGCGAGGCCGACATGGCGAAGCTGGACACGGTTGCGAAAATGGCCGGCGCCGACCAAGCGCTTTCCGGCAGCATCGTCTGGAGCGACAAGGAGTTGGGCTGGATCGCCGACTGGCGGCTGGCGAAGGCCGGCAAGACCTACGCCTGGCAAGTGCGCGGCGTCGGCTTCGACGAGGCGTTCCGTGTCGGCATGCGCGGTGCGGCGCAGATCCTTTCGGGCAACGGGCAACCCGAATAAGGACCCGGCCGGATTGCTGGCACAAACGTGTCGCATTGGTCAGCACCACGGGTGCGTGATAAAAGCCGGCCAAACGAGAGTTTTGGCGATGAACAGATTCACCCCCGCAAAACCTGCCGGCGCGCGCAGCGTCGACGACATCACCGGCAGCCGCCGCTTGCGACGCATGCGCAAGGCCGACTGGTCGCGGCGCCTGGTGCAGGAGA
Organism: Mesorhizobium sp. B2-3-6; assembly: GCF_006442305.1. Classification (NCBI taxonomy): domain Bacteria; kingdom Pseudomonadati; phylum Pseudomonadota; class Alphaproteobacteria; order Hyphomicrobiales; family Phyllobacteriaceae; genus Mesorhizobium; species Mesorhizobium sp. B2-3-6. The sequence goes on along the minus strand of NZ_VFVW01000004.1, from coordinate 516,257 downwards.
ACAGGCTTTCCGTCGACGACCTGATCTGGCCGATCTTCGTCGTCGACGGCAGACAAGTGCGCGAGCCGATCGCCGCCATGCCGGGCGTCTTCCGCCTGTCGATCGACCTTGCCGTCAAGGAGGCCGAACGCGCGGCGAAGCTCGGCATCCCCGCGCTTGCCACCTTTCCCAATGTGGACATTTCGCTGCGCGACGAGACCGGCTCGCATATCCTCGACCCCGACAACGTCATCAACCGCGCCACGCGCGCGATCAAGGACGCGGTGCCTGAGATCGGCGTCATCACCGACGCCGCGCTCGACCCGTTCACCAGCCATGGTCATGACGGCATCCTGCGCGACGGCCTCATCGTCAATGACGAGACGGTGGAACAGGTAACCGCGGCGGCCGTCATACAAGCAGCGGCCGGCGCCGACATCATCGCGCCGTCCGACATGATGGACGGCCGCATCGGAGCCATCCGCGACGCGCTCGACGCAAACGGTTTTCAGGACGTGGCGATCATGTCCTATGCGACGAAATTCGCCTCCGCCTTCTACGGGCCGTACCGCGAGGCGGTCGGCACGGCCGGCCTGCTCAAGGGCGACAAGAAGACCTATTACATCGACCACGCCAATTCCGACGAAGCGGTGCGCGAAGCCGAGCAGGACCTGGCCGAAGGCGCGGACATGCTGATGGTCAAGCCCGGCCTGCCCTATCTCGATATCATCCGCAGGCTGAAGGACGAATTTGCGATGCCGACCTTCGCCTACCAGGTGTCGGGCGAATATTCGATGATCAAGGCGGCGGGCGCCAATGGCTGGATCGACGGCGAAAAGGTCATGCTGGAATCGCTTCTTGCCTTCAAACGCGCCGGCTGCGACGGCATTTTGACCTATTTCGCCCCTGAGGTGGCGGAGATGCTGAGAGCATAGTTTCCCCAGCGCCTTCAAACCATATGCTCTTCATGGAACTCACCGGCAAATGAGCCGGTATAGCGGCTGTCTCGGCAACCGCCATTTTGGCATCCGCACCAACCATCAGGCAACACTCTGGACATCGCATAGGCGAAGTACGGATATGCATCTTTTCGATCGCGGAAAATACTACTTGCAATTTGCAATCGGTTTGCTAGAAAGTAACTGCTTGCAAAATACAACTGGTCTGAGGAGGCTTTCCATGTCCAGACTTCGCGTCAACGCATTCACCTTGTCGCTCGACGGTTACGGCGCCGGTCCCGACCAGGATTTGAAAAACCCGCTCGGCGTCGGTGGGGAAGCCCTGCACAAATGGATGATCGGTACCCGCACCTTCCGCAAGATGGTGCTCGGAGACGATGACGGCACAACCGATATCAACGAGGCGTTCGCGGCGCGCAGCTTCGAGAATGTCGGCGCCTGGATCCTCGGCCGCAACATGTTCGGGCCGATCCGCGGCGAATGGCCTGACGAAAACTGGAAGGGCTGGTGGGGCGACAACCCGCCCTATCATGTGCCGGTCTTCGTGCTGACCCACCATGCGCGCGAGCCGATCGTCATGGAGGGCGGCACGACCTTTTACTTCATTACGGATGGCATCCATTCGGCGCTCGAGCAGGCAAGGGCAGCGGCCAATGGCAGCGATGTGCGGGTCGGCGGCGGCGTCGCCACCATCCGGCAGTACCTCCAGGAGAGGCTCATCGACGAGATGCATCTGGCGATCTCGCCGGTGCTGCTCGGCTCCGGCGAGCACCTCTTCGCCGGGATTGATATGCCGAAGCTCGGCTACGCGTGCAGCGAACAAGTAGCGACGCCGCTTGCCACGCATGTCGTCATCAAGCGGACTTAGGAATTAGTTGTCTGCGACAGTGGGAATTGGCAACCCTTGGTGCAGATCCTTTCTCCCCGTCACTATACGGGGAGAAGGACAAACTCTCGTTCAATACTTCTCGGGCACGTAGAGCTCGCGCGGCAGCACCTGGCGCTCGTATTCGGGATTGAAGACGCGCTCGGGCAGCTTGATCTCCTCGTGCGGCACCTCTTCGTAGGGAACCTGCTGCAAGAGGTGGTCGATGCAGTTCAGCCGGGCGCGCTTCTTGTCGTTGCCCTCGACGATGAACCAGGGCGCCTCCGGAATGTTGGTACGGGCGAAGGTCTCTTCCTTGGCCTTGGTGTACTGTTCCCAGCGCACCCGCGACTGCAGGTCCATCGGCGACAGCTTCCACTGCTTCATCGGATCGTGGATGCGCATCAGGAAGCGCATCTGTTGTTCCTCGTCGGTGATCGAGAACCAGTATTTGACCAGCGTGATGCCCGAACGGACCAGCATGCGCTCGAACTCCGGCACGTCACGGAAGAATTCCTCCACCTGATCGGCCCCGGCGAAACCCATCACCCGCTCGACGCCGGAGCGGTTGTACCAGGAGCGGTCGAACAGAACGATCTCGCCGCCGGCCGGCAGGTGCGGCACATAACGCTGGAAATACCATTGCGACGTCTCTCGCTCGGTCGGTGCCGGAAGCGCCACGACGCGGCAGATGCGCGGGTTGAGCCGCTGGGTGATGCGCTTGATGACGCCGCCCTTGCCAGCCGAATCGCGGCCTTCGAAGATCACCACAAGCTTCTTCTTGTGGTAGGCGACCCAGGATTGCAGCTTGATCAGCTCGGATTGCAGCCCGATCAGGTCGCGAAAATACTGCATGCGGTCGATAGAAGGCGGATGCGCGTTCTTGTAGATCCTGGCGATCTCCAGCGACAGCGCTGGTTCCGACATCTCCAGTTCATAGTCCTCGTCGAGCGTGTCGGCGAGTTCGGCTTCCAGCCAGTCCCGGGCGCCGGACTTGGGTATGGATTCATTCATCTGGTGTTCCTCCATCTGCAAGCTGCCGCCTCCGGCAACGACCGGGCGCACTGGTCGCGTCCTGACGGCGGCGCGCAACGCCCTGATCGACTGAGTATAGGCCGGCAATGACGGTTTTATTGCAGGGGCACGCCACGGCCGCTCATCGGTGTGCTGGGGCCGGAGGGCGACAAGCCGCACGGATTGTCCTACAAATCCAGCAACCTGATCGGGCCATTCTTCTCAATCGCGAGGACTGACATGGAATACCGCACTCTCGGCCGTTCCGGCCTGAAGGTTTCGGCGCTAACGATGGGCACCATGACCTTTGGCGGCGCCGGCCCGTTCGCGGCTGTGGGCAACAGCGATCTCGCCGAGGCGAAGCGCATGATCGATCTGTGCATCGATGCCGGCATCAATCTCATCGACACGGCCAATGTCTATTCGGACGGCCTGTCGGAGGAGATCATCGGCGAGGCACTCGGCGGCAAGCGCAGGAACGACGTGCTGATCGCCTCCAAGGCGCGCATGCGCATCGGCGACGGTCCCAATGACGAAGGCCTGTCGCGCCATCATTTGATCCGCGAATGCGAGAAGAGCCTGAAGCGGCTCAAGACCGACGTCATCGACATCTATTTCCTGCACGAATGGGACGGCGTGACGCCACTCGAAGAGACCATCGCCGCGCTCGACACGCTGGTCGGCCAGGGCAAGATCCGCTATATCGGCTGCTCCAACTATTCCGGCTGGCAGGTGATGAAGGCGCTCTCCATCAGCGACACCCGCCATCAGCCGCGCTTCGTCACCCAGCAGATCCACTACACGCTCGAAGCACGCGAAGCCGAATACGAGCTGCTGCCGATCTCGGTCGACCAGGGATTGGGCGTGCTGGTGTGGAGCCCGCTGGCGGGCGGCCTGCTGTCGGGCAAGTATCACCGTGACAGCCCGACCGCGCGCAAGGTCGCCGGCTGGTCCGAACCGCCGATCCGCGACGAGGACCGGTTGTGGCGGATCGTCGATGTGCTGGTCGAAATCGGCAAGGCCCGCGGTGTGTCCGCCGCACAGGTGGCGCTTGCCTGGCTGCTTGGCCGGCCGGCTATCAGCTCCCTGGTGATCGGCGGGCGCAACGAGGCCCAGTTCAGGGACAATATCGCGGCGGCCAGCCTGACGCTGGCCGGCGAGGAACGTGATCGCCTCGACGCGGTCAGCCGCCCGCCCCTGCTCTATCCCTATTGGCATCAGCAGTTGACGGCAAAGGAGCGTTTCGGCGCCGCCGACCTTGTGATCGACCGAAGCAGCTTATAGGAACCCTGGTGCCGGCTCCGAGACGTCGGAAGGCGAACGACGCGTAGTCAGCCCACAAGAACAGCAAAAAAGGAGCCGCTATGGCACGAGCACCAAATTACGATCAGGAACGCAAGGAACGCGATCGCCAGAAGGCGGCCAAGAAGGCCGAAAAGCTGGCGGCCAAGGCTGCGGCGCGGGAGCGTCAGAAACCCGAGACTGACGCCGAGATTGAAACAGAGGAATGACGGCGCGCGGCGGCAATCCGGCCTGGATCAGGCCGGCGCCTTGTCGCTGACGAAGACGTCCACTTCACGCGCCGCCGCGATAAAGGCGCGCCTTGCGTTCATGGCCGGCTTGTCGCCGGCCAGCGCATCGTGGCAGGCCTGCAGCGCCGCGCGATGCTTGGGGGTGCGCTTGCCGGGCCAGCTGTTCATGAGATAGTCGGAAGCCTCGCGGGCCGAGCGTAAGAGCTGTGTACTTCCCGCCGTGACTGATTTGACGGTCACGGGTACTTCAAATCGGTTGTTTTCCATCGCCCGGTCCTACGCCATCGGCGTCCGCGAAGCGAGGCCGAAAGTGGGGCTCGGGGCCGGTGGTCCTTTTTTCGGCGGCGAGTGGCCTGCCCTGCAGGCCGCATTATGCCGCCACGACGGCAAATCCCCTGGCGCGAAGGCCGCGGCGATCATTGGCCAGCGACGTCAACAGACGGTCGCGACTGCCCACGATATGCTGCGAGAGCAAGCGCGCGGCTTCCTGTGCATCGCCGCTCCGCACGGCGGCCAGGATGGCATGATGTTCGGCCCAGGCGCGGCCAAGGGCCGCTCCATCGCGTACCTCCAGCCAACGGGCGCGCGAAAGCCTGGTCATCGCGTCGCGGACGGCCCGAAACAGGAATTCATTGCCGGACAGTCGCGCCAGCTCGATGTGGAAATCCATGCCGACGCGATGCCATTCCTCGCGCGGAGTGTCGTCGTCGCAGGAGACGAGCATAGCCTCGATGACATCGACGGCACTTCTGTCGGCAAGCCCGCATGTCAGCCGCAAGGCCGCGACCTCGACCGCTTCGCGGTAGACCGCGATCTGCTCGAGTTCGGCCAGGTTGATGGGCGAGACCGTCCAGCCGCGCCCGTCCCTGCCGACCAGCCCTTCGGTTTCGAGCCGCAGCAGCGCAGCCCTGACCGGCGTGCGCGAGGCGCCGAAGCGGCTTTCGATCCAGCGCTCGGTGAGTTTCTCACCCGGGCCGATCTCAAGTCCAAGGATCATCTCGCGGAGCTGCCGTTCGACGTTGTGCATCTGCGACATCGTTGTTGCCTTTTCACGTGCCCGCATTGACAGCGGTCGGGCTGTGGGTCCATGACGGATACCGACTTGGTATCCCAAAATGGTATCCACAACAATCCCTGGCACACGCAGGCACGGCATGACGCAGAACGATACGGAACAGGGCGGCTACAATATCCACTGGCGGCGCAATCTCGCCGTCTGCTTCGCGGGTTCGTTCAGCACGCTCATCGCCATGACCCTGCTCTTGCCGTTCCTGCCGCTCTATGTCGAGCAACTGGGCGTCGAGGGCCATGCGGCGATCGTGCAATGGTCGGGCGTCGCCTATGGGGCGACCTTCTTCGCGGCGGCGCTCGTTGCGCCGTTATGGGGACGGCTCGGCGACCGCTACGGCCGCAAGCTGATGCTGGTGCGCGCCTCCTTCGGCATGGCGATCTGCATGTCGCTGACCGGAATGGTCGAGACGGTCTGGCAATTGGTGCTGCTGCGCCTGCTGATCGGCTTTGCCGGCGGCTATTCCTCCGGCTCGACCATATTGGTGGCCATGCAGACGCCGAAGGACCGCTCCGGCTGGGCGCTCGGTGTCTTGTCCGCTGGCATCACGGCAGGTTCGCTGGTCGGCCCCTTGCTCGGCGGCGCGCTGCCGCCGGTAATCGGCATCCGCGCGACCTTTCTGTTGTCCGGCGGCGTCATCTTCCTTGCCTTTCTGGCGACGACATTCCTGATCAAGGAGAACCAGCGCCCGCAAGCAAGCAAAGCCGCGACGGCGGCAAAGCCGAAGAGCGGCTGGTCGCAAATTGCCGACAAGCGTCCGGTCGTGGCCATGCTGACGACCGGCATGCTGCTGGCCTTCGCCACCATGTCGATCGAGCCGATCATCACCGTCTATGTGCAGCAGCTGATCGAGGACCAGAGCCGGGTGACGCTCGTTGCCGGCGTGGTGATGTCGGCGGCCGCCCTTGGCGCAATCCTGTCGGCGTCATGGCTTGGCAGGCTCGCCGACCGCGTCGGTCACTGGAACGTCGTCGTCGGCGCGCTGGCCGTGTCGGCGCTGCTGCTCATTCCGCAGGCCTTCGTCACCGACGGCTGGCAACTGATCGGGCTGCGCTTCCTGATGGGCCTGGCGCTCGGCGGTTTGCTGCCTTGCATCACCAGCGTCATCCGCCACAACATTCCCGACGGCGTCGGCGGCAACGTGCTCGGTCTTTCGATCTCGGCCCAATATGTCGGCCAGGTCGCCGGACCGCTTGCCGGCGGTTTCGTCGGCGGCCATTTCGGCATGCGGGCGGTGTTTCTCGGCACGTCGGTGCTGATGGCGCTCGGCGCGGTCTACAACTGGATTGTCCAGGCGCGGCGGACGCGGAATATGTTGATGGAAGCGGGCAAGCCCTGACGAACTGCCCAGCCGATCAACCGAAGGAGCGTCGACATGAACCTGACCGAAACGACCGGCAGCCGTCTGCTTGTGCTCGCCGCCGGCATCGTGGGCGCGGCCGGCGTGGCGCTGTCGGCGGCCGCCGCACATCTCGGCGGCGCCTTCACCGGTACGGCGGCATCGTTCCTGCTGATGCACGCACCGGTGTTTCTCGCCGTCGGTCTCCTCGACGCGAATCACCCGCTGCGGTTAGCCAGCCTGGTGCTGCTCGTCGGGCTCGTGCTTTTCACGGGCGATCTTCTCGCCCGCGATTTTCTCGGATCGAGGCTGTTTCCGATGTCGGCGCCGATCGGAGGCACCCTGCTCATCGCAGGCTGGCTGACCATAGCTGTCTCCGCCGTGGTGCGTCGGCGACCCTGAGATGCGCGGCCGGTTTCAATCCCGGCGACGTTCAAGTCGGATCCAAAGATCGCGGTTGCGCGCTGAGAGCGTCGCGCGGCGCGGCGCCTCTGGCCGCTCCGCGGCCGTGCCGATGCCCCAATAATTGCGATAAATGTCGTCGAACAGATGCTTCATGGGATGCATGGCTCTTCTCCTCTTGATTTGAATTGAATCGATCCAATAGACCGACGCAAAAAATTCACGCCAGTCAGCTCCGCTTGCGCGCCACCAGGAAGCGCAGATCGCGAATCCACGGGCTTGTTCCGCCGCGGCGCTTGGACTTGTTGGCGACCGACCCGATGCTCCAGTCGTTGCGGTAGATGTCTTCGAACAGATAGTTAACAGGATGCATGGCGCACCTCCCATCTAGGTTTAATCCAGCAGGCAGATCTTAGTTGGATCGATTCAAAGATAGGCCTATGGAAGCCGCCGGTCAAGCAAAATTTGAATCGATCCAACGAAAGTGCTAGATGCAAATCGGGAACGTGCTAAATGCATGTCAGGAGGCACGCGCAAATGGCGTCACTCACCGCAGGCAATCGACGACCCGTCCGGCTGGCCGACATCGCCAAGGCCGCCGGTGTTTCGCACGGCACTGCCTCCAATGTTTTCAGCCGCCCCGAGATCGTGCGCGAAGAGGTCCGCGAACGCGTTCGCGCGACAGCCGAGGCGATGGGCTATGCCGGCCCCGACCCCAAGGGCCGCCTGCTGCGGGCCGGCAAGGTCAACGCCATTGGCGTGGCCACCGCGGAGCCCCTCTCCTATTTCTTCGAGGATCCCTTCGCGCGCGTGATGATGGCGGGTATCTCGCAGGCCTGCGATGCGACCGGGGCCGGGATCTCATTGGTCTCGGCGGCCAACACCGAACAGCTTGCCTGGAATATCCAGAGCGCCCTTGTCGACGGCTTCATCGTCTTCTGTATCGAAGGCGGCTCGCGCCTTGTCGAATTGGCGCGTGAGCGCAAACTGCCCTTCGTGGCGCTGGACCTGGATTCGGAGGATGGATCCGTCGCGGCGATCGGCGTCGACAACATCGCCGGCGCCAGCCTGGCGGCGCGCCATCTGACGGAACTCGGGCATCGCCGCTTTGCCGTGCTGGCGCTGCCTTTCGCCGACGGCAGGACAGGCATCATTTCGCCCGAAGAGCTTCGCGCCGCGGCCTATGCGGGGACACGCGATCGCCTCACCGGCTACTTCCGGGAGCTTTCGCGGGTTGGCATCGATACATCCAAAGTGCCCGTCTACGAAACCGCCAACGATGCCGCCACCACAAAGGCGGGGCTGGAAACGATCTTTGCTTCCGGCGAACCACCCACGGCCATCCTGGCGATGTCGGACAGGATGGCCTTGGCAACGCTTGAATGGCTGAGCGCGCGCGGGCTGAATGTCCCCGATGATGTTTCGGTCATCGGTTTCGACGGCGTTCCCGAAGCAGAGTTGTCCGAGCCACCGTTGACCACGGTCGCACAGCCGATCGCCGAGATGGGCCGGCTTGCCGTCAAGGCAATCCTGGAAAGCGACGGCAAGGTCAGCCGGCAGTTGCTGCCGGTCGAACTGATCGTGCGCGCCTCCTCGGCTCCACCGCGCCGCTGAAACCGGGCTCGCTGACCCTCAGTGGTTGGCTCTAGCCACGGCCGAGATACCGAAAGACGGCTGGACGGGCTTGGCTTCCTTTTGCGTCGTCCTGGCTTTCCCCGAACCGCCGATGGTCGACAACCATTCGAGATAGAAAGCGAGCGCGAACTGCATGGCAATGCCGGCGGCGAGCAACAGGCTGTCATAGGCGAGGCCGCCGGGATTGATCAGCTTCATCACCTGGGCAACCATGGCGATCAGCGTGCCGGCGATGAACACCGGAAGCGAACGCTTGCCGAGTATCGCCAGCGGATGGTCGGGGCCGGTGCGGAACAGGTTCGAGACCGCAGGCAGTGCCACCACCAGATAGCTGACCGCCAGGATGTGCAGCAGCCGCGGGAGCGACAGGAATGTCTTGTCGAAGCCGGTCAGCACCACCGGCAGGTCGAACCAGGTCACCTGGCCCCAAAGCGGACTATGCACCCATGCCAACGCGGCCAGCACATAGGCCGCGGCGGCACCGATCAGCCAGCGGTTGGCTGGAATGACGCCGCCGCGCCTGACATGCAGCATGGCGGCAAGGCCGATGTTGAACAGGAACTGCCAGGACAGCGGATTGAGGAACCACAGGCCGGGCTCGGGATAGTTCGGCGGGGCGATCTGCCAGATGCCGGCTACAAGCCACAGCAGGCCGGACACGGTCAGCGCTGCAAGCGGCCTGTAGCTGATGAACAGCAAGAAGGCCGGCGCCAGCAAAAGCAGCACCGCGTAGACCGGCAGGATGTTGTTGTAGCCGAGTTGGTGGCCGAGCGTGACGATGCCGACCAGCACCTCGGGCGTGTCCTTCATCAGCGGTTCGATGTTGATCAGCTTCAGCAGTTCCGGCCGCCGGCCGAACACCGCCGCGGCACAGAACAATGCCATTACCGCCATCGTGGTGACGATATGGGCGATATAGAGCACGCCTGCCCGCCGCCACATTTTCAGCGTCGCGAGCAGCCGGCCTCCCGGGCGGAACTTCGTGCCATAGGCAAGCGCGACCGAAATGCCCGATATCAGCACGAAAGCCTCGGCCGCATCCGAAAAGCCGAAATTCTTGTAGGTCAGGGTGTCGAAAGCCGTGCCCGGCACATGGTCGACGAAGATCGTCAGCAGCGCGAGCGCACGCAGCACATCGATGCGCGTATCGCGCTCGGTTGGAACTGGGGTGGTCATCGACAAAAGGCCTCAAAGCTGGTTGTTCATGCCCAGCAATGCGACCCCCGGCGCACCGCTTCGATTCCTCCGCGATGGAGTATATCGGCGCAGAAACGGACTGAAATGCGCCCGGTTCAATCAACTTTCGCGGAGCATGAAAATATTGCGTTTTGAAGCCGGCAAATTGAGTGAAACGAAATGTAATCAAAAGGATACGGCATGAGCGATACAAGCGTCGAAAACAGCCTGCCGCGGCTGGATCTGGCCTTTCCCTATCGCTTCTTCGGATCCGGCGGGGCCAGCGACGAATGCCTGTTCCTGCTGCATGGATCAGGTGTCGACGAGACGACCCTGGTGCCGCTGGCGAGGCAGATCGCACCGCATGCCTGCCTGGTCGCCGTGCGTGGCCGCATCGTCCAGGAGGACGGCTTCCGCTGGTTCGAGCGGATCACGCCGACCAGCTTCGAGCAGGCCAGCATCCGCCGCGAGACGGCCGCTTTCGCACGCTTCATGGCCGAGGCCATGAAGCGGCACCGGATCGATCCGAAGCGCGCGGCTTTCCTCGGCTATTCCAACGGCGCCAATCTGGTTTCCAGCCTGATGCTGCTCCATCCCGGCCTTGTCGGACGGGCGGCACTGCTGCGGCCGATGCCGGTGCTGGACGAGACGCCGGCAACCGATCTGACCGGCATCAAGGCGCTGATTGTCGCCGGCGCCGCCGACCTGACCTACGGACCCTTCGCGCCGGCCCTGGTAACGCTGCTCAGCCAGCGCGGCGCCGAGGTCGACGCGCGTATCGTCGCTTCGGGCCATGAAATCGGCGACCCCGATGCCACGATCGTGCGGCAATGGCTTGCCCCGCCCGCTCCTGCCGCCTGACGGGCAAGACGCGGATCGCCGCGCTCAGCCTCCTTCAGCGATGCCGGCCTGCGCCCCGGCAATCAGCAAGTCGAGGCCGCTTTCGAACAGCGCCTCGTGACCGCCCGCACGATAATCGGCCAGGGCCTGGCTGAGCAGCGGGTAACCGCTTGCCTTGGCATCGAGCGCCGCACCTCGACCCGGGCCGGCCGGATATTCTGCCTGTTCCTCGAGGACGCAGCCCACCGTGTAGCGCCCGACGATCATCAGCAACCGCATGGCCATGACGGAAGGCATGCCGGCCTCGCGCAGAAAAGTGAGGAACCGTTCGACATGTTCGAGATCGCCCGGATCGGCCTCGGTACCGGCATGGACGCGCGCACCGTCGCGATAGGCCATCAAGGCGCCGCGGAAGCTGCGGGCGTTGTTGCGTACGAATTCCTGCCAGCTCTCGCCCGGCAGCGGTACCTGATGTCCATGGCCGCGCCGCAGGATCTCCTCGTTCATTGCGTCGAGCAGGGCGCGCTTGGTCCTGAAATGCCAGTAGAGTGCCGGCTGCTGGACCTTGAGCCGCTGCGCCAGCAGCCGGGTCGAGAGCGCATCGATGCCGACGTCGTTCAACAGCTCGAGCGCCTGCGCGACGATCAGCGCCTTGTCCAGCTTCATATGCACCTCGCTTGCCCAGCCAATTTATCGGTGATAAACGCCACCTTATCACCGATAAATTTTAGGAAAGAAGCATCTCGATAAAAAGGGCCTATCTTGTCGTGCTGACGGCAATGGCGCTGGACGCGGCCGGCATCGGGCTGATCATGCCGGTGCTGCCGGGGCTGTTGCGCGAGGTTGGCCATGTCGAGGACATTGGCTGGATTTTCGGCGCGTTCCTCGCCGCCTATGCCGCGATGCAGGTGCTGTTTTCGCCCCTGCTCGGCGCGTTGTCCGACCGCTACGGCCGCCGGCCGGTGCTGCTTCTGTCGCTTGCCGGGTCGATGCTCGATTATCTGTTCATGACCTTCGCGCCGTCGCTGCCGCTGCTGTTCGTCGGCCGACTGATCGCCGGCATAACGGGCGCCAGCATGGCGGTGGCCTCCGCCTATATGGTCGACATCAGCAGCGAAGAGCGGCGCGCCCGCGCCTTCGGCCATCTGAGCGCCGCTTTTGGCGTCGGGTTCATCGCCGGTCCGGCGCTCGGCGGCCTGCTCGGCGATGTATGGCTGCGCGCGCCGTTCCTGGCGGCGGCAGGGTTCACCGGCATCAATCTGGCGCTGGCCTTCCTTCTGCTGCCGGAGCCGGAGCGGGTCGGCGGCACAGGCGAGCCGCTGTCGTTCAACCCGCTGGCGCCGCTGCGTTGGGCCCTGACTTTTCCGGCCCTCCTGCCGCTGCTCGGCGCCTTTACCGTGCTCGGCCTTGTCGGCGAAGTCGGCGGCACGGTCTGGGTTCTCTACGTACAGGACAAGTTCGGCTGGAGCCTTTTCACCGTGGGCATATCGCTGGCATTGTTCGGCCTCTTCCATGCCGGCGCCCAGGGTTTCGTCGCCGGACCGATCGCCGAGCGCTGGGGCGAAAGGCGAGCGCTCATGGTCGCCATCCTTGCCGACAGCACGGCCTATGTATCGATCGCGCTGGCCTGGCGAGGCTGGATGGCGTTCGCGCTGTTGCCGCTTTTCTGTCTCGGCGGCATCGGAGCCCCGGCGCTGCAATCGTTGCTGACTCACGTGTCGCGGCAAATCACCAGGGGCGATTGCAAGGTGTGCTCACCAGCATGACGAGCCTGGTCTCGGTGTTCGGACCACTCGTGATCGCCATGCTCTATTTTCGCACTCGAATGGTCTTCCCAGGCATGGTGTGGGTCGCGGGCGCGACCCTCTATGTCCTCTGCCTGCCCCTGCTGCTCGCAACCGGATCGCCCACGGCCAAACGGGAGGCGGCGGAGTGAGGATAATAGTGGCTGGCGACAGGGTTATCCCTGCCCCATCCTGTTCCAGGCGTCCAGCCCGGCGATCTTATAGGCCTCGGCCAGCGTGGGATAGTTGAATGTATTATTGACAAAGAAGTCGACCGTGCCACCCAGATTGATCACCGCCTGGCCGATGTGAATCAGTTCGGTGGCGCCCTCGCCGACGATATGCGCGCCGAGCAAGCGGCGTGTCTCGATCGAGAACAGAAGCTTCAGGAAGCCGGTGTTGACGCCCATGATGTGGCCCCGCGAGGTCTCGCGGAAACGGGCCACGCCAACCTCGTAGGCGGCGCCGCTCTCGCGCACCTGTTCCTCGGATTGGCCGACGGTGGAGATCTCGGGCACCGCGTAAATGCCATAAGGAAAGGTTTCCGGCGGCGGCGGCAAGGTCACGCCGAAAGCATGGCACGCGGCTACCCGGCCCTGCTCCATCGAGGTGGAGGCCAGGCTCGGAAAGCCGATCACGTCGCCGGCGGCGTAAATGTTGGGCACGCTGGTCTGGAAGGTGTGCGGATCGACCTTGATGCGTCCCCTGGAGTCAGCCTCGATGCCGACCGCATCGAGGCCGAGGCTACCGACATTGCCGGTGCGGCCCGCGGCGTAGAGCACGATCTCGGAACGTATGGTGCGCCCGTCGGCCAGCGTGACCTCTGCATGGTCGGGCCTGGAGGCAATCTCCTTCACGGCGCTTCCCAGCCGGATGGTCATGCCGCGGTCGCGCATCTGGTGGATGAAGTCGTCGACGATCTCGCGGTCGACGAAATCGAGGATCGTGTTGCGCGGCTCGACCAGCGTCACCGGCACGTCGAGTGCCGAAAAGATCGTCGCGTATTCGACGCCGATGACCCCGGCGCCGATGACCGTCAGCGTGCGCGGCAAGCGGTCGAGCTCGAGCATTTCGTCACTGTCGAACACGCGGCTCTTGTCGAACGGCACGTCGCCCGGCCGGTGCGGCCTGGTGCCGACGGCGATCAGCGCATTGGCGAAGCCGACCTCGCTGTAGTCGCCATTGTCCGATGTCAGGCTGACCCTGTTGGGCCCGAGAAATTTCACCGCGGCGCGGGAGCTCTTGACCGTGTTGCGCATGAACTGGTGCTGCAGCACCTCGACCTCGTGGTCGAGCGTCTTGTGCAGGCGCTCGACCAAGTCTCCGACCGAGATGTCCTGCTTAACCCGATAGCCGCGCCCATAGAAGCCGCGCTCACGCCAGCCCGAGAGATTGAGCACGGTTTCGCGCAGCGTCTTCGACGGAATGGTGCCCGTGTGCACGGAAACGCCGCCCAGGCGCCGCCCCCTGTCGACGACCAGTACCGATTTGCCGAGTTTGGCCGATTGTACAGCGGCACGACGGCCGGAAGGGCCGCTGCCAATGACCAGCATGTCGTAATCCATCCTGCCCGTCCCTGCCCCTTGGCGCTTTTGGTGCGCCGCAACAAGCTAACGCCATGTCAGGCGCGAATTCAACCGGCCCGCCGGCCGCTTCCCCCGCCTTGCGCACCGGGAAAGGCTCGATCTTGATTCCGCCATCAGCCTTTACCATTTTCCCAGCAGGTGGGGCGCAGGCTAAGCAGGCCCCTGTTACGAGGAAATGACATGAACGCTCGCGTTCTCGACGGTGAAATCATCAATACCAGGCTCGACGACGTGAGGGCCTATGAAGGGGTACGCACGCGGCGTGTCCTGGCGGTCATGATCGACTATGTCATTGTCGCGCTGCTCACCATCCCTGTCGCCATCCTGGTGTTCTTCCTCGGGCTTTTGACCCTCGGCCTTGGCTGGATGCTGTTTGGCGTCCTGGTCCCGGCCGTCGCGATTCTCTACATCTGGAACACGCTTGGCAGCGCCGACCAGGCGACCACGGGCATGAAGATGATGGGCATCCGGCTCGATCGGCTCGACGGCAGGCCGATCGACGGGCTCACGGCAGTGGTCCATTCGGTGCTGTTCTGGGCCGGCAACGTCATCCTGTCGCCGCTGGTGCTGCTGGTGACGCTGTTTTCCGATCGCAAGCGCACGCTGCACGACCTGCTGCTCGGCACGGTGGTCAGCCGCACCGGCCGCTGAGGCGCATTTTCGCAAGCATCGCCGCGGCGTCGGCACAAATGTGAAGGCGTCCGCATGGCCACGCCTTCACAATCCTGTTGAATTTTTCGCTTTCCGCGCCAAAGGTAGAGCGATTCGAAGGAGTGTTTCCGAGACTCGATGACGCAGCACCCGACCCAGTCGCCGCAGTTCTTCCTGACCGCGCCGTCGCCGTGCCCCTATCTCGACGGCCAGTTCGAGCGCAAGGTGTTCACGCATCTGGTCGGCGACAAGGCGTCAGAGATGAATGATCTCCTGACCCAAGGCGGGTTCCGCCGCTCCCAGAACATCGCCTACAGGCCGGCCTGCGAAACCTGCCGCGCCTGCGTCTCCGTGCGCATCCTGGCGCAGGAATTCGTCGCCAGCCGCAACATGAAGCGCGTGCTGCAGCACAATTCCGATCTCGTCGGCGCCATGCACAATGCCGAGCCCTCGACCGAACAATATTCGCTGTTCCGCAGCTATCTCGATGCCCGCCACCGCCGCGGCGGCATGTCGGACATGACGGTTCTGGACTACGCCATGATGGTCGAGGACACCCATGTCGACACCAAGGTCATCGAATATCGCCGGCGCGGGCCCGATACTTTCATCACCGGCAAGGGACAGGGCGAGCTGATCGCGGTGGCGCTCACCGACAAGATGGCCGACGGCCTGTCGATGGTGTATTCCTACTTCAATCCCGACTTCGAGGAGCGGTCTCTCGGCACGTTCATGATCCTCGATCACATCGCTCGCGCCAGGGCGATGGGGCTGCCCCATGTCTACCTGGGATACTGGGTCAACGGCTCGCGCAAGATGAATTATAAGATGCGCTTCATGCCGCAGGAGCATCTCGGCCCGAAGGGCTGGGAGCGCTACACCAACGAAGCGGTCTCACGCTGAGTTTTTCCAAGATCCACGTTTAACTGTTTCAACGCAGGGGATGCTGGTCTTTCAGCCGCTTGGCGGGAGAGTGCGTCATTGCGCCGATCGGCTGTCCCATCTGTATTTCATTACGAAAGTTTGCAAATGACGTCCCACAGCGACCACCAGAAGGGCCTTCTGATAACCGCCATTGGCGGCCTAACGCTGACCCTCGACATTCCGCTGATCCGCCTCGCCGATGGCGGCGCATGGACGATCCTGCTCTTGCGCGGGGCCGCCACCTTCATCGCCGCAATGATCACATGGGCTGTCTGGCGGGCGCTGAGCCGAAACGCGCCCGAGCTCATTCCAGGCTGGTCGGGACTTGCGGCCGCGATATGCTACGGGCTGACCTCGATCACGTTCGTCACCGCCGTCTTCTACACCTCGACCGCCGACCTGGTGTTCATCCTGGCCTTCAACACGGTGTTCGCTGCGCTCTTGTCCTGGTTGTTTCTCCAGGAAAAGCCGCGGGCGGTGACGCTCGCGGCGATGCAGGTCATGATCCTCGGCGTGCTGGTAATCGTCGGCGGATCTGTCGGCACCGGACACCTGTTCGGCAATTTCATGGCGCTGTGTTCGGCCTTCTTCATTTCCGTGGCCATCACCATTTCGCGGGCCAGCGGCAAGGACATGGGCTTCACGGCGCTCGTCGGGGTGGTTCCGTCGCTCGTGCTGGCGGCCTTCATGGTGTCAGGTGAAGGCATCCATGTGAGCGCGCCCTGGTGGATCATCTTTAATGGCGCCGTGATCATGCCGATTTCGTTCTTCTGCCTGGCGGCCGGCCCCAAATACATCTCCGGACCGGAAGTGGCGATGTTCTACCTTCTGGAGACCGTGCTGGCACCGGTGTGGGTATGGCTGATCTTTTCCGAAACGCCGTCACGCAACAGCCTGATCGGCGGCGCGATCCTGATCGTCACATTGGTGGTCCATTCGGTGTGGCAGTTGCATGACGGACGCAGGCGCCGCGCCGCACTTGCGGTGCGTCATCCGGCCTGAATCTTCTTCGCCTCGCCGTCGATCTCGATCAGCGACGGCGAGCCTTCCTGTTCAGGGGAAGCAGGCATCTCGTCCATCATTTCCACCTCGCGCAGCCATTCGCGCCAGATCGCCACCAGCAGTGCCATCAGCACCGGGCCGATGAACAGGCCGAGAAAGCCCATCGTCTTGACGCCGCCGATCAGGCCGAAAAAGGTCGGCAGGAAGGGCAGTTTTATCGGCCCGCCGACGAGCTTCGGTCGCAAGGTCTTGTCGACGATGAACAGTTCGACCGTCCCCCAGATGAACAAAGCCAGGCCGGCCACCGGTGAGCCGCTGGCAGCGAGATAGATCGAAACCAGCGTGAAGGACAGCGGTGCCCCGCCGGGAATCAGCGCCATGACCCCGGTGAGCGCGCCAAGCGTCACGGGCGACGGCACGCCGGCCAGCCAGTAGGCGATGCCGAGCACCAATCCCTCGCCGATGGCGATGACGGTCATGCCGGTCACGGTCGAGGAAATGGTCGCCGGCACGACCCGCGAGATGCGCTCCCACCTCGTCGGCAGGATGCGCTCGCCCAGGCGATCGACCTGGCCCGCGAAATGCTCGCCGTCGCGATAGGCGAAGAACAGCGCGATCATCATGAACAAAAGCGTCAAAAGCAGGCCGAAGGCGCTGCCGCCAGCGGCAAGGACGCCGCGATAGATGCTGCCGATATTGGCGCCGCTGACCAGTTGGATCAGTTCGCCGATGCCGCCGGGATGGCCGAAATTGGTCGTCCATTGCTGGTTCAGCCATTCTCCTATGATAGGCAGCGTGGCGATCCAGTGCGGTGTCGGGGCGCCGTGCCGGTTGGTCTCGATCGCCCAGCCGACCCATTCGCGCACCTCGTTGATGGCGTAGGTGCCCGCGAGCGCGATCGGTATGACCAGGAAGGCAAGGATGAACAATATGGCGAAGGTGGCGGCGATGGTGCGGTTGCCGCCGACACCGGCCAAAAGCCGCCGGTAAAGCGGCCAGCTTGCGAAGGCGATGACCAGCGCGGCCAGCACCGGGAACAGGAAGCCGTGGAAGAAATAGACGCCGGCGGCAACGATCAGCACCAGCAGCCAGCGCGCCGCCGAGAGCGGTGGGATGACGGCGGCTCTGAGCGGCGTCGACAGACCGAACAGGCGCTGCCCCGGTTTCTGGATTTTCGCTTCCTTCAAACGCTCGTCTCTCCCCGGCCATCCCGCAGCTTATGCTCTGATATAGTGCAGCAATCGTGACGATAGTTCAAAAGGTGATGGTGAAGCTGCGGATCTCCCCCCTCGAGGGGGAGATGGCCGGCAGGCCAGAGGGGGTAGCCGCGCGTAAGGCGCTAGCATTCTTTGTTCAAAGCGATGAGGTTGCGTCCAGTCGAACCGACCCCCTCTGTCGCCTTCGGCGGCATCTCCCCCTCGAGGGGGGAGATTACCCAAATTTCCCGGTCCTCGGGAAACCCTTCGGCACCATGCGGCCAGCCGACGCGCGGGCGCCGATCCATTCGGCCAATTCCTCGCGCGACCTTATAAAGGTGCGGTCGGCCGAATCCTGCCAGGAAAGGCCGGTCTCCAGCGTAAACGGCTTGAGATCGAGAAGCCCGCCATCCTTGTATTTCTGCAGCCGCACGCCCTTGCCGCGGCTCATTTCCGGAATGTCGGACAGCGGAAACACCAGCATCTTTCGGTTCTCGCCGACGATAGCCAGATGATCGCCGCCGACCGGCACGCAGCGCTTGGCTTCGTCGGGCGCCTTGACGTTCATCACCTGCTTGCCCTTGCGGGTGTTGGCGACGACCTCTTCCTCCGGCACGATGAAACCGTTGGCGTCATGCGAGACCAGCAGCAGCTTGCGCTTCGGATCGTGGACGAAGGCGGTGACGATGTCCTGGTCATTGTCCATGTCGACGATGATGCGGATCGGCTCGCCATGGCCGCGCCCGCCTGGCAGCCGATCGGCGCCGATGGTGTAAAATTTGCCGCCGGTGGTGAACACCAGGATCTTGTCGGTCGTCTGCGCATGGAAGGCGAGTTTCAGGCTGTCGCCTTCCTTGAACGCAAGCTGCGAATGATCGGTCAGATGACCCTTCATCGCACGCAGCCAGCCCTTTTCCGAGACCACCACGGTGACCGGCTCGCGCTCGATCATGGCATGTGCGATGTCGGTCAGGTCATGCTCGGGCGCATCGGCGAACTGGGTGCGGCGCTTACCGAGCTCGGTCTCGGGGCCGAATTTGTCCCGCAGGCTCGCAACCTCCCACTTGATCGTCCCCCATTGCTTGGCTTCGGACGCAAGCAGCGCCTCGATCTGCTTCTTTTCGGCAGTGAGGCCGTCGAATTCCTTGCGGATCTCGAATTCTTCCAGCTTGCGCAGGGCGCGCAGGCGCATGTTGAGAATGGCTTCGGCCTGGGTGTCGGTGAGCGACCAGCGGGCCATCATGACCTGCTTTGGCTCATCCTCCTCACGGATGATCTTGATCACCTCGTCGATATTGAGATAGGCGATCAGGTAGCCGGCAAGGATCTCCAGCCGTCTTTCGATCTCGCCGAGGCGGTGTTTCGAGCGGCGGATCAGCACGTCGCGACGATGCTCGAGCCATTCCTGCAGCACGCCTTTCAGTGACAGGACGTTAGGCACCTTGCCGCGCGACAGCACGTTCATGTTGAGCGGGAAACGGCTTTCAAGCTCGGTGAGCTTGAACAGCGACTCCATCAGGATGCCGGGATCGACGGAACGGCTCTTGGGCACCAGCACGACGCGGATGTCCTCGGCGCTCTCGTCCCTGATGTCCTCGAGCAGCGGCAATTTGCGCGCCATCAGGAGCTCGGCGATCTTCTCGATCAGGCGCGCCTTCTGCACGCCATAGGGGATTTCGGTGACGACGATGCTCCAGGTGCCCCTGCCCTGGTCTTCCTGGCTCCATTTTGCCCGCACGCGAAAGCCGCCACGGCCGGTTTCATAGGATTCGAGGATGGAGGCTCGGCTATCGACGATGATGCCGCCGGTCGGGAAATCCGGGCCCTGGACGAAATCCATCAGCTTGGCCACCGGCGCGTCCCGATGCTCGATCAGGTGAAGGGCGGCGTCGCAAAGTTCGGCCGCGTTGTGCGGCGGGATCGATGTCGCCATGCCGACAGCGATGCCGGACGAGCCATTGGCCAGCAGATTGGGGAAGGCGCCCGGGAGCACCACCGGCTCCTCGTCCTCCTCATTGTAGGTCGGCCGGTAGTCGACGGCATCCTCGGTGATGCCCGCGAGCAGCTCGGTCGCCACATCGGTCATGCGCGCTTCGGTGTAGCGCATGGCGGCGGCGTTATCGCCGTCAATGTTGCCGAAATTGCCCTGGCCGTCGACCAAGGGGTAGCGCATCGAGAAATCCTGCGCCAGCCGCACCAGCGCATCGTAGATCGACTGGTCGCCATGCGGGTGGAACTTGCCCATCACCTCGCCGACGATACGAGCGCATTTGGCGAAGCCTTGGTCGGGGTTGAGGCGCAGCAGGCGCATGGCGTGCATGATGCGGCGATGGACGGGCTTCAGCCCGTCGCGGACATCGGGCAGCGCCCGGTGCATGATGGTCGACAGCGCATAGGCAAGATAGCGCTCTTCGAGCGCCTTCTTCAGATCGACCGGTTCGATGTGATCGCCGCCACCATTGTCAGGCGGCAAAAGCCTTTTTCCCATGGGCTGGAACTAGCCGAGCGGGTGATTCGCGGCAAGAGGGCAAGCCTTGAAGTGGGTGCATGCCCTGCCCTGCAACACGAAGCCGCAGGCAAGCCCGCCAGCCAACATCAATCCGTTACATGCCGTCTCTATTGGGAAGCGCGACGACGCTCGGCGGCCCGGTCTCCAGCATGTTCGGATCGAGTTTGCCTTTCGCCGCGATTTTTGACCATTGTGGCGGGATGCGCCTTTTTCCCGTCCAGTTCGTCACTGAAGGGTGATGGCGCCAAAAATTGAAAATAATTTTCAGGACACTCGCAGGGGCATTCGCGATGACAATCAAACGCTCGACTCTCAGGAAATTCGCCTTTTTGACCTTCTTGCTCACACTGCCGCTGAACGCGGCGCTCGCCCAGGACACCGCGGTCGCCGACCGGCTGAAGGCGGCACTTGCCGCGCAGGGCGTCAACATCTCCTGGACCGGCGTGACCGGCGACAACGCCAGCATGGTGTTGCAGGGCGTATCCATCAAACCGGGCGCGGAAAAAGAGGCCCTTGCGATCGGCGACGTCAAACTCGAAGGCGTGACCGAAGCCAATGGCGGCTATGATATCGCAACCGTGTCGACCTCGGCATTCGAACATAGCACGGACGGCGTCACCCTCAATTTAAGCCCCCTCGTCATCCACGACATGATGGTTCCGGCCAGCGGCGCCAGCGGCCCGCTGGGCTCGCTGATGATGTACAAGTCCGCCGAACTCTCGAACATGAGGGTCAAGATCGCCGACAAGACCGCTTTCTCGATGGACGGGCTTGCCATCGAAATCACGCCGCCGGCCGACGGCCAAGCGATGAAATTCACCGGCACCACCGAGAAGTTCAATGCCGACCTGACGCTGGTCGAGGATCCCAAGTCGAAGGAAGTCATCAACGCACTCGGCTACCAGAACATTGCGGGCAATTTCGAGATGGCCGGCACCTGGCAGCCCACTGACGGCAAGATGGAGCTGTCGAAATACAACATTTCGGTCGAGAATGCCGGCACGCTCGGCATGACCTTCGATCTCGGCGGCTACACGCTCGACTTCATCAAGTCGCTGCAGGAAATGCAGAAGAAGATGGCCGCGCAGCCCGAAGGGGCCGACAACTCGGCGCAAGGCATGGCCATGCTCGGCCTGTTGCAGCAGCTTTCCTTCAACAGCGCCTCGATCCGTTTCGACGACGATTCGCTGACGGGCAAGGTGCTGGACTATGTCGGCAAGCAGCAAGGCATGTCGGGCAAGGATATCGCCAACCAGGCCAAGGCGATCGTGCCGTTCGGCATGGCGCAGCTCAACAATCCCGAGCTGACGGCGCAGGTAACGGCGGCGGTCGGCAAATATCTCGACGATCCGAAGAGCCTCGAAATCTCGGCTAAGCCGCCGGCGTCGGTGCCGTTCGCACTGATCATGGCGGGCGCCATGTCCAATCCGACCGACCTGCCGAAGACGCTCGGCGTCACCGTCAAGGCCAACGAAGACTGATCGAAGCGACCTCGACTTGCTTCAAGATACGAAAAGCCCGGCAGCGATGCCGGGCTTTTGCCTGCGATTCTCAATCGAACGAGTCACTTCGGAGGCTTCTTTAAAGCGCCGTCCGGAGCGCCATCATGCCTCTTTCTTGATCGGTGCGACACGCAGCGACAAGTCGCGAAGCTGCTGCGGCGTGGCTTCCGACGGCGCATTCATCAACAGGTCGTAAGCCTGCTGGTTCATCGGGAACATGGTGATCTCGCGCAGGTTCTTGGCGCCCACCAGCAACATCACGACGCGGTCGATGCCGAATGCCGCTCCGCCGTGCGGCGGGGCGCCGTACTGAAACGCACGGTAAAGGCCGCCAAAGCGCTCCTCGACGGTCTGGCGATCCAGTCCGACCATCTCGAAGGCCCTGACCATGGTTTCGGGCAAATGGTTGCGGATGCCGCCCGAGGCAATCTCGAAGCCGTTGCACACGGCGTCGTACTGGAATGCCTTGATGCCGAGCGGCTCCTGGTTGTTGAGGGCGTCGATGCCGCCCTGCGGCATCGAAAACGGATTGTGGGCGAAATCGATCTTCTTCTCGTCCTCGTTCCACTCGAAGAACGGAAAGTCGACGATCCAGCACAGCTCGAAACGGTCGCGGTCGACCAGGTTCAGTTCCTCGCCGGCGCGGGTGCGCGCAGCACCCGCGAAGGAGACGAATTTCTTGGGATCGCCGGCGACGAAGAAGGCGGCATCGCCATCGGCAAGGCCCAGCTGAAGGCGGATCGCCTCGGTGCGCTCCTCGCCGATGTTCTTGGCAAGCGGACCCGCGCCTTCGAGTTTCTCGCCTTCCTTGCGCCAGAAGATGTAGCCCAATCCGGGCTGCCCCTCGCCTTGCGCCCAGCTGTTCATGCGGTCGCAGAAGGCACGGCTGCCCCCGGTCTTGGCCGGAATGGCCCAGACCTCGGCCTTGGGATCGTTGGCCAGGATGTTGGCGAAGACCTTGAAGCCGGAATCACGAAAATGGTCAGAGACCGCCTGCATCTCGATCGGGTTGCGCAGATCCGGCTTGTCGGTACCGTATTTGCGCATCGCAACATCATAGGGAATGCGCGGCCAGTCCTTCGTGACGGGCTTGCCGTTGGCAAAGGCCTCGAAGACCGATGTCATCACCGGCGCCATGGTGGAAAGCACGTCATCCTGCTCGACAAAGCTCATTTCGAGGTCGAGCTGGTAGAATTCGCCGGGCAGGCGGTCGGCGCGCGGATCCTCGTCGCGGAAGCAGGGCGCGATCTGGAAATAACGATCGAAACCCGAGACCATGATCAGCTGCTTGTATTGCTGCGGCGCCTGCGGCAGCGCATAGAAAGTGCCGGGGTGAATGCGCGACGGCACCAGGAAGTCGCGCGCGCCTTCGGGCGACGATGCGGTGAGGATCGGCGTCGAGAATTCGGTGAAGCCGACCTCGCCCATGCGCTTGCGCATCTCGGCGATGATCTTCGTGCGCGCCACGATGTTCCTGTGCAGCGTCTCGCGGCGCAGGTCGAGGAAGCGGTATTTCAGCCTGATGTCCTCGGGATAGTCCGGCTCGCCGAAGACCGGCAGCGGCAATTCCTTGGCCGCCGAAAGCACTTCGATCTCGCGCGCGAAAATCTCGATCTCGCCGGTCGGCAGGTTGGCATTGGTGGTTTCAGGCAGGCGCACCTTGACCTCGCCGTCGACGCGGATCACCCATTCGCCGCGCACTGTTTCGGCGATCTTGAAGGCCGGCGAATCGGGATCGGCGACGATTTGGGTCAGGCCATAGTGGTCGCGCAGGTCGATGAACAGCAGGCCGCCATGGTCGCGCACGCGATGCACCCAGCCCGACAGGCGAACGGAAGCGCCGACGTCGCTCTTTCTCAACTGGGCACAGGTATGGCTGCGGTAACGGTGCATTGTCATGGGCAAAAGTCCGGGATGTTGGGTTGCCGGCCGAAGCATCGCGGCCCGGCCTGAAAAATTTGCGCGAAAAGCGCATGGGAGGCCCGGTTTGTCAAGGCGAGTGGGCGGAGGGCCAGGGCAACGAACCCGGGTTGACGGGTTCTTTCGGAGCATTCGCCGGCGCGCAGGTCGCCCTATGAACCAAGGCTTGACAACCGCAGGCGATGCGCGAGGTGATCGACGACCAATGCGGCGCTTGCGGAAGACGTTGTGGCCCGATGAAGGCGGATCTCCGCCCCGGGCAGCGGCGGCACATAAGGGCCAGGATGGACATCGCGCAGGCCGGGCGCGAGCATGCTGCCCTTGACCACGGTAACCGCAAGGCCCTGCTCGACGATCGCCTCCGTCGCGGCAAGGCTCGGGCTGACATAGGCCAGTCGCCACGGCCGGCCCGCTCTGTCGAGCGCGTCAGTCGCCCATGCGCGAAACAAGCAATCAGGGTCCGACAACGCGACGGGCAGCGGATCGAGTTCTTCGACAGAGTGGGTCCTCGCCGCCGCCCATATCGCTCTTTCGCGGCATATCAGATCGCCCTCGGCCACACCTTCCGGATGCATGGCGATGACCGCGTCAAATGATGAGCCGAGCCGTTTCAGCAGCCGCGCCGTGAGGCCGATCTCCATTTCGACCTGCATGAGCGGAAATCGCACGGCGATATCGGCGAGGAGGCGTGGCAGGATCTTGGTGCCGTAGTCCTCCATGACGCCTATCCGGATGCGTCCCGCTACCCGTTGGTTGGAGACACGGGCAATCGCCTGCTCGTTAAGTGCAAGAATGCGGCGTGCGTCGATCAGAAACCCCTCGCCGGCGGCCGTAAGCTCGACATGGGCCGTCGATCGACGGAACAGCGAAATGTCGAGGCGCTCTTCAAGGCGCTTCACCTGCAAGCTGACGGTGGCTTGCGTTCGATTGAGCTGCTCGGCGGCTCGCGTGAAAGAGAGCCGCTCGGCAACGACGACGAAAGTCCGCAACAATTCCGGATCGAGACTCCGACTGCTCATTGCGCAAGCTTATCAAGCTCATTGCATTTATTCGATTCCTTTTACCCGGTTTGCCCGATACCGCTGGACTCCGAACTGGCAGAGGGGAAGCGATGGAAACTGGAGGCGTGCTCGCGGCGATTCTCTCCAGCGCCTTTGGCGGCACCGCTGTCGGTGCAACGCGCTATCTCGCGCGTTCGCTGGATCCGCTCACCATCGGCGCGATCCGGTTCGGGGGTGGTTTTCTAGTGCTCGCCGCCGTAGCGCTTCTGCGGCGGGACAAGTGGCCTGCGAAAAGCGATTGGCCGGGCGCCGCCGCATTGGGCCTGCTGTTCTTCGGCCTATTCCCGGTGCTCTTCAACGGAGCCCTTGTCTACACGACGGCGGCGCGAGGAGCTCTGGCGCTTTCGACGCTGCCTGTGCTCACAATGCTCGCAGGCGCGGTTCTAGGGATCGAACCGCCGACGACGCGCAAGATCGTCGGCGTCCTGGTCGCGATGGCCGGAGTGGCTGTCGCGCTTGGCAGCAGCCTGACGACAGCTCCCCAGGGCGCCTGGCGCGGAGACCTCCTGATGATCGCGGCGGCATTCTGCATGGCGCTCTACAATGTCTGGTCGCGACCTTTTCTCACCCGCTGCGCGCCGACATCATTCGCCGCGTTTGGCATGGCCGTCGGCACGGCCTGCCTGTTGGCGCTGTCGACTTTGACTGGAGGCCTGACGCGACTTGCCGCGCTTGAGGCGTCGCAATGGGTTGCCAGCGGATACCTGGCCGTAATTTGCGGCGCCCTGATCTTCTTCCTCTGGGCGTTCGCGCTTGAACGTGCGCCGCCAACGCTGGTTGCCGTTTCAGTTGCCGTGAACCCCGTGACGGCATCGATCTTCGGCGCCGTCTTTCTCGGTGAGCAAATCAATGCAAACCTAATTGTCGGGCTCATCGCTGTCCTCGCGGGAATAGCCATCGCGTCGGGAGCAGCCGGGCGGTTCGCCGTGGGACGTCGAGGAGGCAGGCGCCGACTTCCTTGAACAGAAAGGCGGACACATCCTGTTGGCGCGGGGAATTGCCGCTGGTATTGACGGAAGCGATGGTTCAAGAAGGGATCACAGACATGTGATCGCCTCTTAATGTCCTCCATCCGTCCGCTGATCCCGCTCCTCATCGCCGCAGGCATCCTGCTCGGCGGCAATGGGCTGCAAAGCACGCTGATCGCGCTGCGCGGCGCGCAGGAAGGTTTTTCGGCTTCCGACATCGGCCTGATGGGCACGTTCTATTTCGCCGGCTTCCTGCTCGGCTGCCTGGCCGTCACCCGCATCCTGAAGGCGGTCGGCCATGTCAGGACCTTCTCGGCGCTGGCCGCGGCCGCCTCGGCCGGCACATTGCTCCTGGTTCTGGTCATCGACCCGGTGATGTGGTGCGCGGTGCGTTTTGCCGGCGGTTTCTGCTTCGCCGGCCTGTTCACGGTGATGGAGGCCTGGCTCAACTCCGGGGTCAGCAACAAGGACCGCGCCCGCGTGCTTGCCATCTACCGCATGGTCGACATCGGCTCGGTCACCGGCGCGCAGTTCCTCATCCCGATCTTCGGAGCAGGCGGCTTCGCCATATTCGCCATCATGTCGATGATGATCACGCTGTCGCTGGTGCCGGTATCGCTGGGCGATCGCTCCAGCCCGACGCCGCCGGAAGACGTCAAGCTCGACCTGGCGCGGGTCTGGCGCATCTCGCCGCTCGGCTGTTTCGGCTGCATCGCCGTCGGCGTCACCAACAGCGCGTTCCGCACGCTGTCGCCGGTCTATGCCGAGCAGATCGGCATGTCTGTCGCCGATGTCGTAACCTTCGTCAGCGTCGGTATCTTCGGCGGCGCACTCATCCAATACCCGCTAGGCTATCTCTCCGATCGCTGGGACCGGCGCTCGGTGCTGCTGGCGACGACATGCTGCGCCATGCTGGCAGCGCTGGCGCTTGCGTTCGTGGCGGGAGCCGACCCGTTTCTCAACTTCCTCATCATTTTCATCTTCGGCTGTTTCGCCATGCCGCTCTACTCGCTGTCGGCGGCGCACTCCAACGACCGCGCCGGCGCGGGCGAGTTCGTTCTGATCAACGCCGCCTTGATGCTGTTTTATTCCTTCGGCGCCATTGGCGGCCCTTTCGCCGCATCGACGGCGATGCAGTATTTTGGCCCAAGCGCGCTGTTCGTGTTCAGCGCGCTGGTCTATGCAATCTTCATCGCCGTCATCCTCTATCGGATGCGGGCACGATCGGGCGTGCCGGCTGGCAAGCGCAGCCGCTTCACCGCGCTGTTGCGCACCTCGACGGTTTTCGCCCGGCTGGCGAGAAGAAACGGCGATCCGGACGGGCCGGACGGGCCGTGATGCGAGCGCCAACGCTTGACGAAAGCCTTCCCGGCTGAAATCTAGGAAGACCCTACTCCTGCCAAAAGCGATTTGATGCACGTCATCACCACCCAAAAAGAACTCGAGACCGTTCTCGCCGCTTTCGAAAAATCGGATTTCGTCACCGTCGACACCGAATTCATCCGGGAAACGACCTTCTGGCCGATCCTGTGCCTGATCCAGATGGCGGCGCCCGGAATAACGGCGCTGATCGATCCGCTGTCGCCAGACATCGACCTGAAGCCGTTTTTCAGGCTGATGGCCAATGAATCTGTCGTCAAAGTCTTCCATGCCGCGCGGCAGGACATCGAAATCATCGTCCATCTGGGCGATCTCGTTCCCCATCCGGTGTTCGATACCCAGGTTGCGGCGATGGTCTGCGGGTTCGGCGACAGCGTTTCCTACGATCAGCTCGTGCAGCGCGTCACCGGCGCGCGGCTCGACAAGTCCTCGCGCTTCACCGACTGGCGCCACCGGCCGCTGTCCGAAAAGCAGCTCGACTATGCGCTTGCCGACGTCACCCATCTTATCGAGGTCTACCAGCATCTCAGCGCCGAACTGGAGCGGGAGAACCGCGCCCACTGGCTGAACGAGGAGATGGACGTCCTGACCTCGCGCGAAACCTACGATCCGCACCCCGAGGATGCCTGGAAGCGGCTGAAGATGCGGCTGCGCAAGCCGCAGGAGCTGGCGATCGTGCAGGCCGTG
Source organism: Mesorhizobium sp. B2-3-6 (assembly GCF_006442305.1). Classification (NCBI taxonomy): domain Bacteria; kingdom Pseudomonadati; phylum Pseudomonadota; class Alphaproteobacteria; order Hyphomicrobiales; family Phyllobacteriaceae; genus Mesorhizobium; species Mesorhizobium sp. B2-3-6. Next base: position 488,277 of record NZ_VFVW01000004.1, on the reverse strand, counting down.
GCGGCATGGCGCGAGCGCGAGGCGCGCGAACGCGACGTACCCCGCGGCCGCGTGCTCAAGGACGACGCCATCTACGAGGTGGCGCAGCAGGCGCCGTGCGACGCGGCCGCGCTGGCCAAGCTGCGCACGATACCGAAGGGCTGGGAGCGCTCCTCGACCGCGGCGGCGCTGCTTGGCGCGGTCAACACCGCACTAGCTCTGCCCAAGGAGCAATTGCCGAAGCTGCCAAAGAGTTTTCAGCCGCCCGAGGGATCGAGCGCCGCCGCGGAGCTGTTGAAGGTGCTGCTCAGGATCGTGGCCGAAAAGCAAGGCGTCGCATCGAAGGTCCTGGCTTCCAGCGACGACATCGACCGCATCGCTGCCGAAGGCGAAGCCGCCGACGTGCCGGCGCTGCAGGGCTGGCGCCGCGCCGTTTTCGGCGAGGCGGCGCTGAAGCTGGTGCGCGGCGAGATCGGCATCAAGTTCGACAAGCGCAAAATAGCGGTGTTCGATTTGTAGGCGGAGCGCCCCAACGAAGGGGAGTACTGCTCAAACCACCCGGAGCAGGTGCAGCGCGAGCCAGATCCAGCCCAGCAAAAGAATCACTGCCCCCAGGGAGAAAGACCGGCTGCGCAGGAGCAGATTGTTGCTGGTCAGGTGAACCCAGGCATGAAAATAGCGGGTCGCGACAAAGATCCACATCAGGGCCAAGGTCAGATAGTTGACGCCGTTGGTCAGGTGCAACATCAGGCACAGCACATAGAAAAGCACCGGCAGTTCGAACTGGTTGCTGAGGTTGCTGGCAACTGTCACGCAGGAGGCCGGCTCGGTCGAGCGCGCCTTGTACTGGCTGACTTTGGCTTCGCCCGACTGGATGGCGACATACCTGCGCCGGGCCATGGCGCCATAGACGATGTAGACCAGCAACACGTGCGCCAGAACAGGCCAGAAAATCGATGTCTGGTTCATGAACCCTCCCCGCCCGGTGCCGGGTCAGATCAATTCTGTTTCTGACCCGCCAGCCAGAAGACGGCGATGACGATCACCGGAATTGCGAGCAGCGCGAATTTGGTGACGATCAGCGCCGAGGCGAGACCCAGGGAATCGGGATTGGCCGACAGGAAATCCGACAGAAGGCGGGCCACGGCGATGTTCTGGGCGTAGTTGGCGATCGTGTAGGGCAGCACCAGGATCAGTGCGAAGATCGATTGCATCTGGCCCGGAAGCACGCGGAAATTCCTCAACCGCCTTCCCGTTGCCAGGATCAGGCTGACCAGCGTCACCGACAACAGCGCGGGGAACAGAAGATCGAAGGTCAGATAGTGCCAGACCAGGATGATCTCGCCGCCGCGCCGGCCGAGCGCCGTCAGCCAGGCCATGCCTTCATCCGGCGTGAAGCCAAAAACGCGCATGTCGAGCGACGGCAAACCGCCACTCAACTGGCGGAAATAGAAGAATTCCATGAGCGTCATGGCGATGAAAACCGCCACCGATGCGGTGCAAAGGGCGGCAGCGTGGCGCGATAGCCGCAAGATGGTCGCGGCCAGATTGCGCCAGAACGTGTACTGGTCGGGCCGATCAGGCTCCGCCGGGATAGTTGGGGCTTTCGCGGGTGATCGTGACGTCATGGGCGTGGCTTTCACGAAGTCCGGCGTTGGATATGCGCACAAAGGTGGCGCGTTCGCGGAAATCGGCAAGGTCGCGGCCACCAACATAACCCATAGCGGCTTTCAGGCCGCCTGCAAGCTGGTGCAGCACGCCAGACACAGGTCCTTTGTAGGGGACCTGCCCCTCGATGCCTTCCGGCACCAGTTTCAGCGTGTCGCGAACCTCCGCCTGGAAGTATCGGTCGGCCGAGCCGCGCGCCATGGCGCCGACCGAACCCATGCCGCGATAGGCCTTGAAGGAGCGGCCCTGGTGCAGATAGACCTCGCCCGGGCTTTCGTCGGTGCCGGCAAGCAGCGAGCCGATCATGGCGGCACTGGCGCCGGCGGCAAGCGCCTTGGCCAGATCGCCGGAATATTTGATGCCGCCATCGGCGATCACCGAGGCGCCCGATTTGTGCGCAGTTTCCACCGCCGACATGATGGCCGACAGCTGCGGCACGCCGACGCCGGCGACGATGCGGGTGGTGCAGATGGAGCCGGGGCCGATGCCGACCTTGACGGCATCGGCGCCGGCATCGATCAGCGCCTGGGTGCCCTCGGCGGTGGCGACGTTGCCGGCCAGGATGCGCACCGAATTGGAGAGTTTTTTCGCCCGCGTGACGGCATCGAGGACACGCTGCGAATGGCCATGCGCGGTGTCGATGACCAGAAGGTCGACGCCCGCCTCGATCAGGCGCTCGGCGCGCTCGAAACCGTCGTCGCCGACGCTGGTGGCGGCCGCGGCGCGCAGACGCCCCTGCGCGTCCTTGGTGGCGTGCGGGTTGAGCTGCGATTTCTCGATGTCCTTGACGGTGATCAGCCCCACGCAATTGCCCTGCTTGTCGACGACGACGAGCTTTTCGATGCGGTGCTGATGCAGAAGCCGCTTGGCCTCGTCCTGGTCGACATTCTCCTTGACCGTGATCAGGTTCTCACGGGTCATCAATTCGTAGACCTTCTGCGCCGGATCGGAGGCGAAGCGCACGTCGCGATTGGTCAGGATGCCGACCAGCCGGCCGCTCTTGTGGCCGCCGGAGCCGCCATTCTCGACCACCGGAATACCCGAGATCGAGTAGGTGCGCATCAGCGACAACGCGTCGGCCAGCGTCGCGTCGGGACCGATGGTGACCGGGTTGACCACCATGCCGGATTCGAATTTCTTCACCTGCCGCACCTGCTCGGCCTGCTCGGCCGGCGAGAAATTGCGGTGGATGACGCCGATGCCGCCGGCCTGCGCCATGGCGATGGCAAGCCTTGCCTCCGTGACGGTATCCATGGCCGCCGACAGGATCGGCACGTTGAGGTCGATGTCGCCGGCAATCCGGGTGCGGATGTCGGTCTGGCCGGGCATGACTTCGGAATGGCCGGGCTGCAAAAGCACGTCGTCAAAGGTCAGCGCCAGCGCGCCGGTGGACGTTTCGATGATTTTTGCCATGGCCAGCCCTTTGAATGCGGGAAAAGCGCTGGACCGGGATGGACAGCGCGACTCTCTTCTTCCCTTTCAGGATTGGCGGTGGCTGGTACCACGTCCCGGCACGGAAGAAAAGCCGATCGTTGCGGACGCTTCAGCTTCTATTGCGAACCAAGGAAAGCATCCAGCAAAGCGTGACGCGGCGATGCAAAGGGGTTGACGACGGTTACACCGCCCCAGGTGAAGCCGTCCTGCAGGTCTTCCGACAGAAGCAGCCGGCAACCCGTTTGGGATGCAGCCGAAAGAATGACGGCATCCCAGATGCCGAAGCGATGGTCCGCCGCAAGATCGACAGCCATCGTCATCACCTCCGGCGTCGTCCCGGCAACCGGGAACGCGTCGCGCCAGCTAAGCAGCGCATCCCGAGCCTCCTTGGGCGACCTTCCAGCCTCGCGGACAAGGACCTTGAACAGTTCACCCAGCACCTGGACCGGAACAATGGCAGCGTCTTGTGGAACCTTGCGCAGCAGTTCGAGAACGTGGTCGCGTTTGGCTACGTTGTTAACGCCCTCTGCGTAGGCAAGAATGTTGGTGTCGAGCGCGACCCTCACAGGTCATCCTCGTAGAGCTCATCGCGGGTCCAGCGTCCTGCATCGGCAACCGGCTGCCGTTCGAGTCGCGACAGCAATGCCGCGCGCGAGCGGGAGGCCACACCCTCGTGCCTCTCCGCAGGCACGATCCGTGCCACCGGCCGACCATGGCTTGTCACGAGGTAGCTCTGGCCCTCGCGTACCTCACGCAGGATGCGAGAAAATCTGCGATTGGCATCGGCTGCCGAAACGGCCTCTTCCATGATCATAACGTCCTGTAGTTATTTTCACTACAATAGGGATAGTGTCCGTTTTTTGCAAGCAATCGCGTATCGCAGCCGCCACCGGAGGTTGCGGTCGCATAAAAGTGACAGCAATTTAACACGACATTGGTGTCCAGCCGTGATAACCGCCCTGCCTGCCGGCAAACTCCCGGTCGGCAACATCTGGAATCAAGCCCGGACGCGTTCCTTTGAACCGAACCATTCCGCTCATATTGGCGGTCGCTCTTTTCATGGAAAACATGGATTCGACCGTCATCGCCACATCGCTGCCGGCGATCGCCCTCGACATCCACACCAGCCCGATCGCGCTCAAGCTGGCGTTGACCTCCTATCTTGTGTCGCTGGCGATCTTCATTCCCATCAGCGGCTGGATGGCGGATCGCTTCGGCGCCAAGAACGTTTTCCGCGCCGCGATCGCGGTGTTCATCGTCGGTTCGGTCGCCTGCGCCGTTTCGGGCTCGCTGCCGGCCTTCGTGGTGTCGCGCTTCCTGCAAGGCATAGGCGGCGCCATGATGACGCCGGTCGGGCGCCTGGTGCTGGTGCGCGCCACGCCCAAGAGCGAACTTGTCGCGGCGATGTCCTGGCTGACCGTGCCGGCATTGGTGGGCCCGCTGGTCGGACCGCCGATCGGCGGCTTCATCACCACCTACTTCACCTGGCACTGGATCTTCCTGATCAATGTGCCGATCGGCCTGATCGGCATCTGGCTGGCCACCCGCTTCCTGCCGGAAACCGAATCGATGGAGACGCCGCCGCTCGATTTCGTCGGCTTCATGCTGAGCGGGCTGGCGGCGTCCGGCGTCGTGTTCGGCCTGTCAGTGATCAGCTTGCCCTATCTGCCGCCGGCGACCGGCTTCATCACCGTGGGCGTCGGGCTGGTGTCGGGCGCTCTCTACCTCATGCATGCGCGCCGTGCCAGGAACCCCCTGCTGGCGCTCGACTTGTTCCGCAACCAGGTATTCCGCTCCTCCGTGCTTGGCGGCGGACTTTTCCGCATCGGCATCGGCGCCGTGCCGTTCCTGCTGCCGCTGATGTTCCAGATCGGTTTCGGGCTGACGCCGTTCCAGTCCGGCATGATTACCTTCGTCTCCGCGATCGGCGCCATCGGCATGAAATTCGTCACAGCGCTGATCTTCCGCGTCGTCGGCTTTCGTCGCGTGCTGATCGTCGGCTCGCTGGTGGCCGCCGCGTCGATCGCCGTCAACGGCCTGTTCACGCCCGACACGCCCTATCTCTTGATGCTGGCCATGCTGCTGGTGGGCGGCTTCATCCGCTCGATGTTCTTTACCGGCATCAACGCCCTCGCCTACGCCGAGGTTTCAGCCGAGGACACGAGCAAGGCAACGCCGATCGCCGCCGTGTTCCAGCAACTGTCGATCGCGCTGGGCGTAGCGGTTGCCGGCGGCATCCTGGAAGTATCGACGGGTATCCACGGCGGCCCGTTGACATTGCCGGACTTCCACACCGCCTTCTTCATCGTCGCGGCAATTTCCGCCGCCGCATCGCTGTCGTTCATGCGGCTGGCGCCCGATGCCGGCAACGCCGTATCGGGCCACGGCCGCCTGACCATGCCCAAGCCGCTGGAACCGGTGAGGTCGCCGGGGGAGTGAGACGGTTCAGCCGTCGCCGTCCGCCGGCCCTTCGCCATGGCTCCGTGCGCTCAAGTTCTTCGAGACATCCACTGGACGTTCCGATCCGCCTGATGGCGGACCGGATTCTCGCCCTTTGAAATCCTTCGCCAGTAGATACAGCTCCACCGACTCATCGCGCGACGCAGGCGGCTTGACGTGGTGGACGGACCGGAAATTCTTCTTCAGCATCGAGAGCAGCTCGTTTTCGGCGCCGCCCTGGAACGTCTTGGCCAGGAAGTGGCCGCCCGGCTTCAGCACCGACAGCGCGAAATCGGCGGCCACCTCGCACAGATGCATGGTGCGGATGTGGTCGGTCCGCTTGTGGCCGGTGGTGGGCGCCGCCATGTCGGACAGCACGACATCGGGATCGCCGCCAAGCGCCTCGGCCAGCTTCCGCGGCGCCTCGGGATCGAGGAAATCCATCAACAGCACCGGCGCGCCGGGCACCGCGTCCATCTCCAGATAGTCGATGCCTACGACATGCGGATTTTCCGCGGTCGATTTGGTCCGCGCGGCCGCGACCTGGCACCAGCCGCCGGGGGCCGCACCAAGGTCGATCACCTTCATGCCGGGTTTCAGCAGATGGTGCTTGTCGTCGATCTCGATCAGCTTGTAGGCCGCGCGCGAGCGGTAGCCGTCAGCCTTGGAGCGCTGGACGTAGGGATCGTTGATGTGGCGCTGCAGCCAGCGGCGCGACGATTCCTTCAGCCCGCTTTTCTTCTTGATCCGCGTCTTCAGCGCGCGAATGCCGGCTGAGCCCGGCTTTTCCGGTTTCTTGGTCATTGGTTGACTTCTTGTCCAAGTTTTCTCGCTTGCCGGGTTGTGGCCGCTTTTCGGCGGCAGCGCGTTTGGCAAACGGCTTCCCCCACTCCGTCGCTGCTTCGCAGCGCCACCTCTCCCCCCTCCGGAGGGAGAGGAAGGGCGCCAAGATTGGCTAGCTCGCGCCATTCCTCTCCCCCGTCGATCGGGGGAGAGGTGTCGAGCGAAGCTCGACGGAGTGGGGGTCGACTGCTCACCGGAGCAACGCTTGCGCCAGCTTGCCCGAGCGTGACTTCTGGACAAACGGAGCCGTTTGTCCGCGAAAACCGGTCGCCACTTTTCGCTGACGCGGTCCTGCGGTTCGGGATCATGTTCTGCCGCGCCCATCGTTGCGCCAGACGCCGTCATCGGCCATCAGCTCGCTCAATATGCCCTCGCGCAAGCCACGGTCGGCAACGCGCAGCCGCTCCGACGGCCACACGGCGCGGATCGCTTCCAGGATGGCGCAGCCGGCCAGCACCAGGTCGGCGCGGTCCGCGCCGATGCAGGGATTGGCGACGCGCTGCTGGAAATCCCAGCCGACAAGTTTTTCCACCATGCGGTCGACGCTGTCCCTGTCCATCCACAGGCCGTCGACGCGGCGGCGGTCGTAGCGCTCGAGATCGAGATGGACGCCGGCCAGCGTCGTCACCGTTCCGGAAGTGCCCAGCAGATGAAATTTCGGGCTGGCCTTGAGGTGGCTAAGCCGATCGCGGCCATCGAAGGCGGCGAGCCGGGCGGCGACGTCGTCGACCATGGCGCCAAAAATCTCGCGCGTCACCGTGCGGCCGCCGAAACGCTCGGCCAGCGAGACGACGCCGACCGGCAGCGACGTCCACGACACGATATGGTTGGCGAGTCGCGGTGAGCGGCGGCCGGTGAGATCGATCAGCGCGATTTCGGAGGAGCCGCCGCCGATGTCGAACAGCACGACGCCCTGCGTGTCGCGCTCGACCAGCGAACCGCAGCCGGACACCGCTAGCCGCGCTTCGGTCTGTCGGTCGATGATTTCGAGCTTGAGGCCAGCCTCGCGCTCGACGCGCTCCAGGAACTCGACGCCGTTCGCCGCCGAGCGGCAGGCCTCGGTGGCGATCAGCCGCGCCTTCCTGATCTTGCGGTTGCGCAGTTTCTCGCCGCAGACCTTCAGGGCCTCGACCGCGCGGTCCATCGCCGGTTGGCCGAGGCGGCCGCTGGCCGTGAGCCCCTCGCCCAGTCGCACGATGCGCGAAAAGGCGTCGATGACACGAAACTGGCCATGACGCGCCGGCACGGCGACCAGCAGCCGGCAATTGTTGGTGCCGAGATCGAGCGCGGCAAATACCGGCAATTCCGGCATCGTCGGGCGACGGGCCCCCGGTTCGGGCCGAGCCACCGCGATGGGCGGTGTGGCTATGCCTGCAAGCGCCGCGCCAGCCGCGGCGGCGCGTGCCGTCGGCGCCCCGTTCGCCGCGGGACGGATATCGTCGCGCGCAAAAACCTTGCGCCCGCGCCGGCGTTTGCGCCTTTTCTTGGCCTTGCCCTTTTGACGGTGGTTCGCGTCGCTCGCCTGCCCGTCGGCGGAGCGTGGCTCCGTCGGGCGGCGTTGCTGCCATTTGGCGGTCCCCGGGCCTGCCGGCCCCGGGGAAGCGCTGGACGCGCCCACCTCCGGCGCGCCGGCGCCGGTGTCGCGGTCTTCCACTGTCGTTCCTTCCGGCGCCGCGCGAACCGGCGAACGGACGCAGCAGGCGCTTCTTTGTTTCAAGTTGCCGCCAGACTAGCAGCGCCGGCCCGGATCACCAAGTGCCGCGTGGCACGAATTTTGCCGGCTGTCCGCAAACCGCCTGCTGCCGCGTCTTACGCAAAGTGGGGGTAAACAGCGACTTTCAGCACAAATGCATGCGGAGACGGTCGCATGGCCGGGCCGATATTCCCGCTCGGCTGTCGATTTTCCGCCTCTCGACGACGATAACGATTGCGGCTTGCCATGGCGGCAAGGGCCGGCGGTTGAATAGCCGGCTTCGATGAGGCATCTCTGAAATAGAGGGGGCAAAGCGATCGGAATCGCCGACCGCTTTCCCGCAATGACAGCGAAGACAACGGGCCCGCAACGCATGGCAGTCAGGCAATGAACTGGAGACGCTATTTCTGGCCGGTCGTCGGCATCGGGGCGGTGATTTTCTCGCTCCTGCTGCTCTGGCACGAATTGCGCGGCATTTCGCTGGATGATGTCTGGGACGGCATTGCGGCGATCCCGGCGCGCGGCTGGATCCTCGCGGGGCTGAGCTCGGTTGTCGCCTATGCCTCGCTCGCCGGCTACGACCACATCGCGCTCCTGCATATCGGCAAACGCGTGTCGTGGCTGTTCGTCACGCTGTGCTCCTTCACCACCTACGCGCTGTCGCACAATATCGGCGGCTCGGTGTTTTCGGGCGCCGTCATCCGTTATCGCGCCTATGGCACGAGGGGATTGAGCGGACAGGACGTCGGCGTGCTGGTGGCGATCTGCTGGATTACCTTCGTGCTGTCGACGGTACTTGCCTCCGGCCTCGTTCTGGTGCTCGAACCGCAGATCATCGACCGCTTCTCCGGCATTGCCCATCACGGCCTGTCGCGGGCTGCGGGCATCGTCATGCTTGCCGTCGTCGCCGCCTACATCTTCGGCAGCTGGCTGCATCTGCGGCCGCTGAAGATCGGCAGCTTTCAGATTCACTATCCGGCCCTGCCGATCGTGGCGCGGCAATTGCTGATCGGCCCGATCGAACTCCTGGCGGCGGCCGCGATCATCTTCTTTGCCCTACCCGGGCCCCATAACCCCGGCTATTTCGTGGTGCTCGGCGTGTTCCTCGTCTCCTTCTCGATCGCGCAGATCTCGCACGCGCCGGGTGGGCTGGGCGTGTTCGAGGTGGTGTTCCTGGCCGGGCTCTCCGACATGGACCCCGTGGGCGTGCTAGCGGCCCTGCTGGTATTCCGGCTGTTTTATCTCATCGTCCCGCTGTTTCTGGGCCTGGGCATCGTGCTCTACTTCGAGCGCTCGCAGTTCGGGCGGACAGGGAGCTGAGGCGCCGCGCCGAAACATCACAATTGAAACACCGGCAGGCTTGACTATTTTCTGCTGGCGGCTACAAGGCAGCGCTCAAGCGGCTCAGCCGCTCGGCCCGCGCGGTTTTCACGTTTGTCGTGATAGTCACGCCTGCTGGGGAATAGGTTAACGGTAGACCCACGGACTCTGACTCCGTTAGTCCTGGTTCGAATCCAGGTTCCCCAGCCAGCTTCACTCCCATCGTCCGCACCAGACCAACCAGCCTGATCCGCCGTCTCGCGATCGAACAGGCAGCCCGATCGCGGGTTGAAATATCGGGACGGCCTCTTACCTCGGTAAAGGGCGGGCGAACAATCCAGCAGATCGGAGAGCGGTTTTGGCGTCTCGCGGGATTCGACTACCGGCTATCCTGTTTCTTCTCACCGGCACGGGCGCGCTCTGGTCCTGCGTCGTTCCCGACGATACGTCCAAGCTTGCGAAAGAGGATCCCACAACGGCTGCCGCCCAAAAGGGAATGGTCGGCCTCAGCGAAGCGGACCTGCGAATGTGCGCGGGGTTCCCCACCGCCACCGCCGACGAAGGAGCATCGGGGCAAATCTGGAGCTACGAGCGTGCGGTGCAGCGGGGCAATGTCAATGTCGTGCTTCCTACCTTCGCGGTGGGCCCCATCCCTTCCGTCGGCGGGTCGTTGAATGTCGCTCCGGGAGGTTATTGCAACACACAGGTTCGCATCGTCGATGGCCGTGTGGCTGAGGTCGCCTATGCGGGCGACAACAACCTTCCAAACCGCCGCGATGGGCTGTGTGTCAGCGCCGTCGACGCATGCGTCGTCTATGCCCGCAAACAAAACAAGGGCAGGTCTGGCAGTTAATGGCGTTCGACACCGGTGCGGGTGAGCCCGGCGTTGCCATAGGCGCTGCACGGGCTGGTGGAATGCCTGACACGGCGCGGCGAAGCGAGGCGTTGCCGGCGCTGCAAGCAAGGTTGGCCAAGACGGATGTACCAATCAGCTCGTCATGCCTGTGCAGGACGAGCGTGCAGCCGGCGCCGAGTTCTTGCCGTTAAGTCTATCATCACATGCATCCGCGCGACCGCCGGACGTCCCGATCCGTATTCCTCATACTGGCGGTCGGTGATCGCGGCTCAAATGCAGGGGGGAATGGAACCAGATCGGCCCTGCAACGTCATAGAAGCAGGTGCTCATGCAGGAGTGTGACGTCGATGACCAGGCTCCTTCTCGTCGCGGCTGTCGTGCTCGCCATGGCATGTGACGTATCGGCGGCGGCAAAGCTGGACGTCGCAGCCGTCAACAACGCGCAATTCGACGACAGCGAAGCAAAAGGCGTCAGTGCGACCGTGCTGAAGGCACAGATCCTTCTGGATCGCGCGCGCTTCTCGCCGGCCCTGATCGACGGCCGCGCAGCAGAGAACTTCGCCAAGGCGGTCCGGGCGTTTCAGGCGGCCAACGGGCTGCCCGCCGATGGTAAGCTCACCCGCCAGACCTGGGACAAGCTGGTCGCGACCTCCCCGAGCCCGGCGCTCGAGACGTACGAGCTGACGCGCAAGGATGTGCGCGGACCGTTTACCAGGCGAATTCCGGCGCGCATGGAGAAAATGGCCCGCCTGCGCAGGCTCGGCTACCACAACGCGGCGGAAAAAATAGCGGAGCGCTTCCACGTCAGCCAACAGTTGCTTCAACGGCTCAACCCTGGCGTCGGCTTCAGGAAGGCCGGGCAAAAGGTGCTGGTGCCTGCCGTCACCCGAGGCGATCCGCCCGCGGGTGTTGCTGAGGTCGAGGTCGACAAGGGCGCGCGCCAGCTTCGCGTGCTCGACCCGTCCGGCAAAGTGCTTGCGGTGTACCCCGCCTCGATCGGCAGCCAGGAGAAGCCGGCGCCGAGCGGCCAGGCAGAGGTCAAACGCGTGGTGCACAACCCGACCTATCACTACGATCCCGACTTCGCCTTCAAGGGGGTCAGGACCAAGCGCCCCTTCACGATCGCCGCCGGGCCAAACAATCCGGTGGGATCGGTGTGGATTGATTTGTCCATCGAAAGTTACGGCATTCACGGGACTCCGGACCCGAGCAAGATCGGGAAAACCTTCTCGCATGGCTGCATCAGGCTGACCAATTGGGACGCCGAAGATCTCGCCTCCGAAGTGCACGAGGGCACGAAGGTCATCTTCACCGGCGAAGCGGTGGGATCAATCGACCAGGGATCGCCGTAGAGGCAACCGGGGGACTCACTTTCACTTGGCTGCTGCCATTGAGGCGCTGCCGGCCTTGGCCGTTAGCCGGCCGGCGCCTCAGTTTACTGCGAAGTTACCCCAGCCACTTCTCATAGTCGGACACCAGCAGGTGCAGCGGGGCGACGTCCTCGTCGATGTTGGAGAAGCGACCGATCGGCTCGCGAAACACATTGTCGGTGAGATCGTCATTGACGGTCGACACCTCGCCGATCAGTACGTCCTTGCCTTCGGCCCAGAAGGCATGCCAGACGCCGGGCAGCAGCGTGACGCTCTGGCCCGGATCGAGCTTCAGCAGCCCGCCCGCCGGCAACCGGTGGATGGTGCCGTCGACAGGCACCGACACCTCGGCCTTGGGATCGATGCCGCCGTCGCGATCGTGCATGAACAGTTCCAGCACCAGCTTGCCGCCGCCACGGTTGATGATGTCCTCGGCCTTGATGTTGTGGCGGTGCATCGGCGACAACTGGTCCTTGCGCGAGATCATGATCTTCTCGGCATAGAGCATGCCCATGCCCTTCTTCATGTCCTCGTAGCGGCCGTTGCGCACGGTGAACAGGAACAGGCCGAGCTCCTTGAACTTTTCCTGGCCGTAGTCGGTGATGTCCCAGCCGAGCCGTGAGGTGAAGATCGCAGAGGAATCGACCTGGCGCGCCTTCATCTCTTCCGGCGACCAATAGGCGAAGGGCGGCATGATGTAACCGAACGAGCGGATGAAAGCGTCGGCTTCGCGGATGATGTCGTTGATGGCGGAGCGTTTCATGATCGTGGTCCTCGTGTCGACTTCTCCGACAAATCGCATAGCCGAACGCCGATGCGGTGTCGATCCGTATTGCCCGATCCCGGCTTGCGGCGTGGCCGCATGGAATCACGGATCCGCTCGGCTGGCCGGGTGACACAAGGCACTTTCAGGGCCATAACCCCTGCGGATTCCACAGGGTGACAGATGATGCCGACCATTCACGACCTCGATACGCCATCGATCCTGATCGACGCCGCGCGCGCCGAAGCCAATATTGCCCGCGCGCAGGCGCATGCCGACCGTCACGGGTTGAAGCTCAGGCCCCACATCAAGACGCATAAGCTGCCCTATTGGGCGAAGAAGCAGGTGGCGGCGGGCGCGGTCGGCATCACCTGCCAGAAGATCGGCGAGGCCGAGGTGATGGCCGATGCCGGGCTGACCGACATTTTTCTCCCCTACAACATCCTTGGCCGGGCCAAGCTGGAGCGGCTGAAGGCGCTGCATGGGCGCGTTACCCTATCGGTGACGGCGGACAGCGTGGAGACGATCGAAGGCTTGGCCGCCACCTTCACCGATGCCGGCCATCCCCTGCCGGTGCTGGTCGAATGCGACACTGGCATGGGGCGCTGCGGCGTGCAGACGGCCGGTGAAGCGGTTGGCCTGGCAAGACAGATCGAGACGGCAAAGGGCCTCGCCTTCGGCGGGCTGATGACCTATCCGGCCGCGGGCCGTGCGGGGGAGGCCGAGGCCTGGCTCGCCGGCGCCAGGCAGGCGCTGGCCGCCTGCGGTCTCGCCTGCGCGCGCATCTCCAGCGGCGGCACGCCCGACATGTGGCGCTCGGGCGAAGACAGCGTCGTCACGGAATACCGCCCCGGCACCTACATCTATCTCGACCGCTACCAGGTCGCCAAGGGCGTCGGCAGCCTCGACGATTGCGCGCTGAGCGTGCTGTCGACCGTGGTCAGCCATCCGACCCGGACGCGTGCCATTCTCGACGCCGGCAGCAAGGCGCTGTCGAGCGACACGCTGGGGCTCGCCGATTTCGGCGAGTTGCTCGGCGTTGCGGGAGCACGGGTGACCAGCCTGAGCGAGGAACACGGCACGGTCACGCTCTCAGGCGATGGCAAGCTTCGCATCGGCGAGCGCGTGCGCGTGGTGCCCGACCATTGCTGCGTCGTCACCAACCTGTTCAATGAGGTCAATTTGATCGACGGCGAGACGGTGCTGGAAACCCTGCCGGTGGCCGCACGTGGGCGGATGGGATGACTTCTTTGGCCAGGCGCGGGTGATTCAAGCCGGCTGACGCTCAGCCTGCCGGGCCGCGACCCTGCGCATCGCAATCACCCGCCGCCGGTGGATTTCGGTACGCATCGCCGTCAGGTGCAGCGCGAAGAACAGCACCGTGAAGCCGATGGCCATCACCAGCAGCGGCCATAGCATCGAGGGGTCGATGGTCGATCCGCCCATGCGGAACACCGAGGCCGGCTGATGCAGCGTGTTCCACCAATCGACCGAGAATTTTATGATCGGGATGTTGATGAAGCCGACCAGCGTGATGATGGCGGCGGCCCAGGCGGCGCGGCCGGCATCATCGAGCGCGCGGGTCAGCGCGATGATGCCGAGATACATCAGGAACAGCACGAAAACCGAAGTCAGCCGCGCGTCCCACACCCACCAGGTGCCCCACATCGGCTTGCCCCAGATCGAACCGGTGACCAGCGCCAGCGCGGTGAAGACGGCACCTATGGGGGCCGCCGATTTCAGTGCGACATCGGCCAGCGGATGGCGCCAGACCAATGTGCCGAGCGCCGAGAGCGCCATCAGCGTGTAGCACATCATGGCCAACCAGGCGAAAGGCACATGGATGTACATGATGCGGACGGTGATGCCTTGCTGGAAGTCCTCGGGCGCGGTGAAGCTCATATAGAGGCCGGCGGCAAGGGTCAGCGCCGCAATCGTCGCCAGCCACGGCACCACCCGGTCGGCAAGCGCCACGAACCGTGTCGGGTTGGCAAGATCGGTCCAGCCGCTCAGGCGTGAAGTGCTGTCGCTCATGCCGCTTTTAATAGCCCGGCTATGCGTCTGGGGCAATCGAGGGAGTGTCGCAGGCCTTGTCACCTCCCCTTGGGGGGTTGCTGCGAAGCAGCGGGGTGAGGACGGCGGCGCTCCCCGACCGGACCTTCGGTCCGACCTCCCACGGGGGGAGGTAAAAGAACCGCTCAGGCGGCCTCGCCCTGTATCGAGCGGCTGAGGCGGCGGACCTCTTCGTCGTTGAGCAGGCCGCCGGCGCGCAGCAGGCTGGCGAAACGGCCGTTGCGCAGCGACAGCTCGGCGAAGCCACCCATTTCGACCACCCTGCCCTTGTCCATGAACACGACCAGATCGGCGTCGCGGACGGTAGTCAGGCGGTGGGCGATGATGAAGGTGGTGCGGTCGCGGCGCAATTCGTCGATCGCTTCCTTGACGCGGTCTTCTGTCTCGACGTCGAGGGCGCTGGTCGCCTCATCCAGCACCAGGATCGGAGCATCCTTCAACACGGCGCGGGCAATGGCGATGCGCTGGCGCTCGCCGCCAGACAACTGGCCGCCGCGTTCGCCGACTACCGTGTCGTAGCCATTGCTCTTGGCCAGGATGAAGTCCTGTGCGGCAGCCGCGTTGGCGGCGGCATGGATCTCGTCGTTGGTCGCATCGGAGCGGCCGACGCGGATGTTGTCCTCGATCGAGCGGTTGAGCAGGCCTGCATCCTGGAACACGGTGGCGATCGAATGGCGCAGCGACTTGCGGGTCACGGTGCGGGTGTCGATGCCGTCGATCAGGATACGGCCGGTGGACGGCGAGAAGACGCGCTGCAACAGATTGATGAGCGTGGTCTTGCCGGCGCCGGTCGGCCCAACGATGGCTACGGTCTGCCCCGCCTGGACCTCGAAGGAGACGTCGTGGATGCCCTGCCCCGAATTGGCGAATTCGAAGCCGACATTCTCGAAGCGGACATGGCCGGTGACGTTCGTGAGATCGCGCAGCCCGTCCGGTTCGGCGGCGTCGGCCGCCGAGTCCTCGAGATGGTAGAAATCCTCGAGCTTGGCGCGGGCTTCCGAAATCTGGTTGGCGAATGCCGACATCTGGTCGAGACGTGCGATCAGCAGCGTTGCAAAACCGGTGAAGGCGATGACGTCGCCGATGCGCAGCTGGCCGTGGGTGACCAGATAGGCGCCGATCAAAAGCACCACCATCATCGAAATCGTCGACGACAGGCGATGCAGCGCATTGGCCATGGCCCACCAGTCGAGCACAGGGTTCTGCGCATCGAGCAGGTTCTTGACGTAGCGGCGCAGCGTATCGGCCTCATGGCCGAGGCGGTTGTAGCTCTGCAAAACGGCGACGTTGCTGACCGAGTCCGTCACATGGGCGAATACGGTGTGATAGTGGCGCTCCACGGCGGCCTGGCCTGCCTTGGTCCGCTTCATCACCAGCCGGCCGATGCCGACATAGAGCACGCCGAGAGCCAGCAGCACCATCGACATGCGCACGTCCATGCTGAGCGCGGTCGGGATCAGCAGGAACAACGCGACGGCCGTGGACAGATGCTGGCGCATGAATTCGAGCCAGAGACTAAACAAGGTCTCCACGGCACGCAGCAGCGTGTGCAGGGAATTGGACGTGCCGCGCTGATGATGCCAGGCGAGCGGCATGGTGATGACGCGCTCGAAGGAGTCGCAGAGCACTTCGCTGCGCCGGGCGTGGGCGAAGCGGTCGGCGCCGCGCGCCACAAGAACGAACGCGATGATGTTGAAGGCGCCGAGGCCGGCCCAGAGGGCGAGCGTCGAAAAGACGGAGCCGTGTGCGGAAATCGCGTCGATCACGCGACCGAACATGATCGGCTCCAGGATGGCGATGATGGCCAGCGCGACATTGGCTGAGCAGATCAGCGCCACGCGTTTCCTGTCAGCTGCCAAATAACCGAGCGCTCGCCAGTAGATTTGCAGAAGGGACACTTCAGCTACTCCGCCAAAACATTTATTGTGCACCGCACCATTTCTTGACACGTATCGGTTAACGCGTCGCAAAACAATGCCCGTCTATCCCTTCCGTTCCCGTTTAGCGAACAAAAGATGACGACGATGCGAAATCTCACGTGATCACCTAACGGGTTGAGATAAAAGGTGAAATGTCAGCCTTGCGGCAAAATCATGGCAGCCGCTGAGCGCTGCCACATTTTTAATCACGGGGAACTTGCCCGGCATGGCCCGACCGGATCCGCCGGCTGCCCAAGCGGATATCTGCAAATAGACAAAAGACTATCCCGCGCATTCCGGAGGATGCGCGGGACAGGGTTGAAGCTGTTGATTTTACGAAGGTATCTTCACGACAACTTCGACCTTGCTACCAGCCTTCGGTTGGAAAGACGCGGATTTCGTCTTCGAACCATCAACTTCAAGCGAGATCGACTTGGTCTTTTTGTCGCGGACGACACGCACCGTGACTTCGGCCCCCAGCATTTTGAGCGTGGCGGCGTAGCCATCCCAATGGCTGGGCAGTTTCGGCCTAAACGTGATCTGCTTTCCATGCCGCTCGATGCCGAGAATGCCTTCGACCGCCGCCCGGTACAGCCAGCCCGCCGAGCCCGTGTACCACGTCCAGCCACCGCGGCCGCCCTTGTTGTCGCTGGCATTGCCGTCGCCGGCGTAGATATCGGCCGCAACCACGTAGGGCTCGACGCGGTAGCGCTCTGCCGAGGCCTCGTCTAATGCGTGGTTGACCGGGTTCAGCATCGAGAAGCAGCGATAGGCTTCGTCGTTCAGCCCCATTTCGGCCAGCGCGATGACGAACCAAGTGGCGGCATGAGTATACTGGCCGCCATTCTCGCGAACGCCCGGCGGGTAGCTCTTGATGTAGCCCGGATCCTTCTTCGTCTTCGAAAAGGGCGGCGTGAACAGCTTGAGGATCTTGAGTTCGTCGTCGACGAGCAGCTTGGTCGCCTGCTGCATCGCCGTCGTCGAACGCGCCGGATCGCCCTCGCCCGAGAGCACGCTCCAGGACTGGGCGATGGAGTCGATCCTGCACTCCTGGGATGAGCGCGAACCGAGCGGCGTGCCATCGTCAAAACTCCCGCGCCGATACCATTCGCCGTCCCACGCCGTGCTCTCCAGCGCGCGTTTCAGCGCGTCGGCATGCTTTGCCCAGGCCTGCGCGTGCTTGGCATCACCCTCCGTCTTGGCCACGGCGGCGAAGTCGCCCAGCGTCCGCAGCAGGAACCATCCGAGCCAGACGCTCTCGCCCTTGCCTTGCTCGCCGACGCGGTTCATGCCGTCATTCCAGTCGCCGCCGAGGATCAGCGGCAGCCCGGCGGAACTGCTGCGCGCAATGGCAAGATCGAGCGCACGCGCGCAATGCTCGTAAAGGGACGCCGTCTTTTTCGAAATTTCGGGCGTGAAGAAAGCATCGTGCTCGCCCTCGCCCAGCGGCTGTCCATCGATGAAGGGCAGCTGCTCCTTCAGGATGGTGGCGTCACCCGTCACCAGCAGGTAGCGCGCGGTGGCATGGGCCAGCCAGACCACGTCGTCGGAGATCAGCGTACGCACACCCGCCCCGGTGCGCGGCAGCCACCAATGCTGCACGTCGCCTTCAGGGAACTGCCGACGCGCCGCGTTGAGGATCTGGTCTCGCGCCAGTTTGGGATCGTGCGCCAGCAGAGCCAGCGTGTCCTGCAACTGGTCGCGGAAGCCGAAGGCGCCGCTGGCCTGATAGAAGGCAGAGCGGGCGCGGATGCGGCAGGCGAGGCTCTGGTAGGGCAGCCAGTGGTTGACCATGGCGTCGAGCGCCTTGTCCGGCGTTTCGACCTGAATGGTGTCGAGGAAGCCGCGCCACTCGCGCTCGTTGTCGGCCAGACGCTGGTCGAAATCCCTGCCCCGATGCTTGCGCACCAGGGCGCTCGCTTCCGCGGCCGAGCCGGCGTCCCCGAGCAGCCAGAACAGCGTGACGTCGCCGCCGGCCGGAACATCGATGTCGCGGGCGATTGCAGCGCAGGGATCGTCGCCGGCCTCCACGCGGCCTGACAGTCCCGCGCCGCTCAGCACCGCCTGCGGAAACTCGCTGGTGCCGTGCCGGCCCAGGAATTCAGTCCGGTCTGCTGTCACCGAATGCACGCCGTCATCGGCGGCGAGGAAGGCGACGCGCTCCCCGAAATCGAGCCCGTAGGGGTTCTGTGCCAGCAAGGCGCCGGTGGCGGCATCGCGCGACGGAACGATGGTCGCCGCCGTGCGCGAGCGATGTCCGCCCAGCACCCATTCGGCATAGGCATAGACGCGCAGCCTGGCCGGCGCCGGGCCGGCATTCTGGATGCGCAGGCGGGAAATCTTCACCGGGTCGACCGGGTCGACGACATGGGTGAGGTCCATCGACAATGAGCCGCGCTTCGACCGGAAGGTGGAGAACCCTTGGCCGTGCCACGTCTCGTAAGTCATCGACGGATCGCGCACCATGGCGGCGAGCGGCGAGAATGCCCGGCCACTGGCGTGATCATAGATATAGATGCCCTCACCGGGCCGGTTCGAAACCGGATCGTTCGACCACGGCGTCAGCTGGTAGTCGCGGCTGTTGCGGCTCCAGGTGAAGGCAGCGCCTTCGGCGGAGACGTGGAAGCCGAACGAGGCGTTGGAAATAACATTGATCCAGGGCTGGGGCGTGGTGCTGCGGCCGGCCAGGCGCACGACATAATGCCGCCCGTCGCCCTCGAAACCACCGAACCCGTTCCATTGGCTGAGCCCGTGCCCGTCCGCCGCTAGGGCCTGCGAGCCAAAGGAATGTGTCATAGACGCCAATTCAGGCAATGCCGCCGGCTGCTGGGCATCGCGCGCCTGCAAGGCGGCCACCTCGGCCCGCTCGATCTGATCGAAGATGGTGCCGTTGCGCGTGTGCAGAACCACGCGGGCAACCGCAAGCAGCGTCTTGTAGGTGGTCTCGTCCATCAGGTCGCGGCGCACGGCGAATATGTGCTGGCGCGGTCCGAGCTCCTTGCCGCGCAAACGGCTGTTCTCGCATAGGGATTCGACCGCCCGCTGCAGGTCCTGCACATAGGAGGAGGCCTGTTCGTTGACGACGACGAAATCGATCATCATGCCACGGGTGCGCATGTATTCCTGGAAACGCAGTGCCTGCGCGACGATTTCGAGATCGGCGACGTCGCCGATCCTGACCAGGAAGATCGGGAAATCGCCCGAGATGCTGGTCGGCCACAGGCTCGACTGCTTGCCCAGTCCCGAAGCGATGGATTCTGCCGGCAGGCGCAGGAATGGATCCGGATAGATCAGGTAGCGCGCCAGCTTCTGTACGTTGGCGGCGTCGGCCAGGCTGAGGCCGAGATGCCGGGTCTGCACCTGGCTGCGCGTCCAGGCGAGCATGGCCTGGCGGGCAAAGCTCTCCGGGTGGTCGAGCCGGGCAATGGCCTCCTCCAGCTCCGCGCGGTTGGAACCGACGACGGTCCAGAAGGTCAGCGATATCTTCTTGTTGGCGGGCACGCGCACCTGGCGGCGCAGCGAAGCGACCGGATCGAGGGTAAAGCCGGAATGGCCGCCAAGCCGGGCGCCCGGATCGAAAGCCGCAGCGTCGACGATGGTGCGGCCACGGCCGATAAAGGCGCGCCTGTCGGTCTCGGCTTCGGCGTCGCGCGCCGGACCGGACGGGTCGGTGACGAAATGCACCATCGTCACGTCTGGCTCGCTGGTCTCGCGCTTGCGCCGCGTGGCGAAGATCGCCCCATTGTTGGGGGCAATTTCGGTCTCCACGAACATTTTCGAGAAGGCGGGATGGGCATTGTCGGATACCTCCAGGCCCAGCACCAGCTCGGCGAAGGAGGTCACTTCGATGTGACGGTCGGTCGGTCCCTCGTTGAACAGCGTCACGCGGCGGCCTTCGCCATTGCCTTCCGAGATGACGATGCATTCGACCTCGGAGCGCAGCGTGCCGACCAGTTTGACGAAGCTCGCCTTGTCGTCGGAGAACAGCGTCTGGGTGCGCTCCTCGGCCGCGCGCTTCGGCTCCGCCGTCGCCGACCACCAGTCGCCACTGCCTGCGTCGCGCAAGAAGATGTAGGAGCCGAGCCGGTCCTCGGTCGGATCCGGCTGCCAGCGCGTGACGGACAGATCGCCCCACCGGCTGTAGCCGGAGCCTGTCGCGGTGACCATCACCGAATAGCGGCCGTTCGACATCACGTTGGTCGAACGCAGTGCCCGCACAGGATCGAGCACGATGCGGGTGTCGGGACTCTCGGTTTCGGTCTCGTCCTTCGCCCGTTCGTCCGCCTCGGTTCTGACGGTCGCAGTCGGGATGTCGCGCGGCGCCCTCTCCTGGAGCAGAAGTTCGGCCGACTCGATGACCGGATCGCTGTGAAAACGGTCGCGCAGGCGACCCTCGAAAATGGCATCGGCGACCGCCGCGATCGACATACCGGAATGGTGGGCCATGTAGTTCTGCACGACGACGTGATCGGTGCCTTCCGGCACGCGCTGCGGCGTGAAATCGACCGCGTCGTAGTAACCATGGCGGCCAAGCGCGCCGAGCTCCCGCAGTCGCGCTAGGTTCTGCACCGCTTCGCGCGGGTTGAACTGCGCGGCCAGCACGGTGGCGTAAGGCGCGATCACCGTGTTCTGGCCAAGGCCGCGCTTCAACCCGAGACCAGGCACGCCGAAATTGGTGTACTGGTAGGTCAGCTCGCGGTCGCGGGCGTTGTAGGCCGCTTCCGAGATGCCCCAGGGCACGTTCTTCTGGCGGCCATACTGGATCTGACGTTTGATGATCAGCTTGCTGGTCTGGTTGAGAATCGAACCTTGCGGTTCCTTCATCACCAGCGGCGGCATCAGATACTCGAACATCGAGCCGGACCAGGACATCAGCGCGCCCTGGAAGCCTATCTCGACGATCGGCCGGCCAAGCCGGAACCAGTGCTCAGTCGGCAGGTCGCCCTTTGCGATGGCGAACAGGCTGGTCAGCCGCGCCTCGGAGGCCAGAAGATCGTAGCAGCTCTCGTCGAGCTGGTGCTCCTCGACCCGGTAGCCGATCGACAGCAGCTTGCGCTCCGGCCGCATCAGGAACGAGAACTCCATCTCGAAGGCGAAGCGGCGCGTGCGCTCGCGCAGGGTGAGCAGCTTGGCCCGCAGCGCCTCGACCGCGTTGTCGTCGCTGTGGGCGTCGTGGACATGCGCCTCGCAGGTCGCTTCGAGCCTGGCCGCCCAGTCGACGATGACATCGCTCTGTGGCGATGCCGCCTCGGTGTGGATGGCGGTGGCGAGCTTGCGGATCTCGCCGGCCAGCACAGCCAAATTGATGGTGCGGATCGAGGCCATTTCCGGCTGCGCCTTGATGGTGTCGACGGCGCGCCGCATGCCGTCGAGGCGGTCGGCAAGGCGCTGGCGCAGCGGCCGCAGCTGACGGCGGTCGTCGGGCAGCTCATCCAGGCTCTCGCCGAGGATGGTCACTGTGTCGAGGATGCCCTCGAAATCGCCTTGGAGATGAACGGACGGCGCCTCGGCCCATTCGGCGCAGGCCGCCGCCACCGCCACCAAATGGCCGGCGAGATTGCCGCTGTCGACAGCCGAGATGTAGAGCGGATAGAGCGGCTTCAGTGTGGTGGTGTCGTACCAGTTGAAGAGATGGCCGCGGTTGCGCGGCATGCTCTCGATGGTCGTCATGGTGGCATCGATGCGGGTGATGGCGTCGGACAGGCTGATCCAGCCGAAATCGCGAGCCGAGACGACCGACAGGAGATAGACGCCGATATTGGTCGGGGAGGTGCGCGGCGCGACCACCGGCGCCGGGCTCTCCTGGAAATTGTCCGGCGGCAGGTGATGATGCTCCGCCGTGACGAAGGTTTCGAAATAGTGCCAGGTGCGGCGCGCCACGGTGCGCAGCGCATGGATGTCGGCCTGCGAGATGCGCAGCCGGTCCTCGGTCTCGGCCGAGCGGCTGATCCAGCTGGCGATCGCCGGGGAGCCGATCCAGAACAGAGCGAAGAAAAAGGCGACGAAGGCGCCGGTGGAATCGGCCAGCACCGGAATGGCGAGGCCGACGAAGCCGATGATCACGGCGCCGTACATCATGCCGTAGTAGGAGCCGATGTCGTTGTCGCCGGCCTTGTGCGCCTGCGAGGCGGTGCGCCATTCCAGCAGGTTCTGCCGGGAGACGAACAGCCGGTAGAGCGTGCGCACGATGGCGTCGCCCATCATCCAGGCGTTATGCGCCATCAGCACGATCTTCAAGGCCACCATGGCGGTGCCGAAGGCCACGTCGCGCGCCAGCGCGGAGAAATGGCCGCGCGGCGTCTGGTCACCGCTCTTGGGCAGTATGGCGTTGACGACGTCGAAAGTGGGCGCCATGAACAGGCTGAGGATCAGCAATGCCTGCCATTGTGCTGCCTGCGTGAAGGGCAGCAGCGTCCAGCCGGCGATCGCCGCCATCACCCAGAAGATCGGCGTCAGCGAGCGGCGCAGATTGTCGACCATCTTCCAACGCGACAGCGCCGGGACGCCGGAGCGCGGATCGAGGATGAAGCCCAGGAGCTGCCAATCGCCGCGCGCCCAGCGATGGTGGCGCGAGGCGTCGACCGAATAGCGGGTCGGGTAATCCTCGACCAGTTCGACGTCGGTGACGAGCGCAGAACGCGCCAGCGCGCCTTCGAGCAGATCGTGGCTGAGGATGGTGTTTTCCTCGATGCGGCCCTGCAACGCGGCCTCGAAGGCATCGACGTGGTAGAGGCCCTTGCCGGTGAAGGAACCGTCGCCGAAGACGTCCTGGTACAGGTCGGACACCGCAAAGACATAAGGATCGAGGCCGCGATTGGCCGAGAAGACCCGTTGGAAGAACGACGCCTCGTCGCCGCTGGTCAGCGAAGCGGTGATACGTGGCTGCAGGATCGTGTAGCCCGAGGTGACGACGCGCCTGGTGGCATCGAAATGCGGTCGGTTGAGCGGGTGGCAGAGCTTGCCGACAAGCGTAGCGACCGCATCGCGGGTGGTGCGCGTGTCGGCGTCGAGCGTCATTACGTGAACGACTTTTTCCGGCAGCGGCACATCGAGCGGCAGGAAGGTGGTGTCGCTGTCGCCGCGCAGCAGCAGGTCAAGCTCGTGCAGCTTGCCGCGCTTGCGCTCCCAGCCCATCCAGCATCCCTGCGCGGCATTATAGAGCCGGCGCCGGTGCAGGAGATAGAAGCGCGGCGCGCCTTCGGCGGGATAGCGGGCGTTGAGGCGGGCGATCTCGTCACGGGCGAATTCGAGAATCTCGGTGTCGGCCGCGTCGATCTCGGTCTTGCTGTCGGGCCAGTCCGACAGCAGGGCGAAGTGGATCTCGTCCGCCAGATTGGCGAGGTAGTGCACTTCGATGTTGCGGATGTTTTCCTCGACGTCGTCGCGCGAGCCGATCAGCGACGGCACCACCACCAGCGTGCGTGCCTCGGACGGCACGCCGTGCCTGTAGTCATAGCCGATAAGGCGCGTCGGCTTGAGGAACAGCGAGACAACGGTATTGAAGAAAGCGAGCGCGCCTTCGCTGGCCGGCACGGCAAACAGCGCCAGCATCAAGACGATCGAAGGCACAGACAGGCCGAGATTGGCAAGGGCATTGCCGGACACCACCAGCAGCAGCACGGTCAGCGCAAAGACCGGCAGGACGATGCCCAGCCATCCGGTCTTGGCAAAGGTGCGCTTGACGGTCTGACTGACGGTCGGTCGGTAGCCGATCGCCTTTTCCAGCTCCAGCCGGCGTGGCCCGACAAGGAAAAAACCGACATCCGTGTGCGCTAAAGGAGCCGCAAGGCCATCTGCGCCGTCGGCGGCGGATGCAATTTCGTTGGTGATCTGGCCGGCCAGTTCGATCGCTTTTTCGGCGACGCGATATTCCGACAGATTCGAGCGGCGGGCCAGCTCTTCGATCGCGGTCCGGTACTGGTCACGCGAGAAGAAATCGAGCGCGGCGAAGTCGGTGCGCTCGCGCAGCACCGTGTCGATACGGCTGACGCCCTCGAACCACACCGTCCAGTCGATATCGTTGATGAGACGCAGGCCGCGTATGATGTTGCCGGTCGTCACATTGCCGCTGGACAGCGTATGATGCTCGGAAATGATGATTTCCTCGGCGTCCGAGCCGGTCTTCTCGAGTTCGCCTTCCAGCCACTCCAGCGCCTTGCCTGCATTCTGCGAGCCGTCGCGCAAGCGGTAGAGCAGTTGCGTGGCAAAGGTGGTGTCCTGGGCGTGCGCGCTGAAATTGGCCAGGATCGCTTGCCGGTCGCGGGTATCGTCGGTCGCCAGCACCTTGTCGGCGACATCATTGGCGATCTGGCGCATCTGCCGGGTGCGGTTGACCCTGACCGCAAGGCGGCGAAGATTTTCGATCAGAACGAAGCGCAACAGCGACGGCAGCGCCCAGAGTTCGCCGATCTTCAGCGGCTCGACCGACTGGAAGCCCTGGACGATGGCCTTGAACATGGTCGCGGAGACGGAACTGTCGGAATGCGCCACATAAGTCCAGGCCAGCGCCAGCGCGCGCGGCACGCCGCCGCCGTCCGGCAGCTTCAGCGTCGGCAGTTGACGATAGAAGCGGCGCGGCAGGTCGCGCTTGACCTGGAAAATGGTTTCCTCGACCAGATAGTTGTTGTCGAGCAGCCATTGCGCCGCGGGCGTGATGGTCTCGCCCCTCGCCTGCGCGGCGTTGGTCGAACGGTAGACTTCGAGGATCTTCTTTGCGCTGTCGCGGATGCGGGCCTGGAAATCGAATGGCGTCAGGCCGAACAGATCCGCGAGATCGCCCTTGGCCAGGCTTTCACCGAGCAGCCGAAGGCGTTCCTCCGGCAGGAAAATGGATCTTATCGGTTCTTCCGTGATGGGCGGGAAGCTCGCGCTGGTCTTTTCGATTTGTGCTGGATTCGTCTGAATATTCATTGAAAATTCCGTAAGCGGGCACTCAGCGGCGTCACCGCCACGGCAATGGCCCTAAAACCGATTCAAATGCAATTGGTTGCATGCCCAGCTTTTGCCGAAAATTGTTTCCGCACCACGACAAGGCATCGTCTTTCGACAGTTTCAAAGACGAACACTCCTCACTCCCGCCGACCGATCGACGGAAAGGATTCAGGCTTTTTCGTGATCCCGGCTGGAGCTTACCCTATATTTCGCCGGCATCACGATCATGTTTGGAAACAAGCGTTAATCGTTGGGTCGAATGCCATCGATCCGGACCACGAATACTGTCGGGTGGTCGATGGGCTTGATGCGCAGGCCAGCTGTGGCTGAGGCAGTCAGGAGTGCGTCGAGGTGGCTAAGGCGAATAGGCTCTGCGGCGGAAACCAAGACTTCCCCACCCAGGCACAGGACGAGGGTCGCCCGGCTTTCAGTTCCGATTTCCAAAGGGTTCGAGATTACGAGGCGTTCGACGGAATGCCTCATGCGGCCGCGACGGGTCATTACGTTGAGATCGGTGATCGGGCCGGCGATCAGTTCGGCACTGGTCGGCCGGTCGGCTGGAAAGGAAAACGGCGCTGAAGCGGCGGTCAGGCACGCCGGCGGCTCGCCGGCGACATCAAGAATGATCCCCTCGCCTTCCAATACCGACAGGGTGCGGTCAATGCCGGCAAAGCTGGAGAACGGCCCGCTGCCTTCGACGCGGGCCATCGAGACACGCCAATCGAAGGTGTCGAGCCCGGCATCGGCCGGCGAGACGGCGATTTCCGTCGTCACGCCGCCGCCGTTCTTCCACGGCATCGATTTGTATTCGGCTGCCCGCAGGACGCGCATCGGTCGGCCTACTATCCCAGAATGCCGGGCAAATTGAGCTGATGCTCCCTGGCGCAATCGATGGCGATGTCGTAGCCGGCGTCGGCGTGCCTCATGACGCCGGTCGCCGGATCATTCCACAGCACCCGCTCCAGGCGCCTGGCTGCCTCAGGCGTGCCGTCCGCGACGATGACCATGCCTGCATGCTGGGAAAAGCCCATGCCGACACCGCCGCCATGGTGCAGCGACACCCAGGTAGCGCCCGATGCCGTGTTGAGCAGAGCGTTGAGCAGCGGCCAGTCGGAAACAGCATCCGAGCCGTCCTTCATCGCCTCTGTCTCGCGGTTCGGCGAGGCGACCGAGCCGGAATCGAGATGGTCGCGGCCGATGACGACAGGCGCCTTGAGTTCGCCTTTGGCGACCATCTCGTTGAAGGCGAGGCCCAGCCGGTGGCGGTCGCCGAGGCCGACCCAGCAGATGCGCGCCGGCAAGCCCTGGAAGGCGATGCGCTCGCGCGCCATGTCCAGCCAGTTGTGCAAATGGGTGTTGCCGGGCGTCAGTTCGCGCACCTTGGCGTCGGTCTTGTAGATGTCCTGCGGATCGCCGGAAAGGGCCGCCCAGCGGAAGGGGCCGATGCCGCGGCAGAACAGCGGCCGGATATAGGCCGGCACGAAGCCTGGGAAGGCAAAGGCGTTCTCGAAGCCTTCTTCCTTGGCGACCTGGCGGATGTTGTTGCCGTAGTCGAGCGTCGGCACGCCGGCGTTCCAGAAGGCCACCATCGCCTCGACATGCTCGCGCATCGAGGCGCGGGCGGCTTTCTCGACTGCTTTCGGGTCGGACGTGCGCTTCTCGCGCCACTCGGCCAGCGTCCAGCCCTTGGGCAGATAGCCGTTCAACGGATCGTGCGCCGAAGTCTGGTCGGTGACCATATCGGGGCGCACGCCGCGCCGCACCAGCTCGGGCACGATATCGGCGGTGTTGCCGACCAGGCCGACCGACTTCGCCTCGCCTGCCCTGGTCCAGCGCGCGATCTTCTCCAGCGCCTCGTCAAGCGTATCGGCACGCTCGTCGACATAGCGGGTGCGCAGCCGGAAATCGATGCGGTCGGGATCGCATTCGACGGCCAGGCAGCAGGCGCCGGCCATGACGGCCGCGAGAGGCTGGGCGCCCCCCATGCCGCCGAGGCCGCCAGTCAGGATCCATTTGCCCCTGAGATCGCCGCCATAGTGCTGGCGTCCGGCTTCGACGAAGGTCTCGTAGGTGCCCTGCACGATGCCTTGCGTGCCGATATAGATCCACGAGCCGGCCGTCATCTGGCCGTACATCATCAGGCCTTTCCTATCGAGCTCGTTGAATTTCTCCCAGGTCGCCCAATGCGGCACCAGATTGGAGTTGGCGATCAAAACGCGCGGCGCGTCGGGATGAGTGCGGAAGACGCCGACCGGCTTGCCGGACTGCACCAGCAGCGTCTCGTCCTCGCCAAGCGTCTTCAGCGAAGCGGCGATGCGGTCGAAATCGTTCCAGGTGCGCGCCGCCCGGCCGATGCCGCCATAGACGACCAGTTCGTTGGGATTTTCGGCGACATCGGGATCGAGATTGTTCATCAGCATGCGCAGCGGCGCTTCGGTCGTCCAATACCTGGCATTGAGCTTGTCGCCGCGGGGGCTGCGCACTTCGCGGATGTTGTGGCGAGGATCGGTCATGTCGTCACTTCCCTTTCAGATGAGTGCGGCGAGGCGTCAGCTCTCGACCCACGAAATCGCGGTCTCGAGGATGGATGTCAGCGTGGCGCGGATCGGCGCGGCGAAGGCGGCGTCGTAAGGCACCGGCCAGTTGTCGGGCGCGCCCTTGCCTTCGGGCTCTCGCATGTAGCCGCGGTTGGACAGTTCCATCTGCAGCGCATGGACGCCGTTTTGCGGCTGGCCGAAATGGCGCGTGATCCACCCGCCCTTGAAGCGGCCATTGACCACGAAGGTCTCGCCGGTCTCGGCCAGGATCCCGGCGACCTTTTCCTGCAGCGCCGGATCCGTGCTCTTGCCGTCATTGGTGCCGAGATTGAAGACCGGCAGCGTGCCATCGAACAGGCGCGGCAGCACAGAGCGGATCGAGTGGCAGTCATAGAGGACGATTTTGCCATGCAATCCGCGCAGCCGGTCGATCTCGGCCTGGAGCGCGGCATGATAGGGCATGAAGAATTTTCGGCGGCGCTCGTCGATTTCCGACGGTCCCGGTTCCTCGCCTGTACGGTAGAGCGGATCGCCATCGAAGGTTTCGGTCGGGCAGAGGCCGGTCGTCGCCTGACCAGGGTAGAGCGAGGCCCCGGACGGATCGCGATTGACGTCGATGACGGTGCGCGAGATGGCGGTGTGCACGACGGTGGCGCCAAGACCTGCGGCAAAATCATAGAGCTTGTCGATCCACCAGTCGCAGTCGCGCTGGCCAAGCCAGCTCGAGACCAGCCGGTTGTCGAGACCGGCGAGATCGATGCCGGTGTGCGGCATGGAAACCAGCAGCGGTGCGGTGCCTTGATTTACCGTCAGCCAAGGAGGTGTCATGCGAGATCTCCGCAAGTTGGAGCTCTACGGCTGGGATGCGAAGGAACGAGACCTATCATGCCAAGCACTCTCATGAGGCAATCCCCGGCAGCGCCACCGCGCTCGCCGCCTTCACCGCCGCACCGCTTCGCACCATGGCGATGGCTTTCTCCATGTCGGGATGGAAATGCCGGTCGTTGTCGAGATGCGGCACCTCGGCCCTGACCAATTTGCGCACCGCTTCGAGTGCGGCGCTGGAAGCGAGCGGCGCGTGGAAATCGCAGCCCTGGGTCGCGGCCAGCAACTCGATGCCGATGACGGCCGTGGCGTTCTCGACCATGCCGATCAGCCGGCGCGCACCATGTGCGGCCATCGAGACGTGATCCTCCTGGTTGGCCGAGGTCGGGATCGAATCGACGCTTGCTGGATAGGCCTTCTGCTTGTTTTCGGAAACCAGCGCTGCCGCCGTCACCTGCGGGATCATGAAGCCGGAATTCAGGCCGGGCTTCGGCGTCAAAAAGGCGGGCATGCCCGACAGCGCAGGGTCGACCAGCATGGCGATGCGGCGCTCCGACAGCGAGCCGATCTCGCAGACGGCGAGTGCGATCATGTCGGCAGCGAAAGCCACCGGCTCGGCATGGAAATTGCCGCCCGACAAGGCGGTGTCGTCCTCGGCGAAGATCAAGGGATTGTCGGTGACGCCATTGGCTTCCGTGCCGAGCGTGTCAGCCGCCTTGCGCAACACGTCGAGGGCCGCCCCCATCACCTGCGGCTGGCAGCGCAGGCAATAGGGATCCTGCACGCGCTCGTCGCCGACGCGGTGCGATTCGCGGATGGCGCTGCCGGCCATCAGACTGCGTAGCGCATTCGCCGTCTCGATCTGGCCGCGATGCTTCCTCAAGAGATGGATGCGCGGATCGAAGGGGGCGTCCGAGCCCCTGGCGGCGTCGGTGGACAGTGCACCCGCGACCAGTGCCGACTGGTAGAGAACTTCGGCCTCGAACAAGCCCGCCAGCGCGTAGGCGGTCGAGAATTGCGTGCCGTTAAGCAGCGCCAGCCCTTCCTTGGCGCCAAGGATGACAGGCTCCAGCCCATGCGAGACGAAGGCGACCTTGGCCGGGAAGCGGCCATGCGGCGTGAAGCATTCGCCGACGCCGATCATCACGGCCGTCATGTGTGACAGCGGCGCGAGGTCGCCGGAGGCGCCGACCGAACCTTGCGCCGGCACCACCGGGATGACATCGTTGGCCAGCATCGCTTCCAGCAGCTCGATGGTGCGCGACCGCACGCCGGAGGCGCCCTGCGCCAGGCTGGCAAGCTTCAAGGCCATCATCAGCCTGCAAACAGCGACCGGCATCGGCTCGCCGACGCCGGCGGCGTGCGAGAGCACGATGTTACGCTGAAGCGTTTCGAGATCCTGGGCAGGAATGCGGACGCTGGCCAGTTTGCCGAAACCGGTGTTGATGCCATAGACCGGCTCGCCCTTGGCGACGATGCGTGCGACAGCCTCCGCACTCGCCTTGATCTTTGGCCGGCAGGCATCGTCGAGCCTGGGCACGGCGCCGCGATAGATGGCGCGCCAGTCGGCCAGGGTCACGTTGCCGGGTTTCAGTACGAGTTCGGTCATTGTCCTCTCCAGATGCGCGCGTGCAAGGGGTTGAAGCCCATGCGGTAGACGAGTTCGGCAGGGCGCTCGATGCTCCAGATCGCTAGATCGGCGGATTTGCCCGCCTCCAGCGTGCCGGTCTGTCCGAGCAGACCCAGTGCGCGGGCGGCTTCGCGGGTCACGCCAGCGAGGCATTCATCGACCGTCATGCCGAACAAGGTCGCCGCCATGTTCATGGTCAGCAGCAACGACGTCAGCGGCGAGGTGCCGGGATTGTTGTCGGTGGCGACGGCCATCCTGACGTCATGCCTGCGGAATAATTCGATCGGAGGTTTCTTCGTTTCGCGAATAAAATAGTAGGCGCCGGGCAGGATCGTCGCCACGCTGCCCGATGCAGCCATTGCCGCCGCGCCTGCCTCATCGGTATATTCGAGATGGTCGGCCGACAGCGCGCCATAGCGCGCGGCAAGCTCGGCGCCATGCAGGTTCGACAATTGGTCGGCATGGAGCTTTACCGGCAGGCCAAGCGCCTTTGCGGCTTCGAAGACCCGTGCCATCTGCTCGACCGAAAACGCGATGCCTTCGCAGAAACCATCGACGGCGTCGGCAAGCCCGTCGGCAGCGATGGCCGGCAGGATCGTGGCGGTGATGAGATCGATGAAGGCGTCCTTGTCGCCCTTGGCTTCCGGCGGCAAGGCATGGGCGCCGAGAAAGGTCGTGCGGATCGTCACCGGGCGCTCGGCGCCCAAACGGCGCGCCGCGCGCAGCGACTTTTTCTCGTTTTCCAGGTCAAGGCCATAGCCGGACTTGACCTCGACGGTGGTGGCGCCCTCCGCGATCAGCGCATCGAGACGGGGCAGTGTCTGAGCGACCAGTTCGTCCTCACCCGCGGCACGCAAGGCCCTGACCGACGAGACGATGCCGCCGCCGGCCCTGGCGACCTCCTCATAGGTGGCGCCGGCCAGCCGCATCTCGAACTCGTTGGCGCGGTCACCGGCATGGACGAGATGGGTGTGGCAGTCGATCAGGCCGGGCGTGATCCAGCGGCCCTCGCAATCGACGATCTCGGCACGCTGCTCGAACGCCGCCGGAATATCGGCTTCGGCGCCGGCATAGACGATGGTGCCGTCACGCGCGGCGACGGCGCCCTTTTCGACGACGCCCTGCCCTGCTGCCCCTTCGGCAAAAGTCGCCAGGCGCGCATTGCGCCATATGCGAACCGCCGCCGCCCGGCCCCTGCTTTCTCCAGCCATCATATTTTCCCTTTGAAAGGATGGCGATTATGTATATACATATTAAAAAGCACCGCAAGTGCTATTGTCATCATAAGCCAGGATTCGGAGAACAACGTGACGGCGATCTTTGCGGAACAGGCGCTTCTGCCGGAAGGCTGGCGAAGCAATGTGCGCATCGCCCTGGGCGGAGGCCGCGTTGCGGCAATCGACGCCGGGGTTGCGCCGAACGCCGTCGACGAGCGCCACGCCATCGTCCTGCCGGGCATGCCCAACCTGCATAGCCACGCGTTCCAGCGCGGCATGGCCGGACTTGCCGAGTTGCGCGGCCCGTCGGCCGACAGTTTCTGGAGTTGGCGCGAGGTGATGTATCGTTTCGCGCTGTCGATGACGCCCGACCAGGTCGAGGCGGTCGCCACCCAGCTCTATGTCGAGATGCTGGAGGCCGGTTTTTCGCGCGTGGGCGAATTTCATTATCTGCATCACGACCGTGACGGAAAGCCCTACGCCAACATTGCCGAAATGGCCGAGCGCATCGCGGCCGCCGCCGCAGAAACCGGTATAGGCTTGACGCTGCTGCCGGTCTTCTATGCTCACTCTTCTTTCGGCGGCGCGGCTCCCAACGAAGGTCAGCGTCGATTCCTCAATGATGTTAACCGGTTTTCACGCTTGCTTGAGAAAAGTCGCGAATGCGTTCGCGCCTTGAATCAAGCGGTCATCGGCGTCGCCCCCCATAGTTTGCGTGCCGCGACGGTCGAGGAGTTGCGACAAGTCGCTGCGATGGCGCCGGACGGACCGATCCACATCCACGTCGCGGAACAAGTGAAGGAGGTCGAGGACTGCATTGCCTGGTCGGGCGCGCGTCCAGTCGAATTTCTGCTTGGCCATGCCAATGTCGACCCGCGCTGGTGCCTGATCCATGCCACCCATATGACCGATTCCGAGACCATGGCGATGGCAAAAAGCGGCGCGATCGCGGGGCTGTGCCCGATCACCGAAGCCAATCTCGGTGATGGCATTTTTGCGGCGCCGCTGTTCGCGCAACATGGCGGCCGCTTCGGCGTGGGCTCCGATTCCAACGTGCTGATCGGCCTGCCGGACGAGCTTCGGCAACTCGAATATTCGCAGCGTCTTGCCCACCGCGCCCGCAACGTGCTGGCGGTCGCCGGCGGCTCGACCGGCCGCGCGCTGTTCGACGCAGCGCTTGACGGCGGCAGCGTCGCCCTTGGCGCCGGCGCCTCGCGGATCGCCATTGGCGCATCCGCCGATCTCGTCTCGCTCGACCACAGCCAGGCTTCGCTTGCCGGCAAGACCGGAGACGCGATCCTCGACGCCTGGATCTTCGCCAACGGCACCAAGATCGATTGCGTCTGGGTGCACGGCCAAAAGCAAGTCAGCGGCGGCAGGCACGCCAGGCGCGACGCCATCGCGGCGCGTTTCCGCAATGTCATGACGGCGCTTTCGGCAGGCTGATCAGGGACAGCCCATGAACATGGTGGCGACAGCGGAGACGGAGGGCGGCGAGACGGTGTCGCTGCATCAGCGCATCCTGTCGGACATAAGCGAGAAAATCCTGTCCGGCGCCTGGGCGCCGGGGCATCGCATCCCGTTCGAGCACGAGCTGACGGCCGAATATGATTGCTCGCGCATGACGGTGAACAAGGCGCTGTCGCAGCTTGCCAAGTCAGGACTGATCGAACGCCGCCGGCGCTCAGGCAGTTTCGTGCGTCGGCCGCAATCGCAAGCGGCGGTGCTGGAAATCCATGACATCAGGATCGAGGTCGAAGCGCTCGGCCTGCCCTATCGCTACGAGCGGCTTGCGCGCCTGAAGCGGCGCAGCAGCGCGCAAGACCGGTCGCTGCTCGGGCTTTCCGCCTCGGGTTCGGTGCTATCGCTGGAATGCCTGCATTTCGCCGGAGAACGGCCGTTCGCGCTCGAAGAGCGGCTGATCAATCTCTCCGCCGTCAAGGAAGCCGGCGAGGAAGAGTTCCTGGATATTGCGCCGGGCCCGTGGCTGATCGGCCGTGTGCCGTGGAGCGAGGCCGAGCATCGCATTCGTGCTGTTGCCGCCGACGAGCGTGTTGCCGATGCCCTCGACATCGGCCTTGGTGCGGCCTGTCTTGTGGTCGAGCGCCGGACATGGAGTGCCGAGCACCCGGTCACCCATGTGCGCTTCACCTATGCAGCCGAGAGCCACACGTTGGTGGCAAGATTCACGCCGTCACACGGATAGCATCTCTTCCCTTCTCCCCTTTTTGCCTTCGCAAGGAAGGGGAGAAGGGAAAGCGCAGCGCCTCAGATCGCCGCGGTGATAATGATCTCGACCAGATATTCCGGACCGGCGAGCTTGGCTTCGCCGGTGGCGCGTGCGGGTGTGTGGCCCTGCGGCACCCACTTGTCCCATTCCGAGTTCATCTCGGCGAAGGTGCCCATGTCGGCCAGCCAGATGATCGCCTGGACGATCTTGGTCTTGTCGGTGCCGGCCTTGGCCAGCAATTCGTCGATCGTCGCCAGAATATCGCGAGTCTGCGAGGCGACATTGCCGCCCGGCTCTCCGACCTGGCCGGCCAGATAGACGGTATTGCCGTGAATGACGATCTGGCTCATGCGCGGGCCAACATCGATGCGACGAATGCTCATGGGAGGTTTCCTTCCTTTGTGGTCGCGCCTCTTTAGAGTTGGCACCGGCTTCGGGCAAGGCCGAGCGTTCCAAATCCCCTTGGACCAGCAGCGCCGGAGGGTCACGGCAAGTTGAGCCGGCAGCCACAATTCCGCTCGATTGGCTTGTTGACTAATGTAATAACATCACATATCCAATCGGCGCTGCCCGGCAGCCGCACTACCGCCCCACGGACCGTCAAATGACCGAAACCTGCCTGACATTCCGTGACCTGACGCTTGGCTATAACAGCCATCCGGCGATCCATCATCTGGACGGCATCATACGCAAAGGCTCGCTGACCGCCGTCGTTGGCGCC
The DNA here is from genome assembly GCF_006442305.1 of Mesorhizobium sp. B2-3-6. Lineage (NCBI taxonomy): Bacteria > Pseudomonadati > Pseudomonadota > Alphaproteobacteria > Hyphomicrobiales > Phyllobacteriaceae > Mesorhizobium > Mesorhizobium sp. B2-3-6. The sequence continues at coordinate 453,829 of NZ_VFVW01000004.1, read as the reverse complement.
AATGGTTCGGGCAAGTCGACGTTGATGAAGGGTATCGTCGGCGTGCTGAAGCCGATGGCCGGCGCTGTGACGCGGGCGCCTGGCGTGCGCGCCGCCTATCTGCCGCAGCAGTCGGAACTCGACCGCAGCTTTCCGGCCCGGCTCGTCGATCTGGTCTCGCTCGGCCTGTGGCCGAAACGCGGGCTGCTCGGCCGCCATACCAAGGAGGATCGCCAATCCGTCAGCGAGGCGTTGATGGCGGTCGGCCTTGGCGGCTTCGAGACCCGCCCGATCGACACGCTGTCGGGCGGCCAGTTGCAGCGCACCTTGTTTGCCCGCGTGCTGTTGCAGGATGCGGATCTAATCCTGCTCGACGAGCCGTTCAACGCCGTCGATGCAAAGACGATGGGCGATCTTATTGCGCTGATCAAGCGCTGGCATGGCGAGGAACGCACAATCATGGTCGTCGTCCACGACCTCGACCTTGTCCGGCAGAATTTTCCCGAAACGCTGCTGCTGGCCCGCCAGCCTGTCGCCTGGGGCGAGACGAAGGAGACGCTGCGGCCTGAGAATCTCCTGCGGGCCAGGCGCTTCCATGAAGCGTGGGAAGAGAACGCGCCATGGTGCGAGCCGGGCGGACCCGATCATGACCATGACGGACATGATCACAATCATGATGAGCCTGCCCATGCACAGGATCGTCACCACCATCATGGCGCCGGACCAAGGGCTGCATGATGAACGTCTTCTACGAACTCTTCATCGCGCCTTTCGCCGATTTCGCCTTCATGCAGCGGGCGCTGTTCGGCTCGTTGATGCTGTCGCTCGGCGCCTGTCCGGTCGGCGTGTTCCTGATGTTACGGCGCATGAGCCTCTCGGGTGACGCCATGGCGCACGCGATCCTGCCGGGCGCCGCCGCCGGCTTCCTGCTTTACGGGCTGGAAATCCTGCCGATGACCATTGGCGGCCTGATCGCCGGCATCGTCGTTGCACTCGGCGCGGGCGCCGTCTCGCGATTCACCATCCAGCGCGAAGACGCCTCGATGGCCGCCTTCTACCTGATTTCGCTCGCCGTCGGCGTGCTGATGGTTTCGGTCCGTGGCTCCAGCGTCGACCTCATGCATGTGCTGTTCGGTACGGTGCTGGCGCTCAACGATGAAGCGCTGACGCTGATCGGCGGCATCGTGCTGGTGACGCTTGCCAGTCTCGCCGTCTTCTGGCGGGCCTTGGTCGCCGAATGCCTCGACCCGCTGTTCCTGCGCTCGGTCAGCCGGTGGGGCAGTCCGGTGCATTTCATTTTCCTCGGCCTCGTCGTGCTCAACCTCGTTGGCGGCTTCCAGGCGCTGGGCACGCTTCTGTCGGTCGGACTGATGATGCTGCCGGCCGCCGCGGCCCGTTTCTGGACCGTGCGCGTCGAACCGATGTGCGTGCTGGCCGTGCTGATCGGCTTTGCCTCCTGCATCGCCGGACTGCTTCTGTCCTACCACGCCTCGCTGCCCTCAGGCCCGGCGATCATCCTGTCGGCAGGCGTCGTCTATTTCGCCTCGATCCTGTTCGGCACACGCGGCGCGCTGCGCGCCCGCATCATCCATCACCGTCATCGGACGGCCTGATCCACCCCAGCCTCCAAGGAGACCGCCCATGTTGAAATCGATCCGCGCCGCCCTTACGATGAGCGTTATAACATTAACTGCTCTCGACGCGTCGTCGGCCTTTGCGGCGCCCTTGAAAGTGGTCGCAAGTTTTACCGTCATTGCTGATTTCGCCAGGAATGTTGGCGGCGACCGCGTCAACATCACCACCATCGTGGGACCCGACGGCGATGCGCATGTCTACGAGCCGAGCCCGGCTGATGCGGTAGCCATGGCGGGCGCCGATCTGGTGCTGGTCAACGGCCTGCATTTCGAGGGCTTTCTACAGCGGCTGGTCGATGCCAGCGCCACTAAGGCCTCGATCGTCACTCTGACCAAGGGCGTGGCGGCGATCGACTTCAAACCGGAATTCGCCGATGCGGACGCGGCGGAGGGCGCGGGTACCGGCGGCGGCAAGACGGTCACCGACCCACATGCCTTCCAGTCGATCGCCAACGCCAAGATCTATGTGAAGAACATTGCCGAAGCGTTCTGCGCGGCCGACAATGATGGCTGCGTCAGCTACCAGACCAACGCCGCGGCTTACACAAAGAAGCTCGACGCGCTCGAAAGCGAGGTGAAGGCGGCGATCCAGTCCATCCCCGAGGCAAAACGCGTTGTCATCACCTCGCATGACGCGTTCGGCTATTTCGAGCACGAATACGGCCTGACCTTCCTAGCGCCGGAGGGCGTCTCGACGGATTCCGAACCGTCGGCCGCCGACGTCGCCAAGCTGGTCGAGCAGGTCAAGCAGGACAAAGCGGCGGCGATCTTCGTCGAGAACATCACCAATCCGCGCCTGATCGAGCAGATCGCCAGCGAGACCGGCATCAAGGTCGGCGGCACGCTCTATTCCGACGCGCTGTCGCAGCCCGAAGGCCCGGCCTCGACCTATGTCGACATGATGCACAACAACATCACGCAGATCAAAGGCGCGATCCTCGGCAGTTGAGCCGCTCCGACCCAACCGGGCCCTCGCGGCCCGGTTGGATTTTCCGGTCAGCACTCGCTATTTGGCAGAGAAATCCCTCGGCGTGGATTGCCGGCCGTGCCGGGGAGTGGCAAGACTGCCCAACCAGATTGCGAGGACACCACAATGGAATACCGCGAGATCAGCGAGGACTATTCGGTCTCGGGCCAGATCCAGCCCGAGGACGTCGCCGCCATCAAGGCAGCCGGCTTCAAGAGCGTGATCTGCAACCGGCCGGACGACGAGCAGCCCGGCCAGCCTTCGGCCGACACGCTCAAGGCCGCAGTCGAGGCTGCCGGGCTTGCCTTCCGCTACATCCCCGTCATCAGCGGCCAGATCACGGCGGAGAATGTCGAGGACCAGGGACAAGCGCTCGACGAACTGGAAGGCCCGGTGTTCGCCTACTGCCGTTCCGGCGCCCGCTGCACCAATCTCTATGGGCTGATTCAGCAGTCGAAGGGTTAGATCGGCAGCGCGCCCGTCTCCTTGAGCGTCTCGAGCACAATCGCCGTCTTGACGTGCTGCACAGATTCGTGGGGCAAGAGCACGCCATTGACGAACTCCGACAATGATTTCAGGTCGGGCGTAACCACCTTCAGGATATAATCCATTTCGCCGGTCAGCGCGTGCGCCTCCTGCACTTCGGGCAGCCGCGCCACCAGTTCGCCGAAGCGCCGCGCATTGTCGCGGTTGTGAGTGGCCAAGGTCACCGAGATGACGTTGACCAGCGAAAAGCCCAGCCGGTCGCGGTCAAGCACGGCGCGATAGCCCTTGATATAGCCGTCCTCCTCAAGCCGCTGGCGGCGGCGCGAGCATTGCGAGGCCGAGAGGTTCACCCGCTCCGAAAGGTCGTTGTTGGTGAGCCGTGCGTCACACTGCAACAGCGCCAATATCTTGCGATCAAACTGATCAAGACGCGTATCATTCATGATACTTCCAAAAACCATGCACATTTCATGCATCAGATAAACATTTCAAGCGTTTGAATGCAAGCACCGTGCGACCTGCCCGCGCTATGATGAGTTGAGATGGCCCATCCAGGCCAAGCCAGCTTCCGGAGGATTATCATGGGTCCCTTCCCGCACGACGCCCCGCCCGCCAAGATCAGCAAGACCAACCCTGCCGGCACCGACGGTTTCGAGTTCGTCGAATTCGCGCATCCGGAGCCGCGGAAGCTGGCCGAGTTGTTCACCCGCATGGGCTACGTAGCCGTGGCCAGGCATCGCACGAAGGACATCACCGTCTGGCGGCAATGCGACATCAACTATGTCGTCAACGCCGAGCCCAGCTCGCATGCGATGAAGTTCGTCGACAAGCATGGCCCATGCGCCTCCTCGATGGCGTGGCGGGTCGTGGACGCCAAGCATGCCTTCGAACACGCGGTATCGAAAGGAGCCACGCCTTACGAAGGCGCCGACAAGACGCTTGACGTGCCGGCGATCGTTGGCATCGGCGGCTCGCTGCTCTACTTCATCGAAACCTATGGCGAGAGGGGTTCGGCCTATGATGCCGAATTCGAATGGCTGGGCAAGCGCGACCCCAGGCCGGAAGGCGTCGGCTTCTATTTCCTCGACCACCTCACGCATAATGTCTACCGCGGCAACATGGACAAATGGTGGGATTTCTACCGCGACCTGTTTGGCTTCAAGCAGATCCATTTCTTCGACATCGACGGCAAGATCACCGGGCTGGTCAGCCGGGCGATCACCTCGCCCTGCGGCAAGATCCGCATTCCGCTCAACGAGTCCAAGGACGACACCAGCCAGATCGCCGAATATCTGAAGAAGTACAATGGCGAGGGCATCCAGCACATAGCGGTGGGCACCGACGCGATCTACGAGGCCACCGACAAGCTTGCCGCCAACGGGCTGAAATTCATGCCCGGCCCGCCGGAGACCTATTACGAGATGTCGCATGCACGCGTGAGCGGCCATGACGAGCCGATCGAGCGCATGAAGAAGCATGGCATTTTGATCGACGGTGAAGGCGTGGTCGACGGCGGCACGACGAAGATCCTCTTGCAGATCTTCTCCAAGACCGTGATCGGACCGATCTTCTTCGAATTCATCCAGCGCAAGGGCGACGAAGGCTTTGGCGAAGGCAATTTCCGCGCACTGTTCGAATCGATCGAGCAGGACCAGATCAAGCGCGGCGTGATCAAGGTGCAGGCCGCGGAGTAGATCGATCCCGACCAGGCGGCTTGCGGTTCGATAAATTATGACCTAAATTATGGTCACAAAGGATCGAGCCATGAATGTTTCCATCGCCGAGGCCAAGGCCAAATTGTCGGAACTCGTCAGCCGCGCGGAAGCCGGTGAAGAGATTGTACTCACGCGCCACGGCAAGGTGGCTGCGCGTATCGTGCCTCCGGCAGCGGCGGAACCCTTGCCGCGTATCGGCGCGTTGAAAGGCAAGATCTGGATTGCGGACGATTTTGACGAACTCGGCCCCGAATGGGACGAGTACATCAAATGACGATCGGCCCGTTTCTCGCCGATACACATATCATCCTTTGGTCGATTTCGGACGATCGACGTCTCAGCAAGCACTACCGCGCCATCCTGGCTTCGGAAGCGGTGGTGTTCGCCAGCGCGGCAAGCGTCTGGGAAATTGCCATCAAGCGCTCAATCAGAAAACTCGATGCGCCGGATGATCTGCCAACACTGCTTCCAAGGATGCAATTTCAGCCGCTCGCCGTCACCTTCCAGCATGCGAACGCTGTCGCTGGCCTACCCCACCACCATGGCGATCCATTCGACAGACTACTGATTGCGCAGGCGCAAATGGACAAACTAACCATCATGACATCCGACCCGCATTTCGCCCGCTACGACGTCGCCCTGACATAAGCAGTGGTCTCACAAACCCAGCCGTCCAACCTCCTCCTGCCTCAGCTTCAAATCATAATCGAGCAGGAACTCGTCGAGTTGCGGCGGCGCGACCGACGTGCCGGACAGCATCGCGTGCACCTGGCCGCGATGGTGGATGTCATGCAGGAAAACATGGGCGAGGATATCGCCGATCTTTTCCGGGATCATGCCGTCTCCACGCCGGTCAGTAACGACATGGCGGTCGAGGTCGGCTTCCAACAAGGCATCGCAGAAGGTGATCAGCCTGCGGTCGAACTTGATCTGAGCCACTGACAAGTCGGCTGCGCTATCGAACGGCACGAAACCATCGTACACCGCGGCGCCGATACCGCCCTGCTCCAGAAAATCGAGATAGAGAAGATCGACCGCAAGGATGTGGTTGAGCGTCGCCCTTATCGACGGGAAGAAGCTGATGCGATTGGCTTCGAATTCACCAGGCCCCAGCATAAGCACGGCGCGGTAGAGCCGGTCGTTCGACCAGCGATTGTTGCAGGCCATGCGGCGCAGATGATCAAGCAGGTTCATCCTTCAACTTCTTGCGCTCTCACCCTTCATATTTCTCGACCGTCTGCTCGATGGCGCCGAAGATCGAATGCCCGGCCTTATCCTTCATCTCAATGCGCACCGTGTCGCCGAAACGCAGAAACGGCGTCTTCGGCTCGCCTGTCTCGATGGTCTCGATCATGCGCAGTTCGGCGATGCAGGAATAGCCCGCGCCGCCGACCGCGACAGGCTTGCCAGGCCCGCCGCCGAGCTTGTTGGAGACGGTGCCGGATCCGATGATGGTGCCGGCCGCCAGCGGCCGTGTTCTCGCCGCGTGCACGATGAGCGCGGGGAAATCGAAGGTCATGTCGACGCCGGCATTCGCCCGGCCGAAAGGTTTGCCGTTGAGGTCGGCAAGCAGCGGCAGGCTGACCTTGCCGCCGTCCCAGGCCTCGCCCAACTCGTCCGGCGTCACCGCGACCGGCGAGAAGGCCGAGGACGGCTTGGACTGGAAGAAGCCGAACCCCTTGGCGAGTTCCGGTCCGGTAATGGCACGCAGCGTCACGTCGTTGACCAGCATCACCAGGCGAATTGCCTCCCGCGCTTTTTCGAGGCTGGCGCCCATCGGCACATCATCGACAACGACCGCGACTTCCGCCTCCATGTCGATGCCAAAGGCCTCGTCGGCCATGCGGATCGGGTCTCGCGGCGGGATGAAGCTGTCGGAGCCGCCCTGATAGATCAGCGGGTCGGTCCAGAAGCTCGCCGGCATCTCGGCACCGCGTGCTTTTCGCACCAGCTCGACATGGTTCACATAGGCCGAACCGTCAGCCCATTGATAGGCGCGCGGCAGCGGCGAATGGGCATTATGTTCGTGAAAGCGCGCCGACGGCACCGCATTGCTCTCGAGCGACTCCGCCATTGCGGCCAAATGCGGCGAAATCCGCCGCCAATCGTCGAGCGCCGCCTGCAGCGTCGGCACCAGGAAGGAGGCATCAGTGAAGCGTGTAAGATCGCGCGAGACGACGACGAGCTTTCCGTCGCGCGTCCCGTTCTTCAATGTGGCAAGCTTCATGCGGTTTCCTCTCCTGACGCGGCCTTGCGCCGCAAGGCCCACAACAAGGCTGTTATGGGCAATCGTCAAGCCGCCGGCTCAACTTTCCTGAAGGCAGTTTTCCGGCGGCAGCGATCCTTCAGGACCAATCGCCCTCGGGCGTGCCATTGAAGCGCTTCTTCAGATCGGCCCAGCAGTCGATGTAATTGTCCTGCCTGGTGTCGAGTTCGGCAGCGTAGCGGGTCAGCATCTGCGGGAACCGGGTCTCGAACATGAAGGCCATGGTGTTGTCGAGCTTGACCGGTTTCAGATCCGCGCGCGAGGCCTTTTCGAAGCCAGGTGCATCCGGGCCATGGGCCAGCATCAGATTGTGCAGACTGATGCCGCCGGGAACGAACCCTTCTTCCTTGGCGTCGTACTGGCCGTGAATCAGCCCCATGAACTCGCTCATGATGTTGCGGTGATACCAGGGCGGGCGGAACGTATCCTCCGCCACCAGCCAGCGCGGCGGAAAGATGACGAAATCGATGTTGGCGGTGCCCTCCTCGCCGCTCGGCGCCGTCAGCACCGTGAAAATCGACGGATCGGGGTGGTCAAAGAGGATCGCACCAACCGGCGAAAACGCCGCCAGATCATATTTATAGGGTGCATAGTTGCCGTGCCACGCCACCACATCGAGGGGCGAATGGCCGATTTCCGTGACATGAAAATGTCCGCACCATTTGACGATCAGCCGGCAGGGCGTCTCCTTCTCCTCAAACCAGGCGCAGGGCGTCTTGAAATCGCGCGGATTGGCCAGGCAGTTGGCGCCGATCGGGCCGCGGTCGGGCATCGTCAGCTTGGCGCCGTAGTTCTCGCAGACATAGCCGCGCACTTCGGCATCGACCAGTTCGACCTTGAAGACGAGGCCGCGCGGCAGGACCGCGATCTCGCCGGGCCTGAGCTCGATGACTCCCATCTCGGTGACGAAGCGCAAGGCGCCCACCTGCGGCACCACCAGCAACTCGCCGTCGGCGTTGAAGAAATGGTCGTCGACCATCGACCTGTTGGCGACATAGACATGCGCCGCCATGCCGGTCTGCCCAAGCACGTCGCCGGCGGTGGTGATCGAGCGCATGCCGGCGATGAAGTCGGTCGGCTCCTTCGGCATCGGCACCGGGCTCCAGCGATACTGGCCGAGCGCCAGCTCATGATCGCCGACATTGGGCGCACTTTTCCAGAAGGGATAGCTCACCGACTTGAAGCGCCCGGTATGTCTGACGCTCGGCCTGATGCGGTAAAGCCAGGAGCGCTCATTGGTGCCGCGCGGCGCGGTGAAGGGCGAACCGGAGAGCTGCTCGGCATAGAGGCCGTAGGCCGGCCGCTGCGGTGAATTACGCCCGTGCGGCAGCGAACCCGGCAGGCTTTCGGTTTCGAAATCGTTACCGAAACCCGGCATGTAGGAAAAGGCCATCGCTTCCTCCTCGCGAATGCTTGACCAAATTGGTTTCATTTGTAACCATCCAAAATGTAACTATCAATGCCGTGCGCGGGCATTTCTCGATGGCTGGTCATGGAATCCGAAATCCTGGAACTCGAAAGCTTTCTGCCCTACCGGCTGTATCGGCTGGCCGATGCGCTGAGCCGCGAATTCTCTCGGATCTACAAGGAGCGTCACGGCCTCACACGGCCGGAATGGCGTACGCTTTCGGGGCTTGGCCAGCGCGGCACAATGACCGCGACGGAACTCGGCGCGCAGTCGGCGATGCACAAGACAAAGGTTTCGCGTGCCGTGGCGGAGCTTGAGCGTCGCCGCTGGCTCATCCGAACCACTGACGAGAACGATCGCCGCGTCGAGCACCTGGCGCTGACCAGAGCCGGACTTGCGGCCTATAGCGAGATGGTGCCACTGGCGAAGGCTTTCGAACGGGAGCTGCTGGCCCAGCTGAGCGCCGACCAGCAAGCCTCCATCGTCAAAGGCGTTGCGTCATTGGAAAGCGCGTTGGGTCTGAGATAGCGGCTATCGGCAGATAGAATATGAGACGGTGGCTCGACGCGACAGCGCCTTGAAGCAGAGACTGTCTGGCGGTCATTTTCGATCGCTGCTTGCTCGGTGGCGGATTTTCAGCGCTGTATGTCAGCCAGTGATCATCGACGGGCGAATTGGGGGGAAGGATGAAGTCGCTGCTCGCGAGGCCGGTGGCCGTGGTCGTCTTGCTGTTTGCCCGAGCCATCACCGCCGTGCGGCCGTTTTGGCATGAAGGCAGATTGCCTCGGCGTCGCTCGATCTTCTTTGCCAATCACTCCAGCCATGGCGATTTCATCTTGATCTGGGCTGTTCTGCCGCCGCGCCTGCGGCGGCGGGTGCGTCCCGTAGCGGGTGCCGACTACTGGCTGAAATCAAAAGTCCGAGCCTTCATCGGCCGTGACGTTTTCAATGCCGTCCTGATCGAGCGCAATCGCGATGGACGCACGCTGGATCCTGTCGAAAGCATGGGAGAGGCGATGAGGGAAGGCTCTTCGCTCATTCTCTTCCCGGAAGGCACGCGCAACCAATCCGACGCGTCCTTGCAGCCATTCAAGTCCGGGCTGTTCCATTTGGCGGCATCGCACCCGGATTTCGAGTTGGTGCCGGTATGGATCGCCAATCTCAACCGGGTGATGCCGAAAGGGGAATTCGTGCCTATCCCGCTGATCTGCACCGTGACGTTCGGCGAGGCAATGCACCTGGCTGACGGCGAGAGCAAGGATATGTTCCTCGAGCGGGCACGTGGGGCGCTGCTGGCGCTGGCACCGAAAAAGGCAGCGGAATGAGCTCAACCCAATTCGATATGATGGTTCTCGTGCTCGGCGTCTGCGGGATCCTGCTCGTGGCCTCTTTCGTGGGGCATATCCTGGAGCGACGGCTGTCGCCGGAAGGCTCCAACCCAGCCATCGAGAACCTCAACGCCCGTATCAATGCCTGGTGGGTAATGGCGATCCTCATCGCCATAGCATTCATCGCCGGGCGGATCGGCGTCCTGCTTCTCTTCGGCTTCTGTTCCTTCGCGGCACTTCGCGAATTCGTGACGCTGACCAATACCCGGCGTGCCGACCACTGGGCGCTGGCCACGGCGTTTTTCGTCGTGCTGCCGGTACAGTATGTGCTGCTCTGGATCGAGGACTACGAGATCTTTTCTGTTTTCATCCCGGTCTACGCCTTCCTGTTGATGCCCATCATCTCGGCCATACGGGGCGACACCCAGCACTTCCTCGTTCGAATTGCCGAGGTGCAATGGGCGCTGATGATCTGCGTTTTCTGCGCCTCCCACGTCCCGGCTCTTCTGACGTTGCATATTCCCGGCTACGAGGGTCGCAATGTGCTTCTGATAGCCTTCCTTGTCATCGTCGTGCAATTGAGCGACGTACTGCAATACATCTGGGGAAAGGCGATCGGGCATACGAAGATCGCACCAAAGCTTTCGCCGTCCAAGACGCTTGAAGGTTTCCTCGGCGGCGTTGCAAGCGCCAGCCTCATCGGCGCTGGCCTGTGGTGGATCACGCCGTTCTCTCCGCTTCAGGCGGGCGCGATGGCCTTCCTGATCACGCTGATGGGTTTTTTCGGCGGCCTTGTGATGTCCGCCATCAAACGTGACCGCGGCGTGAAGGATTGGGGCCATCTGATCGACGGCCATGGCGGCCTGATAGATCGGCTGGATTCGGTGGTTTTCTCCGCTCCGATCTTCTTCCATCTCACTCGTTATTTCTGGTCACCGGGATGAGGCAGTGATGAACACGGGCGATCGCAGACCACTTGCAAGCCGCGACACGCGCTGGGCACAAGCGACGGCCAGACGTCTCGCCGCACTCTCCGTGACCCCCAACCAGATTTCGCAGGCCAGTATCCTCGCCGGCGCGCTGGCAGGCACGGCCTTCTGGCTTGGCGGGCAGAGCGGCGGCACTTCTCGTTTGCTGCTGTTGCTGGGCGCGGCGCTGTTTTGCCAACTGCGGCTGCTGTGCAATCTGTTCGATGGCATGGTCGCCGTCGAGGGCGGCAAGGCGTCGGCCGACGGGCCGTTCTGGAACGAGTTCCCGGACAGGCTCGCCGATATCGCCATCATGGCCGGCATAGGTTACGGCATCGGCATGCCTGGCCTTGGCTGGGCAGCGGCCTGTTTTTCGGTTCTCACCGCCTATGTGCGGGAATTGGGGCGGGCCAACGAGACGCCGAGTGATTTCACCGGACCGATGGCCAAGCCACATCGCATGGCAGTCGCAACCGTCGCGGCACTGCTATCTACCGGAGAATTCCTTTGGAATGGCCACAACGAAGTCTTGACGCTTGCGCTCGCCGCCATTGCCATCGGCGCCGCCGCAACTGCGTTGCGGCGCGCCTGGCGACAGGTGCGATGGCTGAAAACCAGGCGACCCTAGCATCGCCTGCCTCGAAGCCTGAGACTCCCGGCGCATCGATTACCAGTCCATCACCACCTTGCCCGAACTGCCGCTGCGCATCGCGTCGAATCCAACCTGGAAATCATCGATGCCGATGCGGTGCGTGATCAGGCCTGAGACGTCGAGCGGGCCCTGGACCAGCGCGATCATCTTGTACCAGGTCTCGAACATCTCGCGGCCATAGATGCCCTTGAGATGCAGCATCTTGAAGATGACCTTGTTCCAGTCGATCTCGAACCCGGTCGGCGCAATGCCGAGGATGGCGATCTTGCCGCCATTGTTCATGGTGTCGATCATGTCGCGGAAGGCGGGGGCTGCCCCCGACATTTCCAGGCCGACATCAAAACCCTCCGTCATGCCGAGCGCCGGCATCACGTCGCTCAGTTTTTCCTTGGAGGCGTCGACGACGTGCTGGACGCCAAGCTTGCGCGCAAGATCCAGCCGAACCGGATTGATATCGGTGATAACGACCTTCCTGGCGCCGACGCATTGCGCCACCAGCGCGCCCATGATGCCGATCGGCCCGGCGCCGGTGACCAGCACGTCCTCGCCGACCAGATCGAATGACAATGCGGTGTGAACCGCATTGCCCAGGGGATCGAAGATCGCGGCGATCTCGTCCGGCACATCGTCGGGGATCGGCACGACATTGTGCTGTGGGATCGCCAGGTACTCGCCGAAGGCGCCCGGGCGATTGACGCCGACGCCGAGCGTGTTGCGGCACAGATGCCCCCTGCCCGCGCGGCAGTTGCGGCAATGTCCGCAGACGATGTGGCCTTCGCCCGACACGCGTTGGCCGACCTTGTATTCGGTGACCGCGGCGCCGAAATCCGCGACGGTGCCGACGAATTCATGGCCGGTCACCATCGGCACGGGCACCGTCTTCTGCGCCCAGTGGTCCCAATTGTAGATGTGGACGTCGGTGCCGCAAATCGCGGTCTTCTTCACCTTGATCAGGACGTCGTTGGGGCCGATTTCCGGCACCGGCACCTCTTCCATCCAGATGCCCGGCTCGGCCTTGGCCTTCACCAGCGCCTTCATCATGTTCGACATTCTTTTGTCCCTTGAATCTCTTGATCCGGAAGCGGTTTGCGGCGCCGGTCGCTCAGGAAATCACACCTAGTTCCTTGCCAACCGCACCGAAAGCCTCGACCGCCCGATCAATGTCGGCGCTGGAATGCGCAGCCGACATCTGCGTACGGATGCGCGCCTGGCCCTTGGGCACCACCGGGAAGGAGAAGCCGATGACATAGATGCCGCGTTGCAGCATGCGCGCCGCCATCTCCTGCGCCAAGCTGGCATCGCCCAGCATGACCGGGATGATCGGATGGCCGGCGCCTGCCAGCGTGAAGCCGAGCTTCCCCATCTGTGTCCGAAACCGTTCCGCATTGGCATATAGGCGCTCGCGCAGGGCATCGCCATTGCGGATCATGTCGAACACTCTGATCGAGGCGCCGGCGATCGCCGGCATCAGCGTGTTGGAAAACAGATAGGGCCGCGAGCGCTGGCGCAGCCAGTCGACCACCTGTTTCTTGCCGGACGTGTAGCCGCCGGAAGCGCCGCCCAGCGCCTTGCCGAGCGTACCGGTGATGATGTCGACCCTGCCCTCGACGCCGCAATGCTCAGCCGAGCCGCGGCCGTTCCTGCCGACGAAGCCGACCGCGTGACTGTCGTCGACCATGACCATGGCATCGTATTTTTCGGCCAGATCGCACACACCCGCGAGATTGGCGATGATGCCATCCATCGAGAACACGCCGTCGGTGGCGATCAGCCGGAACCGGCAATCCTTCGCCTCCTTCAGCCGCGCCTCGAGATCCGCCATATCGTTGTTGGCGTAGCGGAAGCGCTTGGCCTTGGACAGCCTGACCCCGTCGATGATGGAGGCGTGGTTCAGCGCATCGGAGATGATGGCGTCCTCCTCGCCCAGAAGCGTCTCGAACAGTCCACCATTGGCATCGAAGCAGGAGCCGTAGAGGATGGTGTCGTCCATGCCGAGGAAGGACGATATCGTCGCTTCCAACTGCTTGTGCTCCTCCTGCGTGCCGCAGATGAAACGCACCGAAGCCATGCCGTAGCCGTAGCGGTCGAGCGCGTGCTTTGCGGCCTCGCGCAGGTCGGGGCTGTCGGCGAGGCCGAGATAGTTGTTGGCGCAGAAATTCAGCACCTTCTCGCCGCCGACATCGATCTCAGCCGACTGCGTGGAGGAAATCACCCGCTCGGACTTGTACAGTCCGGCCGATCTGAGCCCCTCAAGTTCACCGTCGATATGGGAGAGAAATGCTGCGGTCATGATCGTGCCTCGTTTGACGTGGGCCGACTGTCGTCCCGCACGCACAAAAAATCCACCGCAAAAGCGACCGGATCAGGTGGCTGGGTAATGTCGAACGGATGCCGCAGGCATGGCTCGAGGGACGATCCGGATCACATGGGGCCGGCGAATGTTCAAATGCGGACCGGCCGCGAAAGAGGCCGATAACCATTTCGCGACCTTTAAGCCTTTCCCCTTGTCGGCCAGCTGTCGATTTCCAGTCCTGTTAATGTTTGCAGTTCAATGATGCTCATATAGGAATCCGTTGGCGAGAGGGCCGCCCCCCAAGATGTCGCAGCAGCCGGTGCAAACCGTTTCAGGCAAGCTCATACTGCTGATCAAGGCTGGTTATTGGCTGGCGCTGCTGATCATCGCCGCCATGGTGGTGGCTTCCTTCATCCTGCTGCAGCAGGTGATGGCCACCCAACGGCACAACCATACGCTGCTCGATATCGTCAGCACGCAAAAGACGCTGTCGCAGCGCATCGTCTTCCTCGCCGGTGCGACCGGTGCTGCTTCGCGCGACAAGCAGCCGGCGCTCGTCAACGCGCTCAAGCAGGCGACGGCGGAGTTCGAAACCAACTATGACCTGCTGCTCAAGCAGACGGCCGCCGATCCAAAGTCGCCGGCCAGGCTCGATCCGAAGACGATCGAGAACGTCCTTTTCGGCAAGCCTTTTCATCTCGACTATTTTTCCGTCGGGCTGGTCGCCAATGGCGAACGCCTGGTATCGGCCTTCTCGTCCCAACTCGCACTCGGCGACAATGGAGGCTACAAGGGCGGTTACGAACGCGTCACCCTCGACGCCTCGGTCGCCAACGCAACATTGTCGGGCTATTCGGCGCTGGGCCAGCGCATCAGCGCTTTCGCCGACGAACGATCCGAAAAGATGCTCGATCTGCACCGCACGCTGTTTTACGCCACGATCGGCGTCATCGTTCTGGTGGCGCTGTTCATCTTCCGGCCCATGTCAAACGCGATCCTGCGCAAGACGCGCGAACTCGTCGATGCGCGCAATTCGATGGCCTTCATCGCCGTTCATGACGGGCTGACCGGTCTGCACAACCGCACATTCCTGACCGACCATTTCGACACGCTGATCAAGAGCGCGCATCGTCGGCGCGAACGTCTTGCGGTGGTGCAGCTTGATCTCGACCGGTTCAAGCAGATCAACGACACGCTCGGCCACGCCGCCGGCGACTATGTGCTGGTCATCACGGCCCAGCGCATGCGCGATTCCTGTCGGGCGTCGGATCTGTGCGTGCGCCTCGGTGGCGACGAGTTCGTGATGATCCTCAACGGCGCCGGCGGCAGCGAAGACATCAACATGCTGGCACGGCGCATTCTTGCGCACATCAACGAGCCGATCGTCTTCCAGGGCACGACCATTCTACCGGGCGCCAGCGGCGGCATCGCCGTCTATCCGATCGACGCCGACAACGCCCAGGACCTGCTGGTTCACGCCGATCTGGCGCTTTACTCCGCCAAGAAGATGGGCGGCGGCAATTTCTCGTTCTTCTCCGAGGAATTGCGTCGCGAACTCGATTATCGCAAGCAACTCGAGCACGACATCAAGGTTGCCATTTCACAGCAGGCATTCCAGGTCTATTTCCAGCCGCAGGTTTCACTGAGCGACGGCACGATCAGTGGCATCGAGGCGCTGGTGCGCTGGAACCATGCCGAGCGCGGCATGATCTCGCCTGGCGAATTCATTCCCGTCGCCGAGAAATGCGGTTTCATGCCTGATATCGGCCGCATCGTCATCAGCAAGGCGATCAACGAAGCCGCCGAATGGAACCGCGACGGCATTGCTTTCGGACGACTTGCGGTCAACGTATCCGGAACCGAATTGCGCGAGCACGACTTCGATGCTTTCCTGTTCGAGACGCTTGAGAAGGCCGGCCTGCCGCCGCAGAAACTGTCGCTGGAAATCGTCGAATCCGTCATTCTCGATGACGAGAAGACAGGCATCGCGGCAAAGCTACGCCATATCAGGGCCGCCGGCGTCCATCTTGAGCTCGACGATTTCGGCACTGGCTACGCGTCGCTCAGCCACGTCAATCCCAACGAGATCGACCGGCTGAAGATCGATCGCCGCTTCGTCCAGAACATCCATGAGAACGGTGACAACTCCAAGATCGTGCGCGCCATCACCGAGCTCGCGCGCGGCCTTGGTATCTCGATCGTCGCGGAGGGCGCCGAGACCGAAGCCGAACTCGATTCACTGATGGCCATCGGATGCGACCAGGTGCAGGGCTACTCCATCGCCTTCCCGATGCCGCAGGACAAAGCCCGTGACTGGCTGAGCGCCCGCATGCCGAAGAAGGCCAGGCTAACGGTGCTGCAGGGAAGCCTGGCGTAGGCAGCCCTCACCCGCGCTTGACAACTCATCACCGAGATGGCGCCCTGTGACGATCGCAAACGGGTAGTCCCGATGCCGCTTCTGCTTGCTTTGCTGACCATGCTCGCCGCATTTCCCGCTTATGCAGTGGATCGCACCATCTATCTGACTTTCGATGACGGACCGCTGAACGGCACCAGCAACATCCTCGACGTGCTGGAAGCGCAGCAGGTGCCGGCGACGTTGTTCATGGTCGGCATGCATGCGCAGGCGAGCGCGGGCAACAAGGCATTAGTCAGACGCGCAAAAGCTCTGCCGCTGGTGACGGTCGGAAATCACAGCTACAGCCACGCCAACAACCGCTACCAACATTTCTATGCCGATACGGAAGGCGTGGTGGCAGACATGCTGCGGGCCAACGCCGTGCTCGGGCTCGCTCCGGCGGTTCATGCGAGGCTGCCTGGGCGCGACGTGTTCAGACTGCCCTCAATGTCGAAGAACGACACCTCGCTCGGCCTTGCGCAGGAAGGCCGGGAGGAGCCGGACTACGAATTCGTCGCCGCTTCCGGCTTCTATCTCTATGGCTGGGACCATGAGTGGGTGCATGACGACACAGGCAAGCCGGTGCAGAGCGTCGACCACCTGGTCAGCGAGATCGATCACCTGTTCGGCTATGGCCGCTTCGTCAAGCACGGAAAGATGATCCTGCTCATGCATGACGAGATGTTCCAGGACGGCTTCGACGGCAAGACGAAACTGGCCATGCTGATTACCGCGCTGAAGCAGCGCGGCTATGCCTTTGGGACAATCCAGAGTTATGACGACTGAGGCGGTGATCCGGCTTTCCTACAGCGCGTAGTGTCGAAGAGATTCACGCGGCGCGCCTTGGACATCGTCAGCTTTCCACGTTGGCCCGCAAGGTCGCCAGCACTTGCGCAAACTCCGCCAGCCTGTCGTCTGACAGGCCCACGCGCAGCCGCTTGTCGAAGGCAAGCGCCGCCTTGCGCAGTGTCTCGAACATCGCTTCTCCGGCCTCTGTCAATTCGACCAGATGGACCCGGCGGTTGACGGGATCGCGGCGGCGCGTCAGCAATCCTTGCGCCTCCATCGCGTTTAGATGATGGGTGAGCGTCGCTCCCTGTATGCCGATCATTCCGGCGAGCTCGCGCTGGTTGGCTAGCTCGCTCGATTTGACCGACAGCAGAGTAAGCCAGACGGGCAACGTGCCGCCCGCTTCAACCAACGCGGTGTCGAAGGCCTGTGCAACAAGCTTGGCGGTGCGGCCGAGATTCATGCCGACCGGCGGGCGTTCAAAGGGCGTCATGGCAAGACACTAGACGGTGTTTTCCACGGATGGAACTGGCACTCATTTATACATTGACATCTAACAGTTAGATATCTAACTATTTAGGCGACGGCGGGCAAGAGAGGAGAGCTGGTATGCAATATGTCTACATCATCACCATCGGTCTTCACGTCATGGCGGGGGTGTTCTGGGCCGGCACCACCATCACGCTGGCGCGCGACCCCGAGATCCGGGCTGAACGCTTCATTGGACCGCAAATGGGAGCGGCCGGCATGGTGTTTCTCACCGGTGCGCTGCTCTGGTATTTTTTCCATGGTGCCTATTTCGGCTCGATGGAAATGGTGCTGGCCCTCGGCATCGTTGCCGCTTTCGCCGCGGCTGGAGTGCTCAGCACCATGGTCCGCCGCACCAGCACGCAGCTTGCTGGCGCCGACGCGGCCACCGAACCTGCCCTGCGCGCGAAGATGGCCCAAGGCGAGCGAATCGCCGCCTGGCTGCTGGTTCTCACCGTGCTCTGCATGGCCACCGCCAGAATGTTCTGATCACGAATCGTACGGTGCCGGCGCAAGCAGGCGGCGTACGCGGCGCGCAACGAACCAAGGCAGCAGATGGCTCTCCTTGCGGAGGTTCCGTTGCGCCTCCTCGAAATTGTTAGCGACAGCAGCCTTTCAAATCCTTAGCCCGAACCGGATGCCGTCATAGATGGCGGCGTGGATGTTGCGCGAGGCGACGGCATCGCCGATGCGGAACAGCACGAAAGATCCTTGCGGATTGCGCTCGGGAAAAATGTCGCCGCCACTCACCAGCCGCTCATAGTCTATGGCGCCGCCGTTCGTCGCCAATGGCTTCAGCGAGAGATAAAGGTCGTCTAGCGGCGCCGTGCCATGCTCGACCACCACCTGGTCGACCCGCCGCTCGCCGCGCCAGCCGTCGGCGAAATCGGAGGCAAGCTCGGCAACCAGTTGATTGCCCTCGCGGCGCACCGAGCGCAGCCTTGTGTTGATAGTGATGGTGACCCCCTTCTCCTGGAAGGCGCGCATGTAGGGTACGTGGTTCATGCCGCCCATTTCCGGCGCGAAGAATCGCTCCGGCGAAACCAGTTCCAGCTTCGAACCGGCAGCCGCGACGAGTTCCGCAGCGCCCATTCCCTGATGGCCTCCATTGTCGTCATAGAGCAGCACGTTTTCAGCCGGCTTGACGCTGCCAGCCATGATGTCCCAGCTCGATGTGACAAGAGTGTCGCCCGCCGTCAGCGGCGGATTCTGCGGCAGTCCGCCGGTGGCGATCACCACGACATCGGGCGACAACGCCAGAACGTCGTCCTTCTCGGCCCAACTGTCGTAGCGGATCTCGACGCCGAGCCGGTCGAGTTCGGCCAACCGCCAGTCGACGATGCCGATCAATTCCTTGCGGCGCGGGTTCTGCGTCGCCAGCCTGACCTGTCCGCCGGCCTGGCCCGATGCCTCCAGCACCGTCACCTGATGGCCGCGCTCCGCGGCCACGCGCGCTATTTCCAGTCCGCCTGCACCAGCGCCGATGACGACGACTTTTCGCTTTGGTCCCTCGGCCTTGGTGATGATATGCGGAATGTCCGCCTCGCGGCCGGTCGCCGCATTGTGGACGCAGAGCGCCTCGCCGCCTTCGTAGATGCGGTCGAGGCAGTAGGTGGCTCCGACACACGGGCGGATTTCGTGCTCGCGCCCTTCCATCACTTTGCGGACGATGTGCGGATCGGCGATGTGGGCGCGGGTCATGCCGACCATGTCGAGCTTGCCGGCGGCGATGGCGTGGCGCGCAGTTGCGACGTCGGAAATTCGCGCCGCGTGGAAGGTCGGGAATTTCGTCGCCGCCCTCACCTCGCCGGCGAAGTCGAGATGCGGCGATGAGCGCATGCCGGTCACCGGAATGACCTTGGTCAGTGCCGCGTCGGTCTCGATCGAGCCCCGGATGATGTTGAGGAAATCGACCTTGCCTGATGAGGCAAGCCGCCTGGCGATCTCGACGCCCTCCTCTTTCGACAGGCCTTGCGAAAAATCCTCGTCGGCGACCATGCGTATGCCGACGACGAATTTTTCGCCGACGGCCGCCCGCACGGCGTCGAGCACCATGTCGGTGAACCGCAGCCGGTTGTCGAGCGAGCCGCCGAACTCGTCGTCGCGATGGTTGGTGGACGGAGACCAGAAGCCGTCCATCAGATGGCCGTAAGCCTCGAATTCGATGCCGTCGAGACCGGCGGCCTGGCAGCGCTGGGCGGCGGAAGCATAGTCGGAAACGATGCGTTCGATATCCCAATCCTCGATGGTCTTGGGAAAGGCGCGATGCGCCGGCTCCCGCACCGGCGAAGCCGACAGGACGGGCAGCCAGTCGGCCTTGTTCCAACCGGTTCGACGGCCGAGATGGGTGATCTGGATCATCACCTTGCATTCATGCTCGTGGCAGGCGTCGGTCAGTTCCGCGAGCCATGGCACGATCCCGTCATCATAGAGATGCAAATTGCCGAAGGCGGCCGGGCTGTCGCGTGAAACGATGGCCGAGCCGGCGGTCATTGTCAGCGCCATGCCGCCCTTGGCCTTCTCCGTGTGGTAGAGCCGGTACCGCGCCTTGGGCATGCCGTCTTCCGAATAGGCAGGCTCGTGGCTGGTCGACATCACCCGGTTCTTCAACGTCAGATGCTTGAGCTGATAGGGCTGGAGAAGCGGATCGTTGCTGGTCATCGTCTTCCTGCGGTTTCAAATTGTGTTATTGAGCGGCCAGATGCGCCGCCCCTGAGTGGATTGCGGCGTTTATTCCAATCTTCGTTCGCGCCGACCGCCATGGAAGCGTGCTTCCGGCGACAGGCAGGCAAGGAGCCGTCCATGATCGATACCAAAACCCTCACCCAGCTCGGCGCGCATGTCGAGACGCCACAGAGCCCGGAAGCGGCGGTCCTGGAAACCGTGCCGTTTTCGCGCGGCGACGGCCCGCCGGCCATCGTGCGCTTCACCTGCCCGGAATTCACCTCGCTGTGCCCGGTCACCGGCCAGCCTGATTTCGCCCATATCGTCATCGACTACGCACCCGACGCGGCTCTGGTGGAATCGAAGTCGCTCAAGCTGTTCATGACCTCGTTCCGTAATCATGGTGCTTTCCATGAGGATTGCACCGTCATGATCGGCCGCCGCATCGTGGCGGCAACGAGCCCGCTATGGTTGCGCATCGGCGGCTATTGGTATCCACGCGGCGGCATTCCGATCGATGTGTTCTGGCAGACGGGCGCGCCGCCGGAAGGCGCCTGGCTGCCCGAGACCGGAGTGGCGCCCTATCGCGGGCGAGGCTAGCTCGAACCATTATTCGCATTGGTACTGGCTGAGCGCCCATTCACCGGTCACCGATAGCAGGTCCGATATCTTCCATTCGCCGTCGACCCTTTTGAACTTCCACTCAAGGCGGTGCGGGTTGCCGGCGACGACGAAGGCGACGATGACCTTGGCCTGGTCGCCATTGATCGCCTCGAGCGTCTTCAGGCTCTTGTCGATCTCGGCCTTATCATAGTCGGCATTGTCGAGCGCCATGTTGGGGTCGAGGCACTCGCCCTGCCCGGATTTGCGCAGCGCATCGCTCTTGTCGAGCACCGTTTTCGCCGGATCGACGAAATGGCGGCGCTGCGACGGATCGACCTCCAAGCCGACCTGGTCGTAGAATGGCCGGACCACAGCTGTCGGCGAGCCCGGCTGAATTGGGGCGGCAGGTTCGCTCGGCGAGGCAGCCGGTGGTGTTGCCGGCTCGGCGGCTGCGCGAGGTGCAGGCGCTGGCGGCGACCCGTTGGCGTCGGGCGCGGTGGCCGCCGGAGCGTTTGCCGGCGGCGCGCCGAGCAGCCCCTGCGCGGCGGCGCCACCCAAGTCCGCCGCCATCATGCACACGGCCGACAGCGCCAGGAACCAGCGGCGGGCCATCGGATCACTCCGGATCTTGGCCCGCCAGGCATTCGAGCTGGCTCAGCGTCCAGTCGCTGGTCTTCGATGCGATGTCCGATATCCTCCACTTGCCGTCGATCTTCTTCAGCGACCAATGCATTTCGCGTTGTGCATCGTCTCCTTCCGGAAAGAGACTGAAGCTCGCCACCACCTGGGCAGTATCGCCATCCACCATCTCGGATACTTTCAGGGTCTTGGAGACGGTCTTCTGGTCGAAATCCTGCGCATCGAGGCCCGGATCGAAATCGATGCAGGCGACCTGGTCCGGATTCTTCCTCGTTGCCTGATCGTTGAGGTCGAACAGTCTCGTCACCGGTTCGGTGAAGCGATCCCGGTATTTTGCGTCGGCCTCGAACTTGACCTCCGGAACATAGAAGAATTTCACGGCGTCCGACGCCGGACCGGCCAGGGCGACAGCGGGAAAGGCCGTCGAAAGGGCGGCAAGGAGCACTGTCAGTCTCATGCAGAATCTCCGGCTTTTGATGGCTTGGCGCAATCCAGTAGCACGCATCCTGCATATCGGCTTTTTTGCGGCTCATGAAGCCCGAGGGCGGCTCGCCGCCGATGCAGGCCATCCGACAGGCGCCCGTGCCAAGACTGCGATCAGAGACCAAGCGCCACCTTGCGTCCATCATGGATGGCAAAAGCCGCCTGCCTTGAGGCGGTACAATCACCAATCGACGTGTGGGCAATTTTGCGCCTGTCGAGCTCGATGGAAAGCATGTCGGCTGCCATACTCGTCGTGGCGAAGATCAGCGCATCGGCTTCGACGTCCTGCTCGGTTCCGTCGAGCAGGGAAGCGACCCTGGCGGCCTTCCCGTCCCAATGAACGATGGCGCTCTCGGTCAAAAACCGCACCCGCAGCCTGGCGAGTGCGCGGCGCAGCGGCGCGTCGACTGCCATTCGCTGAAGCTCTTTGCCAACCAGGGCGTCAGGTGTCACAAGCGTCACATTGTGACCGTCCTCGGCGAGTTTCCAGGCGGTGCCGCACCCTTTCCAATTGCCGCCATCGTCGAGCAAGATAACATTTTTGCCTGGTCTCGCCTCACGGGCCATCACGGCTTCGGCCGAGAGAACCAGCCCGCCGCCCGGGATGCTTTCCCACTGCGGCAATGCCCGTTGGAAAGCGCCGTCTGACGGCATCGAGCCGGTTGCGATGATGACGTGGTCCGCGCCTTCGCGCTCGACATCCTCCGCCTCGACATATTGTCCGTACCGGACGTCGACCTGAAGCTGGCTGAGCTGGCGCTGGTACCAGTCGATCAGATCCAGAATCTGGGCGCGGCGCGGTTGCAGCCCCGCAAGGCGGAACTGCCCCCCAAGACGGTCGGAAGCCTCGGCCAGCGTGACACGATGACCGCGTTCGGCTGCTACACGCGCCGCTTCGAGGCCGGCGGGACCGCCGCCGACGACCAGTACGCGCTTGGGTTGGCTAGCCGGGGCGAAGCGATCTCCGCCCCATTCCCATTCCCGCCCCGCCGAGGGATTGATGACGCAGCTGATCCAGTAGTCGCGGCTGCGTCGGCCCCAGCACATCTGGTTGCAGGACAGGCACCCGCGAATGTCTTCCGGCCGTCCGGCGGCGGCCTTTGCAGCCAGGTGCGGATCGGCGATCTGCCCCCGCACGATGGAAACCAGATCAGCGTGGCCTTCGCTCAGCACACTTTCGGCATTCTGCGGGATACGGATGTGACTCTCGGCGGTGACCAACGCGTGGCGCACGGTGGATTTGAGCACGGACGCCAGGTCGGCGCCGAGCTTTTCCGGATAAACAAAGGTCGGGATGATTTTGTAGAAATCGAAGTAGGAGCCCGTTCCACAAGTCACATAATCCATCAAAGCATCGCGGTCGTGGAGGTCGATTATCTCGGTCAATGCTTCGCGCTTCAGCGCCACTTCGACTTCCGGTTCGTCGTTGACCGCAAGGCCGATGATGAAATCATCGCCGCATTCCCGGCGAATTCTGCTCATCACCTCACGGCTCATCCGGGTGCGATTTTGAAGGCTGCCGCCCCACCGGTCGTCGCGGCGATTCGACCAGGGCGTCCAGAACTGGTCCAGCATCGAATGATACGCCGCCCAGACCTCGACGCCGTCGAAACCGGCCTCGCGGCAACGGCGCGCCGCCTGTACGAAACCGTCGATCGTTTCTTCGATCTCGGCTTCGGACATTCGATGCGAACCGTCAGAGTCGTGATAACTCGGCAGTCCGGAAGGGGACCAGCCGGCATGGAACGAGTTGTCCGCGTCCGCGTGCTGACCGACATGATAGAGCTGCTGGATGGCGACGGCGCCATTGCCGCGGATCGCTTCCGTCACTTTGCGGAAATGGGGGATCACGCTGTCGTCGGAAGGACGGAAGTTGCCGCGGGTAAGAACCGCGGCCCGGTGCACCGGCATCGGCTCGACGACGATCATGCCCGCGCCGCCGATAGCGCGTTCGGCATAATAGCCGACATGCCGTTCTGTCGGCAGTCCCTCTACCGCCATGTTCGCGGTATGGGCTCCGAACACGATCCTGTTGCGTAAGGTCTTGCCGCGCAGAGCAATCGGCGTGAACAACCGGTTGAAGACCTGCCCAGACATGTACCGCTCCTCATAAGCCTTAGCGGCAGCACCCGAGCGCCAGCGCCCGCGGCCAAAATCGATTTTTACCGGACAGCCGGCACCTGAAAGGGTGCCGGCATTCGCCAACCATTGCAGCTAGGCGTCCAGCCAGACGTTCTGGAGGTCCATTTCGAAGGTCTGGTGGACGCCGTAGTTCTTCACCTTCTTGCTCGTATGACTGTAGAGCTTCTGCCAGAACGGCTGGATGATGACGCCGGAATCCTGGAGGATCTGCTCGACATCCTTCATCACCTCCTTGCGCTTGGCGACGTCGATCAGCGATAGCGCCTGCTTGAGCTTGGCGTCGAAATCGGGATTCGAATACGCCGATTCATTCCAGGCCTCGCCGGTGCGATAGCCGAGCGCCAGCACCTGGACGCCGAGCGGGCGCATGTACCAGATCGTCATCGAATAGGGATATTTCGTCCAGTCGTTCCAGAACGTCGAGCCCGGCAGCACCGTCCGTTTCACCTTGATGCCGGCCTCGCGAAGCTGGCCCGCGATGGCATCGCCGGTGTTCTTCTGCCAATCGTCCTCGATGGTGATCAGCTCATGCTCGAAATCGGCCTGCCCCGCCTCCGCCATCAGCTTCTTGGCGCCAGCGGCATCACGCTCCTTCTTGGGCAGTGGGTAATATTCCGGATGGATGGGGCTGACATGGTGGTTTTCGCCGACCGTGCCGCGACCGCTATAGCCAAGCTGCAGCACCGCGTTGTTGTCGACCGCCATCTGGAGCGCGTTGCGAACACGCTTGTCGTCGTAGGGTTTGTGCGTGACGTTGGTGCGCGCAACCAGGGTGGTCGCGGTCGCCACCTCCGATTTCTCCAGCCCCATCTTGTCGAGGATGTCGATAAAATCGGCGGGCGACTCGAAATTGAGGTCGATTTCGCCGGAATCGAAGGCATTCACCGTGGCGTTGAAGTCGGTGCCGTAGTCGATGAATTCGACGCCGTCGAGCGGAGCTTCGCCGCCCCACCATTTGCCGTTCTCGCGGCGCTTGACGACAGCCTTCTGGCCAACATCGTAAGAGACCAGCTCGAAGGGTCCGGTGCCGATCGGCTTCTTGATCGGATCGGCGCCATCGGCATCGAAATTGCGGTGGACGACGAGCGCCGGATAGTCGGTGAAGTTCGGGATCAGCGAAATGTCGGGCTCGGAGAGCTTCAGCTTGACCGTGTTGTCGTCGATCTTGGTGATCGCGCCGTCCCTTGCCTTGCCGGTCTTGGCGTCGATCAGCGCGCCGACACGCGCGGCCATGGAGTTGCCGGCGACGCCCTTCTCGCACCAGCGCGTCACATTGTGCACCACATCATCGGCGTTGAAGGTATCGCCATTGTTCCAGGTGATGCCCTTGCGCACGTGCAGCGTATATTCGGTGGCGTCGTCGTTGATGTCCCAGCTTTCGAGCAGCACCGGCTCGAAGGTGAACTGCCTGGTATAGCGCACAAGCGGCTCCAGCCAGGTGCGCGAGATGTTGGCAAGCTCAACCCAGTCATAGGTGCGCGGATCCTTCTGCGCCTTCACCGACATCGAGACATGCAGCGTTCCGCCCTTCTTCGGCTCCTCGGCCAAGGCGTTCGTCGGCGCGGCAAGACCGATCATGCCATAGGCCAGAGCCGTCGATGCCCCGAAGGCGCTTGCCAGCGCCAGGAATTCGCGTCGGTCGATCCGACCCGCACGCGCCTCCTTTGCCATCGCCTCTATGGCGCTTGGAACACGATCACCATTGCTTTTGAAAAGCGTCATTTTTTTCCTCCCTTGTGGTTCCCGTCAGATCTTCGTCCTGTCAGCTAACGCTGTCCGGCAGTTTCTCCTCGCGCAGCGCGATAAAATCCCTGAGACCGTCTGCGATGCCCTCATCGAGCTTCGGCTCCTCATAATCGGCCAGCATGTTGCGCGCTTTCTCGCGGCCGCGCGTGTCATGGTCCTTCGCCCCTTCGGCCTTCCACTGTTCGTAGGAGTTGAAATCCATGATGCTGGGCATGAAGAAGGCTCGCTCGAAATGCTCGAGCGTGTGCTGTGTGCCGAGGAAATGGCCCTGCGGCCCCACCTCGCGGATGGCGGCCATCGCTTCCTTGAAATCGTCGAACGGCAGCCCGCCGGCATATTTGTACCAGCCGACGAGCTGTTCGCAGTCGGTCGCGAATTTCGAATAGCCGCAGGTGAGACCCGCCTCGAGCCATCCGGCCGAGTGCCAGATGTAGTTGGCGCCGGCAAGGATGGCGGCATGCATAAGCATGTTCGCCTCGTAGCCGGCCTGGGCATCGTTCAGCTTCGAGCCGACATGGAAGCCGGACGTGCGCCACGGCAGGCCGTATTTCCGTGCCAGCGCGCCCATCAGGTACATCATCTGCGCGGCCTCCGGCGTGCCGCCCATCGGAGCGCCGGTCTTCATGTCGACCGTGACCATGAACTGGCCGTAGATTTGAGGCGAGCCCGGACGCAGGAGCTGGGTGAACGCTACACCGGCAAGCGCCTCGGCATTGACCTGCGCCACCGCGCCCACGGCCGAGGCCGAGGTCGAGGCGCCGCACAGCGCGAAGGGCGCCAGGATCAGCGGCTGATTGTGACGGGCATAGACCTTCATCGCATCCAGCATGGTGGCATCCCATACCAGCGGTGAATTGCAGTTGGTGATCGACACCAGCACAGGGTTGTCGCGCACGTAATCCTCACCGAACACGATGCCCGCCATCGCCATCGTGTCTTCCGCCCGATCCTTGGAAGTCACGATGCCCATGAACGGCTTGTCGGAATGCTTCAGCGCCGAATGGATGATGTGGAGGTGACGCTTGGGCACCGCTATTTCCATCGGCTCGCAGATGATCGAGCTCGAGGAATGCAGGGCCGGCGCCATGTAGGCGAGCTTGTGGAAATTGTTGAGGTCGGCGAGCGTGCCGTAGCGCCTGACATTGTCGAGGTCACGCACATAAGGCGCGCCATACATCGGCACGAAGATGGAATTCTTTCCGCCCACGCGCACCGTACGCTCAGGGTTGCGCGCGTTGAGCGTGAACTCCGACGGCACCTTCGAGACGAGCTCCATCAGCAAGGCGCGGTCGATCCGCACTCTTGTCTCGGAGACGTCCGCGCCGGCGGCCTTCCACATTTCGATGGCCTCATCGTCGCGGAACTCGCATCCGACGTCCTCCAGGATGGCGAGCGATTCCTGGTGTATGAGTTCCACTGCCTCGTCCGGCACCATCTGATAGACGGGGATTTGGCGGACCAGTGTCGGAAACGACGTTACCGGAGCTCCCCGCAGCGCCTTGCGCCCCAGGCGGCCGCCGGCTCGACGATTGGAGTGTTCGGTCACAGCGGCCGGTGCGTTCATGGCAACTCCATTCCTCTTATACCTCGCAGCCTAGACGCACAAAACAGGAATGTGACGCTGGAAAATCCTGATCTCTTGTATAAGCTCTGCTTATGCGAAACCTGCGCCACCTCCTGCCCTCGGCCGGCAGCCTGATCGTCTTCGAGGCGGCGGGCCGCCTGTCGAGCTTCACCGCCGCCGGGCGAGAGCTCGGCATGACCCAGGCCGCCGTTTCCTACGCGGTGCGCGGGCTGGAGGAACAGCTCGGCGCCAAGCTGTTCCAGCGCCGTCACCGGCAGGTCAGCCTGACGGAGGCCGGCGAGCGTTTCCACGCCGACGTTTCGCTGGGCCTGTCCCACATCCGAAAGTCGGCGGAGGATCTGCGCCTGCAGGCGACCGGAGGCCACGTGACGCTTGCCGCCTCGACTGCGTTCGGCTCCTTCTGGATGATGCCGCGGCTGCAGCAGTTCCGCGACGAACTGCCGGGCATTGATCTGCGCATCCAGACCGCCGACCGCGACCTCGACATCATCGCAGAGGGCATCCCGCTTGCCGTGCGCGGCGGCGAACCGAGGGACTGGCAGGACTATCATTCGCTGCCGCTTGCCGACGAAGAGATCTTTCCCGTCGCCGGCACCAGCTACGCGGCGAAGTTCGGCCTGCCCAAATCGGTCGCGGAACTGGCCACGCACCGTCTCATCCATCTTGAGGAGCCCTATCGGGAGGCGGCGAGCTGGAATGAGTGGTTCGAATCGGCTGGCGCCCGTCTCGGCGATACCGCGCGCGGCCTGCGCATCAACGACTACGGGCTGGTAATCCAGGGCGTCATGGAAGGGCAAGGCATCGCGCTCGGCTGGCGCCACCTTGCCGAGCGGATGCTCTCGACGGGACTGCTGGTGCCGGTGACGGACCATGTGCTCAAGACCGGCAAGGCGTTCTATGTCATCTGGCCGAGGAACCGGGAGCTTAGCGAGAATGCCCGCAAGGTACGGGATTGGCTGGCAGCGCAAGCGTGAGGTCGTTCACTGTTTTCACCGTACTTCACCCTCGCCCGCTCGGCACGAATCCGCCTATACTGTCACCATGCCCATACGCCAGCTTTCTGAAACGATGATCAACCAGATCGCCGCCGGCGAAGTCATCGAGCGTCCGGCAAGCGTGGTGAAGGAACTGGTCGAGAACGCGCTTGATGCCGGTGCAGGAAAAGTCGAGGTCGTCACGTCAGGCGGCGGGTTGAACCTGATCCGTGTCACCGATGACGGCTTCGGCATCCCCGAACAGGAGCTTTCGCTGGCGATTGCACGCCATTGCACCTCCAAGCTTGCCGAAGACATCCACGACATCCGCTCGCTCGGCTTTCGCGGCGAGGCGCTGCCATCGATCGGCTCGGTGTCGCGGCTGTCGATCCGCTCGCGCACGGCGGCAAGCGACAGCGCCGCCGAGATCGGCATCGAGGGCGGCAGGATCTCGCCCGTCAGGCCGGCGGCGGCCAATCGCGGCACCACCGTGGAGGTGCGCGACCTTTTCTTCGCCACCCCGGCAAGGCTGAAATTCATGAAAGGCGAGCGCGCCGAAAGCTCGGCGACCAGCGACGTGGTCAAGCGCATCGCGATCGCCTTTCCGACCGTTCGCTTCACGCTCACCGGTTCCGACCGCTCGACGCTGGAATTGCCGGCGACCGATGACAGCGCGGAAGGCAGCCTGCGCCGCATCGCCCAGGTGATGGGGGTCGAGTTTCCCGACAATTCCATTGCCATCGATGCGATGCGCGAAGGCGTGCACCTGACCGGTCATGTATCGATCCCGTCCTTCACCCGCGCCAACGCGCTGCAGCAATATGCCTATGTCAATGGCCGGCCAGTGCGCGACAAGCTGATCGCCGGCGCTATCAGAGGCGCCTTCGCCGACGTCCTGCCACGCGACCGCCATGCGGTCACGGTGCTTTTCCTGACACTCGACCCGGCGATCGTCGACGTCAATGTCCACCCAGCCAAGGCCGATGTCCGCTTCCGCGACCCCGGCCTGGTGCGCGGGCTGATCGTCGGCGCCATCCGTCAGGCGCTTGGCGAAGCCGGCATCCGCGCCGCCACTTCCGGTGCCGCCGGCATGATGGCGGCGTTCCGGCCGGGAGCGGCGTCATACGCCCATGGCGGCCCGGCCAATGGTCACCGCAGCTACGAAGCGGCCTACCGCGCCTCGGGCTCTGCCGGTTTCGACCGCGCACGCTCGCCGCAACGGCCACTCGACATGGAGTTCCAGGGTTCAGGATTCGAACGAAACGGCGGGTTCGGCGAAAACGAGCAGGCGGCGTTCGATGCCGGCCCGATCGCCAGCGCCGACGCCCGCGCAGGACAGGGCGAAGCGGCGGAGACGCTGCTTGGCACGGTGCTCGGTGCGGCACGGGCGCAGGTGCATGAGAACTACATCGTCGCCCAGACCAGGGACTCACTTGTCATCGTCGACCAGCATGCCGCGCATGAGCGGCTGGTCTACGAGGCGTTGAAGAACGCGCTGCACGCGCGCGCCGTGCCGTCGCAGATGCTGCTTCTGCCGGAGATCGTCGACCTGCCTGAAGAGGATGCCGAACGGCTCGCCACGCATTCCGAAACGCTCGCCCGCTTCGGGCTCGGCATCGAGCGTTTCGGGCCGGGCGCCGTGGCCGTGCGCGAGACACCGTCGATGCTGGGCGAGACCAACGTCCAGCAATTGGTGCGCGACCTCGCCGACGAGATCGCCGACAACGACACCGTCGACACGCTGAAGGAAAGGCTGGACAAAATCGCGGCGACCATGGCCTGCCATGGTTCAGTGCGTTCCGGCCGCCTGCTCAAGGCCGAGGAGATGAACGCGCTGCTGCGCCAGATGGAGGCCACGCCCGGCTCCGGCACCTGCAACCACGGCCGCCCGACCTATATCGAACTCAAGCTGGCGGACATCGAAAGGCTGTTCGGGCGGCGGTGAAGTTTGGCCCTATGTCGGCAAGGCCGGGCGCCATCGGTCACTTCTTTTGCTGGTATTTCCTGGCGGAACGATTGAAAATGTAATCCATCGTGTGTCCGTTGCCGCCGCCACGAAAGTTCACGGAGATGATGTCCTTGCGACGCTCCACCCATTTCTGGACGTTCATGTATATAGGCGTCATCAACATGCCCGCATCGCAACCATCGTCATCGAAAGGGATTTGCTGGACGACCTTGCCGCTGGTCTTCTTGATGACCTGCATTTTCGTCATGCAAATCCCTGAACCGGTGTTTGTGTAAAGTCCGGCAAACCGGTCGGCAGCGGTCTCAGCCCAAAAGGGAATTTCGACAGTTCCGTCGAGTTTCGCCTCGCCCGTGTCGTCCAGGCTTGCAACCTTCTTCAGCGTGACCGGAAATTTGTCCGCGCCTTTGCGCCAGGTCCCTCTCGCACCGCTTTCGCCGATGTCGAGGGAAAGCGGGCAATTCGTGGTATCGACTGGTGTCTTCGATCCCATCACCATGATGCGTTCAAATTCTTGGTCGTCCGAAATCGCGCACAGCGAGAGCTTGGTGCCGCTGACCGTGCCATAGAGCGCGATCGGACTCTGCCCGGCGTCGTAGAAGTAGCTTCCCTCGACCGTTATGCCGCTGCCGAAGCTGTCATATGTCTGAAGCGATAAATGAACGGGATCGGGCCCTATCGACCCTTCGTAGTTCTCCACGTGATACCAGCCGGCGACAGCTTCTTCGCTCAGCAGCAGCAAGCAGAAAAACGCGGCCACGAACGCTCTTCCCATCCCGAGCCCCTCCATCAGCGCAAATCAGGATAGCGCGCCTTATGCCCGTATCACAGGGGCTGTCGGTTGAAGCAGCGCGACTTGTGGATTTGATTCGGGAAACAGCCGCAACTCTCTGATTTATCGCTTCAAATTCACTACGATGACGCCCCCTAGCGCCAGCGCGCCGCCAAGCAGGCCGAGCAGCGTCGGGACTTCGCCCAGCCAGAAGAAGCCGATCAGGGCGGACATGGGAGAGACCAGATAAAGGAAGTTCGAGGCACGCGCCGCAGGCAAGCGCGAAAGCGCCGTCGCCCAGGCGGCATAGGCGATCAGGCTCGGCACGACGCCGAGATAGATGACAGCGCCCAGCCCCGCCATATCGGCGACCGCCGCCTGCGAGAAAGCTGCCGGCAGGAAGGGCGCCAGGCAGAGCGCGCCGAGCACCATGTTCGAGGCCGCGATGGTCAGTGGATGGTGACGGGCGAACAGCGGCTTCTGCACGATGGTGTTGACGGCCGAACAGAGCGCCGATCCCAGCACCAGAAGCGCACCCGTGTCGAAATGCAGGCCCTGTCCGTCGGCCATGGCGATAATGCCGATGCCGCTGAAGGAAATGGCAGTACCGACCCAGGCCATCGTCGAGAATCGTTCGCCGAGCAGCGCCATCGCCATGATGGCGGTGAAGATCGGGCTGACATTGATGATGAATCCGGCAGCACCGGCCGAAACCGTCAGTTCGCCGAAATTGAGCATGGCGGTGTAGAGCGCGACGAAAACGGCGCCGCCAAAGGCCAGGCGCCACAACTCGCCTATGCGCGGCAGCGTCGGCCGCCTGACAGCAAGGAAGATCGCCGCAGGTACCGCGGCGATGGCAAAGCGCAGGGCGCCGAGTTCGAGCGGCCCGAACGCGGCGAGGCCAGCCCGGATCGCCGGAAAGGCGGAGGCCCAGCCAATCACCGTCAGCGCCACCGCTACGGCCGCGGTGGTGTCCATCCGCTGTGCTGGATTCAACGTGCTCGTCATCGCCCTCATCTCATCGTCCTCCCGTTCTTTCGCCTCTCGATGGGGAGAAAACGCTTTTTCGGACCAATTGACAAACGACCAAATCGAGGGTCAGCTGTGACTATGGATCACAGCTTAGACGGCATCTTGCCGCTCGAGACACTGCGCGCCTTCGATGCAGCGGCACGCACGGGGAGTTTTTCGGCAGCCGCGCAGAGGCTCCACCTTACCCATGGCGCTGTCAGCCGGCAGATTGCCAAGCTGGAGGACTGGCTTGGCCTGAAGGTTTTCGAACGCGGGGCGCGCGGCGTGACGCTGACGAACGAAGGCAATCGCCTGCATCTCAGGACCACAGAAGCCTTCGCGTTGATCTCGGTCAATTCGGACCGTTGGGTTGAACCGCGCGGCACCGCAGTGGTGCGGCTGGCTTCGATCCCCTCGGTAAGCGGCCTATGGCTGATGCCACGCATGGCGGCGCTTGAGAATGATCCCACCCGCCTGCGCATCGTGCTGGATGTCGACAACCGCCAGGCCGATCTCGCCGACGAAGGCATCGATCTGTCGGTGCGCTGCGGACGCGGCCGCATCCCGGGCCGCGTTTCGATGCAGTTGTTCGAGGAGTATCTGTTTCCGATCGCCTCGCCGAGCCTCGCGCCTGAGATCGGTGGCGGCGACCCGGCCCGGCTGCTCAAATTCCCGCTGATCAACGATTCCGACGCATCCGGCTGGCGCGCCTGGTTCGCCGCGCGGGACATGGATTACCGGCCGCGCCCGCAGGATCGCCGCTTCGAAGACTACAATCTGGTGCTCGATGCCGCGGCGCACAGCCTGGGCATCGCCCTGGCGCGCCCGCCGCTCACCGAACACCAGATACGGTCGGGGCGCGTCGTGGCCGTCGACGACCGCGTTGTGCTCAATCCCGTCTCCTACTGGCTAGATCGTCCCGCCGGGAGGCCCCGCGCCGCTGCCGCCGACCTGTCGCGCCGCATCGCGGCGCAGGCCGGTGTGTCGGCGGAAAAGATCGAACACTTCATCGAAGCCGACACGTAGGTTTCAGAGCAGTTCACCGTTTCACGGAAACGGCGAACCGCTCTATGTCTTTGTTTTGCGCAATTCCATAGGGAAAGCGCTACGCGCGTTTCCCGGGAAAACCGTACACACTTGCTTTAGCGAATGGCCAACCAGACAAATGCAATGAGCGCGGCAACCAGCAGGCCCGTTGCGATGGGGCCGATGCCGACCGCGCCTTGTTCGCGATTCCCCGGTGCGGCTCCCTTTGGTTGGCCGGTCATGCACCCCGGCACCACATTGTCGGCTGACGCCTTTTGCACGACGGATACCCGCGGCGGGACGAACGCCGGCCACGAGAGCGGCGCGGGCCGGGCAGCGCCGCCGTCTTCGGCTCTTGTGACGGCCACTGGCACGCCGCGCTGAGCCTCGTCACCTGGCGACGCCTGCTTACGCGCCGAAATCTCGGAAACGGCCTTTTCGGCGGTGTCCATGTCCGGCTCCATCGCCGCCTGATAGGCCCGTACGATCTGCGGTGCGGCCAATTGCTGCGACGTCTCGGCCGACGCGGGCGGCAGGGCCGCCAACGCTTCCAAGGCCGGTTGCGGGCGCAAGACCGGTAGCGGCGGTCGCAAGGCCACCTTGACCAGCGCTGCCTTGAGCACATCGGGTTTCGCCGGCGGCACCGCCTGCGGCGTCATCGCCTCCTTGAGCAAGGAAGCCAGCCGAGCGGAAGAAATGTCCATCATGTCCCCACCAATGGTACTCTTCGGCTCATCAAATAGGATATCAGCATTGCCTCGAGCTTGTCCCATGCTTGACCTTGCCGGCAATTTGTGGCGATGAACTCGGCATGAAGCTCGGCACCAAAGCATGATGAACCGTTTCGAAGGCCCCGGCGGCAAGGAAGCCCGTATTCGCTATCTCGACGGCGACTTCCAGGTGACGAGCCCGGGCGCGTTCGTGCGCTGCGCGGTGACCGGCGAAAGCATTCCGCTCGACGAGCTGAAGTACTGGAGCGTTGAGAGGCAGGAGCCCTACATCAACGCCGCGGCCTCATTGCGCCGCGAGATCGAGGCGCATCCGGAATTGCGCAAGCGAAGCTGAGCAAATCCCGGAATGCGCAGCCGTTTCTGTCCGCCGTTGCGTAAAAACCAAGAAGCAGAGCGGGTCGGCGATTCCATCGAAGGCTGAACGCCTTAGCCCTTAAGCTTAAGCTTACGCTGGCGCCAGGCATCGAGCGTCTCCTCGATGATACGTTCGGGAACGTGGTCGAGTTCGAAGACCGCGTCGATTTCCAGCACGTCGAGACGATCGAGAAAGTCCTTCGAAGCGCCGTGGCGCAGCCGGGCGGCATCCTTGGCGGTGGTGATGAGGCCGAGCCCTTCGGCGCGCGCGGTGGCCGCCAGTTCAGCAAGCTCATCCTCGGCGTAGAAATGATGATCCGGAAACGGCCGCTTCAAAGCCACCTCGCCGCCGGCCTCCTCTACCGTGTCGAAGAATTTCTCGGGGTGGCCGATGCCGGCGAAGGCAAGATAACGTTTGCCGGCGAGGCGCTCCTTGCCGCTCGGCTCGGTGTGAGCCTCGAAGATCGGCCGGCCGGCGCGCGCCGCCTGGCGCACCACCGCGTCGGCGGCGGTGCCGTCACCCATCTTCAGCAACCCGCTGGTGAAGACCAGCTGATCGACGACCCTGGCCCTGAGCGGTCCGCCCGGGATGACACGGCCGTTGCCAATGCCGTAGCGCGCGTCGACGACGACCAGCGCATAGTCGATATGGATGCGCGCGCTCTGGAAACCGTCATCCATGATCAGGAAATCGCAGCCATGGTTTTCCATGAGCAGCCGTGCTCCGGCAGCGCGGTGCGGCGTCACTGCCACGGGCGCGTGTTCGGCCAGCAGCAGCGGCTCGTCACCGACATGCCTGGCGCTGTCGTGTTTGATGTCGACGACATGCGGCTCGGCGAAGGAGCCCCCATGGCCGCGCGAGAGGAAACCGGGTTTGAGCCGCATGCGCCTGGCGTGTTCGGCCATGGCGATCGCCACCGGCGTCTTGCCCGTCCCGCCGACGGTGAAATTGCCGATGCACAGAACCGGCGCTTCGATCTTCTCGCGCCTGGCCCGCCGCATGCCACGGCCGGCGACGAATGCATAGGCGGCCGACAGCGGCGACAGCGCGAAAACGCGCCAGTCCGGCTCCTCCCACCAGAACGGCGGTGCTTCGGAGGCCATTTTACCGCCCGTTCGCGCCCTTCAGGCGCGCCTTGACGACCAGCGGCTGGATATAGGGCTCAAGCGACTTCAGCGTGCGCGCCAGCGCGCCGCGCATCTCATCGACGGTCGCGGCGCCGGCCGCCATCATCTCATGGCGCGCGACTTCGTTGGTGAGCAGGAAGTTGACCGCACCGGCCAGCATGTCGCGGTCGCGCACCAGCTTGGCGCCGCCGCTGTCGAGCAGGCGCTGGTAGGCCTCGCGGAAATTCTGCACGTTGCGTCCGGCAAGGACCGCCGTCTCGAGCATGGCTGGCTCGAGCGGGTTCTGGCCGCCTTCAGAGGTGAGCGAACGGCCGACAAAGGCGATCTCGGTCATCCTGAGATAGAGTCCCATCTCGCCGATCGTATCGCCGAGCAGGATGTCGACATCGGGCCCGATCCTGTCGGCCTTGCTGCGCCGCGCTACCTTGAGGCCCATGCCGGAAATCTGCTCGGCCAGGGCCCCGGCGCGGTCGGGATGGCGCGGGACGACGATCGTCAGCAGGCCGTGGTGACGCTTGTGCAGCATCGCATGAACCTCGGCGGCAACCACTTCCTCGCCGTCATGGGTCGAGATCGCCGCCCAGGTCG
The DNA here is from genome assembly GCF_006442305.1 of Mesorhizobium sp. B2-3-6. Taxonomy (NCBI): domain Bacteria; kingdom Pseudomonadati; phylum Pseudomonadota; class Alphaproteobacteria; order Hyphomicrobiales; family Phyllobacteriaceae; genus Mesorhizobium; species Mesorhizobium sp. B2-3-6. The sequence continues at coordinate 418,006 of NZ_VFVW01000004.1, read as the reverse complement.
GACGGCCGCCAATCTGCCGCTGCAAGGTGGCCAGCGCCCGTTCGTTGACGGGCGGCGGGTTGGTGTCGACCTTGAGATTGCCGGAAACGGTTACCGGCCGGGCGCCGAGCGCGCGGAAACGCTCGCCGTCGACATCGGACTGGGCAACGACATGGGCAAGGTTCTCGAACAGCGCCTCGGCGATGTTGGGGCGCTTCTTCCAGGACGTGAAGGAGCGGTCGGACAGCCTGCCATTGACCAGAACCTGCGGCACGTGGCGGGCGCCAAGCTCGAGAATCGTCATCGGCCAGATCTCCGATTCGGCGATGATCGCCAGATCCGGCTTCCAGTGGTCGAGGAAACGGCTGACCGCCGGCTTGAGGTCGAGCGGCACATACTGGTGGATGATGCGGTCGCCCAATCTCTCGTCGGCGACCTTGGCCGACGTTACGGTGCCGGTCGTCAGCACGATATTGACGCCGTAGTCGAGTATGCTCTCGACCAGGGGAACGACAGCTATGGTTTCGCCGACGCTCGCGGCGTGGATCCAGATAACAGGCCCATCGGGGCGAGGCCGGCCGGCGACGCCGTAGCGTTCGCGGCGGCGGTTGCGGTCTTCCTTGCCGCGCGAGGTGCGCCAGGCAACATAGGGTCCGACCAGCGGATAGGCGACAGCGCCCGCCAAACGATATGCCGTCAGCATGGTACGCGCCCAGCGACCGCTCATCGCGGGGCATCCACGAGACGGTAGGCCTCGGCGGTCGCGGCATTGAGCGAGGCCGTCACTTCGAGGCGCTTGCGCTCCATCTCGGCGTCATCGGCATTGGCCGGCACGAAAACCGGTGTACCGATGATGATGGACGAGCGGCCGAACGGCAGGTTGATGGTCGTCTTGTCCCAGCTCTTCTCCAGCACCTTGCGGCGGCTGGTGGCAATGGCCGCCGGCAGGATCGGCCGGCCGGAGAGCCGCGCCAGGAGCACGATGCCAAGCCCCGCATCGCGCGGCGTGCCATGGGGGATGTCAGCGATCATGGCGACGTTCTTGCCGGCGACGAGCGACTTTTTCAGGGCGATCAATGCCTTGGCGCCGCCCTTGTCGAGATGTTTGGCATTATCGCGCCCGCCGGAGCCGCGTACGGCCTCGATGCCGAATCTCTCGATCATCAGGGCGTTGAGTTCGGCATCGGCACTGCGCGACACCATGGCGACGAGCGGCCTGCCCTTGGGGTAGTAGGCCGGCGTCAACAGATGCTGGCCGTGCCAGAGCGCAATGATGCCGGGCTCGAACTGGGCATAGGCACCGCCGGTCAATTTCGCCGAGCCGTCGACGACGCGGTTGGTCAGGCGCACCAGCCGAACGAACTGCGCCAGCAGGCCGACGATGATGTTTTTGACGAATCGCGACTGCGCCAGCGGCTTGCGGATCCTGCGCCAGAAGGCCTTGGTGGCGCGGCTGCGGCCCCTGCCCGTCGGCGTAGCCTGGCCGGGCGGCGCTTTCGCCAGATCATTATCCATCGAAGTCAACCGACAGCCTTGTGGTCGGGGTCCAGGAGCCGATGCAGGTGCACGACGAAATAACGCATATGGGCATTGTCCACGCTGGCCTGCGCCTTGGCTTTCCATGCCGTATGGGCGGATTGATAGTCGGGATAGATGCCGACGATGTCGAGCGCGTCAAGATCGCGGAATTCGGTGCCGCCAAGCTTCTTCAGTTCGCCGCCGAACACCAGGTGCAAAAGCTGTTTCTTTCCGTCTTCCGCGGCCATTTCGGTCCTTCACATATTGTGAGTTTGTGACAGGTCTAGACCAAAGCCGCCGACTTTGGAACCTTCGATAATGCTTTCAATCATCCAGTCCGGCAATGACGCCCACGAGCACCGCCAGCAGTTCACCGCTGCCGGCGGCGAGCGCGCCGTGGCGGGTCACCTCGCCGGCATAGAGCGGCGCGCGGCCATGCAGGTCGAGCAACTGGCCGCCCGCCTCGCGCAGGATAAGGTCGGCGGCGGCGATATCCCAGTCGTGCGCGTTCGGCTTTACGAAAGTGGCATCGAGCGTGCCGTTGGCGATCATTGCCAGGCGATAGGCAAGCGAAGGGCTGTAGGGCGCCCGCTTCAGCCGTTCCTGCCAGCCGGCCGGTATCCTGTCGAGCAACTGCTTCAATCCGGAAATTTCGGCCTTGTCGCCGGGCTGGCGCACCGCGATGCGCCTGCCGTTACGGAAGGCGCCCTGGCCAGGCAGCGCCCAGTAAGTCTCGTTAAGCGCCGGACACTCGAGCACGCCGGCAAGCGAACGGCCATGCTCCACGACGGCGACGCTGACACACCAAGTGCGCTGGCCTTCCAGGAAGCCGCGGGTGCCGTCGATCGGATCGACGACAAAGGTTCGGCGCGCCGAAAGCCGCACTGGATCGTCGACCGTCTCCTCGGACAGCCAGCCATAATCCGGCCGCGCCGCAAGCAGGGTCTGGCGCAAATACGCATCGGCGGCGTGATCGGCCTCACTGACCGGCGAGGTCCCGCCCTTCATCCAGACCTGCGGGCTGTTCCCGAAGTAACGCATGGCGATGACGCCGGCCTCGCGGGCAGCGTCGCGCAGCAGCGGCAGATCCTCCGTGGCGCCAGTCGTGGTCAGATCATGCTCCGGCAAGGGTCATGCCTTCGATCAGCAACGTGGGGGCGGCGGTGCCGAAATTGCGATCGAGATCGCTTGCCGGCACCATGTTGAGGAACATCGTCTTCAGGTTGGAGGCGATCGTGACTTCGGCGACGGGGTAGGCAAGCTGGCCGTTGTCGATCCAGAACCCGGAAGCGCCGCGGCTGTATTCGCCGGTCACCATGTCGACACCTTGCCCGAACACCTCGGTGACGTAGAAGCCCGTCTTGAGCGAGGCGATCAGTTCTTCCGGCGAGCGCTCGCCCGGCTCGATGGCAAGATTGGTCGAAGACGGCGAGACGGACGAGCCGCTGCGCGAACCGCGTCCATTGGTAACGAGACCCAGTTCCCGCGCCGCCGAGGTCGACAGGAACCAGTGGTTGAGCACACCGTTCTCGATCATCAAAAGCTTGTCGCCTTCGACGCCTTCGCCGTCGAACGGACGCGAGGCCTGGCCGCGCCGCCTCAGCGGCTCGTCGGTGACGGTAATGGCCGATGCAGCCACCTTTTTGCCCATCATGTCGCGCAGGAACGACGTCTTGCGCGCGACGGCAGCGCCGTTGATGGCGCCCGCGAGATGGCCGGCAATGCCGCGCGCCACGCGCGGATCGAACACCACGTCGACCGGTCCGGTCGCGGCCTTGCGCGCGCCGAGCCGGCGCACGGCGCGTTCCCCGGCCTTGCGGCCTATGTCTTCCGGCGCATCCAGGTCGGCAAAATGCTGGCGCGAGGAGAATTCATAATCGCGCTCCATGCCGGTACCCTCGCCGGCGATGACGCTCGTGGAGCGCGAGAAGCGCGAGGCGACATAATGGCCGAGGAAGCCGTGCGAGGTGGCCAATACCAGCCCTCCGAGCCCGGCGCTGGCATTGCTGCCCGCCGAATTGGTCACGCCTTTGACGGCCAGAGCCGCCGCTTCCGCGGCCAGTGCCGCTTCCTTCAACTGGTCGGCCGATACTTCTGTTGCATCGAATAGGTCGAGATCGCGCGTCTGCCTGGCCAGCAGCGCCGGATCCGCGAGGCCCTGGTTGGGATCTTCGGGAGAGACCCTGGCCATGGCGACGGCACGTTCGGCAAGCGCCTTCGGATCGGACGCGGCAGTCGCGGAAACACTTGCCACCCGCTGGCCGACAAAGACACGCAGCGAAACGTCGTCGCCTTCCGAGGCCTCGGTGTTTTCGACCTTGCCCAGCCGCACCGACACACCGGTCGAGCGGCCACGCACCGCGACGGCATCCGCGGCATCGGCGCCAGCTTTTTTGGCAGCCTCGACCAGGGCCGCGACGCGGTCGGTCAATCTTGATGCGTCCGATATATCGCTCATGCGCGTGATCCTGCTGTTGCGGCTGGCCCGAGAGCCGCCGTCCCCCATCTATTGTTCCGGTCCGGCTTGTGCAATGGCACAAGCTTCAATCAAAATGCATCGGTTCAGCCGCCCATCGCGAAGCGCGGCACCGCATCGCCAGCACGGAGCATTTCCAATGACGCCTTTCCATCTTGCCTTCCCGGTCCGTGATCTCGATGAAACACGCGCTTTCTATGGCGAGGTGCTGGGTTGCGCCATCGGCCGCTCTTCGGAGACCTGGGTCGATTTCGACCTGTTCGGCCACCAGATGTCGGCGCATCTGCGGCCACCGGCCGCGCCGGCTGCCAGCGACGGCAAGGTCGACGGCATGGCGGTGCCGATCCCGCATTTCGGCGCCGTGCTTTTGATGGATGACTGGCAGCGGCTTGCCGCGCGGCTGGAAGCACGCGCCGACATAGACTGGCTGGAGCGGCCGATGATCCGCTTCAAGGGAGAGCCCGGCGAACAGGCGACGCTGTTCATCCGCGATCCCTCGGGCAACGCGCTGGAATTCAAGGGCTTTCGTTCGCTGGAGCAGATTTTCGCGCATTGACATGGTGCAAGCCGTGGCGCGCGGACTCAGGACCCGGCAACAGGCGTCCAGATCACATCCTCGATTTTTTGCGCGCCCGTGGCCAGCATCGCCAGCCTGTCGAAGCCGAGCGCGATGCCGCTGGCCTGTGGCATGACCGCGAGTGCCGCGAGAAAATCCTCGTCCAGCGGATAGCGCTCGCCATAGACGCGCTCTTTCTCGTCCATTTCCATGATGAAGCGCCGGCGCTGCTCCTCGGCGTCCGTCAACTCGCCGAAGCCGTTGGCAAGTTCGACGCCGCAGCAATAGAGCTCGAAGCGCTCGGCGACGCGGGGGTCGCGTGGGCTCGGTCGCGCCAGAGCCGCCTCGGCGACCGGGTACTCGCAAAGGATGGTCGCGCGGCCGATACCGAGATTGGGCTCGATCTTCTCCACCATCACCCGGCTGAACAGGTCGGCCCAGCCGTCGTCGGGCGCGGTACGCAGGCCGGCACCGATCAGGGCCTGATGGAGCGAATCGCGGTCGGTGATGCCGTCGGCGCTGACCGTCGCAAGCAGATCGATCCCGGCATGGCGCGCGAAGGCGTCCGCCACCGTCAGCCGCTCCGGCTCCGCGAAAGGATCGCAGTCGCGGCCGCGAAAGCTGAAGCGCGTGGCCCCTGCCCTTGTCGCGGCCAGCGCCAGCAGATCCGCGCAATCCCGCATCAGGCTCTCATAGGCTTCGCCGACCCTGTACCATTCGAGCATGGTGAATTCGGGATGGTGCAAAGGGCCACGCTCGCGGTTGCGATAGACCGGGCCGAAGCTGAAGATCCTGGTCTCGCCGGCAGCGAGCAGCTTCTTGCAGGCGAATTCCGGCGACGTGTGCAGATAGAGCGGCTTGCGCTGCCCGTCCGGCGCGACCGCCTCGGTTGCGAAGGCCGCCAGATGCGCCTCGTTGCCGGGCGATATCTGCAGGGCCGATGCCTGCACCTCGATGAAATCGCGACGGGCGAACCAGTCGCGCAAGGCGGCGGCAAGGCCGTTGCGCAGCATCAGGCGCGAACGGCGATCGGCATGCACATGCGGCGTCCACCAGGGCGAAGCGGCGGTCATGGGCGGTTTGAAGGCGCGCTGGTTCGCGTTGGGGGCTGGCGGTTCGCGCCGAGATGCGCTAGGCCCCCATCCAGCGCCGCGCAAGCCGGCAAACGCCCGTCAACTCTCGCAGGATAAAAAACCGTGGTGAAAGTCATCGCCAGTTCGCTCCGCAAAGGCAATGTCGTCGACAAGGACGGCAAGCTTTATGTGATCCTCTTTGCCGAAAACATCCACCCAGGCAAGGGCACGCCCGTGACGCAGCTCGACATGCGCCGCATCGGCGACGGGGTGAAGGTTTCGGAACGCTACCGCACCACCGAACAGGTGGAGCGCGCCTATGTCGAGGAGCGCGAGCACACCTTCCTCTACGCCGACGGCGAAGGCTATCACTTCATGAACCCCGAGACCTACGACCAGGTGGCGGTGTCGGAAGCCGTCGTCGGCGATGCCGCCCCCTATTTGCAGGAAGGCATGCCGGTTCAGGTCTCGCAGTTCAACGGCATCGCCATCTCCCTGGTGCTGCCGCAGCGGGCCACCTTCGAAGTGGTCGAGACCGAGCCCACGACCAAGGGCCAGACGGCGTCCTCTTCCTACAAGCCCGCCCTGCTCTCCAACGGCGTGCGCACCGCCGTGCCGCCGCATATCGCGCCAGGCACCCGCGTGGTGGTGATGACGGCCGATGGGTCCTATGTGGAGCGCGCGAAGGACTGAGGCGAACTCTTACGTCTACCCGGAAGCCAGCGCCGCCTCACTGTTTGAAACAGTGTTCGCGATGCCATTGCAGGAAGCGAGGATGTGGGCGCTCGACCTGCCGACGGGGTGGAAGCGCGCGGCGGCTCCTGTTTATGAATCCCTGCACACTCTCCAGGTCGTTAACCTGCCTTGATACCAGTATTTCCAGATCATCGGACAGGCTGATCAATCCGCGATCGAACATCCAATGCGCTGTGCCGGATAGCGCGATGCCATTGTTGACGATGTCGGGTCCGTTCTTTTCAACCGGTCGAATGTGGGCGGCAGAAACTTCCGCCCGGCCGCCGCCATTTATCAACTTGAGACCTGAGATCGCGCAACGCTCGTCATAGGCGCGCAAGACAACGCGACGAAAAATGCGATCCCGCACAATTCGCGATCCGATATAGCTTACACGACTACGGCCCTCCTCGAACTGGAATGGAGCCTTTTCGTCCTGAAACCCGGATGAAATGCCGATCTGATCCACACGTGGCAGCAACGGCTCATGGTCGTCAAAGCCCAGATCGATAATGCGATTGAAGTCGCTTGGACTGATTGGTCGGACGGCCGATTGGGCGCGACCAGAAATCCTTCCTTGGTCGTTAAGCAGGCCGCGTTCAACGAGACCATCCGTCCCATTGAAGGGAACAGGAGTGGCCAAATCGAGGTAGGTTCCCGGCTCAATCAGAGCCAGATACATACCAAGCGCTACTGGATCTGGGAGAACCTGCTGGACCTTGGCTACGGCGAAATAGCCACGGGTATCGTCTACTTTGCTAGGTTCGTAGTAGATGATCCAGTCACCGACGCATGCTTCCACACGACGCAGATACTGGCTAGGAAACTGATATCGCTCAGCGGGACTGTCATCGTAGATCGAATCTGACCGGTGAATGAAGACCCCGAATCCCATTATCTTCCTGCAGCTTGGGGGATACCCGTGGAGATGTAGCACCAAAACTCGATCTTGGGAGCTTACTCTACCTTGAGAAACTCCCCTCTCCGATAAACTTCCCCGGATTTTTACAGAGCTGTCGCAAATGGCTCGCGCAGTTCGTCCTTTGGGTGAAGAAGGAGAACGCCAATGAGAAAGCTTATCGTCACCGAATTCATCAGCGTCGATGGCATCGCCGAAGTCGAGAAACTGCCTGGCGTGACCTGGAACGACGAGATGAACAGGTTCAAGGAGGACGAGCTGGCTGACAGCGGCGCCATGCTTTTGGGACGCACAACCTACGAGATTTTCGCCGGCTCGTGGCCGAGCGAAACCGGAGACTTCGCCGACCGGTTCAACGCGCTGCCGAAATACGTCGCGTCCAGCAGTTTGAAGGTGCTCGACTGGAAACCGGCCGAGCTGCTCAGGGGGCCGCTGCCGGAGGCGGTCAGGACACTGAAGCTAGGTAGCGGCGGCAACATCTATGTGCATGGCAGCCTCAGCGTCGCACAGGAACTGTTGCGCCATGGTCTGGTCGACCGCGTCAGGCTGCTGAGCTACCCCGGCACCGTTGGCCAAGGCAAAAAGCTGTTTCCGGCCGGCGATCCGGTGTCGCTTGAGTTGATTTCCGCCAAGCCATTCAGCAATGGGGTGGTGGCGCTGGAGTATGCGCCGGTGCTGGCGAAATCGTAATCGGTTAGAGTGCCCTTCTTCCAGAGAGGACTGGAGGGCGCCTGGCTTTCGGGATCAAAACTATAGCGGTGACGTGAGGCAACGTGTGGACCTCGCGTCACCCGGTCTGCTTTCCCCGTCTTTGCTCGACAGCAGCACTTTCCCTAGCCTCCACAACCCTCTCCACCTCGCGCTTCAGCTGGTCCTTGATATCCGCCGTCTCGGTCATCAGGACCTCGATCTTGAGGAAGTCGAGCACGCGGTATTTGGACACCGCCGGGCGGATCAGGATGTCGGGCTGGCACTGCTTCAGCTTGTTGGCGATGATCGACTGCATCATCAATTGAGTGGCGCCGAACATCAGGTCGACGGAGGTCGGCCGCCTGTGGTCGGCCTCTTCCGGCGCGCCGACCACGTCGACGCCGATGATGATGTCGGCATCATCCTCGATAAGGTCGAAGGGCACGGGGTTGTAGATGCCGCCATCGATCAGCAGCCGGCCGTCGCGCATCACCGGGCGGAACACGGCAGGAATGGCCGCTGACGCCGCGAGCGCCGAATGCAGGTCGCCTTCGGCGAACACGGCCAGCTTGTGGCCGAAATAGTCCGTCGCCGTCACCTTCAGCGGGATTTTCAGCTCGGCGAAGGTTTCGGGAATGGCTTCGGGCAGGAATGCCTTGAGGATGCGTTCGACATTGAACTGGCTGACGCGGATGCCGGCCTGCATGGCCTCGGCGATGGTGCCGGGCCGCGCCCGCCACATGCGGCTCGCCACCTCGGCGCGACGGCCGAGGATCGAGCGGGCATAATCGTGGATGTCCTTGCCGGTCATGCCGGAGGCCATGCCGGCGCCCATGATGGCGCCGATCGACGAGCCGGCGATTGCGACCGGCCTGATGCCCAGTTCGTCCAGCGCCTCGATGACATGGATGTGCGCCAGACCGCGCGCGCCGCCGCCGCCAAAGGCGATGCCGAAGGTGAGGCTCATCCCTTATTGGCTCCGGCCAAGGGCGGTCCGACGACCATGATGGTCGGCTCGGCCGACAAAAGCTTCTTCGCCGCGGCCTTGACCTGGTCGAGTGTCACCGCGTTGATGAGGCCGGTGCGGCGCTGAATGTAATCGACGCCGAGGTCGTCGAGCTGCAGCTCGACCAGGGTCGCGGCGATGGCGCTGGAGGAATCCAGGTTGTTGATGGCGTAGGCGCCGATCATGTATTTCTTGGTCGCCGCCAGTTCCGCGTCGGTCGGGCCGTCCTCGGCAAGCCGCTTGACCACGTCCCGCACGATGCCAAGGGTTTCGGCGGCCCGGTCCGATCGTGTGCCGGTGGTGACGATCAGCGCGTCGGCATGGTCCTGGTTGATCAGCGAGGAATTGACGCTGTAGGCCAGCCCGCGCTTCTCGCGCACCTCCTGGAACAGGCGCGAGGTGAAGGTGCCGCCGCCGAGAATCTCGTTCATCAGAACCGCAGGGAAGAAATCCGCCGCCTTGCGCTTCACGCCAGGCCAGGCAAGCTGAAGCGAGGTCTGCGGCAGGTCGTAGTCGACCTCGATATGCCGCGCCAGATTCGGCTCGACGTCGGCAACCGGCGCGAGCGCCTGGTTCTGCGGCAGCCCGCCGAACACCATGTCCAGTTTCTTCTTCAGCGTTTCCGGGTCGATGGCGCCGACCACCGCGACATGCAGCCCGCTCCGCGCGAAGACCGCCTTGTGCAGCGCCTTCAGATCGTCCCGCGTGATGGCGGCGATGCTCTGCCTGGTGCCCTGATCGGAGCGCGAATAAGGATGATCGCCATAGAGCGCGCGCGCCCATCTGTCCTGCGCGATCGTGTCGGGGTCGTTCTCTCCGGCGATGATGCCGGACAGGATCTGAGCGCCGATGCGATCGATCGGCGCCTGGTCGAAACGCGGCTCGTTGACCGCCAGCCGCAGCAGGTCGAACGCCTCGTCGCGCTGCTCGGCCAACATGCGCATGGAACCGTAGATGCCGTCGCGGGTCTCCTCGAAGCTCATCTCGGCGCCGGCGTCGTCGAGCTTCACCTGGAAGGCGTCGCTGTCCAGAGGGCCTGCGCCTTCGTCGAACAGACCGGTCATCAGATTGGCCAGCCCTTCCTTGCCCGGCGGATCCTGCGTCGAGCCGCCCCCAAAGACGAAACGGATGGCCACCATCGGCACCGAATAGTCTTCGACCAGCCAGGCGGTGACGCCCTTGGGCGAGGTGACCTGCTGGATGTCCATGGCGCGGGCGGCAAGCGCCGGCAGGACCAGGAAGAAGATGGAAAGGAGCAAAGTGACAAGCGCTGCGCGTGCCCTCCCTTCTCCCCGTTTGGGAGACGGGAAAGAGCCGTGTTGCTCGCTCTTCATCATCAATTCCCCGCCTGTTGCTGCGGCAAGAGATAGCCGGTCGTCGACCGGGCCAGCACCAGATAGCGCGCGGCGACGGCCTTGATCTCGCCGGGAGTGATGTTGCGGATGCGCTCCGGCCATTGCTCGATGTCCTGCACATTGCCGCCGGTGGCAAGCTCGGCGCCATAGATATTGGCCATCGAATCCTGTTTGTCGCGGGCGAAAACCATCGAGCGGACATAGCGGTCCTTGGCCTTGTCCAGCTCCTTGACGGTGACGCCTTCCCTGGCGATGCGCACGACCTCCGCGTCGACGGCCGCCTCGACATCGACGAGCCTGGCGTCGCCGCGCGGCGTGCCATAGACGGTGAAGTTGGTGTCGTCCAGCATGGTGCCCTGGAAATAGGCCCCGGCGTTGGAAGCGATGCCTTGCCTGACCACCAGCGCCTGATACAGCCGGCTGCGGTTGCCGCCGCCCAGTATTTCCGCCAGCAGGTCGAGCGCCTCGGCTTCGCCGGGCTTGGCCGTGTGGTAGGACGGCACCACCCATTGGGTGGAGAAATTCGGCACGCTGACGCGGGCGTCGGACAGCGTCACCGTGCGCCTGGTGTTCTGCTCCGGCTCGACCGGGCGGACGCGCGGCGGCAGGTCGGGCCCGCGCGCGATCTTGCCGTAGGTTTTCTCGGCCAGAGCCTTGACCGTGTCGGGCTCGACGTCACCGGCCACGATCAGCACCGCGTTGTTGGGCTGGTAGTATTTGTTGTAGAAGGCGATGGCGTCGGTGCGGTTCAACTGCTCCATCTCCTGCATCCAGCCAATGACCGGAATTCGGTAGGGCTGGTTCTGCCACAGCGTGGCGTCGAGTTCCTCTTCGAGCACCGCCTCGGGACTGTTGTCGATGCGCGAACGGCGCTCCTCCAGGATGACGTCGCGCTCGGTCTTGATGACATCGTCGGTGAGGATGAGGTTGCGCATGCGGTCGGCCTCGAAGCTCATCATCAGCTCGAGCGCCGACGGCGCCACCGTCTCGTGGAAGGCGGTGTAGTCGTAGGAGGTGAAGGCATTGTTGGAGCCGCCTATGTCGGAGACGGCGCGGTCGAACTCGCCGGCGGCGCGATTGGCCGTCGCCTTGAACATCAGATGCTCGAAGAAATGGGCGATGCCGGATTTGCCTGGCGGCTCGTCGGCGCTGCCCACCTTATACCACACCATATGGGTGACGATCGGTGAGCGATGGTCGGGAATGACGACCACTTCCATGCCATTGTCGAGCAGAAAATCCGTTACCTTGAACTCGGCCGGCCGCTTGTCGGCGGCGAAGGTCGCCGGGGCCAGTCCGGCAATGACCAAAGCCAGCGATGTGGCCAAGAGCGTCTTGCGCAGCCATTCAGCCTGAAATGTCATCAATGGCTCCGGTTTCTCATGACGGACGATAGGCGGCGAGCCGATGTTGTGAAAGTGAATTGTTGATTACTGGCATGGCACGACCTGCTCCCCTGGGAAGAGGGCTCGCATTCCATCTTCGCCCGCAAATGAAGCTTAACTCAGGCGGCCTCGACAAGCCGGATCAGCGTCTCGCCATAGTGGCGCTCGTCGACAACTGAAAATCCCGGTCCCGGCTCGAAAGGCGCCGCCGCTGCCTCCTCGACCACGCACAGCGCGCCGGGACGCAGCCAGCCGCCTTGCTTGGCCGACCTCAGCGCGCGTTCGCCAAGACCCTTGCCGTAAGGTGGATCGGCGAAAACGAGGTCGAACGGCGCCAGCGTGCCGGCCTCGCCCAGAGCCGTCGCATCGCGCCGGAATATCTTGGTGCGGCCGGTCAGGCCGAAGGCCTCGACATTGTCGCGGATCAGGCCGCGGCCTTCGGCCGACTCCTCGATGAAGACGCCATAGGACGCGCCGCGCGACAGCGCCTCGAGCCCGAGAGCGCCCGTGCCTGCGAACAGGTCGAGCACGCGCGCGCCCTGCAACCGATCGGCAAAGCGATGCGCCAGCACATTGAAAACAGCCTCGCGGGTGCGGTCAGTGGTGGGGCGGATGGCGCTGCCGCGGGGCGTCGCCAGCGGGCGCCCGCGAAACTCGCCGCCGACGATCCTCATTTCGCCCTTGGACCCTTGAAACCGCCGCGCGGCCGCTCGCCGCCGCCGCCCGGACGTTCGCCACGCGGCTTGCCGAACGGCTTGGGGCCGCCCGGCTTGCCGCCGGGCTTGCCATAGGCCGGCTTGAAAGACGCCTTACGGGCCTTGGCCTCAGCGGCTTTGGCAGCATCCGCCTCCGCCCTGCCCTTGCCGATTGGGCGCGCGCCCGGCGCCATCCAGACATTGGCCTTGCGCTGGCCGGGCGGCTCGATCGGCCGCTGCTCGCGCTCGGATTTCTTGCCGCCCGGTTTGCCGCCAAAACCACCGCGCGGCTTGTCGCCGAAGCTACCGCGTTCGGGTCTCGGGCCGCGGTCGCCAAAGCTTTTTTCCGGCCTCGCGCCTCTGTCGGGGCTGGTCGACAGTTTGCCCAGCGCCTCGTCACGGCTGCCTTCGCGGCGCTTGCGGTTCTTGATCAGGCCGCCCTCGCCGATCGGCCGGTGGTCACCCTCGCGCGAAAATCTCGGCCGCTCGGCCTCCTCACGCCGCGGCTCGAACCGCCGCACCGGCAAGTTGGAAAACGGCTTTGTTATCTCGGCATCGAAATTGGCACCGGATTCCTCTATCAGGCGTTCGCCGAGCTGATCGCGCAACACCTTGCCCTTGATCTCCAGCACATGGCCTTCGGGGAGCTCGTCGAGCTGGAACGGGCCGTAGGAGATGCGGATCAGCCGCGTCACGTCGAGGCCGAGCGCGCCGAGAATGTTCTTGACCTCGCGGTTTTTGCCCTCGCGCAAGCCGATCGTCAGCCAGGCGTTCGAGCCTTGCTCGCGATCGAGGCTCGCCTCGATGGCGCCATAGAAGACGCCGTCCACGGCAATGCCTTCGCGCAAACCCGCAAGCGCACTTTCCTCGACCTTGCCATGGACGCGCACCCGGTAACGGCGCAGCCAGCCGGTGGCCGGCAGTTCGAGCACGCGAGACAGGCCGCCATCATTGGTCAGCAGCAGCAGGCCTTCGGTGTTGATGTCGAGCCGGCCGATGGTCATCAGCCGGGGCAATTCAGCCGGCAGCACGTCGAAGACGGTCTTGCGGCCCTCGGGGTCGCGGTTGGTGGTCACGACACCGGCAGGCTTGTGGAACAGGAACAGCCGAGTGCGCTCGATCGGCGGGATCTCCATGCCGTCGAGATGGATGATGTCGCCCGGCATCACATTGAAAGCCGGCGAAGACAGAACCCGGCCGTTGACCTTGACGCGGCCGGCCGCGATCAACTCCTCGGCGTCGCGGCGCGAGGCAAGCCCGGCGCGAGCCAGCCGCTTGGCGATCCGCTCGCCGGCTTCCTCGGGCGCCTCCGCAGGACGCGGACGGGACTTGAAACCGCCTTGCGGCCGGTCGGCAGCGAAATCGCGCTTCGGACGGTCTGCGAAATCGCGCTTCGGACGGTCAGAGAAGTCGGGCTTGGGCCGATCGGCAAAATCACGCTTAGGACGATCGAAGCGTCTTTCACCCGTCGCACCTTCAGCCGCCATTGGCCGCTCGCCGCGCGGTGCATACGGCTTGCGCGGGCCTTCGCGGTTTTCATAAGGCTTGCCTTGCGGACGCGGACCCTTGTTGAAGGGCCGCTCCGAGCGCCCGCCTTCCCCGCCCTCGCGCGGCTTGTACTCACGCTTCTGTGGCCGTTCGCCATCGGCGGCCATTGGACGCTCGCCACGCGGTGCGTAGGGCTTCCGCGGGCCTTCGCGGTTTTCATAAGGCTTGCCTTGCGGACGCGGACCCTTGTTGAAGGGCCGCTCCGGGCGCCCGCCTTCGCCGCCTTCGCGCGGCTTGTACTCACGCTTCTGGGGCCGTTCGCCATCGGCGGCCATCGGCCGCTCACCGCGCGGCGCGTAGGGTTTGCGCGGCCCTTCGTGCTTTTCGAAGGGCTTGCCGCCGTCGCCACGCTTGGCAAACGGTTTCTTGGCGCCGAAGGCTGGCTTGCCGCCTTTGCCGGCATCGCGCCCACGCGCGCCCGCCGGTTTCGGACCGCTTTTGCCCGGACCCTTCTGGCGCGGAGTTTTCTTGTCGTTGTCGTCCATGTGGCCTTTGTCCGTTTGCGCTGCTACAGCGTGGCGCATCCTTTCGGGCGCGCAACGAACGCTGTAGCATTTTTGATTTGGCGCATGATCATTTCCGAAAACCGTACCCGATTTTCGAGGTTATGCGCTCAATAACAGGATCACCGTCGAGTGGCGAGGAGATAATCGGAATGGAAACCCGCGTGAAGCGGCCCGATTTCATGGCGCTGGCGCTGGAGGAGGCGCAAGCGGCAGCCTCGCGCGGCGAAGTGCCGGTCGGCGCCGTCATCGCCAGCGCCGGCACGGTCGTGGCCAGTGCCGGCAACCGCACCCGGGAGCTTGCCGATCCGACGGCCCATGCCGAGATGCTGGCCATCCGCGAAGCCTGCCGAAGGCTGTCGAGCGAGCGGCTCACCGGACACGATCTCTATGTGACGCTGGAGCCTTGCGCCATGTGCGCCGGCGCCATCTCCTTCGCCAGGTTGCGCCGGCTCTACTTTGGCGCCGCGGACGAAAAGGGCGGCGCGGTGGTCAACGGCGTGCGCTTCTTCGCTTCGCCGACCTGCCATCACACGCCCGACATCTATGCGGGCATCGCGGAGGCCGAATCGGCCCTGCTGCTGAAGGATTTCTTTCGGGAACGCCGCGACTGAACGGGGTGCGATACCCGTCAGCAAAGCAAATGCGCCCCGCTTTTTACAGGGACGGCAGCCAGTCGAACCAGCCACCCTTCTTGCCTTCCGCCTCTCTCTTCAGGCGGCGTTCCTTTTTGTACTCGTCTTCGCCGAGTTCGTTTTGCGGCGCCGTGCCGGATGCGACGCGATAGGCAAGGGGCGGTTCGCTCAGATATTTGCGGGTATTCGGATCGCCCTGCTTGCTTTCGGCAAGGCGGCGCTGGATATCGGCGGCGCGGCCCTTGTCGGAATCGGCAGGCGTCCAACGCGGCGGGTGACTCGAGCCGGATTCTTCCATCGCCTTCTTCACCGAGGCGGGATCCGTCTGCACGTCGTCGA
Source organism: Mesorhizobium sp. B2-3-6 (assembly GCF_006442305.1). NCBI lineage: Bacteria > Pseudomonadati > Pseudomonadota > Alphaproteobacteria > Hyphomicrobiales > Phyllobacteriaceae > Mesorhizobium > Mesorhizobium sp. B2-3-6. The sequence goes on along the minus strand of NZ_VFVW01000004.1, from coordinate 402,594 downwards.
CGATCTGCGACTGGTAGGACGGATCATCCTGGTGTGCGGTGGCGTCGGCGCGCAGGCGGGCACGGCGCTGCTCGGGCGATTCTGGCCATTCGGCGCTTGCGGTCTCGATGCTATCCTGTGGCGCCGGCAGCGCTTCCTTCTGACCAGGCGCGGGCTTCACCAGGGTGGGACGCGGCTTGTAATCGATGTGTTCCTTGCGCTTCGGCGCGAACGAAAAAGCGCCCGTGAGATCGCCGGCCAATTGTTCGCCGGCGGTCTTGTCGGTGCCGTAGGTCGGAGAACCGACACAGCCGGACAGAGCGAGCCCCGATGCGACAAGCGGCGCCAACAGCGCGAGGCGCGCGTTAAATCTCTCGGTCATGCCAAAAAGTCCCACTCTAGACAGCCTCTCGATCGCCGCCGGTCCCAAGGTCCGGTCCCCATCGTCCAAGCACTTGCGCCGAAAATCCGGCGACAATTTGTCTTCCGGAGTTTCGCGTGTTTACCTCAACCACTCGTTAAGGGCAACGCGCGGACGGATTTGCACCGACCGGCGTGGCATTTGTGCACCGATATGCCTGGCCTTCAAAGCCGGCCGAGCGCCCTAAGCTCATGCAGCACGGCGGCGTCGCGCGCCGAGACATCGGGAAAGGCAGGATCCTGCCCGACATCGGCGGTGTAACGCCACGACCGCGCGCATTTGACCAGGCCGCGGTCCTCGGCCTTTTCGATCACCACGGCGACGCCCTTGACGTCTTCGAGCGTGAAGGCGCCTTGTTGCACCTCGCCATGGGCGATGATGAGATCGCTGGTGATCGCCATTTCGGCCATGTCGACATCCGATATCGCCGCCTCGAGCGCCGCATCGTCGATGGTGACGACGGGAACCGCTTCCAGCGACGAGCCGATCACCTTCTGGGCACGCGCGATTTCCAGCGCACCGGTGACGACGCGGCGCACCTGCCGCACCTTACGCCATTTCTCCGCCAGCGCCTCGTTCTTCCAGTTTTCCGGGATCGCCGGGAACTGGTCGAGATGTACCGAGACGGCATCGGGATGGCGGTCGAGCCAGGCCTCTTCCATGGTGAAGGGCAGCATCGGCGCCAGCCATCTTACCAGGCAGTCGAAAAGGTGGCGCACCACCTGCACCGAGGCCTTGCGCTTCGCGCTCGACGGCGCATCGCAGTAGAGCGCGTCCTTGCGAATATCGAAATAGAAGGCCGACAACTCGACCACCATGAAATCGAGGAGCGCACGGGTGATGCGCTTGAACTCGAAGGCATCGTAGCCCTGGCGCACCACCTCATCGAGTTCGGCGAGGCGATGCAGCATCAGCCGTTCCAGCTCCGGCATCCCTTCCAGCGGCACCTCCTCGCCATCGTCGTGGGCGAGCGTGCCCAGCATCCAGCGGATGGTGTTGCGCAGCTTGCGGTAGGCGTCGATGTTGGTTTGCAGCACGTTCTTGCCGAGGCGCTGGTCTTCCCAATAGTCGGTCGTCACCACCCACAGGCGCAGGATGTCCGCGCCGGACTGCTTGATCACGTCCTGCGGGACGACGGTGTTGCCGAGTGACTTCGACATCTTGCGGCCGTCCTCGTCCATGGTGAAACCATGGGTGACGACGGTGTTGTAAGGCGCCCTGCCCCTGGTGCCGCAGCTTTCGAGCAACGAGGAGTGAAACCAGCCGCGATGCTGGTCGGAGCCTTCGAGATAGACATCGGCCGGCCATTTGAGGTCCGGACGATCCTCCAGCGTGAAAACGTGGGTCGAGCCTGAATCGAACCAGACGTCGAGGATGTCCGTCACCTGCTTCCATCTGGAGGCATCGTGATTGCCGAGGAAACGGTCCTTGGCACCGGCGGCGAACCAGGCATCGGCGCCTTCTTTCTCGAAAGCGTCCATGATGCGCTGGTTGACCGCCTCGTCCTGGAGCACATTGCCGTCGGCGTCGGCGAAGACCGCGATCGGCACGCCCCAGGCGCGCTGGCGCGACAGAACCCAGTCGGGCCGTTCCTCGATCATGGCGCGGATGCGGTTCTGCCCCGCCCCTGGCACGAAACGGGTGTCGTCGATCGCCTTCAGCGCACGGCTGCGCAGCGTCGTGCCGTCGCCGAGGTCCTTGTCCATGTGGACGAACCATTGCGGCGTGTTGCGGAAGATGACCGGTTTCTTCGACCGCCAGGAATGCGGATAGGAGTGTTTCAGCCGACCGCGCGCGAACAACGCGTTGCGCTTGATCAGCTCATCGATGACCGCTTGGTTGGCATTGCCCTTCTTGCCGTTGTCGTCAAGAACGCGCGCCGCGCCACCCTCACGATCCGGACCGAAGCCCGGCGCGTCCTTGGTGAAAAAGCCGGCATCGTCGACGGTGAACGGGATCGCGGTGTCGACGCCGCGCGCGCGCAGGTCCGGGGCCGCGTCCATCCAGGCGTCGAAATCCTCGCGACCATGGCCCGGCGCCGTGTGAACGAACCCGGTGCCCGCATCATCGGTGACATGGTCGCCGGCAAGCATGGGCACCGGAAACTCGTAACCGCCGCCAAGACCCTTGAAGGGATGCGAAAGCGTAAGACTTCCAAGCTCTTGCGCCGACACGCTGCGAAGACGATTCAAGGTGACTTTGGCCTTGACCGAAGCCTCTTCGGCCAGCGTATCGGCAAAGATCAGCTTTTCGCCCGGCTGCGGGCCGAAGGCGTTCTCGGCTGCCGTGACCTCGTAGAGACCGTAGTCGATGCGCGGCGAATAGTTGACGGCACGGTTGCCGGGGATCGTCCAAGGCGTCGTCGTCCAGATGACGACATGGGCCTGCAGCAGATCGAGAGCGCCCTCGGTCAGTGCGGCCTCTCCGTCAGCCACGGGGCGCACCAGACTGGCGACCGGGAACTTCGCCCAGATCGTATCCGACTCGTAGTCCTGGTATTCGATCTCGGCCTCGGCGAGCGCGGTGCGCTCGACGACACTCCACATCACCGGCTTGGAGCCGCGATAGAGCTGGCCCGACATGGCGAATTTCAACAGTTCGCCGGCGATACGCGCCTCGGCGTGGAAGGCCATGGTCGTATACGGGTTCTTGAAGTCGCCGATGACGCCAAGGCGCTGGAATTCCGCCCCCTGAACGCCGATCCAGTGAGCGGCGAAATCCCGGCATTCCTTGCGGAACTCGTTGACCGGCACCTCATCCTTGTTCTTGCCCTTGGCGCGGTACTGCTCCTCGATCTTCCATTCGATCGGCAGGCCGTGGCAGTCCCAGCCGGGCACGTAATTGGCGTCGCAGCCGCGCATCTGGAAGGAGCGGTTGATGACGTCCTTGAGGATCTTGTTCAGCGCATGGCCGATGTGGATGTTGCCGTTGGCATAAGGCGGGCCGTCATGCAGCACGTATTTCGGGCGACCGGCGGAGGCCTTGCGCAACTTGCGGTAGAGATCCATCTCCTGCCAGCGCTGGACCAGCACCGGCTCCTTCTCGGGCAAACCGGCACGCATCGGGAAGTCCGTCTGCGGCAGGTAAAGCGTCTTGGAATAGTCGATCGTTTCAGCTGTATCGGTCATTGATCTGCCATTGTGGATTGCCCGGCGGCAAGGGAGCTCGGGCCTGAACTATCATGATCTGGAAAAAGCGCGAGGGGTCGCGCGCAAGATTCCCGGCGGCTCCGACAGCTCTCAGGCCGTCCGGAACACCGGGCTGGTAATTCGTATCGTAATCGCGACGGAACGCGAGACCACTGTCATGGCCGCGCTTTTAAACGAGGTGGGCCAGCTTGGAAAGCCCGAACTCCAAGGCACTCGCCTTGCCGCTTGTGCCAATTGCGCATATATGTTTGGGCAAATGGCACCGGAGGCGCGTCATGTCCAATCCGCATCGCAAGGTCCACGTGCCGGCTGCCAGACGGGCCGCCCGTAAGGAGAAGGTCGAGCGTGCGCAGGATGGCTTGGTCCGGGATGCCGCAACGGGGCAATTCCTGGTCAGCTTCACCAAGGTGGAAGAACTCCGCCACCGTGGGTTCAGCAATGACGAAATCTACAAAATCGTAGGATCGCGGCGCACTTTGGCGCGCAGGAAAGAACGCAATGAGAAACTGAGTATTGCCGAGTCCGATCGCGTCATGCGCATCGAGCGCATTTCCACAATGGCGGATCGTGTTTTCGGCGACCACGAAAAAGCGCAACGTTGGTTGCGCAAACGCAGCCGGGTGCTCAACGAAGCGCCTATTACGCTCCTGCAGTCGGAAACCGGTGCTTCCCTGGTGGAAGAGGAACTGCATCGCATCGACTATGGCATTTTCGCCTGACGATGCGTCTATGGCGTATCTCCAACTTCGCCGACCTGTCTGGCCGGGGCGGCATGCTCAGCGCCGGCCGTTGGAACATCAAGGGCACCGCCATTGTGTACTGCGCGGATCATCCTGCCACCGCGCTTCTTGAAATCCTCGTTCATGTCGACGCGGAAGATTTGCCGCCCACGTTCCAGCTCCTGGAAATCGAAGTGCCTGACGGCGTCTCCATTGCCATCCCCGATCTGCCCGAGGGCTGGAAAGACAATCCGGCCAAGACACGCGAGATTGGCAGCGATTTTGTCAGTGCCGCCAGCCATTCGGTCATGGAAGTGCCTTGCATGATCGTTCCCTTCGCCAGAAACTATGTTCTCAATCCCGCCTTGCTGGAACGCGAAGGCATCGCCATCGTCGGCACCACAAGTCATCAGATCGATACGCGATTGCTGGAATAAGGCCGATACCGGCTACATCTTGAAATCGAAGCGATAGGTCGTCGATACGCCGATCATGAACTGGTTGCGGTCGCCGCGCTCCTTGACCAGGCTGGAATCGGCGGCCGGGCCCTCAAGGCGTGAATATTCGCCGAACAGGCTGGCGGTCATCGGGTCGGTCACCTTCCAGGTCACCGCACCGCCAAGGCCGACCGATTTCAGGCCGCCGCCGGGATTATACTGGTTCAACCCCGAGGCCACGGCTTCCTGCGCGTCGACGCCGTAATAGGCGTCGAAATATTTGGCGGAGGCGAACGAGACGCGCGGCCCGCCAGAGATCCTGACGGTTGGCGTCACATCGTAAAAGGCGTCGGCGGCGATGTCGGCGACGAAGCCGTTATGGGCGCGGATGCCGTGCCGCAGCTCGGCACGCGCACGTAGCCAGTCCGTCGGATAGAATTCGAAGAAGCCGCCCACCTCGCCGCCCCAGCGGACCGGATCGAGGCCCTTCAACTCGTCGGCATCGCCATCGTCGCGCGAGAACAGGAACTTGCCGGTCAGGCCGGCGCGAACGCCGCCGTCATCGACCAGCGCCAGCGAAATGTTGTCGTTGCGTGAGGTGAAGCGGGCCGCCGGGCCAGCCTTGCCCAAGGAGATGATCGGCGAGGCGCTGAGCAGGTACTTCTTGCCGCCCTCGAAATTGGGCGCCACCATGCCGGTGGCGCCGACCGTCAGATACCAATCGCCGGACAGCCAGCCGAAGGCGCCCTCGCCGGCATCGGCCGCACCCGAGGTAGCCAGCATGACGGTAGCCAAGGCTGCAGAAATTTTCCCGACCGGACTCATGGCTACCCCATTAACACAATACGATTGTCTTTCGGTCACAGCTTTGAAGAGGCTTTGGTAAAATTTGATTTAAGGTCGAGACGTCCGGCTCGCATTGCTTGCACCATCCGGCCGCCGTCGGCTGGACGCGGGTCGGCACCAAGGGTAACTTCATCCCCTGCTGGCGGTCCTCGATGGAGATGGCGACATGACCTTGCACGGCGATGCACTGAAGAACGCGATCGGACAGACGCGAGGAAAGTGGGGGTGGTTTGTTGGTCTGGGCGTGTTGCTGCTGATCCTCGGCGGCATTGCCTTTGGCAACCTCTTCATCGCCACGGTGGCTTCCGTCTATGTCGTGGGGTGGCTGATGCTGGTGGCCGGCATCATCGAGATCATGCATGCCTTCGGGGTCAAGACGTGGGGCCGCTTCTTCTACTGGCTGCTCAGCGGATTGCTCTACGCGGTCGCGGGCTTTTTCGCCTTCGACAACCCGCTGCTGGCCTCGGCGGTGCTGACCTTCTTGCTGGCCGTCGCGCTTGTCGCTTCCGGCGTGCTGCGCGCCTGGGTCGGCTACAGCCACCGGCCTGAGCGCGGCTGGGGCTGGATCGTCGCGGCCGGCGCCATCAGCGTGATCGCCGGGTTGATCATAGCCATGGGCTGGCCGGTCAACAGCGTATGGGTGCTCGGCCTGTTCCTGGCAATCGACCTGATCTTCCAGGGTTGGACCTTCATCGCCGTCGGTCTGGCGCTGAAAAAGTAACGTCTGATTCGAGCATGATCTAACCCGAAAACCGGGCGCCACTTTTCGGGATCATGCTCATTTTGTTAAAGCATGATCTTGCCCGAAAACCGCACTCCACTTTTCGGGACCATGCTTCAAAAAGCCATGGCCGCGTCGAGTTGCGAAAGCGGCTTGACGCCGGCCAGCAGTGCTCTCGCCTCGGCCTCGTCGCGCTTCATCTGCGCGACCAGCGCATCAAGCCCGTCGAACTTGACCTCGCTGCGCAGGTAACCGAAGAACGACACCTGGCAGATCTCGCCATAGAGGTCACCGGAAAAATCGAATATGAAGGTTTCCAGAAGCGGCGCGCCATCATCGTCGACGGTCGGACGGCGGCCAAAGCTGGCAACGCCATCATGCAGCCTTCCGTCGGCGCGGCGAAAGCGAACGGCAAAGATGCCTTCCCTGAGGGTGGCCTCGGCGGGAAGCCTCATGTTGGCGGTCGGAAAGCCGAGCGTTCGCCCCAGTTTCTGGCCGCCCACGACTTCGCTCTCCACCGTGAAGCGATAGCCGAGCAGGCCGGCGGCCTCGGCCACCGCGCCTTCGCACAGCAAGGCGCGGATGCGGCTCGATGAAACCACCTCGGCGCTTTCGTCCCGAAATGCATCGACCAGCGTGACGCCGAAGCCATGGCGCTCGCCAGCCGCCATCAGATAGGCCGGCCCGCCCTGGCGGTCCTTGCCGAAATGGAAATCGAAGCCGGTCACGGCATGGGTGATGCCAAGCGTTCTCTCAAGCACGTCGGTCACGAAGGCTTCCGCCGATAGCGAGGCGAAGTCGCGCGTGAAAGGCTGTTCGACGAGCGCGGCAAAGCCCAGCAGCGACAGGAGCCGCGCCTTCATCGGCGGCGGCGTCAGCACGAACAGCGGTATCTCGGGCCTGAATATCTTTCGCGGGTGCGGTTCGAAAGTCAGCACCAGCGCCGGCACGCCACGCCGCCGCGCCTCCGCCAATGCCCGTTCGAGCACCGCCTGATGACCGCGATGGACACCGTCGAAATTGCCGATCGCGACAACGCCGCCGCGCAAATCGGCGGGCAGCGGCGCGGTTGCCGAAAGGTGCTGGAAAGCGTCCATCGCCATCTACCGCAGCCTGGGAATGACGGCTACTGGATGATAGCCGTGCCTGTCAAGAAACGCGGCGAGCCTTGCCGGATCCGGCTGCGATGCATCGCCATAGTCGCGGGCATGAATGCCGCCCGAGACATAGAGAACGTCGAAACCGTTGTCGGCGGCGCCCTTGATATCGGTCAGCATGCCGTCGCCGATGGCCAGCACCTGGCGGCGCTCGACCGGCCGGCCAAGGATCTCCGCCACCTCCTTCATTGCCACATCATAGACGGGCGCATAAGGCTTTCCGGCTATCAGCGTGCGGCCGCCGAGCTGCGCGTAGTCGCGTGCCAGGGCGCCGGCGCACCAGATGATACGTTCGCCGCGCTCGACCATGATATCCGGGTTGGCGCAGATGAAAGGCAGGTTCCTGGCGCGCAACCGCCGCAGCAGCTCCGCATAATCTTCGGGCTTCTCCACTTCGTCATCGAACAGGCCGGTGCAGACGACGCCGGATGCCTCGAACTCCTCGACGAGATCGACGTCGAGCCCGTCATAGAGGGTGAAGTCTCGCTCGGCGCCGACATGGAAGATCTTACGCGGGCCTTCCACGATCAGGTCGCGGGTCACGTCGCCCGAGGTGACCACGCGGTCGTAGGCCGATGGGGGAACGCCGATGACGTTCATCTGGGCCACGACGTCGGCGCTGCGGCGCGGCGAATTGGTGATCAGGACAACGGGAATGCCGGCCGTACGGGCAGCCGCCAGCGCCGACGCAGCCGCGGGAAAATGCCTTTCGCCATTGTGCACCACGCCCCAGACATCGCAGAGAATGGCCGAATAGTTCTTCGACACGTCTTCGAGCGAACCGATGATGTCAGGCGAGGCCGCCATGCCGTATCCTTCAGTCATGATCGTTGCGGTGCCGCAGCCGACGGTTCGCCGCAGCCGGTTGGAATTATCCGAACCGGCCCAGCCTGTCACCAGCTTTCGCCCGCCTGTACCGGCATCCACCACCGTTCACTGGTTGGTTAACGAGCTTTGAAAGTGCAGGCTGACCTTGGATATATTCCAGAAACCTGAAATTTAACGATTTATGACACCGTCCCCACTGACTATCGATTTGGCGGGGCAGCTGTGACAATGATCCGAAGATTCGGACGCGACCGGCGTGGCAATTATGCGCTGATGACCGTGCTCGCCATGGTGCCGCTGATGGGCGCCGTGGCGATCGCCGTCGACTATACGGAAATGGTGGGCCAAAGGCAAAACGCCTTGAACGCCTTGGACGCGGCCGGCTTCGCCACGGCCCAGCAGATCGTTGCCGGCGCCAGCGACGCCGACGCGGTGGCCTATGCCAAGAATTTCTTCGAAGCCAATCTCGCGCATATCGATCCGGCCAACACCACGCTGGCCGTGACGCTGCCCAACAACAACACAGGCGGCGGGACGCTGAAGCTCTGCGCGACCTTGGTCTACAAGCCCTATTTCGAGCCGACGGCTAAACTACTGCTGGGCGGCAGCGTCGGCAGCACCGATATCGGCTTCAGCACCTGCTCCGAAGTGCGCCTGAAGAACACGCTGGAAGTGTCGCTGGTGCTTGATAATTCCGGTTCGATGAAGGAGCTCGGCAAAGGCTCGAACAAGGTGCGGTTCGACCTTCTCAAGAGCGCCGCCAAGCAGTTGGTCGACCAGTTGGCCGGCCAGGCCCAGCAGATGAGGCAGGTCACCAAGCCGGTCCAGTTCAGCCTCGTTCCCTTTGCCGCCTCGGTGAATGTCGGTCCGGGCAACGGCTCGGCGGCGTGGATGGACACGACCGGCATATCGCCGATCCATCATGAGAATTTCGACTGGACAAACACGATGACCCAGATGAAATCTCCATGGGGATCGACCAAATACGCAGAGAACATTGCCGGCATCTGGTACGCGAAAGGCACCGGCTGGGACGCGAGCCAGAAAGACCAGCCACTGACCCGGTTCTCGATCTACAAACAGATGAAACGCATTTCAGCGTGCAGTCTCAAGAATTGGGACGGTACTTGTGCATCGAACGCGACCTTCACCTATGCGCCGGTCGCGAGTTGGGGTGGCTGCGTCGAGTCGCGCCCATATCCATACAATATCCAGGACACAGCTGCATCGACGACACTGCCTGCAACGCTTTTCGTGCCTATGTTCGCGCCCGACGAAACCGACCGCGTCGATAGCTCTTCAAGGCCAGCCAATAACAATTGGGATGTCGACGCCCCAGTGAGTTCAACCGCGTCCGATGCCGCACGCCAGCGCTATATGCCAAAATATTTCGACTGGGTGAACAAGGTGACGCCGGCCTACGGCATGGACGCCGGGCCGAACACAAGCTGCAGCACGACGGCAATCACGCCACTGACCGATGTTTCCACGACAGCCGGCGCAACTTTGATCAAAAACGCCATCGATGCCATGGCCGACGACGGCGCCACCAACGTGCCGGAAGGCATGGCCTGGGGCTGGCGGACCCTTTCCAGCACGGCACCCTTCACCGAGGGCCGGCCCGAAACGGAAAGAGGCAACGACAAGGTACTGATCGTGCTGACCGACGGCGCCAACACCTACTACACGCCGACCTCGGTGACGGCGCAGACCTACTCTGGAACCAATTGGAATTATGGCGGTAACGACCTGGCTGGCAGCAAGGCGATCTATTCGGCTCTCGGTTACGTCGTCCCCTACAGCAACGGCTACAGCTACGGCCGCATGTTCCTCGGAACGGATGTCACCAAGGACGACTACAGCAACGCCAACTACACCAAAGCGATGAACGAGCATTTCACTGCGCTGTGTAACAACGCCAAGGCCGCCGGGGTCATGGTCATGACCATCGCGCTTGATCTGGACGCCACCAAGACAGCGGAGAAAACGCAGATGGATGCGCTGAAGGCCTGTTCTTCGGATTCCCGCTTCAGCAAGGACAAGACCGATCCGAGCAAGCCGATGAAGCTGTTCTGGAATTCGACGGGCGCAACGCTGTCCGACGATTTCAAGGCGATCGGCAACGAGCTGTCCAACCTGCGCATCGTCAGCTGATCCGACGAATTCCACGTCGACGCCCTGCATCCGGCGGGGTGTCGTTTTTTGGAGGCACCGGGGGGCCGCTCCAGATTGGTTAGTGCTTGGTGAAGCGCGAACCAAGCAATCGAGCGGTTTCCCAAACCCGTCCTTCAGCGTTTTGTGGAAAGCTGGCGTCGATCGAGAATCCGCCGGCGGGGGCCGCTGCAAGACATGCATGAAATCTGGCGTCAGTTCCGCCGCGACAGGCGCGGCAACTATGCTCTCATGACGGCCTTCGCGATGGTCCCGCTGATGGGCGGGCTGGCGCTCGCGGTCGACTTCACGGAAATGAACCGCCAAAAGCAGACGGTGTTGAACGCGCTCGACGCCGCCAACTTCGCCACGGCACGCCGCGTGACGGAAGGCGCCACCGACGACCAGCTGAGGGCCTATGCGCTCGACTTCTTCAACGCCAATCTGAACGATGTGGATGCCGCCAACACGACGCTCAACCTCACTTTGCCCAGCAACGCCGCTGGCGGCGGAACAATGAAGCTTTGCGGCACCTTGACCTATAATCCTTACTTCCTGCCAACGGCGAAGATACTGCTCGGCGGCACCGGCGCCACCAATATCGGCTTCACCGCATGCTCGGAGGTGCGGCTGAAGAACACGCTCGAAGTGGCGCTGGTCCTCGACAATTCCGGATCGATGGTCACGCCCGGAACCGGCTCGGGGCAGAAGCGCATCGATCTCCTCAAGACCGCGGCGAAGCAGTTGGTCGACACGCTTGCCCAACAGGCCGCGATGATCAAGCAGGTCGACAAGCCGGTGCAGTTCGGCCTCGTACCCTTTGCCGCCTCGGTCAATGTCGGTCCTGGCAACGGCAATGCGTCCTGGATGGACACCGAGGGCCTGTCGCCGGTGTCGAACGAGAATTTCGACTGGTCGACGCTGAACGCCGCCAACAAATACGCCCAGCAGACCAACGGCATCTGGTACAAGCGCGGCACCGGCTGGGGCGACGAGGAAGGCCAGATGCTGACCCGGTTTTCGCTCTACCGCGACATGAAGGTCGTCACCAGCCATGAGCGTGTTAAAAACAGCAAGCACGTTGTTTGTGCTGAATACAACTGGAACAATACCTGCAAGCGCAGTTACGACGCATACGACTATGTCGATTCCTACGGCCCATTCGCCAGTTGGCAAGGCTGTGTCGAAGCCCGGCCCTACCCCTACAATGTCAACGACGCCCCGCCGTCCGGCGGCTCGGCCAACACCGGAATAGGCGTGGGCGATCCGGCGACGATGTTCGTGCCGATGTTCGCCCCGGATGAACCCGGCAATCACTGGAAGATCACGCAGGATCCCAACGAAGCCGCGCCAAAGACCTACGGCGCCATCAACAGCTGGTGGAACGACGATCCTTCGAGCAGCAGCGGCCAAGCCCGGCTGCGCAACATGACCAAGTATTTCCAGCCGCGGCCGATCGATGCACCAGTATTGCCCGCAGGCAACGGCCCGAACTACAGTTGCACTACCAACCCGATCACGCCGCTGACCGACGTCAGCGTCGCCGATGGGCTCGCTACGATCAAAGCCGCGATCGACCTGATGCAGCCGGATGGCGGCACCAATGTTCCCGAGGGCATGGGCTGGGGCTGGCGGGTGGTCTCGAGCGGCGAGCCGTTCACGCAGGGGCGCCCGGAAACAGAAAAAGGCAACGACAAGGTGGTGATCGTGCTGACCGACGGCGCCAACACCTATTACACGCCTTCCTCGCTCAGTTATTCCGACCCCGCCGATTCGAAGTCGACCTACGCGTCCTACGGCTATCTCAAGCCCGGCTATGCCGGCACCTCGGTCGGGCGCCTGTTCATGGGTACATCCAGCGCCATCGGCCAGTTCGACTATTCGAACGGCAATTACACCAGCGCGCTCAACGAGCAGATGACGACGCTTTGCAACAACGCCAAGGCGGCCGACATCATGGTGATGACGGTGGCTCTCGACCTGTCCACGACCAAGACCACCGACAAGAACGCCATCGATGCGCTGAAATCATGCTCGTCGGACTCGCGCTTCCGCAAGGACCCGGCGGATCCGAGCAAACCCGCCAAGCTGTTCTGGAATGCGACGGGCGCCAGCCTGTCGAACGATTTCAAGGAAATCGGCAACGAATTGTCGAACCTGCGCGTGGTCGGTTAACCGAACTCTGGCGCAACGCCCGACGCCGCCAAGCCCTTGTGGGCGCCTGCCGCAACGGGCACATAATGGCTGCACGCTGGACCGCATCCATCGCGGCACGCCTGGGGACGAACAATGCCCGATACCGCCAACCACCTCGCCTTCGCGCTGGTCTGCCTGGGCATGGTGCTGACGCCGGGTCCAAACATGATCTACCTGATCTCGCGCTCCCTGTCGCAAGGGCCGAAGGCCGGGTTGATCTCGCTTGGCGGGGTCGCCGTCGGTTTTCTCTTCTATGTGCTGTCGGCGGCATTCGGAATCACGGCGCTGCTGCTGGCCGTGCCCTTCGCCTATGACGCGCTGCGCTTTGCCGGCGTGCTCTATCTCCTGTGGCTGGCCTGGCAGGCCGTGAAGCCGGGCGGACGCTCGCCATTCCAGGTGCGCGACCTGCCGAAAGACGGGCCGCGCAAGCTGTTCGCCATGGGCCTGATGACCAATCTGCTCAATCCGAAGGTGGCGGTGCTCTATTTGTCGCTGCTGCCGCAATTCATCAGCATTGGCAAAGGCCATGTCCTGTCTCAGCTTCTTGTGCTCGGCGCGACGCAGATTTCGATCAGCCTGACCGTGAATGCCATCATCGCGGTGACGGCCGGCTCGATCGCCGCGTTTCTCGCCGGGCGGCCTTTGTGGCTGGTCATCCAGCGCTGGATGATGGGAGGGGTGCTGACGGCGCTGGCGCTGAAGATGGCGACCGACGCACAGCGCTGAGGGCGGCGGTCCCGGCGTTGGTCTACATCGGCCGCCTTGTCTGCTGGGTCCGCTCCGGTTCCACCACCTTGCGGTAGAGGTGCCAGGTGGCATGGCCAAGGATAGGCATAACGACCGCGAGCCCGGCAAACAGCGGGATCGAACCGATCACCAGCAGCACCGCGACCGTCAGGCCCCAAAGAGCCATCTGCAGCGGATTTGCCATCACCGCCCGCGCCGAGGTTTCTATGGCCGAAACGGCGCCGACGTCACGGTCGAGCAGCAGCGGGAAGGCGACGACAGTGGTGGCCAACACGATCACGGCGAAAACGAAGCCGGCGGCGTTGCCGAGAAGGATCAACGTCCAGCCCTTGCTGGTCGTCAGCACGTCGCGGACAAAGGCGCCGATCGAAGCCGGCGGCTGGTCGCCGAACAGGCTGGTGTAGATCGACTGCGCGGTGAACAGCCACAACAGGAACAGCACGAACAGCATGATGCCGATGACCGCGATCGAAGGCACCGCCGGCGAGTGGCGGACATCGAGGGCATGTCGCCAGTTGGTGTTCATGCCGAGCTCGCGCCGGCGGCTGATCTCGTAGAGGCCGAGCGCGGCGAAAGGGCCGACAAGGGCGAAACCCGACATCAAGGGATAGACGAGCTGAATGGCGTTGGAGCCAGACGTCCACTGCGTCAGGATCAGGCCGACGATGGGATAGATCAGGCACAGGAAAACGTAGTGAGACGGTTTTGCCCAGAAATCCTCAGCGCCGAGCCGCAGCGCATCCCAGAGGTCCGATGTGGTGATGTGGCGCACCGTGGGCTGCACATGCATTCCGCGCGCGTCCGCCATGACATGAAAGCTGGCCATAAGCTTCCTCCCGTTGTCGGGGGCGGTCACCACCGTGATGGCCGCCCGTAGCTGCCACTAGTAGATGTAACAGCATACCCGATTTGCCAGGGGCTGTCGCCAAATCGATGGTTCCGGACAGGCCATCACGGGATTGTCATCGCTGCCCGGCAGAAGCCGCGCGATCTTCGGCATCGGATTTCTCGGATGATGGGCCATTCGGAGCTGGATGGCCGAACGCAACGCTTCAAGACTGCGCGGTGCGATCAGCGAAGGCCAAGGCATCAATTTCCTCGACAGTTTTTTCGGCTTGCCCGTCAAAAGCCATGATCGCGACTATGCAGGTAGGAATGAGCATTGTCATCGACCTCCCTCCAGAACCGCGCCGGACAAGGCGCTCCTTGCTGATCGGTCTTGCGGCCATAGCCGGGCTTGCCGCCTGCAGCACCGTTTCCGTGCCCACCGGTGAGGGCGCAGGTGTCTCTTCCTCCGCCACGGCCACCCTGGCCAACTTGCGCGCCGCGGCCGGGCGGAGTCCGCTGACCGCGGACACCCAGCTCGAACAGGCGGCGTTGCAGCAGGCCGGCTACATGGCGTCGCGGACGCGCATGAGCCACACCACCGGCTGGGGCAAGGATTTCGCCTCGCGCATGAAGGACAATGGCGTGCACGGCGCTGCGGCCGAGAACATCGCCGAAGGCCGCTTCGACCAGCAGAAACTGTTCGACATCTGGATGCATTCGACCGGCCACCGGCGCAACATACTCGATCCGGACTTCAGCCGTTTCGGGCTTGCCTATGTCCGCGACGGCCGCGACCCCAGCCTCCGCTACTGGGCCCTGGTGCTCGGAAGGTAGCAAAGCCATCGCCGGCAGCGGACAGCCGTCGGCGAATATCAATCCATATGTGCCGCCGGCGCGCCGCCAGCCGGCGCCGTCTTCGGCTTGCGCAGCAGGATCACGAACGGAATGGCGGCCAGCGTCATTATCATCAGGATTTTGAAGTCGTTGACGTAAGAGATCATCATCGCCTGGATGTTCACCATCCTGTCGACCTGGGACAATGCCATCTGGTCGCCGCCGGCCGCCGCCGGCGAAACCGCCCACAGATTGGGGTTGAACGGATTGATAAAGGTGGAAAGCTCGGCGTGATTTATCTGTGTATTGCGCACCATGAGCACCGTCACGACCGATACGCCGATGGACGAGCCGAGGTTGCGCACAAGGCTGAACAAAGCCGTGGCATCGGTGCGGAAGCGCACGTCAAGCGTGGCGAAGGCCACCGTCGACAGCGGCACGAATACCATTCCCATTCCCAGGCCCTGGATGATGCCGGAAGTGATGATCAGCCAGTTGTCCATCTGGGGCGAGAAGCCGGCCATCGTGTAGAGCGACTGCGCGGTCAGGAGGAAGCCGATGACGACGAGGATTCTGGCGTCGACCTTGCTCATGAGCCGGCCGACGACGAGCATCGAGATCATCGTCCCCACGCCGCGCGGCCCGATCACGATGCCGATGGTGATGGTCGGATAGCCGAAGATGGTCGACAGCATCGGCGGCAGCAGCGACATGCTCGCCAGGATGAGCACGCCCATGACGAAGATGAACGCCAGCCCGGTCACGAAATTGCGGTCGAGGAAGATCTTGGGGTCGATGAAGGGATGCTCCGCGGTCATCGTGTGGATGATGAACACCCAGAAGCCGGTTATCGAAAGGCCAAGCTCGATCCAGATCTCGACCGACGAGAACCAGTCGACCTCGCCACCACGATCGAGCAGCAGCTGCAGAGCGCCGACGCCGAGCGATATCATGGCGAAGCCGAAGAAATCGAAGCTTCGCACCCGCCGCGCAATGGCCGGCAGATAAGCGGCCATGCCGAGGAAGGCGACGATGCCGACCGGCAGGTTGATAAAGAACACCCAGCGCCAGCTGAAATTCTCGGTCAGCCAGCCACCAAGCGTGGGACCCAGAATCGGCCCCAGCATAATGCCGGCGCCCCAGATGGCCATTGCCTGGCCGTGGCGTTCCTTCGGGTTGATGTCGAGCAGGAAGGTCTGCGACAGGGGCACGATCGCGGCGCCGAACACGCCTTGCATGAGCCGGAACAACACAATGGTTTCAAGGCTCCAGGCCAGGCCGCACAGCATCGAGAAGATGGTGAAGCCGACCACCGCCGTCAGGAACAGTTCCTTGCGGCCGAAACGGTCCGCAAGCCAGCCGGTGACCGGCGTCATGATCGCCGCCGCCACGATGTAGGAGGTCAGCACCCAGTTGATGTTGTCGGGCGAGGCGCCGAGATCGCCGGTCATGGTCGGTAGCGCGACGTTGGCGATCGTGGTGTCGAGCGCCTGCATGATCGTCGCCAGCATGAGCGCAACCGTGATCAGGCCACGATGCGGCACTTCTTTGAAAGGTTCTGGCGTGCTCATGATGCGGAACTTCCAGCCGGTAACAAAAACGTGTACACAGGGTTTCCGGGCGGCAAAGCCTTCCGTTGAGAGACCCTCATCGCGGTGGGACGCGATTATCGATGTGGGGGTTACATCGACCGAAAGTCTCGATTGAGCGGATGCCTGCCGCCCGGAAACATGAGGACCGACGGGTCCGTGTCGAAGATTTCAGCTTTCGATCAAGCCGCGATGCGGTTTGCCCCGAAGGCTGACCCTTTAACTCCTCCCATCAGACCAATCCCCCTGCTCAGTGCGTCCACCCGCATGATCCCCGCGGGCTTCCGCTGATTTACTTCGCGACCTCGCCAGCCGTGGCGTGGCCGAAAATGCCAGGCAGGCCGCGCGCCACGCCCGTGTCGACGGTAACGGCCGCGCTCATGCCTGTGCGCAGCATCATCTTGGCGTCGGGATCGCTCAGCTCCAGGCGGACCGGAATGCGCTGGGTGACCTTGACCCAGTTGCCGGTAGCGTTCTGGGCGGGCAGAAGCGAGAAGTCCGCTCCGGTGCCGGCGCCGATAGCCTTGACGGTCGCTTCGAAGGTCCTGCCCGGATAGGTGTCGACCACGATTTCTGCCTTCTGGCCCGGCTTCATATTGGTCAGCTGTGTTTCCTTGAAATTGGCGTCGATCCAGGTATCGCCGGTCTCGACCAGCGAGAACAGCGGCGTGCCGGAGCCGACATACTGGCCGACCTTGAAGGACGCGGCCTGGTAGACGACGCCATCGGCAGGCGCCTTCACCGTGGTCTGCGCCAGGTCGTAGGCAGCCTTGTCGCGCGCTGCGAGCGCCGACATCACGGTCGGATGTTTGTCGGTCTCGATATCGGGATTGCCGCCCAGCGCCGCCTTGGCGCTGACGATGCCCTGTTGGGCGACGGCAAGCTGCTGCTTTGCCTTATCGAGATCGTTCCTGGCCTCATCGAGCGAAGACTTGGCGTTGATACCTTTCTGGGCGAGATCGGCGGCACGGTCGTATTGCGACTGGGCATAGGCAACTTCGCTGCTGGCGGATTTCTCCTGCGCCATGGCCTGGCTGTAGGCGGCACGCAGCTGCTCGACGTTGAGCCGCGCCGCTGCCACCGCCGCGTCGGCCTGCGCAAGTGCGATCCGGTAAGGCTCGGGGTCAATGGCGAAGAGAAGATCGCCTTGCTTCACCCTCTGATTGTCCGAGATGGCGACCTGGACGATGCGGCCCGCCGTATCCGAGGCGATCGATACCTTGGCCTGCTGCAGGTTGGCGTTCTCCGTCTCCTGGTAGCGCCCCCCAGTGACCCAGACATAGCCGCCACCAATGACCAACGCCGCCGGCAGGGCGAACATCAACAAGAAGCGGCCGAGACGGCGCTTCTTCTTTGGCGCCGGCGCCGGCTCTGCCGGAGGTGTCATTGTAACAGGGGCCGCGGCCGGCTGCTGCGGCGCTTCCATTTCCACTTTGGCGGCGTTTTCGTCGACCTTGGCTACCGCGTTCATGCTGCTGCGCCTTCCGTATTCTTGACCTTGTCGCAGGACGGTGAATCGCCATCCGCGAGATTCTGTGCCATCGCATCCAATGCCCTGATCAGGACGCGGCGATCGTCCGGCGAAACGCCGGTCAGCGACTCCTCATAGACTTCGCCGGCGAGGCTCTTGACCTCCGCATACGCGGCACTTGCCTTGGGAGTTGGGAAGATCATGCGCACGCGGCGGTCGGCGGCGTCGGAGCGGCGCTCGATCCAGCCGCCCTCCTCCATCCGGTCGACCAGCCGCGAGACGCTGATCGGCTCGATTTCCAGCAGTTCGGCAAGCCGCGCCTGCGAAACGCCCGCTTCCTTGGCGACGCGAACCATCAGGCGCCATTGCGCCGAGGACAGGCCAAGGCCGCTGGCGCGCGCTTCGAAGCGCTTTCGCATCAGCCGCTGCACGTCGTGGATCAAAAATCCCAATCTGTCTACGCCTTCGGAAACCATGAGTGGCATATATAATAAGCGTGCTTATCATTCAAGTCCGGCATTGTTCCAGAAGCCGGCAAACGTGCATGGCAGCCATGCAGCACAATCATGGCTGCGTCCGATGATTTCGGCCGCCGCGACACCCATTACAAGCGGTTGCGGATCAGCATGGTGACAACGAAGAAGGCGCCGAGCGAGCTGGTGATGATGCCGATCGGCAGTTCCTGCGGCGGCAGCAATGTGCGCGCCAGAAGGTCGCTTGCCAGCAACAGCACCGCCCCGAACAGCGCGCAACTTACGATCAGGCGCAGATGCAGCGGACCAGCCAGCGGCCGCGACAGATGCGGGATCATGAGGCCGACGAAGCCGATGACGCCGGCGACCGAAACCAGGATCGCGGTCGAAAAAGCGGCGACCAGAAACGTCGTCCGTCGCATTCGCGCCACCGGCACGCCAAGACTTTCGGCGGCATTTTCGCCGGCCAGGAAAGCGTCCAGCCGGCGATGATTCCACAGCCCGTACGCCGCAATCGTGCCGGCCCCAAGCGCACCCAGCCAGATATTGTCCCACCGCGCCAGGCCGAGCCCGCCCATCGTCCAGAACAGCACCGAATGGGCGGCGCGCTGGTCACCGGCAAAGACCAGGTAATTGGTCAATGCGGTGAACATGAAGGAGACCGCAAGTCCGGCGAGGATCAGCCGTTCGGGGCCTTGTCCCCTCACCCGCGCAACCAGCAAAAGCACAACGCAAGCCGCCAGAATACCGCCGGTGAACGCAGCGATCGGTAGCGTCCAGATCCCGAAACTGTCGCCGAAGACGGTGATGACGGAGACAGCGCCGGCGGCGGCTCCCGACGAGAGGCCGAACAGGAACGGATCGGCAAGATCGTTGCGCGTCACCGTCTGTAACAGCGCGCCGACCACGCCCAGGCCGCCGCCGACACAGATGGCCAGGATTATGCGCGGCAATCTGAGGTCGACGACGATCCTGCCGACCGGGCCGGACACGTCATGCCCCTTCAATCCGATCGCATGGCCAAGTGCTGCAACGACGTCGCCCAACGGAATCATCGTCGAGCCATAGGCGATCGACAGCAGCGCGAACGCGGCGATTGCCAACGCCGCCGCCGTCATGGCCAATAGGAATGCCTTGTGCCGCAAAGTCATGTTCCCGGTTAAAACGCTTCCGGATGCATCGCCCTGGCAATCTTGCCGATCGCGTCGATATTGGCCGGCCCGGGTGTCAGTTCGGCATAGCGAAGCGCCGCGAAGCGTTCGTTCCTGACCGCGTCCGTCTCCTTCATTGCCGGATGCGCTTTCAGGAAATCGAGCAGCTTCCGGTAGCCGCCGCCATCCTGATAGTCGAGCAGGATGAGGAATTGCGGATTGCGCGAGGCCACCGTCTCCCAATCCGTGTTGCCCCAGCTGGTGTCCATGTCGGCCATGATGTTGTCGCCGCCGGCCGCGGAAATCATGGCGTTGGGAATGGCGAACTTGCCTGATGTGAACGGCTTGTCCTCGCCGGAATCATAGAGGAACACGCGCGTTCCCCTGCGGGCGCCGACCTTGGCCGTGATTTCGGCGAGCTGCGCCTTCCAGCCGGAGACGAGCTTATCCGCTTCGGCCTCCTTGCCGAAGATCTTGCCCAGCTTCTCGACATCGCCATAGAGCAGGTCCATCGAAGCGGCGGGGCGGTTCTTGTCGAGATGGACGCAGCTTTCCGTCAGCACCAGGGTCTTGATGCCGTGTTGCGCCAGCGTATCGGGCGTCACCTCGCCGCCCGGCTTCATGCCGTAATACCAGCCGGCGAAGAAGAAGTCGGGCTCGACAGCGACCAGGTTTTCCAGCGTCGGATATTTGGGCGCCAGTTCGGGGATCGAGCTCTGTTCGGCCTTGAATTCGGGGCCGACCTTGTACCATCCAGTGATGCCGGTCAGGCCGACGATCGACGGCTGCAGCTTCAGTGCGAAGGCCATCTCGGCCATGTTGAGATCGTGAATGACGGCACGCTTTGGAGGTGCGTCGAAGGTCAGCGGCTTGCCGCAGCTGTCGACCGTCACCGGAAAGGCGAAGGCCGTAGAGCCGAGCAGGGAGAAGGCAAGAGACACGGCAAGGCGTTTCACGGATGTTGCTCCTTGTTGAACAGGATCTGCCGGAAATGGCTTCGATCACGAAGATGGCGCGGCACGGTTCGGAACCTCGAACACCGTCAGCTCGCGGTCCTCCGTCGGGTGGCGCAACCTAAAGACGTCGATACCGAAGATCTCGCGGATCAGCTGCTGGGTGAGTGCTTCGCGTGGCGGCGCCAGCACATGCAACCGGCCATGGCTCATCACCGCGACCCTGGTGGCGAAAGGCGTCACCAGCGCCAGATCGTGCAGCACCGCGATCACGGTCATGCCGAGGCCTGCAACCAGTTCGAGCAACTCGCTGCGCGCCCGCGGGTCGAGATGGTTGGTCGGCTCGTCGAGGAACAGGATCTTCGGCTCCTGCGCGATGGCGCGGGCAAGCTGGGCGCGCTGGCGCTCGCCGCCCGAGAGCGAGCCGATGGTGCGGCCAAGCAGCGGCAACAGCCCGGTCCGGCGCAGAGCCTCGACGACAATGTCGCGTTCCTCGCTCCTGTGCCTGCGGCCGGTATGCGGAACCCGGCCGAGCTCGACATAGTCGATCACCGCCAGCCGTGGATCCGGTTGATCGGTCTGGCCGACGACGGCGATGTGCAGCGCCCGCTCGGCGGTCGAAATCCTGTCCAGCAAGCGCCCGGTTAGCTTCACTTCGCCCGAACTCGGCCTCAGCATGCCCGATAGCATGCGCAGCAATGTCGTCTTGCCGGCGCCGTTGGGACCGATGATGGCGAGACGGTCGCCCGCCGCCACCGAAAGGCTGACCGGATACACCAGATGCAGGCCATCCGCCGCTGCGGCCAGGTCGCGGGCATCGAGAAGCGGCGCGGTCATGGGCAATTCCTTGCAGGGCCTGCCGGAATACGGGCCAGCGTCTTGCTTGCCAGTCCTGCCGGACGCTGGCCTGAATTCACCTCGGTGGCGATATCGCGGCAAAGCGTGCACACGACGATGCGATGCATGGCAATGCGATGTATGCGATCGATGGAGCCGTCCAACTTCCGTCACTTTCAAAATGGCGACGGAAGGAAGCTGGCTTGAACCGGTCGACAAGACCGAAACCTGCGTCTCCTCCCGGCACACCCCGTCCGGTCAACTCATGCAGATGGCAGGTCTCCTGGCTCGCGGGTCGTTGCGCCATCCTGCCTTCCCAGCCTTGCCGGCCAGTGGCTTCTCGGATTTTGCTCGCCGCTTACAGTTGCGGGGGCAGCCATGGCTTCGACCCGAAAATCGGGCCTCACCATGTTCCCTTTTCACCCCTCGCCTTGCGGCGCGGGGACCATCACGAGTCGCAGCCTAGGATGCAGGCAGCGTCGAGGCAAGGTCGATGCATGTTCTGTTATAACGATACAAACGTGTGGTCAATCACTATCGCGCGCCACCAGTTCCAGCGGCCAGACCTCGCGAATGATCTCTGGCCCTTTCGCGCCGGCGAAAGCCGGGAGCGAGGCGAGCAGGATTTCGCCGAGCCGCCGCCCCATCGGGTCAAGGCTCGGACGAAAGCCGGTCAGCGCCGGCGAGAAATAACGGCAGAGCGGCGTGTCGACGATGACGATCACCGCGACATCCTGCCCGGGCTTTATCCCCATTTCGGCGAGCGCTTTGCAGCCGCCGAGCGCCATCGAGTCGTTGTTGAAGATAATCGCGGTCGGCGGATCCTTCGACCGCATGACTTGCGGTGTCACCGCGTAGCCACCGGCTTCGTTGATAAAACCGTCCACAATCAGGCCGGGATCGACTTCGATGCCGTGCCGCCGCAGCGCCTTGCAATAACCCTCCAGAAACAGATAACCGAAATTCAGGTCAAGCGACGGCCGGATGGCGGCGATGCGGCGGTGGCCACGCGCAACCAGCCGGTCGACCGCATCGGCGCCCGCCTTCTCGAAATCCAGATCCAGAGAGGGATAGCTGTCGTCGCCGGACCGGCTTCGGCCGAGCGTCGCGAAGGGAAAGCCGGCCTTGCTCAGATAGTCGATGCGATCGTCCTCGCGCCGCGTCCAGGCCAGTACGACGGCATCGGCACGACGCGTCTCGACGACGCGGCGCAGCCGCTCCTGTTGATAATCCGCCGGCGCGCCCATGACGATGATCAGATCCAGCCCGCACTCGGCCAATGTCGCTTGCAGTCCGGTGAGGAACGGAATGAAGAACGGCTCGCCATACTGCTGGTCGCCCGGATGCGGCTGCAGCATGAAAGCCACGGCATGGGTGGTGCCGCGGCGTAGGTTCCTGCCCGAGTGGTTCGGTGAATAATTGAGCTTCCGGGCCGCCTCGAGCACGCGCTGGCGTGTCTCGGCGTTCACGTCGGCGCGCCCGTTAAGCGCGCGCGAGACTGTACCGATCGAAATGTTCAGGTGCCGCGCAAGATCGTGAATGCTGGACGCCAAGACCTCCCCCTCCTGCTTCTGGCTAGCACCAGCCGGTCGTGCGGCCAAGGCGTTTCAGAGCCGACGGTACAAATCCGATTGACAATATATGCCATCGGGTGTGTCATCGTAAACGTTTACGGAAGTCATTTACGGACTGCCGTGGGTGCCAGCCAGGAGGGGTTGGCCGGAGGAGCGCTGGATGATGCACGTCGTCCTGGTCGGGTGCGGAGCCATGAGCAAAACCTGGCTCGAGGCCATCAGCCAATCCCCTGCCGTCAAGATCGTCGGTCTCGTCGACCTCGACGCCGACAGGGCGCGCCAGCGGGCACGCGAATACGACCTCGCCGGGGTCGCGATCGGGACCGATCTCGACGTCGTTCTCTCCCAGACCAGACCCGATGCGGTGTTCGACGTGGTCGTGCCTGCCGCCCGTCGCGCCGTGGCGAATTCGGCCTTTGCCCATGGCTGTCATCTGTTGACGGAAAAGCCGCTGGCCGACAGCCCGGACAATGCGCGCGCCATCATCGACGATGCGCGGCGCGCGCGACGCGTCCATGCCGTGGTGCAGAACCGCCGCTACGTCGCCAACGTCCGGCGCATCCGGCGCTTCCTCGGCTCCGGCGCCATCGGCGCTGCGACCAGCATCCATGCCGATTTTTTCATTGCGCCGCATTTCGGCGGTTTCCGCGAAGGCATGCGCCATGTGCTGCTGCTCGACATGGCGATCCATACATTCGACGCCGCCCGCTACATGGTCGATGGCGAGCCGACCGAAGTGTATTGTCGAGAATGGGAGCCGGCCAATTCCTGGTACCGGCAGGGATCGTCCGCAAGCGCCACCTTCGAGCTCGGCCAGGGCAAGATGTTCACCTATCGCGGCAGTTGGTGCGCCGACGGTTTCCGCACCAGTTGGGAAGGCAGTTGGCGCATCGTCGGCGAACGCGGCAGCCTGACCTGGGATGGGCATGACGAGTTGAAGGCCGAAGCCGTGCTGCCGGAACGCGAAGGCCTGCTCGACAAGGTCGTGCCGGTAGCGGTGCCGCCGCTCGACCCTGCCGACCGCATCGGCGGGCATCTCGGCGTCATGGAAGATTTCGTCCGCGCCGTGGACACCGGCACCGAGCCGGAGACGCGCGGCGCCGACAATATCAAGAGCCTGGCCATGGTTTTCGCGGCCATCGAAAGCGCCGAGACCGGGCGCCGGATCGAAATCCCCAGGCAGGAAGGATGACCATGGCGGACCCGCTTCTCGACATCAGGATCGGCACCATGGTGCGGGCCAATCTCGAAGATCCGGCCGCCTATATCAGGCAGATCCTGCCGCTCGGTTTCGAGAGCGTCCAGCCCTTCTTCTGGCAGACGCTGGGCGGCAAGGACCTAGGGCGGCTCGCAGGCGAGATCCGCGACGCCATCGGCGATGCCGATGTCAGCGTCAGCTCGATCGGCGTGTTCGGCAATCCACTCGAGAGCGGCGACACCGACCGCGGCGTGCTCAAGGCCTGGGAAACGGTGATCGACAGCGCGCATCTGTTCGGCACCAATCTGGTCAGCGGTTTTACCGGCCGCATCCGCGGCAAGCCGCTGACCAACAGCCTGCCGCGCTACCGCGAAGTCTGGGGCGAATTGGCCAAACGCGCGGCCGACAAGGGCGTGCGCATCGCCTTCGAGAATTGCGCCATGGATGGCAACTGGGCCGCCGGCGACTGGAACATCGCCCATAATCCGGACGCCTGGGAACTGATGTTCAACGAATTGCCGGATGAGAATCTGGGTCTGGAATGGGAGCCCTGCCATCAGTTGGTCTATCTGATCGACCCGATCCCGCAGATCCGCAAATGGGCGCATCGCATCTTCCATGTCCACGGCAAGGACGCGACGGTGCGCTGGGATGTCATACGCGAGCACGGCGTCTTCGGCCGCCTGCCCTTCGTGCAGATGCGCACGCCCGGCTTCGGCGACAGCGACTGGACGCGGGTGATCAGCGAATTGCGGCTGGCCGGATACAAGGGCGCCATCGACATCGAAGGTTGGCACGACCCGGTCTATCGCGACGATCTTGAAATGACAGGCCAGGTCCGCGCGCTGGAATACCTCCAGCAATGCAGGGGAGGCCTGAGCTACCTGCCGAACCCGACGTGAGGATTGGCCGGCGGGAGGAGCCGGACGGGATTGCCGAAGCAGATGTCGAAACCCTCGCTCGCGAGGACAAAAGGGAGGAACGTGCATGAGCATCGCCAAGAGAACGACACTTCTGCGCACGACCGTGGTGGCGACCGCCACGGCGCTCGCCGCCGCCATCTCCACCTTGCCGGCACAGGCGCTCGACGCGCAATGGTGCAAGGACGTCCACATCCGTTTCTTCGTCGGCGGCGCCGAGGGCGACGCTTTCGGCACCATTGTCTACAATGGCGCCAAGCAGGCTGCGGCCGATCTCGGACCGAAAGTGGATTACATCTTCTCAGGCTGGGACATCGAAAAAATGGTCCAGCAGCTGCGCGAGGCGGTCGCCGTCAAGCCCAACGGTATTGCCATGATGGGCCACCCCGGCGACGCCGCCATCATGCCGCTGGCCGAACAAGCGCATAAGGACGGCATCAAGATGATGTACCAGAACGTGCCGGTGCCGACGGTGGTGACGGCCTTCGGCGGCGGCTATGTCGGCGCGCAGCAGGAACAGCAGGGCCGCGCGCTCGGCGCGGAAGCCTTCAAGCTGGCCAAGCTCAAGGCCGGTGACAAGGCAATCATGATCGGCCCGTTCGAGAATGAGAGCCGCGGCGCCCGCGAGCGAGGAACCGTCTCCGCCTTGAAAGAGGCCGGCATCGATGTCGTTCAAATCAATTCCGCAACCGAATGGGCGGCCGATCCGAATCTGGCGATCCCGGTGATCACCGCCGCCTTGCTCAACAACCCCGGCGTAAAGGCCGTCGGCTACCCCGGCGGACAGATGCTCGGCAACGTCCAGACCTATATGACGGCGGCGGGCCGGAAGCCGGGCGACATCTTCAATTTCGGCTTCGACACCAGCCCGCAGATCGTCGAGGCCTTCAAGGGCGGCTGGGTGCAGCTGACCGCCGATCAGCAGCCGTTCATGCAGGGCTATCTGCCGATCCTCAGCCTCTGCCAGCAAGTGGTGCTGGGGCTGGCACCGATGAATGTCGATACCGGCGCCGGCTTCGTCACGCCTGAGAATTACAAGATCGTCGCCGAACTGGCCAAGCAGGCACTGCGCTGACCTCCCAAGCCGCCGGCCGGGGGCTCAGGCCCGGCCGGCGGGACCGCCGGCGAGGCCCGGCATGCGACAAGCAAGCGAGGACCCGATGGCCGAACGCATCATCGAACTGCGCGACATCACGAAATCCTACGGCCAGGTTTACGCGCTTGGCGGGGTCAATCTCAGCGTCGACCGCGGCGAGGTGGTCGGACTGATCGGCGACAATGGCGCCGGCAAGTCGACGCTGATCAAGATCCTCGCCGGCGCGGTCAAGCCGACCAACGGCGAGATCCTCGTTCGCGGCAAGCCGGTCACCGGCTGGAACGCGGCGCGCTCGCGCGACGCCGGCATCGAGACCGTGTTCCAGGACCGGGCGCTGGCCGTGCAGCAGACCATCGTGCGCAATATCTTCATGGGACGCGAACTCACCGGCTTCCTCGGCTGGCTGAAGGTCGGCACCGAAATCAGGGAGGCGAGCCGGCTTATGCGCGAGATCGGCTTCACTTCGAAAGTGTTCACGCCGCAGTCCGTCGTCGGCCAGCTTTCCGGCGGCGAGCGCCAGGGCGTGGCGATCGCGCGCGCCATCTACAAGCAGGCCGACCTGATCATCCTCGACGAGCCGACAACGGCTCTGTCGCTGACCGAAACCGCCAAGGTCTTCCACTTCGTGCGCCAGGTGCGGGCGAGCGGGCGCTCGATCCTGTTCATCGGCCACAACATCCACCATGTCTTCGACATCGCCGACCGTTTCGTCGTGCTCGATCGTGGCACTGTGGCGCTGCAGGCCGACAAGCGCGACATCAAGTCGGCCGACATGCTCGTCAATTTCATGGAAGACCTCGCGCATCCCGGCGGACTGCCCGGCTTGGGCGAAGCCCAGCGCGCGGAGGACACAAGGCCATGAGCAACATCGCGGAACCCAATCGCCAAGCCACCTCGCCCCATGCCGAAATGGGCGAAGCGGCATGGAAGCATCCGTCGGATCATTTGCTGCGCGGCTTCGTTCTCGACAATCGCGCGGCGCTGGGCACGCTCGGCGTGTTCGCGGTGATGATGGTCGCCTTCACCATCGCCAATCCGACCGTGTTCACCACCTGGTTTCTTTACAGCTCCGTGCTGACCACGCTGCCGGTCGCGCTGTTCGTGGTCGTGCCGCTGGTCTTTGTCGTCACCGCCGGCGAAATCGACCTGTCGTTTCCGGCGACGATGGGTTTTGCCTCCTGGGTTTTCGCGCTGGTCGTACAGGCCGGCTACGATCCCTCCCTCGGCATCGTCGCAGCACTCGCCACCGGCATGCTGCTCGGCTTCCTGGTCGGCGTGCTGGTCGTCTATGGCAGCCTGTCGTCGCTGATCGCCACGCTCGGCATGAACTTCCTGCTGCGCGGGCTGATCCAGATCATCAACGAAGGCAAGTCGACCGCGCTGCCGACGCTCGGGCAAAGCTGGACCTATACGATCTTCTCCAGCCAGGTTTACGGGATTCCGGTACAGATCCTGTGGGCGCTCGCCTTCGTCGTGTTCGCCGCGCTGCTCTACAACCGCCACCGCTTCGGCGCGCAGGTGAAGGTGGTCGGCGACAATCCCGACAGCGCCCAGCAGATGGGCATCGACGTCAAGCGGGTGAAGGTCAAGGTGTTCGTCTTCGTCGGCATCGGGGCCGCGATCGGCGGCACCTTCTCGACGATGATCAACTTCACCTGGTGGCCAACCGCCGGCGACGGCTATCTGTTGCCGGTGCTGGCTTCGGTGTTCGTCGGCGGCACGCCGACCTGGGGCGGCATCGGTACCGTGTTTGGCGGCGCTATCGGCGCGCTGACGGTGGCGTTCATCCAGACCGGCGTCGTCGCTGCCGGCCTCAGCGGCTTCTATGTGCAGTTCTTCAACGGGCTGATCATCATCCTGTCGCTGCTTGGCCACCGCTGGAACCAGGCGCGCTACCGCTGAAACGCTACCCAAGGCCGGCCGTTCGGCGCGACCGTCCGAGCTCAATCCGGTAGCTACAACGGCGGCCGCGCGGACGAGAACGCAGGGCCGGGGTCGTCGATTTACGTCACGCGCAATATCGATCAAACTGATGAAATGCGACGCTTTGGTGCACCCAGTGCACTTTCGCTTGATTTAGTGCACCCTCTGCATTAAATTTGGCGCGATGGAACAGCCACATGCCCACTTTGAAGGTTCTCGACGGCATCAAGATTCAGGTCTTTGCGGATGACCATAACCCGCCTCACTTTCACGCGTTGAAGGGTGAGTATGAAGTCCTGATCAGGATTGGCTCATGGAACGTGTTGCGTGGCCAAATGCGTCGCAAAGACCTCGATGCCGTAATCGCTTGGGCTAACTCGCATGAAGAGGAGTTGCGCAATGAATGGACCCGCCTCAATGGTTGACGATATCGTAACAGTCGGCAATCCGCTCCCCAGGATCGCCTCGGTCACCATGATTGATGGCCGCCGCGTGCGCATCACCTGGCGAGACGGCCGCTCCAATACGGTTGACCTGAATCCAGTGTTGAATAGCCATCGACACTTCATTCCGCTTCGCGACGATGACGAGCTGTTTGGAACCATGCGGGTTAACGAAGACGGCAATGCAATCGAGTGGGACGGGGGAATCGAGTTGTCAGCCGAATGGATCGATACCCTGCCCTCAATTGGTATGGAGAACCGGGAATTCCGCCATATCATGGACGATCTGCTGAAATTCTCGCTTGAGGGGATGGCGCTCCAGTTGGAAATCTCCAGGCGCCAAATTGCCAACTATAGAGGATCGACACCGATCCCCAATTCAATCGCGTTGGCTACTCGATATCTCGCCGAGAAGGCCGGTCAACGATGACCCCGTCTGGAGGCGGATAGGCTCGCTGACTGTTCCAAGCATGCGGCTGCTGGCCGCCAGCGCATCGTGGCTTTGGGTTGACGGTCGGTCTGTTACATCGAAGCGTCTGGTTTGGCCTCATCGTAACGAGGCACCATGTCTACCCCATCGGCAGCGCGGGCCACCGGTCCACGAGGCTGCCGCCCGAAAAAACCGCGATCGATCCGAACTGCTGCAGCACCGCCTCGCTTTGCGTCGGGCGCAGGAAGGCGTAGTCGCCTGACCTGGTGGTGGCATCGCCGGGCAGGCCCATGAACTGCTGGTTCGAGGAAAGGCCAAGCAGGCCATTGGTCTCCATGCCTTCGGGAAACACCGGTTCGGCCATCCATTTGCCGCCATAGAGATAGCAACCCTTGCGCGGAAACCGGCCGACCGTCTGCAGCAGGCGGGTGACCGCCGGCGGGCCTGGCAGCATCGGCTCGACCACCTTGAGGATAGGCGTGGCGATGAAGGCCGCGGGCTGGAAGCCGTCGAGGCCGGGCGTGTCGAAATCCCCGGGCAGCACGAAGGCCGACCCGATCGACACTTCGTTGGCCATGCCGCCACGATGAAGCAACGCGGTCTTCGAGCCGCCGATGTTCAGTGTTCGGCGCTGGTCCTCGCCGAGAGCCGCGATGAACGCCGCGGCCCGCTGCGACGCCTGTGCCAGCGCCTTTTTGGGACCGCCGAACAGACCGGGAATGTGCGGCGCGTGCGCCTCGTAGGCCATGACGCCTTCGCAGCGCAGCCGGGCGGGCAGCGCGTTCAATGCCTTCGACAGCGCGCGCGGTTCCGCGAACCCGCCCCGATGCAGCCCGACATCGATCTCGAAAGCGATGCGCAACCCGATGTCCAGTTCGGCGGCCAGAGCGCCGTATTCCGCCAGTCTCTCCTCGCTGTCGATCAGCCAGCAGATACGCGACCAGTCGGCGGTACTGCTTGAAATCGCCTGCTTTGCCGCGCCGACCGGCATCGGCTTGCCGTAGAGCATGTCGGCATCGGGAAAAGCGTCGAGCACCGCGCTTGTGATCGGCGGATGAAACGTCATGAAGCGATGGGTGCCGAGCGCCCCGGCGATGTGCGAAAGCAGCGGCAGGCAAGCAAGCGACTTGTCGACCAGCCGCACGGCAAGGCCGGGCGCCAGTCTCTGCTTCACCAGGTCGATGTTGCGGTCCAGCCGGTCGCGGTCGAGCACGAGACAAGGCTGAAAGACGCCGGCCGCCCTCAACGCATCCGACAGCGCGGTGAAATAGCCGCTCATTGGCCGATGCCGAACAGGCCGGCCATGTAGGGCGAGACGAAACGGTTCTCGGGATCGATGTCTCCCCGAACGGCCATGGCATCATCCCAGCGCGGATAGAGCTTTTTGAGATCCGCCGCCTTTAGGCTGTGCATCTTGCCCCAATGCGGCCGGCCGCCATGCCTGCGGAAGATCGGCTCGGCCGCCCGCATGAAGGGCTCAGGGTCGTTGGCGGCATCGTGGTGAATGGCGATCGAGCAGGTCAGACGCTTGTAGAAGGGCGAAAGCCAGAACATGTCGGGTGCCACCGAGCGCACCTCCATCGGAAAATAAACTTCCGGAAAGTGCTTCTCGGTCAGCTCGATGATCTGCGTGATCACCTTCGGCCCCTCCTCGAAGGGCAGATGATACTCCATCTCGTTGAACTTGGTCTGCCGGTCGCTGGCATAGACGTTGAGCCAGTCCTGCACATAATCCTCGGCCGGCACTTTCTTCACGGCGCCGCGGATCAAGGAGCGGCGCAGCCATGGCAGCCGGCGCAGCGCCCTGCTCAGCTTGCGTAGCGTCGCCAGGCCGGCCTCGTCGTGCTCGGTAGGCCTGGTGGTCGGGTTCGCGTCGCTGAGGTCGCTGGCGATAAACTGCGCGTAGCCGGAAAACGGGATGTAGTAGAATTCGGCCGACCGGTGCGCGGCCATCATCGTCTCGAAATCGCGCAGCATGTCGGCGATCGGCAGCACCCACTTGCGGCGGCGCAGCCGGTAGGTCGCGATGTTGTTCAGCGTGACTTCGCTCAAGATGCCGAAGGCGCCGAGAGCGACCCCCATCGCATGGATCATATCCTGGTCGCGGGTCCGATCGAATTCGCGCAACTCGCCCCGCCCGTCCACGATCTGCACCGTCTCCAACTGGGTGTGATAAGCGCCCAGCGTCAGCCCGGAACCATGGGTGGCGGTGCCCAGCGCGCCGCCGATCGCCTGGCGGTCGATGTCGCCCATATTTGGCAGGCCCTGGCCGATGCCGTGCAGCATGTGCATTAGCGGGCCGAGCCGGGTCCCTGCCCGCACCCGCGCGCGATGGCTTTGTATGTCGTGCGAGACCAGCCCCTCGATCTTCTCCAGGGAAACGATCGAGCTTTGCGATGCCACCAGCGCCGTGAAGGAGTGGCCAGCACCCGCCACCCGCAGCGGCCCAGGTGCCGTGCGCACCAGATCGGCAAGCTCGCCGGCGTCGGTTGGAGTGGCGATCAGCTTCGGCTCGGCGCGCACGAAGCCCGACCAGTTGCTCCAGTTCCGCGCGGTGATCGTCGACATCCAGCCGTCCCGTCAGACGCGCCGACGGCGCATAGTGGCCACGAACAGGCCAAGCAGGGCCACGCTGGCAAACGCGCTTGCCGCGGCGAATTCCGGCACGGGCCGGAAATCCTTGCCATTGATGAGCAGCGACGCCGCCACCGGCCCGATCGCCAAGCCGAAGAGCTGTGCGGCCGGCACCAGCAGCACGGCGGTACGCGTCTCGTCGGCCGTGATCGCCAGCCGGATCTGATAGGGTACGATGAACAACAGGATGAAGCCCATGACCAAGGCGGCGATCCAGAATGTCGTCAGGCCAGGTGCGCTGGCAAGAACAAGGGAGGAGACCAGCGCGACGGCACCGATGGCCGTAATGGCAATGCGGTAATCGATGCGCGCCTCGAACACGGTCGCCGTCATCGCGCCCAGGACCTGCGTCGCCAGGCTGGCCGAGACGATCAGACCGACGGTCCAGCTATCAATCCCATATTGCGCACCGAGCGGTTCCAGGAAGGCCCAGATCGCGCCGAAGAACATGAAGTAGCAGAAGACCGACAATAGCGCGGTGATCGACGGAACCGTCAGCACATTGGCCAGGTTCTCCCCTTTCGGCAGGTCGGCGTAGTCACCGGGTACGGTGAAAGCGGCCGCCAGCGAGACGACGCAGACGACGGCAAGCACGATGAAGCCGCCGGACGACCCCGCCTCGGGAATGACATAGAGTGCCAAAAGCAGAGCGAGCGCACATTGCGCCAGGGTCTGCAGCGTCACGAAATAGCCGCCGATGCGCTCCGCCCGGCGCGAACGGGCGATCAGTTCAGTGGCGATCGCGACCAGGCCGCCCTCAGCCAGCCCGGCGATGGCGCGGGCGGCGATCAGCGCATTGGCGCTTGCGGCATGGGCGGTCCATACATTCGCCAGGGCCAGCAGGATCAAAAGGACGGCGCTTTTCCAGCGCATGTTGCGCGCGGAAAGCAGCATCGCCACCACGGCTGAACCGATGGCGATTGCGATCATCTCCGCCGTGGCGACCAGCGCCAGTTCATCGCCGCTGACATGGCCCTCGGTGTAGAGCGCGCCAAGCAGCACGGGCTGAAGCCCGAGGATCAGCAGCCCGACCGAGCCGATCCATAATGCGGAGCCGAGCTCGACGCCGGTCGGGTTGCCGACCAGCCAATCGCCATTTTCCGCTTGTACGGCTTGCGTCGCAGTCACGAGGCGCCTCCCAACGTCCTTGCAGTGCGATAAAAAAGCTGACAACTTGTCAGCATTACGAAACTGATACTTGATCATGTTTCTTGTCAACCGGGAATTTTGAAGCTCTCGCGAGAGATTGGGCGCATGGCGGAAGCAAGCCGGATGGCGACGGCGCCGAGGCGCAGGCCCAAGCAGGAGCGGAGCCGCGAACGCATCGACGCGATCCTTTCGACGACCATGCGGCTGATCGGCGAAAAAGGCATCGACGCGGTGACGATGAAGGAAGTGGGCGCACTGGCGGGCGGACCGATCGCCACCGTCTACCATTATTTCCCCAACAAATCGGCGATCCTGGCGATGCTCTATGAGCGCTTCTCGGAGGAAAGCCGCGCACGCTTCGGCGAGATCATCGCCGAAATAAGTGGGCTTGAGGACGTGACGGCTGCCGCGGACCGCATGATCGAGGACTATTACCGGCGCGTGGCCGACGACCCGGCCATCCAGGATCTGCAGAACGCGATACAGGCTGACAAGGCGCTGCAGAACCTCGACATTGCTGAGACAAGGCACCAGGCCAAGATGTTCTGCGACCACGTCGCTCCGATGCTGCGGCCCGACCGGCGCGAAGACTTCGCGCGCGTGGTGTTCCTGATCTTCCAGCTTGCCGGCGGCGTCGTGCGGCTAGCGCTGACGCAGGACGAGAAGGAAGGCCGCCGCACGATCGACGACTACAGGTCCATCATCCATACGCAGCTGAGACTGTTTCTGTAGTTTTCGGCGGCGGCTTTCGCGCCCCTCTCCCGTGACATCGACACGTCTTGCGTATCGAAGTATCGGGCGGCAGGATCTCTGACCGGTAGCGGCGGAGCACCCCTCCGCGCCTTGTTTCGCCGTCGATTGCGGGAGGAACCGGCGCATTTCGCATGAAAGGCCAGCGGCAACTGGCACGTTCTGCGAGCGGGCTTTCGCGGAAAACAAAATTTCGCGCCGCTGCCCGCTCGCGCGCGCCTTGACTCTCGCCAGCCAGCAGCCTATTTCACCGCCACGTTAGCACTCGCCCTGGGTGAGTGCTAACCACAGGTCCGGTACCGCCGGGCTTTGTAGATTGTCCGGCTTCGCCGGACGGAGGAACTGTTTCTCACCGTTCTCATCGAGGAAGAAAACATGGCAAAGTCGAAGTTCCGCCCGCTTCATGACCGCGTGGTCGTACGCCGGGTCGAATCCGAATCCAAGACCGCCGGCGGGATCATCATCCCCGACACGGCGAAGGAAAAGCCGCAGGAAGGCGAGATCATCGCCGTCGGCTCCGGCGCCCGCGACGAAGCTGGCAAGCTCGTGCCCCTGGACGTCAAGGCTGGCGACCGCATCCTGTTCGGCAAGTGGTCGGGCACCGAAGTCAAGCTCAATGGCGAAGACCTTCTGATCATGAAGGAATCCGACATTATGGGCATCATCGGCTGAATATCGGCCTTCCCATCAACTGAATCTTGAATCTTCGGGCTCGATCCGAGCCCCTGCCAGGAGTTGAACATGGCTGCCAAAGACGTAAAATTCTCCCGCGACGCCCGTGAGCGCATGCTGCGCGGCGTCAACATCCTCGCCGACGCGGTGAAGGTCACGCTCGGCCCCAAGGGCCGCAACGTCGTCATCGACAAGTCGTTCGGCGCACCGCGCATCACCAAGGACGGCGTCACCGTCGCCAAGGAAATCGAACTTGAGGACAAGTTCGAGAACATGGGCGCGCAAATGGTCCGCGAAGTCGCTTCGAAGACCAACGACATCGCCGGCGACGGCACCACGACCGCGACCGTTCTGGCGCAATCGATCGTCCAGGAAGGCCACAAGGCGGTTGCCGCCGGCATGAACCCGATGGACCTGAAGCGCGGCATCGACCTGGCCGTGACCGAAGTGGTCGCAGCTCTCGGCAAGGCCGCCAAGAAGATCAAGACCTCCGAGGAAGTCGCCCAGGTCGGCACCATCTCGGCCAATGGCGACGAGTCGGTCGGCAAGATGATCGCGGAAGCGATGCAGAAGGTCGGCAACGAAGGCGTCATCACCGTCGAGGAAGCCAAGACCGCCGAGACCGAGCTGGAAGTCGTCGAAGGCATGCAGTTCGACCGCGGCTATCTCTCGCCCTACTTCGTCACCAACCCCGATAAGATGGTTGCCGATCTCGAGGACGCCTACATCCTGCTCCACGAGAAGAAGCTCTCCAACCTGCAGGCCATGCTGCCGGTCCTGGAAGCGGTCGTGCAGACCTCCAAGCCGCTGCTCATCATCTCGGAAGACGTCGAAGGCGAGGCCCTGGCCACGCTGGTCGTCAACAAGCTGCGCGGTGGCCTGAAGATCGCCGCCGTCAAGGCTCCGGGCTTCGGTGACCGCCGCAAGGCCATGCTGGAAGACATCGCCATCCTCACCGGTGGCCAGGTCATCTCCGAAGACCTCGGCATCAAGCTCGAGAATGTCGGCCTCAACATGCTCGGCCGCGCCAAGAAGGTGTCGATCTCGAAGGAGAACACCACCATCGTCGACGGCGCCGGCAAGAAGGCCGAGATCCAGGGCCGCGTTGCCCAGATCAAGCAGCAGATCGAGGAGACCACCTCGGACTACGACAAGGAGAAGCTGCAGGAACGCCTGGCCAAGCTCGCCGGCGGTGTTGCCGTGATCCGCGTCGGCGGTGCGACCGAAGTGGAAGTGAAGGAAAAGAAGGACCGCGTCGATGACGCCCTCAACGCGACCCGCGCGGCCGTGGAAGAAGGCATCGTTGCCGGCGGTGGCGTGGCCCTGCTGCGCGCTTCGGGCAACCTCAAGGCCACCGGCGTCAACTCCGACCAGGCCGCCGGCATCAACATCGTGCGCCGCGCGCTGCAGGCTCCGGCCCGTCAGATCGCTGCCAACGCCGGTGCGGAAGCATCGATCGTTGCTGGCAAGATCCTCGAGAACAAGGGCGCGACCTTCGGCTACAACGCCCAGACCGGCGAATATGGCGACATGATCGCCATGGGTATCGTCGATCCGGTCAAGGTCGTGCGTACGGCTCTCCAGGACGCGGCCTCGGTCGCCGGCCTGCTGGTCACCACCGAAGCCATGATCGCGGAGGCTCCGAAGAAGGAGTCGGCTGGCGGCGGCATGCCTGGCGGCATGGGCGGCGGCGGCATGGGCGGTATGGGCGGCATGGACTTCTAATCCAGCCATCTGCTTTATGCATGTGGAAAGGGCGGCAGCGATGCCGCCCTTTTCTTTGCACATTCAGGCCTTGCTTCAGCGTAGTCGGTTGGAACCAGCGTCAGACAGCAGTGCTCTCCGCTTGCCGCGTCGCCTTGCCGGCGAGGACTGCCTGCTCGATCAGGGTAGCCACCTCATCGGCCACGACGTTGATCGATGAGCGATCGCGGGTGGCGCGGGCAATCACCATCAGGCCTTCCAGCGAGGACTCGACCAACAGCGCCAGCGCCCGTGCGCGGCGCTCGACCACCCCTGCCCTGACAAACGCCTGGCGCAGCAGGCCGATCCACTGCTCGAAAGCGGAGCGGCAGATTTCCTCCAAGTCCGGCACGTCGTTCGGCGCATCGAGCACGACCGGCGCGATCGGGCAGCCGAGCGAGAATTCGTTGTCCTCCAGCATGCGAGCGACCGACTGGTAAATGTGGTGAACGGCAACCGCCGGATCGCTTTCCGCCGCCAGCTCGGCGCCAAGCCTCTCAGTCACCTCGGCCACGCTGGCGCGCGTCACTTCGACGACCAGCTGATCCTTGCCACCGGGAAAGTGGAAATAGAGCGAGCCGCGCGGGGCGCCGCTGGCGCTCAGTATGTCATTGAGCGAAGTGCCGTGATAGCCGCGCCGCCTGAGCAGCAATCCGGTCGTTTCGAGTATGCGGGCTCTCGTATCGTTCGCCATGTCAACCTCTGTCAGGAGAGATCCTTATAAGCCTTGCCAGAAATATGACGACTGGTCTACATAATATGTAGATCAGTCTATATAATCGAGAGCCGAAATGCGCAGCTATCGTCTTGAGGGTTTGGGCGGAACCGAATGTCTGGTGATGCGGGAAGAGGTGCGACCGGAGCCAAGTCCCCAGGAGATCGTGGTGCGGGTGCGCGCCACCTCGCTCAACCGACGCGATACGATGATCCTCAATGGCACCTACCCCCTGACACCGCGCCGCGGGATCGTTCCGCTCAGCGACGGCGCCGGCGAGGTCGTCGCCATCGGCGATGATGTCACACGCTTTGCCGTCGGCGACCGTGTCACCGGCAGCTATTTCGCCCGCTGGATCGATGGCCGCATCAATGCCGGACTGATCGACCAGCTCGGCTGCACGCTGGATGGCATGCTCGGCGAGTACGCCGTGCTTGACGAGCAATGGGCGGTGCGAGTTCCCGAGCATCTCGACTGGCGCGAGGCGGCAACGCTGAGCTGCGCCGGCCTGACAGCCTGGAACGCACTGACCGGGGCGGAGATTCCCAAGCCCGGCCAATGGGTTCTAGTCATAGGCTCGGGCGGCGTCTCGCTGTTCGCGTTGCAGTTCGCCAAGCTGCTCGGCTGCCGCGTCGTCGCCGTCACCTCTCGCGCCGAGAAGGTCGGCAAGCTGCGGGCGATGGGGGCCGACCTCGTCGTCTCCTCGACCGACATGCCGGAATGGGGGGCGATGGTGCGTGGCGAAACCGGCGGTATCGACCTTACCGTCGAAACCGGCGGCCCGCCGACCTTCGCGCAGTCGCTGATCGCCAGCGCGCTTTATGGGCGCATCGTGCTGCTCACCATTCAGGATGCGAAGGGCGCAACGGTGCAGATCCCCGGCGCCGTCTATCAGCGCAGCCTCGTCACAATCAGCCGTCTGTTCGTCGGCAGCCGCGCAAACCTCGAAACGATGCTCAACGCCGTCTCGGCGCACCGGTTGAGACCGGTCATCGACAAGGTCTTCCCCTTCGCCGAGGCCCGCGACGCCTACCGCTATTTCCAGCAGGGCGACGTCTTCGGGAAGGTCGTCATCGACGGAGCCTGATCTTTCATATCGATCGAACCAGAAGGGAGAACAGCAATGACAATTCGTGAAGCTTCGGCCGAGTGGCAAGGCACGCTGAGGGAAGGTTCAGGCCGGCTGCGGCTCGGCAGCGGTGTGTTCGAAGGCGCCTATTCCTTTCCGTCGCGTTTCGAGAACGGCCCCGGCACCAACCCGGAAGAACTGATCGCGGCCGCGCATGCCGGCTGTTTCTCGATGGCGCTGACCTTCATCCTTGGCCAGGGAGGTCATGTTCCCCGGGAC
Organism: Mesorhizobium sp. B2-3-6; assembly: GCF_006442305.1. NCBI lineage: Bacteria > Pseudomonadati > Pseudomonadota > Alphaproteobacteria > Hyphomicrobiales > Phyllobacteriaceae > Mesorhizobium > Mesorhizobium sp. B2-3-6. The sequence goes on along the minus strand of NZ_VFVW01000004.1, from coordinate 364,512 downwards.
ATCCGCACCATCGCCAGGGTGCACCTCGGAGCGACCGAGGCCGGGCCGACCATCACCCGCATCGACCTTGAAACGGCGGTGGAGGTCACGGGGCTCGCCGAAGACCAGTTCGAGCGCCTTGCCCAGTCCGCCAAGGCGAGCTGTCTCGTTTCGCGCGCGCTGGCCGGCGTGGCCCAGATCAACCTCAAGGCGACCCTCGTGGGTACCGCCGCGCAACAATGAATCAGGAGAAGTACGAGATGAGCAGCATCATGGACGGTCATCCAGAGTCGCGGCGGACAGCCGAGATCATGCGGCGCTTCAACGATGTGTTCCAGTTGCACGATCCGTCGGCGCTTGCCGAGTTGGTGGGCGAGGACTGCGTGATTGAAAACACCGTGCCGGCACCGGACGGTGCGCGCCATGCCGGCAAGGCGGCCTGCGTCGGGCTATGGACGGCGATCGCGACCCAGCCCGGCACGCGCTTCGACATCGAGGAGACCTTCGTCGCCGGCGAGCGGGCGACGATCCGCTGGCGCTACTGGATGGCGGACGGCAATTCGCTGCGCGGCGTCAATCTGATGCGCGTCGAGGGCGGGCGGATCGTCGAGGCGATGGGCTACGTCAAGGGATAGGCCGGCTTCACCATATGAGTTACTCCTAATACACATCGGTTTGTGCTAGGAATAGAGTCCGACCGCCGTTCGACGATCGAGAAAGACCATAGGGAGGACTAATGTCATGAACATCAGAACCGCCTGCTTTGGAGCACTCGCGTTGACCGTTCTCAGCGGCACGGCACTTGCCGGAGCGCTCGACTCGCCCAAGATGATGGAACCGTTCTTCACCGATGCGAGCATGAAGACGATGAAATCCGACGCCGAGATGAAAGCCGCCTGGGCAAAAATGTCCAAGGACGACCAAGCCATGATGATGAAGGAATGTCAGGATGCGGCGATGAGCAAGCCGTATGCCCCGTTCTGCGAAAAATTGAAGGCGCTCGGCGGCGCGAACAAATGATTGCCGGCTAGTCCGGAGTTGAAGAACAAAAGAAGGCGGGCCAAGGCTCGCCTTCTCATTGTTCGGCATCGATTTCGTGCCAAGGCGAGGCGAACGAATTCTACCTGTCCGCCAGCGCAAGCTTGGCGCCGAGCATGACGAAAGCGCCGGCGAACGTGCGGCGCATCCAGGTCAGCACCCTCGGCCGCGACGCGACATGGCTGCGGATCGAGGCGGCGAAGATGCCATAGCCGACGAAGATGACGAAGGTCAAAAGCATGAAGACGCTGCTCAGTTCCAGCATCTTCGACAGCGCGTGCGGCTCGGTCGTGCTGACGAACTGCGGCAGGAAGGCAAAGAAGAAGATCGACAGCTTCGGGTTGAGCACATTGACGAGGATGCCTCTCGCAATCACCTTGCCGGTGGAGCGCGGCGCGACATTGTCCTCGACGTTCAGACCACCCCTCTCCTTCAGCGTGTTCCAGGCCATGTAAAGGAGGTAGGCGACGCCCAGATATTTCAGCGTCTCGAAGGCGACCGCGCTGGTGTGCAGGAGCGCGGCGAGGCCGGTGATGGCGGCAGCCATATGCGGGATGATGCCGAGCGTGCAGCCGAAAGCGGCGACGATTGAGGCGCGGGCGCCGCGGGAAAGCCCGGCGCTCAGCGTGTAGAGGACGCCGGTGCCGGGCGAAGCCACCACGATCAGCGACGTCAACAAGAATTCGATGCTCACGATTTGGTCCTCCGCTGTGCTGCCCGGCGGGCAGCGTAGCAGCGAAATCCCCGCGCACAAGCCGCGGCGCCGTCAGATCAGAGGACAGGCAGCCCGTGCGCCCGACGCGCCATCAGGCAATCCTCGTCGCCGGGCATGCAGGCGCGGCAGACATCCGGGCGCAGCTCGTAGATGCCGCAAGCGGTTGCCTTGCCCACTTCGCCACAGAGGGCCGAACAGCGCGGGCCCTCGCAACGCATACCCGACAGATCGGTCGCGACATACTTGTCCGGGATACGGTCGAGGTGCGCGTCGTCCTCGGTGGAAAAGCGCGGCCACTCGGCCGAGTAGGAGCAACAGGCGCCGCAGCTCTGGCAATCAAATGCCGGGACGGTGCCTCGTTGCGACGATGAAAGGCTGGCTGCGGCCACCGGGTTGAACAGCCCCTGCGCAGCAGGATTGCGGTCGGCGTCTTGCGGCAAGGCGCTATTTCTTCTTGCCTGCCTTGCGCGACGGCGCCTCGGCCGGCGACTTGAATAGATCGGTCGCGGCCTCGGCAGCTGCATCGGCCTTCGGCGCGGCAGCCGGCTTGACCGGCTTTGCAGCGGCGGCGGGCGCCGGCGGTTGGTCCTTGGCGGAGAATTTTATGGCCATCTCAGTCCTCGTCGGCGAAGCGCGATGGTGCGCGCGGACTGCGCAAACGGCCGATCAGGGCCGAAACCGCCGTTATGTTCATTTCCTCAGGCGACCAGTTCCTCGCCTCCGCGATGTGATGCGGCGCCAGTTCGCGATGCGTGCTGCCGCTGTAGGCGGCGTCCTGATGGGTCACCGGCTCGCGGGTCTTGGCGTCTTGGCGGACATATTCGATCAAATAGTTCGGGCACTCGGCGCGGCCCCGCACGCCGACGCGCACCTGTGCATCGCCATGGACGCGCTTGCAGCGTTCGAGTTTTTCCAGCACACGCCGGACATATTCGACTGGCTTGTCCAATGTTTCGACCATATCGGCGATGGTCGCATCAGCGGCGATTGGTGTCGCCGGCACACGCTTCGTCGCCATCAGCGTCTTCCGGCCCGTTTCGGCAACGCCGCCTGTGCGGCCGCCGCAGCCATTTCATCTGCCTCTTTTTCCAGGCGCAGTTCGCGCAAACGCGCGGTCTTGGCTTCACGCGCCTGGGTAAGGGCATCGCGTTCGGAAATGATGCGGTTGAGCGACATCGACTGGGTTTGCGTCTTGCTGAACAAGGGCACTGCCTGATCAGCAGCTGTTTTCGAATTGGCGGTCAAAATCTTTCTCCTGTCAGGAGTCTCGTGCCGATAGGGCAAGACCGGTCTTCAGTCAGGACCCACGCACAAAAGCATTGGGGCGGCGGATTCAACTTGCTGGAGCGTCCCTTAGCACGTTCAGGCCGACGCGCAGCGCATTTTCGGCGGCGAGACCCACAAAGTGAAAAAGGCCAGGCACCGCCTGACCTTCCATGAGAGCGTCGCGCATCCAGTGGATGCACAGGACGCTCCGGCACGCAGCGTGCGAAAACTCAGGTTTCCGCCGCCATGCGCCCGAATTCGCCATTCACCAGTGCCAGTACATCCGTGGTCACCGGGAAGGCTGAATCCTTTTTCAGGCCGCCTTCAACTGGTCGGCCGACATCTTGCCGGACTTGTTGTCGCGGACCATCTCGTAGCCGAGCTTCTGGCCCTCGACGATGTCACGCATGCCGGCGCGCTCTACGGCCGAGATGTGGACGAAAACGTCGGCAGAGCCGTCGTCAGGCTGAATAAAACCAAAACCTTTGGTGGCGTTGAACCATTTAACTGTGCCGGTGCTCATGACGAACCCTTTCCATGGCAAATACTCGTTCGCCGTCATGCGGATGCACAACGTCGTTTGTCTCGATTTTTGATGTGGGAAGTTCGTCAAAGGCGCGCCGCAAAGCGCGGATAACAAAAGTCAGTCAACAAATATCGACAAAGGTCTTGTAAGCTATTTAAACGGCCATGTCAATTCTTGGCTCACCCGCCGCGACGGTTCATGCCAATCGGCACTGAACAAAGCGGCCCTAAAAAAAATCTGGACGCGCCGGGAGCCATTTCGGTCGAAGCACGTTTCATGGTTGTCGTCAGCAATTCACGAGAGCAATCGAAGGAAAAGCGAACGGCAAAGACGCCCCCCGCACGATAAAAGGTGCGAGGGGCGTTTTCTTTCGGCCCCTACATCGCGGCGGTCATCATCGGCGGCATCTCGTAGCGGAGGCCGAGGCCCGAGCGTACTGCCAGGTCGACGTCAGTCAGCGTCCGGGACGAAAAGGCCGCTGCGGGCTTTCATGTCTGGAACGGTTTGCTGAAGGCGTTGGTGAATGTGACCCCGCCGTGATCGTCGCTGGCTTCGCCCAGCACGACATCCATGCCATCATTGGTGACCCGCGCCAGTGCGAACCCGCCCATATAGGCCGCCTTTGGCTTGAAGAGATCAAGGCCGTCGCGCTGATAGATCATCGGCACCTCGTGCTGATGGCCATGGAAGACGGCAATTATGTTATAGCCCTTCAGAGCCGCAAGCAGTGCCTGACGGTCCGCATCGCTCCACCAATGCGGCGGCCCCTTGCCGTCGTCGTCGAACGCCTTTTTGGCGGGATCCCATCGCTCAGTCGAAAAATTATCCCAGCCATAATGCTGAAACAGGATGACCGGGCGGCCGTCCGCCGCATAGGTCGCCAGATCCTGCTTCAGCCAGGGCAGGCTGCTGTCCGCGCCATGGCCGGTGTCGCCAGCGAAACGGTGGGTCTGGACAAGATGCAGCCCGCCCCAGTCCCACGCATAGCAGTCGGTCTCGACATCGTAGTCGGTGGCCGGAACCGGTGGCTTGAAGAACACGCCGGCACGGTGATTGACTTCGACATAGTCGCGCATTTCGCGCCGGTACCAGTCAACGTGATGCCGCGGGCCGTTTTGGTCGAGGTCATGATTGCCGAGCCCGACATAGACTGGAACATGCACGCGGTCAGGCCCCATGCCTTGCTGGTAACGCTGGCTGAATTGCAGCAATTGCGTGCCTTCACTCGGCTGGGTGATCTGACCACCGCCATCGTCGGTCATGTCGCCGCCGATGACGAGGCCGAGCGGCGTGCCGATTCGGCTGCCGGCGGAGCGTAGGCCCGTCGGGACGCCGCCGATCTCGACGGGCCATGTCTTGTCGCCAATGCCGTTCAGAGCCGCCACATTGCGCAGCAAGGCAGCGTCGGTCTTGCCTTCCTGCTGGCAATTGGGACTCAAGCCGCTGGCCATGCGGCAGGCATGGACATCGGCGATGAACAGGAAGGTGGCGTCGACAGGCTGAATGCGCTGCCCGGTCTGGCCGAGCGCCGGGCGTGGAAGCGCAAGGGCCGTGGCAAGACCGGCGGCCCGCGCCAGAAAACGGCGTCGTGATACCGATTTTGGTGAGAAGCGCTTCATCATGGGTTGAAGTTCAGCACGGACACCGGTCAGCAGTAAAGTTCAGCGCCCGGTCCACGGCTGCTGCCCTCCCCCAGAACGGAACTGAGTTGTAGGGATCGTTCCCGTCCTCGGCATCAAAGGTTTCCCGGTGGCAGCAATATCCTGCGACGCCGCCTCGTTGCGGCCATGGGCGAAGCTTGGGCGACATTCTGCTCCAGCCCCGTCAGGCAATCGCGCAACATGCCGGCATCCTGCGCCGTCTTGGCCATCGACATCGCGCCGGAATAGGCCGCGACGGCCAGGGCGGCGAAACGCTGCGGGTCGGTGTCCTGCTCCCTGCCCGCCTGCTGATCAGCCCGGACCTTGTCGGCGATCGCCTGGCGCCAGCCGGCAAAAATGCCGGCAAGGGCGGCGCGCAATTCGGCATCGACGAGCGACAGTTCATGTGCAAGGTTGTTGAGGGGACAGCCGCGCACGAAGCCTTGTTGCTCAAGTTCCGCCGCCACGGCTTCGAAGGCTGCACGCACGCCTTCGCGCGCCGAAGCGGCCGCCCGCAAAGGCGCCATCCATGTCTCTTCGACCGCCGCGGCCACACGCTCTTCGATCACCGCCAGCGCCAACGCTTTCTTGGTCGGGAAATGATGATGCAACGCGCCGCCGCTGACACCCGCCGCCGCCATCAGATCGCCGAGACTGGACGCGTGATAGCCGCGTACCTGAAAGGACTCCTGCGCGGCATCGAGCACTCTGTTGCGCATGCCTTCGGGATCATTGGTGCGCTTCTGGGCATGCCCTGTCATCGGGAATCTCCACCGTGCCCCTCCAGGAGGGAAGAAAAAGAAGCTAGCAGATTGACAAAACAGGACAACCGGTCTGTTTTATAAAACAGGATGATCACCCTGTTTTTGGAGACGAGCTTATGAGCCTGCCCCTGAGTGCCACATCGGAGACAGCAGCGCTCGCCTCCCCGGTCGTCGAACTGCGGCAGTACACGCTGAAACCCGGCAAACGCGATACCCTTATCGACCTCTTTGACGGCAAGCTGATCGAAGGCCAGGAAGAGGCCGGGATGACCATCATCGGCCAATTCCGGGATCTCGATCGCCCCGACATGTTCGTCTGGCTGCGCGGCTTCGAGGACATGGAGGTGCGCAAAGGCGCCCTGAGCGCCTTCTATGACGGTCCGGTATGGGCAGCGCGCCGCAATGCCGCCAACGCCACGATGATCGATTCCGACGATGTGCTGCTGCTCAAACCTGCGTGGACCGGGGCTGGCTTCGATCTCTCCGGCGCATTGCGCGCGGGCTTGGCTGCCGACGAAAAGCCAGGCAGAAGCACGCCGCTGTCAGGGATGGTCGTGATTCGGATTTATCATTTGCGGCCGGGCGCAGAGGCCGCGTTCGCCAGCCGCTTCGAGCCCGAAGTCGCGCCGATGACGGCATCACCCGGTGCGCGGCTGCTCGCCGCTTTCGTCACGGAGCATGCGGAAAACAGCTTTCCACGCCTGCCGGTGCGAGCGAGTGAGAATGTTTTCATCAGTGTGATGGGTTTTGATGGCGAAGAAGCGCAGGCCCAGCATGAAACCGCGCTTGCCGCCTCACCTGCATGGCAAGCCTTCTCGCACGCGGTCCGACATGACCTGGCCAGACCGACCGAAACCATGCGCCTGTCGGCGACATCGCGCTCGCGGCTTTGTTGCTGATTTGCCAGTCCGCGCGGAGGCGGCGTCTGATCCGCTATACCTCCCCGGCATCGAGGCGGGGCGTAAATTCCCGCTTGCTCCCTGCCCAGTTCGCGAATGCAAGCGCCGGCAGTTGACCCCGACGCCGGCCGCAGCCGAAGTTCATACCATGGGATAGGCAGCCGGCTTGACCTCGACCGCCGATATGCGGTGCTCTCGTCACCAAACACGCTTGGAGCGTTCAATGAGACTTTCCGGCAAACGCGCGCTGGTGACCGGCGGTTCGGACGGCATCGGCCTTGCCATAGCGGACACCTTCTTGCGTGAGGGTGCCGAGGTCCTGATCATCGGGCGCGACATCGGAAAACTCGAGGCGGCCCGCGAAACACTCACGGCTTCCCATCCGAACGGTGCCGTCGAAACGCTGTCGGCCGACCTCGCCACCAGCCCCGGCGTCGCGGCGGCTGTCGAGCTTGTGAAAGAATCCGGCCGGCCGCTCGACATCCTCGTCAACAATGCCGGTGTCGCCTATCTCGTGCCGTTCGAGACTGTCAGCATTGACCAATTCCAGCAATCCTTCGCGCTCAATGTGGCGGCCACGTTCTTCCTCACGCAAGGGCTGTTGCCGCATCTCCCGGTCGGCGCATCGGTGATCAACATCTCCTCCTACTTCGCCAGTAAGATGATCCCCAACCGGCCGTCGAGCCTCTATTCCCTGTCGAAGGGCGCACTGAATTCGCTGACCAAGTCACTCGCCTTCGAGCTCGGTCCGCGTGGCATCAGGGTCAACGCCATTGCGCCCGGCACGGTCGACACCGCCATGCGGCGCAGGACCATCGACAATCTGCCGGCGCAGGCAAAGGTTGAACTCGAGGCCTATGTCGAGCGCAGCTACCCGCTTGGCCGCATCGGCCGCCCTGAGGATCTCGCCGGCATCGCGGTTTATCTCGCCAGCGACGAGGCGGCATGGACCAGCGGCGGGATTTTCGCGGTGGATGGCGGGTACACGGCCGGATGAGCGGGACAGCCGATCTCTCCGCGAGCGGGGAGATTGGCTCCGTCTTCAACCGATTTGCATCTTCACCGCCCGCAATCTCCGCTTGATGCGTTTTGTGCAACGCGATACGCCGTTGCCCAAATCGACAGACCGGAGACTTGCCGTGAGCGCTGCCAAGACCAGAACCGAAACCGATACGTTCGGTGCCATCGAGGTCGCCGCCGACCGCTATTGGGGCGCGCAGGCGCAGCGTTCGCTCGGCAATTTCAAGATCGGTTGGGAAAAGCAGCCGGCCTCCGTCGTGCGCGCGCTCGGCATCGTCAAGCGGGCGGCGGCGGAAGCCAATATGGAGCTGAAGCGGCTCGATCCGGCGATCGGCAATGCGATCGTCGAAGCCTCTCAAGAAGTCATCGACGGCAAGCTCAACGACCATTTCCCGCTGGTGGTCTGGCAGACCGGCTCGGGTACGCAATCCAACATGAACGCCAACGAGGTGATCTCCAACCGGGCGATCGAGATGCTGGGCGGCGTCATGGGCTCCAAGAAGCCGGTGCACCCGAACGACCACGTCAATATGAGCCAGTCGTCGAACGACACCTACCCGACCGCCATGCACATCGCCTGCGCCGAGCGCATCGTGCATGACCTGTTGCCGGCGCTGAAGCACCTGCACAAGGCGCTCGCCGCCAAGAGCAGAGAGTTCAGCCATATCATCAAGATCGGCCGCACCCACACGCAGGACGCCACCCCGCTTACGCTGGGCCAGGAATTCTCGGGCTACGCCGCGCAGGTCGCTTCGTCGATCAAGCGCATCGAGCTGACGTTGCCCGGCCTGCAGGAACTGGCGCAGGGCGGCACCGCCGTCGGCACCGGCCTCAACGCGCCCGTCGGCTTCGCCGAACGGGTGGCCGACCGCATCGCAGCCATCACCGGCATCGCCTTCGTCACCGCCCCGAACAAGTTCGAGGCGCTCGCCGCCCATGATTCCATGGTATTCTCGCACGGTGCCATCAACGCCGCTGCCGCCGCGCTGTTCAAGATCGCCAACGACATCCGCTTCCTCGGTTCAGGGCCCCGCTCGGGACTTGGCGAGCTGTCGTTGCCGGAAAATGAGCCGGGTTCCTCGATCATGCCGGGCAAGGTCAACCCGACGCAGTGCGAAGCGATGACCCAGGTCTGCGTGCAGGTGTTCGGTAACAATGCAGCCCTCACCTTCGCCGGCAGCCAGGGCCATTTCGAGCTCAACGTCTACAACCCGCTGATGGCCTACAACTTCCTGCAATCGGTGCAGTTGCTCGCCGACGCTTCGGTCTCCTTCACCGACAATTGCGTCGTCGGTATCGAGGCGCGCGAAGACAACATCAAGGCGGCCCTCGACCGCTCGCTGATGCTGGTGACGGCGCTTGCGCCCACCATCGGCTACGACAGCGCCGCCAAAATCGCCAAGACCGCGCACAAGAACGGCACCACGCTGCGCGAGGAAGCGCTGGCCACCGGGCTGGTCAGCGAAGCCGACTACGACCGGATCGTGCGGCCGGAAGATATGACCCATCCGGGGTGAAGGCACTTTTTCGGCGGGAGAATACCTCCCGCCACCGCATCGACCGGCACGAATTTCCGTTTTTCACCGCTTCACGGAAACGTATGTCCTGTGAACAATGTGTCGCCAGGCAGGCGGCTTTGGTGAACAGTCGGCATAGTCTATCTGACGGGCGATCAACCCCATTCGGAGAGCCACCATGTCCACCAACACTTCCTTCGCCGGCACCGGCACCGCGTCCAACAGTTCTGTCACGATCCTGCTCGGCCGCATCCTGCTCGCGGTCATTTTCCTGCTTTCCGGTTTCGGCAAGCTCAGCGCCCTTTCCGGCACCGCGGCCTATTTCGGCGGCCTCGGCCTGCCCTTGCCGACCGTGACGGCCATCGTCGTCGGCCTCATCGAACTGCTCGGCGGTCTGGCCATTCTCGTCGGCTTCCAGACCCGGATTGCCGCCTGGGTGCTGGCGATCTTCACCGTCGCCACGGCCCTGGTCGCCCACACCGGCTGGGCCGACCAGATGCAGATGATCAACTTCATGAAGAACCTGGCGATCACCGGCGGCTTCCTCGTGCTGGCTTCCTCAGGCGCCGGCGCCTATTCGGTCGACGCCAAGCGCGGCTGAACTTCCCTCCCCCGTCTTTGACAGCAGTGGCGCGGAATTTTCCGCGCCACTGTTTCGTTGTCGGTCCAGAAGCCTCAATTCAGCGCCCGGATTTGCCGGGGCATTGGTGGTAGGATCGATCGGTCCGGGTGGGTAAAGGCCCAAACCGGCCAACCGACAACGGAGGTGACCATGCCTCGCAACGCACTGCTTCTGGCTTCGCGGCTGCTGCTTGCCGCGCTGTTCGTACCGTCAGGCTTCCATGCGCTCGCCGACATTGCCGGCACATCGGGCTATTTCGCCGGCCTTGGCCTGCCGCTCCCGGGGCTCGCCGCGTGGGGCACGGGCCTGTTCGAGCTGATCGCCGGCCTGCTGATACTCATCGGCTTCCAGACCCGGATCGTGGCTCTGCTTTTGGCCGCCTTCTGCATCGTTGCCGGCTTCATCGGCCATTACGGCCAGGGCGCCGATGATGCGACGCTTGCCTTCCTGCACCAGCAGATGCTGATGAAGGACATCGCGATATCGGGCGGCTTTCTGGCGCTCGCCATGGCCGGCGCCGGCGCCTGGTCGGTCGACGGGCGGGCTGCGGTTTGATATCGCCTAAATCCAAGGGCAGGCCCGGAACCAACCAGACATATGCCCCGGGTTGGACTCTCAATGCCCGGGCCAAGTCAACACCCGCGTCAAGTCGACCCCCCACTCCGTCGAGCTGCGCTCGACACCTCCCCCGATCGACGGGGTAGAGGAGGGGCGCGAGTTCGCCAATCTTGGCGCCCTTCCTCTCCCTCCGGAGGGGGGAGAGGTGGCTTGGCGAAGCCAAGACGGAGTGGGGGAAGCCGGTCTTTAAACGCGAAGCCGCTGATAAGCGGTGCCATTGAGTTGGTCTAATATCGGTGTGGATCAGATAACTCACGCTCTGGTAGGCCGTACCTATTTCACCGAAACGCTCGGCCCGCCTTCGACCGCCAGTACCAGGCGGCGGCCGGTAATTCGCGCCAGTTGCGCCAAGCGCCCGGCGGGCCGCTCGCCATAGAGATCTGCCAGAGATGCCGGTAAGACCAGCGCCAGCACGCCATTGCCGCGCTGCTCCCATTTCAGCCTTGGCATGACGTCGGGCATCGAGGCGGTCAGCAGGTAGACGACGCGCATCGATGCCGCCAGCACCCGCGCCCGCTCCAGATAGCGCGGTGTCGCCAGCGCCTTGATCTCGGGCGCGATGGCTTCGTTGAAGATGCCGTCGTGCCGATAGGCATTGGCCATCGCCAGATAGGCGCGGCCAGGGTGGTCCACGCCGAAAAAGGAGGCGTGGGCGATGATGTTGAGCGATTGCTTGCCGCGATATTCGGGATGCGCGCGCCAACCGATGTCGGCCAGCAATGCCGCCGCGTGGCGGTAGCGCGCCTCGTCCTCGGTCTCGTCGATGCCGAAAGCGGCAAAGGTCTTGGCCGTCCAGTCGACGAGTTCATGCGCATGGGTGACCGAGCGCGAGCGCAGCCGGGCGAGTTCCTCCGATGCCGAGATCAGGGGATCGGCCTTCTGCTCGGCCTGGTCGAGCAGGGAATAGAGGAAGCCTTCGCGCACGCCGAGCGCCGAGACGATGATCTTCGACGGCTGCATCGCCGCCATGATCTCCTGCAGCACGATGGCACCGTAAGGCAGGAGCGAGCGGCGGTTCTTCGAAACACCCTCGATGCCTTTGATCTTCTCGATCTCGCCTTTCGCCACTTGCCGCAGGAAATTGGCGGCACTTTCGACGCCGATCTCGTAGTGGTGCATGACGCCAAGCGGATAGTTGGTCATCTCCATGTGCAGCCGGGCGAGATTTCGCCAGGTGCCGCCAACGGCATAGAAAGGCCTGCCTTGCCCGCCTTTCAGCAGCTTCGCCCGCCCCAGCTCGTCGCGCACGATTTTCGCCGCCTGCGTGAGGGAATTCTTGGCCATGTCCTGCAGGCGCAGGCCGCCCAGCGGCAACGTTATGCCGTCGCCGATCGCTTCGCCGTTGACGTCGACCAGTTCAAGGCTGCCGCCACCGAGGTCGCCCGCAATACCGTTGGCCGGATGAAAGCCGCAGATGACGCCGAGCGCGGAATAATGGGCTTCCTCGCGGCCGCTGATCACGCGGATCTCGGTCTTGAGCACGTCTTCGGCGCGGTGGATGAAATCGGGGCCGTTGACGGCCTCGCGGGCAGCCGCGGTCGCCAGCACGTACATGTGCTCGGCACCGGCCTGGTCGGAGAGCGCGCGGAAGCGGCGGAACTCCTCCATCGACCGTGTCACGCCCTCGGGGTCGAGCTTCCCCGTCGACACGATGCCGCGGCCGAGGCCCGCCAGCATCTTTTCGTTGAACAGCATGGTCGGCGAGCGCGCCAGCCCCTCGTAGACGACAAGGCGGATCGAATTCGAGCCGATGTCGATGATGGACAGCGGTCGGCGATCCTGCAGCCGGCCCTGGGAATCGGACAGCATCAGGCGGCGGCGTTCTTCTTGCGGCGCTTGAATTGCGCGATCCGCTTCGGCGCATGCGATTTCAGCGCATCACCCCGTCCCGACAGGCTCGGATTGGTCATGAAATATTCCTGTGCGTTGAACGGCTCCTCGCCCTCCTCGAGCACGACGCGCCGGGAGGTTCCATCAGCCAATACGTCGAAACTTTGCTGATTGTCCATGATGTTGCCGAGCATGATCTGGCCCAGCACCTGTTCATGCACAGTTGGGTTGGTGATCGGCACCATGGTCTCGACGCGGCGGTCGAGGTTGCGCGGCATGAGGTCGGCCGAGGAGATGTAGACGACGGCCTCGTCCGACGGCAGGCCGTGGCCATTGCCGAAGCAATAGATGCGGCTGTGCTCGAGGAAACGGCCGACAATCGACTTGACCCTGATGTTTTCCGACAGGCCCGGCACCTGCGGCCGCAGGCAGCATATGCCGCGCACGACCAGGTCGATCTCGACGCCCGCTCGGCTGGCGTCGTAGAGCGCGTCGATGATGATCGGATCGACAAGGGCGTTCATCTTCATCCAGATGCGTGCCGGCCGTCCCTCGAGCGCGTGGGCGACCTCATCGGAGATGTGCTGCAGGATACGGTTCCTCAGCGTGAAGGGCGAGATCGCCAGCCGCATTTCGGCGGTCGGCTCGGCATAGCCGGTGATGAAGTTGAAAAGCTGGGCGACATCGCGTGCGATCGTTGCATCGGTGGTGAAGAAGGACAGGTCGGTGTAGATGCGCGCGGTCACCGGATGGTAATTGCCGGTGCCCAGATGCACATAATTGCGCAGCTTGCCGTCCTCGCGCCGCACCACCAGCGACATCTTGGCGTGGGTCTTGAGCTCGAGGAAGCCGAACACGACCTGGACGCCGGCGCGCTCGAGGTCGCGCGCCCAGCGGATGTTGGCCTCCTCGTCGAAGCGAGCCTTGAGCTCGACCAGTGCCGTCACCGACTTGCCGGCCTCGGCGGCGTCGACCAGCGCACGCACGATCGGGCTGTCGTTGGAGGTTCGGTAAAGCGTCTGCTTGATCGCCACCACTTCCGGGTCGGCCATCGCCTGGCGCAGGAACTGCACCACCACGTCGAAGGATTCGTAGGGGTGGTGGACGATGATGTCCTTCTCGCGGATAGCGGCGAAGCAATCGCCGCCATGCTCGCGGATGCGCTCGGGGAAACGCGGATTGTAGGGCGTGAATTTGAGGTCGTCGCGGGCAACGGCGACGATCTCCGAAATCTGGCTGAGCGCCAGCGGGCCGGTCAGGACGCTGATGCGGCTCGACGAAACGCCGAGTTCGCCGGCGACGAATTCGCGCAGTTCGGCCGGCATGAGCATGTCGAACTCGATGCGAATGACGGAGCCGCGGCGGCGGCGCTTTAGCGCGGTCTCGAACAGGCGCACGAGATCTTCCGATTCCTCCTCGACCTCGATGTCGCTGTCGCGAATGATGCGGAACGTGCCGGAGCCCTTGACCTCGTAACCCGGGAACAACTTGCCGATGTAAAGGCCGACCGCCTCTTCCAGCGGGATGAAGCGGACATGGTGCTTGCGGTCCGGCAGGCGGATGAAACGCTTCAGCGCCACCGGCAGGCGCAGGAGCGCGCTCATCTCCTCGCCGTTCTTGCGATGGCGAAGCTGCAGCGCCATCGAGAAGCCGAGATTGGGGATGAACGGGAATGGGTGCGCCGGGTCGATCGACAATGGCGTGAGAACAGGAAACACCTGGTCCTGGAAGTGCTCCTCCAGCCAGGCCTTCTCGTCCTTGGTCAGCGCGTCGCGGGTGATGCTCTCGATGCCTTCCTTGTTGAGCAGCACGGTCAGCGCCGAAAGGCTTTTCTGCTGGTCTTCCTGCAACCGTTCGACCTCGCGCAGCAGCTGTTCGAGCTGCTGTTCGGGGGTACGCCCGTCCGGACTTCTCAACACGATGCCTTCGCGAACCTGGCCGGCCAGGCCGGCGACGCGCACCATGAAGAACTCATCGAGATTGGCCGCGGAGATCGACAGGAAACGTACCCTCTCCAGCAGCGGATGGTTTGTGTTCTGCGATTCCTCGAGCACGCGGCGGTTGAACTGCAACCAGGAGAACTCGCGATTGACGAAACGATCCGGATTGCCTTCCGGGCTTGCCGCTTCCGCATTGATGAACTCGCTCTGGACCGGCTTCAGTTCGTTCATGGTTCCTGCTCTTCCCACGTCTGGTTGCTTCGCCGCTTTTTCGGGCGGCGCCCAGGCTGTTGCGCCTGGCTGCGATGCTCCAGCCGGTTAACCGGCTTAACTTATCCTCTGACAGGCTTTTGCGACAGTTTCATTTCATCGAACTTGCAAACAGACCGGTTATGATCCAAACGCTGAGCAGACTGCGCTAAAGGAGACGACGATGGCAGGCGGTTCCATTCCCCATTTCCAGAACGATGCGGGCCATCCGGCGATCGATATCGGAGTCAAGGAATTCATGTGCACCGGCGCCAACCCGCCTTTCGACCATCCGCATGTGTTTCTCGACATGGGCGACGACAATGAGAAGGTCTGCCCCTACTGCTCGACGCTCTACCGCTATTCGCCGAAGCTGACGGCGATGGAAACGCTGCCGGCCGGCTGCCTCTACATCGATCAGGCCGCCTGACCTCCAGCGGGCCGGGCCAATGGCAGACGCACAGTCCCGGCAAGTCATCATCGCCGGGGCGGGTATTGCCGGGCTGACCGCGGCACTGGCTTTCGCCGGGCGCGGCTATACCGTGCGGATCTTCGAACAGGCGCAGCGCCTCGAAGCGGCGGGCGCCGGCATCCAGCTTTCGCCCAACGCGACACGCATCCTGCGTGAGCTCGGCGTACTCGACGCACTTCTTCCCAATGCCGTCAGGCCGGAAGCCGTGGTGCTGAAGGATGCGGCAACCTTGGGCGAACTGGCGCGCGTGCCTCTTGGACGAGCAGGCGAGGCGCGCTGGGGTGCGCCCTACCTCGTGGCGCATCGAGCGGACCTGCAAAACGCGCTGATGGCGCGCGTGGCTGCCATGCCCGATGTTCATCTCACCACCGGCGCGCGCCTTGACAGCGTCACGATCAGCAGTTCAGGCATCACCGCGGCAGCCGATGTGGGTGGTAGGCTCGTCGCGGCGGAAGGTTTCCTTCTGGTCGGCGCCGATGGCGTCTCGTCGTCGGTGCGCGGACTTGCCGACCAAGGAAGGAAAAACAGGCTTGCGAAAAGCCACTTCTCCGGCGAACTGGCCTGGCGGGCAACCGTCAGCGCAGACAGTCCTGCCGGGCAAGCTTTTGCAGAGATCGGTGCGCCGGACTGCGTCACCACCTTCCTGCATCCCGGCTTTCACATGGTCGCCTATCCCGTCAGCAAGGGCAGCGCCATCAACCTCGTCGCTTTCACCAGGGGCGAGCGTATCGCCGAAGGCTGGTCCGGCCATGCCGATCCCGCAATCCTGGCCGGCGCCATGCGCCGCACCACGCCGGCGCTGGCAAGGCTTGCGGAGTTGGCCGGCCCTTGGGCGGCCTGGCCGGTCCATACGGTCGATCAGAAGCCGCCATGGGTAAGGTCGGGCCGCATCGCACTGGTCGGCGACGCGGCGCATGCCATGACGCCGTTCGCGGCACAGGGCGCCGCGATGGCCATCGAGGATGCCGCCACGCTTGCCGACGTCATGGCCGCCTCCCCTGCCGATCTCGCCGGAAGTCTTCAAATCTGGGAAGGCCTGCGCCGGCCGCGCGTCGCGAGAGTGGCACGTCGCGGCGCCCTCAACCGCCTTGCCTGGCATGCCTGGGGTCCGGTGGCGTTGGCGCGCAACCTTTTCCTGAAAATGCGGGCGCCGGAGAAGCTCGCCGCGGATTTGGACTGGCTTTATGGGTGGCGGGCCTAGAACTCGAACGAGGCGTTGGCGTTATCTGCGCGACCTACCAATTATACAGCCTCAACGACCACCCGAGCGAGACCGGCAACGGGTTCCACCAACCGGTGCGCAGGCCGGCGGTTCGCAAGGCGGCCGCGGTCCAGGTGTTGCAGCCGGCCAGCGCATTGAAATGGCCGTTCGCCTCATAGAAGCGGTCGAAATTGGAATAGGCGGCCCCTGCGATGACGATCGGCCCGCCTGGTCCTTGCTGGAAACTCGCATCGATGAAGTCGAGCAATGCCGCAAAGCGGTCTTCCGGGATGTCGAAACCGGCGACGTCGGGTCCGGAGATATTGCCGGCGACCTCGACATGCATCACTGAAGCGTCAAGCGTCAGGGCCTTGAATACGGGCATCGCCTTCAGCTGCGACCAGGTCGGCGTCTCCAGGTAGAAGGCGCGGCCGCCCCAGCCGAAGACGATGTAGCGCACCTCGGGCGCGTCGGAAGGCTGGCCGGCAGCCGCGAGGAAGCGAAAACGCCGGCGCACGCCATCATCGACGGGAATGGCGATGTCGGTGTGGATCGGATTGCTCAGCACCAGAATGTGCCTGACGCCCTCGCCGGCCGCGGCAGCCGGCCAGAGTGGTCGTGGCACCAGTGTGCCGAGTGCCGCGACCAGCACCACCGCGGCAACCAGCACGGCCAGGAAACGAAGGCGTTTTCTCATCCGGGCATAGTTCTTGCGATTCCATCACGTTTCAATCGAAACGATCCGATCGGCCAAATGTGAAAAAGCCCGACCGTGGCGCGGCCGGGCTCCTTCCATTTCGACGAGGCAGCGCTCAGTGCAATATCTGCGACAGGAACAGCTTCGTGCGCTCGTGGCGCGGGTG
Organism: Mesorhizobium sp. B2-3-6; assembly: GCF_006442305.1. Taxonomy (NCBI): domain Bacteria; kingdom Pseudomonadati; phylum Pseudomonadota; class Alphaproteobacteria; order Hyphomicrobiales; family Phyllobacteriaceae; genus Mesorhizobium; species Mesorhizobium sp. B2-3-6. Next base: position 347,353 of record NZ_VFVW01000004.1, on the reverse strand, counting down.
ATCGAAGAACTCGGCCGGCGTGTTCTGCTCGACGATCTGGCCCTGATCCATGAAGATCACCCGGTTGGCGACTTTCCGCGCAAAGCCCATCTCGTGGGTGACGCACAGCATGGTCATGCCTTCCTCGGCAAGGCTAACCATGGTCTCCAGCACTTCCTTGATCATTTCCGGGTCGAGTGCCGAGGTCGGCTCATCGAACAGCATGATGCGCGGGTTCATGCACAGCGAACGGGCGATCGCCACGCGCTGCTGCTGGCCGCCGGAGAGCTGGCCCGGATATTTGTTGGCCTGCTCGGGGATCTTGACGCGCTTGAGGAAATGCATGGCCATCTCCTCGGCCTGTTTCTTCGGCGTCTTGCGCACCCAGATCGGCGCCAGCGTGCAGTTCTCCAGGATGGTCAGGTGCGGGAACAGGTTGAAGTGCTGGAACACCATGCCGACCTCTCGGCGCACCTCGTCGATCTTCTTGAGATCGTTGGTCAATTCCTTGCCGTCGACGAAGATCTTGCCCTTCTGGTGTTCTTCGAGCCGGTTGATGCAGCGGATCATGGTGGACTTGCCGGAGCCGGACGGGCCGCAGATGACGATGCGCTCGCCGCGCATCACCTTGAGGTTGATGTCCTTCAGCACATGGAACTCGCCATACCATTTGTGCATGGCGATGATGTCGATGGCGACATCGGTGGTCGAGATGTGCATCTTCGCGGCATTGACCTTGATCTCTTCCGCGCTGACGGCGTTTTCGGTGGCCATGAACCAATCCCCTTTTTATCGTTTGTAACCGGTGTCGAGCCGGCGTTCCGTATACATTGAATAGCGCGACATGCCGAAGCAGAACAGCCAAAACACGAAGGCGGCGAACACGAGACCGGATTTCGCGGTCTGCGGCGTCGCCCAGTTGGCGTCCGAGAAGTTCTGCTTGACGACGCCGAGCAGGTCGAACATCGAAATGATGAGGACCAGGCTGGTGTCCTTGAACATGCCGATGAACGTGTTGACGATGCCGGGAATGACCAGCTTCAGCGCCTGCGGCAGCACGATCAGTCCCATCTTCTGCCAATAGCCGAGGCCGAGCGAATCGGCGCCCTCGTATTGGCCCTTGGGGATCGCCTGCAGGCCGCCGCGCACCACTTCCGCCATATAGGCGGCGGCAAACAGCGACACGCCGATCAGAGCCCTCAGGTACTTGTCGAAGGTGACGCCGGCGGGCAGGAAAAGCGGCAGCATGACGCTGACGAAGAACAGCACTGTGATCAGCGGGATACCGCGCACAGCTTCAATGAAGATGATGCACAGCATCTTGACGATCGGCATCTTGGAGCGCCGGCCGAGCGCCAGCACGGTGCCCAGCGGCAGCGACACGGCGATGCCGACGAAGGAGAGGCTGAGCGTGATCAGCAGTCCGCCCCACCGCGACGTCTCGACATGCGGCAGGCCGAACACGCCGCCGACCAGAAGGAAGAAGGCGACGATCGGCAGCACGAGGAAAAGCAGGATGGCGTTCAGGCCCTTGCGCGGCACGCTGGGGACCAGCATCGGCACCAGCAGCGCCGCGAACAGGATGGCGACCAGGATCGGCCGCCAGCGCTCCTCGACCGGATAGGTGCCGAACATGAACTGGCCGAACTTGGCGTTGACGAAGGCCCAGCAGGCGCCGCTCCAGCCATCGGGCTGGATGCCGCCCTGCGCCACTGTCGCGCAGACGGTCCGGTCCGGCCCGGTCCACTGGGCATTGATGAAGGCCCAGTTGATGACCTGCGGCAGGACCCAGGCGACGATGATGATGCCGAGTATGGTGAGGATGGTGTCGCCGACCGAACCGACGAGGTTCTTGCGGACCCAGGCATACAGGCCACGCTCGCTGATCGGCGCCGCCTCCGCCAGGGCCATTTCGGTGCGCACCCAGGACATGTCGTGTTCCTGCATGGCCCTACCTTTCCACCAACGCCATTCTGGCATTGACCACGTTCATCACGGCCGAGGTCACCAGGCTGAGTATGAGATAGGCGATCATCATGATCAGCACGCCCTCGACCGCCTGGCCGGTCTGGTTGAGCACCGTGCCGGCGGTCGCCGTCAGGTCCGGATAGCCGATGGCGATGGCCAGCGAAGAGTTCTTGGTCAGGTTGAGATACTGGCTGGTCAACGGCGGGATGACGATGCGCATGGCCTGCGGCACCACGACCAGCCGCAGGATCGATCCCGAGCGCAGGCCAAGTGCGGCGGCGGCCTCGGTCTGGCCCTTGCTGACACCCCTGATGCCGGCCCGCACGATCTCGGCGATGAAGGCCGCCGTGTAGCAGGACAGCGCCAGATAGAGCGACAGGAACTCCGGCTTGACCTGGAAGCCGCCGGTCAGGTTGAAGGTCGATTGTTTCGGAAAATCGAAGCTCAGCGGAAAGCCGCTCAGCGCATAGGCGAGCAGCGGCAGGCCGACGATCAGCGCGACGGACGTCCAGAACACGGGAAACTGCTGACCCGTCGCCATCTGCCGCTGGCGCGCCTTGCGGGCGACGAACCAGGCCATGGCGATACCCACGATGAGCGCCACGAAGATCAGCCATGAGCCCTCGCCCCAGACGGCGCGCGGGAAATAGAAACCGCGCTGGTTGAGGAAGGAACCGAAAGGCAGGTTATAGCTCTCGCGCGGCGGCGGCAACACGGCCAGCACGCCCGAATACCAGAAGAAGATGACCAGCAGCGGCGGGATGTTGCGGAAGATCTCGACATAGACCGTGCAGATCTTGCGGATCAGCCAATTCTGCGACAGCCGGCCGATGCCGATGACGAAGCCGATAATGGTCGCGGTGACGATGCCGGCCACGGCGACGATGATGGTGTTGATCAGGCCGACAATGATGGCGCGACCGTAGGTCGAATCGGACGTGTAGGCGATCGGCGTGTCCGAGATGTCGAATCCGGCGCGGCCCCTGAGAAAGCCGAAACCGGAGGCGATGTGAAGACGCTGCAGATTGTCGATGACGTTCTGCACGATCCACCAGACAGAGCCGAACAGAACGACGACGACCAGTGTCTGGAAGAAGAGACTGCGGACTTTCGGGTCGTTGATAAAGGAGCCGCGACTTGTGTCCTCGCGAAGGACTTCCTGCGATGCCATATCACCGTCCCCTGTGAAAGAGAAACCGGAAGGCAGAACCATCTGCCTTCCGGATCACATTTCGATCAGCGGATCGGCGGAGCGTATTGCAGGCCGCCCTTGGTCCACAGCGCGTTGATGCCGCGGGCGATCTTCAGCGGGCTGCCCGAGCCGACATTGCGATCGAACATTTCGCCGTAATTGCCGACCGCCTTGACGATGTTGACGACCCAGTCGTTGGAGACGCCGAGATCGGTGCCGATCTTGGTGTCGGCTTCCTGGCCAAGCACGCGCTTGATCTCAGGGCTGGCCGAGTTCTTCATCTCGTCGACATTGGCCTTGGTGATGCCGAGTTCCTCGGCGTCGAGCAGCGCGAAATAGGTCCACTTGACGATATGGTACCACTGGTCGTCGCCCTGGCGCACCGCCGGTCCGAGCGGCTCCTTGGAGATGATCTCCGGCAGCACGACGTGATCGGCCGGCGCACCCAGCGTCAGGCGGATGCCGTAAAGGCCCGACTGGTCTGTGGTGTAGACGTCGCAGCGGCCGGCGTCATAGGCTGCGTTGACCTCTTCGAGCTTCTCGAAAACGACCGGATTGTACTCCATCTTGTTCGCCTTAAAGTAGTCGGCGAGGTTGAGCTCGGTGGTGGTGCCGCTCTGCACGCAGACGGCGGCGCCGGACAGCTGAAGCGCCGAATTGACGCCCGGCAGCTTCTTGGCGTTGATCATGAAGCCCTGGCCGTCATAGTAGGTGGTGCCGATGAAGTTCAGGCCAAGTGCCGTGTCGCGGTTAATGGTCCAGGTGGTGTTGCGCGACAGGATGTCGATCTCGCCCGACTGCAGCGCGGTGAAGCGCTCCTTGGCGCTGAGCGGCGTGAACTTGACCTTGGAGCCGTCACCGAAGACGGCGGCCGCCACGGCGCGGCAGAAATCGGCATCGATGCCTTGCCAGTCACCCTTGTCGTCCGGCGCGGAGAAGCCGGCCAGACCCGTCGAGACGCCGCACTGGATGAAGCCCTTCTGCTTGACCGTGTCGAGCGTGGTGGCTGAAGCCGTTGAAGCCACGGCTCCAAGCGCGGCGGCTCCAAGGATGCCGATTGCAATGTGTTTCATGACCCACAGACCCTTTTCTGTTTTCAGGCAAACCTGATCTTTTTTTCCCGCGTGAACGCAGCTTTTCGTTCCGGCCCATTTCCGGAACTCCGCATCGCAGTCGACGCGCCGCCTCCCATTCACGAACAGCATCGAAGGCGATAATTCCTGTGAGGTCAAGGAAAATGACCGAATTCAGATGGGTTTGAAAATCGTTTGCCGCAATTGCCTGAATAGCAGACAAACGCGCCCGCAATTTAGTCAGAAGCGCGAATAAAGCCGGCGAAGCTCGCCCTACGCCAGGCTGCGCTCTGTCCGCAAAAAATCCATCCGCCCGATTACTCTGCGTTACTGTGCTCTGCCGGCCGGTTGCGTGCCGATGTCTGCGCCCTCTGGCTGGATCTGGGTCATGGTGAGGTACGCTTTGCGCTATCAGGCGACGCATGCCGCTGCCGGCGGCGGGCTTTCTGGCCGCGCCATTACGCTTGCAGTCGGCCTGCGGCGGCTCCGGCAATTGGCACATTCGAAGTCGGGGTCCTGGCGAAAGCCGGCTGTTGCGCGGTCCATGTCGCCGCACTATGGCTAGCGGCTTACCAAAAAAGGCGACGACGAATGGCAAAAGACGGCAACGAGCCGGTGACTGGCAAAATGGGCATCAACACGCGGCTTGCCCATTCGGGCAACAACCCGCACGACTATTTCGGCTTCGTCAATCCGCCTGTCGTGCACGCCTCCACGGTGCTGTTCCGCAATGCCGCCTCGATGGCTGGACGGGACCAGAAATACACCTACGGCACGCGCGGCACACCGACCACCGACGCCTTGGCCCAGGCCATAGACGCGCTGGAGGGGTCGGCCGGCACGATCGTGGTCCCGTCGGGCCTGGCGGCGGTGACGGTGCCGCTGCTTGCCTTCGTTTCGGCGGGCGACCACCTGCTGATCGTCGACAGCGTCTATCATCCGACGCGCAACTTCGCCGACACGATGCTGAAGCGGCTCGGCGTCGAGGTCGAGTATTATGCTCCCGGCATCGGCGCGGGCATCGCCGCCTTGATCAAGCCGAACACCAAGGTGGTGTTCACGGAATCGCCGGCCTCAAACACGTTCGAGGTGCAGGACATACCAGCCATCGCGAAGGCCGCGCACGCCGCCGGTGCCATCGTCATGATGGACAATACCTGGGCGACGCCGCTTTATTTCCGTCCGCTCGACCATGGCGTCGACATCTCGATCCATGCGGCGACGAAATATCCCGCCGGTCATTCGGACGTGCTGCTGGGTACGGTGTCGGCCACCGAGGCCTGCTGGAAACAGCTGTATGAAAGCTTCTGCACGCTTGGCTGCTGCGCCGGACCCGACGACGTCTACCAGGTGCTGCGCGGCTTGCGCACCATGGGGGTGCGCCTCGATCACCATCAGCGCAGCGCGCTCGCCATCGCGGCATGGCTGGAGGGCCAGAAGGGCGTGGCGCGCGTGCTCCACCCCGGCCTTCCCAGTCATCCCGACCACGCGCTGTGGAAGCGTGACTTTTCCGGCTCCAGCGGCATCTTCTCCATCGTGCTTGCCGGCGGCGGCCAGAAACAGCAGCACGCGTTCCTCGACGCATTGCGGATCTTTGGTCTCGGCTACTCCTGGGGCGGTTACGAGAGCCTTGCCGTGCCGGTCTGGCTCGGCGACCGCGTCGTTGCCAAGGGCCCCTATGAAGGGCCGTTGATTCGTCTCCAGATCGGCCTCGAGGATGTCGCGGACCTCATGACCGATATTCTTCGCGGGCTCACCGCCGCCGCAGCGGCCTGACGCGACCTCTCGGACCGATACCAGCAGCGCCCGCAAGGCCTTGACGCGATTGAGCAAACGGGGGCCGCACGCGGCGCCCCGGTCCGGCCATGTCGGCAATATTATTCTCCCCATCCGCAGTTTTGCGGATTTGTTTGACTTCCAAATTGCCGGCTTCCGCTTCATTGCGGCAGCGGAAATCATTCCCCAGCCACCGCACCAAGAGCCTGCCCATGGCGTTCCGCCTCTTTGTTCCCATTCTTGCCGGCGCGACGCTGCGCGAACGCATCATCGCCTGCGTCGGTGCGATGATCGGCATTGCGCTGACTGGCGCGATCAGCGGACTCACACTGGGTAGCGGGCCACATGTGCCGCTGCTGGTGGCGCCAATGGGAGCATCGGCGGTGCTGTTGTTCGCGGTGCCCGCCAGCCCGCTGGCGCAGCCCTGGTCGATCATCGGCGGCAACACGATCTCGGCGCTTGTCGGCGTGATCGTGGTGCAATTCGTGCACCAGCCGGTGCTCGCCACCGGTATTGCGGTAGCGCTGGCGATTGCCGCAATGTCGTTCACGCGCTGCCTGCATCCACCCGGGGGTGCGGCGGCATTGACCGCGGTGTTCGGCGGCCCAGCCGTGATCAGCGCCGGCTTCCTTTTTCCTTTCGTGCCGGTGGCGGTCAATTCGATGCTGCTGGTGGCGCTTGGCTACGGCTTCCACAAGCTGGCCCGGCGCAACTACCCGCACGTGCCGGCCCCGGCGCCGGTAAACAGTCACGGCACCATCGATCCGCCGGCGCAATTGCGTGTCGGTTTTCGCTCCGAGGACATCGACGCCGCGCTTGGAGCGCTCGACGAGACCTTCGACATCGATCGGGGCGATCTCGACCGGCTGCTGCGGCAGGTCGAATTGCAGGCCATGGTGCGCGAGCATGCGACGTTGCGGTGCCAAGACATCATGTCGCGCGACGTCATCTCGGTGGACGAGCACACGCCAGCCGCCGCTGCGCGCCAATTGCTGCTTGACCACAACATACGAACCTTGCCGGTGGTGGATGCCGAGGCAAGGCTGGCCGGAACCGTGGGCTTGCGGGAACTGACGCTGGCGGCCGGCACGGTCGGAACCGTGATCTCGCCGGCGGCAACCGCAACTGCCGGCTCGAACGCCATGGCGCTGCTGCCAGTGCTGACCGACGGGCGCAGTCACGCCGTCATCATCGTCGACGATAAAAACCACATCCTCGGGCTGATCACGCAAACCGATCTGCTGGCCGCGACGGCGCGGATGCAAAACACCGGCAGGGAGCCGGCCAAAGTGCTAGCATAGGCAGCCAGGCGGATCGCCTGGCGTGATTTTTCGGGAACCTTTTTTCGAAACCTGCATCCAATCTTTCGTGCAAGGATCGATGGAGGACACATGCCTGCGCTGACGGCAACATCAACAGCGACGGACGAGCTCCGGCTCGTAGCCCGCGCGCTTGCCCGCGACAGCGATGCCTTTCGCAAGATCATGAAGCTGAACAACCAGCGGCTCTACCGACTGGCGCGCGGCATGGTGCGCAATGACAGCGAGGCCGAGGACATCGTGCAGGAGGCCTATGTCAGGGCCTTTACCAATCTCGGCACCTATCGCGGCGATGCTTCGCTTTCCACCTGGCTGTCGCGCATCGTCATCAACGAGGCGCTCGGGCGGCTTCGCAAAGGACGGCGAACCGTGGCCATGCCTGAAAACCCGGAAGCGCAGATCATCCGGTTTCCCCTTAACCCAAGCGACGATCCGGAGCGGACGATGGCGCAGCGGCAGATCCTCGGGCTTGTCGAGCGGGCGACCGACAGCCTGCCCGACGCCTATCGCGCGGTTTTCGTGGCCCGCGTCATCGAGGGCCTGAGCATCGAGGAGACCGCCGACCTGCTCGGCGTGCGGCCCGAGACCGTCAAGACGAGACTGCACCGCGCCCGCGCTTTGCTGCGCAAGGCGCTGGACGACGAGATCGGGCCGGTGCTGCTCGACGCCTTCCCCTTCGCCGGCCGGCGCTGCGAACGGCTGACGCAGGCCGTGATGAAGCGGCTCGGATTCGAGGGGTGATCTTCAAAGCCAGATCTTTCGCCGATTTGTCGGGAACGTTTCCGCGCCATCCTCATCCAATGAATGTCAACCCAGATGAAGCCCGCTGCCCAGCCTGTCGGGCGGAAGGAGATGCCATGCTTATCAGACACACCGCAGCGCTTGCCGCCCTCTTGCTGCTTGGCGCTGCCCCATTCGCGCAAGCTGCCGACAAGCCGACCGACCCGCAGATCGCCCACATCGCCTACACAGCCGACATGATCGACATCGAGGCGGCCAAGCAGGCAATCAAGAAATCCAAGAACAAGGAAGTCGTCGATTTCGCCAAGGACATGGAGCGCGACCACGAAGCGGTGAACAAGCAGGCGCTCGACCTGCTCAAGAAGCTCAAGGTGAAGCCGGAAGACAATGCCACCAGCCAGGCGCTGACCAAGGCGGCGAAAGAGGAACATGCCAAGCTCGCCAAGCTGAAAGGGGCTGCCTTCGACAAGGCCTATATCGAAAACGAGGTGGCCTACCACAAGCAGGTCAATGGAGCGCTCGAAACCCTGCTCATTCCGTCGGCCAGCAATGCCGAGCTGAAGAGCCTGCTCGAAACCGGCCTCAAAATCTTCCAGGGGCATGAGCAGCATGCCGAACATGTCGCCGGCATGTTGAAATGAAAGCGGCCGCGCTGATCCGACCGCTCCTTGCCGGGCTGGCGCTGGCGCTTGCCGCCGGCCCGGCGCCGGCCGCGACGATCGAGGTGACGATCGACAAGCTCGTCTTCTCGCCCGCAAGCGTCGAGGCCAGGGTCGGCGACACGATCGAGTGGGTGAACAAGGACGCATTCGCCCACACGGCCACGGTGAAGGGCGGCTGGGAGGTGATGATCCCGCCGAAGGCGAAGGGAAAACTGACCCTCAAGACGGCGGGAGCGGTTGATTATTTCTGCCGCTTCCATCCCAACATGAAAGGCCGATTGGTAGTGGCGCCCTGAAAATCTGGGCCGGTGGCGGGACTTGGCCGCAAATACCAAGCCCCGTCACTCCGGAGCACCCGCCACTCCGGAGCACCCGTCACTCCGCAGCAATTGAGCACGGAACAGTCGCGCCAGGGATCAGAGCGCCAGCCATGCCGTGCCAGCCGCCAGCGTCAGCAGCGTCAATGGCAGGCCGACTTTGAAGAAAGCGCCGAACGACAGCGACGTGCCGGCGGCGCGCGCCTGCTCGGCAACGATCAGATTGGCGACCGAGCCCAGGAGCGTGAAATTGCCGGCCAGCGTCGAACTCATGGCGACGACCAGCCAGGCGCGCTCGGGGTTTTCCAGGCCGGGGATGAAGGGCCGCAGCGCCAGCACGGCCGGCACGTTGCTCATTATGTTGGAGAGCACCGCGGTGAAGCCCGACAGGCGCCAGACGTCGTCCAGCCCGAGGTTCTTGGCGGATGCGACGATGTCCGGTGTCAGCAGCGTTCGTTCGGCGCCGGCAACCACGATGAACAGGCCGGCGAACATGAACAGCAATGGCCCGTCGATTTCGCGATAGATGCGCTCTGGTTTGATGGCGCGGGTGAGCAGGAGGATGGCGCCGCCGATGAGCGCCGCCTTGGCGACAGGCACACCGGCGAAGAAGGCAACGGCCAGTCCGATGCAAACCACCACCGCTTTCAGCACCTGGCGGCGATGCATGCGGCCGCGCGAGACCTGTGGCGTCAATTCGCCGTTGCGCGCGAATTCGGTGCGGTAGACGATGCGAACAATGGCGATGACCGCGACGAGACCGAACAGGGCAACCGGAGCCAGAGCCGCTGAAAAGGCCGGATAGGAGATGCCCGACAGCGCACCGATGACCATGTTTTGCGGATTGCCGGTGATGGTGGCGACACTGCCGCAATTTGACGCGGTGGCGGTCGCGATGAGGTAAGGAACCGGATTGCGTTTGATGGCGCGGGTGACGTGAACGACGATCGGCGCCATGACAAGACAGATGGCGTCATTGACCAGGAAGGCCGACAGCAGGCCGGTCAGCAGGGTCACCATAACCAAAAGCATGAACGGCGCATGCGCATGCTCGATCGCGATGGCACCGAGGCCGCGAAAGGCGCCCGAGACCTTCAGATGCGCCACTACGATCATCATGCCGAGCAAAAGCGTGATGGTGTCGAAATTGATGGCGCGGTAGGCATCCTCCAGGCTGATCGCCCCGATGGCTATCATCGCGGCCCCGCCGAGCAGTGCGATCCCCGCCCGATCGAGGCGCAGGCCTGGTATGCGGCCGACGGCGACGCCGGCATAGGTCAGGACCAGGATCAGCAGTGCCGCCGCGCCCATCAATGTCATGCGAAGAAGGCCCTGCCCGATGCATTCAGCCCCGGCCGGAGCTGTGGCCACCACCTTTAGCGGGCGGCGCGCAAAGCGAAAATACCTTCTGCGTGATGGCTGCAGAAATCCCCAGCGACGTGCCCCCGGCGCCGGTGGCTGGCCGGATCCGCCTCAATGAACCGTGATTGTCGCGGCTGGCGGCGTTTGCTGGGAAACCATCGGATCGAAACTGACCTGGTCGCGTCCATTTGACTTGGCGGCATAGAGCCGCCTGTCGGCTGCCGAGAATATCTCCTCATAGGTGGTCGGCCCGTTAAAGGCGGTACCGCCAATGCTCACGGAAAGCGGACAGGACCGGCCGCCCGGCGAAAATTCCACCTCGCGAATTCGCCGGCGGATGCTTTCGGCAACCAGCCAGGATTGCGAGGGATCGACGCCGGGAAGAAACACGCCGAATTCCTCGCCGCCGATGCGGCCGACGATGTCGGTGCCGCGGAGCTGATCCTTGATCGTCTGCGCGATCAGTTTGAGCGCCTGGTCGCCGCAGTCATGCCCAAGCCGGTCATTGATCGATTTGAAGTGATCGGCGTCGATGATCAGCAGCGCACCGGAATTGGCCGACGCCTGTTTGCGGACCTGTTCGAGATAGGCTTCGACCAGCATGGAGAAAGCGCCGCGGTTGAGCACCGCCGTCAGGCTGTCGGTGGCGGCAACGACGGTGAGATCGCGCTGGGCAATGGCCAACTGGCGTATCTTCCACATCAGGAAGAAGAGAAACGATCCACCCAGCACCAGGGGCAACAGAATGTCGGTCAGCTGAGCCCGCCACACAGCTTCGGGCGAAAGATACGGGAAATTGAACGAATCGACGAAAAACGCCACGCCAATGAAGAACGCCGTGCCGGCGGCGGTGACGGCGATCACCCTGCCCCAACTCGTCGGCGACAGGTCGAGCTTCATCTCTTCAACTCCGTTAGCCGCGTCTACTATGACGCGCCAACGCAAACAAAACGATAAGACTTTCCCTCCAATTCGACGGCAGAGGTTGCAGGGTTACGGCCGCCGGACCGGCGGCCGCCTCCGGCCTGCGTCTCGAAGATTTGTCCGGATGATCGATCCGGACCTACGACAGGAGGGTCCTGCCGTCAGCCGTTGGGCGCCGATTCGCCCAGCGTCTCTGCAACAAAGGATGCCGCGATCAGATCGTCGGCATCCAGGCCTAGAGAGCCTTCGCCCGCTCCCATGATGGCGGCAACCTTATGGAAGGTCTTCAGCTCATGGTCGGAAATCCGGGCGGTTTGCATCTTGGCTTTGAGCTCGGCGATACGTCGCCCCAAGGCGGGCGACGTTCCAATTTCACGTTTCGACATGACGCGGTTTTCTCCTTCCCCAACCCATGCTTGTTTTGCCCGCCATTCGCAGCCCGAATGCTTACTTTTATGAGGGACCGCGAATACAAGGCCCCGAACGCGTGATCGTTACGAAGGTTCCCGCGCGACAAGGTCACGAAATAATACGGAAAGGGCGCCGCAGCGGCGGCGTGCCGCCGTCGCGCCGGCAAGCGCATTCGTGAAGACGAGAAGGGATGAAAAGTTCCGACCGGATTCCTGCCCGCGTTGAAATTTCTCACGTCCGGAGCAGCTAAGCCGTTGAAATTATTGGCGATCCCGACAGGATTCGAACCTGTGACCATCGGCTTAGAAGGCCGGTGCTCTATCCAGCTGAGCTACGGGACCGCTGGCCGGCTCGGAGCCGGTAAGATGTCTGCGCTGGCGCCCGCCCGGGCTTTGCCGGTCAATGCGTCCAGGGCGTCCTGCGGTCATAGCGGAAATTTTCCGCATAGGAAATCTGGCGGCGCTTGGGCTCTTTCGGCTCTTCGACGCGGTAGGCGAGCCCTTCCTTCTCGGCATAGGCCACGGCCTCTTCGCGCGTGTCGAAGGTCAGCTTGATCTGGCTCCTCATGTCGCCGGAAGTGGTGTAGCCCATCAGCGGGTCGATTTTCTTGCGCATCTCGGGATCGAATTCCAGCACCCAATGGCCGGTCTTGGCCGTGCCGGACTGCATCGCGGTTTTGGCTGGACTGAAAATGCGCGCGGACATGACCACCTCATTGCTGTGCAAGGCAGCATGGCCGCCTCTTCGCCCGTCATTACTGCGCAATGCGGACGGCGGCAAGGTTTTTGCACTTGCAGGTTTTTGCACTTGCCATGCAACACTGAAATGAATAGGCAACAGACCGTTCGGAGTGTAGCGCAGCCTGGTAGCGCATCTGGTTTGGGACCAGAGGGTCGGGAGTTCGAATCTCTCCACTCCGACCACCTTTCACAGAAAAGGCAATCGAGGGCCGTTGGCGCCTGCGAATGGCAATGTGTCGGGTGCAGAATGGGGCTGTCGGCAATCTCCGCGCGGCCAGTTGTCTTTGCTGCTGCATGTCACGGTCGCAACAAAAAGCCGCGGACGGCAAAGTTGCCTGCTCCACCGCATCCACTATTGTGAGCCGGAACACAACACGGTGTGGGGCGACAGATGCCCATCGGACATCGACGGTCTCCGCTAAAGCCTCACGGAGGAACCATGAGCGACAGTTGGACACCCACCCGCCTCGGCGCAGGGCGGCATTCAGCATGACGACGGAAACCGCCACGGGCGGCACGGAGACAAAATTCAGACAGCCGCCAGCCGGACCCGGGATCGCGGTCGATCTCGATGGAGTGACCATAGATTTCGCATTGGCGGCTGGGCGTAGCTTCCAGGCGGTAGCCCGCGCCGATCTGAAAGTCGGCGACCAGGAATTCGTGGCGATCATTGGGCCGACGGGCTGCGGCAAGTCAACGCTGCTGAATGCCGGCGCAGGGCTTCTCGAGCCTTCGGCAGGCAGCGTCCGTGTGTTCGGCGCCCCGCTTCGCGGTCTCAACAGACAGGCTGGCTACCTCTTCCAGCAGGATGCATTGATGCCCTGGAAGACCGCTCTGGACAATGTGGCCATCGGGCTGGAAGTGGCAGGCGTGCCCTCTTCCGAAGCAAAGGAACGCGCGCGAGCATGGCTCGGACGCGTCGGCCTGGCTGCTTTCTGCGAGCGCTACCCTCACATGCTTTCAGGCGGCCAGAAAAAGCGCGTTGCTCTTGCGCAGGTGCTGATCCGCGATCCCAAGATCATCCTCATGGACGAACCCTTCGGACCGCTCGACGCACAGACGCGGCTGATCATGGGCGGCCTTTTGCTCAAGCTGTGGTCGGACGACCGCAAGGCGGTGATGTTCGTCACCCACGACCTCGAGGAAGCGATCGCGCTGGCTGATCGCGTGGTGGTGATGTCAGCCGGTCCCTCGGCACGCATCATCGGCGACTTTCCAATCCCGCTGGCGCGTCCACGCGATATTTCGGAAATCAGGCTGGAACCGCGCTTCCAGGAATTGCATCGCGACATCTGGCACATGCTGAAGAAGGAAGTGCTCAAGGCTTACGGCGAGATTGAAGAAGGAGCGATCCGATGAAAAGGACGACGCTGCTTTTCGCACAGCTAACCGTGGCCGTCATCGTCATCGCGCTCTGGCAGGCAGCGTCGACGACGCACCTGATCGGCGATCCGAACAATATTTCCTTCTTCTTCTCGACCCCGTTGGCGGTGGCAGGCCAGATATGGAAGTGGTTTGCCACCGGGACGATCTGGCATCATCTGTGGATCACGCTGTGGGAGTCCATGCTGGCCTTCGCCATCGGCTCGCTGGCAGCGATCGCGATCGGCTTCTGGTTTGCCCGCAAGCCAAGACTTGCGGCCGTCTTCGATCCCTATGTAAAGGCGGCCAATGCGCTTCCCCGCGTCGTGTTGGCGCCGATCTTCACGCTTTGGTTTGGCCTCGGCATCTGGTCCAAGGTTGCCTTGGGCGTGACGCTGGTTTTCTTCATCGTCTTCTTCAATGTCTACCAGGGCGTGAGGGAGGTGAACACGACGGTGCTGGCCAATGCCCGAATGCTCGGCATGAACGAACGGCAATTGCTGCGCCACGTCTATATGCCATCGGCATTGTCCTGGGTGTTTTCATCGCTCCATATCTCCGTCGGATTTGCCGTGGTCGGCGCCGTGGTCGGCGAATATCTCGGTGCGGCCGGGGGACTAGGCTATCTGATACAGCAGGCCGAAGGCGTGTTCGACGTGGCGGGCGTCTTTGCCGGAATGTTCGTCCTCGCCGCTTTTGTGCTCTTGATCGACTGGATCGTCACGCTGGTCGAAAAAAGGTTGCTTGTCTGGCGGCCTGAATTCTCGAAACCAGGCCGATAGGCCCCAATTCCGCTCAAGGAGGAGATCATGAGGATCATTTCGAAACTGGCGACCGCCGCCGTCGTATTGCTCGCGGCGGCCACAGACGCGGGGGCCGCCGAAAAGGTCACTATTTCGATCGGCGGAGCATCATGCCTCTGCTACATGCCGACCGTGCTCGCCAAACAGATCGGCGCTTACGAAAAAGCCGGTATCGATGCAGACCTCGTCGATTTTAAGGGCGGTTCTCAATCGCTGACCGCAGTATTGGGCGGCAGCGCGGATGTGGTGTCCGGCTATTTCGATCACACGGTGAAATTGGCCGCCAAGAACCAGCGCCTGCAATCCTTCGTCGTTTACGACCAGTTCCCGGGACTGGTGCTGGCGGTGGCGCCGGGCCAGACCGGCAAGATCAAGTCAGTGAAGGACCTTGCTGGCAAAAAGGTCGGCGTGACCGCTCCCGGTTCCTCGACCGACTTCTTCCTGAAGTTCCTTCTGCAGAAGAACGGCATCGACCCGACATCCGCCGCCGTGATCGGCGTTGGGCTGGGCGCTACCGCCGTCGCCGCCATGGAGCAAGGGCAGATCGACGCCGTGGTGACGCTCGATCCGGCCGTCACCGTGCTTCAGGCCAGGCATAAGGACCTGACCATCCTGGCGGACACGCGCACCCAGAAGGATACCGAGGCGGTATTCGGAGGCGACTATCCCGGCGGAGCGCTTTACACCCGGCCGGAATGGATGGCCGCGCATCCCCAAGCAACGCAGGGATTGACCAATGCCATGCTTGCCACGCTGGATTACATTCACTCCCACAGCGCCGAAGAGATCATGGCCCAGATCCCCGACAATCTTATCGGCAGCGACAAGGACGCCTATCTGGCCGCGTTGAAAAATGCGATCCCCATGTATTCGACCACCGGGCTCATGGATCCAAAAGGCGCGCAGGCCGTGCTCGACGTTTTCTCTCTCGGTTCGCCCGATGTGGCCAACGCCAAGATCGATATCACGCAGACGTACACGAACGACTATGTGAACAAGGCGAAGAAGGCCAACTGACGAGATCAACGTCAAGCAGCGGGCATATGGCTCGTTCGCCTTAGCCACGGAGTTCACCGAGCGCCGGCATTTCAGCGACTCGGTGGCCTCGTCGCCATTTTGGGTATCCGTCAATTGACGAATACCCGTTCTTCTCTCACCTAGCTTGGCATTGCGCGGGCAAGCCGAACGCGCAGCAATAGTGAGGGTGACTGAAGTCACATGAAGGTAAGCTCGCCGGGCGAGAACCCCAACCGCCCCACTCCCGGCGAGCCTACAACCTGATTTGGAACGCAATCAGGACCGGGGTCAGCCGGCAAGCTTGTATCGCAAGATCGGTGCCAGCTTTGTTTCCCGAAATGGGACGGTTAAAGGGACATGGAACCACCATTTGCTGGCCGGCCGACCATCGCGCCCTAAACCTCGAACTCGCCCTGCCCCTCGTCCATGGCGCTGACGGTTTCAGCCGCCAGCGCCCGGGTGATCGGCGTCTTGCGTTCGAGCGCGGCGCGGTCCAGCCGCTCCACCACGCGCATGGCCGTCGCCAGGGAGCGCTCGATGCGGCGCACCAGATATTGCACGACATGCGGCTCGACCTCGACCTGGCGGTCGGCGAACAGCTTGGTGATGACACCTGCCAGCAGGAGATCGTCGGGTTCGTGGATCTCGACGGTTGCCGCCGCCTTCAGCCGCGACGCCAGATCCGGCAGCGTGACGCCCCAGGCCGAGGGAAAGCGGCGCGCCGTCAAAAGCAAATGCGAGCCGCTGCCGCGCACCGCATTGATCAGATGAAACAGCCCCTGCTGGTCGACTGTGCCGGTATCGACGTCGTCGATCAGCGCCGGCCGGGCACCGAGATTTACAATGCTGTCACCGACGCGGTGCGCGTCGACCTGAACAGCATCCGCCCGTGCCCGCCAGATCGAGGCCAGATGGGTCTTGCCGGAACCGGCCGGACCGGCCAGCACGACCACCGGCGAGGGCCAGTCCGGCCAGCGATCGACCAGCGCCACTGCCTGGTTGTTGGTGCCGGAGACGACGAGTTCGTCTCGCGAATAGCCGGTGCCATGGCCGAGATCGAGCGGCAGCTGGCGCGGCGGGTCGGCCCTCTGGTCGCTCATGCCAGGCTCAGCCGCGCGACCCGGCCAGGCCGGATCATGGATTGATGCCTTTGCGACGATCGGCCGGCAATGGCGGCACGGCCTTGCCGTGACCCTTGTAGAGCGGCGATTCCAGATAACGCGCAATGGCAAAGCGCACCAGGACCGCGACCGCGGCCGATGCAGGCACCGCAATCAGCAGACCGACGAAGCCAAACAGCGCGCCGAAGGCAAACAGCGCGAACATCAGCCACACCGGATGCAAGCCGACGCTTTTGCCGACCAGCCGCGGCTGCAAGATATTGCCCTCGATGAACTGGCCGATGAAGAACACCACCGCGACCGCTACGACCATGGTCCAGTCCGGCCAGAACTGGACGAAGGCAACGCCGACGGCCAGCACCAGCCCGGTCAGCGAGCCGACATAGGGGATGAAGGAGATCAGCCCGGCGAACAGGCCGATGAGGATGCCGAAATTGAGACCGGTCAGCGTCAGGCCAGTGGCATACATGGCGCCCAGCACTAGGCACAGCGTGCCCTGCCCGCGCACGAAGCCGGCCGTTGCCGTGTTGATGTCCCTGGCGATGGCGCGCACCGTGGCGACATTGTCCCGCGGCACCCAGCTGTCGATCACCGCCACCATGCGGTCCCAGTCGAGCAGCATGTAGAAGGCGACCACCGGCGTCACCACGAACAGGCTGATCACCGAGACCAGCGCCACGCCCGAACTCCATATCGAGGTGAACACGGTTGTCAGCAGACCGAAGCCGGATGTCAGCAGTGAATTCAATCCGTCGCGCAGGCCATTGGCGTTGACGCCGAATTTCTGTTCCAGCCATTTTGGATCGAACGAGGTGATCAGGCTCTGCAGCCGCGTCAGGTACTCAGGCAATTTGCCGGCAAAATCGGCCATCTGCGTCGCCAGCACCGGGATGAGGATGACAAAGGCCAGCACCAGCACGACAAGGAAGGTGATGAGGATGACCACCGTTGCCATGAAACGGCTGAGGCCGAGTCGCTGCAGCCGGTCGGCCACGGGATCGAGGAAATAGGCGAGCACCATGCCGGCCACGAAGGGCAAGAGGATGGCGCTGAAAACATAGAGGAAAAGCGCGAGCGCGGCGACGCCGGCAAGCCAGAAGAAGATCTGCCGGCGGAATCCGGCGGATGGATCATCCCCGGCTGCCGCCGGCGCGCTCGCCGCAGCTTCTTTGTCAGGTGCCCGGGGTGGAGCCTTCGCCATAGCCGCTCATATGCCTCAGCCAAGCCACGAGATAGGCTGCGGCCGAAGCCACGGTCAAGACCCCGGACAGCATTATGAGGGCGGGACGAAGTGGATCGAGATGGATCGAAAAAGCAAGCTCACCCAGTACCAGCGCCGCCAGTACAATCTGGATGGCGGTGTTGACCTTGGAGACGAGGAGCGGCTTCATCTCGACGGGATGGGCCATCACGGTGGACAACAGCACCGCGCAAATGATCAGCGCGTCGCGCGACACCATGGTGACGACCAGCCACAGCGGCAATTGCCCGATGAAGCCCAGGACGACGAACACGGAAACCAGGAGCAGCTTGTCGGCCACCGGATCGAGATAGGCGCCGAGCTTGGAATGCTGGTTGAACCGGCGGGCGATGAAGCCGTCGACGCCGTCCGAGATGCCGGCAACGAGGAACCCGGCAAAGGCCCAATCCCAGCGCGCCTGGAGCATGGCCAGCACCACGGCAGGCACCAGGACAAGGCGCATGATTGTGATCAGGTTGGGGATGGTCAAGCGCATGTCCCGTCGCTTCTGTCTGAACGATAGATGATGGAGATGGGGGATGGACGCAAGAGAGAAGCTGCCGAGCTTCCCCTGGTGGGGAGCGGCAGTTTCAGCGCCGTTTTCCTTGCGGACCGAAACCGTTCATGCGAAGAGCCGCAAAGGAAACAGCGACAAGCCAGATATGAAGCGCGATACAGTCAAGCGTAAGAACGGGCTCACCTATGCCGAGGCTGGCGTCGACATCGATGCCGGCAATCTCATGGTCGAGAAGATCAAACCGCTGGTCAAGGCGACGCGCCGGCCGGGCGCCGATGGCGAGATCGGCGGTTTCGGCGGCTTGTTCGACCTCAAGGCCGCCGGCTTTACCGACCCGGTGCTGGTCGCTGCAAATGACGGCGTCGGCACCAAGCTGAAGATCGCCATCGACGCCGGCAAGCACGACACGATCGGCATCGACCTCGTCGCCATGTGCGTCAACGACATCGTCGTGCAGGGTGCCGAACCGCTGTTCTTCCTCGACTATTTCGCCACTGGCAAGCTCGATCCGGACCAGGGTGCGGCGATCGTCGGCGGCATCGCCGCGGGCTGCCGGCAGGCCGGCTGCGCGCTGATCGGCGGCGAGACGGCCGAAATGCCCGGCATGTATCACGGCAAGGACTATGACCTTGCCGGTTTTGCCGTGGGCGCGGCCGAGCGCGGCCAGCTTCTGCCCACCGACGACATCGTCGAGGGCGACGTGCTGCTGGGGCTGGGTTCGTCGGGCCTGCATTCGAACGGCTTTTCGCTGGTGCGCCGCATCGTTGCGACCAGCGGCCTGGCATGGACCGATCCGGCTCCCTTCAATGACGAGGCCACATTGGCCGAGGCGCTGCTCGAGCCGACCCGGATCTATGTGAAATCGATCCTGAAGGCGATCCGCAACACGCACGGCATCAAGGCGCTGGCCCATATCACCGGCGGCGGCTTCCCCGAAAACATTCCGCGCGTTCTGCCGAAGGAGTTCTCGGCCGAGCTCGATCTCGACGCCATCGACGTGCCGCCTGTGTTCTCATGGCTGGCCAAAACCGGCGGTGTGGCGCCCGAAGAGATGATGCGCACCTTCAACTGCGGCATCGGCATGATCCTGGCGGTGGCGTCCGGCCAGGCGGCGCAGGTCGCTGCCGTCTTGCAGGAAGCCGGCGAGACGGTGACGCCGATCGGCCGGATCGTGCCGCGCCGCGACGCCGGCGTCATCTATCGGGGTTCGATCGGTCTATGAGTGCGCAGAAGAAACGCACTGTCGTTCTGATCTCGGGGCGCGGTTCCAACATGACGGCGCTGATCGCCGCCGCCAGCGACCCGGCTTTCCCCGCCGAAATCGTCGGCGTCATCTCCGACAAGGCGGATGCCGCCGGGCTCGGCATGGCGAGGGCGCGCGGCATCGCCACCCAGGTGATTTCCCGGGCCGACCATGCCAGCAAGCAGGCGCATGACGCCGCGATCGATGCGGCGCTCACGGCCTTCAATGCCGAGATCGTGGCACTGGCCGGCTACATGCGCATTTTGACCACCGGCCTCGTCCAGAAATGGCAGGGTCGTATGATCAACATCCACCCCGCTCTGTTGCCGGCCTTCAAGGGGCTCGACACGCATGCGCGCGCGCTGGCGGCGGGCATGCGCATCCATGGCTGCACGGTGCATTTCGTCACGTCCGAGATGGATGACGGTCCGATCATCGCACAGGCGGCGGTGCCGGTAATGGTTGGCGACAATGCCGACACACTTGCCGCACGAGTGCTGAAGGTGGAACACCAGCTCTATCCGCTGGCGCTGGGGCTGGTCGCCGAGGGCAAGGCGCGGATGGAAAAGGGCCGCACCGTGTTTGCCCGCTTCGCCGACGATGCCGACAATGCAACCTCGATGATCATTGCACCGAGCCCGCTACGCGAGGAAATCGATTTCGAGCAATTGGCGCGGATCACGCCGTAGGCATTTTTGCAGTCATAATTTGATTGCAAACTTTGGCGCACCCGCCTATCTCATGCTTGCATGAACAGCAAGCATAGGCGCGTGCTCAAAGCGATATTCACCGATCCAGTTTCGGGCAGTATCGAATGGATTGCCGTCGAAGCCTTGCTGGTCGCCGTTGGTTGCCAGGTGATCGAAGGAAGCGGCTCACGCGTGCGTTTTGTCTTTAAGAGCGAAGTCGAGACGTTCCACCGGCCGCACCCTTCAAAGGAAGCAAAGCGATATCAAGTACGGGATGCTCGCCCATTCTTGTTGAGGATCGGAGTGAAGCCATGAATGCGATGACCTACAAGGGCTATTCGGCCCGCGTTGATTATGATGACGATGACGAGATTTTCTTCGGCCGTATTGCCGGTATTCGAGACGGCGTATCCTTCCATTCAGAAACTGTCGCGGGGCTAAAAGCCGCCTTCCATGAAGCCGTGGACGACTATGTCGAAACTTGCGCGAAAATCGGTAAGTCGCCGCAAAGATCTTATTCCGGCAATCTCATGTTGCGCGTTGACCCCTCGGTTCATTCAAAAGTTGCAATGGCAGCGGAACTCGCAGGCAAGAGCCTGAACCAGTGGGGAGAAGAAGTCTTGCGCGAGGCCGCCGAAAAGCAAATTGCCTGAACCAGCAGCTGTCCTGCCTCCATCTGCATCCGCCATTCGACCGGGAGTATCGTGAAACAGTTGTTTGTGCTGCGCCACGCCAAGTCGAGTTGGGACGATCCCAACCTCCCCGATTTCGACCGGCCGCTCGCCGAACGCGGATTGAAGGCGGCCCAATTGATAGGGCGCGAACTCGCGACGCGCGGGTGGCTGCCGGACCAGGCGCTTGGTATCGCCGGCGCTGCGCACCCGCGAGACCTGGCGGCGGTGGACGCGGAGTTGCCAGCGCATCCACGAGTCGCGTTCTCCGAGGCGCTTTATGAAGCCTCAGCGACGGATATTCTGAGCCAGATTCGTCAAGCCGATCCGTCGAACGACAGCTTGCTGGTGGTCGGCCACAATCCCGGTCTGCAATATCTGGCGAAACAGCTTGCCGGGCCAGGGTCAGAGGCCAAGGCGCGCAGGAGGCTCGAAGGAAAATTTCCAACGGCAGCCTTTGCGCGCCTCGTTTTCCAGGGCGACTGGTCCAACCTGTCGCCCGCGCGGCTGACGCATTGCCTGCGTCCGAAGGATCTGCGCTAGAAATCCGGGGTTAAGCTGGCAGCCAAGGCCGCTGCGTGTCCGGGACGTTAATTGCCCCAGATGCCCTGGCCGGGTTCGGGCCAGTCGGTAGTGGGCTTCGTCTTGGCATCGCCTGTCTCGTGGCCGGCCATGCCCGTATCCTTGAGCGCGCCGGTGACAAGGTGGTCCACGCCCGCCATCGGGGCGACGGGCTGGTTGGCATTGTCGGAGCCATAATGGTCGCTGCCGGCAAAGGCGCTGCCGGTCGCAACGAGGATGGCGGCGGTGGCGAGGGCGATCTTGTTCATTTCAATCTCCTGGATTCATCCGTTAGGCGGCGTCTTGGGAGGACGGTTCCGCTAAGGACAAGACCCCAGGCACTCCTGTTTTATTCCTGGGCTCGGATTGTTTTCTGCCGAGCTTGGAGGATTGGTCATGCGCAAAAAACAAGAGCGGCGGGCCAGGCCCACCGCTCTTTGTGGTCGAAGACTTACAGAATCAACGGCCCCAGATGCCCTGGCCAGACTGAGCCGGCACGTTGGCATTCGCGTCGCCCTGCGCCTTTATGGACTTGGTGATCGAGCCGGTATGCGTGGTGTCGATGTTGGAGGTCGACTGGTTGGCAACCGGCTGGTTGACATTGTTGGAACCATAATTGTCGCTGCCGGCAAAGGCGCTGCCCGTGGCAATGAGAATGGCGGCGGCGGTAAGAGCGATCTTGGTCATTTCTTTACTCCTGAGTTCAAGTTGGTTGATGTCGGCAGTCGCGACTAGCGGCCGAAAAGGTTGCGGTCGGCGCCCTGCGAAGCCGGGGCCTGAACGGTTCCGTTCGTCTTCGAGGTCGAAGCGGTGACGGAATGGTCGACAGCGGCGGCGGGCTGATTGGCGTTGGCCGAACCATAATTGTCGCTGCCGGCGAAAGCGGTGCCCGTGGCAACGAGGATGGCGGCGGCGGTAAGAGCGATCTTGGTCATTTTGGTTACTCCAGTATGTCTGTTCTGTCCGTCTAGTGGCGTGCCCTTGGGAGGATTTCGCGTCGCTCGGACCACCCCGAGATGGGTCTGCGGTGTTGTCGTTTCCAGTCACGAAAATGTGCCAAAAAAGCTGTGGGACGGCTCTTGAAATTGAAACGACATCGCTGGCTGCCACAATTTTATCTTGTCGAACCAATAGTTTATTGAGAAAACTCCATTGAGCCCACCCGTTTGCGCAGAGCGTACGTTCACCGTTTGATGTACGGTCCGTCAACATAAATCGAACCGAACGGTTCGGTTTTATCTACATAACGCCCGCGCGAGTGGCCGCATCCGGGCGTTTGCTTTGCGGTGGGTCGACATTGTCGTTTGCAAACGGGCTGAAGGACGTGCCAAGAGGCGCTCCGCATTCTCCACGCGGAGGCTTCGCCTCCGGTCGCGGCAGGCTCAAGCTTTCAATCATTTTGGCGACTGGAGAAATGGAAAGCGGCGGGTTCTGGCCCGTCAGGAAGCGCCAAAGCCAAGGACGTCGCGCATGCCGTATTGACCGGGCGGTCGCCCGGTCACCCAGAGGGCTGCGGCGATGGCGCCACGGGCGAACATGAGGCGGTCGTCGGCCGCATGCGACAGGGTCACGGTCTCGCCCTCGGTGCAGAAGCTGACGCTGTGCTCGCCGACGATGCTGCCGCCGCGCAGCACCGCGAAGCCGATCTCGCCGGCAGGCCGCGCACCGGTGACACCGTCGCGAACACGCCTCGCCATCGCATTGAGTTCGACGCCGCGTCCGTCGGCAATGGCTTGGCCGAGCATCAGGGCGGTGCCCGATGGCGCATCGATCTTGTGGCGGTGATGCGCCTCTAAAATCTCTGCATCCCAGTCCGCGGGACCGAGCGCTCTCGCCGCCTGCTCGACCAATCCGACCAGCATGTTGAGCCCAAGCGAAAAGCTCCCGGAGCGTACGATGACAACGGTTTTCGCGGCATCGGCGATGGCTGCCAATTCAGCGTCATCGAAACCGGTCGAGCCAATGACCATGGCAGGTCCGCGACGGCCGGCGCAGGCTCTCGCCAGATCGGCCGATGCCGCCGGCGTGGTGAAATCGACGACCACATCGGCCAGGCCGAGCGCCTCGTCGCGACTGACCAGGCCATCGCCGACGACGCCCGGTCGATGAAAGCGGGCAGTAAGCGCCAGCCGCGAGTCGGCCTGCACGGCGTCCGCCATCTGGCGCCCCATGCGGCCGAGCGCACCGGCAATTGCGATCCTGACTGGCGCCATCGCCGCGACTATTTCCACATGCCGCGCATGCGCGCGCCAATGTCGACGCGTATCTCCGGCCGGGGCGCCCTGCCCGGCGCTGCTTGCGCTGCCGGCCATACCGTCTGTTCGAATGCCGCAAGGAGTGAGGCCGGGATGAAGCGCGTGCGCGAGGCATAGACATGGCGGTCGCCGCGCGCCGCCTGGCCATGCGCAAAGAAGCGCTGCGGCATGACCAGGTTGAGGCTGTCCTTGGCCCTTGTCATCGCCACGTAAAGCAGCCGGCGCTCCTCCTCGATATCTTCCCTGGTACCAACGCCGAGATCGGCCGGAATGCAGCCATCGACGGTGTTGAGCACAAACACGTTCTTCCACTCCTGGCCCTTGGCCGAGTGGATGGTCGACAGGATCAAATAATCCTCGTCGCGGTGCGGCGGCCCGGCCTGGTCGCTGGTCGCGTCCGGCGGATCGAGCGTCAGCTCGGTCAGGAACCGTTCGCGCGAAGCGTAGCCGGATCCGATCTGCTCGAGCTGCAGAAGGTCGGCCCGGCGCGTGGTTGCGTCCTCGTGGATGCGCTCGAGATGCGGCTCGTACCAGAGCCTGACCTGTTCGAGATCGGCCGGCCATTTGGCGCCGGCACGCAGGCCGGAGTAGAGCGAGACGAAGCCCGGCCAGTCATCCGCCGCGCGCTGCGGCGGCCGCCAGCCGGCAAGGCCCATCGCCTCGTCCAGCGCCGATGTCATCGTCTCGACGACCTGCGCGGCGGCCGACGGGCCGATGCCGGGCAAAAGCTGCAGCACGCGAAATCCGGCGACGCGGTCGCGCGGGTTTTCGGCAAAGCGCAGCACCGCCAGCACATCCTTGACGTGAGCGGCATCGAGGAATTTCAGCCCACCGAACTTGACGAAGGGAATGTTGCGCCGCGTCAGCTCGATTTCCAGAGGCCCGCTGTGGTGCGAGGCGCGAAACAGCACCGCCTGCGATTTCAGCGCCGTGCCGGCCTCGCGCTCGGCCAGGATGGCCTCGCAGACGAAATTGGCCTGTTCGACCTCGTCGCGTACGGTCACCAGCCTCGGCTTGGCGGCGGATTTGCGTTCCGACCACAGGTTTTTGGTGAAGCGTTCCGAGGCCTCGCCGATCACCGCATTGGCGGCGGCCAAAATGGTTTCGGTCGAGCGGTAGTTGCGCTCCAGCATCACCACATCGGCGGCCTGCGCGAACTGCTTGGGAAAGTCCAGGATGTTGCGCACCTCGGCGGCGCGGAACGAATAGATCGATTGCGCATCGTCGCCGACCACCGTTAGGCCGGCGCCATCGGGTTTGAGCGCCATGAGGATCGAGGCCTGCAGCCGGTTGGTATCCTGGTATTCGTCGACCAGCACATGGTCGAAGCGCCCGCCCAGATGCATCGCTATCTCCGGTTCGGCCGTCATCTGCGCCCAGTAGAGCAGCAGGTCATCGTAATCGAGCACGTTCTGCGCCTGCTTGGCCTCGACATAGCCGGCGAACAGCTGCTTCAGCTGTTCGCCCCATCCGGCGCACCACGGAAAGGCGGAGCCCAGCACCTCGCCGAGCGGCGCCTGCGCGTTGACGGCGCGCGAATAGATGGCAAGGCAGGTGCCCTTGGTCGGAAAGCGCGCTTCCGCCTTCGAGAAGCCGAGTTCGTGCCGCACCAGGTTCATCAGGTCGGCCGAATCCTCGCGATCGTGGATGGTGAACGCCGGATCGAGGCCGATCTCCTGCGCGTAATCGCGCAGTAGCCGTGCACCGATGCCATGGAAGGTGCCGGCCCAGGTCAGCGCGTCAGTGACGATCGAGGCGTCACGGCCGAGCACCTCGCCGGCGATGCGCTCGACGCGCCTGGCCATTTCGGAGGCGGCGCGACGTGAAAACGTCATCAGCAGGATGCGGCGCGGATCAGCCCCCTTGACGATGAGATGGGCTACGCGATGCGCCAGCGTGTTGGTCTTGCCCGAGCCGGCGCCGGCAATGACCAGCAGCGGTCCGGCGATCCTGCCATCGCCATGCTCGACGGCCTGGCGCTGGGCGTCATTCAGCCTTGCGAGATAAGCAGGCTGGTCGGCCGGTTCCCGAAATGTCGAATCATGAGCGGCAAGGTTCATCGCCCATCAAGCATCGTTTCCGCTTTGTTCGCAACAAGGAAGCGGCGCGGCGAGATCAGCGTCGACAGGTCAGCGTTCCGGATCGACACCCATCGCTGCCGACTGCCTGCGCAATGTCTCCCGATCATTCTTCGGGACTGGCAGCAACAGGGGATCGACGGTGTCGGGTACGTCCTCGATCAGCTTGCGCGCGAGGCGGTAAGTGACGAAGGCGATGGTGCAGGCCAAGAGCAGACGGATCATCCAGCAGTCCTCCTTTGCCTGATCCAACCGGAGACATGAGCTTTTGTTCCTCGGCTTGATCGTCGCAACCAAACGGAAGTCGTCTCGTTGTCAGACGAGAGGAGGTAGCGATGAAGAAGCTCTCCCTAGGCCTTCTGCTGATCGTTCTGGCCGTGTCGGCCTGCGACAACAACGTCCCGCCAACCAAGGCTCCGGCAGCGGAAAACCCGCACGCCGACGGCAATCCTGTAGCCGATAAGACCGGCAAATGAGTTGACATGCGTGCAGCAACGCCGCGGACCACGGCGGGACAGCACAAAGCACAGCCTGGAAAGGACGGCCGGCGCCGCTTGGGAGGTGCCTGATAGCGCCGGCCAGGCGGATATCAGGTCCGCCGCAATGTGGATGTTAGCTGAGTCTTGCCGTAGCGTCATGGGGATTCCACCCCTTTGGCTTCCCGCCAAATTCCGGAACGACCGCGCCGTTCATGCTCCCAATCGCCGTCTGACGACCGCGGCATGGAAATTCGTGCCGAACAGCAGGCCGTCATCGTTGAAGTCGTAGCTCGGATTGTGCAGCGGCGCCGTGTCGCCATTGCCGAGGAAGACGAAGCAACCGGGCACGTGAGCGAGGAAACGGGCAAAATCCTCAGAGCCGGTTATCGGCTCGCGGGCGACGGCGACGCCTTCGGGCGCGAACACGTTTCCGGCGGCTGCAAAGGCCTCGTCGACCAATTCGGCGTCGTTGTGCAGCGGCACGAATTCCCTGCTGTAGGCGACCTCGGCGGTGACGTTGTAGGCGGCGGCGGTGCCGGCGGCGATGGTGCGCATCTGCTTCTCGATCTCGGCGCTGACCTCGGGGCGAAAGCTGCGGGCGTCTCCCAGGATACGGGCAAGGCCGGGCAGCGCGTTGCGGGTGCCGTCGGTGATCAGCTCGGTTACCGAAACCACCGATATGTCGGCCGGGCTCAGCCGGCGCGAGACGATGGTTTGCAGATTGGTGACCAGCGCGCAAGCGGCGACCAGTGTCTCCTGTCCATCCTGCGGCCCGGCAGCGTGGCCGCCGAGGCCTCTCAGAACGATCTCGAAGATATCCTCGGCCGACATCATCGGGCCGGGGCGGGTTTCGAAATGGCCAATCGGCAATCCGGGCAGATTGTGCAGGCCGAAAATCTCATCAAAGGGAAAGCGGCGCATCAACCCATCGTCGAGCATGGCCAGCGCGCCCCTGCCCCACTCCT
Organism: Mesorhizobium sp. B2-3-6; assembly: GCF_006442305.1. Classification (NCBI taxonomy): domain Bacteria; kingdom Pseudomonadati; phylum Pseudomonadota; class Alphaproteobacteria; order Hyphomicrobiales; family Phyllobacteriaceae; genus Mesorhizobium; species Mesorhizobium sp. B2-3-6. The sequence continues at coordinate 319,888 of NZ_VFVW01000004.1, read as the reverse complement.
CGGCCGGCTGAAAGATGAAGCGCACCGTGCCGTTGAACCCGCCCTCCCCGGCCAGCAGCTTCGCCGCGCCGAGCAGCATCGTGGTGTGGCCGTCATGGCCGCAGGCGTGCATGATGCCGGGATTTTGCGAGCCATAGGCCACAACCGATTGCTCGGTGATGCGCAGGGCATCCATGTCGGCCCTGAGCGCGATCGCCCTGTTGCCGCTGCCGCGCTTCAGCGTGCCGACGACGCCGGTGCCGCCGACGCCCTCGGTCACATCGTCGAGGCCGAATTCGCGCAGTTTGGCAGCGACGAAGGCCGCGGTGCGCTTTTCCTCGAACCCGAATTCCGGATGGGCATGCAGATCGCGCCGCCAGCCGGTCATCTCCTGCTTCAAGGCATCGAGATCGATTTTGGCCATTTCTCCGCCCCTCTCAAACTAGGTTGCAAGTCGGGTGACGACATCGAGCAGAATGTTGGCGCCGGCGACGAGCTCGGTATCCTCGGTGTATTCGCGCGGATTATGGCTGATGCCGCCGGCGCTCGGCACGAAGATCATCGCGGCAGGTGCGATACGCGCCATCATCTGCGCATCATGGCCGGCGCCGGACGTCATGCGCTTCGAAACCAGCCCGCGATTGATGGCAGCGGCCTCGATCAGCTCCACGATGCGGCTGTCGAAGATCACCGGCTCGAAGCGCGCCAGCCGCTCGACCGAGATCGTCACGCCTTCGGCGGCGGCGAGTTCTTCGAGGTGAGCGGCGAGTGCTGCTTCCTCCGCCTGCAACCGGTGCTCGAAAGGATCGCGCAGGTCGATGGTGAAGACCGCTCGCGAGGGAATGACGTTGATGGCGTTGGGCTCGAAACGCATCGTGCCGACGGTGGCGACGGTCGGCGTGTTCGAAGCCTTGGCACGATCGTGCAGGAAGGCGACGACACGGGCGGCCGCATGGCCGGCGTCGCTGCGCATCGACATCGGCGTGGTGCCGGCATGGTTGGCGACCCCGTCGATGGTGATGCGCTGCCAGGAGATGCCTTGCAGGTTTTCCACCGCGCCGATCGGCACGCCTTCGCGCTCCAGCACCGGGCCCTGCTCGATATGCAGTTCGAGATAGGTATGCGGCTTGAGGAAGCCCGGCTGCTCGTCGCCGGCATAGCCGATGCGCGCCAGTTCCTGCCCGAGCACGCTGCCGTCGGTCCCCACGGCCGCCAGCGCCTCGTCGATCGCAACACCGCCGGCATGAACCAGCGAGCCCATCATGTCGGGGGAATAGCGCACGCCTTCCTCATTGGTGAAGGCGGCGACGGCCAACGGGCGCGACAGGACAAAGCCTGACGCCTTCAGTGTCTCGATTGCCTCCAGCCCAGCCAGCACGCCGTAGCAGCCGTCATAAATGCCGGCATCTATGACCGTATCGATATGCGAGCCTATCAGGATCGGCGCCCGCCCGGCATTCCCAGGCGTCCGCCAGATGCCGAAGATATTGCCCATGCGGTCGATGGCGACTTCGAGCCCCGCCTCGCGCAACCAGCCGACGAAGCGGTCGCGGCCCTGCCGGTCGGCGTCCGAGGCGGCAAGCCGCACCAGCCGGCCCTCGCCGTCGCGGCCGATGGCGCCGAGGTCCCGAATACGGCCAAGCAGCCGCCGCGCGTCGACCGAGATCATGGCGTTGCTCCAGAAAGTACCTTGCCCGCAAGCACGTCCGCGGCGGCCACGCCGACGAGTTCGGCATAACGCCTGGGATCGGTTGCGCCTTCGGTGTTGACGACCAGCACCCGCGAGAGCCGGTCGAGGCCGAGTTCGGCCTTGTTGTCGGCCAGCGCCCGGATCAGTCCGGCCAGGCCGACCCCGCCGCTTTCGCCGGCAACGATGGCCGGATCGCCGCCGGCCGGCCGCGCAAGCCTCCGCATCACAGCGACCGCATCCTCCTCGTCGACGGTCATGAAGGCATCGGCGGCACGCGCCAGCACGCGCCAGGCGACAGGCGACGCCTCGTAGCATTCGAGCATCGCCATGACAGTCGCTTCGCCATGCGCGATCTTGACAGGATGGCCAGCCCTGGCGGCGCCCAAGATACAAGCGGCACGTGCGGGCTCGACCACGGTGAAGACCGGCCTGGCATCACCGAGCACGATGGCGAGATGGCCAGCCACGGCAGCGGCAATGCCGCCGACCCCGGCCTGGACGAAGACGTGGGTGGGCGGTTCGCCGAGCTGGCGCAGCGCCTCGCGCATGATCGCGGTGTAGCCTTGCATGACGAGGCCTGGAATGCGCTCATAGCCCGGCCACGACGTATCGGACACGACGGTCCAGCCCTTGTCCGCCGCGACGCGTGCGGCTTGCCTGACCGAATCATCGTAGTTGCCGTCGACGCGGATCATCTCGGCGCCGTAGCGGGCGATAGCCGTGATGCGCTCGTCGCTGACGCCGGCATGGACGAAGATCGCCGCCCTCGCGCCGACAAGCCGCGCGCCCTGTGCCACCGAGCGGCCGTGATTGCCGTCGGTCGCGCAAGCCATCGTCATGGTGGCGGCGACCGCCCTGACATCGGGCTGATCGAGATCGGCGATGCCGAGCGGCCTGCCAAGCCGGCGGCCGGCTTCCTCCAGCACCAGATGAACGACGGCATAAGCGCCCCCAAGCGCCTTGAAGCTACCGAGGCCGAGGCGAAAACCCTCATCCTTGAGGTGGATGGCGCCAATGCCCAGTTCGGAGGCCAGCGCCGGCAGCGCATGCAGCGGCGTCTCCTGATGATTGTCGCGATGGGACAGGAAACGCTCGGCCGCGTCGGCCCCCGCAACCCCGAGCGTTTCGGCGTCGACCGGATCGAGTGGGCTGCCGTGCAAGGCATTGCGGTTGAGCAGGAACATCAAGGCCTCCTTGGCTGACAACGAGACTATATTGCAAGGCAGGCGCAAAAAGCGCTGTATTCAAGGCCCCGAAATGCAAGTTTGTTTCCTCAGGACATGCCATTGCCCGCGTTGCCAGCCTCGCTCGACAGTTTCGACCTCGCCATTCTCGCCGTGCTGCAGAAGGACAACACGACGCCGCAGCGACTGATCGGCGAGGCCGTGAACCTGTCGGCGCCGGCGGTGCAGCGCCGTATCAAGCGCATGCAACAGACTGGCGTCATCGCGGCCAATGTCGCGGTCATCGAACCGGCGGCGGTCGGCCAGCCCATCACGATCTTCGTCGAGGTCGAACTCGAAAGCGAACGCACCGAACTGATCGACGCGGCCAAGCGGCAATTCCTGGCGGCGCCGGAAGTCCAGCAGTGCTACTATGTGACAGGCGAGGCCGACTTCATCCTGGCCATCACGGTGGCCGACATGAGCGCCTATGAGGCGCTGACGCGGCGCCTGTTCTTCAACAGCAACAATGTCCGCAAATTCCGCACCTTCGTGGCCATGGACCGCGTCAAGGTCGGCCTGACGGTGCCGCTGCCGGGATGAGCGATCAGGTTGCATGTCTGGCATGCTTTCGCCATTCTCCGCATCGCGAATTAGCGGCGGGAGGCGCGCTTGCACGACACCACCCCGGTTGCGATCATCGGTGCCGGGCCGGCGGGCCTGGCCGTTGCCGCGTGCCTGCGGCAGGCCGGGGTCGACTTCATCCTGCTTGAAAAAGAGCAGCAGCCCGCTCCCGCCTGGCGGCGCCACTACGAGCGCGTCCACCTGCACACGACCAAGCGCTATTCATCCCTGCCCTTCGTGCCCTTCCCCAGGCATTATCCGCGCTATGTGCCACGTGATCTGTTCGTCGAATACCTCGATACCTATGCGCAACGCTTCGATCTGCGGCCCCGCTTTGGAGAAGCGGTGCGTGCGATCCGCCGGCAGGGCAGAAGCTGGGGCGTCGAAGCGACATCAGGCACCGTACGCGCTTCCCATGTGGTGATTGCCTCGGGATACAATGCCGAGCCGCTGATGCCGGCATTCGCCGGCGCCGGCAGTTTCAAGGGCAAAAGTCTGCACAGCGCGGATTACCGCAACAACACGCCGTTTGCCGGCCAGTCGGTGCTGGTCATCGGCATGGGCAACACCGGCGCCGAGATCGCGCTCGACCTGGCAGAAGGCGGCGCGCATCCGACGATCTCCGTGCGCGGCGGCGTCCATATCGTGCCGCGCGAACTGCTCGGGGTGCCCATCCAGGTCGTCAGCATGGCGACGCGCCTGGGGCCGCGACGCGTCAATGACGCCGTCTTTCCTATCATCCTCGATCTGGTGTTGGGCAGGCTGGAGAAATATGGGCTCAAACGGCCCAAGCAGGGATTGCTGGAGCAGATATCCCTGGCGTCGCGCATCCCGGTGATCGATGTCGGCACCATCGGCAAGATCCGCGAAGGCGCGATCAAGGTCGCGCCCGACATTGCCGAGATATCAGAAGGCGGCGCCCGTTTCGTCGATGGTCGGCACAGCGACTTCGACGCGATCATCTTCGCCACAGGCTACCGCCCAGCCTATGCCAAATTCCTCCAGCCCGGCGTCGAGCCTGGCGCCAGCGGCGTCAATGCGCGCGCTTCGGAACTCGGTCTTTATCTCGTCGGCTTCCACAATTCGGTCACCGGCCTGCTGCGCGAAATCGGAATCGAAGCCCAGGCGATCACCGACGACATTCGTCTCCGGCAGAACAGAAAAAGGACGGCCGAAACCCTGCCGGTATGAGCTGAGGCCGCTCAGCTTGCCTTGCGCAGCCACACCTTGTTGTCGTGGAATGCCGCGCCGCCATAGGGTGCGGGCGCATCGGCGCCAGTCAGCACGTTGATGCCCTCGCCGCGCTCATGCGCGCTGTTCGGCCAGATGCCTTCGGCGATCACCACGCCGCGCTTGATGCCGTCGAACAGCCTCGCATGCAGCACCACCTCGCCGCGCGCATTGCCGAGTTCGACACGATCGCCCTCTGCCAAACCGTGTGCGGCGGCATCGTCGGGATGCAAGAGCAATTCCGGCCGGCCCTCCTTGGCCTTCGACACCGGCGTTTCGGAAAAGGTCGAGTTGAGGAAGTTGCGCGCCGGCGACGTAGCCAGCCGGAACGGATGCGCCTCGTCGGCAACCTCGATCAGGTCGACATGATCAGGATATTGCGGCAACTGCTCCACCGGGCCGAACAGGCCCATGCTTTTCGGCGGCCTATTGGGGGCGGCTTGTCCGGTCCAATCGGCGCGGAAGCGGAATTTGCCGTCCGCATGGCCGAAGCCCTTGGTGAAATGCGCGGTTTCGAAATCCGGCTGCAGGTCGACCCATTTCTGCTCCTTCAGGCTGGCAAAGCTGCCCAACCCGCGCTTGCCCAGGATGATGTCGATATGCTGCTGTTCGGTGAGGCCGAAGCCCGGCCTGTCGGCGATTCCGAGGCGCTCAGCTAATTGCTCGATGACGAAATGGTTGGTGCGCGGCCCTTCCGGCGGCTCGATCAGCTTCGGGCCGAGCGTGATGTGCTGGTTGCCGCCGCCCTTGTAGATGTCGTCATGCTCGACGAACATCGTTGCCGGCAGCACGACGTCGGCGAGCTTGGCCGTGTCGGTCATGAACTGCTCGTGCACGCAGGTGAACAGATCCTCACGCAAGAAACCCTGCTTCACCAGTCGCTGCTCGGGCGCGACATTGGCCGGGTTGGTGTTCTGGATGAGCAGCGCCGTCACCGGCGGCCCGCCATAGAGCGCATCCGGCGCCCCCGTCAGCACCGGGCCGATGCGCGAATGGTCGAGAAAGCGGATCGAGGGATCGCGCATGCGCGTGCCCTCCAGCACCTCCTGGTTGAGCTTGAAGATGCCGGAATTGGAATGGAAGGCGCCGCCGCCCTCATATTGCCAGGCGCCGGTGACGGCGGCGATGCAGGAGGCGGCATGCATGTTGACCGCGCCGTTGCGCTGGCGGGCAAAGCCGTAGCCGAGGCGGAAATAGGTTTTCCTGGTCATGCCGACGAGACGGGCAAAGTTCTCGATCTCGGCCACAGTCAGTCCAGTGATCGCGGCCGCCCATTCGGGTGAGCGCGTGCGCAGATGCGCTTCCAGACCTTTCGGGTCATCGGTGTATTTCTCGAGATAGGCGCGGTCGGCCAAGCCTTCCCTGAACAGCACATGCATGACCGCGCAAGCCAGCGCGCCATCGGTGCCAGGCTTCAGGACAAGGCCCATATCGGCCTGCTTCATCGTGGCGTTCTCATAGACGTCGATGACCACGATCCTGGCACCGCGCTCCTTGCGCGCCTTGATGGCGTGGGTCATGACGTTGACTTGGGTCACCACGGCATTGGTGCCCCAGATCACCACGCAATCGGACTTGGCCATTTCGCGCGGGTCGGGACCGCGCAGCGCGCCCGCCCCCATCATCCAGCCGGTCCAGGCCAGGTTGGTGCAGATCGAGCCGAAGAAGCCCGAATATCTCTTCGCATGCCGCAGCCGCTCGATGCCGTCGCGCTGCACCAGCCCCATCGTGCCGGCATAGAAATAGGGCCAGACCGTCTCCGAGCCGTATTTTTCCTCGGCCGCGATGAACTTTTCGGCGACGAGGTCCAGCGCCGCCTCCCAACTTGTTTCCTGCCAGGCGCCCTCGCCCTTGGCGCCTTTGCGCACCAGCGGCTTCAGCAAGCGGTCGGGATGGTGGACGCGGTCGGCGTAACGAGCAACCTTGGCGCAGACGACGCCGGCCGTATAGTTGTTGGACTTGGCACCATGGACGCGGCCGATGCGGTTGCCGTCAAGCAACTCGACCTCGAGCGCGCAGGTCGACGGGCAATCATGCGGACAGGCCGAATGGCCGATGCGAAGGCTGGCGTGCTGGTTCATGGGGTTTGTTTAGCCGCTTTCGAACAAGGCGTGTAGGGCCAGATCTGACCGTCCCCTTGAAGGAGAGGGTCGGCGCGTAGCGCCGGGTGGGTTGTGGCGCAGACCCCCACCCCGCTCCGCTTCGCGGATCGACCCTCCCCACAAGGGGAGGGTAACTACTCCGCCGTGCCTTCCTCGTATTCGGCCGACATGGTCAGCCACTTTTCCTCGTGGCCGGCGAGCGTCTGGGCGAGTTGCGATCGCTCCTTCGCCAGCCTTGTCGCCGTCGACGGATCCTTTTCGTAGATCGCCGGGTTGGCCAGTTCGTCCTCGATGCCGTCGATGCGCTTGCGGATGCGGTCCATCAGCGCTTCCGTGGCGCGAATTTCCTTGGCCAGCGGCTCAAAGGCGGCGCGGCGCTGGGCCGCCTCGCGGCGGCGGTCGGCCTTCGAGGCTTTTTCCGCCTCGCGCCGCTCGCGCCGGTCGCCGGACACGCCTGTGACCAGCGTCTTGTAGTCTTCGAGGTCGCCGTCATAGGGGTTGACGGCGCCATCCTTGACCAACCACAGCCGGTCCGCCGTCGCTTCCAGGAGATGGCGGTCGTGCGAGATCAGGATGACGGCGCCGGGGAACTCATTCAGCGCATGGATCAAGGATTCGCGGCTGTCGATGTCGAGATGATTGGTCGGCTCGTCAAGGATGAACAGGTTCGGCCCCTCGAAGGCCGACAAACCCATCAACAGCCGCGCCTTCTCGCCGCCGGACAGGTCTTTCGCCGCCGTGTTCATCTTTTCGGTGGTGAGCCCAAACTGGGCGACACGGCCGCGCACTTTCGATTCCGGCGCTTCCGGCATCAGCCTGCGAACATGCTCATAGGCGTTTTCCTCAGGCCTGAGATCGTCGAGCTGGTGCTGTGCAAAGATCGCCACCTTCAGCCCGGGCGCCACGGTCATGGTGCCGGTCTCCTGCTTCAGGCGACCGGACAGAAGCTTGGCGAAGGTCGATTTGCCGTTGCCATTCGCGCCAAGCAGCGCGATTCGGTCGTCGGCATCGATGCGCAAGGTCATTTTCTTCAGAATCGGCTCACCGGGGGTATAGCCGACATTGACATTGTTCAGCGCGACGATCGGCGAGGCCACCGTCTTCACCGGCTCCGGGAAAGAAAATGGCCGCACCGTGTCGTTCACGATGGCCGTGATCGGCTTCATCTTTTCAAGCGCCTTGATGCGGGACTGAGCTTGTCTTGCCTTGGATGCCTTTGCGCGAAAACGCTCGACGAAGGATTCCATATGCTTGCGGGCGGCTTCCTGCTTGATGCGGCCCTTTTCCTGCTGTTCTTTCTGCTCGGTGTACTGGCGTTCGAACTGGTCGTAGCCGCCGCGCCAGAAGGTCAGCTTCTTCTGGTCGAGATGGACGATCGAGTTGACGGCGCGGTTAAGCAGGTCGCGATCGTGCGAGATCAGCAGCACCGTGTGCGGATATTTGGAAACATAGTTTTCGAGCCACAGCGTGCCTTCGAGATCGAGATAGTTGGTGGGCTCGTCGAGCAGCAGAAGATCGGGTTCGGAAAACAGCACGGCAGCGAGCGCCACGCGCATGCGCCAACCGCCGGAAAATGAGGAGGCCGGACGGCGCTGCGCGGCGTCGTCGAAGCCGAGACCGGCCAGGATGGTGGCGGCGCGCGACTCGGCCGAATGCGCGTCGATATCGGCCAGCCGCATATGGATGTCGGCAATACGGTGCGGATCGGTCGCCGTCTTTTCCTCCTCGAGCAGCGCCGTGCGCTCGAGGTCGGCCTTGAGCACGATCTCGATCAGCGGCTCCTCGGTTCCGGGCGCTTCTTGCGCCACCTGGCCGATCCGCGTGTTCTTCGGCAGGCTGATCGAGCCCGTCTCGGAAGGGAAATCGCCTGTTATGGCCTTGAACAGCGTGGTCTTGCCGGTACCGTTGCGGCCGACAAGTCCGGCCTTGGTGCCGGCCGGCAAGGTCAGCGAGGCATGGTCGAGAAGCAAGCGCCCCGCCATGCGCAGCGAGAGGTCGTTGATGATAAGCATGGCCGCGCTTTTGCACGGGAGACCGGCGCTTCGCAAGACCTTGCGGGCCGGTTGGCCACGCAAGGCATGAAAACGGCGCGCGCAATGGCGCCGTCAACATCGCAGCTCAGAGGCTTCCGGCTGCGGTCGGCCGCGCTCAGGCGCTGGCTTTGCCGCGCTTTGTCGCCTTGGCCACGGGGGCCGGCGCTGCCGGCTTGCGGCCAAGTCCCGTCGACTTCGCCAGCGCTGACCGTGTCGCTGAGTAGTTCGGAGCGACCATCGGATAGTCGGGCGGCAGGCCCCATTTGGTGCGATACTCATCCGGGCTCAGCCCATAGTCCGTCCTGAGGTGCCGCTTGAGCGACTTGAACTTCTTGCCGTCTTCCAGGCAGACGATGTAGTCGGGAAAAACCGACTTCTTCGGGTTCACCGCAGGAACCAGGCTTGGACTTTCCGCGACAACGGCACCTCCGAGCTTTCGCACCGAGGCACTGACGCTGGCAATCAGGTCAGGCAGGCCGGAAACCGGCAGCGGGTTGTTGCCGACATAGGCCGAGACAATGTCAGCGGTCAGCTCGATAACGGTCTTATCCTCGATATTTGACAAATCTTTCACCCTATTTGCGACAAAATCATCTACCCCAGAGAAGAATTTCGTCGATGCATTTATTTAACCGCGTCCCCCAAACGGACCAGCAAATCTCAAAACGAATCAAGACTTGCAGTCAAATATTTTTTAGGGAAATCGGCTCCGTGCAAACTAGAAAAGCTAATTTTTCGGGTCGGCAGACTTGGGCGGCCCGGTTGGAAGGCCAATATCTGTAAAACACGCGCCGTCGGTCATAACGCGCTCCAACGTCTTTCGGCCCTCAGTTCGCAGTTTCCGTGAAACGGTGAAAACTGCTCTATCGCAGCCGGCGGCCGAAATCAGGCGTATGCGCGCCCTTCCTCGGTGCGCTGGAAATGCGCCAGATCGAGCTGCACGGAAGGGCGGCCCAGAACCGTCAGGATCATATGGGCCTGGCCGCGGTGGTGGGTCTGGTGGTTGAAGACGTGGTCGAGCGCCGGAGCCAGCCGTTGCGAGACGGTGCGCATGTCCGATACCGTCATGTATATAAAGCGGCCCGACAGCGCCTTGTCGCTCAAACCGCCAACCCAGTCGACGATCCGCCGGTCCTCCGCCTCGCGCGCCATGCGCAGGCCCGGCAACGCCTGGTACAGTATGGCGTCCAGCGCCGTCGGCGCATCGCCCTCGCCGGTAAAGCGCTTCATCCAGATGCGATCGGCGGCCAGGAGATGGTTGAGCGTGCCCTTCATCGAGCCGAAGAAAGCGCCGACGTCGCGATTGAATTCCTCTTCGTCGAGATCGGCGGCGGCATCGTAGATGCGGCCATTGGCCCATTGATTATAGGCCGCAAACATCATGAAGTGCCGTTTCATCTTTTCTCCCGCCGGCCTGTGTCGAGGCGTTGCGGGATACCTAAACCGCAAGGAAGCCGCCGCCAATGACCATTCTGCTTTATGATCTCGTCGGACGCGACGCCACCCGCCCGTTCAGCCCGCATTGCTGGAAGGCGACGATGGCGCTGGCGCATAAGGGGCTGGAGATCAGCGCGGTGCCGACGCGTTTTCTCGAAGTGCCCCGCGTCGAGGGCGGCGCATCGAAACTCGTGCCGGTGATCCGCGACGGCGAGACGGTCGTCGCGGATTCCTTCGCCATCGCGCTTTATCTCGACGAAACCTATCCGGACCGGCCGTCGCTGTTTGGCGGCGAAGGCGGCAAGGCCATGGCGCGCTTCATCGAGCGCTGGTCGCAACTGACCATCCATCCCTATGTGACCACCGCCGCGATCATGGACCTTTATGCCATGCAGGATACGGAGAACGCCGCCTATTTCCGCCAGAGCCGGGAGGAGCGCCTGGGCAAGAGCCTGGAAGAGGTGATGGCCGCGCGGGACGCCGGGCTTGGCAATTTCAGGGCTTCGCTGGAGCCGCTGCGCTCGATGCTCGCCTATCAGCCATTCATAGGCGGAGATTCGCCCCTGTTTGCCGACTATATCGTGTTCGGCGCGCTGCAATGGGCACGCATCGCCTCGCCCTACCCATTGCTCGACGACCACGATGTCGTGGCGCAGTGGTTCGCCCGCTGCCTCGACCTGCATGGCGGGCTGGGTCGGACGGTTGCGGCGGCCGCGTGAAACCTTAGCGCCTGACCTTGCGGCAGGGCCAACGACGAGCCATCGGCTCCGCTATGGCCAGGTCTTATTTGGCCGCCTTTTTTGGCTTGCCGGGCTTGGCGGCGGTCTTGGCCTCTTTGGGCGCGGTTTTTGCCTTGCTGGCGACGGCCGCCTTTCTTGCTGGCTTCTTCACCGCGGATGACCCTGCGTCCTCCTGGTCGATGTCGGCCGTCGCCTGTTGCCAATGGCGCTCATGCTGTCCGGCCGGTTGCCCTTCTTCCTGCCAGATATGATGTGCGCGGCTGCGAATGCGCTCCTGGCGATCGTCTGTCATGGTCATGGTCTCCATCCGGGCCGACCTCAGCGCGGCGCCGACATGTGACTATAGCAAGCAAAGCCTAATATTGCAGCCGTCCGATCTCGGGCTGGCGGCATCGCCGATATCGGCCCGGCACGCAAACGCGCATGGCGTCGACTTCCCCTGTCGACACCTCTGTCGACTTCCTCTTGGCAATGGGCCGGCCGGCTTGTATAGAGCCCGCCACTCCCAATCCAACCAGACAAGGACGACCCAATGGCGCTCGAACGCACCTTTTCCATGATCAAGCCGGACGCAACGCGGCGCAATCTCACCGGCGCTATCACCAAGATGCTGGAAGATGCCGGTCTGCGCGTCATCGCTTCGCGCCGCGTTTGGATGAGCCGCCGTGAGGCGGAAGGTTTTTACGCCGTCCACAAGGATCGTCCGTTCTTCGGCGAGCTGGTGGAATTCATGTCGTCGGCGCCGACGATCGTGCAGGTGCTGGAAGGCGAGAACGCCATTGCCAGGAACCGTGAGGTGATGGGCGCCACCAACCCGGCCAACGCCGCCGAAGGCACCATCCGCAAGGTGCATGCGCTGTCGATCGGCGAGAATTCGGTGCACGGTTCGGACGCGCCGGAAACCGCCGCGCAGGAGATCAAGTACTGGTTCTCCGACACCGAGATCGTCGGCTGAGCCGACCCTGGCATTGTGACCGAAAAAGGCCGGCGGATTGCCGGCCTTTTTCATTGAAACGGATCGATCCGGCACTGCCGTTGAACCCTTGCCCGCGCTAGAGTCGGTCAGGCACAGGGAGCCGGCGAAGCATGACCAGCACCATTCCCGGCTTCTTCCAGGGCACCGAGATGCCATCGAGCGGCTGGTGGGAGGTGCTGTGGCCCGACCCCGGTGCCGTGCTTTCGTCAACGGGACTGAAGCCGGGCATGGAGGTGGCCGACCTCTGCTGTGGCGACGGCTGGTTTACGTTGCCCATCGCCAGGGTCGCCCGCCATGTCGTCGGCATCGATATCGATACCGACCTGCTCGACGTCACCCGTCGCCGGCTCAATGAAAACGGCACGAGGAATTTCGATCTCGTAGCGGGCGATGCCTATGAACTCGCGAGCCTGATATCCCGCCCCGTAGATTTCATCTTCATGGCAAACGCCTTCCACGGCGTGCCGGACCGGCCACGGCTGGCGCGAGCCGTTAGCGAAGCGCTCGTCCCTGCCGGACGCTTTGTTGTCGTCAACTGGCATCAGCAGCCGCGTGAACAAACCACGGTGCTCGGCGAGCCCCGCGGACCGAAGACCGAATTGAGGATATCGCCGGAACAGACCATTACGGCCGTCGAGGCGGCCGGCCTCAAATTCATCGAGCTGGTCGAGGTGCCGCCCTACCACTATGGCGCCGTGTTCGAAAAAATGGGCGGCTGACCTCCGCCGACAGGGTTTCACGGCATCAGCTCGCGGCGCTGAAACGCAGGATCTCGCGGCCGTTCCCGTCGGCGATGGTCAACTTGCCGGCATCGACTTTATACGAAGCCGCCTTTGCCAGAGCCTCGAACAGCGCCTTTTCCTCCGCCATCACCTCGGGCGCGCAGGCCTTGTAGGTCGAGCCGATGTCGCTGATCGCGATCTTCTGGCCATCGAGGTTGGCGGTGGCAAAATAGCTGTTGCAGGGACCGTTGCCGTCGGCCTTGCCTGCTTCACTCACCCGGAATGTCGCTTGCGATGCGGTGATGGCTACGCCGTCGACATAATCGAGAAGCCAAAGCTGATCGAGAACGGAAGCAGTGGGCTCGGGACTTGGCGTCACCATCTTGAGCATGATTGTTTGCGGCGCATCGGTCAGCGGATCGACTTGATGGCGCTCATCCGAGATGAACAGGAGCCTGTCGCCGACGGTGATGCGGGCCTGCAACGCATAGGTCATCCGCCGCTGGATCCGGGACGGATCGAATTTGACCGCAAAGCTGATCGGCACCTGGCCTGCCGGCGTCAGCTTCTGTTCGCCGACGATTTTGGCGGGCGCGTCGGCCAACGAGACATCGGCAAGCTGGACCGAGAGCACGGCATTGGGCGGCAAAGCGATGCGCTCGCGGTAGGTCACCTCGCCTTTCAGGGCTTTTTCGGCGGCCACGGAGAGTTCCGGCACGGCCAGTATACCGACGACCAGAGGCACGAAACCGAAGACGAAGAACTCCGCTATCCTGTCCAGCACGACCATCTCCCTTCCCCGGGCTGGCCACAGCCCAGGCTGACCAACAACGAATTGGCCAAAGGATTGCGGTCAATGCGTGGCTGATGCAAAATTATTCGGACGGTGGCCTTTTCCAGCGCCCTGCCGCCTGCTCGTCTTTCTCCTTGGCCTCGACCCAGCCGCCCTCGGAGCCGTCGGCATGATGCTCCTTTTTCCAGAAGGGAGCCTGCGACTTCAGATAATCCATGAGGAAATTCGCCGCCTCGAACGCGGCTTGCCGATGCACGGAGGCCGCCACCACCAGCACGATGTTCTCGCCTGGCCGGATCTTGCCATGACGGTGGATGGCGGTGATGCCCTGCAGCGGCCAGCGCAGAACCGCTTCGGCCGCGATGCGAGTGATTTCGGCCTCGGCCATGCCCGGATAATGCTCGAGCTCAAGGGCCGAAAGCGTTCCCTGTTCGTCGCGGCACAGGCCTGAGAAGGTGACCACTGCGCCGATGTCGGCGCGGCCTCGCGTCAGGCTGGCGATTTCGACGGCAACGTCAAAATCTCGGCGCTGAACGCGCACGACGGGTACGACCGCGCCGGCCATCTCAGCCCCCGGTCATCGGCGGAAACAGCGCGATCTCGCGCGCGCCTGCTATCTTCTCGCCGTGCTCGACATGTTCCTGGTTGATGGCGACGCGGATCACGTCGGGATGTTGCAGCGCATGGTCGTATTCCTCGCCGCGCGACTTCAGCCAGCGCAACAGGTCCGCAACCGTGTCGACGCCATGCGGCAATTCCACGTCTTCGTCCGGCTTGCCGATTCGCTCCCGCACCCAGGCGAAGTAGATGAGCTTCGTCATCCTATTCGTCCATGATGTGCTTGAGGCCGGCACGGAAATAGTCATAGCCGGTATAAAGCGTGACCAGGGCAGCGATCCACAACAGCACCAGGCCGGTCTGTGTGGTCAGCGGAAAAATCTTGTCGCCGGCCGGACCGGCGAGCAGGAAGGCGATGGCGACCATCTGGATAGTGGTCTTCCATTTGGCAAGCTGCGTCACCGGCACGGAGACCTTGAGCGCCGCCAAATATTCGCGCAGGCCCGAAACCAGGATTTCGCGGCACAGGATGATGATCGCCGCCCACAGCGACCAGCCGGCAATGCCGGCATGGCGGTCGGTGTCGGCGGCAAGCAGCAGCAGGCATGTCGCGACCAGCAGTTTGTCGGCAATGGGGTCGAGCATCTTGCCGATGTTCGAGGTCTGCTTCCAGGCGCGGGCGAAATAGCCGTCGAAATAATCGGTGATGGACGCCAGCAGGAAAATGATCAGCGCCGACCAGCGGGCGAAGTCGCTCGACTTCAGATGTCCCTCGAGGAAAAAGCACAGCACCACCAGCGGCACCGCGATAATGCGGGCGTAGGTGAGGATGTTCGGAAGGTTGAACGCGCGCTGAGCCATATCCGGGGGAACTCTTTCTGCCTGCGTACTCAAATCAGAAGCTGATGTAGGGGGTCAACAGGCCAAAATCGATTGGCCAGCAAAAATAGGCCAATCTTGTCATCTCGCGGGCTACGCCGCGCCGCTCCTTGCTTCGCCCGGGAGCCGACGGTCGCTTTCGGGCGACATGCATCAGTTCTCGTGGAAATGGTTGTAAACCAGTCTGGCCACCTGCTCGGAAATGCCTTCGACCTTTACCAGGTCCTCGATTGCCGCGCGACCGACCGCCTTGGCGGTGCCGAAATGCATCAGCAGCGCCCGCTTGCGGCTGGGGCCGATGCCGCCGATCTCGTCGAGCGGGCTCTTGACCATCTCCTTCTTGCGGCGGGCCCGGTGCGAGCCGATGGCGAAACGGTGAACCTCGTCGCGTAGGCGCTGGACAAAATAGAGCACCGGGTCGCGTACCGGCAGCGAAAACGAGTCCCTGCCCTTGACGAAGAAGCGCTCGCGGCCCGCGTCGCGGTCCTGGCCCTTGGCGATGCCGATGGCCACGACCCGGTCCTCGATGCCGAGATCGGCGAGGATCTTGCGCACGGCGCTCATCTGGCCCTGGCCGCCATCGATCAGGATGACGTCGGGCCAGGCAGGGAAGCCGCCCGACATGTCGCCCTCATCGCTGTCCGCCTCGCCTGCCGCGGCATCGTTGGGCGTCACATCGCCATGCTCCTTGAGCAATCGTGAAAAGCGCCGCTCCATCACTTCGCGCATCATGCCGAAATCGTCGCCGGGCGTGATCTCGGTCGAGCGGATATTGAATTTCCGGTACTGGTTCTTCACAAAACCTTCCGGCCCGGCGACGACCATGGCGCCGACGGCGTTGGTGCCCATGATGTGCGAATTGTCGTAGACCTCGATGCGCACCGGCGGCTTTTCGAGCCCGAAGGTCTCGGCGAAGCCGGCGAGCAACCTGGCCTGCGTCGAGGTTTCGGCCAGCCGACGGCCGAGCGCCTCGCGGGCATTTTGCAACGCGTTGTCGGTCAGGTCCTTCTTCTCGCCGCGCTGCGGCACCGAGATCGATACTTTGCGGCCGGCGCGGGTCGAGAGCGCCTCGGCCAACAGTTCCTGGTCCTCCACGGCGTGCGACAGCAAAATGGCGCGCGGCGTCGGCTTGTCGTCATAGAACTGCGCCAGGAACGAGCCCAGCACCTCGGCCCCTTCCAGCGCCGGATCGGCCTTCGGGAAATAGGCGCGGTTGCCCCAGTTCTGGCCGGTGCGGAAGAAGAACACCTGGATGCAGACCTGGCCGCCCTCCTGATGGATTGCGAAGACATCGGCCTCGTCGACGGTCTGCGGATTGATGCCCTGGTGGCTCTGCACGTGCGAGAGTGCCGCCAGCCGGTCTCGATAGATGGCGGCGCGCTCGAAATCGAGGTCTTGCGAGGCCTGCTGCATGGCGGCCGAAATCTCGGTCTTCACCTTCTGGCTGCGGCCGGAAAGAAAATCCTTCGCCTCGGCAACCAGCTCGGCATAGTCGCTATGCGAAATCTCGCCGGTGCACGGACCGGCGCAGCGCTTGATCTGATAGAGCAGGCAAGGCCGCGTGCGGTTCTCGTAGAAGGAGTTGGTGCAACTCCTCAGGAGGAAGGCGCGCTGCAAGGAATTGATGGTGCGGCCGACCGCGCCCGCGGAAGCGAAGGGGCCGAAATAATCACCTTTGCGCGAACGCGCGCCGCGATGCTTGTAGATGCCGGGCGAGACATGGTCGCCCGTCAAGAGAATGTAGGGAAACGACTTGTCGTCGCGCATCAGCACGTTGAAACGTGGCCGCAGCCGCTTGATGAGGTTGGCCTCCAACAGCAGCGCCTCGATCTCGGTGCGGGTGACGACGAACTCCATCGTCGCGGTCTCGCGCACCATGCGGCCGATGCGGTTGGTGTGGAAGCGGCCTTGCGCGTAATTGGTGACGCGCTTCTTCAGGCTGCGGGCCTTGCCGACATAGAGCACGTCGCCATTGGCATTCATCATGCGGTAGACGCCCGGCGCATTGGGCAGCCGCTTGACCAGCGTCTGGATCACTTCGGCGCCGACCATGCCGTCGGCATCGCCGGCATGCGGCGTCCAGTCGATGGCGGTGAAGGCGACGTCCGGGCCGGCCGGTTCGACGATCTCCTCCGCCGCCTCGTCCTCGAGGTCGATTTCGGGAGGCAGGTCGTCGGCGCCGCCACGCACCTTGTGTTTCTGCTCTGCGGGACTCATTCCGTCATGCCTGTCACATCAGGCGTGCGCCATGCAAGATGCTGGCCGCCATCAAGCGCGATCATCTGCCCGGTAACCGAGCGGGCTTCCCAGAGATAGCGGATTGTGGCGCCGAATTCCGGCAATTGCGGGCCGCGTTTCAAAATGAGACCGGCGAGCTGCGCGGCAAAGTCGCTGTCGTCCTGGTGCGCGTTCTTCAAGGTCGGGCCGGGACCGATGGCGTTGACGCGGATGCGCGGGCCGAGCGCCTGCGCCATCATCTGGGTTGCCGTCCACAAGGCGGACTTCGACAGCGCATAGGAGAAGTAGCGCGGCGTCGGCCGCCAGACACGCTGGTCGGTCATGTTGACGATCAGTCCCTCCTGCCCGTCTGGCAGAGCCCGGGCAAAGTTCTGCGCCAACAGCGCCGGGGTCTTCACATGAATGGCGAAGTGGCGGTCCCAGCCCTGCCAGTCGAAGTCAAGGACCGAATCCTCCTCGAACAGCGAAGCGTTGTTGACCAGCAGCGAGATCGGCCCGAGCGCGGCTTCGGCGCGGCCGACCAGGTCGCCGACCTCGGCCATGTCGGTCAGATCGGCGGCGACCACGGCGGCGTGGCCGCCGGCGCGGTTGATCCGCTGGGCAATCGCATCCGCGTCATCGCGCGAGCGGTTGCAGTGAATGGCGACGGCAAAACCGTGGGCGGCGAGATCCTCGACAATCGCGCTACCGATCCGTTTTGCCCCGCCCGTCACCAGCGCCGCGGTGGCTTTGCTCATCTGTTGTCAATCCTCGGTTTCGGCGCGAAGGAGGGCGCCGGCAAATTATGGCCCGCCACCCGTTAAATGGCGTTCGCAGCTGCGGCAACATTGTGGCGAAACGGCCGGTTCGGCATTTCGAGCCGGCCGGCAATGAGCCGGCCTCAACACAATATAGGAGGCTGGACTCCTTGCACCAAGCCACCTGCGGTGCAGCACGGCCAATCTGCTGACATTTCGCTGTTGCGAAGATGCAACGCCAAATTTCTGCCTCATTCGCGCCGGGGAATGACCCAAGTTCAGGTTCGCTTCAGCCGTATTTCGACACGACATTTGGAACCGACGAACGCCAGATCCGTTTCACCCCCCGGACGGGTTGATGGGCGATCGTAAGAACAAGCCTGTGTCCTGTGGCTTAAGGAGTAAACAACAATGCAAGCCAATCTCAAATTCGCACGGCCGCTGGCCGTAGCGCTCGGGCTCTTCGCCCTCGGTGGAACTGCCTATGCCGCCGATGTGGTCCAGGAAGAGCCGCCGGCCCCTGCCCCGGTCGCCGAACTGCCCGTCGCGTCCTGGGCCGGCCCCTATGCCGGTCTTAATCTTGGCTATGGCTTCAGCGGCCGTACCAAGGAAAAGGATTTCGACGTTGAAACCGATACCAAGGGCTTCATCGGCAGCGTCTTCGGCGGCTATCAGTGGCAGCAGGAGAACTTCGTCTACGGCGGTGAAGCCGAACTCGGCTACAACGGCGTCAAGGGCGACGACAATGGCATCGACTCCAAGGCCGGCTTCGAAGGCTCGCTGCGTGCCCGTCTCGGCTACGCTGTGACCCCGGAAATCCTGCTCTACGGCACCGGTGGTCTCGCCGGCAGGAGCCTGAAGGTGGAGGACAGCGTCCTCGGCGCCAGCGACCGCGCCACCATGATCGGCTGGACCGCCGGTCTTGGTACCGACATCAAGCTGACCGACAATGTGTTCGGCCGCGTCGAATACCGCTACACCGACTTCGGCAGCAAGGACTTCGATGGCATCGGCAAGGTCAAGGCCACCGACAACCGCGTCACCTTCGGCGTCGGTATGAAGTTCTAAGTCGTTCAAGCCACGACACGAAGAAGCCGGGCCTCGCGCCCGGCTTTTTTATTGTCGGCCGCTCACGCGGGAACGCAGGGTTTCAGGTCCGGGAATTTCTCATCGAAGCGCGCGGCCCAGCGGACCAGCCGGTTGCGGCCTTTTTCCCATTTCCCGGCGAAACGCAGCGCCAGGTAGCCAAGGCAGGCGCGCAGCGCCATCTGGCCGGCGGTGATCTTCTTCGGCAGTTTCGGCGGATTGGCGTTGAGTAGATCGAGCGCGGCGGTGATCTTCGCCCACTGGCGATCGAGCCAGGGCTGGTAGACCATCTCCTCGGGCCGCGTGCGGCGCTCATAAACCATCGACAGCGCACAGTCGCAGATGCCGTCCGCCAACGCTTCCAGCACTTCCGCTTCCAGCCGCTTGTCGGGATTGCGCGGAAACAGCGCGCTCTTCGACATCCGGTTGAGCTGCTGGGTGATGGCTCGGCTGTCGTGGATCGAGCGGCCGTCGTCGAGCACCAGCACGGGGATCTTGCCCAGCGGATTGGCGCCGATCAGTTCGGCCGGCTTTTCTTCGGTTTTGACAGGCGCCAGGTCGACGGCGATGCCGGCATAAAGGGCCGCCATTCGCACCTTGGAACTATAGGGGGACGTGGAGGCGTAAAGCAGCTTCGGCATGATCGGGTTCCTGTTGGCAGCCCGTCACTGTTGACCGGGCGCCCTTCCCCGCGCAACAGCCAGAAGCGGAAAAACCAGCCGCCAGCAGCCGGCGACCACTCCTGCATGCCTTGGTCTCTTGTACGCCTTGATCAGGATGCGCCGCATGATGACGGCGGCAAACTCCGACAGGCCGACAAGACCAACGATCGTCCCGTCGCCGCGTGATGGCGCGGGCAACAAAAGCCCACCGGACTTCGCCCTGCGGCGAAGTCCTGGGAACTGCGAAAGATATCTGGCGTCCGCCCCTCTCGTTGCGCCCCAATGCCAGAGCAGAGGGCGCGAGGCCTCAACGGCACCTGCCCTCATTTCTGCCGACACGGTCCCCGGCGCGAAGAAACGTGACTATTTCTTCGCGGCCTTCGCCGGCGCTGCTTTCTTGGCGGCTGGCGCCGCCTTCTTCACCGGTGCCGAAGACTTCGCCGCGGCAGCCTTGGCCGGAGCCTTGGCAGGGGCTGCCTTCTTTGCAGCGGGCTTGGCCGCGGCCTTGGCAGCCGGCTTCCTGGCCGGAGCGGCTTTCTTTGCCGGAGCGGCCTTCTTGGCCGGTGCAGCCTTCTTTGCGGATGCGGCGCTGGCCTTGGCGGGCGCTGCCTTCTTCGCCGCCGGTTTCGCGGCGGCCTTGGCTGCCGGCTTCTTGGCCGGTGCCGCCTTTGCCTTCGGCGCTGCCGCCTTCGGCTTGGCAGCGGGTGCTGCTTTCTTGACTGCGGTCGTGGCTTTCGCCGCCGCCGCTTTTACAGGTGCTTTCTTTGCCGGTGCCTTGGATGCCGGCGCTTTTGATGACTGCTTAGCCATGCGATGCCCCTTGCGTTATGCCGACGACCGTTAATGGCCCGGCGTGTCATGCTTATCTGACTCGCGCCTCGCTAGCCAGCGAAGCAATGATATGATTTTCTCAGCTTAAATTTTCGTTGCGATCGACACATGATCACACTCATCATCGCAAAAATATGGCGTTATCTTCCGATATCGCCAGCAATTTGGCATCGACATTCTCGATGCGCTGCGTGGGCGCGCCTGCCATGAAGCTGCAAAGATCAGCAAGTAGCTTCACGCATTGATCTTCGGCCGCGAATATCATGAGCTTCGGCTTATAGAGAATGATCATCTTTTGCAGGCGACCGGTCCCTTCGGATTACAAGTGCAATGCGATGCGCCGATCTGGAGATCACCTTGTCAAGCCTGGCTTCATCACTGAATTGACAGATTACTCTGCATACCAGAGTATTCTGGCAAGTGTGTTCGATGTCGTTCACAAAGGCGAATGGTTAGTACTGCCCGAGGCTGCAGAGCCATAGGGTGACAGCTCAAGGTCCGCAGCATTGGAGCCAATTGATGAGTGCCGACGACATCATCCATCAGAGTACACGGCTCAGGATCATGGCCGCCCTGAACACGCTGGAAAGACGCGAGGCGCTGGAGTTCACGCTGAAGGCTATGATCGAAACCACCGACGGAAATCTCGGCGCGCATCTCGACACGCTGGCCAAAGCGGGCTACGTCGATGTTGAAAAGCTTTTCGTCGGGCGGCGGCCGCGGACACGGATCAGAGCAACGACGATCGGGCGGCGCGCTTTTCGCGGTCACGTTGCCTTTCTTCGAAAGATCATCGGTGAAGCCGAGGCGACGCGAGGCAGGAAATAGCACTGCGATTGGCAAACATTGTCGGCGCGTGCCGCGCGGCACATATTTTCGTCAGGGCCGATACCCCGAGTCGCAGAAAAGGCCCGCGGCTTAGGCCGCAGGCACCAACGAAATCGACTGGAAACCGCCCGCTAGCGCAGGATGCGGCAGCGGCCGTTGTAGACCATCCAGCGGTCGAAGCCCGAGACGCAGAATTCGACATTGTCGCCGATCGAGGCAAAGCCCTGGCCTTCCTCGATCAGGTACCAGATGGCGCGGTCGCGGCCATCTGACAGGGCGACCGTGGCGCCGCAATAGCGACGGCCGATCGGCCATTCCTCGCTGGCCGGCAAGTAGCGGTGCTGGTGGATGCGGTGGAAATCGGTGATCGCGACATCCGGCAGGTGCGGGACGTGTCGCACCTGATAGGAGAAGCGGCTGGTGATCTTGTTCAGCACCCAGGCTTCGCCGCAAATGCCGCTGTCCTCGTCAGAATAGACGGCAAGATCGGCGGCTTGCGCCGCCTGGGTGAAGCCAAGCGATGTGCCAAACGGCGTGCAGAGCGAGATCAGGGCGGCAAGGGCGGAGCGGGCGAAGCGAGTCATGGCAGCCTCTCAAGGTCGAATGCGCGCACTGTGCGGGATTCGCCGGGCGGCGGTCAAGCGATTGCATTGACAATGGTTTCCAGGGCGTGGCCGCCGGCCATCAGCCGGGGCGCGCCGCCAGCAGCAGCCCGCCGATAACGGCGACGTTGACCAGGAAGGCGGACCTCAGCGCCTGCCTTTCCGGGCCCGTGATGGCGCCAGAAGGGCAGGACGAGCAGATTCGCCGCCACCGTGAACAGGATGAGCGCGCCGGCGGCATAGGGCACCGCGGCGCCGATGGCGAGGCAGAAGCCGGCCACCAAATCCAGCGGAGCGGAGCCGGGCCGGCCGCAGACCCGCTTTAACTGTTTGTCTTGGCGCATCTGTAAGGACGCCGCTCGCAGCCTGCATCCCGCTGCTACTCCCCTGCCAGCCAGTTCAGCGTCCAGTGCGCCGGCTTTTCCAAGACCAGCAATTTGTGCAGGGCCGGCAGGAGAATGCGCAATTCACCTTCCAGCGTGAAAGGCGGGTTGGCCACGACCAGGCCGCTGCCGTCGAGGCTGGGCTCTTGCGACGCGGGCCGGATTTCGAATTCGATGTCGAGCAATTTCGGAACGCCGGTTTCCTTCAGTGCCTTGCGGAAGCCAATCACCGCCTTGCGGTCCTTGATCGGATACCACAGCGCATAGATGCCGCCCGGCCAGCGCTTGTGCGCCTTCGCCAGCCCGTCGACGAGGCGGCCGAACTCGCCCTCTTCCTCGAATGGCGGATCGATCAGCACCAATCCGCGCTTTTCCTTCGGCGGCAGGTGTGCGCCGAGCGCCAGCCAGCCGTCGAGCTCGATCACCCTTGTCTGGAAATCGCCGGCGAATTCCGTCTTCAGCTTCGCGACATCCTTCGGGTGCAGCTCGATCGCCGATAGCCGGTCCTGCTTACGCAGAAGGTGCCGCGCGACCAGCGGCGAGCCCGGATATTTTTTCAATGGACCGTCTGCGTTGCACGCACGCACCGCGTCGAGATAGGGCGCGAGCAGCATTGCGGCCTGGGCTTCGGGCGCGGCATCGACCAGCCGGCCGATGCCGCCTTGCCATTCGCCGGTCTTCTGCGCCTCGGGCGAGGACAGATCGTAGCGGCCGATGCCTGCATGAGTGTCGATGACGCGGAACGCCTTGTCCTTCTGCTTCAGATATTCAAGCAGCCGCGTCAGCACGACGTGCTTGAGGACGTCGGCAAAATTTCCGGCGTGATAGGCGTGGCGATAGTTCATGTGGAACCCCTGCCCCAACGTGGCGGCGGTGGCTGTGAATTCGGATTTTGCGGCCGGCCGCCGGCAGAACGCAAGGACAGCAGGAAGCCGATCAAGCCGATCGCCATCAGCGCGAAGCCAACCGGTCGCGCACGGCTGTCGGTCTCGCCCACACCGGAGCGCAAGACAAGATCGACCGCGCGTATCGGGATGTCGTCGGCGTCGCCGGGACCGACGGTGAAGACATAGGGGCCGGGGCCGACGGTCCGGATCACGCCAGCCTCATCGCGGAAGATCTTGTCGGGCAGTTGCGGGCTCGCCTGACGCGGATTGTCGGAATGATTGAACTGAAGCGTCGAGGCAAGCACCGTGCGGCCGCCGGAGGCGGCTGTCAGCGTCAGCACTGTGCGCTGCTGCGAAACGATGCGCTCGGCCCTCGCGGTCAAGTCGACCAGCACCCTGACCGGCGCATCGCGCGCGGCAAGCGGCACTGTGACCTGCCTGAAGCGGCCGCCCTCATAGACCCGCCAGCTGCCGATCTGGTGACCGGAGAAATTAGTCATCGCCCATGGATAGATGGCGCCGACGCCGATGCCGGCGAGCAGGATCAACAGGAACAGAAAGCGCATTCAGGGAATCACCTTGTAATCGGACGTTGCCGGACAATTAGCCTGCATTGGCGCTGTCGCGCAGGCGCTCCATTTCGTCCAATAGCATGTCGAGGCCGAGTTCGAATGTCTTGTCGAAACCGCCGGTGCCGAAATAGGTCCCGGCCGCCATGACACTGGGGAAATCCTTCGCCAGTTGCTCGTCGTCGACGGTGGTCACCGCCGACGGGCCCTTGGCGTAGCCCGCTGTCTCGTCGAGGATCGCGCCCATGAGATAATAGCTGGCGGTGCGAAACAGCCTGGCGCTGAGTTCCGGGCCGAAACCGCCAGCCTCGAACAGGCCGATGACGCCGTTCAGCATCGCAAGGCAAGGCGGCGAATTCATCCGGTAGACGACAAGGAATGGCGCAAAGGCCGGATGCTCACTCGCAACACGGCGAAACTCATGCATGACCATCCGAATCCTGTCGCGCCACGGCATGCTGTCGTCGGGGATAACCATCCCGCTGACCTGGCGATCGACCAGCGCCTCATAGAGGTGCGCTTGCGAGGGGAAGTGATGATAAATGCTCATCGCCTCGCAGCCGAGCACGGCGGCGAGCTTGCGCATCGAAAAACCGGAAAGGCCCTCCTTCTCGATCACCTCGAAAGCGGCATCCTCGATCATCTCGCGGGATAGCCGTCCGCGTGCTCGCTTTTTTTTGATCGATGAGTCCATGGCCGCGCTTGACAACTTACAGCGTAAGGTTCATTTTTCACTTCACCTTACACAGTAAGGCTAACAAAGACCAGAGGAGGAAAACATGTCACACCATCGCATTGCCAAATCCGTGCATTCGTCCCTCCATCGTGCGTTGGCTCTAACCGCCGTGGCCTGCGTCCTCGCCGCGGCCCCTGCCTATGCCGACGACTACGATGCAACCATAAAGGACATCCAGTCGACCATGGGCGGCGTGCCGAGCTTTGTGAAGCAACTTCCCAAAGCCGGTCTGCCCGGCGCCTGGGCCGAGGTCAAGGCCATCGAACTCAGCGACAAGACGGCGCTGCCGCCAAAGGTAAAGTCATTGATCTCGCTGGCAGTGGCGGCGCAGATCCCGTGCAACTACTGCATCTGGTCGGACACGCAAAACGCCAAGCGCGCCGGCGCTACCGATGAGGAAATCCAGGAGGCGGTGGCGATGGCGGCGCTGACCCGCCATTGGAGCACCATCTTCAATGGCATGCAGGTCGATTTCGACACGTTCAAGAAGGAAATGGGCGGGCAGTGAAACGACACCCGCGGTGGTCCGCGCCTGCGGGCCACCGCAGAACTGCCCTCATCCGACAGCCATCATCTTCGCCTTCGATTGTCATCCAGCGGGAAATGCCGCATTGAAAGTGCAATCGCAAAGCATGGACGAGGCCGCAAATGGCGCCGGTCAAGGTCGACCCCGACAAGGTGCACGAATTCGAGGACGCCGAGAGCTTTTATACCTGGCTCGGCGAACATCATGACAGGGAAACCGAGGTCTGGATCAAAATCCACAAGACCGGCTCGGGACTGAAGTCGATCTCGGCAAAGGAGGCGATCGAGGTCGTGCTGTGCTGGGGCTGGATCGACGCGGTGCGCAAGGGGCTCGACGACAAGAGCTTCCTGCAGCGCTACACGCCGAGGACGAAGAAAAGCATCTGGAGCCAGATCAACATCGACAATGTCGCCCGGCTGATCGACGACGGCCGGATGACGCGGCATGGGCTCGCCGAGGTCGAAGCCGCCAAGGCCGATGGCCGCTGGGCGCGTGCCTATGCCAGCGGCAAGGACATGAAAATTCCCGATGACCTGCAGGCCGCGATCGATGCCGAGCCAGAGGCTCGGCAAATGCTCGAAAAACTCAGCGCGCAGAACCGCTTCGCGCTCGCCTTCCGTATCCACAACATGAAGACCGAAGCCGGGCGCAGGAAGAAGATCGAGAGTTTTGTCGAGATGCTCAAGCGCGGGGAGACGATCCATCCGCAAGTGAAGAAGTAAGGCTGCTCATGTGACGAGCGACAGGTTTCTTCCGGCTCGATGATCGCGATCCACATTATCAACAAGGCAGTGATCAGCCGCCGCTGACGTCCCTCAGGCCTTGCGTTCCCAGCGGCGGTCGGGCGTCTGCTGCCAATACGTCACCGCGTGGCCGGCGTCTTTCATCGTCTTCCAGTGCCCGCGGGCGGCCTCGACCTGGGCGGCATCGTGGCCGTCGAACAGGAACACGGCGCGCTCGTAGCCGCCAAGGTCCGGCGGCGCAGCGCCGTCCACCAGGAAGCGTATCTGCGCCGCGTTCGGGTTGCCTTCGCCGGTGGTCAAAAGGATCGGCTGTTCGGCGGGATGGGCTTCGCGGTCGGTGGCGTGCGCGAGGAAAGAATCGTCACGGAACGTCCACAGATGCTGGTCGAGCGCGTCGCGCCGCTCCTCGGTGCCGGTCTGCACCACGGCGCGCCAGCCGCGATCGACGCTGCGCTCAAGTAGGCCGGGCAGCGCATCCTCCAGCGTCGATTCGGTCAGGTGATAAAACAGCACGTCGGCCATGGGTCCCGATCAGCTCTCGTAGTGGTCGCGCACGAGCCGGTCGAGCAGCCGCACGCCAAAGCCGGAACCCCAGGACTGGTTGATTTCGTTCGACAGCGCCCCCATGGCAGTGCCTGCGATGTCGAGATGCGCCCAGGGCGTGTCCTTGACGAAGCGCTGCAAGAACTGCGCGGCGATGATGGCGCCGCCATAGCGGCCGCCGATGTTCTTCATATCGGCGTTCTTGGAATCGATCAGCTTGTCATATTCAGGACCGAGCGGCATGCGCCACAGTCGCTCCTGCGTCGACTGCCCGGCTGTCGCCAGGCGTTCCGCCAGTTCGTCATTGTTGGAGAACAGGCCGGCATAGTGCTGGCCGAGCGCGACCATGATCGCGCCGGTCAACGTCGCCAAATTGACCATGAACTTCGGCTGGAAGCGGTCATTGCAGTACCAGAGCGCGTCGGCCAGCACCAGGCGCCCCTCCGCATCGGTGTTGAGCACCTCGATGGTCTGGCCCGACATCGAGGTAACGATGTCGCCGGGACGCTGCGCATGGCCGTCGACGGCGTTTTCCACCAGCCCGATGATGCCGACGACATTGGCCTTCGCCTTGCGGGCGGCGAGCGCATGCATCAGTCCGGTCACCGCCGCGGCGCCGCCCATGTCGCCCTTCATGTCCTCCATGCCGGATGCCGGTTTCATCGAATTGCCGCCGGTGTCGAAGGTGACGCCCTTGCCGATGAACGCGACGGGGCTGTCCTTGGCCTTGCCGCCGTTCCACTGCATGACGGCCATGCGGGCGCCGCGCGGCGAGCCTTGCGCAACGCCGAGCAGCGACCCCATGCCGAGTTTCTTCATTTCCTTCTCGGCCAGTATCTCGACCTTGACGCCGAGGGCCTCCAGTTCCTTGGCGCGGGCGGCAAACTCGACCGGTCCCAGGACGTTTGCCGGCTCGTTGACGAGGTCACGCGCCAAAAGCACGCCGTCGATCACAGCCTCAGTCTCGGCGAAGGCCTTCTTCGCGCCCGCCGGATCGGCGGTGTGGATGGTTATCTTGGCCGGCTTTTTCGGCTCGGCCTTGTCGCCTTGGCCATCGTCCTTGTCTTTCCTGGTCTTGTACTTAAAGAAGGAATAGCTGCGCAGAAGAATACCCGCGGCAAGGCTGGCCGCCTGCGCACCGCTTGACGAGGCGCCGACCACGTCGAGCACCACCGCCACGTCCGTCGCCTTGCGTAGCGACCCCGCGATGGTGCCTCCAAGCTTCGTCCAGGCGTATTCGTCGAGCCCGGATACCTTGCCGGCGCCGATCGCGACCAGCCTGTCGAGCGAGCTTGCCTGTGGCGTCAGCACTTCCACCACGCTGGCGAACTTGGCCGTGAATTCGGCCACAGGGAAGGCCCGTTCCAGCGTCTTGCCGGGATCATACGCCGCGGCGGTTTCGCTCAGGCCGCCATCATCCGCCGCCAGCACGAAGACCGTCCCCCTTCTGTTCGCGGCGGTCTGCGGCGCGGCGAATTTTGCGAAGGCGATCGAGGGTCTCTGGTTCATCATGTCCTGCTTTCGGGGAATGCGCGGCTCGCGCGAAGCGGTTGGAAGCGATCCGCGACATTTGGTCGTTTTCCGGCATTTGGCAAGACTTTGCCAAACGGGCTCCCCATATGGCACATGAATCGACGGCGATTCGTCGCGGCACGGCTCCGCTTTTTGGCCGCAACCTGTTGTTAACCATCGATGTTCGCCCTTTCTTATCCAATCCCGCCGACACTCCGGCCCAACTTGGCGCGCGATGTGGGACGGGAACCGGATCGTCTGCCTGACAGAGCCCGACGCAGCCAGTTGTGCGGGCGTCGCCGGACGGCTACCCTTATCCGGTGGCATGATGCCGTTCGAGAAAATTGAGAAAAGCCTTCATGAAGGTCGTTGAACGCTACATCATGCGCCGCGCTTTCGTGGTCTTTATTGCAGCGCTGGCCTGGACGCTGGCCATTGTCTGGACGACGCAGGTGCTGGCCAAGATCGACCTCGTCACCGACAGCGGCCAGTCGGCGCTGACCTTCTTCGAGGTTGCGGCCCTCATTCTTCCCTCGATCATTCCGATCGTGGTGCCCTTCGCGCTCGTGGTGGCGGTTGCCCAGACGCTCAGCGTCATGAATTCGGATTCGGAGCTTGCCGTCGTCAACGCAGCGGGCGCCTCGCGCTGGACCATCGTGCGGCCGATCATGATTCTCGCGGCCGCGGCCAGCGTCTTTTCCTTCGCCGTCGACAACGGCATCGACCCTTACGCGCGCCAGAAGAACCGGATGCTGGTGGCGGAGTCACGCGCGGATCTTCTGTCGCTGATCATCCAGGAGGGCACATTCCGCAAGATCGATGACGGGCTGTTCCTGCAGATCGGCGAGCGGCTTCCCGACAACCGGCTGGGCGGCATCTTCGTCGCGGATTCGCGCGAGGAAGGCGTCAACCTCGTCTATTATGCCAAGACCGGCAGCATCGTCGAACGCGGCGGCGAAAAGGTGCTGATGATGAATGACGGCGTCATCCATCGAAAGACGCTGACCGGCGACCTCTCGGTCATCCGCTTCACCTCCTATGCCTTCGACATGTCGGCCTTCATGGCGGCAGCGTCGGAGGTGACGCTGATGCCAAAAGACCAGACGACCCAGTACCTGCTCAACCCGAGTGCCAACGACAAGGTCTACCAGCAGCGCCCGAACGAATACCGGGCGGAGGTCGACCAGCGGTTCTCGGAATGGCTCTATTCCATGGTCTTCGCGCTGATCGCACTGGCGGTCGCCGGAGACGCACGCTCGCATCGCGAGGCGCGCGTCAATCCGCTGATCACGGCCATCGCGATATCGCTGTTCGTGCGCTGGCTGGGCTTCTTCGCCGCCAGCAAGGCCGACGAGGTCCCGCAATATGCGTATATGGTCTACGGCGTGCCCATCGTGTCGTCGGCGGTGGCAATTTGGTTCATCGCATCCAACCGGACGATGGAACTGCCAGTGGCCTGGGCAGATTGGCTGACGAATCTCGCCAGCCGGATGGCTGACGCCTGGAATGCCGTCAAGCTGCGCCTGTCCAGGCGCAGCGCCTCGGGCCAGGGGGTCAGCTGATGGGCTGGACGCTGGGACGCTACTTCTTCTTCCGCTATGTCACGATCACCGTGTGGTTCTTCATCGGCCTGCTTGCGCTGGTGTTCCTGATCGATTTCACCGAGCTTTCCGGCCGCACGACCGGCCTGCCCGGCTTCACCTATGGAACGGCGCTGGCCATTTCCGGACTCAGGATGCCGATGATCATGCTGCAGACCGTGCCGTTTGTCGGTCTCTTCTCGGCGATGGCGACGCTGGTCTCGCTCAACCGCAGGTATGAACTGGTCATAGCGCGCTCAGCCGGCGTTTCGGCCTGGCAGTTCCTTTTGCCGTGCTGCATCGGAGCGCTGTTGTTCGGCGTCCTGTCGGTCGGTCTCATCAACCCGCTCGCAGCGCACGCCTTCTCCTGGTCCGAACAGATCGAAACCCAGTTGCGCTCGGGCAAGTCGAATACGGTGTCGGCCGACGCCGCGCCCTGGATCCGGCAGAAAACCAGCTCCGGAGACACCATCATCGGAGCGCGCGCCATCCTCAACCAAGGCCTGGAGATGGCTGACGCTGTCTTTTTCATCCTCGACCCGCAAGGCGATATCGTCGAGCGCAAGGATGCCGCGCGCGCCTACCTGCGGGACGGCTACTGGGAATTGCAGGACGTTAAGACCTTCAGGAACGGCACCATCCAGCCTGCGGCAAACGATCGCGTGCCAACCAATCTGAAGCCCGAATTCGTGCAGGAGCGGCTGGCGCGCCCGGAGACCATTCCATTCTACGATCTGCCGGGAAAAATCGAGGTTGCCCGTTCCTTCGGCCTCAAGGCAAATGCCTTCGCCATGCAGTTCGATTCGCTGGTGGCGTTGCCGTTCCTGCTCGTCGCCATGACGCTGATTGCGGCAACAGTTTCAATGCGATTTGCGAGGATGGGGCAATCGGCAACGATGATTCTGGGTGGCGTCGTTGCCGGGTTTCTGCTTTATGTCGTTTCGGTGCTGGTGAAGGCATTCGGCGTGGCGGGGTTCGTGCCGACTGTCGTAGCTGCCTGGGTGCCGGTCGTGGTAGCTATGTTCTTCGGGGTGACTTTCCTGCTATACAAGGAAGACGGCTAGTGAGGGAGGCCTTTTTGCCCAGTAACAGGCAGGCCGGTTTGGCGCGCCTTTATGCGGCGACCGCCTTGGCATGCCTGTTTGCATGCGCGGTTCCGCTGCCTGCGATCGCGCAGGATGTCGGCGACATGGCGACCAAGGTGCCGTCCGGCTCGCAGATGCTGCTGGCGGCCGATACGCTGGTCTATAACAACGACAATCAGACCGTGACCGCCGTCGGCGGCGTGCAGATCGACTATGGCGGCAACCGACTTGTCGCGCAGAAGGTCGAGTACAACCGCAACACCAAGCGCATGGTCGCAAGCGGCAATGTCGAGGTGATCAATAGCGACGGCACCAAGATCAATTCGGATCATATCGACATCACCGACGACTTCGCCGACGGTTTCGTCAACGCGCTCCGCGTCGAAACCATCGACAAGGCCTATTTCGCCGCCGAAAGCGCCGAACGCATGGGCGGCGTGCTGACCACCTTCCACAATGGCGTCTACACTGCCTGCGAACCGTGCGAGGACAAGCCCGACAAGGCGCCGACCTGGCGTGTGAAGGCCAGGAAGATCATCTGGAACGGCGAAAAGAAGACGGTCCGCTTCGAGAACGCGAATTTCGAATTCTTCGGCTTCCCGCTAGCCTACCTGCCGGCGTTCGAGATCGCCGACCCGACGGTGAAGCGCAAGAGCGGCTTCCTGATCCCCGGCATCGTCTTCAAAAGCGATCTGGGCGTGGGGGTGAAGGTCCCCTATTATTTCGCGCTCTCGCCGACCTACGACCTGACCGTCACCGGCACCGGCTTTACCAAGCAGGGCTTTCTCGGCGAGGCCGAGTGGCGCCAGCGCTTCAACAATGGCGAATACAGCCTGAAGATCGCGGGGATTCAGCAGCGAGACCCCGATGCCTTCATCGACGCCGCCGGCCGCAATATCGATTCGGGCGAGGCCGGCGATCCCAACAAATTCCGCGGCATGATGGGCACACAAGGCCAGTTCGCCATCAATTCGCGCTGGAATTTCGGCTGGGACGTGCTGCTGCAGACCGACAAGAACTTCTCGAACACCTACGCCATCGACAAATACAACGGGTCCGTTCACCAGTCGTCCGTTTACCTGACGGGGCTCGACGGCCGTAATTATTTCGACCTGCGCGCCATGCATTTCGAGGTGCAGGAAGACACGCTGGACAGCAATATCGCTGCGCGAAGCGGCCAGCAGCCCTGGGTGCTGCCCTCGCTCGACTATGCCTACATTCCGGATACGTCGGTCGCAGGCGGCCAGTTGTCGTTCAACGTCAATTCGCGCGTCATCCGCCGCGATGACCTCGACGAGACCTATTTCACCCCCTACTTCCCCCCTTCAGGCACCCAACGTGTGCGCGGCATCGAGGGCGAATCAGGCCGGCTCACCGCCCAAGCCGAGTGGAAGCGGTCATTTGTCACCGATGACGGGTTGGTGCTGACACCCTTGCTGGCGCTGCAGGGCGACGTCGACTATGTCAACGCGTCATCAGCTTCACTCGCGGCCGTCAACCAGATGGCGACGAATTTGGGCGAGCAGGATGATATGCGCTCGTCTTTCGCCCGCTATATGGCAACCGCCGGGCTCGAGATGAGCTGGCCGCTGCTGTTTTCGATGGCCAGCGGCTCCAGTCATGTGTTCGAGCCGATGGCGCAGGTCTTCCTGCGCCCGAACGAACAATATGTCGGCGGCCTTGCCGTCCCGAACGAAGATGCGCAGAGCATGGTTTTCGACGCGAGCACCCTGTTCGAGCGCGACAAGTTCTCTGGCTATGACCGCATCGAAGGCGGCTCGCGCGCCAATGTGGGCCTTCGCTATTCCGGTTCCTACATCAACGGCTGGGGCACCAACGCCATCTTCGGCCAGTCCTACCAGATCGGCGGCGAGAACTCCTTCGACGCGCCGGACCTGGTCAATGTCGGCGCCTATTCGGGCCTCGAAAACACCAAGTCGGACTATGTCGGCCTGTTTGGCGTCAGCAGCCCGAACGGGTTCGCCGCCTCGGTCAGCGGCCGTTTCGACGAGCAGAGCTTCGAGGTTCGCCGCGCCGAGGTAAAGGCCGCCTATTCCGGCCTACCGGTGTCGCTGAGCGCCAAATACGCCTTCATCCAGGCTCAGCCGCTCTATGGTTTCACCACCGACCGCCACGAGGTCACGCTCGGCGCGTCCACGCATCTTGCCGAGAACTGGCGCGTGTTCGGGACGGGAACCTATGACCTCGAGGAAAGCCTGCTGGTCAAGGACGGGGTCGGTTTCGCCTACAATGATTCCTGCTTCACCTATCTGATGACGTACTCGCAGTCGCGCGACCTGCACACCAGGGAGGTGACGCAGAGTGTCGGCTTCAACCTGTCGTTCCGCACCCTCGGCGATTTCGGATCGTCGAGCAGCGCCTTCGACACCACCCAGTAGTCCGCGACATCGTTTCGCCGCATAGGGCTGGCAGGGACTTCACAAACCCCGAAGAAGGATGAAGTTGGGCGGGACCGGGATAGAATTGGGATGTTTGCGATGAGGAAATACCTCTTTTCAGCAGGGTTGGCGCTGCTTGTGGTGGCGACATCCGTGTCGATGACCGTCATCACGCCGCCGGCTTTCGCCAGCGAGATCAAGTACGTCGTCAACGACATACCGATCACCAGCGGCGACATCGCGCATCGCGCCGCCTTCCTCAAGCTGCAGCGCAAGAAGGGCGACGCCGGCCAGGAAATGATCGATCAGACCTTGCGCATGGCCGAAGCCAGACGGCTTGGGATTCACATCAGCGACGCGCAGGTCGAGGCCGCGTACCAGCGCTTTGCCTCGAGCAACAAGATGCAGCTCAGCCAGCTCGACGGCGTCATGGAAAAGTCCGGCGTCAGCAAGGGCCATTTCAAAGAGTTCATCCGCGCCCAGATGGCCTGGAATCAGGCCTTGAGCGCGCGGTACCGTTCCGGCGAGGGCGGCAGCGTGACCGAGCAGGACGCGGTCAGGCGCATGCTCGACAAGGGCGGCTCCAAGCCGAGCGCCACTGAATACATGCTCCAGCAGGTCATCTTCGTCGTGCCGGCGGCCGAACGCAGCGCGACGCTGGGCAAGCGCAAGCGCGAAGCCGACGCCATGCGTGCCCGCTTCAATGGCTGCAACACGACGCGGCAGTTCGCCAAGGGCCTGATCGACGTCACGGTTCGCGATCTCGGCCGGGTGCTGGCGCCGCAACTGCCGCCGGACTGGGCCGAGCAGATCAAGGCCACCAAGGTTGGCGGCGCCACGCCTACCCGCCAAACGGAGCGCGGTGTCGAGTTCATCGGCATCTGTTCGTCGCGCGAGGTGTCCGACGACAAGGTCGCCCAGATGGTGTTCCAGAGCGAAGGCTCCAACGACAAGGCGGCCGACGATCTCAGCAAGAAATATGTCGACGAGCTGAAGGCAAAAGCCCGCATAGTCAAGCGCTGAGGTGGACAGGGCGATGCGCGCGCTGGCGTTGAGCGTCGGCGATCCATCCGGCATCGGGCCGGAAATCGCGATTGCCGCGTTTCTGGCGCGTACAGCCGCAGCCCTTCCGCCCTTCTATCTCCTCGCCGATCCCGCGCTGATCGCCTCGCGGGCGCGCCGCCTCGGCGTTTCGCTGCCTATCGAGGAAACGACGCCAGCGCAGGCAACCGAGGTCTTTGGCCACGCACTGCCGGTCGTTACGCTGGCTGCCCGCTTCATCGACAGCCCCGGCCAGCCGGACCCGGCCAACGCGGCGGGCATCATCGAAGCGATCGATCGGGCGGTGGCCGCCAGCCTCGCCGGCGACGCCGCGGCCGTCGTCACCTGCCCGATCGCCAAGAAGCCGCTCTACGACGCCGGCTTCCGCTTTCCCGGCCACACCGAATATCTGGCGTATCTGGCGGCGCGCCACAGCGGCGTGGAAGCGATGCCGGTGATGATGCTGGCAGGCCCCGACCTGCGCACCGTTCCCGTCACCATTCACATCGCGCTGGCCGAAGTGCCGAAGGCGCTGACCACAGACCTGATCCTCGCCACGACGCGGGTCACCGCCGCCGACCTCAGGGACCGCTTTGGCATCGCCAACCCACGGCTCGCCATCGCCGGCCTCAACCCGCATGCGGGCGAGGATGGCTCCATGGGCCTGGAGGACCAGCGCATCATCCGACCGGCAATCGAGATCCTGCGAGCCGAGGGCATCGACGCGTTTGGGCCGTTGCCCGCGGATACCTTGTTCCATGCCCGGGCCCGGGCCGGCTACGACGTGGCGCTGTGCATGTATCACGACCAGGCGCTGATACCGGCCAAGGCGCTGGCCTTCGACGAGGCGGTCAATGTCACGCTCGGCCTGCCCTTTATCCGCACCTCGCCCGACCACGGCACCGCCTTCGATATCGCCGGCAAGGGCATCGCCCGGCCCGACAGCCTGATGGCGGCGCTGCGGCTTGCACGGCAGCTGGCCGACACCGACGCCAAATTTGTCACGCAATGAGGCTCAACTCATGAGCATGGATGGGCTGCCGCCGCTGCGCGAGGTCATCGAGCGCCACGGTTTGCAGGCAAAGAAGGCACTGGGCCAGAATTTTCTGTTCGACCTCAACCTGACCGGCAAGATAGCGCGCGCCGCCGGCAGCCTGGCGGAGACGACCGTAATCGAGGTCGGCCCCGGCCCTGGCGGGTTGACAAGGGCCCTGCTTTTCAACGGCGCGCGCAAGGTCGTCGCCATCGAGCGCGACGAACGCTGCCTGGCGGCCCTCGCCGAGATATCGGCCCATTATCCCGGACGGCTGGAGGTCGTTTCCGGCGACGCTCTGAAGATCGACTTCCCGACGCTTGCCGCGACCGCCGGAGACGGCGGTCCGGTCAGGATCGTGGCCAACCTGCCCTACAATATCGGCACGGAACTGCTGGTCCGCTGGCTGACCGTCGCGGATTGGCCTCCCTTCTATGCCTCGATGACCCTGATGTTCCAGCGTGAGGTGGCCCAGCGTATCGTCGCCGCGCCTGGCAGCGAGGCCTATGGCAGGCTCGGCGTGCTGGCGGGGTGGCGCACGCAGGCCAGGATAGCGTTCGACGTGCCGCCCCAGGCGTTCACACCGCCGCCCAAGGTGACCTCCTCCGTGGTCCATCTCGAGCCGCGTGTGACACCGCTATGCGCCGACGTGAAAAAACTCGGCCGCGTCACGGAAGCCGCCTTCGGCCAGCGCCGAAAGATGCTGCGGCAGAGCGTGAAGAGCCTCGGCGGCGAGACCCTGCTCGAACGCGCCGGGATCGACCCGACCCGGCGCGCCGAGACGCTCGATGTCGAGGAGTTCGTGCGGCTGACCAATGCGGTGTAATGCCGCCGGCCGTGGAAGCGCAGAGCAATCCGGTCCTTGTCGAGCGCATGCTTCGAACTACACGCCCAACACCGCTTTAACGCGCTCGCGCGTGTAGGGCAGGTCATAAATGCGTTTTCCCGCCGCATGGCGGAAGGCGTTGGCGATCGCGCCGGCGGTCGGGCCCTGCGCTGCTTCCGCGACGCCGAGATAGGGCGTGCCGGGATTGTCGACGACATGCACTTCCACGCTGTCGGGAACGGCGCTGAAGCGCAGGATCGGATAGGCCGACCAATCCGCGCTCAGGATGCGGGTGTCGTCGAAATGGACGGCCTCGTAGAGCGTCCAGCTCATTGACTGCAGGATACCGCCTTCGGTCTGGTTGACGATCGAATCCGGCGCCACCGCTTCGCCGCAGTCGACTGCCGAGACCACATGCGAGATGGCGATGGCACCGCTGTCGCGATCGACCTCCGCTTCAAGCGCGACCGCGAGATAGGCGGCGTGGTTCTTGTACTTGGCGAAGGCGAACCCCCGACCGCGGCCCTCCGGCATAGGATCATTGCTCCAGCCGAATTTTTGAGCCGCAACCTCGATCACCTTCCTGGCGCGCGGGTCCTTCATGTGCCTCAGCCGGTATTCCACCGGGTCGGCGCCGGCCGCGAGCGCCAGCTCGTCCATGAAGCTTTCGATCGAGAAGACGTTGCAGTAGGCGCCGAGACCGCGCAGCGACGAGACGCGCACCGGCATGTCGGCGACGAAATGCCAGTTCACCCGCTGGTTCGGCACGTCGTATAGCGGGATGGCGTTGCGGTCGCCATTGCCGAGCGGCGAGATCTGCAGCTTGGCCGGATCGGGCGGGAAATGCTTCGCCACCAGCCGGCCGGCGATCAGCGAACCTGCCGTTCCCGGCCGCGTGCCGTGACTGTTGCTCCACAGATCATAGTGCCAGTTGACGATCTTGCCGCCGGCGTCGAGCGTTGCGCTGGCGCGCGTCAGCATGCCAGGGCCATAGGGCTCCCACAAATGCTCCTGATCGCGCATCCACTGCACGCGCACCGGCGTGCCGGGCAGCGCCTGCGCGATCAGCGCGGCGTCGGCCGCCGCGTCGTCGGCACCATTGTGGCCGTAGCAGCCTGATCCCTCGGTGTGGATGCAGCGCACCTTTTCCGGCCCGACGCCGAGCATCTCGGCGATCGCCTTGCGGTCTGGATAGACGCCTTGCGTGTGCGTCCACACCGTGATGAGGCCCTTGTCCGACAGGGCAACGGCAGCGGAAGGGCCGATCGACCCATGCATCTGGTAGGCGCGGGTGAACTGCGCCTGCAGCGTCTTTGCGCCGGCTGCCGTTTCCGCGCCGACCGAAGTCACGGTGCCGACCTCGGCGACCGAGCGTTCGAGGAAGGCGGGGATATTGTCCTGGTCCGGCAAGACCGGCTGCTCCTGCCACTTCGCCTTGGCGGCCATGGCGCGCATGGCCTGGACCGCCTGGAATTCCTGCTTGGCCACCACGGCCAGGAAGTCGCCGTCGCGGATTACCGCCAGCACGCCGGGCATCGTCTTGATGGCGGCCTCGTCGACGCTGACGAGCTTGGCCAAATAGCTTGGTGGGCGAACGACGCGGGCATGCACCATGCCGGGAAGCCGCATGTCCTGGACGTAGGCCTCGCCGCCCGTCACCTTTGCCGGAATATCGACGCGGGCGAACGGCTTGCCGATCGCGTGATAACTGTCCGGCGATTTCAGCGCCGTGTCGGCCGATGCGTCCACATGCAGCAAATCCGCCACCACGAGTTCGCCATAGCCCACGGACTTCCCGTCCGACCCGGTGATCCTACCGCTTGCCGCCTTGAGCTGGTCGGCCGGAACGCCGAGCTTTTCGCTGGCCTTGGCGATAAGGATCTGGCGCACCTGTGCCGAGGCGTAGCGTATGGCGGTGCCGCTGTTCTGGATCGTCTGGCTGCCGGCGGTATAGCCTTCGTTAGGAGTCAGCGCGGTGTCGGCGGTGATGAGCTTGATGGAAGCCGGCTCGACCTCCAGTTCTTCGGCGGCGATCTGGCGTAGCGACGTCCTGGTGCCTTGACCGAGTTCGGCCTTGCCGGTGAAGACGGTGATCGAACCGTCGGCATCCAACCTGATCCAGGCGTCGAGCGAGGGGGTATCGGCAAGGCTGCCCGGCAGTTTCTTGGCCGGGGCCGGCGTCGCGGGCGTCTGTGCCGAGGGCGCCGCCTCCTGAGCCTGCACGGGAATGGTGAAGGACACGACCAGCGCGCCGGTTCCGGCGAGAAAGCCGCGTCGTGTCAGCTCGGGAAAGGTTGGCGCGTTCATCATGCCCTCCCCGCGGCCGCAGCCGGCGCCAAGCCAGCCGATTTCGATTTCATCAGGTCGCGCGCGCGGCTCACGGCCCGCAGGATGCGTATATGGGTGCCACAGCGGCAGAGGTTGGGTTCCAGCGCCTGCCTGATATCGGCCTCACCGGCATCGGGTTTGGCCTCGAGCAGCGCTTGCGCCCGCATCATCATGCCGGCGATGCAATAACCGCATTGCGCCGCCTGCTCCTCGATGAACGCTTTCTGCATCGGGCCGGGGTTCTCGATCGTGCCCAAACCTTCGACCGTCTTGACCTCGCGGCCCTCCACCAGCATCGCTGGCGTCAGGCAGGAGAAGACGGGCTTGCCGTCGACCATCACCGTGCAGGCGCCGCATTGGCCAAGGCCGCAGCCGAACTTGGCGCCGTTCAGCTTCAAATCGTTGCGCAGCACGTAAAGCAGCGGCGTCGCGGGATCGACGTCGACGTCGTGGGAGGTGCCGTTGACATTGAGATTGATCATCTGTCCTTCGCTCCTACATTGTCCGGGCCGCGCTCGATGCCGTCCGAGGGCCGGACGCTGACCTGGTATTTTCCGCTCCTGGTGTCGGCGATCCTGGCGGCCGCATCCTGCCAGGCCGGCTTGCCGGCAAAGGCATCGCGCAGATAGGCCAGCAAGTCGTTTACCTGGTCGTCCTTCAGCGTCGCCGCGAATCCCGGCATGATCGCGCTCGGGCGTCCACCCGCCGCCGGCAGGCCGAACAGCACGGTGTTGATGACGTTCTGCGGATCTGGCGCGTTGACCGCGCTCGACAGATGGAAATTGATACCGCCAAAAGGCGGCGGACGGCCGCCGTCGTGGCAGGTGGCGCATGCGGCCTGGTAGATGACGGCTCCACGCGCCGCCGGCGTATCGGCGGATGTCGGCACCACGGCGGCGGTGGACGCCGGGTCGGCCGCGGCGCGGCCGCGGATGGCCTGCGCGGCTGCCGTCCGTTCGGCGGATGGTTCGCCCATGAGCGACATGACGTAAGTGGCCATGGCGTCGATGTCGGCATCGGGAAGCCGGCCGAGATTGCCCGTCACTTCGCCCATCGGGCCATTGGCGACGCCGTGGTCGGCATGCCAGCCTTGCCTGAGATAGGCAAACAGGCTGTCATGCGTCCATGGTATCGGCGCCGGTGAAGTGCCGTCGAGCGCAAATGCCGTCCAGCCTTCCGCCTCGCCGCCGGCCATGTGCGAACCCTTCTCTTCCGCGCCGAACCGATTGCGCGGCGTGTGGCAGGCGCCGCAATGCCCGAGCCCATCGACCAGATAGGCGCCGCGGTTCCACTGCGCGCTTTGTGAAGCATCGTTTTGATAGGCGCCCCTGTCGAAGAACAGCAGCTTCCAGCCGGCCAGCACCAGGCGCATATCGAGCGGGAAAGGCAACTCGTTCGGAGGCGGCCGGTTGTTCACCGGCTGGCGCGTCATCAGATAGGCGTAGAGCGCGCGGTTGTCCTCATCGGAGACACGCGTGAAATGATCGAATGGGAAGGCCGGGTAGAGATGCCTGCCCTCGCGGTCGACGCCTTCGCGCATGGCGCGGTTGAAGGCTGCCTGCGACCAGCGGCCTATGCCGGTCTGCGGATCTGGCGTGATGTTGGTCGAATAGATGGTGCCGAACGGCGTCGGCACGGCGAGCCCGCCGGCAAAGGACTTTTCACCGGGCCTGGTGTGGCAGGAGGTGCAATTGCCGACCGAGGCCAGCACAGCGCCTTTCTCGATCAACGCCGGGTCGAACGACGATCGTTGCGGCGGCTCGACAGGATCGATTGCCGGCTTCCAGGCATAGGCGAAAAATCCGGCGCCGCAGACAATGATGATGGCAAGAACGCCCAGCCAGAAGCGTTTCAAGATCTGCTCTCCCTCATGGCGGTACGCTGAAACGCTGCCGCCCCGGCCGTTACCGGCGCCGCGGACGCGTTCGTGCGGGAGAAACTAGGGGCGCTGCCCTCTTCGTCAATTGTCTGATTTATGGCGCCGAAAAGCGCATCTTGCAGGCGCGACCTGCCCGGGCACATCGTTTGGTGCTGCCGGCCTTCGGCTTGTCCGCCGGCCCATCTTCGTGGGCAAAGGAAAGGCTAGCTCGTCTTCTCGTCCAAAAGTCCCGAGACGAAGTCGAACAAGCCGGGCCGACGATCGCGCCGCAACCGCTCGGCGACAACGATGCCGCGCACTTCGGCGAAGGCGCGATCGAGATCATCGTTGACGATGACGAAATCATATTCCTTCCAGTGCTCGATCTCGTTGCGCGCGTTCTTCAGCCGCGTCTCGATCACCGCTTCCTGGTCCTCGGCGCGGCGCTTCAGTCTTGCCTTCAACTCCTTCATCGAGGGCGGCAGGATGAAGATCGAGACGATGTCGGCGCGCATCTTCTCCTTGAGCTGCTGGGCGCCTTGCCAATCGATGTCGAACAGCATGTCGCGCCCTTGAGCGAGCGCAAGTTCCGCCGGTTCGCGCGGTGTCGCGTAGCAATTGCCATGCACCTCCGCCCATTCGAGCAGGGCGTCCGAATCGCGCAGCCGCTCGAACTCGCGCATGGTGCGGAAATGATAGTGAACGCCTTCGATCTCCGAGCCGCGGCGCGGCCTGGTGGTGACGGAGACCGACAGTTCGAGGCTGGAATCGCTCTCCAGAAGGTTGCGCGCAATCGTCGACTTGCCGGCGCCCGACGGCGACGACAGCACGAGCATCAGGCCCCGGCGGCGAATGCGGGACCCTAAATCCCTGGCGACCATCGGCTACTCCAGATTCTGGACCTGTTCACGGAACTGATCGACCACGGCCTTCAGTTCCAGTCCAATGGCGGTGACCGCGGCAGCGTTCGACTTTGAGCACAGCGTATTCGATTCGCGGTTAAATTCCTGTGCCAGAAAATCGAGCTTGCGTCCGATGGCGCCGCCGCCGGAAAGCAATGCACGACCGGACGTCACATGCGTCTTCAAGCGGTCGATCTCCTCGCGAATATCGGCCTTGGTGGCGAGGAAGGCGGCTTCCTGGTGCAAGCGGCCGACATCGAGGTTGGCCGAAGCATCCATCAAGAGCCGCACCTGTTCGGCGAGGCGCTCGCGGATGGCCGCCGGTTCGCGCGACGGATCCGCTTCAGCGCCCAGCGTCAGCGCCTCGATGGCGTCGATGTGGCCCAGCAGAAGCGTGCGAAGTGCCGCGCCCTCACCCTGGCGGGACCGCTCCAGCCCCTCCAGCGCCACCTCGAGTGCCGCCATGACGGCGTTGTCGAGCGCCGTGCGCACATCCTCGGTTTCGGTGGTCTCGGGAATATCGAGCACGCCGCGCAGCGACAACAATCCGTCGGCGGTCGCAGAAGCAACACCAAATTGTTCCTCGATCCGCTTGGCGAGCCCGGCCAGGTCCTTGAGGAAGGCCTCGTTGACAACGGGCTGGGACTGCATTCCGACGGCGCGCGTGATGGTCAGCGTCGCCTGAAAATTGCCGCGCGCGAAACGTTTCTGAAGCGTCTGCCTGATGGCCGGCTCCAGCCGCTCGAAGCCCTGCGGCAGCCGCAGCCGCACCTCGACGCTCTTGCCGTTGACGGATTTGACCTCCCAGGCAATCGAGGTGCCGTCATGCTCGGCGACAGCACGCGCAAACCCGGTCATGCTCTGCAAATTCATGGTGCCTGCATACCCCCTGGCGCGTATTACGGATACTGCGTGATCCGGCCTCGCGCACCTTCAGAAAGCCGAAATGCCCGCCTGCCAATCGGCTTACGAGGCCCCGATAAATCCAAACGCTCCTGCTTCAACCGACAGCGTGGACGAGCTGGAAAACCGTGCGCCGCTACTGGGCCGCCCCCCCGTCGCCGTCAATGGGCGCGTCGGTCTGCCCCTCCACCTTGGCATCAGCCTTGGCCGCGTCGTCGACTTGCTTCTTCTGCTGGGCTCGATAGCGCGCGACGTTCTCATTGTGCTCGTTAAGCGTGGCGGCGAAGACGTGTCCGCCAGTGCCGTCGGCAACGAAATAGAGGTCGTCGGTCTTTGATGGATTGGCTACCGCCTCCAGCGCCGCGCGGCCGGGATTAGCGATAGGGGTCGGCGGCAGGCCGTTGATCACATAGGTGTTGTAGGGCGTCGGCTTCTGGATGTCCGACTGATAGATCGGCCGGTCGGCGGGTTTGCCCTTGCCGCCGAACAGGCCGTAGATGATGGTCGGATCGGACTGCAGGCGCATGCCCTTGGCCAGCCGGTTCAGGAAGACCGCGGCGACGCGAGAACGCTCATCGCCCTTGCCTGTTTCCTTCTCCACGATCGAGGCCAGCGTGACGAACTCGTCAATGCTGGCGAGCGGCAGGTCGGCGGCGCGCCGCTGCCAGACCTCCTCGACCAGCCTCTTCTGGTCGGCCAGCAGCTTGTCTATCATCTGCTGGCGCGTGGCGCCGCGCGTGAAGCGCAGCGTATCGGTGGCGAGACTGCCCTCTGGAGGCACGGTGGCCGGCATGTCGCCGCTCAGGGCGGGCTCGCCTGCGATGCGCGCCAGCGCCTGCTCGACTGTCAGACCTTCGGGAATGGTCAGCGAGTACATGACCGACTTGCCGCTCTTCAGCAATTCCATGATGTCGCGCATGGACGCCCTGGGCTTGATCTCGTATTCGCCGGCCTTCAGCGCCGAATCATTGCCGAAGGCCCTAACGCCAAGACGGAATATGCGGGCGTCGCTGATCAGGCCGCGCCGCTCGAGCTGGTCGGCGATATCCTGGACGCCGGTGTTCGGCTTGACCAGGAAGGTGTCGCCATTGGCCGATGGGCCGGGCTCGGTGAATTCCTGCTTGCCGAAGTAAAGCGCGATACCCGCCGCCAGAACCATCAGCATCACCAAGGAGATGACGAAGTTCATGAACACGACGACCTGACTGCGCGAAGCACGCGAGCGCTTCGGCGGCGGCGTGCCGGCCTCCGGCCGCAAGGCTTCGGCGGCTGTCTTCGGTACGATCGGCCCCGATGTCGCCTGCCCTTGCCCGAACTCTCCGTTGCCGGCCGGATTTGTGTTCATTTCGCCCTACCGTTTGATCTCTCAACGAATCCCCTGCGGCAGAGTAGGGGCGAATATGGCAAAATTGACGACACGCCGAAGCGCCGTCCGGCAGGCGGACGGTCAGCCATTGTAGCGCTGGAAGACCAGTGAAGCGTTGGTGCCGCCGAAGCCGAAGGAATTGGACAACGCCACGTCGATCTGGCGGGCACGCGGCTTGTTCGGCACCAGGTCGATCGCGGTCTCACGCTCCGGATTGTCAAGGTTGATGGTCGCCGGCGCGATGTTGTCGCGGATGGCGAGGATCGAAAAGATCGCTTCGGCAGCCCCTGCCGCGCCGAGGAGATGGCCGATCGACGACTTGGTCGACGACATCGAAATCTTCGATGCGGCATTGCCGACCAGCCGCTCGACAGCGCCGAGCTCGATCGTGTCGGCCATGGTCGAAGTGCCGTGCGCGTTGATGTAATCGACATCGGCGGGCGTCAGCTTTGCCCGGTTCAACGCCGCCGTCATGCAACGGAATGCGCCGTCGCCATCTTCAGCCGGTGCGGTGATGTGATAGGCGTCGCCGGTCAGGCCGTAGCCGGTCACTTCCGCATAGATCTTCGCGCCGCGCGCCTTGGCATGCTCGAGTTCCTCAAGCACGACGACGCCGGCGCCCTCGCCCATGACGAAGCCGTCGCGATCGCGGTCATAGGGCCGCGAAGCCGTTTGCGGCGCGTCGTTGCGCTCGGTCGACAGCGCACGGCAGGCAGCGAAGCCAGCGATCGACAGTCGCGTCACCGGCGCTTCGGCGCCGCCGGCGACCATGACGTCGGCATCGCCCCAGATGATCAGCCGGGCTGCGTCGCCGATCGCATGCGCGCCGGTCGAGCAAGCGGTGACGACGGCATGGTTGGGGCCTTTCAGCCCATGCCGGATCGAAACCTGGCCGGAGACGAGATTGATGATCTGGCCGGGGATGAAGAAGGGGCTGATGCGGCGCGGGCCGCGCTCCTTCAGGATCATCGCGTTCTCGGCGATGCCTTCGATGCCGCCAATGCCCGAACCGATCAGAACGCCGGTGGCGCACTGCTCGGCATGGGTCTTCGGCTG
The DNA here is from genome assembly GCF_006442305.1 of Mesorhizobium sp. B2-3-6. Classification (NCBI taxonomy): domain Bacteria; kingdom Pseudomonadati; phylum Pseudomonadota; class Alphaproteobacteria; order Hyphomicrobiales; family Phyllobacteriaceae; genus Mesorhizobium; species Mesorhizobium sp. B2-3-6. The sequence goes on along the minus strand of NZ_VFVW01000004.1, from coordinate 275,702 downwards.
CCAGCCGGAATCCTTCAGCGCCTCGTCGGCGGCTGCGATCCCGTACAGGATGAAGTCGCCGATCTTGCGCAGTTCCTTCGGCTCGAGCACCGCCTCGGGATTGAAGGTGGCGTTGCTGCCGTCACCACGCGGAACGACATGGGCGATCTTGCAGGCAAGATCCTCCACCTCGAACTCGGTGATGCGCTTGGCGGCGCTGCGGCCGGTCAGAAGTTCCTTCCAGCTGTGCTCGAAGCCCATGCCGAACGGCGACAGCAACCCAAGGCCCGTGACGACGACACGCCTCATCGCAGGTCCTCCCCGGTGATGACTGCGGAAAGCGTCAGGCCGAAGCCTTGTCGATGTACTTCACGGCATCGCCCACCGTCAGGATGGTTTCAGCCGCGTCATCGGGGATCTCGACGCCGAATTCTTCTTCAAACGCCATGACGAGTTCGACCGTGTCGAGACTGTCGGCGCCCAGATCGTCGATGAAGCTCGCCTGCTCCGTCACCTTGTCGGCATCGACGCCCAGGTGCTCGATGACAATCTTCTTGACGCGCTCTGCGGTGTCACTCATTTGGGGCATCCTCGTCTTTTGGTTGTCTGTCTTCGTTAGCGGGCGGAATGCCGCTAATCAAGCTGAAAGATGGTCCCGCCGGAAACGCAATGGCCGCAGACCGGTTTTTGCCCGAACCGCCGGGTTGCGGGCCGCATTACACGAAAAATCGTGGGCGTCCAAGCCGAAATGGTCGCTTTTCACAGCCCGCCCAGGCGTTGCCTGTCGCCGTCTCAAAGCCACCGCGAATGCCCGGGCCCGGCCCGAAATGCATGCTTTGGCCGACCCGATCAGATCATCGCCATGCCGCCGTTCACATGGATGGTTTGGCCGGTGACGTAGCCGGCCTCGTTGGAGGCAAGATAAGCGACGGCGGACGCCACTTCGGCGCTGGTGCCCATGCGGCGCGTCGGGATAGCGGCCATGATCGCCTCCTTCTGCTTGTCGTTGAGCTTGTCGGTCATCGCCGATTCGATGAAGCCCGGGGCGACACAGTTGACGGTTATGCTGCGGGTGGCGATCTCCTGCGCCAGCGATTTGGAAAAGCCGATCATGCCGGCCTTGGAGGCGCAGTAGTTGGTCTGGCCGGGATTGCCGGTGACGCCGACCACCGAGGTAATGTTGATGATGCGGCCGTGGCGACGGCGCATCATCGGATGGGTCAGCTCACGCGTCAGCCTGAACACGGCCGTCAGATTGACTTCGAGCACGCTGTCCCAGTCGGCGTCCGACATCCGCACGAACAGCCCGTCCTTGGTGATGCCGGCATTGTTGACCAGGATGTCGACGCCCTCGAGATCGGCCTCCGCTTTCTGGCCGAGCGCCTTGACCTCATCGCGGTTCGACAGGTCGGCCGGAAACAGCTTCACCCGGTCGCCCAGGTCGGCGGCCAGCGCCTCCAGTCTCTCGACGCGCGTGCCGTGCAGGCCGACGATGGCGCCTTGCGCATGCAGCACCCTGGCGATCGCCTCGCCGATGCCTCCCGACGCGCCGGTGACAAGTGCCTTGCGGCCGGTCAGTTCGAACATGTGTTTTCCTCTTTGGTTTCGGAAGCTCAGCGAGCAACCTTATCTGTATACGTCTCGCGGGTATCCGATTGCCATCACCAACGGAATATCTTCAGCGATACAAGCCGCGCCATCAAATTCACACGCGGCGCCTCACCCGAGCGCCGCCAGTGCGGTTTCGACCTCGGCCGCGGAACCGACCGATGCCGTGGCGATTTCGCGGTTGATGCGCCGGGCCAGCCCTGAAAGCACTTTTCCCGCGCCGACTTCATAGAGCGTGGTGACGCCGTTCGCGCCGAACCACTCCACCGTCTCGCGCCAGCGCACGCGGCCGATCACCTGTTCGAACAGACGGCGCGCAATGATTTCGGGATCGCTGGTCGGAGTGACCGTGACATTGGAGACGAGCGGCACGACAGGCGCGTTCTTGGTTACCCCGGCCAGCGCTTCGCGCATGATCTCGGCGGCGGGCGCCATCAGCGCCGAATGGAAGGGCGCGGAGACCTGCAGCATCAGCGCTCGCTTGGCGCCTTTTTCCGTGCACAGTTTGGCAGCCAGTTCGACCGCTGCCTTGGCGCCGGAAATCACCAGCTGGCCACCGCCATTGTCGTTGGCGATCTGGCAGACCGATCCTTTGGCAGCCTCGGCGCAGGCGGCTTCGACATCGGCCTGCTCCAGTCCGATGATCGCCGCCATGGCGCCTTCGCCGGCGGGCACCGCCGCTTGCATGGCATTGCCGCGGATGCGCAGCAGCCTGGCGGCATCGGCAACCGAGACGAAGCCGGCGGCGGCAAGCGCCGAATATTCGCCCAGCGAATGGCCAGCGACGTAGGTAATCTTGTCCTTCAGCGAGAAGCCGCGCGCTTCCAAGGCCCTGATCGCGGCCAGCGATACGGCCATCAGCGCCGGCTGCGCGTTGGCGGTGAGCGTCAGCGTCTCTTCCGGCCCTTCCCAGATCAGCTTCGACAGGTTTTCGCCGAGCGCGTCGTCGACTTCGCTAAAAACCCTACGCGCCTCGGGGAAGGCATCGGCGAGGTCCTTGCCCATGCCGACAGCCTGGCTGCCTTGTCCCGGAAAGGTGAATGCAACGGCCATGTGTGGGCTCCCAAAGCTCGGTTCTGCTTGCCTGATACACGAATTTTCCTGCCTGTGACGCAACGCGGCCTGCCAAGTCAAGCCCGGTTCGACCCGGCCCCTTGGCAGCTTTGCCGGCCGAGTGCCTGTTCCAAAAGGCTTTTTGGCGATCACTCCTGATGAAAACCGCTCACGAATCGTTTGCTGGCTCTTCTTATTTCCGCCACAGGCGCTAGCTTTGCGTGACAATTCCATGACAATCGAGTGACGGGTCTGTCGCTGGGTGGGGAAGTTAAAGTGGCTAGGATTTCGAAAGGCGCAGGCAAAGCCGCGCCACAGTTTCTGGAAGACGATCCTTCCACCGGCTACCTGCCGGGACGGAAGTGGCCGACCATACGCTATGGGCTGACCAGCCTGCTGATCGCGGCCGTCCTGGTGTTCGCCATCGAATTGATCGTGCGCGGCGACTTCGCCGGCACGGTTTCCTTCTTCCTGCAGCCGCTCAAGCCGGGCTGGACCACGATCGTGGTGTTCGCACTGGTTCTGGTCGGCCTCGATGCCGTTTTCGGCCGCAGCTATCAAAGCCTGATGATCGTCGCGCCGCTGACGCTCTCGCTGGCTTTCATCGGTCACCAGAAATCGCATTATCTCGGCGATCCCCTCTACCCGACCGATTTCCTCTACTCCCGCCAGATCGTGGCGCTGCTGCCGCTTCTGGTGCGTGACCGTCCGATGACTGCCCTTGCCATGATTGTCGGCATCGTCGCCGGCCTGTCGCTGCTCATCTATGGCTGGCGGGTCTGGCGTCGAAAAGTGCCCATACTCAGCCGCAAGGGCCGTCTCGCCCGGCTGACGCTGGCCGTGCCGCTGCTCGCCTTCTTCGTCTCGATCATGGACTATGCCACCTTCTCCTGGACCCGGGACCGGCTGCAGATCATCCCGATTATGTGGGACCAGAAGGAAAATTACGCCTCCAACGGCTTTGCGCTCGCCTTCGCGCTGAACGTGCCGATGGCGCATGTCTCGGCGCCGCCAGGCTATTCGGAAAAGGCGATCGCGGCCATCGACAGGCCGCAGGTGACCGCCTCGGTGCCCCAGGAAAAGCCCGACATCATCGTCGTCATGAGCGAATCCTTCTGGGATCCGACCAAGCTGCCCGGGGTCACCATCACGCCCGATCCGATCCCCAACGTGCGGGCGCTGCGTTCGGGCTCCATGTTCTCACCCGAATTCGGCGGCATGACCGCCAATATCGAGTTCGAGGCACTGACCGGCTTCTCCAACGCCTTCCTGCCGGCCGGCAGCATCCCCTACCAGCAATATGTGCGCACGCCGACGCCGTCGCTGGCGACCTTCCTGAAGAGGGAGGGCTACAGGGCGCGCGCCATCCATCCGGGCACCAACTGGTTCTGGAACCGCGGCGCGGTCTATGCCGATTTCGGCTTCGACGACTTCAGATCGGAAGAGACGTTGCCGCCGATGCAAAAGCGCGGGCCGCTGGCATCCGACGCGGCGATGACGGACGAGATCATCAGCGAGGCCGATGCCAGCGATGCCCCGGTGTTCTTCTTTGCCGTCAGCCTGCAGAACCACGGCCCTTACGAGCCGAACCGCTACTACAACCCGACCCACACCGTGCAGGCGCCGATCAGCCAATGGGCGCGTGAATCGCTGCTGAGTTACACCGAGGGCTCGGCCGACGCGGACCGCGGTCTCGAACGCCTGATCGAATGGGCAAAGAAACGCTCTCGCCCCACCGTCATCGCCTTCTTCGGCGACCATCTGCCGCCGCTTGGGCCGGTCTATGTAGAGACCGGGTTCATGAAGGACAATGTCGCGCCGCGCAAGGAGGCTTCCGCCGAGGCGGCGCTGGAGCATCATCAGACGCCACTGGTCATCTGGTCGAACCGCACAGGCCCTGCCAAGGACATGGGCGCCGTCAGCCCCGCCTTCCTGCCCTATCACATCCTGAAAACGGCCGGCATCACCCACCCCTACTATACCGGCTTCCTGGGCGAGATGCGCGAACGCTACCGCGTGGTCGACCGCAATCTGCTGCTGACGCCGGCGGGAGAAGCCACGCCCGATTGGGCGCGGCAAAAGCAGATCGACCCGGCGATCCGCGACTTCCGGCTGCTGCAATACGACATGATGTTCGGCAAACGCCACGCGGCGCCCGACTTCTTCCCCGAAACGGTGGACAAGGTCGTCGCCCATATGAGCTGAAATTCGCGGCATCCTTCCAGGATGCCGCCCAGCGGGGTCGAGCGTTCAATTCGTCAGTTGCAATTTCGAGAATTTGTTGGCGATCTGCTGGAACACGTTCGGCAATTTGTTTGGATCGTTGACGGCGTAGTAGTCGCTGGGATCCGAGGCGCAGGCGCTGTAAAGCGTGCGGTTGGCGGCGGTATCGGATTGCAGCACCATCGTGTAGATTTCGGCGCCCTGCTTCTTCAACTGCGTGCAGACGCTTTTGGTCCATCCGTCGACATTGCGCGCGGCGGTGGTCTGATTGTCCGATCCAAGCCGACCGGCAGCGCCATAGGTTGAGCCCGCGAGAAAACCATAGGACGTATAGTCTGACTTGGTCGTCTCGTTGCTGGCGCCGTAGACGACATTCTCGCCGTCGGTGAGCAACATGACGATCTTGCTCACCCCAGGCGTCTTCCAAGGCGTACCCTCGGCGTATGGCGCACCCGGCGACAACACCCGCTGGCCCCAGGCCAGGCCCTCGGAAACATTGGTGCCGGACCCCGCCCATGCAAGCATCTTGGCGGCCTCGTTGCGAAGTTTTGTAAAGTCTTCGGTCAAGGGGACGATTGGCGAGGGACAGGACCGGTTTGGCCCCACCGTCAATTGCAAGGCGTTTGGATCGTTTGTGACCGCGGTGGCAATGGCGGTGTTCTGCGGCGCCACATATTTGGCGACTGTTTCAAGATCACCCCGCAAAAGCCCGGCAGCACTTCCAAGCAAGCCGCTCAGGTCTATTCCGAGAATATTCAGTCCGCCATTCCGAGCAAGTTTGGCCTCATCAGGGGCGTCGTCGATAAAGGAATTGTTGTAGTGATAGGCATCGTTTGAATAGCCGCTGGAAGGTCTCGTCCCCTTTCCCGGACTGTCCGGCGCGAAATAAGGCACGAACAGAGTGTCAGGGTAACGTGGATCAGGCGGCGTATCGGCGATATTAAGGACACCAGGCCGCGCCTCGACGCAGCCTTTCCAACCCGTATCCTCCCCCTTGCCGTCCTTCCACCCCGTCAATTTGGCGGCAGAGGCCGGATCTTTCATCAACTGCCTGAACAGCGCCATATGATTGGGACGCTTGTCGTTGATGACGGGGAAATTGATTCCATTGGTGGATGACTTGCCGTCCATGTCGATCCAGGACGGGTCGAACCCGTCGCCGTTGACATTGACAGCCGTGACGAAGGGTACCAGCGCCACGCGGACCTTGCGCGTCGGTGATTGCGCCGCTTCCAGATATTTGAGCAGATTGTCCGTCGCTGTCTTGAGGGCAGCAATTTTGGCGCCGGCCATCGAGCCGGTGTTGTCCAGAACCAGCACGACTTCGAGCTGGTTGTTCGATTCGACCGTCGAGGCATCGACCACGATGTGCCTGCTCTCACCGAGCAGGAAGGCGAAGTTCAAATCGACGTCAGCCGAGGCGACGGCCTTCGTCTTGACGAAGTTGACGCCCCTGTCGACCGTCAACGTGGCCCGCGCATTTGTGAGTTCGCCATGTCCGGCTACGTTGGCCTGGAAATAGCGGTTGAAGGCGTCGGTGCGGGTGATGTCCAGATCGCCGAGATGCGAGGAGGCGAGATTTGCCGCGTCGAGCGCATTCTGCAGGTTGCTCTTGGCCCGCATGATGGTGGAGACATCGGCTGCGAAGGCCACCGCCGACAGGATGGCCGGCAAGCCGATCCCGAGCAAAAGCGCGAAGTTGCCGCTTTTCGAGCGCCAGAATTTCTTGAGAAGCATCCTTACCCCCGGAAATGCCTAGCCCGTTGCTGACAGCGGGATGCCGCTTTTTGCGCCAGACATGATGAATCGGCGGTTGATGCCGGGGCCGCAACCCCATACAACCTGTCATGGTGGTTAAGGCCTGGTTTCCGGGAACCACGGAGTCCTATCGCCGCACATGCCGGTTTTCCGGCCCTGCGACATCCGGGATTGCCGCCTGCTCTTGCCTTCCACGTGGATTGCTATATAGACGCCGCCAATCTGCCGGTCCCAGCTGGGGGCTGAACGGAGGGCCGGAGGTTTTCGAAAACCTTCGCGTGAAGCCAGAAGCGCTTCCGCCTCCCGTGTCTCCGCTCTCGACCGTCTCGTCATGCTCCTTTCTTCCCCGCTCCTGGCGGGTCAGAGAAGTTGCAGAGGCTTTTGCCGCCGGGAACCGGGAGAGAAACGAAGAAAGGCGAAAAGACATAATGGCTCTTTACGAACATGTGTTTCTTGCCCGGCAGGACCTCTCGCAGCAGCAGGTCGATGCGCTTGTCGAACAGTACAAGGGCGTCATCTCCGCCAATGGCGGGTCCGTCGGCCGGGTCGAGAACTGGGGACTGAAGTCCCTCACCTACCGGGTCAACAAGAACCGGAAGGCATACTACACGCTGATGGATCTTGACTGCCCGCCGGCAGCGCTCAACGAAATGGAGCGCCAGATGGGCCTGTCCGAGGACGTGCTGCGTTTCCTGACCATCAAGGTCGATGCGCATGAGGAAGGTCCCTCCGCCATGATGCAGAAGCGCGAAGAGCGCTCGGAACGCGGCGGCTTCGGCGACCGCGACCGCGGCGACCGTGGTCCGCGCTCGTTCGGCGACCGTGATCGCGGCGATCGTCCGCCACGCAGCTTCGGCGGCGACGCTGGTGGCGATCGTGGTCCGCGCCGTCCGCGCGAAGGCTTTGAAGGGGGTGCAGAATAATGGTCGACATTAACCAGATCCCGACCCGGCGCCCGTTCCATCGCCGCCGCAAGACCTGCCCGTTCTCGGGCGCCAACGCGCCCAAGATCGATTACAAGGACGTGCGCCTCCTGCAGCGCTACATTTCCGAGCGCGGCAAGATCGTGCCGTCGCGCATCACCGCCGTCAGCCAGAAGAAGCAGCGCGAGCTCGCCAAGGCGATCAAGCGCGCCCGCTTCCTCGGCCTGCTGCCCTACGTGGTTCGCTAATCCTTGGCGCGGGCGGCTCCGCCCCCCGCTTCTCTTCCACGGCGACGGGCGCCGCTGGGTTGCGCATCAAATCCCGAGTTGAGGCCAAAAGCCTCTAACTGCCGCGACAGGCAGGACAGCGACACCGGCGGCAACGCCCTTTTGCTTCCTGACCTGTTCCAAAGAATTTCGCACCGATCCCGTGATTGGCGCCCTAACCAAAAGGAACAAAACCATGGAAGTCATTCTTCTCGAACGCGTTTCCCGCCTCGGCCAAATGGGCGACACCGTCAAGGTCAAGGACGGCTTTGCCCGCAATTTCCTGTTGCCGCAGGGCAAGGCGCTGCGCGCCAACGAAGCCAACAAGAAGAAGTTCGAAGGCCAGCGCGCGCAGCTCGAAGCCCGCAACCTCGAGCGGAAGTCCGAAGCCTCGCAGGTCGCCGAACAGCTCGACGGCAAGAGCTTCATCGCCGTTCGCTCGGCCGGCGAGACCGGCCAGCTCTACGGCTCGGTGTCGACGCGCGATATCGCCGACCTGCTGACGGCAGAGGGCTTTTCGGTCAACCGCAACCAGATCCAGCTCAACCAGCCGATCAAGACCATCGGCGTGACCAATGTGGCGATCGCGCTGCATCCGGAAGTCGAGGTCACGATCACGCTCAACATCGCCCGCACGGCCGACGAAGCCGAGCGGCAGGCCAAGGGCGAGACGCTGACCACCGCCGAGGCCATCTATGGCGAGGACATCAACGACAATGCCCGGCCGGAGAACTTCTTCGACCCGAACGCCGAGTTCGAGGGCGGCGAAGAGAACGCCTGACATCGGCGCGGCGCGCCTGCCGGCGCGCCGCATTCGGCTTCGGCCAATCAGCTCCGATCAGACTGGCAGCTCCGATCAGACTGGCAGTTCAAGCCAGACTGGACCAATGCCCGGGTTCACCACCTGGGCATTTTTGTGCCAAAAGGAACTTTTCGAAACCCTATATATTGATGCAGAGTAGGACAGCCTGTCTGACCGAGAGGGGACATTTGGGTCATGAATATTCTGTTGAAACGCGTTCTGGACCGCCTGGTGCGCACAGGCAATCTCAAGGTGACCGGCCCACAGGGCACGACATTCGTGTTCGGTGACGGCAGCGGCGAGCCGGTGCACCTGCACATCAAAACCAGGCACGCCGAGCGCGCCATTACTTTCGATCCGATGCTGGCCGTGCCGGAAGCCTACATGGATGGCGAACTCGACATCCTCGAGGGCGGCGTCCTTGGCCTGATGCGCATCGCTTTCCAGAACATGGGCAGCGGCGGCATCGACGCGACGTGGTCGAAAGCCATCGAAGGCCTGCGCCACGCTTTCCGCCGCCTGCAGCAGATCAACACCGCGTCGCGTTCGCGCCGCAACGTGCAGCGCCACTATGATCTGTCGGGTGACCTTTACCGGCTCTTCCTCGATGAGGACATGCAGTATTCCTGCGCCTATTTCGAGCAGCCGGACATGACGCTGGACGAGGCGCAGGCAGCCAAGAAGCGCCACATCGCCGCCAAGCTCAGGCTGAAGGCCGGGCAGACGGTGCTCGACATCGGCTCCGGCTGGGGCGGGCTAGGCCTCTACCTTGCCAAGGCCTTCGACGTCGACGTACAGGGCGTGACACTGTCGACCGAGCAGCACGGCGTCGCCACCGACCGGGCGCATGCCCAGGGCCTGGAAAACCACGTTCACTTCGAGCTGAAGGATTACCGCGAACTCAACGAACGCTTCGACCGCATCGTTTCGGTCGGCATGTTCGAACATGTCGGGGTCAATCACTACCGCACTTTCTTCGACAAGAGCGCGACGTTGCTGAAGCCTGATGGCGTCATGCTCCTGCACACGATCGGCCGCTCCGGCGTGCCGTGGGCGACCAGCGCCTTCATCCGCAAATACATCTTCCCGGGCGGCTACATTCCCGCGCTTTCCGAAGTCATGCCGGCGATCGAGAAGTCAGGCCTCGTCGTCACGGACATCGAAATCCTGCGGCTCCATTATGCCGACACGTTGAAGCATTGGGGCCAGCGCTTCGCCGCCAACCGCGACAAGGCCAAGGCGATCTATGACGAACGCTTCTGCCGCATGTGGGAATTCTATCTGGCAGCCTCGGAAGCCGCCTTCCGCTGGCAGGATCTGGTCATCTTCCAGATCCAGCTTGCCAGGAAGAACGACACCCTGCCGATGGCGCGCGACTATATGGTCAAATGTGAAAAGGCGCTCGAAATGCGCGACATGGGCCATCGCGAAGCGGCTCCGGTCGAAGAGGCCGCCAAGCCCGCCCGGCGCCGCAAGGTGGCGGAATAGGAACAGACCGCTTTGCCGCATTGGCGCTTGCCATTCCCGGCTCGTGCCCTGAAAAAGGCCTCGTGATCGTCGCGAGGCCTTTTTCATGACCTACCTCCTCTATGCAGCCGCGGCGCTCGCCGAGATCGCTGGCTGTTTTTCGGTGTGGGCGTGGTGGCGGCTGGAGAAATCGCCGCTGTGGCTGCTGCCAGGTTTCGTTTCGCTCGTTCTCTTCGCCTGGCTTCTGGCCCTGGTCGACACCAGCGCGGCCGGCCGCGCCTATGCCGCCTATGGCGGCATCTACATCGCGGCGTCGCTGGCTTGGCTTTGGTTGGTGGAAAGCGTGCGTCCCGACCGGTGGGACCTTGCGGGGGCGACGCTCTGCATAGTGGGCGCCTCTGTCATCCTGCTCGCACCACGAGGGGCATGAGCCGTGGAACTGCCTGCCCCGCTTCGACAGGCTGTCGATCGTGCCCTCGAAAATGTGCCGCTACCGGTGCTCAGGCAGGCGGCGAAAACCCTGTCGGACCGTTACCGCGCCGAGATGCGCGACGGTCGCCTGCATATGGCGCAGGATATGGCGGTCAAGGCTTATCTGGCGACGCGGCTGCCGGCGACCTATGCCGCCGTCCGCGCCAGTCTCGACGCGGTGAACGAAGCGCAGCCGGAATTCGCGCCGGAAACCCTGCTCGATGTCGGCGCCGGCCCGGGCACGGTGCTTTGGGCGACGGCGGACCTGTGGCCCGGTCTTCAACAGGCGGTTTTGCTGGAAGCCAGTGCTGCGGTGCGCAAGGTCGGCGAGGCGCTTGCCGCCGATGCGATCGCTGCCCGGATCGCCTGGCAGGCCGGCGACGTGACCATCGACCTTGACGGTTTGCAGCCGGCGGACCTGGTCACCTGCGCCTATGTGCTGGACGAGATCGCACCGGCATCCCTGCCCAAAATGGTCGATCGGCTGTGGCAGCTCACGACAGACACGCTGCTGATCGTGGAGCCGGGCACGCCGGCGGGCTGGCAGCGTGTTCTCGCGGTTCGCCGGCAACTGATAGAAGCGGGCGCGCATGTGCTGGCACCTTGCCCGCACGAAGCCCCCTGCCCGCTCATCGCGCCCGACTGGTGCCACTTTTCGCGGCGCGTCGCCCGCTCGCGCCTGCACCGGCTGGCCAAGGACGCCGAAGTGCCATGGGAGGACGAGAAGTTCATCTATGTCGCGGCTTCGAGGCAGCCGGCGCCAGTCCGCGCGGCGCGGGTGATCGCGCCACCGAAAACCGGCTCGGGCAAGGCGGCGCTCAAGCTTTGCCGGCCGGACGGCAGTGCCGGAGAGACGCTTTTCAGCAAGCGTGACGGTGAACTGTTCAAGGCGGCACGGCGGTCGGACTGGGGCGATGTGCTCGATACAGCGTAGGGATTCGGGTGACGATCGTTCTTGCTTTGTTCCAAACCGTCGCGTAGAATCAGCACCTTGTCGAGTCAATCGGAATCAGGGCACGGGAATACTGTCCTGTGGACGGTTTTTTGTTTCTGTGAACAGTGGGCATCAAATCTGCTTGGGTGATAACTGTTGCAGATAAGTCAGCACTCAATTTTCCGATTCTGATATCGAGAGACCGGGATCGAAATCGGGGACATCATGGCAGAGGCAGCGCGGAAATTCGGCGTGGCGGAGCAACCGCTCTATCGCGAGGCGCCGAACAACATCGAGGCGGAACAGGCGCTGCTCGGCGCGATCCTGGTCAACAACGATGCCTTCTATCGCGTCTCCGACTTCCTGAAGGCCAGCCACTTTTACGAACCCCTGCATCGCAAGATCTTCGAGATCGCGGCAGAGCTCATTCGCATGGGCAAGGTGGCAACGCCGATCACGCTGAAGACCTTCCTGCCGGCCGACGAGAAGGTCGGCGACATGACGGTAGCACAATATGTCGTGCGCCTGGCGGTCGAAGCCGTCACGGTCGTCAACGCCGCAGATTACGGTCGCGCCATCTATGACCTTGCGACGCGTCGCGCCCTGATCACCGTCGGCGAGGACATGGTCAACATCGCCTATGACGCGCCGGTCGACATGTCGCCGTCCGAGCAGATCGAGGATGCCGAACGGCGCCTGTTCGAGCTGGCCGAAACCGGACGCTATGACGGCGGCTTCGAGAGCTTCACCGACGCGGTCAAGACCGCGGTCGACATGGCCAACGCCGCCTACATGCGCGACGGCCACCTGTCGGGGCTGGCCACCGGCATGCGCGACCTCGACCGCCGCATGGGCGGCCTGCAATCGTCCGATCTGATCGTCCTTGCCGGCCGTCCGGGCATGGGCAAGACGTCGCTCGCCACCAACATCGCTTTCAACGTCGCCGAGGCCTATGTGCCGGCGCAGCAGGCCGACGGGTCGTTCAAGGCGGCGAATGGCGGTGTCGTCGGCTTCTTCTCGCTCGAAATGTCGTCGGAACAGCTCGCGACCCGTATCATCTCCGAACAGACGGAAATCTCCTCCTCGAAGATCCGCCGCGGCGAGATTACCGAAATGGACTTCGAAAAGCTGGTCGCCTGTTCGCAGACCATGCAGAAGATTCCGCTGTTCATCGACCAGACCGGCGGCATCTCGATCGCCCAGCTCTCGGCCCGCGCCCGGCGCCTGAAGCGCCAGCGCGGCCTCGACCTCATCGTCATCGACTATATCCAGCTGATGCAGGGCTCCAGCGCCAGGGCCTCGCAGAACCGCGTGCAGGAAATCACCGAGATCACCACCGGCCTCAAGGCACTGGCCAAGGAGCTCGCGGTGCCGATCATCGCGCTGTCGCAGCTCTCGCGACAGGTTGAAAGCCGCGACGACAAGCGCCCGCAGCTCTCGGACTTGCGCGAATCCGGCTCGATCGAGCAGGACGCCGACGTCGTGATCTTCGTCTACCGCGAGGAATACTACCTCAAGAACCGCGAGCCGAAGCTCGGCACCGACGAGTACATCAAGTGGGAAAACGAGATGAACGAGATGCGCGGCAAGGCCGAGGTGATCGTGGCCAAGCAGCGTCACGGACCAACGGGCACGGTCACGCTAGCCTTCCACGGCGAATTTACCCGCTTCTCGGATCTGGCGGAGGAACATCATATCGCGGAAAGGTTTGAGTAGCTTTTTTGACTCACCGTCACGCTCCGTCAAACCCCCTCTGTCCCGCCCACCTATCCAGCATCGGCGATCCCGAAGCAGGCCTCGCTAATGGCTAAATCCCGCGTCCAGTTCATCTGCCAGAACTGCGGATCGGTGCATCAGCGCTGGGCCGGAAAATGCGACGCCTGCGGCGAATGGAACACGCTGGTCGAGGAAGGTACGTCCGGCGGCATCGGTTCCGGGCCGGCCAATACGCGCAACGCACGCAAGGGCCGCGCGGTGGTGCTGACCACGCTTTCCGGCGATATCGAGGACGCGCCGCGCATCGTGTCGGGCATCGGTGAGCTCGACCGCGCCACGGGCGGCGGCTTCGTGCGCGGCTCGGCGCTGCTGGTCGGCGGCGATCCCGGTATCGGCAAGTCGACGCTGCTCACCCAGGCTGCTGCTGCCCTTGCCTCGAGGGGCCACCGCATCGTCTATGTCTCGGGTGAGGAGGCGGTCGCCCAGATCAGGCTGCGCGCGCAGCGCCTCGGCGTTGCTTCCTCGCCGGTCGAGCTCGCGGCCGAGACCAATGTCGAGGATATTCTTGCCACGATCGCCGATGGCAAGCGGCCGGACCTGGTGATTCTTGATTCCATCCAGACGCTGTGGACCGACCTCGCCGATTCGGCGCCCGGCACCGTTACCCAGGTGCGTGCCGCCGCCCAGGCGATGATCCGCTATGCTAAATCCACAGGCGCTGCGATCGTGCTTGTCGGCCATGTCACCAAGGAAGGCCAGATCGCCGGCCCGCGCGTCGTCGAGCACATGGTCGACGCCGTGCTCTATTTCGAGGGCGAAGGCGGCCATCACTACCGTATCCTGCGCACCGTCAAGAACCGTTTCGGGCCGACCGACGAGATCGGCGTCTTCGAAATGTCGGACAAGGGGCTGCGCGAGGTTGCCAATCCGTCCGAGCTGTTCCTCGGTGAGCGCCACGCGAAATCGCCGGGAGCGGCGGTTTTCGCCGGCATGGAAGGCACAAGGCCGGTGCTGGTCGAAATCCAGGCGCTGGTCGCGCCCTCCTCGCTCGGCACGCCGCGCCGCGCCGTCGTTGGCTGGGACGGCGCCCGGCTGTCGATGATCCTGGCGGTGCTCGAGGCGCATTGCTGCGTGCGCTTCGGCCAACAGGACGTCTATCTGAACGTAGCCGGCGGCTACCGCATTTCCGAGCCCGCGGCCGATGTGGCGGTGGCGGCCGCACTGGTTTCCTCGCTCACCGGTCTTGCCCTTCCCGCCGATTGCGTCTATTTCGGCGAAATCAGCCTTTCTGGCGCCGTGAGGCCGGTTGCGCATGCGCAGCAGCGTCTCAAGGAGGCCGAAAAGCTGGGTTTCGCAAGCGCGGTTCTGCCCTTGGGCAGCGAGGAACTTGCCGGAGGAATCGGGGCCGGCGCTTTCCAGCCCACCGAGCTCGCCGACCTCGTGGCGCGCATAGCCGGCTCACGGCGCAGCCGCGCCAACGACGAAGAATGACGGGCTCACCTGGTGGTGAGCGACAGGGAGTGGGGCGACAAAGATGCCGATAACGCTGCTTGACGGAATTCTCGTCGGCTTCACCCTGGTCTCGGCGATGCTCGCCATGGTTCGCGGCTTTTCACGCGAGGTCCTGTCCATCGTGTCCTGGGCGGCGGCAGCCGCGGCGGCGTTCTTTTTCTACAAGCCCGTGCTGCCCTACCTGAAACCCTACATCGACAATGAAAAGATCGCCATGGCGGCCTCCGCCGGCGTCGTCTTCATCATCGCTTTGATCGTCGTCAGCGTCATCACCATGAAGCTCGCCGACTGGATCATCGATTCCCGCATCGGCGCGCTCGACCGCACGCTCGGCTTCCTCTATGGCGCCGCCCGCGGCATTCTGGTGGTTGCCGTGGCCCTGCTGTTCTTCAATTGGCTGGCCGGCGCCAAGGCACCGGCCTGGGTCACGGAGGCCAAGTCGCGGCCGCTGCTGGAACAGATCGGCGCCAAGCTTGAAAGCCTGCTGCCCGAGGATCCGGAAAACGCCATCCTCAAGAAGCTCAATCCGAATCAGCCGGCCGCCGAAACGCCCGCCGCACCGGACGCACCGGCCACGGATGCCCCGGCGGGAGGGGACGATGCCAATGCGCCGGCTCCTGACGATAGCGATGCCGGAACGCCTCCCGCTGACAACGCACCGGCCAATCCGGCCCCGGCGGCGCCGGCGAATTGATGAGTGATCGGGCGCCGCAGAACAGGCGCCCGAGACTGGCGGTGATCGTGAACCATCGCCGGGCGCGTTGCTTTTACGGCGCTGTCGCCTTATATGGCGATTTTAGCGGAGCTTGAGCCCCATGGCAGACGCAGACCACGTGCTTTCCGCGGAAGCTGACGATCACTTCCACGACGAATGCGGCGTGTTCGGCATTTTCGGCCGGCAGGACGCGGCGGCCATCGTCACGCTCGGCCTGCACGCGCTGCAGCATCGCGGCCAGGAAGCGGCCGGCATCGTCTCCTACGACGGCACCCAGTTTCATGTCGAACGCCATGTCGGCCTGATCGGCGACACCTTCACCAAGCAACGCGTCATCGACAGCCTGCAAGGCAATCGCGCCATCGGCCACACGCGCTACGCCACGACCGGCGGCGCCGGCATGCGCAACATCCAGCCCTTCTTCGCCGAACTGGCCGATGGCGGTTTTGCCGTGGCCCATAACGGCAATCTGACCAACGCCATGACCGTGCAGCGCGCGCTGCAGAAGCAAGGCGCGATCTTCTCCTCGACCTCCGACACCGAGACGCTTCTGCACCTCGTCGCCACCAGCAAGGAGCGCGATCTCAACTCGCGCTTCATCGATGCGGTGCGCCAGGTCGAGGGCGCCTTTTCGCTGGTGGCGATGACGGCCAAGAAGATGATCGGTTGCCGTGACCCGCTCGGCATCCGCCCGCTGGTACTGGGTGACCTCGACGGTGCCTGGATCCTGGCCTCCGAAACCTGCGCGCTGGACATCATCGGCGCGCGTTTCGTGCGCGACCTGAAGCCAGGCGAGATGGTCGTCGTTACCTCCAAGGGCATCGAGAGCCTGTTCCCGTTCGAGCCGCAGAAAACCCGCTTCTGCATCTTCGAATATGTCTATTTCGCACGCCCGGACTCTTCGGTCGAAGGCCGCAACGTCTACGAGGTGCGCAAGCGCATCGGCGCGGAACTCGCGCAGGAAAATCCTGTCGAGGCCGACATCGTCGTGCCGGTGCCGGATTCCGGCACGCCGGCGGCAATCGGCTTTTCGCAAGCCGCGGGCCTCCCCTTCGAGCTCGGCATCATCCGCAACCACTATGTCGGCCGCACCTTCATCCAGCCCGGCGATTCGATCCGCCACATGGGCGTCAAGCTGAAGCACAACGCCAACCGCCGCATGATCGAGGGCAAGCGCGTCGTGCTGGTCGACGATTCCATCGTGCGCGGCACCACCAGCCAGAAGATCGTGCAGATGGTGCGAGACGCCGGCGCCAAGGAAGTGCATATGCGCATCGCCTCGCCGCCGACCAGCGCCTCCTGCTTCTACGGCGTCGATACGCCGGAAAAATCGAAGCTTTTGGCATCACGTATGTCGATCGAGGAGATGGCCGAATTCATCCGCGTCGATTCGCTCGGCTTCCTGTCGATCGACGGACTCTATCGCGCCGTCGGCGAGGCCAACCGCGACAACGAGCAGCCGCAATTCTGCGACGCCTGCTTCACCGGCCAGTATCCGACCCGCCTGCTCGACTTCGAAGGCCACGACAATGTGCGCACGCTGTCGCTGCTGGCGACGAGCGGCGCATAGGATTGCCGCACTGCCAGTTGCCATAGCCATATTTCCGGAATCTATCGCATGACCTTCGACCTTTCCGGCCGCGTTGCGGTCGTCACCGGCGCCTCGCGCGGCATCGGTTACTTCATCGCCAGGGAACTGGCTGCCGCCGGCGCCCACGTCATTGCCGTGGCGCGCACCGTGGGCGGGCTGGAAGAACTCGACGACCAGATCAAGGCCGAGCGCGCCAAAACCGGCAAGGGCGAAGCGACGCTGGTGCCGCTCGACCTTGCCGACATGGCCGGCATCGACCGCCTGGGCGGCGCCATCCATGAGCGGTGGGGCAAGCTCGACATTCTCGTCGCCAATGCGGGCGTGCTCGGCGTGATCTCGCCGATCGGCCATGTCGAGGCGAAAACCTTCGAGAAGGTGATGACCATCAACGTCATCTCGACCTGGCGGCTGATCCGCTCGGTCGACCCACTGCTGCGGCTCTCCGACGCCGGCCGGGCCATCATCCTGTCGTCCAACGCTGCTCACTCGGCGCGCGCCTTCTGGGCGCCCTACGCGGCTTCCAAGGCGGCGGTCGAGACGATGATGCGCTCCTGGGCACATGAGACGCAGAGCCTGCCCTTGCGCGTCAATGCCGCCGATCCGGGGGCCACCCGCACCGCGATGCGCGCGCAGGCCGTGCCCGGCGAGGACCCCGAAACGCTGCCGCATCCCTCCGAGATCGCCAAACGCATCGTGCCGCTGGCAAGCCCCGACCTGAAAGAGACAGGATTGATCTTCCAGGCCAAGCACAACCGTTTCGTCGCCTACCGACAGCCGGAATAGCCGCATCTTTTTTATCGGAAGAATTCGGCTCCGGGCGGCGTTCCTCGAATGTACATTCGAAGCTCAAACCCGGAGGACCGACATGCGCAGACTTATTCTCATCGCCGCCACCGCCATTGCCTCAGCCTTGGCCGCCGGCACAGCCTTGTCACAAGATGCCAAGATGAGCTTCTTCGTCACCAGCGTCGGCTCGGGCAAAGGGGCAGACCTCGGCGGCCTGAAGGGCGCCGACGCGCATTGCGCCTCGCTGGCGGAAGCAGCCGGCGTCACCGGCAAGACCTGGGCCGCATATCTGTCGACCAGCACCGAGGATGCGCGCGACCGCATCGGCAAGGGACCGTGGGTGAATGCCAAGGGCGTCAAGATAGCCGACGACGTCGCCTCGCTGCACGGCGATGCCAACGGCATCACCAAGCAGACGGCGCTCACCGAGAAAGGCGAGATGGTCAACGGCCGCGGCGACACGCCGAACCGCCACGATATGCTGACCGGCTCGAAGCCCGACGGCACCAGGATCGCCGACCAGACCTGCGGTGACTGGACGATGAGCGGCACGGAAGGGGCAGCCATGATGGGCCATCACGACCGCACCGGGCTCGACGATTCAGCTGCCGCCAAATCCTGGAACTCTTCGCATGCTTCGCGCGGCGGCTGCGGCCAGGAGGCGCTGAAAGGCACCGGCGGCGACGGCTTGTTCTATTGTTTCGCAACGAATTGACCAGACCCCGCCCGCCCGCCACATCACGCGGCTGTGATGTGGCGGCGGAAAGCTGAGTCGCGGTCATGCTTTCGTCATTTCCGCAGAGTTGATAGGATCGCATAGATTCCCACAACAAGCCCGGCTGGGCAGAGCAAGGAAATTCCCATGGCTTCGAGCGTAGCGTTGGTCTGGTACCTGGTAATCGCCGGCCCGCAAGGCGGCATGGTCGTGTTGCCCAGCACGTTCGACAAGCGCGAACAATGCACCGCCGCCATCACCGAATACCAGAAGCAGCCGGCCCCGACCGGCTGGTCGCTGCAATGCGTGCCGAGCGCGTCACCCTTCACCGATGAGGGCGACGCGGAGGAACCGGCAGCGCAGTAAGGCGCGATGCGGCGTCAGCGCCGTGCGCTGACCGTCAGTTCCGGCTTCTGGTTGATGGTCTGGAACACCACGCAGTAGCGTTCGGTCAGCTTCAGCAAGGAATCGATGCGCTCCTGCGGCTCATCGGTGTCGAGACTGAAATTCAGCCTGATGGCGCGAAAACCGACCGGCGCATCCTTGGCAACGCCAAGCGTGCCGCGAAAATCAAGGTCGCCTTCGGCCTCGACCGTGGCGGCGCCGAGCTTGAATTCGAGCGCCGTCGCCACCGCCTTGAGCGTCACGCCGGCGCAGGCCACAAGTGCCTCCAGCAGCATGTCGCCCGAGCAAAGCTCGAGCCCCGAGCCGCCGGTTGCGGGATGCAGACCGGCAATCGCGAGAGCCCTGCCCGTCTCGACCTTGCAGGCGATCGACTGGTCATCGAGACTGCCTCTGGCCCTGAGCGTGATGAGCGCGCGCGAAGCATCATCGCGATAGGTCTCTTTCAGCGGCGCCTGCATGGCCTTCAGTGCGGTGGCGTCCATTTCGCTGCCCCTTTCGACGATCGTTTCTGGCGCTGGCATGCGTCAACCCACCAAGATTTGACCCGATCACACCGGAAAGCAAACATAATCATCGCGTTGGGACACAGGCGCGCAATCACTATCCCAAATGGACATTGACGGACGAGGTCTCAAAGACCGTCTGAGCCGTGCGAGTGCCGTCGTCCCATTTTCTGGTGACCGACTCGGGTCAACAAGGCTGGCGATGGGCAGTCGGGTGTGCCAACGGTTTCTCCTGATAGGAATTTTTTCTTGACAGGGTGAAGGCAGCTATGGTACATTTCTGGTTATGGTGCTGAGTTGCGCCACGGACCCGCCGTACAGGCGGTTTTTTTCATTCAATGCTCTCTCAATAGCGCGTCGAGAAGGCTTGCACGGAACCGCTGACCCGGATTCGTTGCTTGATGGCGGGCGATCCGTCTTCAGCCGGACAAGCCTTTCCTTTGACTTCGATCGCATCGGCTATAGCTATGCGACAAGCGTTCTCGCGGAGGCGTCATGCCGTTCAAGTTGAAACTGATCTCTCTCATCCTGCTGATGCTTGCTGCCTTCGCACAGCCTGTCCTGGCTGAAACGCCGGAGAGGCCGGCGCCGACCGGCGGTGTGCTGTCGCTGCTGCCGCCGCCGCAGGTCACCAGCCATTCGATCACGGTTGCCGGACGCAAGCTGGACTATCAGGCCAAGACCGGCACGCTGGCGCTGCTTTCAGGCAAGGCCGACGTCACGGCGGAGATCTTTTATGTCGCCTATACGCTGCGGCCACCGGCCGACGCGGCAAAAACGGCACCACGCCCCATTACCTTCGTCTTCAATGGCGGCCCCGGGGCGGCTTCCGCCTATCTGCATCTCGGTGCGCTCGGTCCGCGCATCATCACGACCGGAGCCGATGGCGAATTCCTGCCGCCACCGCAAAAGATCGTCGACAATCCAGACAGCTGGCTCGACATGACCGACCTCGTCTTTGTCGATCCGGTCGGCACCGGCTACAGCCGCGAGGCTCCCGGGCAGAACACCCACGATTTCTGGGGCGTCAACCAGGACGCCAGCTCGATCGGCGCCTTCATCCGGCTCTATCTGGCGCAGAACGGCCGCAGCGGCTCGCCGCTTTTCCTTGCCGGGGAAAGCTATGGCGGGTTTCGCGCGGCACTGCTGGCCAGGACTTTGCAGGAAGATGTCGGCCTTAGCCCGAGCGGCATCGTGCTGATCTCGCCGGCGCTGGAATTCATGCTGGTGCAACCCGACGAATTCGAGCCGCTGCACTGGGCTCTCGAACTCCCCTCGCTGGCGTCGGTGCGGCTCAGTGCCGACGGCGTTACCGGCGAGGCGCTGCGGGCGCAGTTGGCCGCGGTCGAGCGCTATGCGCTTGGCGACTACCTCACGGCGCTGGCCAGCGGGCTGGAGCAAGGCGGGCGGCTGGCGAGCCAGCGGGTGGCCGAGATCACCGGCCTGCCCCTCGACCTCGTGCAGCGGAATTTCGCGCGTATACCGACCAGCCTTTTCGCGAGGGAGTTTGCCCGCTCGAAAAGCAAGGTGCTCAGCCCCTATGACGCCATGATCGGCACGGCCGACATCGCTCCTGAAAGCGCTCGCACCGCCGGACCCGATCCTGTGCTCGACCGCAGCGTTCCAGCATTGACCTCGGCTTTTGTCGGCTATGCCCGCGACGAATTGAACTACCACACCGATGTCAGCTACCGGCTGCTCAATGGCGAGATCAGCCGCAATTGGGACTACGGCACATCGCGGCAGGGCTATGCCGGCGTGATGAACGATCTGCAGCGGGCGCGCTCGCTCAATCCCGCGCTCGGCGTCGTCATCGTCAACGGCTACACCGACCTCGTCACGCCCTATCTGGCATCTCGCTATCTGGTGAACCAGGTACCGACGCTCGCCGGTGCAAAGCCCATCCGCGTCGATGTGCTGGACGGAGGACACATGATGTATTTCAGGCCGGACGGAAGGCGGGCGCTCAAGGCAGCGGCGGCGGAGCTTTACCAAGCGACGCAGTAAGCGTCGCTTGGTAGCACCGGAGTGACGGGCAGTCCGCGATACGCTGGCGGGACCGTTCGCTCCTCTGTCCTCCAGGCAAAGGAGCCGCGAAGGACATCGCAGTTCATCTTGGCCGCCGGCTGCCTTCAACCGGCCTGCGGCGCCGAAGCGATCTCACACCCGTGGCTGTGACTTCACATGGGCAATGTAGCCGCGCACGTCGCTGGCCGGGTCTGCATAGGCCTTGCCGAGCTTCTTCTCCATCGCGGCCATGTAGTCGCTGGCCCATTCGGGCAGGGCATAGTCGATGACGGCGAGAAATTCGAGTGTCGCCGCCAGGCGGATATCGGCGATAGACGGGTTCTTGCCTCCAATGAAGGGCTTGCCGTCCCTGAAGAAGGAGTGGAACACCTCCAGCGGTTCGGAGATGGCGGCGATCGCCGCCTTCTGGGCCTCGGCCTTCCTGTCGGGATGAGCGTCGCTGTGGCCGACCTCTCCGGCATATTGCGGGAAACCGAGCGCCGGATAGGTGGCGCGCGCCACATAGGGATAGAGCGTGCCGATCAGGTAGAACATGGCGCTGTCGATCATCGCCCGCTTGGCAGGCGCCTTGGGGTAGAATTTCTCCAGCCCGTGCTTGTTGGCGAGATACTGCATGATGGCGCAGCTTTCCCAAAGCACCCCTCGCGGCAGGCCCTTGTCCTCGATCATCGGAGTCAGATGGGCCGGGTTGCGCGCCATGAATTCGGGCGAACGCGTGCTGCCCCAGGCGTCGGCCTCGGCATGGTCCAGCCCGGCGGCGCGGGCAAACACCCGAACCGTCATGTTGTTGACGCTGGGCTTCAGCATGCTGATCATCAGGGCGGGGTTCTTCGCCGATTTCCCCTTGGTCCTGGACGCGGTTTTGCCGGCGGTTGCTGCTTTTGACGCCGCCTTGGCCGAAGGCTTTGCCGATATTTTTGGTGCCGGCTTGGCTGAAGCTTTTGCTGCTGGTTTTGCCATAGCCTTTGGTGTGCCCTTGGCCGCCGGCTTCCTCGCACCGTTCGTCGCTGTCTTCGCCATGTGTTCCTCCCTTTGCTTGTTCAAAAATCAATATGAATTGCGCGGCGTCCTGTCGGCCGACAATGTCGCGCGCGAGCGCTCGACCAGCGCCTGGATGGCGTCGGCCAGATGCGCCTCGGCGATGTTGTAGTCGCCACGCGCGACGCGGAGCTTGTGCGCTTCCATCAGCACGTCGGCATGGCCAAAGCCGGCCGGCGGCTCGAAACGGTAGGAAGCAAGTTCGATCAGCAGGCCAAGCGGATCCTCGAAATAGATCGAATCCATGAAACCGCGGTCCTTGACGCCACTGTGCTTGATGGCGCGCTCGTCAAGCCGGGCGACCGCCTGCAGGAAGGTGACGCGCGACACGGCAAAGGCGATGTGGTGGACGCAGCCCGTGTCGGTCGGGGTGCGGCGCTTTGCCGGCGTGCGGGTCTCGTCGGTAAAGATGGTGATCAGCCGCCCGTCGCCCGGATCGAAATAGAGATGGCTTTCGGCTGCCTTGTCGAGGTTGGGTTGCTCGAAAATGAAAGGCATGCCCAGCACGCCTTCCCAGAAATCGATCGATGTCTGGCGATCGGCGCCGACCAGCGTGATGTGATGGACGCCTTGCGATTGCAGTTTCTGCATTGCGTTCTCCCCCTGATGTCGGCGTTTCGATATCCGTAAGTGCCAGCTGTCAGGCCCGCCGCGCATGATGCGAATGGCGTCTCTTATGCGAGTGCTGGCTTCCTGATCCGCACCGTTCCCTTGGCTCGCCGAACCTTACGCGCCGGCTTTGTGAGACGATGCTAAACCAATCAGTCGCGCCGCGCCAGAAGCCGCATCGGGGGCCCTGCCCCAACGCAAGCACGGCGCTGGAGCAGCGCCATGCAAGGTTTCGCCCCTATAGCTGGCGGGAGCGGAGCCGACAGGGGCCGGAGCCGTTTTCACACAAGGCCGCTTGTCGCATGGCCGATGTCGCCATTCTCGAAACACGCGAAAGGGTTCTCGCCGGTATCCTCCTGACCGGCGCCGCCTATTTGCTTTTTTCGACGCAGGACGCTTCGATCAAGCTGCTGGTAGCCGGCATGAGCGTCTGGCAGATCCTGTTCTTCCGCAGCATCACCATACTGACCGCCTGCGCGGCGATCGGCGGACGGCATCTCTATGCGGAGACGGCGCGGTCGCCGATCGTGTGGCCGATGCTGTTGCGCAGCGTCTTCACCCTGGCGGCGTGGCTTTGTTATTACAATGCCGCGCGCAGCCTGCAGCTCGCCGAACTGACCACCGTCTATTACGCGGCCCCGATCATCGTCATCGTGCTTTCGGTGGTGATGCTTGGCGAAAAAGTGCCCATGCTACGCTGGCTGGCGGTGGCGATCGGCTTCGCCGGCGTCTTCGTCGCCTGCGACCCTGCCCATCTCGGCCTGTCCGTGCCGGTGCTGCTGGTGCTGGCCGCCGCTTTCCTGTGGGGCGTCGCCATCGTGCTGTTGCGCAAGACAGCACTTGCCGAGCGCTCGATGATCCAGCTCCTGCTCAACAATTTCTATTTCCTGATATTCTCGGCGGTGCCCGCGCTACTCTGGTGGCAGATGCCCGGCTGGAGCGAACTGCTTCTGCTTGCCAGCGTCGGCGCGCTCGGCGGCTTGGCGCAGTATCTTCTCTTCGAAGGCATGAAACGGACGCCGGCCTCGATCATCGCGCCGCTGGAATACACTTCGCTGTTGTGGGCCTTCGCGCTCGGCTTCGCCATCTGGGGCGACGTGCCGCGTCGCGAAGTGTTTTTCGGCGCTGCTCTCATCATCACCGCAGGGCTGCTGATCGTCGGCGGCGAGCATTTCCGCAAACGGCTGTGACGGGCCAGACTTCTGACACTACGATGTCAGGACAGAACCACGTAAATTGGCTTTCATGACCGATGTAGCAGCCGCCACCGACACCGCAGAACGGACACTTGGCATCATCCTGGTGTCGTCGTCGGCGGCGGTGTTCGGATTGACCGGCGTGCTGACCAAATCGATCCATGCCGATCCGCTGACCATCACCTGCTGGCGCGGTTTCGTCGGCTCGATCCTGATCAGCCTTTATGTGCTGTGGCGCCGCCACCGCTCCGGCAACCGCGAAACGCTGCGGCTCGGCTGGCGCGGCTGGCTGCTGGCGGTGGAAGGCGCGCTGGCCAGCATCGCCTTCATCTGCGCCTTCAAATTCACCTTCGTCGCCAATGTCACGGTCATCTACGCGACGTCGCCTTTCATTGCCGCGCTGCTCGCCTTCCTGCTGGTGCGCGAGCCCTTCCGCCTTCAGACGATGTTAGCCGCCGCCGTCTCGCTTTGCGGCGTTGCGGTCATGGTCTGGTCGAGCTTCAGCACAGGCAATCTGTTCGGAGACGGGCTGGCGCTGCTGATGACGATCGGCAGCGCGCTCTACATGATCATGGTGCGCGCCTTCCGCGACACGCCGGCGGTCTGGGCAGGCGCGGTCTCGGCCCTGCTGTTGTTCATACTCGGCTGGTTCGTCACCGACCCGCTTGCCGTCTCGGCAAGGGATGCCGTGCTGCTCGTCGCCTTCGGTTCGAGCTTTGCGCTCTCCTCGATCCTGTGGACGGAAGGCGCGCGGCTCATCCCGGCGGCTGAATCCGGCCTGCTCGGCTCTGCCGAAGTGCCGTTCGCGATCCTGTTTGCCTTCCTTTTCCTGGCCGAGATACCGCCCGTGGCCAGCATGATCGGGGGCGCAATCGTGCTTTGCGCGGTCTTTGCCCATGCCGGCCGCGACTGGCTGTCGGCAAAGCAGCAACAAGCGCCAGGTCCGTTGTGAAAGCCGAGCCAAAAAAAATTTGCGCAGTCACGGAACCATCATCCGGTTCAGGCATTGTTGAGCCGACGGACCACCCCCCGAGTCCCCCCAAACCCCTCGGTCCGTCCTACTCCAAGCCGACCGCAAGGTCGGCTTTTTCTTTGGCCCCACGCCTGAAGACAGGCAGCTGTCAGCCAAAAAGTCCTGGCACAGCCAGGCCGGCGCCGAGCAGTGCGGCCAAATCCCGCGCCGGGTTCTCGGCATCGGCGCGCAGCCGGATGGCGAATTCGGCAACGGGCACGGGCGGCAGGTCGAACGTGCGCGGTGCTTCGACGATGCCGGAATGGGCAAAGCGCGCGGTGCGCAGCGTCAACGCAATGCCGGCCTTGACCGCCGTGCGCAGGCCGGCCAGGCTCGCGCTGCCGGCCGCAATGCGATAGCGCCGGCCGGCCGAATCGAGCGCCGAGATCGCCGCTTCGCGGAAGCCGCAATGCGGATCGAGCAGCGCAAGCGGCAATTCGTCCTGTCGCGCAGCCAGCCCTTTTTGCGAACAGAGCCACATCATCGGCTCGCGCAGCATGCCGATTTCGTCCGGCGTCGCAGCTTGCCGCATAACGATCGCCAGATCCAGGCTACCGCCCTGAAGGGCTTGCGCCAGCTCGGCGGAGCGGCCGACGCGCAGCTCGATCCTGACGCGCGGATGGCTTTCAGCGAAGGCACGCAGCAGATCGGGCAAGCCGCTGTCGGCGAAATCCTGTGTCGTGCCGATCGCGATGCGTCCATCGGCCTTTGCGCCCTTCAGGCCGAGCCAGGCTTCACGATGCGCTGCAAGGATACGCCGGGCATGGCCGACAAGCTCCTCACCGGTCGGCGTCAGGCTGCGGCCCCTGCCCTGCGGTGCCAGCAGCGGTTCGCCGACAGCCTCTTCCAGCCGCTGCATCTGCGCCGTCACAGCCGACGGTGAACGGCCGACGATAGAGGCCGCCTGCGCCAGCGAGCCGCCGTCGGCGAAGGCGAGGAATGTCCTCAAGAGGTCGGGATCGAGCGTTTTCATGATTCGATATTATCGAAGTATTCTCTGAAAACAATTCGATTTTCATGTTTCCTGGTTGGTGACAGGGTTGCGTCATCGGCTGACAGAGGCCGCCAGAACCAAGGAGAAGGACAATGCCCATCATCAACGTCAGCGTCACCGGGAAGCCCGACGCCACGCTGTCCGCCAGGATCGCCAAGGAGGCGACCGAACTCACCGCCACGCACCTTCGCAAGGATCCGACCATAACGGCGGTTGCCGTCTCCTATCTCGATCCGCAGCACTGGTTCGCCGGCGGCACATCGCTGGCCGAGCATGGGACCAATACGTTCTGGCTCGACATCAAGGTGGTCGACGGCACCAACACCAAGCTCGAGCTGGAAGCCTATCTCAAGGCGATCTTCGCCGCCTTCGGGCGCCTGCTCGGGTCCGTGCACGAAGAAAGCTACGCCTTCGTCCACGAAGTGCCGGCCGCCGCCTACGGTTATGGCGGCAAAACGCAGGAATTCCGCTTCATCAGCGGGAGACTGAAGGCGGCGTAAAGGATGCCGCTTTTGCCCTTCCCTTCGTGAGAGGCGGCAAGAGGCCCTTGCGCATTGACCTTGCCCGCACATCGTCTAGGTTCTTGCCGAAGCGGCCGCAGAGCCGAGGTGCAAGGAACGTTGGGAGAGACGCGGCATGATCCTGACACTGGCGCTGCTTGCGGGTCTGGTCGTGGCCTGGCTGCTGATCGGGGTAGTGGAAAAGTTCCGCCTCGGCCTGCGCTTTGCCCAGGCGCTGCTCTACGTGCCGTTCAAGCTCGCCTACCGGATCAGCGACAGCCGCATGGCAATCGCGCGCGATGCGGCGGCGCCAGTCATCTATGTCATCTCACATCAGTCGCACTTCGAACCGGCGCTGATGCTGTCGCTGCTGCCTGACGACACGCTGCACATCCTCGACGGAGCCTCGGCCAGGGCACCATGGCTAGAGCCGTGGCGCGAGCTTGGCCGCACCATCGCCTTCAACGCCGAACACGTCTTCGTCAGCCGCAGGCTGGTGCGCGTGCTGAAGGGCAAGGGCCGGCTTGCCGTCTACCTGCCGAACGCGGTCGAGCCCGACGTCAAGTCGTTCCGGCTGTTTCGCGCTGTCACGCGCATCGCCATGCAGGCCGACGCCCGCATCGTGCCGATCTTCGTCGGCGGCGCCCGCGACCTTCCGGTCTCGTTGACGCCGGCCAGCATCGTGCCAAGGCGCTGGTTCCCGCGCCTGTCGATCAGCGCATTGGAACCAATGACCATTGCCGAGCTGGTGGCGCGCATTCCCGAGCAGGCCTCGAACACCAACGCGCTGTTCGACCGCTTCGCCGAGGCGCGCTTCGCAGCCGCCGATCTCGATCGCGGCCTGTTCCTGGCCATGCGTGACGCCGCAACCAGGGTCGGCGCATCGCATCCGATCATCGAGGACGTCGTCTCGGGCGCGCTCAGCTATCGAAAACTGTTTATCGGCGCGCGCGTGCTGGGCAGGCGTTTCGAGACGGTGACGGCGCCCGGCGAAGCGGTCGGCCTGCTCCTGCCCAACGCCAATGGCGTGGTGCTGTCCCTGGTCGGGCTGCTCTCGGCCGGGCGGGTGGCCGCGATGATCAACTACACCGCGGGTCCGGCCAGCGTCACCGCCGCCATCCGCACGGCGGTGATCCGCACGGTCGTCTCCTCCCGCGCCTTCATCGAGAAGGCCGACCTCGGCGATATCGTGACGGCGGTCGAAAAGGGCGGCGCGAAATTTCTCTGGCTGGAGGATACACGCGCAAGCGTGACGGCGCTGGAAAAGCTTACCGCCGCCTTGCTGTGGCGCTGGCCGCTGCAGCGCCAGGACGCAGCCAAACCCGCGGTCATCCTGTTCACCTCCGGTTCGGAAGGCACGCCGAAGGCGGTGGTGCTGTCGCACAAGAACCTTTACGCCAACGCCATGCAGGCGGAAGCCCGTATCACCATCTCGCCGGCCGATATCCTGCTCAACGTATTGCCTGTGTTCCACTCCTTCGGGCTGACGGGCGGCACCATCCTGCCGCTGGTTACAGGCGTAAAGCTGTTCCTTTACCCTTCGCCTCTCCATTACAAGATCATCCCCGAGATCGCCCGTAAGGTGAAGCCGACGGTCATGTTCGGCACCGACACTTTCCTCGCCAATTACGCGCGCACCGCCAAGGACGGCGATTTTTCCAGCCTGCGCTTCGTCGTCGCCGGCGCCGA
Organism: Mesorhizobium sp. B2-3-6; assembly: GCF_006442305.1. Lineage (NCBI taxonomy): Bacteria > Pseudomonadati > Pseudomonadota > Alphaproteobacteria > Hyphomicrobiales > Phyllobacteriaceae > Mesorhizobium > Mesorhizobium sp. B2-3-6. The sequence goes on along the minus strand of NZ_VFVW01000004.1, from coordinate 247,209 downwards.
AGCGGTGAAGCCGGAAACCCGCCGCACCTATCGCGAGCGTTTCCAGGCCGAGATCATCGAAGGCTTTGGGCTGACCGAGGCCGCGCCCGTGGTTGCCGTCAACACCGCCATCCATAGCCGCGACGGCACCGTCGGGCGGCTGCTGCCGGCCATCCGCATGAAGCTCGAACCCGTCGACGGCATCGATGGCGCCGGCCGTCTGTGGCTCGACGGCCCGAATATGATGATGGGCTACATGACCGCCGACCGACCGGGCGAATTGCAGCGGCTCGAGGGCTGGCACGACACCGGCGACATCGTCTCGGTCGACCGCGAGGGCTTCATCACCATTCGCGGCCGGGCCAAGCGTTTCGCCAAGATCGCCGGCGAGATGGTGTCGCTGGGTGCGGTCGAGATGCTGGTGCAGTCGCTGTGGCCGGAAGAGCGCCATGCCGCCGTGGCGGTGCCCGACAAACGGCGCGGCGAGCGCATCGTGCTGGTGACCACCGCCGACGATGCGAGTGCCGAGGAACTGCGCCAATTCGGCAAGAAGGCCGGGGCGGCCGAACTGATGGTGCCCAACGACATCGTCAAGGTGGAAGAGATCCCGGCGCTGGGCTCGGGCAAGACCGACTACGTGTCGGCCCGCAGACTGGCCATCGATCGTCTGGGGCTGAGTGCGGCGGCGTAGGCGAACGGCCTGAAGGGTCGTCTCGCCTAAATCGCAGGCCCGGGCGCAAAGCGTTGGCGTTCAATGCACCCTCTGTCGCCTTCAAAGAGGGATAACAGCGTTATCCTATATCCGAAGGCGGCACCTGCTCGCCTTCCAGCCTGGCGCGCTTCGAATAGGCACGCACGCTGAAGGGCAGGAAGAGGAGATAACCGGCGACGGAGGCCGTCAGCGTGTACCAGGGATAGGTCATCAAGAGCAGGATGTAGAGCACGACCCCCAGGATGACCGGCAATACCTTGTCACCCGGCACCTTGACGCTCTTACCCGAATAGACCGGCAAACGGCTGACCAGCAGGAAGGCGACCAGTACGGTGAAGCCGGTGGCGATGAAGGCGGCCGGGCGGCCGGGCTCCAGCCCAAGCCGCAGGAAATACAGATAAAGCGGCAGCATCACCAGCACGGCGCCCGCCGGCGCCGGTACCCCAACGAAATATTCGGTCTGCCATGCCGGCCGCTCGGCCTTTTCCTCGTCAAGAACATTGAAGCGGGCGAGCCGCATGCCGCAGGCGATGGTGAACAAAAGGGCGGCAATCCAGCCCGGCGATCCCGCGCGGTCGAGCAGGAAAGCGTAAAGCACCAGCGCGGGTGCGACGCCGAAATTGACGATGTCGGCCAGCGAATCCATCTGCGCGCCGAATTTCGACGTCGCCTTCAGCATTCGCGCCAGCCGGCCGTCTATGCCGTCGAGAAACGCGGCGAGCAGTACCATGACCACCGCGGGCTCGAAGCGGTTCTCGAAAGCGAAGCGGATGCCGGACAAGCCGGCACAGATGGCGAGCACCGTAACCAGATTGGGCAGCACCATGCGCATCGGGATTTCGCGGATGCGCGGGCCGCCGCTGGCATGTGCCTCGAATTTCTTGAACGGCGCGCCCACCGGTCAGGATATCCGCACGAGAGGCGTGGCGGCGATACCGCCGAATTCCGCCAGCACCGTTTCGCCGGCGACCGCCGTCTGGCCGACGGCCACGCGTGGTGTCGCCGCCTCCGGCAGGAAGACGTCGACGCGCGAGCCGAAGCGGATCAGGCCGAAACGCTCGCCGATGGCGATCGAGCCGCCGGTCTCGGCCCAGCAGACGATGCGCCGCGCCACGAGGCCGGCGATCTGCACCGCCGCGACGGTGCCGTTGGGGCTGTCGATGACCAGCCCGTTGCGCTCGTTCTCGGTGCTTGCCTTGTCGAGTTCGGCATTAAGGAACTTCCCGGGCCGATGCTCGATACGGGAAATCTTGCCACGCACCGGGGCGCGGTTCACGTGGCAGGAAAAGACGTTCATGAACACCGATATGCGGGTCATTTCGGCATTGCCGAGGCCAAGCTCGCGCGGCGGCACGGCCGGGCCGACCGCCGAGATGACGCCGTCGGCGGGGCTCACCACCAGACGGTCGTCGACCGGCGTCACCCGCTCGGGATCGCGGAAGAAATAGGCGCACCAGGCGGTGAGGATGAGCCCGATCCAGAACAGGATCGAGGAGAAATAGCCGAGGAAAAGCGTGCCCGCGCCAAAGGCGGCGATGAACGGATAGCCCTCGCGATGGATCGGTACGAACGCGTTCTTGACCGTATCGACAAGGCTCATGGGATGGGGCAGTCCCTGTTTCAGGTCCGGCCTCAATAACCGAAACACCCTCTGCCCGCAACGCGACAATGGCGAGGGAGGGGCGCGCAGTAGCCTTTTAGAATTGTCGGCCGCCATGTCGGCAAGCCATACGCTCGCCCGTCCTTGGCAGGACAGTGCCCCGCGACGCCTTCGGAACGGTGACGTGGGTCACGCAGCCAAGGAGCCAGCCAATGTCATCCGTTGCCGAGAACGCCAAGATTATTGCCAAGGGCCTCGCTTTCGGGGAATCGCCGCGTTGGCATGAGGGACGCCTGTGGCTCTGCAACTGGGGTACCGGAGAGATCGTCGCCGTGAGCGACGAGGGCAAGAGCAGGGTGATGCTCACCGTGCCAGCGGTCCTGCCCTACTCCATCGACTGGCTGCCGGATGGCAGGTTGCTCGTGATTTCAGGCCGCGAAGGCCTGCTGCTAAGGCAGGAGGTGGATGGCAGGCTCGTCACCCATGCCGATCTGCGCGACCTTTCGAAAAGCCCCTGGAACGAGATCGTCGTCGATGGGCGCGGCAATATCTATGTCAATGGCGGCGGCCCGGCGCCGGCACCCGGCCAGCATTTCGGCCCGGGCACGATCGTGCTGATCACGCCGGACGGGACGGCCATGCAAGTGGCTGGGAATATCGCGTTTGCCAATGGCATGGCTGTGACCCCGGACAACAGGACGCTGATCATTGCCGAGTCCCACTCCAACCGGCTGACCGCCTTCGACATAGCCGCCGACGGCACTCTGGCTAATCGGCGGGTGTGGGCCGATGTCGACGGCTATCCCGATGGCATCTGCCTCGATGCCGAAGGGGCGGTCTGGTACGCGGATGTTCCCAACAAGCGCTGTGCGCAGGTACGCGAAGGCGGTGAAGTGATGCAGACCGTGACCGCCGATCGCGGCTGCTTCGCCTGCATGCTGGGCGGTGTCGACGGCAGGACGCTGTTCATCACCGCAGCCGAGTGGCGCGGCTTCGACCACATGACAAGCGACGCCCGCACTGGTCAGGTGCTGGGCGTCGCTGTTTCCTCGCCTGGCGCGGGATGGCCGTCTTACATTTCGGTCACACGCTGATTGGCGAAAGCGACGGAGATAGCCAACGCCGCTACGACAGCTCCGACGTGCGCCTGCGCACCACCACACCCAGTTCGTCGCTTTCGCGGGCGATGCGCAGACGCTCCTCGGCTTCGGTCGCCTCGCGCTGGCGGTCCCACATCGAGGCATAAAGCCCGTGCTTGCGCATCAGATCGGCATGTGTGCCGCGTTCGGCGATCTGGCCGTCCTTGAGCACGATGATTTCGTCGGCCGTGATCACCGTCGACAGCCGGTGGGCGATGACGATGGTGGTGCGGCCCCGGCTGACCAGGTCGAGCGCGGCCTGGATTTCCTGTTCGGTATGGCTGTCCAGCGCCGAAGTCGCCTCATCGAGCATCAGGATTGGCGGCGCCTTGAGGATGGTGCGGGCAATCGCCACGCGCTGCTTCTCGCCGCCGGAAAGCTTCAGCCCGCGCTCGCCGACCATCGAGCGGTAACCCTCGGGCAGCCGCTCGATGAAGGGGCCGATCTGGGCGAGTTCGGCCGCCTTGCGCACCTCCTCCTCGCTGGCGCCGATGCGGCCGTAGCGGATGTTGTAGGCGATGGTGTCGTTGAACAGCACGGTGTCCTGAGGCACCATGCCGATCGCCGCGCGCAGGCTCTCCTGCGTCACCTCCCTGACATCCTGGCCGTCGATCAGCACCTGGCCCGACTGGATGTCGTAGAAGCGGAACAGCAGCCGCGAGATGGTCGACTTGCCCGCGCCCGAAGGACCGACGATGGCGACGGTCTTGCCGGCCGGCACCTCGAAGCTGATGCCTTTCAGGATCTTGCGGTTCGGGTCGTAGGAGAAATGCACGTCACGGAATTCGACCTTGCCGGCCTCGATCGCGAGCGGCCTGGCATCAGATTTGTCGACGATCTCCTGCGGCACGTCGAGCAGGTCGAACATCTGCTCGATATCGGTGAGGCCCTGGCGAATCTCGCGGTAGATGAAGCCGATGAAATTGAGCGGCACCGAGAGCTGCATCAGCATGGCGTTGATGAAGACGAAATCACCGACGGTCTGCGTGCCACGTTGCACTTCGAGCGCGGACATGCACATCACGATGACCGTGCCCAGCCCATAGATGACGCCCTGGCCGAAATTCAGCCAGCCGAGCGACGTCCAGATTCTCGTCGCCGATATCTCGTAGCGCGCCATGGAGCGGTCGAAGCGCTCGGCCTCCATGGCCTCGTTGTTGAAATATTTGACCGTCTCGAAATTGAGCAGAGAGTCGATCGCCTTGGTGTTGGCGTCGGTGTCGCTGTCGTTCATGTCGCGGCGGATCGAAATGCGCCAGTCGCTGGCGCGAACCGTGAACCAGACATAGAGCCAGACGGTGACCGCCACCACGGCTACGTATTTCCAGCCATAGGTGTAGGCGAAGATGCCCGTGGTCAGCGCGAATTCGAGGATGGTCGGCGCCGTGTTGAGCATGATGAAGCGCACGATCGTCTCGATGCCCTTGGTGCCGCGCTCGATGATGCGCGACAAGCCGCCGGTGCGCCGTTCGAGATGGAAGCGCAGGGACAACTGGTGCATGTGGACGAAGGTGCGGAAGGCAAGCTGGCGCACCGCGTACTGGCCGACGCGGGCAAACAGCGCGTCGCGCAACTGGTTGAAGCCGAGTTGCACGAGCCGCACCACATTGTAGGCGACAACCAACATGACTGGGGCGAGCAGGAAGGCGGGCAGCGGCGGCGTCGATCTGCCGTCACCGGCCAAGGCGTCGGTCGCCCATTTGAAGAAATAGGGTCCCGCGACCAATGTCAGCTTGGCAACCACCAGCAGAATTGTCGCCCAGGTGACGCGCGCCCGCAGATCGGCACGATCCGCCGGCCACATATAGGGCCAGAGGTTAAGCAGCGTCTTGAAGGTCGGGGAATCGGCGGAGACGGTTTTTTCGGCCACTTTTCTTGCCTTTTGGGTGAGAGGGTCAGCGGCTGGTCGAGCAGGAAACGACGAGCGCGCTCAGCGAAGCCGACACGCCGGCAAGCGCGGCTTGGTCCACCTCGTAGCGCGAGCGCTGGCGGTCAGGCGCGAAGCGCACCAGCCCCGCCTCGACCAGGATCTTCAGATGCTGCGAGACGGTCGACTGGGCGAGATCGAGATGGTCGACAACGTCCCGACAGCAGCAGAAACCGCTGGCGGACAGGCGTTTCAGGATCTCGATGCGCGCAGGGTGCGAGAGCGCGGCGAAGCGGGCCGCGATGGAGTGGCTGTCGGTGGTGCAAGAGGTTGGCGCGCTCGTCGCGCGGTCCAATTCAGGCAGGGATTCGGTCATCGTTCATCGGCGATAGACGATGAACGATGACGAGGCAAGCTGGCCGGATGGGGAGATTGCAGGCGGAGGGCTGCGAAGGATCGGCTTCGGAACGGCTTGCAGCCGCCCCGCTGACGCTTGCCTACTCCGTCTTCGCCGAATGCGTCGTCATCTGGTCACCCATCGCTTTGAGGTCGGCGGCCTCGCCTTCCTTCGACCGTGGCGGGACCTTGAACACCTGTCCCGGCCAGATGCGGTCGGGATTGCGGATCTGGTCCTGGTTGGCGAGATAGATGGTCGAGTAGCGCATGCCATAGCCGTAAACGCGCCGCGAAATCCGCCACAGCGTGTCGTGACGGCGGATGATCACGGCTCCATTGGCATGTTCGAGCTTAGGTGAAACGGTCTCGGCCACATCGGAAGGCGGCGTAGCCGCTGCATCGGCCGGAGCCGGTTCCGCCGGGTTGGCGGGCGCTTCAGCGGCAGCCGACGGTTCGGCAGACTTTGCATCGGCCGCCTTGGATCCAGCAGGCGCCACGGCAGCGACCGCCTCGCCCGGTTCGCGCTCGAACGGTACGGCGGCGCGGGCCACCACCTTCACCCCGTCGGCATCGAGGCCATCGACACGGATGGTGTAACTGCCGACCGGCACGTCGCGCCTCGCCTCAACCAGGAAGTGGCCATTCGGCGATGCCTGCGCCTCGCCAAGCAGGATGTCGTTGGCATAGGCGCGCACCTTGCGGCCCGGGTCGGCGAGGCCGGCGACAAAAATCTTGCTGCCGTCAATCTCGACCGCTTCGACGACGATCTTGGGTTCAGCCACGGATGGCGCGGGCGGCGTTGTCGGCGCCGCAGGAGCAGGCGTTGCTTCGATGGCGGCGGACGTGCCTGGCGCCGGAGCCGCGGCTGCAGGCGCTTCCGATGTTGTCTGCGGCTGGGGCACGGTCAGCAGTTCGGCCGGCTTGCCCGGTTCCTCGACCATGGCCAGCACCTGGCCGCTCGCATTGGCGGGAATGGAGACGACGGCCGTCTGGGCGGAAGCGGTCGCGACATCGCCGGCGGTGGAGCGCAAGGCAATCGTATAGTCACCAGGCTTCAGCGGATCATCGAGCACGATGACGAAGGCGCCATCCGGACCGGCGACCGTCGAGCCGATCACGGTCGAACCGTTGAGGATCTCGACCTTTGAATTGGGCGCGGCATTGCCGGCGACGACGATCGAACCATCGCCTTCAACGCGCACCACGTCGAAGGTCGGGGCGATCGGACCCGCGACGGCAGGCGCGGTTGCCTCAGAGGTGGGAGCGGACGGTGCCGCAGCCTGCGGCAGCCGCGCTTCCGTGCCCGGATTGGCCGGCTCCGGCGCCACAGGCGGAGCCTGCGCCGCGACGTCCGCCGGCGGCGTGCGATTGAAATATGGGTCGAGCGCGCCCGACACATAGGCGGTTCCCGCGACCGCAACGGTCCCACCCGCCGCGAACAGAAACGCCTTCAACGGATTGATCGCCATCTACTTCCCTGCCCCTTAGCCACCTAACGCCGGTCTAGCCTGTTTTACCATCACCGACAAGAAAAAGCCCGGACTTCTCGGCCCTTAGGGCTTGACCGCGCTTTCAGACCCAATCACCAATCATCGGCATGAATACGATTCGATCCGTCTGCGTGTATTGCGGCTCGTCTCCGGGCCGTGATGAAACCTATGCCAAGGCTGGTCACCTGCTCGGGCGATCGCTTGCGCGCTCCGGCCTCAGGCTGATCTATGGCGGCGGCACCAAAGGTATCATGGGCGCCGTCGCTGAAGGCGCGCTCAAGGCCGGCGGCAAGGTCACCGGCATCATTCCCCGCTTCCTGATCAACAGGGAAGCAACCGAAACCGCGCTAGACCGGCTCGACGAGCTCGTGATCACCGAAAACATGCACGAGCGCAAACATAAGATGTTCGAGAAATCCGACGCCTTTGTGGCGCTGCCGGGCGGCATCGGCACAGTCGAGGAGATCGTCGAGGTCATGACCTGGGCGCAACTTGGCCATCACCGCAAGCCGATCGTCTTCGGCAATGTCGGCGGATTCTGGGATCCCATGCTGGCGCTTATCGACCATATGGCAACCGAAGGCTTCATTCACACCGCACAGCGGGTCAAGCCGCTGGTCGTCAATGACCCCGAGGCAATCGTCGCCGCCATCATGGTGGCAGGCTCCTCGGTCGATGCGCCGACGGAGGGCGTGCAGTCGGTGATAGACAAGATGTAAGGCAGTAGCTGAAGACAGAACCTACTGCCCTACTGCCCTACTGCCCTACTGCCCTACTGCCCTACTGCCCTACTCCCCTACTCCCCTACTCCCCTACTCCCCTACTGCCGGCCAGCCGCAGATCAGCGATTACCGCCCGCCGATCTTGGCGCCGCCAGGCAAAATGGATCGAGACCTTGCGCTCGAACCATGGCAGGTCCCGAAACAGGATCCCGGGAGGCGCGGCGATGCGCAGGCTCGACTGGACGGTGGCAAGGCCGAGGCCGGCGCTGACAAGGCCGAGCGAGGTCAACGGGTCCGCCGTCTCATAGGCGATATCGGGCAGGAAACCCGCCTTGGCGCAGGCGGCCAGGAACTGGCCGCGATTGGTGTCGTCGGGCTGGCGCACGACGGTGATCCAGACGCGGCCGTCGAGATGGTGCGGCTGGATATCGGCCACTTCGGCGAGCGGATCGTCTTCGCGCATCGCCAGCACCAGCGGCTCGTGGCGCAGCGGCGTGCTGGCGATATCGGGATCGTCTGCGGCGGGCGGCGAATAGACCAGGCCCAGATCCAGCGACCGCTGCCGCAGTTCCTCGATCTGCGCCGCCGAGCGCAGGCTTCTCAACTGGAGATGAAAATCCGGCCGGTCGCGGCGGAATTGGCGTAGCATCGCGGCGACAAGCCCGGCATGCACGGCGCCTTCGACATAGCCGATGGCAAGACGCCCGACAGACCCTCTGGCAAGGTTTCGACCAAGTTCCTCCAGCCGGCGCGCGTTTGACAGCAGCGCGCGGGCCTCGGCGAGAAAGGCGCGGCCCTCGGCATTGAGATGGACGCGCTGTTTTACCCGTTCGAACAGGGTCACGCCAAGCTGCTGTTCAAGCTGCATGATCTGCCGGCTCAGCGGTGACTGCGAAATATGCAGCAGTTCGGCGGCGCGACCGACATTGCCGGTTTCCGCGACGGCGACGAAATATCGGATCTGGCGCAAGTCGAACATTTTTGCTCCACGGCATCAAGTCCCCAAAGGTCTCAACTTTAGCCTAATCAATCTTGGACAGTCTGACCACCCAGCGCCATACCTGCTGTGATCAACCGCTGACAAACAGGAGACCAACATGCAGTTCTTTGCCCTTCTCACCCGCAACACCGAAAAATTCACCGATGCCGATTTCGCGCCGCTGCTGCCCGGCGAGGCCGAGCAGCGGCGCACGCTCTACGCCCAGGGCGCGGTTCGCCAGGTCTGGAACCGTGGCGACATTCCCGGGAGCGGCATGATGTTCGAGGCGGCCAGCGATGCCGACGTGCGCAGTCATCTCGGCAGCTTGCCGCTGGTCAAGGCCGGCATGATGGACATTGCCGCAATCGTGCCGCTGAACCCTTATCCCGGTTTCGGTCCGAAGCGCTAAGTGTGGCAGTCGCAATGCGGTGGCGGCGAAAGGCGCCGCCGCACTGACGCGGCCGCTGGAGAGAGTGTGATCGGCTGTCAAGGAACCGTCACACGAAACCCCGCCGCCCATGCTAGATGTTGCAATCACGCGCCGCCAAGCGGTGCGATGCTCGAAATATGCATCCGGCACTACACCATGGATACTGCTCTCGCCCCGGAAGGCGCCGACCTGTCGCCCTACCTGCCAGACGAGCATGGGCTGTTCTTCATCTATCATTTCACCGCCGACGGCCTGCGCACCAAGGATGCCGCCGGCGCGCATTGGACGTGGCGCAGCTACCAGCTTTCCGACATGCGCGCACGCCACGAGATCGCCGCCGAACAGGCCCTGCCGGCGCCAGTGCGCGAGGCCTTCCTGTCCGCCAGCCATGGCTGCCACATCGACCTCGAGGATGACTGGCTCTACGGCGACCTGCCGGACCTGCGTCACGACTATTCGGCGGAAGCCGGCGGGCTCGGCCATTTCCGTTTCGCCCTCAACGACACCATGCTGGTCGGCGCCCGCAAGCAGCCCTTGCAGTCGGTCGACAATATCCGCAAGGCGATCGAGAACGGCTCGCGCAAGTTTCGCTCGCCGGCCGAGCTGATCGAGGCGGTCGTGGGCCAGTCGTTCGACGGCATGGCGGTGGAACTCGCTGCACTTGGCGACAGTCTCGACGGCATCGAGGACCGCATCGTCTGCGACGCATGGCACAATGAGCGGCAGGCGCTCGTCGATGCGCGCCGGCACCTGGTGGTGATCCACCGGCAGATGGCGACCCTGACCAATCTGTTTCGCCATCTCGACCATTCGCACCGCAACGACCTGCCCGATTCGATCAACGACATGGCAGCACGGCTTTCGCACCGCGCGCAGACGCTGCACTATGATGGCGAGCAGTTGCAGGCGCGCGCCAGGCTGTTGCAGGACGAGCTGATGGCCAAGCTGACGACGCAGTCGAACCGGCTGCTCTACGTGCTGTCGGTGATGACCGCAGTGCTGTTGCCAATGACGATCATCTCGGGCCTGTTCGGCATGAATGTCGGCGGCTTGCCGCTGGTCAACACGCCGATAGGCTTCTGGGTGGTGACCGCGGTTTCGATGCTGATCGCCGGAGCGACCTATCTCTTCGTCAGGCGGCTCGGGCAGATGTAGCCCGGCGCGCCGTCGCCAGCATCGACCAGGAATACATGGCCAGCGCCGCCCAGATCAGGGCAAAGGCGACAGCCTGGGTGGTGTCGAACGGCTCTTTGAAGATCAGCACGGCGATCAGGAACACAATGGTCGGCGCAATATATTGCATGATGCCTATGGTGGAGAGACGCAAAAGCCTGGCGCCGAATGCGAACAGCAGCAGCGGCACCGCGGTCACCGGCCCGCAACCGGCCAGCAACGCCGCATCGACGCCGTTGCCGGAAACGAAATGGTCCTGTCCGGTGGCGATCAGCCAGGCGATATAACCCAAGGCCGGCACCGACAACAGAAGCACTTCGAGCAGAAAACCCTGGCTGGGGCCGATCGGCAGCGTCTTGCGGAAAAAACCGTAGGCGGCGAAGGAAAAGGCCAGCGCCAGCGATACCCATGGCAACTTGCCAGCCTCGATCGTCAGCACGGCGACCGCGATCGCCGCAAGCACCACGGCCGCGATCTGCAGCCGATCGAGCCGCTCGCCGAGCAGCAGGGCGCCGACCACGACGCTGACCAGGGGATTGATGTAATAGCCAAGGGCGGTTTCTACGGTGCGGTCGACGGCGATCGCCCAGACGTAGACGCCCCAATTGACCGAGATCAGCGCCGCCGTCAGCGCCGCCATGGCGATCGTGCGGGGCGAACGGATTGCCGCCTTGAAATCCGCCGTGCGGCCGGCCCAGACCAGAACCGCGGCGGCGATCGGCACCGACCAGACGATGCGGTGGGCAATCACCTCGGCAAGCGGCAGGTGCGCAACCGCTTTCATGTAGAAAGGCAGCAAACCCCACAAGAAATAGGCACCCAGCGCCAGCAGGAAGCCGCGGCGGGCTTTTGAAACTGCGTCCTGGGTAATTGCTTCAGCGGCCATGGCCCAACGCTATGGCCCAGTAACCTTGGCAAGACCATCGCAAAGTTCTGATGGATCAATGGACTTTCGCTGATGGTTCAAACTTACTCCGCCGCCACCAGACCCGCCATGTCCCGGTTCTTCATCAGCTTGTAGATGATGGAATCCATCAGCGCCTGGAACGAGGCGTCGATGATGTTTTCGGAAACGCCGACCGTCCACCAGCGGGCACCGGTCGCATCATGCGATTCGATCAGAACGCGAGTGATCGCCTCGGTGCCGCCATTGAGGATACGCACCTTGAAGTCGGCGAGTTCCAGATCGGCGATTTCGCCCTGGTATTTGCCGAGATCCTTGCGCAGTGCGATGTCGAGCGCATTGACGGGGCCGTGCCCCTCGGCCACCGACATCTTCTCCTCGCCCTCGACCAGCACCTTGACCACCGCCTCCGACACCGTCTTCAACTGGCCATTGGCATCGAAGCGGCGTTCGATCATGCAGCGGAACGAGGTGACATGGAAGAACTCGGGCAAACCGTGCAGCATCTTGCGTGCCAGAAGCTCGAAGGAGGCGTCGGCGCCCTCATAGGCATAGCCGGAGGCCTCACGCTCCTTGACCACCGATATCAATGCGTCGAGCCGGTGATCGTCCTTCGGCACATCGATGCCGCGCCGCTTCAGCTCGGCCAGGAAATTGGCCTTGCCGCCCTGGTCGGAAACCATGACGCGGCGGCGGTTGCCAACCGCTTCCGGCGGCACATGCTCGTAGGTCGCAGGTTCCTTGGCGAGCGCCGAAGCGTGGATGCCGGCCTTGGTGGCGAAGGCGGAAGCGCCGACATAGGGCGCCTGCGCCTCCGGAGCGCGGTTCAAGAGTTCGTCGAAGGCGCGCGACAAGCGCGAAATGCCGGTAAGCGCCTCGGCGGAAATCCCCGTCTCGAAACGGTCGGCGAAGGCCGGCTTCAACGCCAGCGTCGGCACGATGGAGATCAGATTGGCGTTGCCGCAGCGTTCGCCAATGCCGTTCAGCGTGCCCTGGATCTGGCGCACGCCCGCTTCGACCGCGGCCAGCGAATTCGCCACCGCCTGGCCGGTGTCATCATGGGCATGGATGCCGAGATGGTCGCCGGGAATGCCCGCGGCGACGACCCTTTTGACGGTTGCGCGTAGTTCCGAGGGCTGCGTGCCGCCATTGGTGTCGCACAGCACCACCCAGCGCGCGCCGGCATCATAAGCGGTCTTGGCGCACGCCAGCGCATAATCCGAATTGGCCTTGAACCCGTCGAAGAAATGCTCGCAATCGACCATCGCCTCCTTCCCCGCGGCAATGGCGGCTTCCACCGAGGCCTTGATGGACTCCAGATTCTCCTCATTGGTACAGCCGAGCGCCACACGGACATGATAGTCCCAGCTCTTGGCGACAAAGCAGATGGCGTCCGACCGCGACTGGACGAGTGCGGCAAGCCCGGGATCGTTGGAAGCCGACACCCCCGCCCGCTTGGTCATGCCGAAGGCGACGAACTTTGCCTGCGCGGTGCGCTTCTCCCTAAAGAAGGCCGTGTCGGTCGGGTTGGCGCCGGGGTAACCGCCCTCGACATAGTCGAGGCCGAATTCGTCGAGTAGCTTGGCGATGGCGATCTTGTCCTCGACCGAGAAGTCGATACCGGGCGTCTGCTGGCCATCGCGAAGTGTTGTGTCGAAGAGGTAGAGGCGTTGCTTTTTCATCGTCCTGTGGGCGCTTGAACGCCCCCCTCTGGCCTGCCGGACATCTCCCCCTCAAGGGGGGAGATCGGCAGTTCGAATGTCCCGCCATCACCTGCGGCGCTGAAAATTTGCGAAACCCCAGGTGATGGCCAATCTCCCCCTTTGAGGGGGAGATGGCCGGCAGGCCAGAGGGGGGTGAGCGCCGACATCAGTTTTTCCCCACAAACCGATCCGTCGCCCGGATCAGCCGGTCCAATATCCCTGGCTCGGAATAGGCATGGCCGGCACCCTCGATCAGGTGAAAATCCGCCTTCGGCCAGGCCTTGTGCAGCGCCCAGGCGTAGCGTGCCGGGCACGGCATGTCGTAGCGGCCGTGGACGATGGTGCCGGGAATGTCCTTCAACTTCCAGGCATCGCGCAGCAACTGTCCCTCCTCCAGCCAACCGGCATGGACGAAGTAGTGGTTCTCTATGCAGGCGAAGGCGACGGCGTAGTCGTCCTCACCAAACGGTCCGCTGGTCTCCGGCTCGGGCAAAAGCGTGATCGTCTCGCCTTCCCACAGGCTCCAGGCGCGGGCCGCCTCGATCTGCGCGTTTCTGTCGGACCCCACCAGCCGCTTGCGATAGGCGGCCATCAGGTCGCCGCGCTCGGCCTCGGGGATCGGCGCCAGGAAGCGCTCCCACTTGTCGGGAAACATCTCGGAGACGCCGAACTGATAGTACCATTCGAGTTCGGGGCGGGTCACCGTATAGATGCCCCGTACGACGAGCTCACTGACGCGTTGCGGGTGCGTCTCGGCGTAGGCGAGCGCCAGCGTCGAACCCCAGGAACCGCCGAAGACCAGCCATTTGTCGAAGCCGGCCATTTCGCGCAGGCGCTCGATATCGGCGACCAGGTGCCACGTGGTGTTGGCCTCCAGCGAGGCATTCGGCGTCGACTTGCCGCAACCGCGCTGGTCGAACAGGATGACGTCGTAGAGATCGGGATCGAACAGCCGCCGATGCTTTGGCGAGATGGTGCCGCCCGGCCCGCCATGCAGGAATACCGCCGGCTTGGCGCCTTTGGTGCCGGAGCGTTCCCAATAGACCTGGTGGCCGTCGCCGACGTCGAGCATACCGCTCTCGAAAGCTTCGATCTCGGGATAAAGCGTGCGCAGTTCAGAGCTCATAGTTGCAAACCTTTGGACGGCCAGTCCGTCGTTTCATGGTCGGGATGCTGGAAGGAGATGATCTCCTCCTGCCTTGCGTAATAGTCTGGATCCTGGTGGACGGGCTGTTCGAAGATCGTCTCCACCCAAGGCAGCCGCCCGGCGTAATTGACCTGGATCTGCGGCGCCAGGTCGGAGCGATCGTCGAAGGCGCCGATGGCGATCTCCAGGCCGCCGGGCTGGCGGTAGGTCAGCGGCGTGCCGCAGCGGGCGCAGAAACCGCGATCGATGTTGACCGAGGACTGGAAATAGCTCGGCTCCTCACGGGTCCATTCGACGCCGTCCTTCGGCGCTGTCACCAGGGCGCCGAAAAAGGAACCGAACTGTTTCTGGCACATGCGACAGTGGCAGATGGACGGGCGTCCAAGCTTGCCTTTGATGCGGAAGCGCACGGCGCCGCACTGGCAGCCGCCGGTTCGAATGGTCTCGCTCATGATGTTTTCTCCGGCGGCCATTGCTCGGTGTCGTGGTCGGGATGCTGGTAGGAGACAAGCTCTGCCAGATAGGGGGCCGAACCCATATCCGCCATCGTATCCTCGCCCGGCAATTCTGGAATGGAATCGACGTAAGGCAGCTTTGCCTCGGTGCCCCATTGGATGGTCGGCGCGATATCAGCCGGAGCGTCGAAGGCGGCAATCGCCAGCGCCATGCCGTCCGGCGCCTCGAAAGTCAGCGGCGTTCCGCATTCGGCGCAGAACCCACGCCAGGCAGCGTTCGACGAGCGGAAGCGCTTGGGCTCGCCGCGCGTCCAGTCCACCTTGGCGCCGCGCACCGAGACCAGCGGAAGGTAGAAATTGCCGCTCGCCTTCTGGCACATGCGGCAATGGCAGACCGAGGCATCGCCGAGTGCGCCCTCGACGCGAAAGCGCACGGCGCCGCACTGGCAGCCGCCGGTGTAGATCGGCCGGTTGTCGAGGCTCATGGCAGGTCACTCCGCATCATGGCAGACGGCCTCGACATTGTTGCCGTCGGGATCGAACACGAAGGCGCCATAGTAGTCCGCATGATAGTGCGGGCGCAGGCCCGGCCCGCCATTGTCCTTGCCGCCGGCGGCGAGAGCGGCAGCATGGAAAGCATCAACCTCGGCGCGGCTGCGCGCGGTGAAGGCAACGTGCTGGCGGGCCTTTTGGCCCTCCTTGCCTTCCTGGAGCCAGAACACCGGCCGATCGCGGCCGTAGCCACCGACCTTGGCGCCGCCGGTGTATTCCAGCGGCACCATATGGAGCAGCGAGGCCCCAAGCGGCGCCATCGCCTTGTCATAGAAAGCCTTCGAAGCGTCAAAGTCAGCAACGTCGATGCCGAGATGGTCGATCATGGAACGAACTCCTCCGTTGCTGGTTCCGGCATTTCCGCGCCAGCCAGGCCGGCCGCAATCACGATGTGCTGACAGACATTGTCGATATCCCGGATCACGTCATCATTCCAGAAGCGCAGGGCGGTCCAGCCGCTGGATGTCAAGTAGGCGGTCCGTGCCTCGTCGCGTTCCGCGTGCTCAGCGTCTGCATGCTGGCTGCCGTCGACTTCGACGATGAGGCGATGAGCTGAACAAGCAAAGTCCACGATATAGGGGCCGATCGGCACCTGCCGGCGAAAGCTTAGCCCCATCAGCCGATGAGCGCGAAGTTCATTCCATAGCTTTAATTCGGCGTCGGTCATGACGCGACGCATGGACTTTGCGTTCTTGCGCTGGCGTGCGGGAACGAGGTCGTGCCCCATGGCTAGACAACACCACGCTGAAGATTAGCGAAACCGCTGATAGCCGTCATCAAAGCCTCCGCCAACTTTGAAACGATGCTCTGCAGCGCCCTCACCGCTTCACCTCCCACGTTGTCACACGCGCGCCCGTGACCGGGTCCTTGCCGTCCTTCAGTTGCACGCCTTGCGCCAACAACTCGTCGCGGATGCGGTCGGCTTCGGCCCAGTTCTTGGCGGCGATCAATTCCAGGCGCCTGGCGATCGCCTTGGCGACCGCGGCTTCGTCGACCTTGGCCGCCCCCACATCGAAACCCAGGAAGGCAAGCGCACCCTTCAGCGAGGCCGCTGCGGCGTTTTCGCCATCGCCGCTGAAGTCGACCGCCTCGCCGGCCAACTGGGTCAAAACCTGGAAGGCGGCGTAGGTGGCGAGATCATCCGACAACGCCTGCACGACCTCGTCCGGCAATTGCCCGACCGCCGGCGCCAGATCGGCCGCGCGTTTCCACTTGCGCAGCGTGTTCTCCGCTTCCTCGAGCTTGCGCACGGAAAAGTCGATCGGTTCGCGATAATGGGTCATCAGCATAGCCAGCCTGAGCACCTCGCCGGGCCATTTGCGGCCGCCGAACGTTTCGGTCTCCAGCAGCTCGTTGATCGAGTAAAAATTGCCGAGGCTCTTCGACATCTTCTGCCCTTCGACCTGCAGGAAGCCGTTGTGCATCCAGATGTTGGCCATCACATCGGTGCCGTGCGCGCAGCGTGACTGGGCGATCTCGTTCTCGTGGTGCGGGAAGATCAGGTCGAGACCGCCGCCATGAATATCGAAGACCTCGCCCAGATAGGCGGCGGACATGGCCGAGCATTCGATGTGCCAGCCCGGCCGGCCCCTGCCCCATGGGCTCTGCCAGCCCGGCTCCTCCGGGGACGACAACTTCCACAGCACGAAGTCGCCAGGATTCTTCTTGTGCGCGTCGACTGCAACGCGAGCACCGGCCTGCTGCTCGTCGAGATTTCGCTTCGACAACTGGCCGTAGTCGGGCATCGAAGCGGTGTCGAACAGCACTTCGCCTGCGGCAACATAGGCATGGCCGCGTTTGATCAGGCTTTGAATCAAGGTGATCATGTCTGCCTTGCCGTCGGCACGGGGCTCGACGAACTCGGTGGCGCGCGGCTCGACTGTTGGCTCCAGGCAGCCGAGCGTCGCGACGTCCTTGTGGAATTGGCCCGCGGTCTTCTCCGTCACCCGCCTTATCGCCTCGTTAAGCGACAGTCTGCCGGCTGATATCTCGCTGCCGAAATCGCGCAGTGCGCGTGCGTTGATCTTGTCATCGACATCCGTGATATTGCGCACATAGGTGACGTGCGTCTCGCCATAGAGATGGCGCAGCAGCCGGAACAGCACGTCGAAGACGATCACGGGCCTGGCATTGCCGATATGGGCGAAGTCGTAGACGGTCGGACCGCAGACATACATGCGCACGTTCAGCGCGTCGATCGGGACGAAATCCTGCTTCGCGCGCGTCAGCGTGTTGTAGAGGCGCAGGCCCTTCGATGCGTCAGACATTCCATGCCTTTCCGGTTCAGAACTTTTGCCTGGATGAAGCCAGCTCCGCGCCGTGGCGCAAAACGGACTCCAGCCTGCTGGCCGGGGCGTTTGTCCAATCTAGGGGAAGATGAGGCGAAAACGTCCGGACCAGCGCGAAGCTAGCCAATAATGCAAATGCCACAAATGGCGAAAGACGTTTTCATAGGCGGCTTTATCGCCTTGGCCAGTGTTGCCGTCAAGTCGCTTATCCCGAGAAAAACGACGCCAGAACCTGCAAATGCGTCGCCCGATCACACGGAATCAGCCACTGAAACATTTTATTAAACATGTCGGCACAGTCATGAAACATACGCCGGCTAGATCAACCTGCGTCACGATTTGGTCGGATTCGGCCGCCAAACGCAGACACGGAAACGTTATCTGGGAAGAGACACATGCCTCGAAGCAAGCAGGAAGCCAACCGCGCCAAGCAACCAGCGCTGGCAAACCATTATCGCGCAATCGGCCCGGCCGCGATCGTCGCCGCCCTGCTCCACACCGCGAAGAAGAAAAAGCCGGTGCAGAAAATCGTATCGCCCCGCGCTGCCTGAAGCGGTGCGCGATCGGCCCAAGGGTCGGAACGAGGCGCCAAACCGCACCTCGAACAGAGTTCTTGCTAAAACAGCGTCATCTGACTGTCGTCCGCGCCGGGTTTCCGGCGCTTGACCTTCTCGGGCTCGGGCCCGATCTCCCCCTTCTCCTGAATCTCCGGCCCGGTGTTGGCGACCTTGTTGACGAGGTCGGAGACCGGAATCGCTTCGAAGAAGTCGCGTTGCGCCGGCCGCAACAGGTCGGCGACGTCGCGCGGCTCAAGTCCGCGGCAATCGAGCCAGCGGGTGAAGTCTTCAGGTGCGATCACCACGGGCATGCGGTCATGGATATGCGCGACGTCGGCATTGGCCTCGACCGTCAGAATGGCGCCGGTGTCCAACTCCGAGCCGCCCGGTTCCGCATAGGTTTCAACCAGCCCGGCAAAGGCGACCAACCCGCCATGCCGCGGCCTGATCCAGTAAGGCTGCCCCTTCCTGCCGCCCGCCTCTCCGGGCCGCGCCTGGCGCCATTCGTAAAAACCTGATGCCGGCACCAGCGCCCGGCGATGGCGCATGGCGGCTTTGAACGAGGCCTTTTCGATCACGCCTTCGGAGCGTGCGTTGAACAGCAGCGGAAATTCGCCGACATCCTTTACCCAGGCGGGGATCAGGCCCCAGCGCACCAGCATCGGCCGGCGGTCCGGCAGGTTGGAACCCGGCGCCCGCGGCGGGCCTGAGATCGCCATCAGCACCGGCTGCGTCGGCGCTATATTGTAGCGCGTAGGAAACTGCTCCACCTCCGCCAGCCCGAGGAAAGCGGCTGTCTGGTCCGGTGTCGCGGTCAAGGCAAAACGTCCGCACATGTCTATTGGTCCTGATGTCCGGTTTCGAAAGTGGCGATGGAACAGCAGCACTGCAACCGTTAAAGCTGTCCGGCGTCGGCCGGTCCACAACAGGCTGCCGTAAATCAGGGCGATCGGATATCCATGGACGAAGTGCGAAAAGTCATTCCCGCGGTCTCGGTCGCCGTTGTGCGCGGCGACGCCGTGCTTCTGGTCAAGCGGGCGCGACAACCCTCGCAAGGGTTCTATGCATTCCCGGGCGGCAAGGTCGAAGCCGGTGAGACGCTGGAACAGGCGGCACGGCGCGAATTGCTGGAGGAGACGCAATTGCAGGCCGAAAACTACCGACGGCTGCGCGAAATCCTCATCGACGGCACGCTCGACGGGCATCCGGTCGATTACCTGCTGACGGTGTTCGGTGCGGCCCATGCCGGCGGCGAGGCCGTGGCCAGCGACGACGCCGAGACCGCCGCCTTCTACACGCTGGCCGAAATGGCTGATCTGCCGCTTGCCGGTTCGGTGCTCGCGGTCGCCGAGGAACTGCTCGGACGGCCGTCGCAAACCCCTGAGCGACCCTGAAATCCGGAATTCCCCCGGCACAATCGCCTTGCAGGCGGCAAATTGTTTGGCCAGATTGACTTATGCGTTGCCTTCCTCTCCTTCTCGCGACATGCCTTGCCGTCAGCCCTGTGGCGGCACGACCGGCGTTCAGCGCCGAGGCACCCTTCGAACCGGGGCTGATGCGGCTGGCGGAGGTTCTGGGGTCGCTGCATTTCCTGCGCAATCTGTGCGGCGAAAAGGGCGACCAGTGGCGCGGCGAGATGCAGAAGCTGCTCGAATCGGAGAACCCGGATCCGCAACGGCGCGCCCGCTTCATCGCCAGCTTCAATCGCGGCTACCGCTCATTCGGCGGCACCTACACGCAATGCACCGCGTCGGCGACCGAAGCCATCGGCCGCTACATGAAGGAAGGCGAGACCCTGTCGCGCGACATCGCCTCGCGCTACGGCAACTAGCGCATGTCGCCCAAGGTACCCTGGCAAGAGCGCATCCGGCCTTCATCAACAGATATCCGGTCCATTGGCCGCGACTGCGGGCATATCCAGCTTGTGTCGAGAACTGTCATGGTGCAATCCTTTTGTTGCGCTTATGCAACAGCGTTAATGAAACGTTAGCGCGCGGATGTGGAATTAACTCAAACTGAAGGTTTTCACCCCGCAGGCACGCCTAATCGGCTAAGTTTGACCAGGATTGAATGCAGCTTCGCAAGCGCAACCGGCCTCCTGTAAAGAACGATCAAAAAAATGTCGTATTTACAAAGACTTATTTGCGGCTGCGTGTAAACGGAACAGATCAAGCCTGATCCATCGACGGATCGCTGCTTGCAAGGGTGGACATCGCTTATGGAACATGGTGTCAACGACATCGACGCGCTGGTCAGGGAAGAAAAGCGCCTGACCGCGGTGGAGAGCCACAGCGAGGCCTGGGCCGAAGGTCTTTCGGCAGGCATAGAACCCGAGATCATCGCCGAAGCGGCGCTTGAAACCGCGTTCGGCGAAATGCTGCGCGCCAACGGCGAGACATCGGCCCTTGCCCTGCTCGACCGCATGCGTGAAAAGGTGATTGCTGGCGCCTTCGAACCCGAACGGCTGCGGCACTGAACCGACGTCCGGTTCTTTGACGGCAAATGCCGCTCGGGCATCATGCCCGGAAGCAGGGAGAAACGGGCAGTGGATTTTTCGATGTCAGGCAAGCCGCGCGGCTTGGTCCTTTGCATCTGTTTCGCCGCGTGCAGTGCCGCAATTCCCTTGGTTGCGTGTCTGACAGGCAGTCCCGCTTATGCGCTGAGCGAGATCAAGCGCGAAGAATTCCCCTCGCCGGCCCAACCGATGGTGGACGACGACGTGTCGCCGCCGGGAAGCACCGTGCCGATACCCGATCCGGTCGGAACGCCATCTTCGACGAGCCAGCCAACCGCCCCGGACAAAGCCGAGCCGGTCACCCCGCCGAACGGCGACGGTGCCACCAACAGGCCGCGCGTCGATCCCGACGCGCCCACGCCGGAGGTCGTCTACGACCTCGGCAAGCTGCCTGAACCGGTGCGGCGCATGCATGACCTGATCATCGAAGCCTGCGAGAGCGGCGACATCGAAAGACTGAGGCCTTTGATCGGCAAGGGCGACGGCATGACCCAATTGTCGCTGACCGACATAGATGGCGACGCCATTACCTTCCTCAAGGGGCTCTCCGGCGACCAGGATGGCCAGGAGATTCTTGCCATACTGGAGGAGGTGCTCAATGCCGGCTATGTCCATGTCGATGCCGGCACGCCACAAGAGCTCTATGTCTGGCCGTATTTCTTTGCCCTACCCCTAGACAAGCTCGACGCCAGGCAACGGGTCGAGCTGTTCAAGATCGTCACCGCGAGTGACTTCGACGACATGAAGCAGTTCGGCGCCTACATCTTCTACCGCGTCGGCATCACGCCCGCTGGGCAATGGACGTTTTTCGTCGCCGGCGACTGAAACTCGGACACGCGAGTGCCTATTCGTGCGGATCGCCTCGTCGAATGGCTGCATCGGGCCCGTTAATATTCCAGTTGCGGAGAAATCAGGAAGGAAACGAAACTTCAGCCAGTGGTCAAAAGAATGCCCTGGCCGAATTTTTCCGCCAGGTTCTGGATAAGCAGCCTTTCAGATGTTGTAAGGCGCTCTTGATCGACAAACCGCCAGTTGCGCTCGTAGATGGCGAAAGCTTCCTCGGCAGGAATCGGGCGCGTTGCATCGCGGCTCCAGACGATTGCGTGTAGCTCCGGAAACTCAGCGGGGACAATCATTGGCGTGATATCTGTGCGCATAACCCACTCAACTTAGTGGATCGTGCCTAAGAAATCCAACGATGTGAAATGGCTATGCGGGCAACGCCTCGGAGAACTCCACTGCCCTGCCCTGGCCCGGCGTCGCGATCTCGCCCTCCCACATGATGCGCTGGCCTCGAATGACAGTGCCGACCGGCCAGCCGGTGACTTCCTTGCCGTCATAAGGCGTCCAGCCGGCCTTCGAGCCGGCTTGTGCATTGGTGATGGTCTCTCGCCGCTTCATGTCGACA
Organism: Mesorhizobium sp. B2-3-6; assembly: GCF_006442305.1. Taxonomy (NCBI): domain Bacteria; kingdom Pseudomonadati; phylum Pseudomonadota; class Alphaproteobacteria; order Hyphomicrobiales; family Phyllobacteriaceae; genus Mesorhizobium; species Mesorhizobium sp. B2-3-6. Next base: position 225,193 of record NZ_VFVW01000004.1, on the reverse strand, counting down.
ATCGTAAAATCGGCATCATAGCCGGCGGCGATACGGCCTTTCCTGGCCATGCCAAAGATGCGCTGCGGGCCGTGGCTTGAAAGATCAACGAAGCGCTGCAAGGTCAGCCGACCGGCATTGACATGGTCGAGCATGATAGGCACCAGCGTCTGCACGCCGGTCATGCCCGAGGGCGATGCCGGATAGACTTTTGCTTTTTCGGCCAATGTGTGCGGGGCATGGTCGGAACCGAGTACGTCGACAATGCCTTGCGCGATGCCGTGCCAGACGCCGTCGCGATGGCGCGGGGCACGGACGGGCGGGTTCATCTGGATCAGCGTGACGAGCCGTTTGTAGTCGTCCGCCGACAGTGTCAAATGGTGCGGTGTCGCCTCGCAGGTGGCGACATCCTTGTGCTGTTCGAGGAACAATATCTCCTCGGCCGTGGAGATGTGCAGGACGTGGATGCGGGCACGGGCGGCCCGCGCGACGCGCACCAGCCGCTCGGTGCAGCGCAAGGCGGCGATCTCGTCGCGCCAGACCGGATGCGATGAAGGATCGCCCCCGATGCGCTCGCCAAGGCGTTCGCGCAGCCGGAACTCGTCTTCCGAATGGAAAGCGGCGCGGCGGCGGGTGTTCCTGAGGATCGAGGCGACGCCTTCATCGTCCTCGACCAGCAGGTCGCCGGTGGACGAGCCCATGAAAACCTTTATCCCGGCCGCGCCCGGCAGGCGCTCGAGCTCGGCGACATCGTTGGCGTTGTCGCGGGTGCCGCCGACCCAGAAGGCGAAGTCGCAGTGCATACGGCCGGTGCCGCGTCGGACCTTGTCGGCAAGCGTTTCTTCGCTGGTGGTCAATGGATTGGTGTTGGGCATTTCGAACACGGCGGTGACGCCACCGAGCACCGCCGCCCGAGATCCAGTCTCCAGATCCTCCTTGTGCTCCAGTCCCGGCTCGCGGAAGTGCACCTGGCTGTCGACGACGCCCGGAAGGATATGCAGGCCCCGGCAGTCGATCGTCTCGCCGGCCGAGGCCTGGCGCAGATCGCCGATGGCGGCGATGCGCCCATTCTTCACGCCGACATCGCGTTGCCCCTCGCCGTCATGGTTGACCACCATGCCGCCTGTCAGGATGAGGTCGTAGGTGTTGGCCATGCTGATCGATCTCTTGCGGGGGGAGTGTCAGCGGCTTACGTAATGGCCAACCGTTTTGCAAGATCAGGCTTTTATTCGCCCCATGCCCTTTGCCCTGCTGAAAGACCGCGCGCTCATCTCCATCTCCGGCCCTGATGCCGAACACTTCCTGCAGAACATCCTGACCACCGACCTCGACGCGCTCGGCGCCGGCGAGGCAAAACCGGGCGCGCTTTTGACACCGCAAGGCAAGATCCTGTTTGACTTCCTGATCTCACGGGCCGGCGAAAACGCGTTCCGCCTCGAATGCCGCGCCGACATCGCTGACGATTTCGTACGCCGGCTGATGCTGTACAAGTTGCGCGCCAAGGTCGAGATTGCCAAATCCGAACAGACGCTTGTCTCCATTGCCTGGGGAAATGAGTCAGCTCCCTCACAAAAGGATTCAACCGTGCTGGCCGACCGGCGCTTTCGCGATGAAAGCGTCACCCGCTCCTATGGCAGCGCTCAAGAGACTGACGACGGTGCCGCATGGCAGGCCTTGCGCATCGCGCATGGCATTGCCGAGAGCGGCACCGACTACCAGCTCGGCGACGCCTTCCCGCATGACGTGCTGCTCGACGAGACCGGTGGCGTCGGCTTCAGGAAAGGCTGCTATGTCGGCCAGGAGGTCGTCTCGCGCATGCAGCATCGTGGCACGGCAAGGCGGCGGGTGCTGATCGTCAGGGCCGAACGGGCCTTGCCTGAGGCCGGCGCCGAATTGACCGTCGACGGGCGATCGGTGGGCACTCTCGGCTCGAATGCCGGCACGATCGGCCTCGGCATCGCCCGTATCGACAGGGTCAAGACAGCGCTCGACGCCGGCCAGCCGATCCTGGCCGGAGACGTGCCGGTTACGGTGGCCATTCCACCTTTCGCCAAATTCAGCTTTCCCCAGGAAGCCGCCGGCACGGAGGAGGCCTGATGGCGGCCGACCGCATCGGTGCGCCGCCACGCGCCTGGCAGCGCATGCTGTCCGGCCGCCGGCTCGACTTGCTCGACCCCTCACCCCTCGATATCGAGATTTCGGACATCGCCCACGGGCTCGCCCGCGTCGCGCGCTGGAACGGCCAGACCCGCGGCGAGCACGCCTTCTCGGTCGCCCAGCATTCGTTGCTGGTGGAAGCGCTGTTTTGCGACCTGATGCCCGATGCGCCGGCGGACGCCCGGCTTGTGGCATTGCTGCACGATGCGCCCGAATATGTAATCGGCGACATGATCTCGCCGTTCAAATCGGTGATGGGCGGCAGTTATAAGGACTGTGAACTGCGCTTGCAGCGCGCCATCCATCTGCGCTTCTCGCTACCGCCGGAACCAGGCGCCGGCCTGCGCAAGGAGATCAAGCGCGCGGACCAGATCGCCGCCTATTTCGAGGCAACGCTGCTCGCCGGCTTTTCGACCGCGGAGGCGACCGAGTTCTTCGGTCGTCCACGCGGCTTCAGTGCCGAGCGCTTCGATTTCACGCCGCGCTCGGTAACCTGGGCACAGAATGCCTTCCTGAAGCGTTTTTCCGCGATCGAGAAGTCGCGGCGCAAGGTTGCTACGGCGGTAGGGTAGAAAACGCTAAATTAACCGGAACAGCCGACAGTGCGGTGTTCGATCACGAGCCGCAGGCACGCTCATGCCCGTCGTTGACGACAAGGATGGTTCGACCGTCCCTGAACAGGGGGCCGAAGGCGTGGATCGTCGTGATATGGAAGACGAACTGCGCGAACAAAACGAACGCTTTTCGGCCGCCGTCGAGAACATGTCGCATGGTCTTTGCATGTTCGACGCCGACGAGCGCATGATCATCTGCAACGGCAACTATATCAACATCTTTTGCCTCGACGCCAACGTGGCGCAGCCGGGCATCCATTTCATCGACATCCTGCGGCACAGCGTCGATGTCGGCATCGCCTCGCAAAGCGCCGAAGAACTTTACGCCATCCGCAAGCCCTATATCGATGGAGCGAAACCCTCGACCTATGAGGAGGCGCTCTCTGATGGACGCATCATCAGCATCTCGCACCGGCCATTGGCATCGGGCGGCTGGGTTTCGATCTACGAAGACATCACCGAGCAGCGGCGCGCCGAACAGGATCTCAAGGAACAGCATCGCCGCTTCGACGCGGCGCTCGAGAACATGTCGCAGGGCCTGCTGATGTATGACGCCGGCGGCAGGCTGATCGTACGCAATCAGCGCATCCTGGAGCTTTATGGTGTGACCGAGGTGGATCTGCCGCTCGGCATGACTCACCGCGAACTCCTCGAACGGCTGGTGCGCCTTGGGGTCTATGCGCCCATAGATGTCGAGGACGAAGTTTCGAGGACCGAGGCTCGCGTGCTGGCCGGCCAGACGCGGTCGACCCCCCGCCGGCTCGCCGACGGACGAACGCTGATGGTTGCCCGCCGGCCGATGAGCGGCGGCGGCTGGGTCGCCACTTTCGATGACGTGACCGAGAGCAGGCTTGCCGAGGAGCGCATGACCCATCTTGCGCATCACGACGTGCTGACCGGGTTGCCCAATCGCTCGGTGTTTCGCGACCGGCTCGACCGGGCACTGGAGGATGCGGCCGCGGGACCGCTGGCAATCTTCTCGCTCGACCTCGACCGCTTCAAGGTCGTCAACGATACGCTGGGACATCCGGCTGGCGACCGGCTGCTGAAAGGCGTGGCCGCAAGACTGCTGCGCTGCGTGGACAACGACGCAGATATCGTCGCCCGTTTTGGCGGCGACGAGTTCGTGATCGTCCAATTCAACGTCGAGGGCCTGGCGAGCGCGGAAAAACTGGCGAAACGCATTGTCGAGGCCATCGCCAAACCATTTCATGACAAGAGCCGGGACATGCATGTTGGCGTCAGCGTTGGCATCGCGCTTTCTCCCGGCGATGGCAGGGACGCCGATACATTGCTGACAAACGCCGACATGGCGCTCTACCGGGCAAAAAGCGAAGGGCGCAACCTGTACCGTTTCTTCGAGCCCGGCATGGATGCCACGGTGCGCGCGCGCCGGGCCCTCGAAGCCGATCTCGATACGGCGCTGCCGAGCCGGGAATTCGATCTCGATTTCCAACCGATCATGGCCATAGCTTCGGGCGAGATTGTCGGCGCCGAGGCCCTGATGCGCTGGCATTCGCCGTCGCGCGGCACTGTGGCGCCGGACGAATTCATTCCGGTCGCCGAGGAAACCGGGCTGATCGTGCCGCTTGGCGAATGGGCGCTGCGAAAGGCCTGTGCGACGGCGGCAGCCTGGCCACCTGGCCTGCGCATTGCGGTCAATGTCTCCGCCGTGCAGCTCAAAAGCGGCGGCTTTGCTCGCAGCGTCATCTCTGCCCTGGCCTTTTCGGGCGTGCCGGCCAGACGACTGGAACTGGAGATCACCGAAACCGTGCTGATGGACGAGAGCAAAGCCGTCCTGAAGACGCTGCGACAGTTGCGTGAACTCGGCATCCGCATCGCGCTCGACGACTTTGGCACCGGCTATTCTTCACTCGGCTATCTCAGGCGCTTTCCCGTCGACAAGATCAAGATCGATCGTTCCTTCATCTCCGACATCGGCAATCTCGACACCGCAGCGATCGTGCGCACGATCATCGGGCTGGGCGCCGAACTGGGCATCACCGTCACCGCCGAAGGCGTGGAAACCGAAGCACAGCTCGACATGCTGCGCCGAAACGGCTGCGTTGAGGCGCAAGGCTATCTGATCGGCGTGCCGTCAAAGGCGGCGGAGATTCAGCACCTGTTGAAATCGAGCGCGGTGCGCAGCCAGACCGGCTGACGCCATAAATCAGCGCAGCGTCTCGATGTATTTTTCGTGGAAGCTGACATAACCCGGCTCGACAACCTTCAGATGCCGCTCGATCAGCGCGTGAAACTCCGGCAACCGGTGGAAGGGCACGCCCGGATAGGCGTGATGCTCGGCATGGAAGGGCATGTTCCAGGCAAGCTTGCGCACAGCCCAGTTGGTCAGCGTCGTCCTGGTGTTCTCCAGCATGTTGGCGACGAAGGGGCAGCGGCCATGCTCGGCCAGCAGATAGAGCCGCAGGAACGGTTGGCCGAGCAGCGCGGGAAAGATCCAGACATGGAGCAGCACCGTCGCCTTGAACCACAGCGCGAGCATCAGCACGACGGCGTAGAAGGCAATCATCGCGCGCGCCTCGGCGCGTATCTTCGGACGCCCCTTGGGGGGCACGTAGCTGTCCTGGCAACGTCCCACGGCATTGGCGTAGAGCGTCTTCAAATGCCCCAACCACACTGGAAGTCCGGAAACGTGGACCAGGTACTGCCGCCAGGTTTCCGGCTTCGGGAAAGCCAGCTCCGGATCGCGTTCGGGATCCTGTGTGAAACGGTGATGGGCGAAATGGAAATAGCGGAACCAGTCGGCCGGCAGCGCGATCGCCAGGCTGCAGACACGCGCGACTGCGTCGTTCAGCCATTGCCTTTCGAAAGCCGTGCGATGCACCGTCTCATGCAGCAGCGTGAACAGGAACACGATCAGTATGCCTTGCGGCAGCATCAGCAGCGGCCAGAACGGGACCTTGGCGGCGATCAACGATCCGAGGAGCAGGATCGCGCCGAGGTGGAAAGCGAGCTGAACAAGGCCCGGCCCATCCGACTTGCCGGTCAGCCGGCTGCGCTCCTCATTCGTCAGCGAGGCGATCACGTCACGATGATCCATAGGGGCATTCCGGCTGATTGAATTCATTCGGTCAGCATACCCCAGCAAGAAACCTTTCTAACAACGAGGATTTCTGCAATATAGATAAGCTGAACTTATCTTTTTGATCACCGCCATGGTTGCAATGCCGTCGTTGCGGGGTCTTCAGGCCTTCGAGGCGGCTGCGCGCACCGGCAGCTTCGCCGCTGCGGCGGAAGAGCTTTCGGTCTCGGCCGCCGCAGTCAGCCAGCTCATCCGCATCGTCGAGGAGCAAGTTGGCCGCAAGCTCTTCCACCGCGCCAACCGGCGTGTCGTCCTGAGCGAGGTTGGCGTCGAGATGCTGCCTCGATTGACCATGGCCTTCCAGGAAATCGGCAAGGGATCTATTGCGCCGAGGCCGTGGAGGACGGCCGGCTGGTCCGGCCTGTCGCCAAGGCGATTGCGCTGCGCCAGCCCTATTGCCTGACGATTCCGCAGCGGAGCGCAAGAAGGGACGTCGTGGCGGCGTTCCGTGACTGGCTGGTCGATGAATGCCAGCGCGTGGTGAGCTCGCCGGCGCTCCGCTGAGCCGGCAAGCGGCGATGGTCAGAGGTGCCCGCTCAATGCCTCGACCATGTCCTTGTTCGCCGCCACCGGCACGATCTCGAACTCCACCAGATCCGCCCACTCGATCACCCAGCGCTGCAGCAGCGTGACGTCGTCGGTCTCCACCAGCAGGAAACAGCGGCTCATGTCCGCCGCGATCCAGCTATGGTGCACCAGAAGCTCCTCGGGCTTCAGGCGACCGTAATCGCGGAAGCGGCGGTAGATCTCCTTGCGGTCGCAGCCGCGAAAATCCTCGGTCACCAAAAACAGCATCTCTGCCCCAGATCGGATAATTATCGGCCCGGCCGCTCCAAACGTTCCAGGAACCATTGCGTCAGCCGTACCCAGACCTCGTCCTTCTCGCCGGAGTCCTCCCAGCCATGATCGAGGTTGGGATTGTCGTTGACCTCGATGACGAAGACGCCGTCCTTGGTCTCCTTGAGGTCGACGCCGTAGAGGCCGTCGCCGATGCAGCGCGCCGCCTTGACTGCCGTCTCGACGACATGGGGCGGCGTCTCCTTCAGCGTGAAGGTCTTGATGCCGCCCTGGTCGGGCTTGCCGCTGGCCTTGTGGTTGACGATCTGCCAGTGCTTCTTGGCCATTAGGTAATGTACGGCAAACAGCGGTTGGCCGCCGAGCACGCCGACACGCCAGTCATATTCGGTCGGGATGAATTTCTGCGCGATCAGAAGATCGGAATCCTCCAGCCATTCGGTGGCGAGTGTCTTCAATTCCTCGAAATTGGCGCATTTCTTGACGCCGCGCGAGAAGGAGGAATCCGGGATTTTCAGCACCAGCGGAAAACCCAGCGTCTGCGCCGCCAGTTCAAGGTCGGAAGTGCCGGCTATCATCACGGTCGGCGGAACCGGCACCTTGTTGTAGGCCATCAGCTCGTTGAGATAGACCTTGTTGGTGCAGCGGATCATCGACAGCGGGTCGTCGATGACCGGCATGCCTTCCTGCTGGGCGCGGCGCGCGAAACGATAGGTATGGTTGGAGATCGAGGTGGTCTCGCGGATGAACAGCGCGTCGTAATTGGCGAGCTTGGCGAGGTCCCTCTTGGTGATCGGCTCGATTTCGACGCCCATCTTTTCGGCGATCCTGGCCCAGTAGCGCAGCGAGGAGATTTCCGAGGGCGGCAATTCCTCATGCGGATCGACCAGCGTGGCGAAAGTGTAGCGCGCCGGCGTGCGGCCCTTGGTGTCGCGCCATTCGCGATTGGTATAGGTGTCCAGGCATTGCAGGAAGAAGCTCTCCTCCTCCTCGGTCATGCGCGCAAGGGGATGAAAGCCGATCTTGCGGATCGAGGCCCACTCGGCGCTGTCCTTGATGTGGACCTCGAGCGCCGGCGCGCGGAACCAGTCGAACAGGAGCTTGGCGAATCGGTCCCACACCTTGGACGGGCCAATGCCGAAGAAGATGCAGACCTTCGCCGGAAAAGCGCCGCCAAGATCCTTGCGGCACTTGTTGAGCGCCAGCTCCAGTTCGGGCAGCGCATGTTCGTAAAGCTTGCGCTCCGACAGATCGATCATGGTTTCTACGGTCGGGATGACCTTGTGGCCGCGCGAACCCGCCAGCAGCGAGGCATAATAGCCGCGGCTCTGGTAGCCGTAATTGTTCGACAGGTTGATGACCTTGGGACGCTGGCCGCGAAACAGCGCCGGATGCGCGAGATAGTCGCGGTTGGTGATAATCTTGTGCGGTGTCGCCACCTGGTCGAGATCGCTCTGCCGGCCAGTTAAGATAACCCAGGTCATTGTTATCAGCGCTTCCCCAGAGTGATGGCGGCGCGCAGTCCGTCGCGGCCGAACTGCGCCATGTTCATAAAGATGCCGTAAGGCACGGGAATGTTGGCGGCATCAAGGATGGTCTCCTGCCTCTCGTCCTCAACCCAGGGATCGTGGATCAGGATATGGTCACCGTCGTCGCCGATGGCCAACACCCAGTGCGGCACCTTCTTGCCGAACATCAGGAAGCCGCTGATCAGCACCAGCACCAATTTTCCTTTCGCGATCGCGGCGCGAATGTCGTCGATGGTGAATGAACGGTAATTCACCGGGATGCCGTAAAGTTCCGCGCGTCGGCGAAAGTCGACCTGGGCCAGTTCCATCACCCGGCGCTTGTCCGCGCTGCGCACCGACTGGAGGAACAACGCGCCGTAGAACGACACGTAAATCTCGGCCGCAAGGCCGCTCTCATAGCCGGCGACCGCGAGGCCGAACGGCTCGCAGCCACCCGGGCCCGACATCATGAAGACGGTCGTCGCTTCGCGCCAAAGACGAATTTCCCTGACCGGGTCCGGTACGAAGTCGTGATCGAAATTGCCCATGGCCATCATCAGGCAGCAGGGACCGCAAGTGAATTCGCAGGTCTGCTGGTAGAACGGCACGCTGGTGGCGGCCGGAAGTTCGCCGCGCAAGGTCTTCTCGTAGCGCAGCGCCGTGGCGCCGTCCTCGTAGTAATCGGGTTCGCGGCCGATCTTGCGGTAGCCGGCCCGCTCGTAGATGCCGATGGCGCGGGCATTATCCTCCCGCACTTCTAGGCGCAGCATCATGCGATCGTGTTCGAAGGCCGCCTCCTCCGCCGCCACTAGCAACCGGCGGCCGATGCCGAGGGCGCCAAAAAAGGGACTGGTGGCGATCGAATAAAGGCGCGCCACGCCGCTGCCCTTGCGAAACAGCACAATCGCATAACCGGCGACGCGGCCATCTCTTTCGGCGACCAGCGTCTCGGCGGTCTCGCGCTCGATGAACTGTCGGAAGGAGCGACGGGAAATGCGGTCGCTGGAGAAAACAGCTTTCTCGATGGCGGCGAGATCATCGACGTCAGTCGCGCGGGCCGTGCGAATCTCGGCAGGCATGCGGGCTTGGAAAACCTCGATTGGGTTGTGATGAAGGCCCTATTCGAAACGTCCAGACACCAGCCCAAAACGGCAGCGCCCATCCAGCGCTATCGCACCTCGATTAGGGCCGAATTGTGACAGATTGGCGCCAGCCCGGGAGGACAAAGGCTTTGAACCAGGTCACCGTTTTCGAGTAGGCGGCGCCAAAAAACGATGCTGTTCAACTCGCCAGGCCGGCCAGAAGCTGGCTGTAGGCGCTCTTGGCCACGATGGCCAATTGCTCGCGCGGCACTGAGCCGACGACAGCGCAGCCATAGCCCTTGTCCAGCCAGTAGACGGCCTGCGGGCCGGCTTGCGCCGAAGCGTAGGTCCCCCTGGCGTTCTCCACCGATTCGGCCGTTACAAAGAGCGATATGCGCTCGCCCTTGTCGTCTTCATAGAGCAGCATTGCCGCCTTGCTCTCGCCAGCCGGCAGCAACCTGCCGCCGACCAGTTGGAACCCGCTGCCGGTCAAGTCCGGCGCAACCAGCTTCAATCCGACCCGGTTGGACAGCCAGGTCAGCAGATGATCCTTGTCGCTTGCCGGCACTTCCACCGCATGCCGCTTCTCGGCGGCATAGATGACATGCGCGGCGATCGCCTGCTCGGCCAACTGATCCTCGGCCTGATCTTCCCGGCCAATACCGTCGCTGCCGGCAAAGTAGCCGCCAAGCCCGCCCGCGGCCAGTAGACCGGCAGCGGCGGCGGCAAGCCACCAGCGCGAGCGTGGCATTGGCGTCCTGGCTGGCGTCTCGCCAAGCACCACCTTGCGCAACCGCACCGGCACCGGCTCGTCGATCACGCCAGCGAAGGCATCTCGCAATGCCGTCCTGTCGGCGATGAAACGGGCGCTTTTCGCCTTCATCTCGGGAGTGGCGTCGAGCCATGCGTCATAGGCGGCGCGCTCATCGGCCGGCAACTCGCCGTCGAGTGCCATGTGGATGTCGCGTTCGGAGAAATCGCGGCGGATCATTTCTAGACGATCCTTATCGAACGGCGGCGTGCCGTGTCGTCCAGCAGTCCGCGCAACTCCTCGCGCCCGCGCGCGATGCGCGACATCAGCGTTCCAGCGGGCACTCCCAGGATGTTGGCGGCCTCGGCATAGGAAAAGCCTTCGATCGCGACCATGACGAGTGCGGCACGGCGGTCGGGGCTGATCGCCTGCAATGCGTCGACGATCTCGCGCGAGGCGATGCTTTCCACCTGCTCGGCCGGCTGTGCAACCGCCTCGCCCGCTTCCAGCGACAGCATCGCGGCTTCGCCGCGCCGGTTCACTTTGCGCATCTGGTCAATGAACAAATGATGCATGATCGTAAACAGCCACCTCCTGGGGCTTTCTCCCGTCTGCCAGTTGTCGAGCCGCATGAGGGCCCGTTCGAGACAGTCCTGGACGAGATCGTCGGCGGCGTCGCGGTCGCGCAACAACGAGCGTGCGTAGCGGCGCAGGCGCGGTATTTCGCCGAGGATTGCTGCCTTCTTTTCGTCCATGACCGCTGGTTTCGGAATTGCCCTATTCATCAGATTGAACGCGCCTTCGCGGCGCGACGCAAGCAGCCAGTGCGAAGCGGTCCACCGCCCCGGTCACCCAAGCAATGATGTAACGATGGAAGCGGCGGGTTTATTCCCGCAATCAATAGGAGGCCAACTACGCCAAATCGGTCTTGAGAAAGTCATTGCCTTTAAAGAGCAACGGAACATCAAGAGCCTTGGCGCAGGCGTAGGAAAAGCAATCACCAAAATTAAGGTCGGCCGGATGACCGACCGCTTTGCTGTACCGGATGCTGGCATCAATGGCGCGCCCACCGATATCCTCGTTGATGGTTACATTGCGAGCGTCGATCTCAACAATGAACGCATCGACCAGATTGCGCGCCGCAGACAGCATTCCGGGAGTCGGCTTTTTGGCACCGGCATTCACTCGCCCGAGGGCAAGCGTAGCTTCGAGCCGAACAAGCGCTGAAATGTACAGCTGACCGTCGACGTCGGCGATCCGCTTCAGCAATTCCTCCCAACCCGATTCCTTGGCGAGAATTGCAACGACAACCGATGCGTCGACAAACATCAGTCTTCCCACATCTCGTCCATGAATGCCTTCATATCGAAGGTGGTGTCGGACGGCCCCAACGCCGCTGCTTGCGCTTGAAGAACGGCAATCCTCTCCCGCAGCGGTTTGCGGGCGCGGCTTCGTTCAAGTTCGTGCAAAAGCGCGGTTCGCACGGCTTCCGTTTTGCTCGGCGCATTCGTCTCGCGCTGCAATTTCGTCGCCAGCGCATCTACCTCATCGTCGCGGATATAGAGCGGCATATGAATATCTCCGTGAATATTCATATATTCCATTTTGAATATTCAAACAATCCTAACCCTCACGCCCCTTCGCCACCCTGGTCAAAAGCCGCTGGTAAAACAGGCCGATGCCAATCAGCACGGCGCCAAGGCCGATGAAGGACAGCGCGCGAAGCACACCCTCCAGCTCCGACATGTCGAAGAGGAACACCTTCAGTACGGCGACCGCAATCAATGCGGCCGAGGCGATGCGCAGCACCTGCGATTTCAGCCAGACGCCGGCGGTCAGCAGCGCCACGCCGATGATCAGCCAGAGTGCCGAATAGGTGTAGGTTTCCAACTGGCCAAGGCCGCTCCACAAGCCGATGAACTCACCCTTGAACAGGCGCCGCACCGACAACGTGGCATAGGCGAAGGCAAGCAGGGCCGCCACCAGCGCCAGCATGGCGGCATACCATTTCGGCCGCTTGTTGCGGGCATAGAGCGCAAGCCCTCCGGCCGCGACCGCCGGCAGCAGATAAGCGAGGAACAACAGGTTGAAGACCGGGATCTGCCCGGTCGACTCGTCGGTGAAAAGCGGGTTCAGCACCAGGAAATGCTGCACGACGATGAAGGCGACCGAGATCACGCCCGCCGCCATGGACCCGTAGCGCAGCACGGAACTTGGCGAGCGCCTGTCGATGGCCACGAGTATGGCGCCGGCGCCGATCGCGATCAGCGTGTAGATGGCCTGTTCGGCAAGTGTGGGCGCATCGCTGTTGAGGACACCGCCATGCATGGCGTGGCGCACCAGCATGGCAAGCGTCAGCAGTGCAAACAGCGCCGCCGAAGCTTCCATGGCCAGGCGCGGCCGGCCGTCGGTGGTGCGGGCCAGTTGCCAGGCGGCGAAAGCGAAGGCGAGCGCCGGCACGCCATAGCCCGGCAGCAGCCAGTTGAAAACCGGGGTCGTCGACAGGAACCCGGCACCGACGACGGTCGGATCGAAGATGACACGTCCAAGCACCGCCGCGACCGCGCCGACCGAAATCCAGCCGAGCACCGGATAGGAACGCCAGCGTGTGGCCAGCGCCGGCACGATTGCGGCCGCACCAAGCAGGATGGTTGTCCAGCCGGAACTGAAGGCCATATGCAGCATCAGCAGGCCTGCGAGCGCGGCTCCGCCGAGCGCGAAGGATACGGCCGCCCTGCCCTGCAACGGCGGTTGCTCGCCGCGCGCGATCCACTCGCCGCCGGCAGCGAAAACCACGACCAGCAGCGCCGCCACGGCGGCGTAGGCAAGATCGCGGTCGAGATTGCCGAACGTGAACCAGAGTGCCTGCAGGACGACCAACGGCACGATGACGCCCCACGCCGCCCATGACGCAGCGCGGAAGTGGGTCGCGGCGGCAAATTTGCGGGCGGCCCAGAAACCGGCGCCGATGAAGACAAGGCCAAGCGCAACACCGATGCGCAAGGTCAGTGCGTTCGATGTCGCCAGGGGCACGGCATCGATGCCCAAGACGTCGCCTGAAAAATCAGAAGCGATCGAAGTCGGCGGGATGATGCCGAGATAGATCAGCACCGTCACCAGTCCCGCCGCATAGAGCAGTGGCAGCGCCGGGGGGCGGTAGAGCGCGACGGCCACCATCGCGGCGAGCACGACGGCTCCCGGCAAGGCATCGCCGGCAGCGACGAAGGCCGGATCGACCGAAAGGCCCAGCGCCGAGAGGGCAACAAACAGGCCCGGCGCGACGGACGGCCAGTCGAAAGCCGTGGCTGATCCGCCTTCGTCGCTGCGGCGGCCGAGCCAGACGAAGGCGAGCACGGCCAGCGTGACGGTGTTCACGAACAGGATCACGGATAAATTCGCGCCCGGCGCATCGGTCATGTAGAGGATCGTCCAGATGCCGGTACCGACAAAGGCCGCCGTCATCAGCAACTTCCAATCGCGCATGCGGGCAATGACGCCGCTGGCGGCAAGCACGATCGCCAGATAGCCGAACAGGGCCCAGGGATTGGGCGCCTGAGAGGCAATCAGCATCGGCGTCACCATGGCGCCGACGAGGCCGATACCAGCCAGCGCCTGGCCGTGGACAAGGGCGGCGGCAATCGTCGCTATGCCGATGGCGCCGAGCAGCGTGAGGGCGAGCGCCGGCCCGATAAATCCGTAGATGCCATGTGCGGCATAGACGGCGCCGAACAGGATGAAGGCGCCCGCCGCAGTCAGGATCGCCGGGATGTAGGCGCCTGCGGCGCCTTGCACGGGCACCCTGAAGCCGGTGCGGCGAATGAATTCGCCGGCTGCAATCAGCACAAGGCCGAGCAGCCCGGCCATGGTCAGCCGCACACCGGGGCCGAAAATTCCGGCTTCGATCGTGTAGCGGATGAGAAACAGGCCGCCCAGCGCCAGTGCCAAACCGCCGACCCAGACCGCCCAGCGGGTGCCGAGCGCCGTTTCGATATCGGGTTTGCCGGGCGCTTTCACCGCTGCGACAGGCTCGGATTCTGCTACCTTGGGCGCCGCCTCGCCTGGTGTCCATGGTCCCGGCTTGACCTCGTCCGTCGCGGCGTCGGTTTCCAGAGCCGGCAGCGCCTGCCCGGTGGCTGCCTCGCTGGCCGTTGGCGAAACGACCACGGCCGCAACAACAACGGCTTCGGCCGGCTGGCCCTCGGTCGCCGCCGGTTCGGACTGCTTGGCGAGAGGCGGCACGGCGCCGGAAAGGACGAGGCTCCGCAGTGCGCCTAGCTCACGCTCGATCAGTCCGATGCGGCTCTGCTGGCGCGAAATGATGACGAACAGCGCGATGATGGCGACAAGGCCGATCAGGCTTTCAAACATGGCGGCTCCCCCAAACCAGACCAGTTGCTACTGACAATCAAATGTGGCCTGCAAACGACCAGCCAACGGCCGTCGGATCGGCGGCTGGAAAGATCGAGCATGTTTCGGCGTCGAAAGCCAGCGGCTTGCGCCCATTGGCCCTCGGCATCGCTTGCGAATGGCCGGTTTCCGGAACATTGCCTGCCAAACCCGCAGCCGATGGCCTATGATACCTTGGCCGCAAAGGGTTCTCCAAGCGATGTCATGGGAATACGTATGCCGCAACGAAGCGCAGGACTGCTGATCTACCGGCGAAACGCCGGGGCCCTCCAGTTCCTGCTCGTCCATCCGGGTGGACCGTTCTGGGCAAGAAAAGACGAGGGGGCATGGTCTATCCCCAAAGGGCTCGTCGACGAAGGCGAGGACGAGTTGAAAGCCGCCCAACGTGAGGCGGAAGAAGAACTCGGCGTCGCCATCAACGGCGACTTCCAGCCTGTCGGCAGTTATCGGCAGCCTGGCGGCAAGATCGTGAGTGCGTGGAGCGTCGAGGCCGACGTCGACACCGATGCCATCAAAAGCAACATGTTCACCATGGAGTGGCCACCACGGTCGGGATCCATGAAGGCATTTCCCGAAGTGGACCGGGCCGGTTGGTTTTCAGAGTTGGAGGCCGGTCTCAAGATACTCAAAGGCCAGCGCGCGATCCTGGACGATTTCGTGGAACGGCAAAATGCCGGATAACATCCGCTGTTATCACCGCTCGCCCAGTGCGCCTTAGGACGATTCCTATCGTGCCGCCAGATTGGAGGCCGGGAAGATCGAGCATGTCTCGGTGCCGAAAGCCAGCAGCTTGCCGCCGGCGTCCTTCAGCGTCGCTTCCGAAACGGCCAGCGTGCGGCCCTTGTGAATGACCTTGCCCTCACAGACCACCTCTCCGGTCCTGGGCGTGATCGGCCGCGTCAGGTTCACCTTGAATTCCGCCGTCGTATAGGCCTCGCCTTTTGCGAGCAGCGTCTGCACGGCGCAGGCAAGCGCCGAATCGAGCAGTGTCGCCGCCCAGCCGCCATGCACGCCCCCCAACGGGTTCAGGTGGCGCTCGTTCGGCACACCCCGAAACACGGCACGGCCTTCCGAGACTTCGGTCAGCGCGAAGCTGAGCTGGAAGGAAATCGGCGGCGCCGGATATTTGCCATCGATGATGCGCTGCAAAAGTTCCAGGCCGGTGTAGGCAAGCATGTCGGCATGCGGAATGGTGCCGAGGCCGAGCGGCGAGACCCGGCCTGGATAAAGTTCCACTTCGCTCATGTGATGATTTCTCTCGCGGCGGTTTCTCCCGACAGGCCTTTTGTCGTGTGGTGCTTGCGCAGCGCGGCGAGGAAGCCGGAGCGCGCGTCCGGCTGCTCGATGCCGCGCGGCTCGTAGACGTGACGGGTGAAGAAGAAGCCGGTGAGCCGGAAGGCATCCTGGATCGCCGCCGGATCGGCGCGCAGGCCGGAGCCACGCAGGAAGGCCGGCAGCGCCAGCATCTTGTCGCGCCAAGGCGCGCCGGCTTCCCGCGACACCGCTCGGCCCGATTTCGGCGAGACATAGGCAAGATCCTGCCGCGTGCCGGTCGCGGCGCACTGGCTGAGATCGAGACCGAAACCCAGTTCGTCGAGGATCAGGAGCTCGAAACGGGCCACCAGTTCGCCGGCCGCATCGACGTCATCGAGATGCACGATCATCACCGACAGCGCCTCGTAGAGGCCGCCATGGGCGTCGCGCTCGGGCAACAGGCGCAGATGCGCGGCCATGGTCTGCAGGCCATACACGGCGACCGCACTCTCCATCAACCTGGCCGCATTCATCTCGATCGCTTCGGCCTGGAACGTGCCGAGGTGCTCATCAAGGCGCGCCCGCCAAAGCAGGTCGACACGGTTGCCGGGCTGGAGAACAGGCTGCTGCTTGCGCGAGCGCCCGCCACGCACGAGGCCGAGATGGCGGCCATGCGCACGCGTCATCACCTCGAGGATGGCGCTGGTTTCGCCATGCTTGCGGGTGCCGAGAATGATTCCCTCGTCGCGCCATTCCATGCCTGGAGCATTTCACCGATCGGGTGGCGAAATCAAGGTACGGGCTTGGTGCCTGGGCTGGCTCTCGCAAGGGTGCATAAAAAGCCGCCCGCAGCATAGCTGCGGGCGGGTCTGGTGGGGTCAGTCGATCCGTTAGAACGAGCGCTGGAAGCGGAGGATGCCGCCGACGCTGCTCTTCTTGTCGGCCTTGGTCCAGTTGTTGAAGTCGGCGTCGTCGAATTTTCCTGCATTGAGGTAATCGACTTCAGCCGTGATCGTGTAACCGGGCACAATCGTGTATGCGACGTTGGCAGCGACGCCGAGGTTCTTCCAGTCGTCATAGGAGATCTGGGCGTTGAACGAGGTCTTGTCGTTGAACTTGTAGGTGCCGCCACCCCAGATCGCCCAGTTTCCGCCCCACGGCTTGTATTGGGTGCGGCCCGTGCCGAAGTCGTTGATGTTGTCGTTGGTGCCGTAGCCGCCCATGACGAACAGCGTCAATTCCTTGCCGACATTGACGTCCAAGCGAACCTTGCCGGCCACTTCCTCGTAGTTGCTGTCATAGGCGACGACGCCGGTGACCGCACCCCAGTCGCCCTTGTACTTCAAGCCGCCGACGACATGCGGAACATAGCTGTCGATCGTGTTGACGCCGGTACCTTCTTCGAGCGAGACCACGGCCGAGAAGCCGCTGCCAGCGTCGAAATAGTACTGCACGACGTTGGTATCCTTGATACCGTACGGGATGATCGTGTCCTGGATGACGTTGCCGGCATAGCCGATAAACGAATCGTATGCCGTTTCATCCTTACCGACGCGCAGGCCGCCGAGCTGAATCCAGGCGAAGTTGAGGGTGGGCGCCTTGTTGCCGGCCTGCCAGCCAGTGCCGCCGGTCTCATAGTCGCCGCTGCTGTTGCCAAATTGAAAGCGAGTCTCGGTGTAGGTCTTCAACGTACCGAGCTCGGTTTCCTGGCCGGTCCAGGTCTTCAGCGAGAAGCGCATGTTCTTGTAGTAGGTGTCGTGGCTATCGCCGTCCATGTGATCGGCAACGTTGTTGACGCCGTCCAGCGTGCCGCTGTCGCCGACGCCTATGTCATAGCGGAGATAGCCGCCGATGCGCAGGCAGGTCTCGGTGCCGGGAGTATAGAAGTAGCCGGCGCCGTAGACGTCGCAGATCCTGACGTATTCAGCGGGTTCCGGCTCGGCGACGACGACAGCGTCGGCGGCGCGAGCACCGGAGACCGCGATCAGTGCCGCGGCTGAGCCGAGAAGAAGGCTCTTGATGTTCATTTTCTGACCTCTCTAGTCAAAGTTAAAAATGGCTTCGGATTTTGGTTGGCGGATATATTTTCCCGCCTCACCACAACGAAAAAGGCCCGCACCGCGTCCCCTTTTCGCGGCGAACATACCCATCAATCTTCCGCCTTCAATGACAATTCCACAAACATTCGGGATTGATGACATAGATTAAATCCGTGTTGCAGAAATAGCACTGGAGAATTCACTTCAGACTACGGCACCGCACAAGTGGAACATTGTCATATTTCCGTAATAATTCCCTGTATGTTCCAATTTTATGATGATATTCTACGAACACCAATTGTTTGAGAAACTTCGCGTAAATAAACCCACTTCCATGGTCGTTTCTACCTAGCCATTCCCCAGCCACGTGAAACCGAAGCCGATCCCCTCGAAGGAGTCTTTTCAGCGGGTCACGGGCACGCCGGAACGGACCACAGGCCATGATGGGAAGATCAATCCGACGTCGGCGGACTCGTCTGCAAGAATCCGCGCTGGCCAACTGAGAAGTCGACCCAACGGAACCTCGGCGTCCCTGGTCGATAGCCACCAGCCAACGGTTTGGGTCATTATTACCGGCGCTTGTGGTCGGCCAGCACCGCGTCGATCACGCGCCAGGATTGTTCGATCTCGGCCGAGTTGACGTCTATCTCGCCGGCGGCGGTGATCAGCGCCTTCCACAGTGCCCAGCCGCGGCCGCGCGCCCAGGTCGCGTCGTCGACGCCGAGGCCAGCGCGGAAGGCCCCCCTGCTCTTTCCCTCGAACAATGTCCAGGCAATCGCCAGATCGCATGAGGGCTCGCCGATGCCGGAGGTGCCGAAGTCGATCACCGCGCTTAGCCTGCCGTGTTCAACCAGAAGATTGCCCCAGCTGACATCGCCGTGGAACCAGACGGGCGGGCCTTGCCAAGGGGCGGCAAGAGCCGTTTCCCAGACAGCGCTTGCCGCGCCGGCGTCGATACGGGTGTCGAGCGCCGCGATCGCTTGTCTCGTCTCCCCGTCATAGACGTTCAGCGGCCCGCCGCGAAAGAAATTGTGTTGGCCCGGCCCCGGTCCGCCAGCCGGGTCGATCCGCTTCAGCGCAACCAGAAAGCCGGCCAGGTCCGCCGCGAATTCCGACAGGTTGGCGATACGCTCGCGCTTTGCAGTCTCACCTTCGATCCACCTGTAGACGGACCAATGCCACGGATAGCCTTCGGCCGGGGCTCCCATCGCCAGCGGTATAGGGATGGGCAGCGGCAACAGCGGCGCCAGCCTCGGCAGCCAGCGATGTTCCTTCTCCACTTGCAGGGAATAGGCGGCGGCACTGGGCAACCGAACGGTCATCTCGTCGCCGAGACGAAAGCTTCTGTTGTCCCATCCGCCAGGTTCAATCGGCCGAACCGCAAGATCCCTCCAGCGAGGAAACTGCGCCGCGATCAACCGGCTGACTAAAGCTGCGTCGATATTCGACTTGCTATCCATCCATCCTAGTGCGGAAACTCGAGCCCCATCTCACGGTAGCGTTCGGGATCGTCGCCCCAGTTCTCGCGCACCTTGACGAACAGGAACAGATGCACCTTTTGCTCGAGGATGCCGGCGATTTCCATACGCGCCGCCTGGCCGATGGCGCGGATGGTCTCGCCCTTGTGGCCGAGCACGATCTTCTTCTGGCTGTCGCGTTCGACATAGATGACCTGCTCGATGCGCACCGAGCCGTCCTTCTTCTCTTCCCATTTCTCGGTTTCGATGTGCGAGGAATAGGGCAGTTCCTGATGCAGCCTGAGATAGAGCTTCTCGCGAGTGATCTCGGCGGCGAGCTGGCGCATCGGCAGATCGGAGATCTGGTCTTCCGGATAATACCAGGGCCCCACCGGGAGCGCCTCGGCAAGGTAATCGAGAAGGTCCTTGCAGCCGGAGCCGGTCAGCGCCGAAACCATGAAGGTGCGCTTGAACGGCACTCTTTCGTTCGCTGCTGCCGCCAGCGCCAACAACGCCTCCGGCTTGACGCGGTCGACCTTGTTGAGGATCAGCGCCATCGGCTGGCGCACATCCTTCAGGCGTTCGAGAATGGCATCGGCATCACCTCTAATGCCACGCTCGGCATCGATCAGGAGCAGCACGATATCGGCATCCTTGGCGCCGCCCCAGGCTGTCGTCACCATTGCCGTGTCGAGACGCCGCTTCGGCTTGAAGATGCCCGGCGTATCGACGAAGACGATCTGCGCGTTGTCGTGCGTGGCGATGCCTCTGACGATGGCACGCGTCGTCTGCACCTTGTGGGTGACGATTGACACCTTGGCGCCGACAAGCTGGTTGACCAGCGTCGACTTGCCGGCATTGGGCGCACCGATCAGCGCTACGAAGCCGGAATGCGTAACGGCCGCAGGCGCGGCCGGAACCGTGTCTTCCGTGGCTGTCATGCCGCGTCTCCCTGATCGATCCAGACACCTTCACGAATGAGAAGGGCGGCGGCGGCGGCCTGCTCGGCCTCGCGTTTGGAGCGGCCGCTGCCGACAGCCGGCTGAAACCCACCAACCATGACACTGACGGTGAACAGCGGATCGTGATCCGGCCCCTCGCGGCTATCGATGCGGTAGACGGGCACGGCGCTTGCCGCCTGATGCGCCCATTCCTGCAACTCGGTCTTGGCGTCGCGTCGGCCGGCACCCGACGCCTGCGAGCGCGGCTGCCAATATTTGTGGATGAAAGCGCGCGCCGCTTCCAGCCCTCCGTCGAGGTAGAGCACGGCGATCAGTGATTCCAGCGCGTCGGCGCGCAGATTGACGCGCTTGCGTCCCTCGAGCCCTTGAACGTCGGATCCGGCGCGGATCAGCTCCGGCAGACCAATATGTTCGGCGATCTCCGACAGCGCCTCGGCATTGACCAGCGCGTTGAACCGCAGCGACAATTCGCCTTCCGCCGCATCGGGAAACGCGGCCAGCAGCATATCGGCCACCACGAGGCCGAGAACCCGGTCGCCCAGGAACTCAAAGCGCTCATAGTCGGTGCCGGCATTGGCGCCGCGGGCGCTGGCATGGGTCAAGGCACGCTGCAGGCGCCGGCGGTCGGCAAAGGCATGGCCCGTGCGCTCCACCAGCGCTTCGGCGAGCGCGTCGGCGGTCAGCCGTCTTGTCGCCGCCATGACCCTAATTAACGAAGTGGAAGAGGCGCGAAGCACGCATAAGCGACGGCCACTTCCAGATTTCGAGCGGGCTCGCCTTGCCGGCGATCGAGAAGAAAACAAGGTTGGCCCGGCCAACCAGGTTTTCGGCCGGAACGTAGCCGACGGAGAATCGGCTGTCGGCGGAGTTGTCCCTGTTGTCGCCCATCATGAAATAGTGACCGGGCGGAACATCGAACTCGCGCGTGTTGTCGCCGATCGAGTTCGGCGACAGATCCAGCGTATCGTAGCTGACGCCGTTGGGCAGCGTCTCACGATAGACGTCGATCGGATAATCCTTTTCGGTGATGTCGGGATTGTCGATCTGTCCGGTCTTCACGCGCGGCACGCCGACGCCGTTGATGAACAGCTGGCCGTCCTTCACCTGGATCTTGTCGCCGGGCAGGCCCACCACACGTTTGATGTAGTCAACGGACGGGTCCGGCGGGAACTTGAACACCACCACGTCGCCGCGCTTCGGCTCGGAGCCCCAGATGCGGCCCGAGAAGATGTCCGGGCCGAAGGGCAGCGAATAACGGGAATAGCCGTAAGACCATTTGGTGACGAAGAGATAGTCGCCCTCGAGCAGCGTCGGCCGCATCGAACCCGACGGGATGGAAAAGGGTTGGAACAAGAGCGTGCGAATGACCAAGGCAAGCAAGAGCGCCTGGACGATGACGCTGACGGTTTCGCCAAGCCCGCCGGATTTCTTCTGGGGTTTTTCAGCCACGCTCATGTCGTCCTCGATTGTGCGTTGGATGGTATAGAGTCTCGGCGCGCGCTGGGCAACGTCATGCCGGTGGTCAGATGCAATCAATGTGGCGCTTGTTCGACGGGCAACGCTTCGATGATCACAAAGGCTTGAGCAAGCGGAAAATCATCCGTGATGGTGAGATGGATCATCGCCCGATGGCCCTTTGGCAGAATCGCGTTCAGCCGCGCCTCGGCGCCACCGGTCAGTGCCATGGTGGGCGCGCCGCTCGGAAGATTGACGACACCCATGTCGCGCCAGAACACGCCCTGCGCCAGGCCGGTGCCCAGTGCCTTGGCGCAGGCCTCCTTGGCTGCGAAGCGCTTGGCGTAGGAGGCCGCCCGCGCCCGACGGTTTTCGGAGCGGGCTTGCTCGACTTCGGTGTAGATTCTCTGGATAAAGCGCTGGCCATGGCGCTCCAAGGACTTTTCAATGCGTCTGATATCGATCAGATCGCTGCCGATGCCGATGATCATCGCGCGGTGGAACCGATGCTTGCGTTTGGGTGAGACGATTGCTCATGGCGGGCCGCGCGCTCTGCCAGCCGTTTGCGCCGCTGCTCGCGAAAGGCGTTCATGCCCCAGCGCGTGATGGCGTAGAACAGAACCCCAAAGGCCAGTCCAAGCGGTATCGCACCGATCAGCATCGGCTTCAGCACCGGGGCCCACAATTGCGCGAAGGAAAGGTTGTGCAGCATCTCGCCCAGATGTGCTGGCGGGCCGTGCGCCGGCAGGCGGCTGTGCAGGATCAGCTTGCCGGTCTCCCAGGAGGCGCCCCACAGCAGCGGGAACGTCAGTGGATTGCCGAAGAATACGGCGCCAAGTGCGGCCGCCACCAGATTGCCGGCTATGAGCCAGCACAGCACCGCGGCAATGGCGAAATGGAAACCCACCGGAAAGAACGAAGCAAAGACGCCAGCGGCGACGCCGGCCGCCACCGCATGCGGCGTGGCCTTCAGCCGCAGGATGCGCTTGGAGAAGTACTGCAGCGAGCGCGAAAACGACCGGCGCGGCCATAGATAGGTACGCACCCGCTCCAAGAGGCCATCAGGCTCGCGGCGTCGAAAAAGCACTCTATTCCAATTCCTGATCTACCAATACCCGCCGTCCTGCCACCCAAGCCAGGTCACAGCAACTTATCTTGCGCTTCCGGGGCGCAGAAAGGCAACAACGACTTTGATATAGCGACAGGCTGCCTTCGGAACAACGAAACGCTGCCGCGATGGTCTGCCGCAGGGGGTAACAAGATCGCCATTGAGGCGAAACTGAGGAAAAGAAGGACGGCCGGCATGGCCACCATTCGACCAGCGCGCGACGACGAGGCGAAAGAGTTGCCCGATATCGAGCAATCCGCCGGGCTGGCGTTTCGTTCCATACCGGACCTCGCCTGGATCGCCGAAGACGGCAATATGAGCGTCGAGCGGCACCGCGCGCTGACCACGGAGGGCACATGCTGGGTCGCCACGGACAAGCGCGACCGCGCCATCGCCTTCTTGAGCGCCAGCGTTGAGGACGATGCATTGCATATCCTGGAATTCGACGTTCGTTTTGAGTGGCAAGGCTCGGGCATCGGCCGAGCCCTGCTGGAGACCGTCATCGAGGAGTCCAGGCGGCGCGGCCTTGCAACGATCACGCTGACGACATTTCGCAATGTTGCTTGGAACGTGCCGTTCTACCGAAAGTTCGGATTCCGCGTCCTGGAGGATGCGCAGATCGATGCGCGGCTCGCCGGGTGGCTGAGACAGGAAGCCGCGCACGGCATGCCGGTGAGCCGGCGCTGCGCAATGCTGCTCGATCTCGCGCGGATTTAACGGCGGCTATTCCAGATATTCACTGACCTCGATCAGATTGTCGTCGGGATCGCGGAAATAGACAGACATCATGCGGCCGCGTGCGCCGATCCGCTCTACTGGTCCAAGTTCCACCGCCACACGATCGGCTTCGAGACTGGCGAGGAGTTCGCCGAGCGGCCGATCGGTGATCAGGCAGAAATCACCGGCTCCGGGCGTCGGCGACTTCGCCTTCGGCTCGAAGGTGCGGCCGACCTCGTGGACATTGATCTTTTGGTTGCCGAAAGCCAGGGCTGTCGGCAGGCCCGGCGTATCGATGCGCTTAAAGCCCAGAACGCGCTGGTAAAAGGCGCAGGTCGCCTCGAGTGAGGCCACCGTCAGCACGAAATGATCGATACTGATGATCATCCCGCCCCTCTCAGATATTGCGACTGCCCGGCTTGATCGCCGGTATGGCGGCGAGTTCCGGCGGCAGCCGATCGGCCGGATAGGCCGGCACCTCGTACTCGGCGAGGGCGATCAGCGGCACGCCGACATCGGTCTTGCCCGCCGAGCGGTCGATGATGCAGGCCGCCGCCGTGACCTCGGCGCCAAGTTCGCGCAGGCAGTCGATGGTCTCGCGGATAGACAATCCAGTGGTGACGATGTCCTCGACAATGACGACACGCGCGCCGAGCGCGATCTCGAAGCGGCGCAGCCGGAACTCGCCCCCTTCCCGCTCGACCCAGATCGCCGGCACGCCAAGATGGCGCGAAGTCTCGTAGGCCGGGATCAGCCCGCCGATGGCCGGGCCGACGACATAGTCGATTTTACCCGGCACGGCGGCGCGGATCTTTTCGGCCAGCGCCTTGCACAGCCGCTCGGTCTTATCGGCATGCATGAACACGCGCGCCTTCTGCAGGAAGACAGGGCTGCGCAGACCCGACGTCAGGATGAAATGCCCCTCCAGGACAGCACCAGCCTGGCGAAAAATATCCAGCACTTCGTCCGTATTCATCCGTCTATCCCCGTGTAGATCAGCCGAGTTAGCCATTGACACGCCGTGCATCGCTGACGCTCGAATTGTCCTTGAGCTGCGACAGCAGCCGGTTGAGATGCTTCAGATCCCAGACTTCGAGATCGATCAGCATTTCGGTGAAATCGGGCGCGGTGCGCACCATTGACAGCGTATGGATGTTGGCATCGTTCGAGGCAACGACCTGGGCGATGTCGGCGAGCGATCCCGGTGCATTGATGGCGGTGACGGAAACACGCGCGGGGAAGCGTTCCTTGGTGCGCTCGTCGATGTCCCAGCGCACGTCAATCCAGCGCTCGGGCTGGTCGTCGAAAGCCTGCAGCGCCGGCGACTGGATCGGATAGATGGTAATGCCGGTGCCCGGCTGCACGATGCCGACGATGCGGTCGCCAGGCACCGCCCCTTCCGGCGCGAAACGCACCGGCAGGTCACCGCGCACGCCACGGATCGGCACCGCGCCGTCACGCGGCTGGTCCTTGTCCTTGCGCGCGGCACGGCCCGGGATCTGGAACAGCATGCCGGCGGCGTTGCGGATCTTCGACCAGCCTTCCTCGCGCTGCTTGGGCGCCGCCGGCGTGACGCGCTCGTCCTTGTAATCGGGGAAGACGGCTTTCATGACGTCGGTGGACGCCAATTCGCCGCGGCCGACGGACGCCAGCACGTCCTCGATGTCCTTGCGCGCCAGCCGGTGCAGGACGGGCTTCAGGTTTTCCTTGGTGAAATTCTTGCCGGCCCGCTCGAAAGCCCGTTCGAGAATGCGCGCGCCGAGACCCGAATACTGCTTGCGGATGGCGTTCTTGGTGGCGCGGCGAATGGCGGCGCGCGCCTTGCCGGTGACGACGACGGATTCCCACGCGGCCGGCGGCACCTGCGCCTTGGAGCGGATGATCTCCACCTCGTCGCCATTCTTCAGCTCCGTCATCAGCGGCATGATGCGGCCGTTGACCTTGGCGCCGACGCAGGTGTCGCCGACATCGGTGTGAACCGCATAGGCGAAGTCGATCGGCGTGGCACCTTTCGGCAGCGCGATCAGCATGCCCTTGGGGGTGAAGCAGAACACCTGATCCTGGAACAGTTCCAGCTTGGTGTTCTCGAGAAAATCCTCGGGATTGTCGCCCTCGGCGAGTTGTTCGATCGTGCGCCTCAGCCAGGCATAGGCATTGGTTTCCTTCGAGATCGAATGGGCCGTGCCGTTCGCCTTGCCGCCGGTATCCTTGTAGATCGAATGGGCGGCGACGCCATATTCGGCGATCTTGTTCATCTCGCGGGTGCGGATCTGAAGCTCGACGCGCTGACGCGACGGCCCGACGATTGTGGTGTGGATCGAGCGGTAGTCGTTCTGCTTCGGTGTTGAGATGTAGTCCTTGAAACGGCCGGGCACCATCGACCAGGCGGTGTGGATGGCGCCAAGCGCGCGATAGCAGTCCTCGACATTGTCGACGACGACGCGAAAGCCGAAAATGTCGGACAATTGCTCGAAGGAGAGCGCCTTGGCCTCCATCTTGCGGAACACCGACCACGGCTTCTTCTGCCGGCTTTTGACGCCTGCATTGATCGCGTGTTTCTCGAACAGAGCCGACAGCGCTTTCTCGATCTCCGACAGCACACCCTTGTTGCGCTCGAAAATCTCGGCGAGCCTGGCGGTGACGGCGCGATAGGCTTCCGGATTGATGTAGCGGAAGGCGATCTCCTCCAGTTCCTCGCGCATGCCCTGCATGCCCATGCGCCCGGCCAGCGGCGCATAGATATCCATCGTCTCCTCGGCGATGCGCAGGCGCTTGGCTTCCGGCACATGGTCGAGGGTGCGCATATTGTGCAAGCGGTCCGCGAGCTTGACCAGAAGCACGCGCACATCTTCCGAGATCGCCAGCAGAAGCTTGCGCAGGTTCTCGGCCTGCTCGGCCTTCTTGGAGACGAGGTCGAGCTTCTTCAGCTTGGTCAGACCCTCGACCAGCTTGCCCATCTCGGGCCCGAACAGTTCGTCGATCTCGGCCCTGGTCGCCGTGGTGTCCTCGATCGTGTCATGCAGCAGGGCGACGGCGATCGTCGCCTCGTCCATGTGCATTTCGGTGAGGATGGCGGCGACTTCGAGCGGATGCGAGAAATAGGGGTCGCCGGAAGCGCGCTTCTGGTGGCC
Organism: Mesorhizobium sp. B2-3-6; assembly: GCF_006442305.1. NCBI lineage: Bacteria > Pseudomonadati > Pseudomonadota > Alphaproteobacteria > Hyphomicrobiales > Phyllobacteriaceae > Mesorhizobium > Mesorhizobium sp. B2-3-6. The sequence continues at coordinate 198,674 of NZ_VFVW01000004.1, read as the reverse complement.
ATGCTTCTGCATGGCATAGACATAGGCCTTGTTGAGCAACGCCTCGTTGACGTCAGGCTTGTAGCGCTGGACGCGCTCGACAAGCTCATACTGACGCATCATGGGCGGAATCTCTCGGCGATGAAATGAATCATGCGCCGCACTGCTGCACGGCGCATGTCATAGATAGCCACGAAACTGCCGGGACGGAAGTGCCGGAAGATTGTTCCAGGCGCCTCCGCAAAGCAGTCTTAGTAGTCGTCGCTCTTTTCCGGCGGCACCAGGCCTTCGATGCCGGCCAGCAGGTCTTCCTCGGTCATGCGATCGAAGGCGATGTTGTCCTCCGCATCATCGGTATCGGCGGCCGTGACGGCTGCGCCGGTCTGATCGGCGATCGCCTCGCCATCGGCTTCGGGCTCGTCGACCTCGACATGCTTCTGCAGCGAATGGATCAGGTCTTCCTTGAGGTCGTCGGGCGACAATGTCTCGTCGGCGATCTCGCGCAGTGCGATGACCGGGTTCTTGTCATTGTCGCGCGGGACGGTGATCTGCGCGCCTTGGCTGATCTGACGAGCACGGTGGCCGGCCAGAAGCACCAGCTCGAAGCGGTTGTCGACCTTGTCGATGCAATCTTCAACGGTTACGCGGGCCATGGATTGCCCCTTTCATGCCTGGATTTAATGGAAAACAGGCGCGGTCAATAACCCGAACGCCGCCGAAATACAAGCATTATGGAATGCCGGGGCCGGAGAACGCAGGATCTGTCATTGCTTTGTCGGATTTCCCCCAAAACCGGTTTCAGTCGAGCTCCGGTGCGCCCGGTACCAAGCCGGCGATCACAATTGCTTGCAGTGCGGCAACGCACCCTTGGATTGCCACAAAACTGGCGTTATTTCGAAAAGCGTAAGGTCAGCCGGTTTATTGCGAACCCTACTGATAGTCGCATTTCGTTTTGACGGCCGCTTATTTCGAAAAGGAATTTTTCCATGTTCGACCCCCGTGAAAAGATCGCCCTGTTCATCGACGGCGCCAATCTCTACGCCACGTCGCGCGCGCTCGGTTTCGACATCGATTATCGCAAGCTCCTGTCGAGCTTCCAGAAACGCGGTTACCTGCTGCGCGCCTACTATTACACCGCCCTGGTAGAGGATCAGGAATATTCCTCGATCCGGCCGCTGATCGACTGGCTCGACTATAACGGCTTCAAGGTCGTCACCAAGCCGGCCAAGGAATTCACCGACTCGACCGGCCGCCGCAAGATCAAGGGCAACATGGACATCGAATTGACCGTCGATGCGCTGGAACTGGCCGATGTCGTCGACCACTATGTCATCTTCTCCGGGGACGGCGATTTCCGCACGCTGGTCGAGGCGCTGCAACGGCGCGGGCGCAAGGTGTCGATCGTCTCGACCATGGCCTCGCAGCCGCCGATGATCTCCGACGATCTGCGTCGCCAGGCCGACCATTTCATCGACCTGATGACGTTGAAGAACGAGGTGGGCCGCGATCCTTCCGAAAGGCCGGTGCGCCGACCCGAACCGGCCGAGACGGAAGAGGACGAGTACTGAGGGCGGCTGCGTTGGCCGCACATCTGGCCGCCTCCCCGGAACCCGATCGCGATTGCCCGCTCTGTCCGCGGCTGCACGGTTTCATTGCCGAGTGGCGGCAACGCGAGCCATCGTGGTTCAACGCGCCGGTTCCGACCTTCCTGCCGCCCGAAGGCGACGATTCGGTCCGGCTGCTGATCGTCGGGCTTGCGCCCGGCCTGCGCGGAGCGAACCGCACGGGCCGGCCTTTCACGGGCGACTATGCCGGCGACCTGCTCTACGGCACGTTGATCGCGCACGGCTTGGCGCGCGGCGAGTTCAAGGCACGGCCTGACGATGGGTTGGAGCTCGTTGGAACGGCAATCACCAACGCCGTCCGCTGCGTGCCTCCCGAGAACAAGCCTGTGGGCGCCGAGATCGCCACCTGCCGGACTTTCCTTGTGCCGACGATCGCACGGTTTCCCAATTTGCGGGCCGTGCTGACACTTGGTTCGATCGCGCACCAGTCGACCGTGCGGGCACTGGGCCAGCGCGTCGCCGCCTATCCCTTCAAGCATGGCGGGCGGCAGGAGGCCGATGGCATTACGCTGTTTTCCAGCTATCACTGCTCGCGCTACAACACCAACACCGGCGTGCTGACCGAAGCGATGTTCGTCAGCGTTTTCAGGGAAATTGCGGCGTTCCTGGATTCGTAGGGTCTGGAATTGCCTTACAACGCCGGCGCGAACAACGCGGCCAGCGTCTCCTGACCGCCTTGCAGGACGTTCAGGTCGACGTCACCGACGATGCCCTCGACGCGGCCCCTGTTGTGGTACTGCCAGTAGACCCAATCGTCGCGACCCGGCTCGAGCAGCAGTGAGCGAAGCCAGAGCGGACGGGCGGCGATCTGTCCTGCATAGGCCGTTGCTGCATCGTCGGTCAGATAGATGATGGCTTTCTTGCCAAAGGCGGCTTCAACGGGACCGAGGAAGGCCTGCAGTTCGGCGTCGAGTTGTTCGGGCGAAGGGCGCTGCGGGCAATTGCCGCCGAACTCGATGTCGACAACCGGCGGCAGCAAAGGCTGGTCGTGCGGCACCACGGCGATGAAATTCTTCGCCTGGTCGGCGCCCGGCCGGCAGAAGGTGAAAAAGTGATAGGCGCCGACAGCGAGCCCGGCAGCACGAGCCTCGCGCAGATTGGTGGCAAAGGCATCGTCGACATGATCGCCGCCCTCGGTCGCCTTGATGACTGCAAAGGCGACGTCGGCGGCGGCAACGCGTCGCCAGTCGATGCGGCCCTGATGATGCGAAACGTCGATGCCCCTGACAGGATATTTGCCGCGATCCGGAGAAAACGCATGGAAATAGAAGAAGCCGCCAGCGACAATGAGGATTGCAAAAACCAGGCTGACCGATCCCCAGAGGATGATCCGGTTCTTCAAGACTGTCCCCTCCGGTATTCTGGCTCCTTGGCTAGAACCCTGAAAGCCAAACACTTATCCGCTTGGCTACCGCCTGATGGCTGTCACCCGCGCTCTTTCAAGAGCCTGCCCTTCTCACGCGACCAGTCGCGCTGCTTTTCCGTCTCGCGCTTGTCGTGCAGCTTCTTGCCGCGACCGACGGCGAGCAGCAGCTTGGCCCGGCCCTGGTCGTTGAAATAGATCTTCAGCGGCACCAGGGTCATGCCTTCGCGGTCGACGCTCTGCGACAGCTTGGCCATCTCGCGCTTGTTGAGCAGCAGTTTGCGGCGCCGGCGCGGCTCGTGGTTGAAGCGGTTGGCCTGCAGATATTCCGGTAGATAGGAGTTGATCAGCCAGATCTCGCCGCCCTCGACCGAGGCGTAGCTGTCCTGGATGTTGGCTTGGCCCTGGCGCAGCGACTTGACCTCGGTGCCAGTCAGCACCAGGCCGGCCTCGATCGTGTCGAGCACCTCATAGGAAAACCGCGCCTTGCGGTTTTCCGCAACGGTCTTGTTGTTGGGATCGGCTTTTCTGACTTGATTCATAATGCGGAGAGGTGGCGCCTCATCCCTAATTTATCAAGCCGGCGTGCTTCATCGCCGCGTCGATCTTTTCGGCCGTCGATTGTTCGACCGTGACCAGCGGCGAACGCAGCACGTTCTCGACCTTGCCGAGCTTCGAAAGCGCATATTTGGCGCCGGACACGCCGGGTTCGATAAAGATCGCCTTGTGCAGCGGCAGCAAGCGATCCTGCAATTCCAGCGCCTTGGCGCTGTCGCCGGACAGCGTCGCCTCCTGGAATTCGGCACAAAGCCGCGGCGCGACGTTGGCCGTCACCGAGATACAGCCGACACCGCCATGCGCGTTGAAGCCGAGCGCGGATGCATCTTCGCCGGAAAGCTGGATGAAATCCTTGCCGCAGGTCATACGCTGCTCGGAAACCCGTTCGACCTTGCCGGTCGCGTCCTTGACGCCGACGATATTCTTGAAGTCGTGCGCCAGCCGGCCCATCGTCTCCGGCATCATGTCGATGACCGACCGCGGCGGGATGTTGTAGATGATGATCGGCAGCTTGGTTGCCCTGGCGACGGCGGCGAAGTGCTCATAGAGCCCGCGCTGCGTCGGCTTGTTGTAGTAGGGAGTGACGACAAGTGCAGCATCGGCGCCTGCCTGTTCGGCATATTGGACCAAGCCGATCGCTTCCGCGGTGTTGTTGGAGCCAGCGCCGGCGACGACCGGAGCGCGGCCCCTGGCCGCCTCGATGCAGACCTTGACCACCTGACGATGCTCGTCATGCGACAGCGTCGGCGACTCGCCGGTGGTGCCAACGGGAACAAGGCCTGTCGTGCCCTCCGCAAGTTGCCAGTCGACAAAGGCGCGAAAGGCTTTCTCGTCGAAACGCCCGCTCTTTTCGAACGGTGTCACGAGCGCGGTCAGCGAGCCTCTCAGCATGTTCGTCCAACTCCTTGGGACTTCTTGTTCACGCATATCGTTATCCCGAAACCGGTAGCCACTTTTGGGCGATAGGCATGGGTGTTTTCGTCTCTGGTCTTAATGTCGCGCCTTCTAACCGAAAGCGAGGCGGCGCACCATAGTCTCGACATGGTTGCGCGGCAAGCATTGCCATGCTGCCAGCAAACGCAATTCGAACGGCCTCGATAACCTTTTGTTAACTGGCCCTTCATGACCTAAGTTTACGTTCTGGTCCGGGTCGCGAAGCTTTCGCGCCTGCTGGTGATGTGTAAAGGCTGAACGATGCCGACTAGGCGGCCTCATCTTTTCGCGCTCCTGGGCGCGGTCGTCGCGCTGATGCCGGAGATGGCGATCGGCGGCAGCGTCGACGTGCAGTTGACATCGGCCATCCCGATACCCGGCATGCAAGGCTCGCAAGATGCGGGTCCACGCGATACGGCCCTCTCTGACAGCGTCGTGCAGTTGAAGAGCGGTCTGGACGCACTGGCGGCGGGCGACATTCCCGGTGCCCGCGCCGCGCGCGATGCCCTTCCCGCCCGTTCGCTCGACCAGCACATCCTTGCCTGGGCAATCGCGCTTTATGGCGGCGACAAGGTGCCGAGCGGCGACATCGCGGCCGCAGCGAAGATGTTGCCCAACTGGCCGGGGACAACCGCGCTGCGCAAGAACAGCGAACGCGCACTCTATCGCGAGAACCCCGCCCCCGACATCGTTGTGCAGGCGTTCGACGGCAGCCAGCCGCAGACATTCGAAGGCGTGATGCTTCTTGCCCGCGCCTATGTGGCCCTGGGCAAGACAGAGGCGTCGCGTTCGGTGCTGGTACCGTTCTGGCGCACCGCGATCCTGGAGGCCAAGGACGAGACAGCGCTGATCAAGGAGTTCGGCGGGCTGATCCCCGCCGCCGATCACCGATTCCGCATGGAGCGCATGTTCTACGCCGACCGGGTCGGCGCGGCGCAGCGCGTCGCCGGCCCGGCGCAAGCGGAGCAACTGGCCACCGCCTGGGCGGCGGCCGACAAGGGCGACAAGAACACCCCCAAGCTGCTCAAGGCGGTGCCGGCTTCACAGCGTTCTGCCGGCTATTTCTTCGCGCAAGCCGAATATCTTCGCAAGCAAGACAATATTGCCGACGCCGCCGCCATCGTGATGAAGGCGCCGACGGATCGCGAAGCGCTGGTCGACCCGGATGCCTGGTGGGTGGAGCGCCGGGTACTGTCGCGCGAGCTGGTCGACAAGGGTGACATGAAAGCCGCCTACAGGATCGTCGCCATGCATGCGGCCGAAAGCACAGCGAACGCCGCCGAAGCCGAATTCCATGCCGGCTGGTACGCGCTGCGCGGTCTGAACGATCCCAGGCTTGCGGCAACCCATTTCGCGCGCATCGCCGACCTTGCGCAGGGGCCGATGACATTGTCGCGCGCCTATTACTGGCTCGGCCGCGCCGCCGAAGTTGGTGGTCCAGGTAACGCAAAGGACTATTTTGCGCGCGCGGCGGCCTATGGCACGACATTCTACGGCCAGCTCGCCGCCGAGCGCATTGGTCGCCCGGCGCTGAACATCGTCTATCCCACACCGAGTGCCGCCGACCGCCAGAGTTTTGCCGGTCGCGAAGCCGTCGCCGCCATCAAGCGGCTGCAGGAGGCGGGCTACGACCGTTATGCCGAAACGCTCTATCGTGACCTTGCAGGACAGTTGACCAGCCCGGGCGAACTGGCGCTCCTGGCCGTGCTGGCGGAAAAGCAGGGCAACCACTTCATGTCGCTCAAGATCGGCAAGATCGCCGGCGCGCGTGGCATCGATGTCGGCGCGCTGTCGCATCCTTTGGGGGTCATCCCCGATAGCGCCGATATTTCCGGTTCGGGCAAGGCGCTGGCCTATGCCATCGCCCGCCAGGAAAGCGAATTCAACATCGCCGCCATATCGAGCGCCGGCGCGCGCGGGCTGCTGCAGCTGATGCCGGCAACCGCCAAGCAACTGGCGAAGAAGGCCGGGCTGCAATTCTCGCAGGCACGCCTGACCACCGACGCCGGCTACAATGCGACGCTGGGCTCGGCCTTCCTCGGCCAGCAGCTCGATCGCTTCAACGGCTCCTATGTGCTGACCTTCGCCGGCTACAATGCCGGCCCCAGCCGCGCTGCCCAATGGGTGGCGAAATACGGCGATCCGCGCGGCAAGGACATCGACGCCGTCGTTGACTGGATCGAGCGGATTCCTTACACGGAAACAAGGAGTTATGTGCAGCGCGTGATGGAGAACTACGAGGTGTACAAGATGCGCATTTCCGGCAAGTATGACATTGTGGGAGATCTTGTGAACGGGCGGAGTTGACGGCTTTCATTCCTCTTGCGAGAGGAGTTGGCCTCGCGCGGACCCGCCCGCCTTGGCTGAGTGAAGGGGCCTCGCCACCTTCGGCCCGCAAGAGGAGAAGTAACTGCTCCATTTGACCATCCCTCCCCTCGCCTGTAGCAGACGGACCATCCGGCGAGAGCAAGCGGCAGCATTCCAATGGCGAGCGAAGGTTTCTCCGATTTCTTCTACGCGGGGCCCGATGGGCTGAAGCTCCATGCCCGGATCTATGGCGACGCAAATTCGCGACATTGGCCAGTCGTCTGCCTGCCCGGCCTCACCCGTAATGCACGCGACTTCCACGAACTCGCGCTCTATTTGGCCGGCAAAGCGGGAAGCCCGCGCAAGGTCGTCGCCTTTGACTATCGCGGCCGCGGGCAGTCCGATTATGATCCCGATGTCAGCCGCTATAATGTCGGCGTCGAAGCCGGCGACATTCTTGCCGGACTGGCGGCATTGGGAATCGAGGAAGCCGCCTTCGTCGGCACCTCGCGCGGCGGCCTGATCATTCACGTCCTGGGTGCGCTGCGGCCGGCCATATTGAAAGCGATCGTGCTGAACGATATTGGACCGGTGATCGAGCCGGCCGGCCTTGCCCATATCCAGTCGTATCTCGAACGCAAACCGAAGCCGAAGACCTTCGCCGAAGCAGTGGCAGCCCAGCGCCGCGTTCACGGCCGGGATTTTTCAGCGCTCGCCGATGCGGACTGGGAGCGCATGGTGCTGGCGCTCTACCGCGAAATGGATCAGGGCCTGCTGCCGGATTTCGACCCGAAGCTGGTCGACACGGTTGGAAATCTCGACCTGACGCAGCCGCTGCCGGCGCTGTGGCCGCAATTCGACGCCCTGTCGGCCCTTCCCATGCTCGCCATACGCGGCGCCAATTCGAGTTTGCTGTCGGTGGGCACACAGCGGCAGATGCGGGAGCGCCATCCGGCAATGCAGACGATCACCGTCGAAGGCCAGGGTCACGCCCCTTTTCTCGAAACCGGAACCTTGCCGGGCGACATCGCCGCTTTCCTCGACAGAGCCGAGCGGCTGCCGACTCGCCTTTAAAAACCGTTGCCGGCGAGGCAAACCACAGCAGGGCGACCAAGGCGGGCTCCGAAAGCCAGGATAGCATGCCTCAAACAACCCGCGGATCGGGGGGATCCACGGGATTGGTTGTCCACACCCTCTTCAAGGCGTGAACTTATCGGGACTTTGAGGCCTTCTTCATTGCCTTAGCCGGAGTCTTTACGGCAGGCGGTTCGTCTGACGCACCGCGCGCGGCAGCGCGCGGGGACGGTTCGGGCGCTGCCTTCACGCTGTCGGCGCCGCCAGACCGGGGTACTTCCAGCACGGTGACGCAGCCGTCGAGGTCATTGGTGGCCAGATGCGCATAGCGCATCGTCATCGACAGGGTCTGGTGGCCGAGCCACATCTGCACGCGCCTGATGTCGATACCGCCCTGAACAAGACGCGAGGCGCAGGTATGGCGCAGAATGTGCGGCACTACCTGATCGTCGGCGGCCAGACCGACTTCGGCCTTCGCATCGTTCCAGATGGCGCGGTATTGAGCCTGGCTGAATGTGGTGAACGGGCCTTTCGGCCGACGGCCTTCGCCGGGAGGCAGCTTGATCACTTCCTTGACACGCTCGGTCATTGGAATGGTGCGGCTGCGGCCGGACTTGGTGATCCAGAAGGAGACGCGATGCTCCTGGATGTCGTTCCAGATCAGCCCGAGCGCCTCGCCAAGGCGGCAGCCAGTGTCGACCAGGAAGACGGAAAGCCGGTAGGCATCCTCGCTGCGGCTCCTGATGGCAGCAAACAGCCTAGCCTCTTCGTCCCTTTCAAGGAAACGAATCCGTCCCGACCGCTCCTTCTGGCGGCGGAACTCGGGCAGGCTGTGGATATCTCCCATCTTGTAGGCCTTGCGCAGCAGTTTGCTGAGGGCAGCCATCTTCCGATTGATGGTTGCGTTGCTGTTGCCGCGCTGGCGCAAGGTGCCGATAAGGTTGTCCAGGGTACTCTGGTCAAAGGCGCTGAAACGCTCCCCGAGCAGAATCTCGTCTATCTCGCCGATGAACGAGCTGACATTGTATTTATGTCGCCCATCATCCCACAATATATCTCGATATGCTGAAAAAAGATCTCCAACCCTATGCGACTTTACTTCTCGTATCTTATTGTAGGTGTAGTTAAACTTTGAATTCTGAGAAGAAAACATCGAAAAATGATCGGAGGGCTCGCCCTCTTGAATCGCTTCGGTCGTCATCATTTGCCACACCCCCGAGTGGGATAGATTCAGCCCTATCCGCTTGGGAGCGTCCTTTCAAGAGATTTGAATCACGCAGTTGTGATTTCATCCGCCATCAGCGGATCCCACGAAACCATCCCACGGACTCTATTCAGCTACCGTTACCCCCTGTTCCTTCTGTTTGCCTTGATCCAGTCACGAAACAAAAACAGCCCGGGCGTTGATGCGCCCGGGCTGGATTTCACCTGTATGGAACCAGCCCTTAGAACGAGCGCTGGAAGCGGAGGATACCGCCGATGCTGCTCTTCTTGTCGGCGCCGGTCCAGTTGGAGAAGTCGGCGTCGTCGAACCTGCCTGCATTGAGGTAGTCGACTTCGGCCGTGACCGTGAAGCCCGGGACGACGTCGTAGGCGATGTTCGCCGCGATGCCCAGGTTCTTCCAATCGTCATACGACACCTGCGCGTTGAACGAGGTCTTCTCGTTGAACTTGTAGGTACCGCCGCCCCAGACAGCCCAGTTGCCGCCCCACTGCTTGTAGAAACCGCGACCATGGGCGTCGACAAAATTGCCGGCGTCGTCGTTGAGGTTGTCATCGGTGCCGTAACCGCCCATGACCCACAGCGACAGTGCGTCGTTGACGTTCACGTCCAAGCGAACCTTGCCGGCAACTTCTTCGTAGTTGCTGTCATAAGCGACGACACCGCTGATGGCGCCCCAGCCCTGCGTCCACTTCAGACCGCCGACGACATGCGGAACGTAGCTGTCGATCGTGCCGACAACGCCCGCGCCTTCTTCGAGCGAGACCACGGCCGAGAAGCCGTTGCCGGCGTCGAAGTAGTACTGGACGACGTTGGTGTCGAAATCGCCGTAAGGAACCAGCGTATCCTGGATCACGTTGCCGGCGTAGCCGACGAACGTATCGAAGGCCGATTCGTCCTTACCAACGCGGAGACCACCGAGCTGGATCCAGGCGAAGTTCAGCGAGACGTCCTTGTTATGGGCGGTGTTGAACGGCTCGATTGCGTTGTCGTTGCCGAAGTTGAAGCGGGTCTCGGTGTAGGTCTTCAAGGTGCCGAGCTCGGTTTCCTGGCCGGTCCAGGTCTTCAGCGTGAAGCGGGCATTTTTGTGCCAGGCATCATTTACCGAGCCGTCCTGGTGGTCCGCAGTCTTCGAACCGTTGAACGTGCCGACGTCGCCGCCGCCGATGTCATAACGGATGTAGCCGCCGATGCGCAGGCAGGTCTCGGTGCCGGGGATGTAGAAGTAGCCAGCGCCGTAGACGTCGCAAATCTTGACGTATTCAGCGGGCTCCGGCTCGGCGACGACGACGGCGTCGGCGGCGCGCGCACCGGAAACTGCGATCAGGGCCGCAGCGGAGCCGAGAAGAAGGCTCTTGATGTTCATTTTCTGACCTCCAGTCAAAAGTTAAAAAACGGGTCTGGGTATTCTTTGCTGAAGGACAGCGTTCCCTGCCCCATCCCCACTACCGAAAAAGATGCGCACCGCGCCGCTCCTTCGAAATCGACATTACCCATGAGCAGACGGGGTTCAACCACGATCGTACCGGCGAAAGGGCTGTGCGGCTGCTATCCCCCAGCGTTGTTGCACAAATGACACGATTTGGCCTCACTCAGAAAGCTCTCATTAACCTTCGGCCCGCCCCAGCCCCTTGTTTACGGGCGAATCCGGCGATCGGCTGACGGAATCATGGCGAGGCCTTGAGCCGCCAGCCAGGGAATCGCCGCAGAACCGCCGCATCGCGGAAGGCCGCAGGCCGGTGCGTTCTTATTTTTCCGTATAATGGCTTCTTTTTCCGAGATATTGGCTGGGGCTTGTTGATTGTGCCGGCGCTTTTCTTTATCCAGCGGCGCAACGGAGAGGTGGCCGAGTGGTCGAAGGCGCTCCCCTGCTAAGGGAGTAGAGGTCAAAAGCTTCTCGTGGGTTCGAATCCCATCCTCTCCGCCATCCTGCTTCGCTCTTCGAGCTTCGCAGGACAAGCCCAGACCAGACCTCAGCGCGAAGCAGGATGCCCTCCGAAGCCTCGGCGAAGGAGGGCCGCAAGCTTGCAAAAGCAGGATTGGCAATACCCTCAGCGCGAAGCAGGATGCCCTCCGAAGCCTTGGCAAAGGAGGGCCGGTCGTGTGGTATGTATACCTGCTGGAAAGCAAGACTGCCGACGGTGAGCGTTATGTCGGCATCACGTCCGACTTGAAGCGACGGCTTGCCGAGCACAATGACGGAAAATCCAGTCACACATCCAAGTTCCTGCCATGGCAGATCGTCACCTATGTGGCGTTCTCGAATCAAGCCAAGGCGACTTCATTGAGCGTTATCTCAAATCCGGTTCCGGGCACGCCTTCGCCAGCAAACGTCTGTGGTGAATGCCCCTTCCTTGTGAAAAAACCCAGGGATTCCCGGAAAAACGCAGCAATACCAATTGTTTGCTGCAAAAACACGCACCACCAAAACGGTTGTTTCGTTCGATTCTGACTGGAGGTCAGAAAATGAACATCAAGAGCCTTCTTCTCGGCTCCGCTGCGGCCCTGATCGCAGTTTCCGGTGCGCGCGCCGCCGACGCCGTCGTCGTCGCCGAGCCGGAGCCCGCTGAATACGTCAAGATTTGCGACGTCTACGGCGCTGGCTACTTCTACATCCCCGGCACCGAGACCTGCCTGCGCGTCGGCGGCTATGTCCGTTACGACATCGGCGTGGGCGACACCGGCTCGTTCGATGGTGCGAAGGCTGCGGATCACCAGGACGGTGACGACCACAACACCTACTACAAGAACACGCGCTTCACGCTGAAGACCTGGACCGGCCAGGAAACCGAACTCGGCACGTTGAAGACCTACACCGAGACCCGCTTCAACTTCGGCGACGACAATGCCTTCGACGAGCCGATCAACGCCGCCCACAACCGAGACGTCTCGCTGAACTTCGCCTGGATCCAGCTCGGTGGCCTGCGCGTCGGTAAGGACGAATCGGCCTTCGATACGTTCGTCGGCTACGCCGGCAACGTGATCCAGGATACGCTGGTTCCTTATGGTGACTTCGACACCAACGTCGTCCAGTACTACTTCGATGCCGGCAACGGCTTCTCGGCCGTGGTCTCGCTCGAAGAAGGCACCGGTACCGACACGATCGACAGCTATGTTCCGCATGTCGTCGGCGGCGTGAAGTACACGCAGGGCTGGGGCGCCATCACCGGCGTCGTCGCTTATGACAGCAATTACGAAGAAGTTGCCGGCAAGGTTCGCTTGGACGTCAATGTCAGCGACGCACTGTCGCTGTTCATCATGGGCGGCTACGGCACCGATGACAACCTCAACGACGACGCCGGCAATTTTGTCGAAGCCCATGGCCGCGGCTTCTACAAGGCGTGGGGCGGCAACTGGGCAGTCTGGGGCGGCGGCACCTACAAGTTCAACGAGAAGACCTCGTTCAACCTTCAAGTGTCTGCTGACGACTGGAAGAACGTCGGCGTTGCGGCGAACGTTGCTTATGACGTCGTTCCCGGCTTCACCGTCACGGCCGAAGTCGACTACCTCCATGCCGGCCGGTTTGACGATGCTGGCTTCGTCAACCCGTCGTTTACACCTGCCGATAAGAAGAACAGCGTCGGCGGCATGCTCCGCTTCCAGCGCTCGTTCTAACAGCTATCGCTTCGAATATCGAAACCCGGCGGGCAACCGCCGGGTTTTTCATTGGGGTTATGATCGAGCGGCAAACGATTGTTCATTGCGCCTCGCTAAAGAATGAAAAATCCAGCATCGCGGATGCGGGCTCGCGCAACTTGCACCCGCCTACTGACCGCGCTAGCAAGAAGCCCCTTCCCTCACGCGAGCTTTTGCCATGCGTCTGCGCCCTCCCCTTATGCCGCTCGTTGCAGCGCTTCCGTCGACCGTGCCGTTTGTCGGCCCCGAAGCGCAGGAGCGCGAGCGCGGGCGTGCATTCCGCGCCCGCATCGGCGCCAATGAGAGCAGCTTCGGACCCTCGCCGCGCGTCATCGCCCGGATGGCCGAGATCGCGCGCGACATGTGGATGTATTGCGATCCGGACAATCACGACCTGAAGGTGGCCGCGGCCGCGCATCATAATCTGAAGGTCGAGAACGTCGTGGTCGGCGAAGGCATCGATGGCCTGCTTGGTCTGGTGGCGCGCATGTATGTGGCGCCTGGCGATGCGGTGGTCACCTCGCTCGGCGCCTATCCCACCTTCAACTTCCACATTGCCGGTGTCGGCGGACGGCTTGTCACCGTGCCCTATGCGAACGACCACGAGGATTTGGAAGGGCTGCTGGCTGCGGCCGCCAGAGAGAAAGCGCCGCTGGTCTATCTGTCCAATCCGGACAACCCCATGGGGAGCTGGTGGGAAGCGGCCGAGCTGACGCGCTTCATCGAAGCGCTGCCGGAAACCACCATGCTCGTGCTCGATGAAGCCTATGGAGAATTGGGGCCGGCCTCCGCACTGCCGCCCATCGACGTCTCGCGGCCGAACGTCATCCGCATGCGCACCTTTTCGAAAGCTTACGGGCTTGCCGGCATACGCTGCGGCTATGCGGTCGCCGAGGCCCAGGTGATCAGCGATTTCGAGAAGATCCGCAACCACTACGGCGTCAGCCGCATGGCGCAGGTGGCGGGCGTCGAGGCGCTCGCCGACCAGGATTATCTGGATTCAGTGGTGGCGCGGGTGGCGGCAGGGCGCCGGCGCATCGCGCAGATAGCCGAACAGAACGGGCTGACGCCGCTGCCGTCGGCGACCAATTTCGTCACCATCGATTGCGGCCGCGACGGTGCTTTCGCGCTGAAGATCCTGCAAGGCTTGTTGTCGCGCGACGTCTTCATCCGCAAGCCGATGGCGCCGGGGCTCGATCGTTGCATCCGCGTCAGCGTCGGACTGGACCACGAGCTCGACATTTTTGCTGAGGAACTGCCCGGCGCACTGGCCGCCGCCCGTGGAAACTGAACGAGCGTTGCCATAGCGGCGACACTTGCCGGCCCGTTAGAGATCGAGCTCCCAGTTCTGGCCGGTGAGTTCCTTGCCGAAACTGTGATGGCGCTCCTGTGAGACCAGTCTGAACCCGGCGCGCTCATAAATCGCGCGGGCGGCGACCAGAATGTCATTCGTCCACAGAACGAGCTTGATGTAGCCGCAGGCGCGCGCCTGGTTCACGCATTCCGCAACCAGGCGCTTGCCGATGCCCAACCCGCGCGCCGCAGCCTCGACATGCAGCAGCCGCAGTTTCGCGACCTCGTCGTCCTGGTGAACCAGAAACACCGCGCCAAGCGGGAGGCCGGCGCGTTCGGCGATCCAGCAGAAATCGCGCCCTGGCTTGAAATTGCGGATGAAGTCGGCTCCGATTTCGGCAACCAAGGCTTCGAACTCGATGCTCCAGCCATATTCCTCGGCATAGAGCTGGGCCTGACGCTGAACCACCCAGCCAATGTCGCCGACGCGATGCGGACGCAACGTCACGACGGGGGGCGCCGCCTGGCCTTCAGCCGCCGGATCGCCCAGCAGCTCCGCTGCCTTGCGCAAGGCGTCGCCGAGTTCGGCCAAGCTGTGGTCGGGCAGGTTCTCGATAAGCCGGGAAGTGTCGCGGTCCGCCGCAGCCTGCAAACCGGCAAGGGCGGCCCGTCCCCTTGCCGTCAGCGACAGAATACGCCTTCGCCGGTCGACCGGATCGTTCCGGGTTTCGGTCAGGCCTTCGCCGGCGAATTTTCGCAGGATCCGCGTCAGATAGGCCGCGTCGAGACGCAGTTGCCTGGCGATGTCGGAGGCGGCCGGGCCGACATCGATGTCGAATGTCTCCGAAAGGAAGCCTCGCTCGCCGGCGATTTCCGCCGCCGCCGGGCGATCCCGATAACCAAGCTCGAACAGGACGCGCGCCTCGGTGAGCGTGAACGGGCTCTGCGTCAAGGTCTCGTCGAGAAGGCCGACAGTGCGGGTGTAGAAACGGTTGAAGTGCCTGATATCGGCCACCAAAGCACTGCGTTGGTCCAGCATCTGCGTTCAGCCCTGGATTTATGATTGTCGCAGTGTGAGAAATTTAGTGGACTGAGTCAATTAAATTCGAGTTCGACTCGGGCCCCCTCCATCCTCGTTCGACCGGCCTGTTGCATTCCCCGTCGCCTGCGCCAGATTCCAGCAGACGAGCCTCGGGAGAGACGCAATGGCTGACGATCGCAAGGCAGTGCGTGTGCGGGCCCACGGCAAGGTGCAAGGCGTCGGCTACAGGATCTGGGTCCGAAGCCAGGCCGCCAGCCTTGGGCTTGCTGGCTGGGTGCGCAATGAAGCGGATGGCTCGGTGACCGCTGAGATTGCCGGCACAGGCGAAGCCGTCTCGACCATGATCGGCCGGCTTTGGAAAGGACCGCCGGGAGCGTCCGTTTCCGGGGTTGACGTCGAGGATGCGGTATCCAGCAATCCTGTTACCGGCTTCCGGATCGATGCCTGATGCGGCTTCGGCATACCTCTTGAATTAATTGAACGTTCGTTTTATTAATTCGCAACAAGGGAGGCTCTTTTGGCGCGCACGACAGGATCCGATGGCGGAAAGACCGAGGCGGCAGCCCGCGAGGCGGCGGTCAACCTGATCGCGCGGCTCGGCTATGAGGCGATGTCGATGCGCCAGCTGGCATCCGAAGTAGGCGTGCAGGCAGCCGCGCTTTATCGCTATTTCCCGACCAAGGAGGATTTGCTGTTCACGCTGATGCGCGAGCATATGGAAGAGCTGATCGCAGCCTGGAACGCCGCACGGCCCGCCGATGCCGATCCGGCAAGCCGGCTTTCGGCCTATGTCGAGAACCACATCGCCTTCCACATCGCCCGCCGCCATGCGACGCATGTTTCGAACATGGAGCTGCGCAGCCTGTCGCCCGAAAGACTGACCCAGATACTGCGGATGCGCACGGCCTATGAGAAGGAACTGCGCGCCATTCTGCGTGACGGCGCCGAGGCAGGCGTGTTCGTCGTCGAAGACACCGGCCTCACCGCCATGGCGCTGATCCAGATGATGACCGGTGTCATCGTCTGGTTCCGGCCGGGCGAGCGGCTGTCGATCGCAGAAGTCACAGCGACATATCTTTCGATGACGATGCGGCTCGTCGGCGCAACGATCGACACCTACAGCGCCGCACATCCGTTTGGACGCGCAAACGACGCCGTGGGATTTTAGTTTCGCGCATGATCTTTTCCGAAAATCCAAGTCGATTTTCGGGGGTCATGCGGCAGGAGGAACCGGATGTACACGAACACGCTCAGCTTCGGGCATGACGAGGATGTCGAGGCATTGCGCGAGCTGGTGCGGCGCTTCGCCCAGGACAGGATCGCGCCGATCGCGGCGGAAATCGACCGCTCGAACGAATTCCCGGCGCATCTGTGGGCGGAACTCGGCAATCTCGGCCTCCTCGGCATCACCGCCGATCCGGAGTTCGGCGGCAGTGGCATGGGCTATCTCGCGCACGTGATCGCCGTTGAGGAGATATCAAGGGCCTCGGCCTCGGTCGGCCTGTCCTACGGCGCCCACTCCAATCTCTGCGTCAACCAGATCAACCGCTGGGCAACGCCGGCGCAGAAGGAGAAATTCCTGCCGCCGCTTTGCTCGGGCGAGCGCGTCGGCGCGCTGGCCATGTCGGAGCCCGGCGCCGGCTCCGACGTCGTCTCGCTCAGGCTGCGCGCCGAAAAGCGCAACGACCGGTACGTGCTCAACGGCACCAAGATGTGGATCACCAACGGCCCGGACGCCGAGACGCTGGTGGTCTATGCCAAGACCGATCCGGAGCGCCATGCCCGCGGTATCACCGCCTTCATCGTCGAAAAGGCCTTTGCCGGATTTTCGGTCGCGCAAAAGCTCGACAAGCTCGGCATGCGCGGCTCCAACACCGGCGAACTGGTTTTCGATAATGTGGAGGTGCCGTTCGACAACGTGCTGCACGAGGAAGGGTGTGGCGTCGAGGTGCTGATGTCTGGTCTCGACTATGAGCGCACGGTGCTGGCCGGTGGCCCGATCGGCCTGATGGCCGCGTGTCTCGACGTCGCAGTGCCCTATGTGCATGAGCGCAAGCAGTTCGGCCAGGCGATCGGGGAATTCCAGTTGGTGCAAGGCAAGCTCGCCGACATGTACACGACGATGAACGCCGCGCGCGCCTATGTCTACGCGGTCGCCGCCGCCTGCGACCGCGGCCAGACCACCCGCAAGGACGCCGCAGGCTGCATTCTGTTTGCCGCCGAAAAAGCAACGCAGATGACGCTTGACGCACTCCAGCTTCTGGGTGGCAACGGATACATCAACGACTATCCGACCGGCCGGCTGCTACGCGACGCCAAGCTCTACGAAATCGGTGCCGGCACCAGCGAAATCCGGCGATGGCTGATCGGCCGCGAGATCATGGCGGAGGGGGTATAGCATGGCCGTCCTCCGGACCCAGATCTCCCCTTCCTCCGATACCTTCCACACCAATGCCGAACGCATGCGGGCGCTGGTCGGCGATATCGCCGAAAAGGCCGCGAGCGTCGAGCGCGGTGGCTCGGAAGAGGCGCGCGAGCGACACGTCGAGCGCGGCAAGCTGCTGCCGCGCGAGCGGCTGGCGCAATTGCTCGACACCGGGTCGCCCTTTCTCGAGATCGGCCAGTTCGCCGCATGGTCGATGTATGGCGAGGACATTCCCTCCGCCGGCATCATCGCCGGTATCGGGCGCGTCGAAGGCACGGAAGTGATGGTCGTCGTCAATGACGCCACGGTGAAGGGCGGCACCTATTACCCGCTGACGGTGAAGAAGCATCTGCGCGCGCAGGAGATCGCGCTGCAGAACAATCTGCCTTGCGTCTACCTGGTCGACAGCGGCGGCGCCAACCTGCCCAACCAGGACGAGGTGTTTCCCGACCGCGAGCATTTCGGGCGCATATTCTACAACCAGGCCAACATGTCCGCCTCAGGCATCCCGCAGATCGCCTGCGTCATGGGTTCGTGCACGGCGGGCGGCGCCTATGTGCCGGCAATGTCGGACGAGACGATCATGGTGCGCAACCAGGCGACCATCTTCCTCGGCGGTCCCCCGCTGGTGAAGGCCGCCACCGGCGAGGACGTCAGCGCCGAGGATCTCGGCGGCGCCGACGTCCATACACGGCTCTCCGGCGTCGCCGACCACTACGCGCTCGACGACGAGCATGCGCTGGCCATCTGCCGGCGCATCATCAAGAACCTCAATCGGAACAAGACCGTAAGCCTTGCCGTCCAGAAACCGATTCCGCCGCTTCATCCGGCAGATGAGATCTACGGCATCGTGCCGACGGATCTGCGCCAGCCCTATGACGTGCGCGAGGTGATCGCGCGCCTCGTCGACGGTTCGGAGTTCGATGAGTTCAAGCAGAATTACGGCACCACGCTCGTCACCGGCTTTGCCCATCTCCACGGCATGCCGGTCGGCATCATCGCCAACAATGGCGTGCTGTTTTCCGAAAGCGCGCTGAAGGGCGCGCATTTCATCGAACTGTGCTGCCAACGCAAGATTCCACTGGTGTTCCTGCAGAACATCACCGGCTTCATGGTGGGGCGCAAATATGAGGCAGGCGGCATCGCCAAGGACGGCGCCAAGCTGGTGATGGCAGTCGCCACCGCCCGCGTGCCCAAGGTCACCGTGATCATCGGCGGCTCGTTCGGCGCCGGCAACTACGGCATGTGCGGGCGCGCCTACTCGCCCCGCTTCCTGTGGATGTGGCCGAACGCCCGCATTTCGGTGATGGGCGGCGAGCAGGCGGCGACGGTGCTGGCCATGGTCAAGCGCGAGGGTATCGAGCGCAAGGGCGGCGAATGGAGCGCTGAGGAAGAAGCGAAGTTCAGGAAGCCGATCCTGATGAAATACGAGCATGAAGGCCACCCGCTCTATTCCTCCGCAAGGCTATGGGACGACGGCATCATCGATCCGGCCAAGACGCGCGAGGTGCTGGCGCTCAGCCTCTCGGCCGCGCTCAACGCGGAGATCGAGGAAACGCGCTTCGGCGTGTTCAGGATGTGAAATGGGCGAGGTGCAGGACAGGATCCGCATTAACGTCGGCGACATCACCAAGTTGGATGTCGACGCCATTGTCAACGCGGCCAATTCCTCGCTGCTCGGCGGCGGCGGGGTCGACGGCGCCATTCACCGGGCGGCGGGGCCGGAACTCCTCGCCGAATGCCGCACGCTCAACGGCTGCAAGACCGGCGATGCAAAGTTGACCAAGGGCTATCGGCTGCCGGCCCGCTACGTCATCCATACGGTCGGTCCAGTCTGGCAGGGCGGCGGCAAGGGCGAGGCGGAGTTGCTCGCCTCCTGCTATCGGCGTTCGCTCGAAATCGCCGCCGAGAAGGAATGCCGCTCGGTCGCCTTTCCGGCGATCTCGACGGGCATCTACCGCTATCCGAGGGATGAGGCGGCAGCAATTGCAGTCGGCGCCGTAAATAGCTTCTTGAGCGGAAATACGACGCCGCAGACCGTCATCTTCTGCTGCTTCGACGAACAAATGGCCGAACTATACCGTGAGGCCGTTGCTTCCTCCAGGCGAACGCAGTCTACGGAGGTTTCATGTTCACAAAGATCCTGATCGCCAACCGAGGCGAGATCGCATGCCGGGTGATCCGCACGGCGCGCAGGATGGGGGTGCGCACGGTTGCCGTCTATTCCGATGCCGATGCGAAATCCCTGCATGTCGAGATGGCCGACGAGGCGGTACATATCGGTGCCTCGCCTGTCAGCGACAGCTATCTGCGCGGCGACAAGATCGTCGCGGCCGCCTTGGCGACAGGCTCGCAAGCCGTTCATCCCGGCTATGGCTTCCTGTCGGAAAATCCTGATTTCGTCGACCAGGTGGCGGCCGCGGGGCTCACCTTCATCGGCCCGTCGGCGGCCTCTATCCGCGCCATGGGGCTGAAGGATGCCGCCAAACGGCTGATGGAAAAGGCCGGCGTGCCCGTCGTGCCGGGCTACCATGGCGAGGCGCAGGAGATCGTGATCCTGGCCTCCAAGGCACGCGAAATCGGCTACCCCGTGCTGATCAAGGCGCGGGCCGGCGGCGGCGGCAAGGGAATGCGCCGGGTCGAGCACCCCGATGAGTTCTCCGAAGCGCTGTCGAGCGCACGACGCGAGGCGAAATCCGCTTTTGGCGACGACCGTGTACTGGTGGAAAAATATATCGACAAACCGCGCCACATCGAGGTGCAGGTTTTCGGCGACAATTTCGGCAATGCCGTCCATCTGTTCGAACGCGACTGCTCGGCGCAGCGACGCCATCAGAAGGTTATCGAGGAAGCCCCCGCCCCCGGCATGACCGAGGCGTTGCGCAAGGCGATGACCGAGGCGGCGGTGAAGGCCACCAAGGCGATCAGCTACTGCGGCGCCGGCACTATCGAATTCATCGTCGATGCCTCGCAAGGCCTGAAGCCTGACCGCTTCTGGTTCATGGAGATGAACACGAGGCTGCAGGTCGAGCATCCCGTCACCGAGATGGTCACCGGCACCGATCTGGTCGAGTGGCAGTTGCGCGTGGCATCAGGCGAGAAGCTGCCGAAAACGCAAGGCGAGATAAAGCTAGCCGGCCACGCCTTCGAGGCGCGCCTCTATGCCGAGGATGCCGCAAGGGAGTTTCTGCCTGCGACCGGCACGCTGCATCATCTGAAATTTCCCGACACGGTTCCCCAAGGGGCCGCCATGCGTGTCGAAACCGGGGTGCGGGCCGGCGACGCCATTTCTCCCTATTATGATCCGATGATCGCCAAGCTGGTGGTGCATGGCGGGGACAGGCTGGCTGCGCTGGAGGCACTCGGCGCGGCGCTTGCGCGAACCGAAGTCGCCGGTTCGATCGTCAATACCGCCTTCCTCGCCGCGCTGGTGACCGATCCGGACTTTTCGGCGGGCGATGTCGATACCGGCCTGATAGGCCGCCACCAGCAGGCGCTGACCGAGATTGCGCCGCCGAGCGGCGAAACGGTCGCGGCCGCGGCCATAGCGGCCTCCGGGGCGGGCGCGCTGCCGGCATCGGATGATCCATGGTCGTCGCTTGCCGGCTACACGCATTTCCATGGCATGGCGCGACAGATCCGGCTGAAGTTTGGCGAGGACGATATTCTGGCGAGGGTTTCGGTACGACCAGACCGGCGTTCCCAGGTGACGCTCCATGCACCCTATGACAGCGCCAATTCGCATGACCTTCGCGCCGTTCCTCGCCTCGCCCGCTGGCCAGGCCACATCACGATATTCGAAGGCGCGGCCGGCTATACGTTCGCGGTGCCGGACCCGTTGGCCAGAGGCGATGATGCGGCGGCGGCGTCAGGCAGTTTGCGCGCGCCAATGCCGGGACTGGTCAAGCTTGTGCGGGCGACAAAGGGCGATACGGTGATGAAGGGGCAACCGCTGCTTATTCTCGAGGCGATGAAGATGGAGCACACCATCGCCGCGCCCCATGATGGCGTGATCGCCGAGATCGCCACCGAGGGCGCGCAGGTTACCGACGGCACTGTGCTGGTGCGGTTCGAGGATATGCAAGGCTGACAGCCTCGCTGCCGGACGCCAAGCGTCCCTGTCCTGCCGGACAGAGAGAGGCGCCGTAGAATGTCGACCGCCGTTATATGTCCATGGCAAGACACACAGGCAGAAATGAAATGGCCGGGACGAGCCCGGCCATTTCATCGATATAGGCAGCGATTACGGCTGGATCGGCGCATACTTGCCGTCGTGCCACTGGTTGATGTCGTAGCTGGCGTTCTTGAGGTCGCCCTTCTCGTCGAAGGTGACATTGCCGACAACCGTGCTGATTGGCTGCCCGTTCTTCAGCGCCTCGGCGACCTTGGCCGGATCATCGCTGCCGGCACGCTTGATGCCTTCCGCAAAGGCCTGGATCGTGGCGTAGGAGAATAGCGTGAAGCCTTCCGGCACGAAACCGCCGGCTTTGATCTTCTCGACGGCTGCCTTGGCTTCCGGCTTTGCCTGAGGATCCGACGGGAAGACGAACATGGTCCCTTCGCCGGCCGGGCCGGCAACCTGCCAGAATTCCGGCGAGGCTATCGAATCCGGCATGATCAGCTGGAACTTGATGCCCTGTTCCGCCGACTGGCGCAGGATCAGGCCAGCCTCCGGGTGGTAACCGCCGAAATAGACAACGTCGGCCTTGAGGTCCTTGAGCTTGGTGACGAGCGCCGAATAGTCCTTTTCGCCGGCATTGATGCCTTCATAGTCCACTTCCTTCAGGCCGCCGGCATTCATCGTGGCCTTGACCGCATCGGCAACGCCCTGACCGTAGGCACTCTTGTCATGCAGGATGACGACGTTCTTGCCGGCATACTTCTTCGCGATCCAGGGGCCAATGAAGGCACCCTGCGCATCGTCACGCGTATAGAGGCGCATGATCGTCGGCCAGCCGGCCTTCGCTGCGGCGTCGGTCAGCACCGGGTTCGAGGAGGCCGGGCTCATCATCAGGGCACCGGCTTCGGCATAGACGGCGGAAGCCGGAATGCTCGAACCCGAGCAAGCGTGGCCGTCGATGAACTTGACGCCATTGGCGACGATACGGTTGGCGACCGAAACCGCCTGCTTCGGGTCGCACTGGTCATCCTCGATATCGAGCTTGATCTGGCGACCGTCGACACCGCCGGCAGCATTGATCGCGTCGGCGGCAGCCTGCGCGCCCTGCTTGAACTGATCGCCAATGGTGGCGAGCTGTCCGGTCATCGGACCGACCACCGAAAAGGTGATGTCGTCGGCATAGGCGACCGGCGCGCTCATCATCAGGCCGAAAATGGCCGCGTTCAAAATACTTAATTTTTTCATTGCGGTATGACTCCTCCACTCACGCGCGGCCGCCCCGGCCACGCTTCTTCCAGAGAGGCCGGACAATTTCATCCTTCGTGTGGCCTGTCTAGGCGCATTGGCGGCGCTCGATTAGGCCTGCGGAGCATCTCTGGAGCAAAAAGGCAAAAGCCGCGCCGGCCTTGTTCCGGCCGGTCGCGGCTTTGCCTGTCGAGCTGTTTCTCAAGCGCCCCCGCACTCGAACCCAACTCGCCTTCCCTGTCTTCCTGCTGGCCCTGATCTTTCCGAAACCGGATCATGGCCGCCGCGCCGCTGGCCCTGTCGGGCGTGCCGCGTTCTTGGTTTTGTCACGTGGCCGTCTTACCGCGGCCTTGTCCTTGCCTGGCGGACCAGAAGGCCGCCCTGCCTTATCTCTAAATTCAGTGCATCGTCATCCATTCGCGGGCTTCGCGCAGCGCCTTGGCGATCTCGACCTTCGACATCGCAGCCGACAGTTCCGAACGCAATTCCGCAGCGCGGGCCGAACCCTTGATCGCGGCGATGTTGAACCATTTGTGGGCGGCGACGACATCGGTCTCGCAATCGCGGCCCGTCGCATACATCATCCCCAGTTCGAAAAGAATGTCGGCCTGGGCAGTTGCCCCCATGGCGCCGAAGCCTGCTTCAAGCATTTCAAAACGTGCCATTTTTCAATCCTCTCTTCCGGCCCTGTCTGGCTCCCGAGAGCTGCCTCCGTTTGTCTGCCCGGGCTGCTCTTTCGATGCTTTCGAGAATGCCGCTCAGGCTTGAATCCGTCGTTAAATGGCGTGCTTAATTTGAGGAAAACAAAGCTAAAACAATAGGTAAACGTGGAAATTCGTTAAGGATACAAAGCCAGCGATTCAGCCGGATAGCGCCAAATTTGACGACAATTTTCGCGGGCGGAATCAACACTCTGCTAACCACGCGAAACAAACGCCGCGCATGCATGCATTCATTTCCCTGCCGACATTGCTTCCGTCGGCGCATCTGAATTGCCAAAGCTTCCGCTGCGGCACCGCTTTTGTTTTGCAGGGAGCTGGATTAGCTTACGTTTGCGTAAGCGGCAGACCGGCGAGGCGTAGCCTCCTGCCGGTATCCAAGGGAGGAAAGATGTTTCGAAAAGCAAGCCTGGCCCTGGCGGCCACTTTGATCCTGACCGGTCTGGCCTGGGCCGATCCGATCGAGGGAAACTGGAAGACGCAGGCCGGCGATACCGCGGCCATCGGGGGCTCGGGTTCATTTTCCATCACGCTGAAGTCTGGCAAATATGCCGGCAAGACCATCGGTTCGCTCAAGGCGTCCGGCGACAACAAATACACCGGCAACATAACCGACCCGGCAAACGACAAGACCTACTCCGGCAAGGCGACACTGTCGGGCACCTCGCTGAAAATGAGCGGCTGCGTGCTCGGCGGGCTGATCTGCAAGAGCCAGACCTGGCACAAGCTCTGATCGACCCCATCCTTGCGACATGAAAACGGGGCCGGCAGGCCCCGTTTTCGTTTCATGATCCTGGCGTGCTGTGCCGGCGGCCATGCTCCTTATGGCCAGCGCCGCCTCAAAACCCATCAACCAATTTGAACGGCAGATGAACGCCGGCATCAGAGCCGGTTCAGTCGTGCCCGGGCATTCTCCTGCGTGTTGAAGGAGACACGACCAATGCTCGCCCGCCGCTTCACCATCGTCTGCCTGCTGGTGAGCCTGTTTGGAATGTTCTTCGCCATCCTCGTCGCCGAAGCGGGCCGTTCGGCCCGTTCCTGGGACGAGGCCAGTTCCAGAACCTGCCGCCTCGCCTGCCCGACCACCCTTCGCCCCTGAGACAGAAACCAAAGACCTGACCAACCACAAGACCTCGAAAGAAAAGCAAAGACCATGAACCGCATCGCCGCCAATCTCTTCAAAACCGTTCGGCTTCTGCCGCGGGCGGCGCTCATCCTGGCGTTTCTTGCCGCACCGGTCCTGGCCGTGCCGATGATGCGTACCGATGCCGGGTCCACGATCGACGCGCCAGCACTGAAGAAATCCGGCGTCGGTTTCGTGCTGCTGGTCAGCCTGCAGCGCGGATAAATTGCGCCTTCGATCGGGACACCCCTCCCAACCGCCTATCCAAATCTCTATATTGAGCCATGGAAAAGCGAATCTACCCCCAAGCCATCGAATCTGTCGTCATGCCCGAGCCTTTTGGCCGGCAAAGCTTCGACACCGCCGAAAAGGCGGTCGCGGCGCTGCAAGCCCTTTATGACCGCAACACCAAGTTCCTGCGCGACTCCTTCGCGGCGCTTGCCGCCGGCGGGGACAGCAGCAAGCGCTACCGCGCCTTCTACCCGGAGATCGGCGTCACGACGAACTCGTTCACCCAGATCGATTCACGCCAAGCCTATGGCCACATGCCGACGCCGGGGCATTTTTCCACCACCATCACCCAGCCGAGCCTGTTCGAAAGCTATCTGGTCGAGCAATTGCGTCTGATCATGCGCAACCACGGGGTCGCGGTCACGGTCTCGGAATCGACAACGCCGATCCCGCTGCATTTCGCCTTTCTCGAAGGCACCCATGTCGACGGAACCGCGGCCGAGCGTATCCAGCGGCCTATCCGAGACCTGTTCGACGTGCCAGATCTCGACGGTACAGATGACCAGATCGCCAACGGCACGTTCGAAGTGGCGTTCGGAGAACCAAGGCCGCTGGCGCCCTTCACCGCGCAGCGGATCGACTATTCGCTCCACCGCCTGTCGCACTATACCGCGACCACGCCGCAGCATTTCCAGAATTTCGTGCTGTTCACCAACTATCAGTTCTATATCGACGAGTTCGTGGCACGCGCCCGTGACCTGATGGAGAATGGCGGCGGCGGATATGCCGAATTCATCGAACCGGGCAACGTGGTCACCAAAGCCGGGCAGAGCGCCCCGAGCGAAGGGGTGGCGCCGCAGCGCCTGCCGCAGATGCCGGCCTACCACTTGAAGAAGCCGAACCATGGCGGCATCACCATGGTCAATATCGGTGTCGGACCCTCCAACGCCAAGACGATCACCGATCATATCGCTGTGCTGAGGCCGCATGCCTGGGTGATGCTCGGCCATTGCGCGGGCCTGCGTAATACGCAGGCGCTGGGCGATTATGTGCTGGCGCATGCCTATGTGCGCGAGGATCACGTGCTGGACGACGACCTGCCAGTCTGGGTGCCGATCCCGCCGCTGGCCGAAATCCAGGTGGCATTGCAGGAAGCGGTGGCCGAAGTGACCGGCCTGTCCGGGTACGATCTCAAGCGCATCATGCGCACCGGCACTGTAGCCACCATTGACAACCGCAACTGGGAACTGCGCGACCAGCGCGGACCGGTGCAGCGGCTTTCGCAGTCGAGGGCGATCGCACTTGACATGGAATCGGCAACGATCGCGGCCAATGGCTTCCGCTTCCGCGTGCCTTACGGCACGCTCTTGTGTGTCTCCGACAAGCCGCTGCATGGCGAACTGAAGCTGCCCGGCATGGCGACCGAATTCTACAAGCGGCAGGTGGCGCAGCACCTCACCATCGGCATCAGGGCGATGGAAAAGCTTTCGGAAATGCCGATGGAGCGGCTGCATTCGCGCAAGCTCAGAAGTTTTTCGGAAACGGCCTTCCAGTAGCCGATCTGCGCGCCGCCAGAGCCATTCGCCGTCTTGCCGGCGATTCGCCATCTTGCCGGCAATTCGCTATCTTGATTGAGCCGCATTTTTGCCGATAACCGGGCGGGGACCATCGCAGGCAACTCATGCAGATCTGATCCGATGAAACGCAGTCGAGACATGGCGGCTTCACTGGTATTCATCGTGATGATGACGCTCTCGGTCGCGCTGGTGGCCGGCTTCTTAGGCGCGTTGCACCCGGCGCTCGATTCCTTTTCGCATTTCCGCATTCACCTCGCCGTGCTGATGGCGCTTTGCGCGCTGCCGCTGCTGGCGACATCGTTTCGCCTGCAAGCGGCCGCGGCCCTGGTTTTTGCCGTGGCCGCTCTTGCCACCGCTTCGACCGCCTTGCCCCGGCCGTGGCCGGTTCAGGCGGTCGCCAAACCCACCGACCAGGTAGTCTACAGCCTGCTGCAGATGAATCTGCGCTACGACAACCCGACGCCGAAAAAAGTGCTGTCACTGATCGGCCGGACCAATCCCGACGTCATCACCCTGGACGAGGTGTCGACGATGTGGGCGACGGAGCTTGGCTACATCGCCAGCGCCTATCCATACCGGATCCTCTGTCCCTATCCCAACGGCGTATTCGGCGTCGCGCTGCTCTCGCGGCGGCCCTTTCTCGCCGGCACCGCGCCACATTGCGAGCGCCGGGGCGCAATGGCCGTTGCGACCATCGATTTCGGCGGCAGGAGCGCCGACGTCGCCGCCATCCATCTCAGCTGGCCGTGGCCGCGGGAACAGTATTGGCAGATCGGCGAACTCTCGGAGCAGCTTTCATCGCTCGGCCAAACCGCCATCATGGCCGGCGATTGCAACGCGGTGCCATGGAGCGCCGCGGTGCGGCGCGTCGCCGCTCTCGGCGGACTGACGGTCATGCCGTCGGCCGGGTCGACCTGGATTCACCGGAAGCTGCCCGACTTCCTGCGCCGCTATGCAGGCCTCCCGATCGACCAGGCGTTCAGCAAGGGCGGCGTGACCATTCTGTCGTCAACGCGACTGGAAGATACCGGCTCCGACCATCTTCCCGTACTCGTGGAGTTCTCGCTTCGCCCCGACGACAGGCTGCCCCATGACGAGCATGAGAGCGCGCTCGCGGCGAGCGACCTTGAAAACAATCCGCGCGGTTGATGCTTCGGCATTCTCAGGGTTTGGTCAACGCTTCGACAAGGTGCTCGACAGGCCCGCCGCCGCGATGCTCGCGCGCATCGAAAGCGTTCTGCCTGGCTTCGTATTCGACATAGATGGTCTTGATTCGGCGCCGCGCCTCGAGATGCGTGCCGGTGCAGAACCAGTTGTCCGGGCGCCGCAGTCCGGCAAGCGCGGTCTCGGTGGCCCGCATCATCCGCCTCGCGATACCGCCATGCGTCTGCTCGTGCTTGCGAACGCCGACCATGAAACGGTCCCAACGCTCGCGCAGGACTGCGCTTGCCGACGAGAGCCGCGGGAAAGTGTAGGTCAGGTTGAGCGTCCCGTTGGCCTGCCGCAGATGGCAGGCTCCATCCTCCCGGACAATATCGAGATCCCAATGCACGGCGTAACCGGTTTCGGCGATGGCGCGCGTCATATAGCCGTGCTTGGGTCCCAGCCGGTCCATTGCCTCGACAAGGGCGGCTCCGGTATTTCCAGCGACATCATAGGTGCGGATGTGAACGGTGAGCTTTGTGCCCGCCGACGCGGCTGATGCGCAAAGCAGCATGAAGGCCATGGCGAGCATCGTCGGGCTGGTCAGGCGCATGTCCGCCTCCTTTGTCGGAGCCGAGCAGACCACACTCGGCGGAAGGCTTCAACGGGCTTGATCGAGGCAGGCGGTCGACGGCGACAGACAAGTCCGCCGCCGCTCGCATGTTTTCGTGACGGCTTAGCCGGGCACGCTCACATGTTCTGATAGACCGGGCCTTCGCCACCTTGCGGCGGCACCCAGTCGATATTCTGGTTCGGATCCTTGATGTCGCAGGTCTTGCAGTGGACGCAGTTCTGCGCGTTGATGACGAAGCGCACGTCCTTGGCCGCCGGATCGGCAGCGGCATTGCCGTCCTTGTCGACCCATTCGTAGACGCCTGCCGGGCAGTAGCGCGTCGAAGGTCCGGCAAAGACGTCATGCTCGGAACGCTTCTGCAGCTCCATGTCCGCCACCAGCAGATGCACCGGCTCGTTTTCCTCGTGGTTGGTGTTGGACAGGAACACCGAGGACAAGCGGTCGAAGGTCAGCACGCCATCGGCCTTGGGATAGTCTATTTTCTTGTGCTTCGCGGCGGGCTCTAGCGTGGCGTAGTCGGCCTTGCCATGCTTCAGCGTGCCGAAGGGCGAGGAGCCGAACAAAGTGTTCAGCCACATGTCCAGGCCGCCGATGGCGACGCCGGCGATGGTGCCGAAGCGCGACCACAGCGGCTTGACGTTGCGCACCTTCTTCAGATCCTTGCCGATGTCTGTCGCCCGCCACGCGGCTTCGTAAGCGGAGAGCTCGTCATTGGCGCGGCCGGCGGCGATTGCCTCGGCGACATGCTCGGCCGCCAGCATTCCCGACAACACGGCATTGTGCGAGCCCTTGATGCGCGGGACGTTTACGAGCCCGGCGGCGCAGCCCATCAACGCGCCACCCGGGAAGCACAGTTTCGGCACCGACTGCCAACCGCCTTCGGTAATCGCGCGCGCGCCATAGCCCAACCGCCTGGCGCCCTCGAAAGTACCGCTGATCGCCGGGTGGGTCTTGAAGCGCTGGAACTCCTCGAACGGCGACAGCCAGGGGTTCTTATAATTGAGGTGGACGACGAAGCCCACCGCCACCTGATTGTCGTCCAGATGATAGAGGAAAGAGCCGCCGCCGGTCTTGAGATCGAGCGGCCAGCCGAAGGAGTGCTGGACGAGACCCGGCCTGTGCTTCTCCGGCTTGACCTGCCACAGTTCCTTGAGGCCGATGCCGTATTTGCCCGGCTCGCGGCCCTCGGAAAGCCTGAACCTGGCGATCAACTGCTTGGCGAGCGAGCCGCGCGCGCCCTCTCCGATCAGCACATATTTGCCCATCAGCGCCATGCCCGGCGCGAAACCCGGGCCGTGTGTGCCATCCTTTTCGACGCCCATGTCGCCGGTGACAACACCGGTGACGGCGCCTTCCTCGTTATAGAGCAGGCCGGCCGCGGCGAACCCCGGATAGATTTCCACGCCGAGCGCCTCGGCCTTGGCGGCCAGCCAGCGGCAGACATTGCCAAGCGAGACGATGTAGTTGCCGTGATTGTTCATCAGAGGCGGCATCATCATGTTGGGCAGGCGGAAAGAGCCGGCGGGGCCAAGCACCAGGAAATGGTCCGCCGTGACCGGCGTTTTGAATGGATGGTCTTGTTCGTCGCGCCAGCCCGGCAGCAACCGGTCGATGCCGATTGGATCGACGACGGCGCCTGACAAGATGTGGGCGCCAACCTCACCGCCCTTTTCCAGCACGACCACGGAAAGCTCGGGATTGACTTGCTTCAGGCGGATGGCGGCGGCGAGGCCGGCCGGGCCCGCACCGACGATCACCACGTCGAATTCCATGCTTTCGCGTTCGATATCGCTCATCAACCCCTCCGCACTGGCTTGTCGCTATTGCGCGTATCTTGCTGGCTCATGCGCTGCATAGCGCATCAAGTCGCGACAGGAAACCGGCGCGCCTGTGACAACGCGGATTTGGCCAAAAAGTCGCGCATCGTGCCGAAGGACACCCGTTTTGCGCCGGCCTGCCCGCAACGCGTACGTTTTTAATTGTTCGACGGCTTGCTTATCGGCCATACTTCGCACCATGCGCATTCCTGGGCCAGCCGGCTTCTCATCAACGCGCTTCCCATCGACGCCCGGCAGGGCCTGCCGGGCGTTCCTTTCGGCCCTCCCCCTGCTGGCGCCGGTCCATGCCTTTGCAGACGAGGTGAAGGTCTGGGCCACCGGTGCCTACTCCTTCTCCGACGAGCTTGGCGGGTTCGAAATCACCGGCGCTTCCGGCACCGGCACCAAGGACGATCCGCTCGTCATCACCGAAGAGCTGAATTCAGCGACGCCGGTGACGTTGACCATCCGTGCAACCAAGCCGATCCAGGCGTTCGGCAAGGCGGGCGAGTTCGCCAACGGCATCATGTATTTGCGCTTGGACGTGCTCAACAACAGCGGCCAGGCCTGGATCGAATTCCAGTTCGAGCTTCAGGAGGTCCTGAATCAGCCGAGCGTCTTCGGCGACGGGCTTTCGTTCGACCAGCGCAACAAGACGCCTGACAATATCTGGTCGAGCAATTTTGCCGATTTCGACCGCGATTTTGAACCGTATGACCGTCTGCTGTTCAAGAACGGCAAGGTCGACCCGCTAAAGACCGCCAGGTTCGAATTCCTGATCACCGACTATACGCCGCGCTGGACCTTTTATCTGGTGCAGGACCCGCGCATACCGACGGGTTAGGTTGCGGTGAGCGTATGACGCTGCCACAGACAGGCCGTCATTGCCCGGTTGTGCCAATGTCCCCAATCACCAACTTGCAATATGCGACCAGTCGAACGATGGTGGCGCCATGACTGCCGCTTCCCCAAACAGCCGACCTGATATCGCCGAGCTGCTCGCCTTCTATGCCAGCGCGGGCGTCGACGAGGCGTTGGAGGACGCGCCGGTGAGCCGCTTCGCGGAAGCCGCGCCCAAGCCGGCGGAGCGGATGCCGGCTGCCGCGCCGAGCGATAGCGGGGCACCGGAGCGGCCCGCCCAACCGCGTCTCGATGCGAGCGCCGTGCCTAACGCTCCGCCGGCGCGCCCGCCCATTTCGGCGGTACCCGACGAGGCGCAGGCGGCGCTGGCGCGTGAATTGGCCTCGGCTGCCTCGACGCTGGACGAGCTTCGCCAGCACATGTCGACTTTTGACGGCTGCAACCTGAAGTTCACCGCCAAGAACCTGGTCTTTGCCGACGGCAACCCGGATGCATCGGTGATGCTGGTCGGCGAGGCGCCCGGCCGTGACGAGGATATAGAAGGCCTGCCCTTCGTCGGCCGCTCCGGCCGGCTGCTCGACCGCATGTTGGCCGCGATCGGGCTAGACCGGACATCCGTCTACATCGCCAATGTCATCCCCTGGCGGCCGCCGGGAAACCGCACGCCGACGCCGCACGAAACCGAGATCTGCCGGCCGTTCATCGAAAGGCAGATCGAACTGGTCAAGCCGAAGGTGCTGGTCAATCTCGGCGGGCCCTCGGCCAAAACCCTTCTGAATACGAGCGAAGGCATCTTGCGGCTGCGCGGCAACTGGCGCGCCCACACGACAGCGTCCGGCGTCGTTATTCCGGCGATGCCGACGCTGCACCCGGCCTATCTATTGAGGACGCCGGCGCACAAGAGGCTGGCTTGGCGGGATTTTCTCGAGGTGAAGGCGAAGCTAAGAGCGCTCACCTCTCCATGACCTCGCGGATAATTGAAATGCGCCTGCCGTCGCCCTAACCATGCCCTCATGATATCTCCTCAAACCTCCGCCGGCAGCCTCATCCGTGAATGGCGCACGCGACGCCGGATGAGCCAGCTCGACCTCGCCACGGAAGCCGATATCTCGCAGCGGCATCTGAGCTTCGTCGAGAGCGGGCGGGCCGCGCCGTCGCGCGACATGGTGCTACACCTGGCCGAGCAGCTTTCGATCCCGCTTCGCCAGCGCAACCAGCTCTTGCTGGCGGCGGGCTTTGCGCCGAGCTTCAGCGAAAGGCCGCTGACCGACATTTCGCTGGCACCGGCCATGGCGGCGGTCGAGACGGTGCTTCGAGGGCACGAGCCGTTCCCGGCGCTTGCGGTGGACCGGCACTGGAACCTCGTTTCGGCAAACACTGCCATTGGGCCGTTCCTGGCCGACGTTTCCGAGCCCTCGCTGCTCAAGCCGCCAGTCAACGTGCTGCGGCTCAGCCTGCACCCTGGAGGTGTCGCGCCGCGCATCGTCAATCTCGCGGAGTGGCGGGCGCACCTGCTGGAACGCCTGAAGCACCAGAACGACGCGTCAGGCGATCCGGTGCTGATCGAACTGGAGCGTGAGTTGCGCGGTTATCCCTCCGGCCTGAAGAGTGGGCGGCCGTCGCGGGTCGAGCCGAGCGGCATCGTGCATCCGCTGCGGCTTGCCCATGGGGATCAGGTGCTGTCGTTCATCAGCACCATCACCGTGTTCGGCACGCCGCTGGACGTGACGCTGTCGGAGCTGGCGATCGAGTCCTTCTTTCCGGCCGACGAGCAGACGCGGACGGCGCTGGTAAGATTGGCGAAAGAGCGGGCCTAACGGTGCTGATCACCCCTGCGGCGGGGCGGCCTTGCGCGTGCGGGTGCGTTCCAGGCCGAGTTGACGTTCGCGCCAGATGATGAAGATGCCGGCGGCAACGACGATCAGACCGCCGGTCAGCGTGTTCAGCGTGGCGACATCGCCGAAGACGAGATAGCCGACCAAGACGCCGAGGATCATCGAGGTGTATTCGAACGGCGCCACCACCGATGCCTCGGCATGGCGGTAAGCCGAGGTCATCAGGATCTGGCCAAGGCCGCCGCAGAAGCCGGCGGCGACAAGAAGGACCGCCTGCCCCGGCGTCAGCGCCTGCCACCCAAACGGCAGCGACAGCAGCGCCATGACGCTCGCGGTGACCGAAAACCAAAGCACGATCGTGGCGGTGCGCTCGCTTTGCACGAGATTGCGCACGAGCAGCATGGCGACGGCCGAAATCGCCGCCGCTATCAATGCCGCGATGACGCCGAGCACCTCCTGGTCATCGAGCGCCTCGCCGGAACTCAGGAGCGTCAGCTCCGGCCAGGAGATGATCAGCACACCGACGAGGCCGACGGCGACCGCGCTCCAGCGATAGATACGAATGGCTTCGCCGAGGAAAATCGAGCTGAACACCACCACCAACAGTGGCTGGGCGTAATTCAGCGTGATTGCTTCCGGCAGCGGCAACCGCGTCAGCGCGAAGAAGCCGAGCCCCATGGCGCAGACGCCGACGACGCCGCGCGCGATGTGGTTGAACGGACGGCTTGTACTGAAAGCCGTGCCGAGATTTCCCTTGAAAGCCAGAAAGGCAATGATCGGAAAGATAGCGAAGAAGGAGCGGAAGAAGACGATCTGTCCCGCCGGCACAGTGCCCGCCGCCTTGATGCAGGTCGACATGCCGACGAAGACCGCCACCGAGACGATCTTCAGCATAATGCCGGTGAGCGTGTTGTGCCCTACGGTATTGTCACTGTTGTCGCGGCCTGCTGTCACGCTCCCGCCGCTTCCCGCGTGGTTGCCCAGGTGCGCGCCATGACTGCCTCGCGATGCTGGAAAGGAAGGTCTGAATAGACCTTGTCGCAGTTTTGTCGAGCCGCCGGTTCGTGTAAAGAGCGCGGACTTCAAAATTTTGGACGGGCAGGACAGGCCCGGAAAGACAGGAACCAAGGAATGCGCACCGACACTGGCCAGGTCTTCAAACTCGAAGACTATCGCCCCAGCGACTATCTCATTCCGGAAACGAACCTTGAATTCCGTCTTTCGCCAGGCGCGACGATCGTCACGGCAATTTTGACCGTCGAGCGCCGGGATGGCGTCGCGGCCTCTACGCCGCTTGTGCTGGATGGCGACGGGCTGACGCTCAGGCGCGTCGAGATCGACGGCAGGAAAGCCAAGCCGACGGATTTTGCCGTGACGCCCGACCGACTGACCATCCTCAGGCCCCCGGCGGCGCGTCGCTTTCGGCTGTCGATCGAGACCGAGCTGGCGCCGTCGGGCAATGAAGCGCTGATGGGCCTCTACCGCTCAAGCAACGTCTATTGCACGCAATGCGAAGCAGAGGGCTTCCGCCGCATCACCTATTTCCTCGACCGCCCCGACATCCTTTCCGTCTACACCGTGCGGATCGAAGCCCGCCGCGACGAGGCGCCGCTGCTTCTGTCCAACGGAAACCCGGTCGACAAGGGCAATCTCGGCGATGGCTGGCACTATGCCATTTGGCACGATCCCTTCCCCAAGCCATCGTATCTGTTCGCGCTGGTCGCCGGCAATCTCGGCCGGGTCGCCGACAGTTTCGTTACCATGTCCGGCCGCACGGTCGAGCTCGGCATCTATGTCGAGCCCGGCAAGGAGAAGCTCGCCGGCTACGCCATGGATGCCTTGAAGCGATCGATGCAATGGGACGAGGAGGCATTCGGCCGCGAATACGACCTCGATGTCTTCAACATCGTCGCCGTGTCCGACTTCAACATGGGCGCGATGGAGAACAAGGGCCTCAACGTCTTCAACGACAAATACGTGCTGGCCGACCGAGAGACCGCGACGGACGCCGATTTCGCCAATATCGAGGCGATCATCGCGCATGAGTATTTCCACAATTGGACAGGCAACAGAATCACTTGCCGCGACTGGTTCCAGCTTTGCCTGAAGGAAGGGCTGACCGTTTATCGCGACCACGAATTCTCGGCCGACCAACGTTCGCGTGCGGTCAAGCGCATCGCCGAGGTGCGCACGCTGCGCGCGCATCAATTCCCCGAGGACCAGGGGCCGCTGGCGCATCCGGTCAGGCCGCGCCGCTATCGCGAGATCAATAATTTCTACACGGCGACCGTCTACGAAAAAGGCTCGGAGGTGGTGCGCATGATCCGTACCATCCTCGGGCCTGATAGCTTTCGCGCCGGCATGGACCTCTATTTCGAGCGGCACGACGGCACGGCGGCGACGATCGAGGATTTCCTGACAGTGTTCGAGGAGGTGTCCGGCCGCGACTTGTCGCAATTCGCGCTCTGGTACCATCAGGCCGGCACCCCTAACCTGGCGGTGAGCTCGACCTATAACCAGGCGGAGCGGGAATTCACTCTGGAAATCGAGCAATCGGTGCCGCCGACCCCGTCGGAAAGCCGCAAACGACTGATGCACATACCGCTCGCCTTCGGTCTGATTGGCGCCGGTGGCGAGCCGGTCGCCTATGACGCGGTCGACGGCGCCAGCGTCGAGGACGGCATCATCCACATCCGCAAGCGCCGGCATGTGGTGCGCTTCTCAGGCGTCGCCGAGCGTCCGGCGGTTTCGCTGAACCGCGGCTTCTCGGCGCCGATAACGCTTGCCGTCGAGCAGAAGACCGACGACCAGTTCTTCCTTGCCGGCCACGACAGCGACAGCTTCTCGCGCTGGCAGACCTTCAACACGCTGCTTACGGATGCATTGATCTTGGCCTTCCGCCAGATTCTCGACGGCGCCGAGCCTGGCTTCACCGCGCGGCTGACCGAGCTTGCCGGCAGGATCACGAGCGACGAGACGCTGGAGCCGGCCTACCGGGCGCTGGCGCTTTCGCTTCCGGGCGAGACCGACATAGCGCGCGACATCGGCAAAAACATCGAACCCAACGCCATCTTCGCTGCGCGCGAGGCGCTGGCGCTGGCAATCGCCAGGGCTAACCGCGACGCGTTCGCCGGCCTCTACGAGCGGCTTGCCGACGCCGGCCCGTTCAGCCCGGACGCAGCTTCCGCCGGACGGCGGGCGCTGCGCAACGTCATGCTCGATTATCTCTCGCTGCTGTCAGATGGCGCCGGGCTTGCGGCGGAGCACTTCCGGTCGGCCACCAATATGACTGACCGCGCGGCGGCACTGACCGTGCTCGCGCACCGCCACCATGGTTCGCCGGAGGCAAACAAGGCACTGGCGGCTTTCGAAGCGACATATGCGTCCGACCCGCTTGTGATGGACAAATGGTTCCAGATTCAGGCCAGCGTACCCGGTCCGCAGGCGGTGGAGACGGTTCGCGCCCTGACCACGCATCCGGCCTTCTCGATGGCCAATCCGAACCGGGTGCGCTCGTTGATCGGCACATTCTCCAGTGCCAACCAGACCGGATTCCACCGCGCCGACGGCGAAGGCTACCGATTCTTCACGCAGACCGTGCTCGAGGTCGAAAAACGCAATCCGCAGGTGGCGGCAAGGTTGGCAACGGCGCTCCGGTCGTGGCGTTCGCTCGAACCTGGCCGGCAGGCCAAGGCCAGGGAAGCGCTGCTTTCGATTGCCAATGCCGAAAACCTGTCGGCGGATTTAAGCGATATCGTCGAGCGTACGCTGGCGTGAGCCAGACCCAAGCGGCCACCATGGTGGTCGGCGGCAATGCCAAGGCAACGCCACCGGCCCGTCAGGCTGTGCTTCTGCTGCTCGAACGGATTCCCGCCTCCCTACGCGGGTATCAACATGGCGATGCGATGCACGCCGACCTCGGCGCTCGTATTCGTCGCCTCGTCGGTCTTGCCCTTGGCGCAAGTGTATATGTCGCCTTCCTTGAGCTTGAACTCCTTGTCGGCCTTCTTGATCGTGAATTCGCCCGCAGTGATGGTGCATACCATGTCGTTGTCCATCACCATCGCCGGCGCATGTGTGCCGGGCTGAAACACGACATCGACGATTGAGATGCTTTTGTAGGCAGGAATGTCTGAGTTTCCCGTGCCTACCTCCACCACTCTGATGCCGGGCGCAATCTCCTTGCCCTCCTTCGGGCCGTATGTCCTCGTTTTTACCGACGCCGCCAGGGCGAACAAAGGCGTTACCGCTGCCGCTGACACGCCGAGAGCAATTGCAGATCTGCGATTCATGCTTTCCTCCCAATGTGCAATCCCGCACGGAATATGCGTGATTTCTAATATTATTCCCTTTCCACGGTAATCGCCATCGCATGCCTCTGCTCGGTTGGCGGAAAAGCCGCTATTTTAGTCGATTTTTAATCTTTTTTCGCCGGACCACTGGACAAGGCGAATCACCTTTGATTCTTTAATGGCGATTCGGAAGTGCGGCGTTTGCCGGATCATCAAGCATAGGCAAATCGGGGAGTGCCATTTATGGCGAAGGCGGACGCGTGGGGCGCGCCCGGAGGGATAGCTTTTGCGCGTCGCGAGACGCCGCGAGGCGACGGCCTTGCCGGGAATACGCGGCTCATCGCCGAACCGGCCTACAAGCGGCTTCTGGCGGCGGAGCCATTGCTGCGCCGATCGATACCGGCTCTCATCGTCGTCTTCCTGATCGCGATCGCGGCGCTGCGCGTCCTGTCGCTGATGAACGAACGCGACGATATCGAGCGCAACGCCAAGGCGATCCTGATGCTGGCGTCCGGTCAACTGGCGAGTTCGCTGGCCACCACGTCCGACACCGCGCCGGGCGCCATCCAGGACCTGTTGGAAACGACCAGCCGCCAGGGCGCGATGAGCCGCGGCCACGTTCTTGTCATCACCGACAGCGCCTTCAAGATCACCGCGGTGACGCCGCGCTCGATGTCCTGGCAAGGCCGTTCGCTGGATAGCCTCGCCCAGGGCGGCCAGCCTCTGTTCATGTTCGGCGACCGCGCCGGAGTGATGGAGGTCGATATTGGCGGGCAGGACTGGTATGCAGCGGTCAGCCTGACGAACGGTCCCAAAGGCGCGGCAGCGGCGCTGGTGCCGCAGGACGCGGTTTTCGACGCCTGGCGCAAGACAGTCTCGCTGAATGTGACGCTGTTCGTACTGACGGCCGGCGTGCTGATCATCATCCTCTATGCCTATTTCGGCCAGGCGGCGCGCGCGCAGGCGGCCGACCGCATCTATCTCGAAGCGCATCAACGCATCGACATGGCGCTGGTACGCGGCCGCTGCGGCTTGTGGGACTGGGACATGGTGCGCGGCAAGATGTATTGGTCGCGCTCGATGTACGACATGCTGGGCTACGAGCCATGCGACACGATGCTGTCCTTCGGCGAGGTCGACGAGATCATCCATCCCGATGATGGCGACTTGTTCCAGCTCGCCAACAAGATCGTCGCGCGCGAGATCGATCATATCGATCAGGTGTTCCGGATGCGGCATGCCGACGGGCAGTGGGTATGGATGCGCGCAAGGGCGCAGGTCATGGATCCGGAAGCACCCGAAATCCAGTTGATCGGCATCGCCGTCGACGTCACCGAGCAGCGTCACCTGGCGCTTCGTTCCGAGGCAGCCGATTTGCGCCTGAGGACGGCGATCGAGAACATCAACGAGTCCTTCGTGCTGTGGGATGCCGCCGAGCGGCTGATCATGTGCAATTCCAAATACCAGAAGGACAATGGCCTTTCGGACCGTGACGTGATGCCAGGCGCCGTGCGCGCCACGCTGGAAGAGCGCATGCTCGCTTTCGCTTCCGATCGGCGGCTTGCCAACAGCAATGGACCGCAGGGCGGCGCGACGTTCGAACGGCAGCTGGCCGACGGCCGCTGGTTGCAGGTCAACGAACTCAGAACCCGCGACGGCGGCATTGTCTCGGTCGGATCCGACATCACCCAGATCAAGCTGCATCAAGAAAAGCTGGTCGACAGCGAGCGCCGGCTGATGGCGACCATACACGATCTCAGCCTCGCCCGCCGGGCCGAAGAGGAGCGCGCGCGCGAACTGGTCGAGCTCAACCGCAAATACATGAAGGAAACCGAGCGCGCCGAAGCGGCGAACCGGGCCAAGTCCGAATTCCTGGCCAACATGTCGCATGAACTGCGCACGCCCTTGAACGCCATCATCGGCTTCTCCGAGCTGATGGAACAGGGGCTGTTCGGCCCGCTGGGATCGGAGCGCTACGAGGAATACGCCACCGACATCAACAGCAGTGGCAAATATCTCCTGGGCGTCATCAACGACATTCTCGACATGTCAAAAATCGAGGCCGGCCAATTCTCGCTCGACCGCGAAGAGATCGATCTCGGCCCGCTGATCAGCGAGACGGTCAGGGTCGTCTCGCTGCAGGCCGCACAGAAGGCGATCACCGTGGAGACCCGCATCGCCGACGCGCTGACGCTGTTTGCCGACCGCCGAGCGATCAAGCAGATCGTCATAAACCTTTTGTCCAACGCAGTGAAATTCACCGGCCAAGGCGGCCACATATCGGTCAGGGCCCGCAATACCTCAGGGGCGCTGGTGCTGACGATCGAGGATAATGGCTGCGGCATCCCGAAGGAGGCGCTCGGCAAGCTCGGACGGCCCTTCGAACAGGTGCAGAACCAGTTCTCCAAGAGCCATGCCGGGTCCGGCCTCGGCCTCGCCATCTCGCGCTCTTTGGCCGAACTGCAAGGCGGTGCCCTGAAAATCCGCTCAACCGAAGGTGTCGGCACGATCGTGTCGGTGCGCATTCCGGTGAAGAAGGCGACGCCCGTGGTCAAGGTCGCGGCTTAAGCAACGGGCTCCGGCGATGTCGCCGAAGCCCGTGCCGGAAGGCGTTATTGCATGCTGCCGTCGTCGCCTTCGTCATCCCACTGACGGTGTAAGCCAAAGCGGCCGCCCTTTGGCAGTTCGCCCTTCTTGATCTTTCCGTCGTTGTTCTTGTCGAGCAGGGCAAAGAGCTTCTTGTCGCGACTGGCGATGTCGTCCGTCGTCAGCGTACCGTCGCCCTTGTTGTCGTAACGCGCGATGATGCGCCTGGCCATGTGCTCGAAGCGGGCCTTTTCCAGCGCTGCGGCGAGCTGCTCCACCGTGAGCTTGCCACCATTGTCGGCGACCAGCTTCTTCAACCGCGAATCCATGACGCTTGAGAACTGGTCGAAGCTGATGGTGCCGTCATTGTCCTTCATCGCCTTGTTGAGGCGCATCATCGTGCGCTCACGCATGTTTGCGCTGTCGATGTTCTCGGCATAGGCCGCAGTGCCGACGGCTCCTGCCAACGCGATGAAGGCGAACGCGAGCTTGGTTGTCTTTCTCATGGTCTTCTCCTGTTGCATCGTCACCCCCGATGCGATCCGCACGGCCGTTGATCACGGCCGCCCGGCACGAAGCAGAAGGTTGAAATCCTTCCTGACCTTCCGCGACGTCTCCTTGAGATGTGCTTCCAGCACACCGAAATCCGGCAAGTCGGTGACCGCCAGAAGCAGATCCGAAAGCCCCGGCGGCACATTGTCCCGCTCGAACTGGCCGGTGAGGCAAAGCCTGATCATCTGGGTCAGCGCCAGATAGAGGCGGTAGGCCTCGCCAAGCTCCTCCCTGACATCGGCGGCTGCGAATTGTGGCGCAAGGCGCGACAATACCTCCGCGGTTGCCGTGACCCTGCGGCCGGACTCGACATTGCCCGTGACGACGGCCACCTGGGCGATGAATTCGAGATCGATCAGGCCGCCGGCAATGAGTTTGATGTCCCAGAGGTCGCGCGGCGGCTTTTCCTTTTCGATCATGGCGCGCATGTCGGACGCTTCCGCTTTCACCTTTGCTGCGTCGCGCAATTGCCCGAGCACCGCCGCAACGTCGGCTTCGACCTCGGCACAGAGCCTGGCATCTCCGGCAATGGCGCGCGCCCGCGACAGCGCCATGTGCTCCCAGGTCCAGGCCTCCTGGCGCTGGTATTTCTTGAAGGCGTCGACGTGGGTGGCCACCGGCCCCTTGTTGCCGGACGGCCGCAGCCGCAGGTCGAGTTCATAGAGCACGCCTTCCGCGGTCGGCGCGGAAACGGCCGAGATGAGGCGCTGCGTCATCCTGGTGTAGTAATGCGAGGGCGCCAGCGG
This sequence comes from Mesorhizobium sp. B2-3-6, assembly GCF_006442305.1. Classification (NCBI taxonomy): domain Bacteria; kingdom Pseudomonadati; phylum Pseudomonadota; class Alphaproteobacteria; order Hyphomicrobiales; family Phyllobacteriaceae; genus Mesorhizobium; species Mesorhizobium sp. B2-3-6. The sequence goes on along the minus strand of NZ_VFVW01000004.1, from coordinate 157,736 downwards.
TTTTTCACCGTCGGATTCCTCGGCGTCCGCATCGTGATCGTAGAGCAGGATGAGGTCGACATCCGACCCCGCCGTCAATTCACGGCTGCCGAGCTTACCCATGCCGAGCAGCGAAACCACGCCGCCGGCGATTGTGCCATGGCGCGCCTCGAATTCGGCCATAACCGCGCGCAACGCGGCCTCAATGGTGAGGTCGGCCAGGTCAGAAAAGGCGCGGCCTGCGCGGGCCGGATCGATCGAGCCGGCGAGCAGCCGCACGCCGATCAGGAATTTCTGCTCGGAGGCAAAGATGCGCAAACGATCGAGAACGTCCTCATAGGCGCGGTCGCCTTCGAGGAAAGCGGTAAGCCGTGCCGATAGATAGCCACGATCCGGCAATTCGGTGAGAAGAGCGGGATCGAGCAGGCCATCGAACACATGTGGCCGGCGCGTGATGATCGCGGCCAGTCGTGGCGCGGCGCCCATGATCGTCGCCATAAGCTTCAGCAACGCCGGATTGGACTGGAGCAGCGAGAAGAGCTGGATGCCTGCAGGCAGGCCGGCGAGGAACTCGTCGAAACGGATCAACGCCTCATCGGCCCGACGCGTCTGGCCGAAAGCCTTGAGCAGCGCCGGCGTCAGTTCCGTCAGTCGCTCGCGCGCCTCAGCCGACTGGGTGACGCGGTAGCGACCGAAATGCCAGCCACGGATCACGCGGCAGATGTCGCTCGTTCGCTGGAAGCCGAGACCGTGCAACGTCTGCAGTGTATCGGGGTCGTCGACGTCGCCGGTGAAGACCAGATTGCCGATGCCTGCCGAAAGCTCCGGTGCGGTTTCGAACAGCGCCGCGTAGTGACGTTCGACCTGCTGCAGCGAGGCGCGGAAGCCCAGGGAAAAAGCAGCCGCATCGGCAAAGCCCAGCATGCGCGCGATTCGCTCCAGCCCTTCATCATCCTCCGGCAGGGTGTGCGTCTGCTCGTCGGCCACCATCTGGATGGCATGCTCGACCCGGCGCAGGAACCAATATTGCCGGGCCAGTGCGTCGCGTGCCTCGGCGGTGATCCAGCCGCGCGCGGCCAGCTGGCCGAGCATCGGCACAGTCTCGCGGCCTCGCAGTTCCGGGAAGCGGCCGCCGGCGATGAGCTGCTGCGTCTGGACGAAGAACTCGATCTCGCGGATGCCGCCGCGCCCGAGCTTGACGTTGTGGCCCTTGACCGCGATTTCGCCATGCCCCTTGTGGGCGTGGATCTGGCGTTTGATCGAGTGGACGTCGGCGATCGCGGCATAGTCCATGTATTTGCGCCAGATGTAAGGTTGGAGCTCCTTGAGGAAAGCGGTGCCGGCGTCCAGATCGCCGGCCACAGGACGCGCCTTGATCATGGCAGCGCGCTCCCAGTTCTGGCCGCGCGCCTCGTAGTAGCGCAGCGCCGCCTCGACCGGGATCGCCAGCGGGGTCGAACCGGGATCGGGACGCAGCCTGAGGTCGGTGCGGAAGACATAACCATGTTCGGTGCGGTCCTGCAGGATGCGCACCAGACGGCGCGTCAGCCGCGAAAACAGCTCCGTCGCATCGAGCGGATCGACGACGGCCGACGCTTCCGGGTCGAAGAAGACCACGAGGTCGATATCGGAGGAAAAATTGAGCTCATGCGCGCCAAGCTTGCCCATGCCGAGCAGGATCCAGCCCGACCGGTTCGAGGGATTGGCGGGATCCGGCAACTTCAGCTTGCCCTGGCCATGCGCGTCGCGCAGCAGAAAATCGACGGCGGCGCGCGTGCACGCATCGGCAAGGTCGCTCAACCGCCGCACCGTAAGCGAGGTCTCGGCCTCGGCGGCCAGATCGGCCAGCGCGATCAGGAAATGCGCATCGGCCTTCCATTGCCGCAGTTCCATCATCAATCTGGATTCGGAGATCGTCTCGGAGAACGATGCCCGGTCGATCGCCACGATGATCGCCTTCAGCCGGGCCCCGATCGGCTGGTCGAAAAGCCCATCCAATATCTGCGGCCGGCGACGCGCCATGTCACGCAGGAACGGCGACAGGTCGAAGACAGCGGCCAGGAAGTCCTGCGCCTCACCGGTTCCAGCCAGGAATTTCGCCAGCCGTGTCAATCCTTCTTCGCGTGCCAAGGTGGCGATCTCGGCCAGCTCCTGCCGGGCCCGGCTGTCGTCCAGAGGAGCAAGCCTTGCCGCGGGCTTCAACAGCCAGTCCTTCGCCGTCCGCTTTGCAGCCGCCGTCATCAATGATCCTCCCGCGCGGGAAAACTCATGACCACGGATAATCCGGGATTACCAGGCAACAGATCAAGCCGGCCATAGTGGAATGTCATGACCGCCTTTGCGAGGCTGAGGCCAAGCCCGGAACCTGGCTGGGAACGGCTCTTCTCGAGCCGCACGAACCGTTCCGTCGCCCGGGCGCGATCGGCATCGTCCGGAATGCCCTGGCCGTTGTCGGCGACGACAAGCCTGATTTCGCCATGCGTGCGTTCGAGCGTCACGCGGACAGTCGGCTTGGAGGTGGAATCGGTCGAGTACTTGATCGCATTGTCGACGATGTTAGACAGCGCCTGGCCGATCAGCTCGCGGTTGCCGTCGACAAGGAATGCGCCATTGACCGCGGCTTCGAGCGAAACGCCAGCCTCTTCCGCCACCGGCTCGTAGAGTTCGACGACATCGCGCACGGCTGCGGCCAGATCGACGCGACTGGTGCTTTCGGAGGAATAACCCGCCTCCAGCCGGGAGATCATCAGGATGGCGTTGAAGGTCTTTATGAGCTGGTCGGACTCGGCGATGGTGCCTTCCAGCGCCTGGCGGTAGTCCGATGTCTTGTGCTTGCCCGAAAGCGTCGCCTCGGCGCGGTTGCGCAGCCGGGTCAGCGGCGTCTTCAGATCATGCGCGATGTTGTCGGAAACCTGTTTCAGCCCCTCGTTGAGCATGGCGATCCTGGCCAGCATGGCGTTGAGGTTCTCGGAAAGCCGGTCGAATTCGTCACCGGCGCCGGTCACCGGCAGCCGGCCCGAAAGATCACCGCCCATGATGCGGCGGCTGGCTTCCGAAACGCCATCGATGCGCTTCAGGGCGGCGCGGCCGACGAAGAACCAGATCAACAGCCCGCCCAGCCCCATCATGCCGAGCGCCAGCATCAGGGAGCGGCGGATGACGGCGCGGAACCGCTCAGGTTCGCCGAGATCGCGGCCGACCAGCATGATCATCTGGTTCGGCAGGCGCAGCACCAGCGCGATCGCATTGTGGCCCTTCTCACCTTCGGATCGGACCGCCGTATCGCCGGCTTGGGGCGTGGTCTGATCGGAAGGTGTGCTGCGCTGCCGGTCGAGCTCGCCTTCGCCGAAACGACGGTAGGAGAACGGCTCGGTCGTCCAGCCTTCGGTTTCGATGACCCCCGGCTCCAGGCTCTGCACGTTGCCGGTCAGGATCTGGCCGTTGGCGTCGGCGATCAAATAGAGATTGGCGCCGGGCTGGCGCGAGCGCTGCTCCACCACGCGCACCAGGACAGGCAGGCCGCCGCGCTGGTAGGCGCGGGCAAGGCCGAGCACTTCGTCGTTGATGGTCTCCTGCGTCTGCGCGGTCAGCATGCGCGCCGAAAGCGAGGTCATGTAGAGGACAAGCAGCACGGCGCAGAGCGCGAAGAGCAAGAGATAGAGCGCCGAGAGCCGCGCAGCCGTCGTCTTCATGATGGCAGGCACGGAAAGGGCCATGCCGCCGCCTAACCGGCCCTAAGCATGTAACCGGCGCCGCGAATCGTATGCAGGATGGGCTTGTCGAAGCCTTTTTCGATCTTGCCGCGCAGTCGCGAGACATGGACGTCAATGACGTTGGTCTGCGGATCGAAATGATAATCCCAGACATTTTCGAGCAGCATGGTGCGCGTCACCACCTGACCGGCATGGCGCATCAGATATTCAAGCAGGCGGAACTCGCGTGGCTGCAGCGTGATCTCGCGTCCGGCGCGCCTGACCGAATGCGAAAGCCGGTCAAGTTCGAGATCGCCGACGCGGTAGACGGTTTCGGCTTCCTTGGCGCTGGCCCGGCGGTTCAGCACCTCGACGCGGGCGAGCAGCTCGGAAAAGGCATAGGGCTTGGTCAGATAATCGTCGCCGCCAGCGCGTAGGCCGGTGACCCGATCGTCGACCTCGCCCAGCGCCGACAGGATCAGCACCGGCGTGGCGTTCCCCCTGGAGCGCAGGCCGGCGATGACCGAAAGGCCGTCGCGGCGCGGCATCATCCGGTCGATGACCATCACGTCGTAGTCGCCGGCATCGGCGAGCGCGAAGCCGGTCTCGCCGTCACCCGCGACATGCGCGGTGTGCCCGGCCTCGGTAAAGGCTTTCTGCAGATAATCCGCAGCCTCGCGATCGTCTTCTATGACGAGAATCTTCATAGGACCGTTATACGCGATTTCGCTGGAAGATTGAGTAGCCGGCATCTGCATTTTAGCCTTCGCCAAAGCGCATCGCGATCAAGATGATCCAGGCCGCGCGCGATAAAGTCTTGGTTCTCTGGTGTTACTGGCCCAGACATGCTGCCGGCATGCCGTTGCCACCAAAGCGCTCCGCTTGTTCACTCAGCCTGAGCGCATGGCCCGCGGGGTGAGTGCGGCAGCGGGCGATGGGAAGCCCGCTGCCGCCGGAGGGGAGCACGAGGACTGACTAACGTGCTCGGCTCCATACTTCCCGTGCGGCGGCTCGGGGGTGTTTGAAACCGCCGCACTGGAAAAGTCGTTGTCAGCCCTTGGCGACGGGCAGCGCCACGAAGCGGTTGTTGTCGTCGCGGGTAATCTGCATCAGGACGGCCTTGCGCCCGGATTTCACCGCTTCGTCCATGGCCTTGGTGACGTCGTCGGTGCCGTTGACTTCCATCGAATTGACCGCGGTGATGATGTCGCCCGGCTGGATGCCACGGTCGGCGGCATCGCTGTCGGGATCGACATCGGTCACCACCAAACCCTTGCCGTTCTCGGATTTGGTGACGGTCAGACCGAGATCGGCGAGCGTATCGGCCTTAGCCGGAGCCGCAGGCTTGTCGTCGGCCGAGGCCTGCTTGTCGCTTGAAGGCAGCTTGCCGAGCTCCACCTTGACGCTCTGGCTCTTGCCGTCGCGCCAGACCGTGACGTCAACCGACTTGCCCGGCGAATAGGCGCCAATCAGGCGGGCGAGCTCCTTCGGCGAAGCAACATCCTTGCCGTCGACCTGGGTGATCACGTCACCGGCGGTGATGCCGCTCTTCTTGCCGGGGCCGTCGTCCTGTGCGCTGGATACCAGTGCGCCGTTGTTGGACTTCAGGCCGAGCGATTCGGCGATATCTGATGTGACCGGCTGGATCTCGACGCCGAGCCAGCCGCGCTGCACGGCACCGCTCTTCATCAGATCCTCGACGACCTGCTTGGCGGTCGAGGCAGGAATGTCGAAGGCGATGCCGACGCTGCCGCCGGAAGGCGAGAAGATAGCGGTGTTGATGCCGACCACCTGACCGCTGAGGTTGAAGGTCGGGCCGCCAGAATTGCCGCGGTTGACCGAGGCGTCGATCTGGATGAAATCATCATAGGGACCGGCGCCGATGTCACGGCCCCGCGCCGAGACAATGCCGGCGGTGACGGTGCCGCCGAGACCGAAGGGGTTGCCGACGGCCACGACCCAATCGCCGACCCGAACCTTGGAGTCGTCGGCGAAGTCGACATAGGTAAATTTGCCGCCACCCTCGACCTTGAGCACCGCGAGGTCGGTGCGCGGGTCGGTACCGACCAGCTTGGCGTCGAGTTCCTTGCCGTCATTGGTCACCACGGTGAAGGCGGTGCCCTCTTCGACGACATGGTTGTTGGTGACGAGATAGCCGTCCTCGGAGATGAAGAAGCCCGACCCTTGAGCCACCGGGCGCGGCTCGCCATTACCGCGGTCACGATGCCCGAACCGGCGGTGGCCATCGTCGTTCTGGCCGCCCTGATCGCCAAAGCCGCGGAATTCCTTGAAGAAGCGGCGCAGCTGCGGATTGTTGGGCAAATTGTCGAAACCGTCCTGGCCGTCGGAGCCGTCATCGGCGGTGGGCTGGACCTTGGCCTTGACCTTGACGCTGACCACGGCGGGCGAAACGCGCTCGACGACATCGGCGAAGCTGGGGACCTGCGGCGCCTCGACGCGCACGGCATCGGCCAGAACGGGGCTGGTCCCGCTGGTCAATGCGCCAACGCCGATCGCGCCGGCAACGGCGACGGAAGCGACGGCAGCCAGGAGACGCTTGCGGGTGCGGGAATATGAATTGGGGGCAATATTCATGGGGTCTCGTATCCTCTTTTTCGAAGGGACGCGCCTTGTCGGCATCCTGAGGAAGAGAATTAGAGCGGCGTACATTACGACGCCATTTCCGACGCATGAAACTTTGGTAATGTTGGCGAACGATCGCCGCCTGCGCTCAATCGCGGCGCAGGATCGCCTCCAGTGCCGCCCGCTCGTCGGCGGAGAGGGATTTTGTCGCCAGTGTCCGACGCGATCTCGCGCTGATCACGACGAACAGGCCGCCGGCCAAAAGCAGGATCACCGGCGTGCCCCAAAGCAGAGCGTTGCGCAGGTCGAAGCGCGGCTTCAGCAGCACGAACTCGCCGTAGCGCGAAACCACATAGTCCATCACCTGCTTGTCGGTATCGCCAGCGACCAGGCGCTGGCGCACCAGAACGCGCAGGTCACGGGCAAGGTCGGCATCGGATTCGTCGATCGACTGGTTCTGGCAGACCATGCAGCGCAGCCCTTCCGACAGCGCTCGCGCCCTCGCTTCCAGCGTCGGATCGGCAAGCATCTCGTCGGGCTTCACCGCCAGCGCCGTGCCGGCAAAGGACAGCGCCAGCACCATCACGAGCGACGCGATGGACAACTTCGCCTTCATGGCAGGCCCGCGGGGCTCATGGCGCCGGCCTGCTTGCGGCGGCGCGAGGGTGCGCCGACGCGCAGGCGCCTGTCCATCAGCGACATGGCCGCACCAACCATCATGACCAGGCCGCCGCCCCAGATCAGCGTCACCAGCGGTTTCCACCACAGGCGCACCACGACCGATCCGTCATTGCCCTCGTCGCCGAGCGAAATGTAAAGCTGCGAAAGGCCCATCGTCCTGATGCCTGATTCCGTCGTCGTCGTCTGGCGTACCGGATAGAAGCGCTTGGCCGAGCTGATTTCGCCAACCGGACTGCCGCCGACACCGATCAGTTGGAAGCGACCCCGATCCTCGCTGTAATTCGGTCCCTGCGCCGGATGGAGCCCGGCGAAACGCAGAGTGTGGCCGGACAATTCGACGGTTTGCCCGGCATGCATCGACAGGATCTTCTCGGTGCCGAAGCAAAGCGTGCCGACGATGCCAAGCGTGGTCAGGCCAAGACCGAGGTGGGCAAGCGCTGTGCCGAAGACCGAGCGCGGCAGGCCGAGCAGGCGCCTGACCATGACCCTCGCAGCCACATTGCCGAACCCCGCCTTGACAGCGAGGTCGGTGAGAGCGCCGAGGATCAGCCAGACGGCAAGACCCACGCCAAGGGCTGCGAATACCGAAGCGCCGTTGATGAACAGGGCGGTGACCAGCGTTGCCAGAAGCGCCGCCGCGAAAGCTGCCATCAGGCGCTGCGCGACGGCGAAGACGTCGCCGCGCTTCCAGGCCAGCAGCGGCCCGAACGGAACCATGGCCAGCAACGGCACCATGAGCGGTCCGAAGGTGAGGTCGAAGAACGGCGCGCCGACCGAAATCTTGTCGGCCGAAAGGGCCTCGACCGCCAGCGGATAGAGCGTACCGACGAGTACGGTGGCGGTGGCCGTGGTCAGGAACAAATTGTTCAGCACCAGCGCGCCTTCGCGCGAAACCGGATGAAAGAGGCCGCCGGCCGTCAGCCTCGAGGCACGCAGTGCAAACAGCGTCAATGATCCACCGATGAACAGCGTCAGTATGCACAGGATGAAGATGCCGCGCGTCGGATCGGTGGCGAAGGCATGCACCGAGGTCAGGACGCCCGAACGCACCAGGAAGGTGCCGAGCAACGACAGTGAAAAGGTCAGGATGGCGAGCAGCAGCGTCCAGATCTTCAGCGCCGAACGCTTTTCCATGACGATGGCCGAATGGAGCAGCGCGGTGCCCGCGAGCCAGGGCATGAAGGAGGCGTTCTCGACCGGATCCCAGAACCAGAAGCCGCCCCAGCCGAGCTCGTAATAAGCCCAGTACGAGCCCATGGCGATGCCGCCGGTCAGGAACATCCAGGCGACCAGGGTCCACGGCCGCACCCATCGCGCCCAGGACGCATCGATGCGTCCGTCGATGAGCGCGGCTACCGAGAAGGAGAAACAGATCGAGAAGCCGACATAGCCGAGATAGAGCAGTGGCGGGTGCACTGCGAGGCCGAGATCCTGCAAAATGGGATTGAGATCGCGCCCTTCGATGGGCGCCGGCGAAAGCCTGGCGAAGGGATTGGACGTTGCCAGGATAAACAGGAAGAATGTCGCGCCGATCGCACCCTGCACGGCAAGCACGTTGGCGCGTAGCGTCGCCGGCAGGTTGGAGCCGAAGGCGGCGACCAGCGCACCGAAAAAGGTCAGGATCAGCACCCAGAGCAGCATCGAGCCTTCGTGATTGCCCCAGGTTCCAGTGATCTTATAGATCATCGGCTGCAGCGAATGGGAATTTTCCCAGACGCTGGCGACCGAGAAATCGGAACTCGCATAGGCGCTGACCAGTGCGGCGAAGGACAGTGCCGTCAGGGCAAAGCCGGTGATCGCGACGGGAGCGCCGACCGCCATCAGGCGCTGATTGTTGGTGCGGGCGCCAAACAGCGGCACCACCGTCTGCACCAGCGCCAGCGCGAAGGCCAGGACCAGCGCGAAATGTCCGGTCTCAACCATGATCACCAACCCGGCTATATCGAGCCTGCCTATTCACTCTTGCTCTCCTGCCAAACGCCCTTGGCCTTCAGCCCATCGGCCACTTCCTTGGGCATGTAGCGCTCGTCGTGCTTGGCCAGAACGCTGTCGGCCACAAAGACGCCATCCGGGCCGAACGTGCCCTCGGTGATGACCCCCTGCTCCTCGCGAAATAGGTCAGGCAGGATGCCTGTATAGGTGACCTTGACCGATTTATGGGTGTCGGTCACAGAAAACGCCACTGTCGCCCCCTGCCCGCGCTGGATCGTGCCTTTTTCCACCAGGCCGCCCAGCCTGATGCGCTGGCCCGGCTGCACCGTCGCCGTGGCCAGATCGGCGGGCATGTAGAAATAGGACGCCTTCTGGCCGAGCGCGTAGAATGTCAGGCCGGTGGCGGCGCCGAGGAAGGCCAGGCCGCCCGCGATCACCGACAATCGTTTCTGTTTGCGTGTCATTGTCCGGTCCAGCCCTATTGCGTCGCCGTCAGGCCGAGCGAAGCGGCAAAAGCGGTGAATTTCCTGGCTTCGTCACTGTCGGCTCCAAAGACGGCAATAGCTCGGCTCAACGCCTCGCGCGCCTGGTCGGCCTTGCCCAGCACGATGTATGAACGAACGAGCCGCATCCATCCTTCCGGGTCGCGCGGATTCTGCCGCAGCTTCTCGTCGAGCCCGGCGACCATGGTGTTGATCATGGCTTCCCTGTCCTGCGGCGACATCGATGAAGCGGCATCGATATCGCCCGCGGTCGGTCCGTTTGCCGGCTCGCTCGAAGCGACGCCTGCATTGCCGGCGCCGGAACTACCGGACTTGGCCAGCGCCTGCTCGATCGCGCCGCGCCATGGCGAATCCTTCGGCAGCGTGCCCAGCATCGCCTGCCAGGCCGCGGCCGCCTCCTTGCTGCGGCCCTCCTGCGCCAAGGCCATAGCCAGGTAGAAGCCGGCCTTGGCATTGGCCGGGTCAAGTTTCAGGGCCGCCTCGAAGGCCTCCTGGGCATCCGCCGAAACGATGCCGCCGGCGGCGCTGGCGATCGCCTCGCCGAGACCGGCCCGGCGAACAGCGCTGTCGCCGTCGAGGCGAATGGCGTTGCGATAGGCGGCGACCGCGTCGGAAAAGCGCTGCATGCGCAGATAGACCGGCGCCAGCACGTCCCATCCCCTGCCGTCGGACGGATTGGCGGCAAGATGGGCTTCGGCGCGAGCCACAAGTTCGTCGACCGAGCTGTCGGCCGGATTCTTGGCCAGCCGCTCGCTGAGCGGCTGCGAGGGCAGATCGGGCGAGCCTATGTTGATGTAGAGGCCCCAACTGACCAGCGGCACCGCCAGCACGGCCGCGGTGGCGACAAGCCGCGTCGCGACGGATGTACGTCCGACGGATGCGCTGCCGGCCTGGTCCGCATTGTCGAGGCGAAGGATGCGCCGGGCGATCTCGGCGCGCGCCTCATCGGCTTCGGCAGGCTTGATCAGGCCACGGGCGGCGTCGCGGTCGAGTTCGGACAGTTGGTCGCGATAAACTTCCAGATCGTGCTCGCCGCTCGAAGACGCGCTTCTGGCGCCACCGGCCAGCGGCAGCAGCACCGCCAGGCTGGCGCCCAGCGTTAGGATTGCGGCTATGACCCAGAACAGCATGGTTCTTCCAATAACGGCAGAGCCTTGCCCTGCCAACACAAGCATACTGCGACGCTTTGACGGCGGGCGCGCCGCCTATCCTTCATCGACATCAACCGGCCGGGTCCGAAATGGACCGGCTAGCCTGTCAGGTGAGCGGCGTCCAACTGCCATCGGCGTTGCGGCAAGCCGTTCCACGCGCCGTGACGCCTGCCCCGCCGGTAAAGACGGTCTGCGTGTACTGGCGGCAGTCCTGTGAGCCGACGCGGTAGGGCTGAGCCGGAACCACTTCGCCATAGCGGGACGCCTGGGTGCCCTTCCACGTCACCTTCTGGCCGCTCGTGGTGTATTCGAGCGCCTTGTATTCAGCCTCCAGCGCGCTGCGCTTCTCGGCTTCGCTAAGGCCGCTGCCGACCGACCCGCCGATGAGGCCGCCGCCCATCGCCGAAATGATCGTCGTGGCGACTTTGCCGCTGCTGGGTGGCGTGGAGGCCGGCGTCGCAGCGATGGTGGGAGCCTTGCCGCCCAAGGTGGTGCAGCCGGAAACGGCCATCAATGCGGAAACAAGCGCGACGCGAATCTTCATGCCAACAACCGGTTTTCTTGAGCTGGAGCCTGTCATGGATGAGCCGGGGGCCGCGTCATCGGAGAAGTCGGCGAGCCTATAATGTTGATATTTGTCGGAAATTTGGCCGTTGGGCCGGCTACGGAGCCAATCGGTGCGCCGCCATAACATGCCCAGTCCGTCAATGTCGATCGGCCGGGGAAAGGCATCACTGAAGGCTCCGCAATCGCACTACCGCCTTCAATCCGCCCATGCCGGACCGTTCGAGCAGCAGTATGCCTCCATACTCGTTGACGAGGTCGGCGACAATGGCCAAGCCGAGACCCGTGCCCGGCTTGGTCTCGTCCAGGCGTCGTCCGCGTTTCAACGCTTCGCGCGCTTTTTCCTCGGGTATGCCCGGTCCGTCGTCTTCGATGGCGATCTCGAACATGTTGTCGTCCTTGTCGCCCACGGGAACGACGGAAACCGAAACCGCGCTCTTCGCCCATTTCATCGCGTTTTCGAGCAGATTGCCGAGCAACTCCTCGAGGTCCTCGCGCTCGCCGGCAAAGACGATCTCGATCGGCGGCAGCGACAACGACAGGTTGGTCCGCGGATTGAGCTTCTGCAAGACCCTGACCATGCGCTGCACCAACGGCGCTATCGGCGTGCGGTAGACGACGCTGTCGCGCTGCGCCGCGACGCGGGCGCGCTGGAGATAGTGATCGACCTGCTTCTGCATGGAAGCGGCCTGTTCGGCGATCAGTTGCCCCTTGGCGCCACCAAGCGCCCGCCCCTCGTTGAGCAGCACCGCCAGCGGCGTCTTCAGGGAATGGGCGAGATTGCCGACCTGAGTCCGCGAGCGCTCGACGATACGCCGGTTGTTCTCGATCAAGGCATTGGTTTCGTTGGCAAGCGGTTCAATCTCGGCTGGAAACTGGCCGTCAAGTCTTTGCGCGGTGCCTTCGCGCACCATGGCGAGCGCGTCCCTGACCCTTCGCAGCGGTTGCAGGCCGAGCAGGATGGCGATGGCGTTGATGGCGATCATGCCGACGCCGAACAGGGAAAGGTAGGTCAGGAGGCGGCGCTGGAAGGTGGCGATCTCCTGTTCCAGTTCGGTCTTGTTGCCCATGACGCGAAAGCGGGCGGCGCGGTTCTTGGCATCGAGAACGAATTCGCTCTCGAACACGACCAACTCCTCGCCATCGATGCCTTGCGCCGCGTAGCTGCGCTGGAAATTGGCGTTGAAGGGAACGTCCGCCACATCGGGCGACGGGATCGTCCTGGTCATCGACGATGAGTGGAGATTGCCGTGCACGCCTTCCGAAGCGGGTTCGACGGACCAGTACCAGCCCGAATTCGGTTCCGAGAAGCGGAGGTCGCCGAGATCCGGAGCGCCGGTGAGCGCGCCGGTGTCGGAAATGCCGATGGAGCCGATCAGGTTGAACAGATGCGCAGAAAGCAGGCTGTCGAAACCGCGCTCGCTGGCCTGGCGGTAGAGCGTGGTAATGAGGGTGAAAATGACGATGAGGGTCAGGATCGCCCAGACCGTGGAAAAGGCGATGACGCGGAACGTCAGCGAGCGCGGCCACAAGCGCAGCGAGAGCCGCTTGCTCACGGTTGGGTTGGTAGGGAGCGGTTCCGCCTTACGCCTCCGGCTCACGCATGCGATAACCCATGCCGCGCACGGTTTCGATCATGTCGATGCCCATTTTTTTACGGAGCCGTCCGACAAACACCTCGATCGTGTTGGAATCGCGGTCGAAATCCTGGTCGTAGAGATGCTCTACCAGTTCGGTCCGCGAGACGACCTCGCCCATGTGATGCATCAGGTAGGCAAGCAGGCGGAACTCATGCGATGTCAGCTTCAACGGCACGCCGGCGACATCGGCCTTCGAGGCCTTGGTGTCGAGGCGCAGCGGGCCGCAGGTCAGTTCGGATGAGGCGTGGCCGGCGGCGCGGCGGATCAGCGCCCTGACCCGCGCCAGGACTTCCTCGATGTGGAACGGCTTGGTGACATAGTCGTCCGCGCCGGCGTCGATGCCGGAGACCTTGTCGCTCCAGCGGTCGCGGGCGGTTAGGATCAGCACCGGCATCTTGCGGCCGCCGCGCCGCCAGCGCTCGACCACGCTGATGCCGTCCATTTGCGGCAGGCCGATGTCGAGCACGACCGCGTCGTAGGGCTCGGTGTCACCGAGAAAATGGCCCTCCTCGCCGTCATATGCCCGGTCGACGACATAGCCGGCGTCGACCAGCGCATCCGATATCTGCCGGTTGAGATCCTTGTCATCCTCGACGACCAGTACGCGCATGCGAAGACCACTGCCTGTTGACCGATTGCTTCAGCTATAGGCCGATTCCGCCGGCCTGGGAAACGACGGGGTCAGTTCTGCGGGACGACGATCTCGGAGCGGCGCGGACGCTGCCCGTTCTTGCCCGGAACGAGCACGACGATGACGCAGACCGGCTGCCCGCCTCGCGTCGACTGCGAGGCCTTGGCAAGCGTCCCGCCATTCTGCTCGGCCACCTGCTGGCCGATCGCGTAGCAGTCGGCCGCCGCCACGACAATCGATTCATCCTGCGCGGCTGCCGGCGCAACGCTTGCCGGCACCGCAAGCAGCCCGGCGCAGAGCGCCAGGGTCGCGGTTCGGAAATGGGAGCGAAGCGTTCTCATGGCCAGCGTTGTAACGCATCGGCGCTGAACGTGAAATGAACGGTGATCGCCGCTGAAACCATGCTCGCCACCCCTGCAATGCGAGACAAACAAATTGAGATTTCACCGCCCAACCCGATGAAACCCATGAAGTTCCAGTCTAGACTCCGTTTCGTTCATATTGAAAGCGCGCGTCAGGCGTTTTCCTGGGTCAGCGCCCGAAAACGCAGCAGGCCGTGATGGACAAGCAGTTCCTCGTCATACCGCGCCTCGCTGAATTCGAGCGACAGGCGTGTCTGGCCGCGAGCACCGACCTCCAGCACCGCGTCGGCAAGGCGCGCCTCGATGGCATCCATGATGGCCCGCGTTTCGGCTTCGCCATGGGCCTTCGACCAGACATGCAGCGTAATAAGTTGATCGTCGCGGTTCTCGGCGCCGGTGTCCCAGTCAAAGGCGCAGGTCTGGCCGCATGTCACGTAGGGAAAGGCGACGTTGTCGGTTGGTTGTTCGCGCAGTCCGGCGCCGCCCAGCAGAGCCGACAGGGACGGATCGCTTTTTAGCCTCAGAAACAGTGCCTGTTGCAAATCGCCGGGCGCCGTCATCGTTTCTCCCTCACCCGGTGCGTTACCGACCCTGCTTGCCAGAAGCTCTTCCGCACTCCAGACGCTTTGCCGTATATAGCCATTTACTGAACGAACACGATTGCCGATTCGTTGTCACGATGATGAATGTCGATGATCTCGAAAATACGACTTCCCGACAATCTCGTCAGCGACGATGAATAGCGGGTACCCTTTGCGAACCGCAAGCATCAGCAACGCCCGGCAGCGCCGCATTTCCTAATTTCAGGAGCTGATCATGCTCGATCCAGAAAAGGCCAGGGCCGCGTCGCGCCTCCTGGTAGGCCATTGGGACAAGGGCACCCGCCTCGACGCCATCCCCGAGGAATTGCGGCCGAAGACGCGGGCCGAAGGCTACGCCATCCAGTCGCACGTCATGGATCGCTCAGTGGCTCCGCTCTTCGGCTGGAAGATCGCGGCAACCAGCCTGGCCGGCCAGCGGCATATCAACGTCGACGGCCCAATGGCCGGGCGCCTCCTCGCCGAGAAGGCGGTCGAGGTCGGTGGCTCCGTTTCCCTGGCGACAAGCAAGATGCGTGTCGCCGAGATCGAATTCGCCTTCCGGTTCGGCCGTCAGTTGCCGCCTCGCCCGGCGCCTTATGAAATCGGTGATGTAGTGGACGCCGTGGCGAGTTTGCATCCGGCGATCGAAATACCGGACTCCCGCTATGACGATTTCTGCGCTGTCGGCGCGCCGCAGCTCATCGCCGACAATGCCTGCGCCAATCTGTTCGTCATCGGCGAGGCGGTGGAAGACGATTGGCGCGACGTAGATCTCGCGAAGCACCCGGTGGCCGCTTTTGTCCCCGGAAAATCGCAGCATAACGGATCAGGAGCAGCCGTGTTGGGCGATCCTCGTATTGCGCTGACCTGGATCGTCAACGAATTGTCGGGCTTGGGCATAGCGCTCCAGCCGGGGCAGATCGTGATCACCGGCACTTGCGTGACGCCGATCAGCGTCGAGGCGGGCGACGAAGTCATCGGCGATTTGGGCAGGTTCGGCCGGGTCTCGGTGCGCTTCTGCTAGCAGTTTTACCCCTGTGACAATCCCCTGAGGCAGACAGGCCCCCGGTCATTGTCCTCCGCGCAGCCGCATTACGACGCTGCGCACTGCAAGCACCAGCACGGTGACGACGATCAGGATCACTGAAAGGGCCGCGATCGCCGGGTCGATATTGTCGCGCAGACCCATCCACATCAACCTGGGCAGCGTGATGGCGTTGACCGAGGTGATGAACAGCGTGACGCCGATTTCCTCCCAGGAGAGCACGAAGGACAGCAGTGCCGCGGTGACGATGCCGAATTTGATGTTGGGCATGATGATGCGCGTGGCGCGCTCCCAGACGCTGGCGCCAAGGCCACGCGCTGCGAGGTCGATACGGCGGTCAAGCTGGCTGAGGGAGACCAGGATCAGCACCGTGGCGAAGGGCACCGTCATCACCGAATGCGCCATGGCCACACCCAGCCAGGTGTCGTAGCCGAAAAAGGAACTGACGCCGGAGATC
The DNA here is from genome assembly GCF_006442305.1 of Mesorhizobium sp. B2-3-6. Taxonomy (NCBI): domain Bacteria; kingdom Pseudomonadati; phylum Pseudomonadota; class Alphaproteobacteria; order Hyphomicrobiales; family Phyllobacteriaceae; genus Mesorhizobium; species Mesorhizobium sp. B2-3-6. Next base: position 141,935 of record NZ_VFVW01000004.1, on the reverse strand, counting down.
GAGGTGAGCAGGAAATAGAGCGTCACCGCCGAGACCACCGGCGGCACCACCATCGGTAACAGCACGAAGCCGACCAGAGCCGCGGTGAAGCGCGGCTGGAACATCCACACGCCAAGGCTGAAGCACAGTGCCAGCACCGTCGAGATGACACTGCTGACGATGCCGATCCTGATCGAGAGCAGGATGGACTGGAGCCAGCGCGGATCCTCGATCAGCGAGCGGTAGTGGCGCAGCGACAACTCGCCCGTCGGCATCGCCAGCATGCGGCTGGGCGTCAGCGAGACCGGGATCACGGCCAGCAGCGGCAGGAGCAGGAACAGCGCCACCAGGACGGCGAGGGCCAGCGAGACGGGACCGGGGCGATAGGTCGGCATAGGCTACACCAATTGCTTCGGTCTGACGTAGCGGAAGAGCAGCGCCATCAGGATGCCGACGAACAACACCAGCACCACGCTGATGGCAGCACCCAGCCCCCAGTCCGGGCTCTGGAAGATGCGGAGATAGATCAGTTCAGCGATCATGACGCTGCGGCCACCGCCAAGGATCGCCGGCGTGACGAAGAAGCCGAGCGAGAAGACGAAGACGATCAGCGCGGAGCCGATGATGCCGGAGCGCGTCATCGGCACGAACACCGTCCAGAAGGTGCGCATGCGGCTGGAACCCAGCCCGCGCGCGGCGAGCAGCACACGCTCGTCGAGGCTGCGCATGGAAGACGCCAGCGGAAAGACGGCGAAAGGAATGAGGAAGTGCGTCATGCCGACGATGACGCCGAATTCGTTGCGCACCAGCGTCAGCGGTTCGCCAATGAAGCCGATCGACTGCAGCCAGGTGTTGATCAGGCCGCGGTTGGAGAGAAGCGCCACCCAGCCGAAGGCGCGCGTCAGCACCGATATCCAGAACGGCACCAGGATGCAGAATTCGGCCAGCACCCGCTGCGCCGGGCTGCCGCGCACCCAGACCACGGTGATGGCGTAGGCAGCGGCAACCGATACAACGGTGACGATCGCCGCGATGCGCAGCGTGCGGACGAACACCGACTGTACCAGCGGGTCGGTTATCAGCGCGCCGTACTGGCCAAGCCCCGGCGTCGGCAGCGTGAAGCTCCACTTCACCACGCCGAGGAACGGCCAGGCATAGGCGAGGCCAAGGAACAGGAGCAGCGGCGCCATCAGCAGCGCCGCGCCCATCCTATCCGAGAGAACGCCTCTCATGTCAGCCCAGCGCCGGTCAGGCGGAGATGATCTTGGTATATTCGTCCAGCGCCGCCCCGTAATTCTTGGCGTACCAGTCCATGTCGAGCGGGATCTGCTTCTTCATGTTCTCGGGATCGACCGGGTTGATGCGCTTCTTGTCGGCGGGAACCAGAGCGTCGGCAGCCGGGTTGGCCGGGCCCTGACCGAGCTTGTCGAACATGACAAGCTGCTTTGCAGGGTCCTGCGCGCTGGCGATGAACTTCATCGCCGCGTCCTTGCCGCCGGGGTTGTTCTTCAACACGGCCAGTGCGCCGGGCGAAATCAGGCCCTGGTCCCAGATGAACTTGATCTGACCGCCCGAATCCTGCTCGATCAGCGAGGCTCGCGTCGACCAGACGATCGCCATCGAGGCTTCGCCGTTGAGCAACACGCTCTGGCTTTCCGCGCCGCCGCCCCAATAGGCGACGACGTTCTCCTTGAACGCGGCGATCTTGTCATGCGCGCGCTTGAGGTCGAGCGGATAGAGCGACGCCGGCGCGATGCCGTCGGCGAGAAGAGCCGCCTCCCAACTCGACACGCCCCATTTGTAGAGGGAGCGCTTGCCGGGGAATTTCTTCACGTCGAAGAAATCGGCCATGCCGGTCGGGGCATTGCTGCCGTATTTCTGCGAATCGTAGGCGATCACATAGGAGAAGAAATAGGTCGAGGCGGCGTAATCCCAGCCGAAACCCGGCCGCATCTTCTTCTTGTCGACTATTGTGTAGTCGATCGGCTCGAGCATGCCTTGCGCGCCAAGCGTGATGGCCGAGAACGGGTCGACGTCGACAAGATCCCAGGTCGGCGCACCGCTTTTAAATTGTGCCGCGATGGCCCCTTCGGTCGGGCCGGAGCCATCCATCTTGACGGTGATGCCGGTGTCCTTGGTGAAAGCCTGGCCATAGGCGGCGTCGTAAGCCGTGATGGCGTCGCCGCCCCAGTTGACCAGCACCAGTTCCTTCGCGGCGGCGAAGGACTTGGTCGAGCGCAGCAGCAGCGGCGTGCCGGCAAGCACGAGGCCTGCAAGTTGCGTGAATTGCCGGCGCGAGATCTCACCGCGCCTTGTCCTTTCGGAGAGCGTTTCGATGGCCTGTTTTTTGGTATCGTTCATGTTAGTTCCCCTTTGTTTTCGTTGATCGAATCCGGAATCCGGTGCGGCGAATTCAGGCCGCGCCGGTGCTCATTGCCCTCCGTCCGGAAGGAGGAAACCCTTTTCCGCCGGCCAGGTCAGCCAGACGGAATTGCCTTTGCTGAGTGCCGCGGCCGCGACCTCGTTCGGCACAGAGACGGTCACCTTCGCACCTTGGCGTGTCGTAAGGTCGAGTTTGGTCGCCGCGCCCAGATAGGTCGATCCGATCGCGGTGGCAGCTATGCCGTTCTCGCCTGCCGCCGCCTCGCGCGCTATCGACATATGTTCTGGCCGGATCGCCAGGATGGCATTGCCATCCACTGCTTCGGCGTTGCCGCGCAGCTTGATTGCCCGGTCTTCGCAGAGCGCGGTCGCGCCATGGTCGGCGACGCGCACGCCCTTCAGCGGCAGCATATTGATCTCGCCCAGGAACTCGGCGACGAAGCGGTTGGCGGGCCGGTCATAGACCTCGTCAGGCGCTCCGACCTGCAACAATTTGCCATGGTTGAAGATGGCGACACGCGAGGACAGCGCCAGCGCCTCGCTCTGGTCGTGGGTGACGAAGACGAAGGTGGTGCCGGTCTCCTGGTGCAGACGTTTCATCTCGGCCTGCATCTGGCCGCGCAGGCTCTTGTCCAGCGCCGAGAACGGCTCGTCGAGCAAAAGCACGCCCGGCTCGAACACCAGCGCGCGGGCCAGCGCCACGCGTTGTTGCTGGCCGCCGGAAAGCTGCGCCGGCAGCTTCTTCTCGTGGCCGAGCAGACCGACGCGCTCTATCATCTCGCCGACGCTACGCTTGATCTCGGCGGCAGATTTCTTGCGAACCTTGAGGGGAAAGGCGATGTTTTGCTCGACGCTCATATGCGGGAAGAGCGCATAGCCCTGGAACACCATGCCGGCGGCGCGCTGTTCGGCCGGCCGGTCGGTAATATCGACGCCGTCGCTGAACAGGCGGCCCTCGCTGGGCTGCAGGAAGCCGGCCAGGATCATCAGGAAGGTGGTCTTGCCGGAGCCGGAGGGGCCGAGCAGCGTCAAAAACTCGCCGCGGCCGATATTGAGCGTCAGATTGTCCAGCGCACGGAACGAGCCGAAGCTCTTGCCGATCCCGTTCGCCTTGATCTCTGCGGCCCGGCCGGGTTGCTGCATCCTGCCTCTTCCTTGGTGGCTGGGGAAATCGTAGGCAGCGCGAAGGCTCACCGCAACCGAATAGTTTTCGCCTGATCGGCAAATTTGATTCATCTATGGCGAATGCCGGCGACGCTGGAGCCGCGAAATTCACCTCTCCTGGGGGAGATCAGTTGATCTCAATATGTCCGCAACCTGTTCTCCGATAGCTTCGACCTCAACCATCCCCCAAACGCCTCCAGCACAGGGTGACCCGCCTTGGCGTGCTCGGAAACCAGGAAATAGGAACGCGGCGACGGGATCGAGGTCTCGAACGGCTTGACCAGCCGGCCCTCACTCAGCGCCCGGCGGCTGGTCAGCTCGTCCCCCATGGCGATGCCCTGGCCGGCAATCGCCGCCGAGAAAACGAGGTTCATGTCGGAAAAGAAGATGCCGCCCTCGGTGTCGGGGTTCTCGACCTTGGCCAGCGCCAGCCAGCGCGCCCAGTCCTCCGTATCGCCAAGATGCAGCAGGTTGGCGCGCAGGACGTCGGCGGGCTTGGAAAAGCCGCCCACTTTGTTGAGTAGCGTCGGGCTGCAGAGCGGCGTGAACGAGATTTCGCACAGCAGTTCCACCACGCGGTTCGGCCAGTTGCCGACGCCAAAGGCAATGAAGGCGTCGGCGTCCGGATTGCTGACGTCGTCGAGCCGCCGGGGCGTCAGTATGCTCAGCGCCACGTCCGGATACATCTGCCGGAACTCGCCGATATGGGTGCACAAGAACAGCGAGGCGAAGCCTGGTGTGCATGAGACTGCGAAGGAGCCGCCGACCCCGGTGCCGGCGTTTTGCGCCACCGCGTCGCCGAGCACGGTCAGCGCCTTGCGCACGTCCGCGGCATAGCGCTGGCCGCGCGGCGTCAGCGCCACGCCCTTGCCGATGCGCTCCAGCAGATCGAAGCCGAGGTCGCGTTCGAGCAAGCGCAATTGATGGCTGACCGCACTGCGGGTGAGGTGCAATTCGTCGGCGGCGCGCCAGACGCTGCCATGACGGGCGAAACTGTCGAGGGCGCGCAGCGCCTGCGTCGATGGAATTCTCAAGAGGTGAACCGAATTTGCACGAACCGGGAAAACATATCACTTTTTGGCGAGCCGCTTCACTGCTTTCTTTGGCGCATGGAAAAACCGGTGACGACATCGGCGCAAGAAACCGCTCTTGCCTGCCTCGACGGCATCCAGCCGCTGCTGTCGGCCTGGACGCGCACCATCTTCGACTTCGGCGAGACTGCCTGGCGCGAGTACCAGTCGGCAGACTGGTATGTCGATCGGCTGAAGCGCGAGGGGTTTGCGGTCGAGGAAGGCTCCGCGGGCATGCCGACGGCCTTCTGCGCCCACTGGACCAATGGGGACGGTCCGACCATCGGCATGTATGCCGAATATGACGCCGTGCCCGGCAACTGCCAGGACGCTGCCACGGTGATGCGGCCACGCCTCGGGCTCGGTTCCGAAGCCGGCGGCCATACCGATCCACACTCGGGCCTGGGCATGGCCAGCCTGGGCGGTCTGCTCGCCACCAAGGCCGCCATGCAGCGCCACGGCATTGCAGGCACGCTGCGCTTCACCGGCGAGCCGGCGGAGAAGGTGCGCGGCTCGAAACCGATCCATGCAGCCAAAGGCTATTATGACGGCCTAGCCGGCATGATCTCCTTCCATCCCTTCTACATGCTGCCGCTCTGCAACACTGCGCGCTGGGACACCCATTGCGGCGCTGCCTACGCGATGATCTATCGCTTCATCTGCGATGAGCCCGAGAATTGGGCACGCGCCGCCGGCGACGGCGCCCCGATCCCGCAGGCACATTCGGCGGTTCGCGCGCCCGGCGCCAACGACGCGCTGATGACGATGTACATAGCCTCCAAGGCGCTGCGCGATTCCATGCTGCCGCACCAGGGCGGCTGGTCGATCAGCGAGGCGATCCTGACGGCGGGCCAGGCCACCGCCGACAATCTGCCGGCAGGCCTTGCCGAGATCCAGTACATGATCCGTGTTCCGACCATCGCCATGGCCGAGCAGGTCACCGCCGTGCTCGACCGAAACGCCTCGGCCGCCGCCGCGATCAGCGGCTGCCGCTACGAACGGCACTGGGTTTCGAAGTCGCGGCCGGGGCTGGCCAATCATGCCATGGCCGGGATCGCCTATGAGGCGTTGGCGAGCGTCGGCCCGCCCCGCTGGGACGAGGCGGCGAAGAAGATCGCCCGCGAGATCCAGGTCAATGCCGGTGGGGTGGCGAGCGAAAACCCCTTCATCGACGAGCTGGAGCGGCTGATTGCACCACAGGAGGCAGAGGCGATCCTGCGCCGCGACCTGCCGCCGTCGCAGGTGAACTCGACCTCGGACGACTACACCGACATGAGCTGGCACGCGCCGACGGCGCGTTTCTATGTCGCCCGCCCTGCCCTGCGTTCGGCAAACGGTCATGTTTTTCCAGCTTGGGCGATGAACGCGCTGGGTGGCATCCCGGCGACCATCGACCCGATGGTCATCTGCGCGGCGAAGACCGTCGCGCTATCCGCCCTTCGCCTGCTGGAAGACAAGGCCGCGCGCGACATGGCGATGGACGAGTTCGTCACCCGAACCGGCGGCGGCATTGGCGGTTCGACCTGGATCGCCCCGCTCTGCGACTACGATCCGCCCATCAACTTCCGCTGGCCGGAATATGTCACCACGCCGCGCGGCCGCGACTGGTGGATACCAAGCAAGCAATGACCGCAAACGCCCATACGAGGAGAACCGCATGACCGTTCATGACCGCATCATCGCCGAGCCGTTTTCGCTGCAGCGCCGCAACCCAGCCGGCGGCACCAAGCCGCTGACATCATGGGGTTTCGCCAACGAGACCGACGTCTTGACCGATGTGCTGCTCGGCTCGCCCAATTTCCTGCGCCATCTCTCGACCAGCTCCCTGTCGCGCAAGCACCTGCGCGAGGCGCCCTGCAACATCCAGATCGCGCAGGCACAACACAAGGATCTGGTCGCGGCCTACGAGCATTTCGGCGTCAACATCCACTGGCACGAGCCGACGCCGGAGCTGCCGATGCAGGTCTACTCCCGCGATTCCAGCGTAATGACGCCCTACGGCGCCATCATCACCGCCATGGCCAATTGGTGGCGGCGCGGCGAGAATTACGCCGCCATCCGCACCTATGAAAAACTCGGTATCCCGATCTACGACATGGTCACCGCAGGCACCTTCGAGGGCGGCGATTTCAACGTCATCGAGGACGGCGTTGTGCTGATCGGCTGCGGCGGCGCCCGCACGCAGGAAGAAGGCGCCCGGCAGGTGCAGGCCTGGTTCGAAAAAGAAGGTTGGGAAACACGCATCGCCTTCATCGACGAGTACTATGTCCATATCGACCTGATGGTGGTGCCGATCGCCGAAAAACTCACCGCCGTCTGCCTCGCCTGCACCGAGCCGGGGATCGTCGACTGGCTGAAGGGCAAAGGGCACGAGATCATCGACGTGCCGTTCCAGGACACGATGGCGCTCGGTTGCAACTTCATGTCGCTTGGCAAGGACAGGGTGATCGCGCCGACATCCAGCCAGTCGCTGATCGGTCAACTCAAGGCGCGCGGCTTCGAGGTGGCGGCCGTCGACATGAGCGAGATCTCCAAGACCGGCGGCGGCATCCACTGCATGGCGCAGGCGCTGAAGCGCGAGGCGGCCTGAGCCCGGAACGGCAACCCCCATCTTCGCCGGCCTGATCAGCGTCAGGCGGGTGAATGGCAGTTTGTAACCGCCCCCATCAACAAACCCCGCAGGTGTGTCCTCGCCACCCTTGTGGGCGTCCGCAAATGGATGAATAGTCAGGGCGGCGTCGCCCTGAAACTGCCCGCTTGGTTTTCAGGCCGTGCCATAGCCGTCCGGGTTTTTGAATGGTCAGTCCTGAACCACGCAAGAGAAGAGGTGCGATCGCCGCTCGGCTGCTGGCGCTCGACGCATGGATCGATTCCTCTCTCTACGAGATCGGGTTCAAGGCGCGCCAGTTCTGGGAGGGCGCGACGATTTTCTCGCGGCGCTTTCGCGTCAACGGCTGGCGCCGTGGCATCGTCGAGCTGTTGAGCGAAGGTTTCACGCTTGGCGCCGGCGGCATCGTCGTCATGCTGGCGCTGGCTATTCCCGCCTTCCAGGACACGGCCGGCGACTGGCGCGCCCAGGGCGACTTCGCCGTTACCTTCCTCGACCGTTATGGCAACGAGATCGGCCAACGCGGCATCATCCAGCGCGATTCCGTGCCGGTCGACGAAATGCCCGATCATGTCATCAAGGCGGTGCTTGCCACCGAGGACCGGCGTTTCTTCGACCATTACGGCATCGACGTTCTTGGCCTGTCGCGCGCAATCTTCGAAAATGTGCGGGCAAACTCCGTCGTCCAGGGCGGCTCCAGCATCACGCAGCAGCTCGCCAAGAACCTGTTCCTGACCAATGAGCGCACCTTCGAGCGCAAGATCAAGGAAGCCTTCCTGTCGCTGTGGCTCGAAGCCAATCTGTCGAAGAAGGAAATCTTGCAGCTCTATCTCGACCGCGCCTATATGGGCGGCGGCACGTTCGGCATCGAGGCGGCGGCGGACTTCTATTTCGGCAAGAGCGTCAAGGACCTCAATCTCGCCGAGGCGGCGATGCTTGCAGGCCTGTTCAAGGCGCCAACCAAATACGCGCCGCACATCAACCTGCCGGCCGCGCGCGCGCGCGCCAATGTGGTGCTGTCCAATCTCGTCGATTCCGGCTTCATGACCGAGGGCCAGGTGCTGCAGGCAAGACTGCATCCGGCCGATGTCGTCGACCGCGGCGAACAGAAGAGCCCCGATTATTTCCTCGACTGGGCCTTCGACGAGGTCAAGAAGATCGCCAAGCCCGGCCAGCACTCGCTGGTGGCGCACACCACCTTCGACGCCAACATCCAGAAGGCGGCGGAAGAGTCGGTGGAGTTCCACCTGCGCCAGTTCGGAAAGGAGTACAACGTCACCGAAGGGGCCGTGGTGGTCATCGAGACCAACGGCGCGGTGCGCGCGATCGTCGGCGGCCGCGACTATGGCGCCAGCCAGTTCAACCGCGCCACCAAGGCGCTGCGCCAGACCGGTTCCTCCTTCAAGCCCTATGTCTATGCAACGGCGATGGAGCACGGCTTTACGCCGAACTCGATCGTATCAGGCGGGCCGATCAGCTGGGGCAACTGGTCGCCGCACAATTACGGTGGCGAGTCGGCGGGCAAGGTCCCGCTGATCGTGGCCATGGCCAAGTCGATCAACACGGTGCCCGTGCGGCTTGCCAAGGACTATCTCGGCATCGGGCCGATCAAGGCGATGGCGGAATCATTCGGCGTGGAATCGCCGCTCGAAGCGCACAAGACCATGGTGCTCGGCACCTCGGGCATGACCGTGATGGACCAGGCGACGGGCTACAGCGTGTTCGCGCAGAACGGCTTCGTCGGCTCCAGGCATGGCATCACGCAGCTCGTCACCCGCACCGGCGAGGTGGTCTACGATTTCGCCAAGGATGCGCCGCCGCCGCATCGCGTGCTGTCCGAGCAGGCGCTGAAATCGATGAACACCATGCTTGTCGCGGTACCGGCGATGGGTACCGCCAGGCGCGCGCAGATCCCCAACATCGTCGTCGCCGGCAAGACCGGCACGACGCAATCCTACCGCGATGCCTGGTTCGTCGGCTTCACCGGCAACTACACGGCGGCCGTCTGGCTGGGCAATGACGATTTCACCCCGACCAAGAACATGACAGGCGGCTCGCTGCCGGCGATGGTGTGGCAGCGGCTCATGGTCTATGCGCATCAGAACATCGACCTCAAGCCTATCCCCGGCATCGACAAGCCCTTCGTCGACGAGGAGATCGCGGCCAAGGCCGCGGAAGCGCAGAAGAAGAGCGAGGAACAGGCAGCGGCCGATGCCGCCGCCGAACGGCCGCCGGTGCTGTCCAGCCGGACGACACAGACGCTCAGGGACATGACCCACCTGTTCGAAACGGCGCGCAGGCTCGGTGCATCTGCTCCGCCCGAAACGCTGTCGGCGCTGTGATCGCGGCGCCTCTTCCCTTCTGTCTTCGGGAAGATGGAAAAGCCGCACCTTGCGAATCCGCGTCCTGCGGCTTGCCACACGACCCCGCGCCGCGATATCCCCGAGCGGCAATTCTTCATGCGCCCGGCCTTTCATGCTCAAGAACGCCTTCCTGACGTTGCTTTCGCTTGCCATAGCCATCGGCGGCGGCGGCGCCAGCGTCTGGTATGCGCTGAAAATGCAGGACGGCGTCGGGGCGATCAGAATCGGCCAGTGGACCGCCTTTCCCGACATCGGTACACCCGCAGCCGACCCCTATTCCAAGGCCCGCGTGGCGCGCGAGGGCGTGCTCGCGCTTGGCCGCGCCGAAGGGCTGTCCTTTGTCGCGGAGGACGACGCAGCTGGCGGAGAGCTCAGGCGCGAATGTACCTACACGATCGAAGGCGGATTTCCGACCGCCCGATTCTGGACCCTCTATGCCGCCGACCAATCGCTCGGCGTGGTCGAGACCGGCAAATCGCGGCTTGCCGCACTTCAATCCTATGGCGTGCTGCGCCAATCCGACAATTCGGTGCTCATTTCCGTCGGCCATCAACCGATGCCCGGCAATTGGCTGCTGACCGACGGTTCCGGCAGGATGTATTTCGTCTTGACATTCTACGACACGCCGATCGCCAGCAGCACCGGCCTGTCGGATGTTTCGCTGCCCAAGATCACCAAGGTCGGCTGCGATGCGTAGTGTCTACGCCGCGACGCGCAGACTTGTGCATGCCATCCTTCTCGGCCTCGTCGGTGCCGGTATCGTGCACATCGTCGTGCTGCTTCTGATGCCTGAATTCTCGGAACGCGATGCCTGGTCGCGGCTGTCGATGGCATCGGATCTGTACCGGATGACCCGGCTCGATGCCGAGGCGGGCGGCGCGCCGGTGGTGAAATCGGTCGACCCGCTGTTTTATGCGACGGCTTGCCGGTTCGACCTCGAGGAGGGAATGGTGAGGATCAGAGCGCCGGGCAATGTGCCCTTCTGGTCGGTGTCGGTCTATGACCGCAACGGCCACAACATCTATTCATTCAACGACCACACGGCGACCGGGAGCAAGCTGGATGCCGTGGTGCTGACGCCGGCGCAGATGATCGACATGCGCAGGGACCTTCCCGAGGAGCTTCAGGGAGCGATCTTCGTCGAAGCGCCGATCGACCAGGGCATATTCGTCATCCGCAGCTTCGTGCCGGACGACAGCTGGAAGTCGATCGTGTCGCGCTTTCTGGAGCAGAGTTCGTGCGAGCTGCAGGACTTTTAGACCGCGGCCCGGACAGTCCGCATCACAACAATCAAGGGCGGTGCCGCAGGGATGATTCCCGCCTCGGCCTCAAGAACGTTCAGTGGTGCGGCACTGGCGTGCGTGGCGATCCCGGCTTGTCAGGGCCGGCAGGCCGCGCTTCCCCCGCGGCGGACCGCTCATAGCGGATACCGGGAAAGATGATCACCGCCGCCGGTATTTCGGTGGTTTGCTTTGCTCGATTGGTTGGTGCCGTTCTCGGCACGAAAGACAGTACCATGCCCATGGTTCGCGTATTCCTCTCGGTTGCCCCGGAGCACAACGCAACGCCTCCAAATATCATTAAGGCCGGCAGAGGGTTAACGGAGCGCTAACGGATCCCAGCTAAATTGATCTTTGTTCTTGGCAATCGCGAAACCGACACGGTTCCGGTCGAGCATGGTCAAGCGTGTATAGAGTATCGGGCGTATCCCTCGTGTCATCTTCGGACTTCAGGCAAATCGCGGCAGGGACGGAATCAGGAAAGGCCGAAAGGCTGTTCCGCGCAGCGGTGTCTGCGTTCTGCTCGCTCACCCGGCCATCCCGCCGTGAAATTGGCCAGCTCGAAGATCTGACGCTGCCGCTGTTCGACAACGTGTCCGCCGAATCGCGCCGCTACGTGGCGGCGGCCCTCTCTGAATGCGAATATGCTCCGGCCGGGCTGGTGCGGCGCCTGTGCGAGGAGCCGGTGGGCATCGCCGCCCCCTTGCTCATCCGCTCGCGCGCAGTCAGTGACATCGACCTCATTGCGCTGATCGGCCGGCACGGGCTGCCGCATGCGCGCGCGATCGCGCGCCGCAAGAACCTTAATCCGACTATCGCCGATCTGATCAGGGCACTGGAAAGGCCGACGCTGGTGCGGGTGCGCGATCCGGAAGCGGAAGCCTCTCCGGCACAAACCGCTCCCTCGAAGGCGCCGGCCGCCGACAGCGCGGCGAAGCAGCAGACGCCGGGCGTTGGTGCCGAAAATGCGCGGCGCAGACTGCGCTCCATGATGCGGACCGGCGAGGAGGCGCAGGCGGCGCAGGTCGATCCGTTCACCGGAGCCGACACCTATGCCAAATTGCGCGAGACGGCGCTGACCGGAAACGCCGCCTTCTTCCAGACCGCGCTCGCCGATGCGCTCGATATCGATTTCTCGACGGCCAGGTTGCTGACGGCGAACCAGAATTACATGCCGCTGCTGGCGGCGCTGCGCTCGCTCGACCTCAGCGAGGACCGGGCATTCCTTATCACGGTTGCCGTCTACTCCCGCGAGTTTCCGCATCCGCAGGCGATCCGCACCTTTCTCGATCGCTACCGGCTCCTGCACCGCGACGCGGCGCTGGACAAGGTGCGGGAATGGAAGGCCGTGACCCTGTCCGATGTGGTTCGCGACGCCGCCCCCACCAACAGCGCCAGCCGCGAGGCGTCGAACAGTGACGATGCAGCGGCCTTCCCTGGCCTCAGGACATCTTCACGGAAATAAGCTCCTCGACAGGAACAGCGCCGGCCTCGATCTCAACCACCCAGATGTCGGGATCGAATTTCTTCTCGCGTTCCAGTCTGGCGTCCAGCACCGAAGCATCGGCGGCGGTGGCGAGAAGGCTAAAGAAACGGTCGTCGGGCTTGGCCGAATCGTAGCTCGTCTGTGGCGCCGGCCCATAGAGAGCGATTTCACCAAGCCGGCTCCGCGTTAGAACGAACACGGCGCCGGCTTCGGTCGCGCCGCGCTTGACCACGGCGGCAAATCCGCCCGCGCCGAAAACCCGACGCAACAGGGCCGATACCCACAGATCCGTGGTCACGCGCATGAGAAAAGTCCGGACAGCATGCGGGCTATCTATCGGTATTTACACCGCTGGGCGAGCCGTTGTTTGCGCCGTCAGTTGGTCAGGCCGATCTCGCGCATCTTGACATAGACCAGTTCGTCGGGCTCGCCGGTCTGCGGCAGGCCGAACAGCGACTGGAATTCCTTGATGGCCGCCTTGGTACGGGCGCCGACGACGCCGTCGAGCTGCATGTCGTCATTGCCGAAGGCCTTGAGCCCGGCCTGTATCTTGACAATGCGAGGATCCGGCGCTTGGGAAGCCGTATCGGTCTGCAGCGACACTGGAACCGCCTGCGACACTTCGGGACGCGGTTGCGGTTTCGGCACGGCGGCGGTTTTCGGGGTCGCGCCCAGCTGATCGAGCAGCAGCCCGTCGATCTCGCCGGACGTGTTGAGCCCAACCTTCTGCTGATAGGCCTGGATCGCCTTGCGCGTGTTGGGTCCGGAAATGCCGTCGACCGTGCCGGCGTAGAAATCGAGATCCTTCAATATGCCCTGCACCTGCTCCACCACCGGATCGCCCTTGACCGGCGCCGGCGCGGTACCTGGCCGCACGATGTTGAAGGTGGTCTCCGGCTCATCAGCGGCCGCGTGCGGAACGCCCTGCATGCTGCGGGTCGCGAAGAAGGCGCCGGCATGCGGAAAAGGCTGGTACCACAGCGCATTCGCCGAAACGTAGAACAGCGTCACCAGGAATGCCGTCGACCCTCCCGCCAGGACGGGATTGCGCGAAATCATGCCGCCGATGGCGACGGCTCCGTCCTGGAAGGCGTTGCTGCGGCGCTTGGCCGCCTTAGGCTGTTTTGCGGAGCGCGCCATTTCCGTCCCCTTTCGCCCTGGCCAGCGGCATCGTCAGCACCCCGGCCTTGTCCGCCGGCCGCCCTTTCGGCCCGTTCACCGGCAGGCTGATGGTGACCGTGGTGCCCTCGCCCGGCATGCTTTCGATCGACATGGTGCCTTCGTGCAGCGCCACCAGTCCCTTGACCAGCGACAGGCCAAGGCCGGTCCCCTCGAAACGACGGGTATAGTCGTTCTGGATCTGCATGAACGGCTTGCCGAGATTGGCGAAATCTTCCTCGGCGATGCCGATGCCGGTGTCCCGCACCCAGAAATGCAGGCGCGAACCGATCCGCTTGGCGCCGACGACGACATCGCCGCCATCGGGCGTGAACTTGATCGCATTCGAGACGAGATTGATGAGGATCTGCTGCACGGCGCGCCGGTCGGCGTTGATTTCGCCGGCGTCCGGCGCGATCTGCGCCTTGAGATCGATGTTCTTGGCCTGCGCCTGGAGCCGCATCATCTGCTGACACATGTCGACGGCTTCCATGAAGCGGAATGGCTCCGGTTCGGTCGCATAGACGCCCGATTCGATCCGCGACACGTCGAGAATGGAGGTTACGACGGCAAGCAGATGCTGGCCGGAATCGCGCACCAGACCGACATATTCCTTCTGCCGTGGATCCTTGAAGGCGCCGAACATCTCGTGCAGCAGCATGTCGGAGAATCCGATGATGGCATTGAGCGGCGTGCGCAGTTCGTGGCTCACCACCGCCAGGAAGCGCCCTTTCGCCACTTCGGCGGCGGCGGCCGCGTCATTGGCGGCGCCGAGGTCTTCGCGCAACCGGGCGACCTCGTCGTTCTCGCGCAGCACAAGCGTGAAAACGTCGCCCTGCTCCTGAGCGCGCATCAGTTCGAGCGAAAACGGCCGATAGTTGTCTGCCGCGCCATTGCCATTCTGTCCATTGCCGTCCTGCGGCAGCCTGACGCGCAACTCCAGCCTGCGCGACAGCGCCCCGTCTCGCATGTCGGCCAAGGCACTGAGATAGGAGACGCGATCCGAGAGATGCACGCGATCGAAAAGCCCGGTTCCGCAAAGCAGTTGCGGGGGCAGCTTCAACAGCGTACGCGCCTTTGCCGAGGCATCGATAACCTCGCCATGGCGGGCGACGCGCAGGACCACCGCGTCGATCATGTCTTCCAGACGATCGCCGGTGTCCCCTACGTCGGCCGCAGCCGCCGTGTTGCGAACCGCCGATATACGCGGCACCAGCGTCAGCGCCCAGGCCAATGGCAGCAGCCAGTGCCACGCGGCGATCGGCACCGCGGCGTGCGGGAGGACGGTTGCCGTCACAGGCTGCAACAGAATGGCGACGACGGCGCAGACGGCTCCCCACAGCGCCGCGCGGCGCGAGGCGCCGATCCACCAGGCTTCGAACGGCAGCGCCACGAAAAGCATCGCGACCGGAGAGCTCAGCCCGCCGGCAGCGGCAACAAGACCGGCGAGCGCAAGTCCCGCGATCGCCAGCGCGGCCCGGCCGGCCAGATCCATCCTGCCGGTCGCGGCCACCAGCAAGGCGATGAACCAGCAAAGACCAAAGGCCGCGAAGATGGCGGCCACGGTGACGGCTGCGCCCATGCCTGACGTGACGAGCGTGACCGCGGCACCGGCGGCAAAGAACGGAGCGGCCAGCATGGCGCCGATAAAGCGACGCTGACGCTCGCGGTCGTCCAGCCCAAGAATGGAGGGATGGACCATACGTTCACAACCGGCGGCCATTGCCCCAGGCAATTCAACGTATCTGGCCTTGATCGGCATCAACTCAACGCACCCGCACTCGTCGTGAACAGCTCTGCTTTTGCAGATCGTTTTGATTGACTCTGAAACTCGCACCCAGCCTTTAAAGAATGGATAAGGCAGGGCCGACCCAAGGCCCGGCCCACGGCGAATATCGGGATGGGAGCGCCCGAAAAGGCGGGCAAATGCCACCATAGTAAACGGAGGGTTATCCGCAGGGGCCGCCCGAAGCCTGGCCAGCCGCAGCGCACCGACCGCCTGATTTTGTGGAAAACGCAATAGAAACAAAGGAATATATGGCTGATGGATGATAAGAAAAATGGTTCCAATCTGAGACAAATCGACAGCAAAACGCTTCGTTTCGAATTTGCCTCAAATTTGAAGAAAATTCTCGGCCAACCCGCAAGCCGTCCTTTGCGCCTGTGTGCCAATATCCCGCCCACAAAAGAGGCCATGCTCATGGATGCATGATCCGGTCACGACAAGAGGCGAGCATGTTCTTCCTGATGAGAATGGCTTTCTGGTTTTCGCTGGTGCTGCTGGCACTGCCGCTGGGCGTCGGTTCCGAGCCGGGTCAAGAAAGCGTAGGCCCGATCCAGGCTTTGTTCGCGGCCCGCGACGCGGTCGGCGACATCGCCGGCATTTGCGAACGCAAGCCCGATGTCTGTGAGACCGGCAAGTCGGCAATGCACACCATCACCGCAAGGGCCAAGGAGACCGCCAAGATCGCGGCCGCCATGCTGGACGACAAGTCCGCAGGCCCCGACACCTCCACAATGACCGGCAGCGTTCCCGAAGAAGTCGTCTTGCCCGAGACGGTCAACCTGCCGGTAAAGAATTAGGCCGTTTCGACGGCGCACCGCGGGCAGTCTGCCCTCTCGACGCCCGCGGTGTCCTTGTTTTTCCGTGACGCGGCGACGGTGGATGACTATATCCCAGTCATGACGACCACGATCCAGACGATCCGCGACGACTTCTCGTTCCTCGACGAATGGGAGGACCGCTATCGCTATGTCATCGAACTCGGCGAGGCGCTGCCGCCATTCCCCGACGAGGAACGCACCGCCGCCAACAAGGTGCCAGGCTGCGTCAGCCAGGTCTGGCTTACCACCGACCGGGGGCCGGGGGGCGATCCGGTCATCACCTTCAGGGGCGATTCGGACGCCCATATCGTACGCGGGCTGGTGGCGATCATGCTGGCGCTGTTCTCCGGCAAGACCGCCAGCGAAATCCAGAAAATCGATGCGGAAGCGACGCTGAAGGCGCTCGGCCTGGACGAGCACCTGTCGCCGCAGCGCGCCAACGGCCTTCGCTCGATGGTCAAGCGCATCAGGCGCGACGCAGAGGCCGCGCTCGAGCAGACGGCCTGATACCGCCTCCGCGATCAGCCGATCGCATCGTACCGCGCACTGTTACCAGCTCTGTCCCGGCCCGGCCGGCAAAGTAAAACGGCGCCCGAAGGCGCCGATATCGATCCGGTTGAACTGTCCGTCCGGCTCTATCTATCGTTTGAGCCGCATTCTGCGATACCAAGTGTACTCACCTGGCAGCAAATGCTTAGCGGGCCTTGCGCTTGCGGCCGAGGCCCATCTTCTTGGCGAGCTGGGAGCGGGCGGCCGCGTAGTTCGGGGCAACCATCGGGTAGCTCGGGTCGAGGTTCCACTTTTCGCGATACTGATCCGGCGTCAGATCATAGTGGGTCATCAGGTGACGCTTGAGCGACTTGAACTTTTTGCCGTCTTCAAGGCAAACGATGTAGTCGTCATGAACCGAGCGCTTCGGGTTCACTGCCGGCTTCTGCTTGTCGGCGGGCGGCTGTTCGGCGGTTCCGCCCACACGCCCGAGAGCAGCATGGACATCGGAGATGAGGTTCGGCAGTTCGCCGACCGGCACGGGATTGTTGCTGACATAGGCGGCCACCACGTCGGCGGTCAGCTCGATCAGCGCGTCGCTGTTTCTGGAAGGTGTTTCGACAATATCCATGGTCTTCAGGCCCCAACGAGAGTTAGTTTAGTGCGCCCTTTTTTACAGGCAAGGCATTGCACGAATTTTGTGCAGACAGAGCTTCTGCGATTCGTGTCGCGGGGGCATCAATGAACCTACCTAGCAAGTAAGTCAATTCGATCCTTGCACTATATTGAACGATGTTGATCAAATATTTCCGGATCAGCTTCAATCTTTCGTGCACGATGTAATTTTTCGATATTTCGCAGGCGAAACCAGCGACCGGTGACGCGGCGTTAGCTAACCGTTACATTCGCGCTAACTCACAAAGCATCTCCGAGTGCTTCGCTTTGCTTGGCGATCGCGCCGGCAATCTTGGTTGCTCACCCCCTTTCACAAAACCATAGGTTGCTCCACCTCGGCCATTGCCGGCCCTCACGCGTCGTGCAGCCGACCAGCTCGGATCACTCAATACGGGGCGATGTATTTGCCATAGGCCCACCCGGTGACAAAACCGCCGTTCTTCGCCGGATCATGCCAGACTTCGCACCAGCGATAGCGAACCGCCTGCTGCTGCTTCCATGCCGGCTGATTGGCGATGTCGAGCAGGTTCGTCCCGCCAGTGCATCGTCCGGTCATCTGCAAAACGGTGCCGTTCGGATATGCGGCCTGTTTCTGGGACGTGCCCGAGGGATATTTGCGCACGTTGAGCGTGTCGCCGAACGGCACGTTGGCCACTTGCCAAGCGGCGAATACGGTCGCATGAGATTGGCCGGCGATGGCCATAGTTGCGGAAACGACGGCGAGAGCCGCGACGGTGCGAGCATAGATATACATTATTTCTCCTCCCGGCCCGCTTTCTGGAGCCCGGCGCAGCAATAAGACCCGGCTCTTGAACCCGCGCTGATCGGCGTGTTCATTGGCCATTCAGGACATTTCCAAAGCGAGACGCAATGACCAAAACTTCTGCATTCCCGGATGTCACCCCGCCAACGCCCGAGAAGCGGCCGGTTTTCGACACGCATCACGGTATCACGCGAACGGACGACTATTCCTGGCTGCGGGCCGACAATTGGCAGGAGATGTTCAGGGACCCCGCATTGCTCGATGCGGGCATCCGCGCCCATCTCGAAGCCGAGAACGCCTACCAGTCGAAACTGATGGCCGACACGGCCGATTTGCGGAAGCGGCTGTTCAAGGAGATGAAGGGTCGCATCAAGGAGGACGATTCTTCCGTGCCGATGAAGGACGGACCCTACGCGTATGGCTCCTCCTTCAAACTCGGCGGCGAGCAGCCGCGCTATTTCCGCATGCCGCGGGACGGCGGCGCGCAGCATATCCTGCTCGACGGCGATGCCGAGGCCGAAGGCAAGGCCTATTTCCGGCTTGGCGGCGTCGATCATTCGGCCGACCATGGCAAGCTTTTATGGGCGTTCGACGACAAGGGCTCCGAATTCTATACGCTTCGGGTGCGCGACCTCTCCGACGGCAAGGAACTCGCGGACACGGTTCCAGACACCGGCGGTTCGGGGGTGTGGAACGCCGCCAATGACGGGTTTTTCTACACCCGGCTCGACCCCAACCACCGTCCCTCCAAGGTGCTGTTCCATGCGCTTGGGCAGGATCCGGCAAGCGACCGGCTGATCTATGAGGAAAATGATCCCGGCTTCTTCATGAATGTCGGCGGCACGCGCTCCAATGAATGGATCATGGTTGCCATCAACGACCACGAGACATCGGAATACCGGCTGCTGAGCGCGGGCGAGCCGTTTGGCGAGCCGAAGCTGGTGGCGGCGCGCGAGACCGGTCTTCAATACGAGATGGAGGAAGGCGGCGACATTTTCTTCATCCTGACCAACGCCGATGGGGCCAAGGACTTCAAGATCATGACGGCGCCGGCGAGCGATCCGATCCGCGCCAACTGGCAGGAACTGGTTCCGCACGAGGCCGGCCGGCTGATCCTGTCGGTGATCGGCTTCAAGAACCATATGGTCAGGCTGGAGCGCAAGGAGGGCCTGCCGCGCATCGTCGTGCGTGACCGTGCAACCGGCGAGGAACACCTGATCTCCTTCGACGAGGAGGCGTTTTCGCTCGGCCTGTCGGGATCCCTGGAATACGACACCGAGATCATGCGCTTCACCTATTCATCGATGACGACGCCGGCGCAGGTCTTCGACTACAACATGCGCACCCGCGAGCGCGTGTTGCTCAAGACCCAGGAGGTGCCGTCCGGCCACGACCCGGAGCGCTATGTCACGCGTCGGCTGATGGCGCCCGCGGCTGATGGCGAATTGGTGCCGGTCTCGCTCTTGTACCGCCGCGATACCCCGCTGGACGGCTCCGCGCCTTGCCTGCTTTACGGCTACGGTTCCTATGGCATCACGGTGCCGGCGGCCTTCAACACCAACTGGTTCTCGCTGGTCGACCGCGGCTTTGTCTTTGCAATCGCCCACGTCCGCGGCGGCAAGGACAAGGGCTATGGCTGGTACGATGACGGCAAGCGGGCGCACAAGATGAACACTTTCACCGATTTCATCGCCTGTGCACGCCATCTGGTCGCCGAACGCTACACTGTGCATGACCGCATCGTCGCGCAAGGTGGATCCGCCGGCGGCATGCTGATGGGCGCGGTCGCCAACATGGCGCCGGACTGTTTCGGCGGCATCGTTGCCGAGGTGCCTTTCGTCGACGTGCTCACCACCATGCTCGACGCCAGCCTGCCGCTGACCCCGCCGGAGTGGCCTGAATGGGGCAATCCGATCGCGTCGGCGGACGATTACCGGACGATCGCCGCCTACTCGCCCTATGACAATGTCGCCGCGCTCGGCTATCCACCGATCCTGGCGCTAGCCGGTCTCACTGACCCGCGCGTCACCTATTGGGAACCGGCCAAATGGGTGGCGCGGCTGCGCGAGCGCAAGACGGGCGACAATCCGGTCCTGTTCAAGATCAACATGGAATCGGGCCATGCCGGCGCGTCCGGCCGGTTTTCCCGGCTGGAGGAGATCGCCTACACATATTCATTCGCCTTGAGAGTGACAGGCAAGGCAACAGGGCCGCAGGGCTGAAGCGGTCATTGCCCTTCGGCCCCTGGCGTGACTTGATCGGCGACGAACGCCGAGGAGGATGCGAGCAATGATCGACCTGGCCACATTGACCACCTATGTCGCCGTGGTGCTCGGTTTTGTGTTTATTCCCGGCCCCGCCACGCTGCTGACGGTCGCGCGGGCAACGAGTTCGGGAACCAAAGCCGGCATCGCAACCGGCGCAGGGATCGCGGCCGGCGACGTGTTTCACACCTTCACGGCCATGGTCGGCATCTCGGCGATCGTCGCCGCATCGGCGGTGTTGTTCAGCGCCGTGAAGTATCTCGGTGCGGCATATCTCGTTTATCTCGGCATTCGCGCGATCATGGAAAAGACGCCGGCCGATCTCGCCGCCGGCAGGTTCCCAATCTCAGCGGGCAAGGCGTTTCGGCAAGCCATACTGACTGAGATGCTCAACCCCAAGACGGCGCTTTTCTTCCTCGCGTTCCTGCCACAGTTCGTCCGGCCCGAAAACGGATCGGTCATGCTCCAGCTGGCGGTATTGGGGATCATCTTTGTTCTGCTGGGCCTCTTCAGCACAGTGGTTTTCGCGGTGAGCGCAGGCGGGCTTGGCACTTTCCTGCGTCGAAATCCCACGGTGTTAAAATGGCAGGGCAAGATTGTCGGCGGCATCTATTGCGGCCTGGGCGTGCGGCTGGCGCTTCAGCAGCGCTGACGCGAAACGGTGACCGGCGCGGCCTTCTCGGCGAGCCGGGCAATCATTGGTTTTTGAATTCCGTGTTGCTGGTTTTCGCTCGCAATTGCGATGCCCGCGCGCTACCCAAGGCGCGTTTTGTCCCGGGCCATGACAGCCCACAATCGCACAAGGGCCTGCCATGCTGCTCGTCGACGTCTATCTCGACAAATCCCCCATCCAGGGCATTGGTGTCTTTGCCAAGAATCCCATTTCCCGCGGCACGATGATCTGGAAGCTGGATCCGAGATTCGACCGGCTCATCGAGGTCGAGACCTATGAGAGCCAGACAGGACCGGTGAAGAGCTATCTCGATCGCTATGCCTATCCGGACAGGCGAGATCCGAACTACATCGTCTTCGAGGCCGACGATGCACGCTACATGAACCACGCCGACGAGCCGAATTGCGACGTATCCTCGCCGGAGGAAAGCTTTGCGTTGCGCGACATCGCGGCCGGCGAGGAACTGACCTGCAACTACAATCATTTCTTCGCGGCGGGCTTCGACTTCCTGGGCGATCGCCACCCGTAGTCAGCTCGCCGGTTTTTTGCGCGCCGGATAGCCGTTCGGATGCGGCGGAACCGCCTTGAGATAGGCCGCGATCGCCGCGCGGTCCTCGGGCGCCAGTTCGGCCATGTTCCTCTGCACGTCGACCATGGCCCCGCCAACGGAATCGAAATCGGGCGTGAAGCCGGTTTCGAGATAGTTGGCGATATCGGCCTGCGACCAGTCGCCGATGCCGCCCTCCCCGGAGGTGATATTGGGGACGATGCCGCTGCCTTCGGCGGCTGTGGCTCCAGCCAGCCACTCGCTCTTCTTTGTCCCCCCCGCAAGGTCACGCGGTGTGTGACATTCGCCGCAATGACCCGGTCCCTCGACCAGGTAGCGACCGGCAATCACAGGACCAGGCGCGCCTTCGGGCAGGGACACAACAGGCTGCTCGCTGAGATAGAGCCGTTTCCACAAGCCGATGCCGCGACGGATGTTGAACGGGAAACTCAATGAATTGGCCGGCGCTCGGCCGGCAACCGCCGGCAGCGTCTTCAGGAAGGCATAGAGATCGGCAATGTCGGCGGGCTTCATGCGCGCGTAGGACGTATAGGGAAATGCCGGATAGAAATGCTCGCCCGACGGCGAGACACCCTTCAGCATGGCATTGGCGAGATCCTCGGCCGACCACGCGCCGATGCCGTCCTTGGGGTCTTGCGAAATGTTGGGCGGCACAAACGTGCCAAACGGAGTCTTGAGTTCAAGGCCGCCGACAAGTTCGAGCCGCTCATCGCCTTTCGAACCGGGTTTTGCATGGCAGGAGGTGCAGCCGCCGGCATAAAAAATGCGCTTGCCCCTGGCCGCGTCACCAGGCGCGAGCTTGGCCAGGGTTTCCGCATCGAGCTTCACCGGCGCCGAAAGCGTCCACGCGGCAACCGCGCCGACGCCGCCGAGCACGAGTGCGGCGCCGACAAACTTCCTCAGCCATGCCATGGCCGGCGATTAGCCTTTCTTGACCCTGTAGCCCTTGTGGCAGGTGCCGCAGTCGGAGCCGATGACGCCGATTTGCGTCTTCAGGGACTCCACGTCGGCTGGGGCCGCGGCGACCGCGGCCTTGACGTCGGCAAGATACTTGTCTTCTGTCGCCTTGAAACCGGCCATGTCTTGCCAGATCTTCGGCGCCGCCGTGGTGTCGCCCGTGTCGCTGCCCGCCGGGAACAGGACGTCGGCGTCGAATTTTTCCGCGTTCGCCTGGAGCGCCTGCAGCGCAGTCAGTACTGCGGCGGCATCAAAGGGCTCCTCACCCTTGACCACTTTCGACAGGCCGCCGACGATCTTCCCGCGTTCCTTCATCAGGGCCTGGCGGTCGAGGATCGGGTCGGCAAAGGCCGCCGAACCGGCGAACGCGAGCATAGAGATGGCGACGACAAGCTTTCTCATTCAATTAGCTCCATGATGAGGGCATTTCGGGACAGGACGTTAACGGACGTGGCGGGAGGAATATTCCCTTCCCCCGACGATTTTGCAGACCTTTGCTGTGGGATCTCGGCACAGAAAAAGAAAAGCCCCGGGGGTGCCGGGGCTTTCTGAATCTCGATCAGGCTTTCGCTTTTTCGTAGAGTTCGAGAACATGATCCCAGTTGATCAGGCTGTCGACGAAGGCCTCGAGATATTTCGGCCGGGCGTTGCGATAGTCGATGTAATAGGAGTGCTCCCAGACATCGACGCCGAGGATCGGCGCCGCGCCATGGACGAGGGGATTCTCGCCGTTCGGCGTCTTCGAGATCGCCAGCTTGCCATCCTTGACCGAAACCCAGGCCCAGCCGGAACCGAACTGGGTCGTGCCGGCGGCGATGAAGTCGGCCTTGAATTTGTCGTAGCCACCCAGATCGCTGTCGAAAGCCTCCTGCAACGCACCCGGCAGCTTGTTGCCGCCGCCGCCCTTTTTCATCCACTTCCAGAAATGGATGTGATTGTAGTGCTGGGCGGCATTGTTGAAGAGGCCGGCATTCTTGCCGAACGACTGCTTGACCACCTCTTCTACCGACAGATCGCCAAGGCCGGCTTCGGCGGCAAGCTTATTGCCGTTGTCGACATAGGCCTTGTGGTGCTTGTCGTGGTGATATTCCAGCGTCTCTTTCGACATGTAGGGCTGCAAGGCCTCATAGTCGTAAGGCAGAGCGGGCAATTCAAAAGCCATGGAAGGTACTCCCTCAAGGAAATCCGGTGTCGATACCGGACTAAGATAGGTCTGGATTGGGTTCGGACAACTCCGAAAAGTGAAGCGCCGGGTGCTCTTTCTAAGCGGGTTCCGGAGAACTGTCACACAGTTTCCGGAAACCGGGCGCATTGCGACGAAAAGCCTGGACGGATCAGCCCGCCGACGTCGAATGCGCCCAATCCCAATAGAGCTCCCGCGCCTTCTTGGCCACCGGCCCGGGCTGCAGGCTGCGGTCCTCGATGCGCGTGATCGGAATGACCTTGGAATGGTTGCCGGTCGAAAAAATCTCATCCGCCTCGAGGAATTCACGCACCGACAGCGCCTTTTCGGTGGTCTTGAACCCGTACTCGCCAAGCAACGTCATCGTGCGCGAGCGGGTGATGCCGGACAGGAAGGTGCCGTTCGGCGCCGGCGTCAGGACGTGGCCGTCCTTGACCAGGAAGATGTTCGAGGTTCCGGTCTCGGCGACGTTGCCCAGCATGTCGAGCACCAGGGCGTTGTCGAAGCCGCGCATCTTGGCTTCGAGGATGGCACGGCCATTGTTGGGATAGAGGCAGCCGGCCTTGGCGTTGGTCGGCATGGTTTCGATAGTCGGGCGCCGGAACGGCGAAACCGTCACGGAAAAGCCGGTCGGCGAGATCATCGGCGATTCGTAGAGGCACAGGCAGAAACGGGTCGAGGCGGGATCGGCCGGCACACCCATATAGCCGCCGTGCTCGGCCCAATACATCGGCCTGATATAGACAGCCGTCTTGCCATCGAATTTCTTCAATCCGTCCCAGGTCAGCCCGACGATCTTCTCGGCCGTCATCGAAGGCTTGAGACCGAGCGCGATCGCCGAGGCATTCACGCGCGCGGCATGAAGGTCAAGATCGGGAGCGACGCCCTCGAACCAGCGGGCGCCGTCGAACACGCTGGTGCCGAGCCACATTGCGTGGCTGCGCGGGCCCAAAACGGCGACATTGCCCTCGTACCAGTCGCCGTCGACGAAAGTCCATGTCGCGGAAAGTGCGGCAGCCGCCAGTGTCATTGCTTTGTCCCGTTCCGATCAATCTCGTGTTGCAGCATTGGATGACGCTTTGGCCGGCGTCGTCAACCAGCATCGGGGAGTTTTGTTGAGGCCACGGACGGCGCGCTGCAATCAAGACTTGCACCTTGCCCCGCCTCGCCTCAAAACTGTTGCCATGCAATACGCCGCTTATGTTTTCGACGCCTACGGCACACTATTCGATGTTCATGCCGCCGTGCGCCGCCACGCCGACGCCATCGGACCGGACGGCCAGTTGCTGTCCGAGATCTGGCGCGCCAAGCAACTCGAATATTCCTGGGTGCGTACGTTGATGGGCGCCTATGCCGATTTTTGGCAACTCACCGAGCAGGCACTTGATTTCGCGTTGCACAAGGTGCCCTCTGCCGATCCCGGCCTCAAGGCGGCATTGCTGGATGCCTATTGGCGGCTGGACTGCTATGCGGAAGTGCCCGCCGTGCTGAAGGCGCTGAAGGCGTCCGGCGCCAAGCTGGCAATCCTGTCCAACGGTTCACCGGAAATGCTGGAGGCAGCCGTTAAATCCGCGGCGCTCGATCAGGTGCTGGACGATATCTATTCCGTCGATGCGGTACGGCGCTTCAAGACCGATCCGTCGGTCTACGACATGGTCACGACAGGCTGGCGCCTCTATCCGGGTGCGGTCTCCTTCCAGTCGTCCAACCGCTGGGACATTGCCGGCGCGACCAAGTTCGGCTTCCGCACCGTGTGGATCAACCGCTCCAACCAGCCGGAGGAGTATCGGGATTTTCCACCGGCCCTGATCCTGCCGTCGCTCGATGCCCTTGTCACAGGTGGCTAACGCATGCGGCCCAAAAGTAATCCTGGTTTTCGCTCCTGTGACCGTAGCGCCACAGTGGCGACGCGGTCACAGCTTCGCCTTTGTTTGTCCACCTTGAGGCCAGATTCGGAACCGCCTATCGCGCCCAAGTGTTGATCAGGCACCCTCGCAACGGTCGGCATATTCATGCTTTGTTGCGATTTCAGACTTAAAGAAGGCAACCATGTTCCCAGCCGAAATCGAATCCTATCGCCTGAGCCGTCGCGGCTTTCTCAATGCCGCAGCCCTGGGCGCCGCCTCGATCGCGGTTTCCGCATGCGCCACCACCGGGTCCGGGCCAGTCGAGCCACCGCCACCGGCCTATGTCGAGCCGCCGCTCGCCGACTACGTGACGATGTACGCCGCCGTCAGCGATGGCGGTTTCGAAGTGCCGGCCATTCCCGTCGACAGGATCGATCCGCAATTCCTGCGCCAGATCGTGCCCGACCCGACCGGCCAGAAGCCGGGAACCATCGTCGTCGATACGACCGGCCACTTCCTCTATCTGGTTCGTCCGGGCGGCCAGGCGATCCGCTACGGCGTCGGCCTCGGCCGCGCCGGCTTCGAATGGTCGGGCGATGCCGTCGTCCAGTGGAAACAGAAGTGGCCGAAATGGACGCCGCCGGACGAGATGATCGCCCGGCAGCCGGAACTGAGGCAATACAGCGCTGACAATGGCGGTATGCCGGGCGGGCTGAAAAACCCGCTCGGTGCACGTGCGCTCTATCTCTTCCAGGGCAACGTCGACACGCTCTACCGGCTGCACGGCTCGCCGGAATGGCGTTCGATCGGCAAGTCGGTGTCGTCGGGCTGCGTGCGCCTGATGAACCAGGACATTATAGACCTATATGATCGCGTGCCTTCGAAGACCCCGGTGATCGTGACCAGCGACGCCAGCCAGCCCATGGTGGCGACCGCGAATCACAAAGCCATCCCGATCGATGCCGGCGTGCCGGACGGATCGGTGCTGCTTGGCCCGGTGAAAGCGGTGAGCGACGCGATTTTCTGATCGAGCGAGGGTGAATGCGGCGACTCGCCGCCTTCACCCTCCACATCAACCTGTCCCCGCGTGACCGTTGCGCGATCGCGCTCCCTATCTGCCCCTCGACAGACTCCCGAGTATCCCGCGCACGATGGCGCGGCCGACCGACGAGCCGACAGAGCGCACCACCGACTTGATCGCGGCTTCCGCCACCGTCTGCCGGTTGGACGGGCGCGGTTGAGGCGGGCGTCTGCCGCCGGGTTGCGGCGGCGGAGCATCATTGCCGAAGCCCGGAATGGTCCAGCGTGAACGGCCGGCGTCGGCCTGCTGTGCCTCGGCATCCGCCGCGTCCTTGGCCTTTTTCTGCAGCATCTCGAAAGCCGATTCGCGATCGACACCCTCATCGTACTGACCGATCACCGGGCTTTCCTGGATCAGCTTCCGCCGCTCGGCTGGGGTTATGGGCCCAAGTCGTGACGATGGCGGACGGATCAGCGTGCGCTGGACCATGGACGGGATGCCCTTGGCTTCCAGCACTGAAACCAGCGCTTCGCCGGTGCCCAGTTGCGTGATCACGGTCGCGCAATCGAAATCCGGATTTGGCCGGAACGTCTCGGCCGCGGTCCTTACCGCCTGCTGCTCGCGCGGCGTGTAGGCGCGCAACGCATGCTGGACCCGGTTGCCGAGCTGGGCCAGAACCTTCTCAGGAATATCCAGAGGGTTCTGCGTGACGAAATAGACGCCGACGCCCTTCGAGCGAATCAGACGCACCACCTGCTCGACGCGGTCGATCAGCACCTTCGGCGCGTCGTCGAAAAGCAGATGTGCCTCGTCGAAGAAGAAGACCAGCTTCGGCTTGTCGGGATCGCCCACTTCGGGCAGCTCCTCGAACAGTTCCGACATCAGCCAAAGCAGGAACGTCGCGTAGAGTCGCGGATTCATCATCAGCTTGTCGGCGGCCAGCACGCTGATGGCGCCGCGGCCGTCGCGGGTGGTGCGCATGATGTCGGCGATGCGCAATGCCGGCTCGCCGAAGAAATTCGCCGCCCCCTGCTGTTCCAGCACCAGCAGCGTGCGCTGGATGGCGCCGACCGAGGGTTTCGTCACATTGCCGTAGCGGGCGCTGATCTCTTCGGCGCGCCCGGCGATATTGGCGAGCAGCGCCTGCAGGTCCTTGAGGTCGAGCAGCAGCAGCCCTTCCTCATCGGCGATGCGGAAGGCGATGTTCATGATGCCTTCCTGGGCTTCGGACAGATTCATCAACCGCGACAAGAGCAGCGGGCCCATCTCGGAGATGGTGGCGCGGATGGGGTGGCCCTGTTCGCCGAACAGATCCCAGAAGATGACGGGGAATTCCTGAAAGTCATAGGGGTCGAGCTTGACCTGCTCGGCGCGCTTGACCAGGAAATCTTGCGCCGTGCCGATCATGGCTATACCGGAGAGATCGCCCTTGATGTCGGCGCAGAACACCGGCACGCCGGCATTGGAGAATCCCTCGGCCAATATTTGCAAGGTGACCGTCTTGCCGGTGCCGGTGGCACCGGTCACCAGGCCGTGACGGTTGCCATAGTGCAAAAGCAGGTTTTCGGGACGCTGATAGCTGTCGTCGGGCTTGCGGCTGGCGCCGATGAAAATGGTGTCGTCAGCCATATGTCCGGTCTCCGCAACTGCTGTGTATAAAACCAGCCCTTCGCCCGAAGGTATAGTGGGGGCCTTGCACAGCGACAATGGCGATCGGCGAAAATGGCCTTTTTTGGAGCTTGCGGATTGTGCCCATGTTTGGCAATCGTTCATGCTTCGTGCTCGAAGGCTGGTGTACGCTCGAGGGATCGAATTCGAGTCTTGGAAGCGCATTGCATTGCGGTATCGCACCGGGACCCGTAGACTGAAGTGCTCCAGGCTGATGCGGCCGCATAGTGACGAGGACAGTGGATGAGCGCCGGAGCCTTGACCAGGGATAACGAAGTTCCGAATGCCGACCGGCAGCGATGGCTGGCCCTGGCTGAAAAGGCGCTCGCCGGCGCATCTTTCGAGGAAAAACTGGTCTCGCACACCGATGACGGCATCCGCGTGGAACCGCTTTATGAGCGCGCGGCGGCGGCCGAGCCGATCGTGCGCGCCAACCCCGGATCGCCGTGGATCGTCAGCCAGCGCATCGACGATCCCGACATTGGTCGCGCCAAAGCCCAGGCGCTGGAGGACGTCGCGCAGGGCGCGACGGGATTGTCGCTCGTCTTCGAAGGTGCCCCGAACGCCTTCGGCTACGGCCTGCCGAGAACGGCGCAGGCGCTGGAGACGGTTCTGGACGGCATCCCGTTAAACCGCGTCCAGATCCGGATCGACGCCCACCCATGGAGCCGCCCCATGGCCGACTGGCTGGTGGCGTTCCTTGGCAAGCGCCGCTCCGATCCGGCAAAGCTCAACCTCTCCTTCGGCATCGATCCGGCGGCGATCCTGGCCGGAACCGGCCGGTTGCGCATGTCGATCGAGGCGCTGCAGGAATCCATGCCGCAATCGCTGGCACATTTCTTTTCAATGGGCGTGCCCGGCGTGCTGCTCGAGGCGGATGGGCGGGTGTTCCACAATGCCGGCGCCACGGAGGCGCAGGAGCTTGGCATCATGCTCGCTTCGGCCGTCTCCTATCTCAGGATGTTCGAGAAAGCGCGGCAACCGCTCGTCTACGCAGCGCCCCATATCGGGTTTGCGCTGAGCGCCGACCAGGATCAGTTCCTGTCGATGGCCAAGGTCAGGGCCTTGCGCAGGCTGTGGGCTCGCGTCCAAGAAGCCTGCTCGATCCCGACTTCGACGGCCAATATTCACGCCGAGACGTCGTTTCGGATGATGACGGCATTGGACCCGGAGACCAACATCCTGCGCACGACGATCGCCTGCTTCGCCGCGGCGGCGGGCGGAGCCGATTCGATCGCTATCCTGCCGCACACCGTCGCGCATGGCCTGCCGGCGCCTTTCGCACGCCGCGTGGCCCGTAACGCGCAGTTGATCATGGCCAATGAAAGCCACATCGATCAGGTCGCCGATCCCGCCTGCGGCTCCGGTGGCGTCGAAGCGCTCACTGCTGGCCTCTGCGAAGCGGCTTGGGCCGAGTTGCAGGCGATCGAGGCCGAGGGCGGCGTGCTGTCCAGCCTTCAGGACGGACGCATACAGGAACGTGTTCGCACCGCCGCCGCCCAGCGTGCTGCCGCCTTCCGATCCCGCGAGCGCGCCATCGTCGGCGCCACGCTCTATCCGCAGAAAACCGAGCGCGCGGTCGAGACGCTGGCCGCGGAGCGGCGATCTGCCTTCACGGAAGGCATCGTCATGTGCGAGCCGCTGTTTCCGGTCCGCATCGATCAAGCGATCGGAGCCGCTTCTTGATTCCGGATTTCAGCCAGGTCGGCTGGGCGCCGCCTCGGCGGGCGCCGGTCGAGATCAAGGGCCAGCGGATGACGCCGGAAGGCCTTGCCGTCAAACATCTGTACAATCAGGGCGATCTCAAGGGGCTGCCGCATCTCGACACCTATCCGGGCATGCCGCCCTTCGTGCGCGGACCCTATCCGACCATGTATGTCCAGCAGCCGTGGACGATCCGGCAATATGCCGGTTTCTCGACGGCGGAAGAGTCAAACGCCTTCTACAGGCGCAATCTTGCCGCCGGCCAGAAAGGTCTGTCGGTCGCCTTCGATCTCGCCACGCACCGCGGCTATGACAGCGATCATCCGCGGGTGGCCGGCGATGTCGGAATGGCGGGCGTGGCCATCGATTCCATCCTCGACATGCGCCAGCTCTTCGACGGCATTCCGCTCGGCGAGATGACGGTGTCGATGACCATGAACGGCGCGGTGCTGCCGATCATGGCGCTCTACATCGTGGCGGCCGAGGAACAAGGGGTTGCGCAGAAGGATCTCGCAGGGACCATTCAGAACGACATTCTGAAGGAGTTCATGGTCCGCAACACCTATATCTATCCGCCGAAGCCCTCGATGCGGATCGTGTCGGACATCTTCTCCTACACATCCAGGCACATGCCGAAATTCAACTCGATCTCGATCTCCGGCTACCATATGCAGGAGGCCGGCGCGACGGCGGACCTGGAGCTCGCCTATACGATTGCTGACGGAATCGAATATGCCCGCGCCGGCGTCGCGGCCGGGCTCGACATCGACCGCTTCGCCCCGCGCCTGTCCTTCTTCTGGGCTGTTGGCATGAACTTCTTCATGGAAGTCGCCAAGCTCAGGGCGGCGCGGCTGCTGTGGTCAAGCCTGATGATGAAGAATTTTTCGCCGAAGGACGAGCGTTCGCTGTCCTTGCGCACCCACTGCCAGACTTCTGGCTGGTCGCTGACGGCGCAGGATCCCTACAACAACATCATCCGCACGATGATCGAGGCGATGGCCGCCACACAGGGCCATACACAATCGCTGCACACCAATTCCTTCGACGAGGCCATGGCGCTGCCGACGGATCATTCGGCCCGTATCGCCCGCAACACGCAGCTGATCCTGCAAAAGGAATCCGGCACCACGCGCATCATCGATCCGTGGGGCGGTTCGGCTTATCTCGAGAGGCTGACGCATGATCTGGCAGCGCGTGCGCTTGCCCATATCGAGGAGGTCGAGGCGCTCGGCGGCATGGCCGCGGCCACCGAGAAGGGCATTCCCAAGCTGCGCATCGAAGAGGCGGCCGCCCGCACCCAGGCGCGCATCGATTCAGGCGAGCAGGTGCTGGTCGGCGTCAACGCGCACCGGCCCGGTGCGGATATCGAAGTCGACGTCTTGAAGATCGACAATGCCGAGGTAAGAGCCCGGCAGCTATCGAAGCTGCAGCGGCTGAAGGGCACGCGCGACGTCGCGGTGCTCGAGAATGCGCTCGCAGCGCTCTCCCGCGCGGCCGAGAGCGGCGAGAACCTGCTCGAATTCGCCATCCACGCCGCGCGCGCCAATGCGACGGTCGGGGAGATTTCGCTGGCGCTGGAAAAGGTCTTTGGCCGCCACGTCGCGTCGGTGCAGACGATTTCCGGCGTCTACCGCCAGGCGCTCGGCGACAATCCGGCCGTCGACCGGCTGCAGGAGAAGATCGGCGCGTTCGAAAAGAAGACCGGCGGCAAGCCGCGCATCCTGGTCGCCAAAATGGGACAGGACGGACATGACCGCGGCCAGAAGGTGATCGCCACAGCCTTTGCCGACCTCGGCTTCGACGTCACCGTCGGCGCCATGTTCCAGACGCCGGAGGAGATCGCGAAGCTCGCCCACGAGCAGGATGTGCACATTGTCGGCGCGTCGTCGCTGGCGGCGGGACATCTGACGCTGATCCCGGAACTCAGGGATGCGCTGAAGAGGCTCGGCCACAGCGACATGCTGATCGTTGCCGGCGGCGTGATCCCTCCGCAGGACTATGATGCCGTGCTGCAAGCGGGTGCGGCGGAAATCTTCCCGCCCGGTACCGTGATCCCGCAAGCAGCGGAGCGGCTGATCGACCGGCTGCTGGCGTCCTGAGTTATCGGCAACGAGTGTGTCCGGGCCTTCCTCCCATTCGTAAGTTATAATGTCTGTTGCAACGGTGCGGCGGTCGAGTTATAATTGACCTTGCAACAGGAGCAATCCAGCATGAACACCACCATTCGCAAGATCGGCAATTCCGAAGGTGTGATCCTGCCCAAGGAGCTACTCGACCGCCTGAATCTCAAAGCCGGTGATCAGCTTCAGGTTCTCGAAACAGACAAGGACATCGTCCTCAAACCGGTCGACGATAGTTTCGAGCGGCAGATGGAAGCTGCTCGCAAGGTCATGGACAAGTACAAGGTCGCGCTTCAGAAGCTCGCCGAATGAACTGGGAGTTCCTGTCGCGCCGCGCGGTGGAGGCGATGCATGCCGAACAATTGCGCCGGCATGGCGGCGCACAAGGTTTGCGGGATGAAAATGCACTTGAATCGGCACTGGCCCGGGCCGAGAACAAGGCTAATTACGGCACTCCGTCGATTGCAGATCTTGCAGCAGCCTATGTCTTCGGCATTGCCAGAAATCATGCCTTTGTCGACGGCAACAAACGCACGGCTATTGTCGCCGCCGGCGCCTTCCTGATCGTCAACGGTCAGGTCCTGACGGCGGACAACGGCACGCTTTATGAATTCGTGATGGCTATCGCCGCCGGCGAGATCGATGAAGCGGGTGCAGTCGCGTTCTTTCGCGACCACATCGTGAAGACCGAGGACTGATGTTGGGGTTCAGCCGCCCGCGCTCAGCTTGACGATTTCCCATTCCTTGCCATTGACGGTGGCGACATCGCCGACCTTCTTGCCAAACAAAGCAATCGCCATTGGCGATACATGGGAAATGCTGCCTTTCGATGGATCAGCCTCGTCCTCGCCGACGATCTTCCAGTGCACCTTCTTGCCGTCGTCGGCTTCGAGCGTGGCGCCCATGCCGAAGCGGATGACGTCGCTCCCGGGCTCGGGCACCGAAAGCTCGGCACTTTCGCGCCGCGCGGTCCAATAGCGCAGGTCGCGAGATACCAGTGCGATGCGCTCGCGGTCTCCCCGCCGCTCGGCTTTGGCCAATATGTCGCGCAGATCGGCCAGATTCTCGTCGATCATTGCCAGGCCACGCTCCGTCACCAAGTTGCGGTGTTGACTGATCGGCCGTTCGCCGACGCCTGCGATGGCGTTTTCGCTGTCTTCCTCGCGGGTAAAGGCTCTGCTCATTCCTTGAACTTATGCCCGCCCTCACGACTTCACAAGTCATTGCCCTCGCCGGGGACGCAGGTGCCTGACTGGCACGAATCCTGCCACTAGATGGGCAAAAGCCAGGACCTGTGCCGATGTTGAACAGACGCAAGCTGCTTGTCCGGACAGCCGGTTTTGCCGTGTTCGGGCTTTCGCTGGGCAAGGCAGCCGCCGCGAGCTTGCCCGGCGTCGAGAAAGCCTCGATGCGCGGATCGATCAACGCCACCGAGCTTGGCGTGCAACCCGGCACCTTTGACGATCAGAGCAAGGCTTTCGCCAAGCTGCTGCGCGAGGCCAGCGATCGCGACATGCCGGTTTTCCTGCAGCCCGGCACCTATGTCGTGTCCAACCTGACGCTGCCCGGCCGGGTGCGCCTTACCGGCGTGCCTGGCGCAACGCGCATCGTCTATGGTGGCGACGGCCACCTGTTCATGGCCGAACAAGCCGATCACATCGAGCTCAGCGGCCTGGTCCTCGACGGCTCAAACCGCTCGATGGGCGACTACGCGCAAGGACTGCTCGATCTGCGCCGCGTGGCGCATCTCATCGTCGATAATTGCCAGATAACCGGCAGCGGCAAGAACGGGCTGGCGCTCGAGCACGCGGCGGGCCGGGTCGAGCGCACGGAAATATCCGGAGCGGCGGACGCCGGCATCTATTCGGTCGAGGCCGCAGGGCTGGCGATCACAGGCAACACCGTCTCCGACTGCGCCAATGGCGGCATCCTCGTGCACCGCTGGCAAGCGGCGGAGGACGGCACCATCGTCACCGGCAACCGGGTCGAACGCATCGCGGCGCGCGGCGGCGGCACTGGCCAGAACGGCAATGGCATCAATGCCTTCCGCGCCGCCAACGTGATCGTCTCCGGCAATATTGTTTCGGACTGCGCATTCTCCGCCATCCGCGCCAACAGCGCCAGCAATCTGCAAGTATCGGGCAACACTTGCATGCGTTCCGGCGAAACGGCGGTCTATTCCGAATTCTCGTTCGAGGGCGCCGTTATCAGCAACAACATCGTCGATGGTGCCGCCAACGGCATCTCGATCGTCAATTTCAACGAAGGCGGACGCATGGGTGTTTGCTCGGGCAACATCGTGCGCAACCTGTCGACATCAGGCCCCTACCCCGCCGACCCGCCGGGATTCGGCGTCGGCATCGGCGTCGAGGCCGACACCACCGTGTCCAACAACGTCATCGAGAATGCGCCGCTCTACGGCATGTCGATCGGCTGGGGACCGTATCTGCGCAACGTCGTGGCCACCGGCAACATCATCCGCAAAGCGGGCACCGGCATCGTCGTCAGCGTGGTCGACGGTGCCGGAACCGCCATCATCTCCGACAATGTCATCGACGGCGCACGCAATGGCGCCATTGTCGGGCAGCGCTGGGCCGATCCGGCCACGGGCGATCTCGCCGCGTCAGCCGATACCGGCTTTCCGCATCTGACCGTCGAGCGCAATCACGTCAGTTGAGAAACGTCTGTCTCAGGCCAGTGCCGCCGTCGGCCTGAGCGCACCGACCGTGGCGCCTATCCGGCTTTCGATGGGTGCATTCGCCATTTCGAGCAGCTTCGCCGCCAAAACCTCGTCCGCACGCAGCAGTCGGGCGATGATTGCGGCCACCATGGATTCGGCGGCCCGGCCGGCACCATCATCGCATTTGAGTGCGATGCCGAGGCCAAGCTCGGGAAGCGCCGCGCAATGGACCCCTTCGGCGCCGCCCTTCGCAAATATTCGGCCAGGCGCCGCCTGCATCAGCGCGAGATCGGCGCGGCCTGTGCCGGCGACGAAGAACGGCTCGGCCATGCAAGCCGACAACAATCGCTTTGCCGCCCTGGCGCGCCCGGGCGCGAAGCCCCTGCCGGTCACCATGCGGGCAAAGCCAAGCGCAAAACTCCTGAGCGGCACCGCGTAGGTCGGGATCGAACAGCCATCGGTTGCGCGTTCGTCGGCGCCGTGGCGAGTTCCTGTCACCGCCTGCAAGGCGTCGCGCACCATTTCCTGCAAGGCGTGATCCGCCCTGACATAGCCGTGGGGCTCGATGCCTGAATGGACGCAGGTGCAAAGAAAGCCGGAATGCTTGCCGGAGCAATTGTTGTGCAAGGCGTTCGGGGAACCGCCGGCGCGGGCGAGTGCGATCGTCGCGTCGTGGCTCGACGGCCAATGCGCGCCGCATTCAAGCGCCGACCCGTCCAGCCCGGCCCTGGCGAGCATCGACCGCGCCAGTTCGACGTGGGCCGGTTCGCCCGAATGAGAGGCGCAGGCCAGCGCCAGTTCGCGGTTGCCGAAGCCGTAGGCATCGGCAGCACCGCTTTCGACCAGAGGCAGCGCCTGGATTGCCTTGACCGCGGAGCGCGGAAACACCGGCCTCGATGTGTCGCCGATCTCGAGAACCGGCCTGCCATCGGCGTCGAAAACCGCGACCGCGCCTCGGTGCGCGCTCTCGACGATGGCGCCACGCAGAACTTCGATCAGAACCGGATTTGTCATGTTGCCCCCGCGGATGCGGGTCGCTTTTACCGAATCCGATCGAGAATGGAAACGTAGTTCGCGACCGCCGCGCCGCCCATGTTGAAGATGCCGCCAAGCTTGGCGTTGGGCACCTGGATGCCGCCGGCCTCACCGACGAGCTGCATGGCGCTCAGCACATGCATCGACACGCCGGTGGCGCCGATCGGATGACCCTTCGCCTTCAGGCCGCCGGACGGGTTGACCGGCAGCCGTCCGTCCTTTGCGGTCGTGCCGTCCAGCGCCAGCCTCGCGCCCTCCCCGGGTTTCGCCAGGCCCATGGCTTCATATTCGATCAATTCGGCGATGGTGAAGCAGTCATGCGTCTCGACGAAGGAGAGATCATCAAGCGTCACGCCGGCATTCCTGAGCGCCCGGCTCCAGGCCTGCTCGCAGCCTTCGAAGGTCAGGATGTCGCGCTTCGAGATCGGCAGGAAATCCTGCACGTGCTCGTTGGCGCGGAAGGTGACGGCGCGGCGCATCTTCAGTGCCGTCGCTGTGTCGGTGAGGACGAGAGCGGCGGCACCGTCGGAGACAAGCGAGCAGTCGGTGCGCTTCAGCGGGCCAGCGACGAAGGGGTTCTTCTCGCTCTCCTGGCGGCAGAATTCGTAGCCGAAATCCTTGCGCATCTGCGCATAGGGATTGTCGACGCCGTTCTTGTGATTCTTGGAGGCGATCATGGCAAGCGCATCCGACTGGTCGCCGTAGCGCTGGAAATAGGCTTGTGCGATCTTGCCGAAGACGCCGGCAAAGCCGGCCGGCGTGTCGCCATCCTCGGGCAAATAGGAGGCTTTCAGCAGGTTCCTGCCGATCTCGGGGCCGGGCGTCGTCGTCATCTGCTCGGCGCCGACCACCAGCACGATGCGGGCGGCATTGGCATCGATGGCGCGGATGCCTTGCCGGACAGCGGCCGAACCGGTGGCGCAGGCGTTCTCGACGCGCGTCGCCGGCTTGAAGCGCAGCCGGTCGTCGGCCTGGAGGACAAGGCTGGCGGTGAAATCCTGTGCGGAAAAGCCGGCGTTGAAATGTCCGAGCACAATCTCGTCGACGTCGTCCGGGCCAATGCCGGCATGGTCGAGCGCCTCGGTTGCCACTTTGACGATCAGGCTCTCCAGCGTTTCGCCTTCAAGCTTGCCGAAGCGCGAATGCGCCCAGCCGACGATGCATGCGGTCATGGCAACCTCCATTTGCCGCGGATCCTAACACGTCATATCGCGGCCTGAGTACTTAATATTGTTCAATAGTGAACCATTTTCCAATCTGCGGGATGAGCCAGAGCCGACAATCGGTTGTTGTTCGGGCTGGATTTTTGTTGATTGACCCGTCAATAAAAAATAATCTTCGCCGAAACAATGGGAACGGCATGCCGAAAGTCGGAATGGAGCCACTGCGCCGTAAAGCGCTCATCGACGCGACGATCTCGGCGATCGGCGAGCGCGGCTCGCTCGACGTAACGATGTCTGAGATCGCCGGGCGCGCCGGCGTGTCGTCGGCGCTGGCCCATCACTATTTCGGTGCCAAGGATGAGCTGCTGTTCGCGACGATGCGGCATATCCTGGCCGAACTGACCACGGACATGCGGCGCGCGCTTCAATCCACCGGTTCCCCACGCGAACGCGTCTCCGTGGTGGTGGCCGTCAATTTCTCCGAGATCCAGTTCCGGGCCGAAACGATCGCCGCTTGGCTCGCCTTCTATGTCGAGGCGCAGAAATCGGCTGCGTTGCGCCGGCTGCTCAGGATTTATGCGCGGCGGCTGCATTCGAACCTGATGAGCGGGCTGGCCGGCATCCTGTCCCGAGCAGAGGCCGACCGCGTCGCCGAAGCGACGGCGGCGATGATCGACGGGCTCTACATCCGGCGCGCGCTCAAGGACGGCGTGCCCGATGCCGCGACCGCGATCGCATTGGTCGAAGACTATCTCGAAACGAAACTCAGCGGACGGCAGACGCAGTGACACGCAAGCACCCTAACTTCCTGATCGTCATGGTCGATCAGCTCAACGGAACTTTCTTTCCGGACGGGCCGGCTGACTTCCTGCACGCGCCGCATCTGAAGGCGTTGGCCGCCCGCTCAGCGCGCTTCCGCAACAATTACACCGGCTCGCCGCTCTGTGCGCCGGGCCGTGCCTCGTTCATGAGCGGCCAGTTGCCGTCGCGCACCGGAGTCTATGACAACGCCGCCGAGTTCGCCTCGTCGATCCCGACCTTCGCTCATCATCTGCGCGCCGCCGGCTACCATACTTGCCTGTCGGGCAAGATGCACTTCGTCGGGCCGGACCAGTTGCACGGCTTCGAGGAACGGCTGACCACGGACATCTACCCCGCCGATTTCGGTTGGACGCCGGATTATCGTAAGCCCGGCGAGCGCATCGACTGGTGGTATCACAATCTGGGTTCGGTGACCGGGGCCGGCATTGCGGAAACCACCAACCAGATGGAATATGACGACGAGGTCGTGTTCCTCGCCACGCAGAAGCTCTACCAGCTTTCGCGGGAGCAGGATGATGAGGAGCGCCGGCCCTGGTGCCTGACCGTTTCGCTGTCACATCCGCACGACCCCTATGTCGCGCGCAAGCAGTACTGGGATCTCTACGAAAATTGCCAGGCGCTCGACCTGGAAACCAATTTCATTGCGTATGACGAACAGGATACGCATTCGCAGCGGCTGTATGTCGCCAGCGATTATCCGTCGTTCCAGATCACCCCTGAGCAGGTGCGCCGTTCGCGGCGTGGCTATTTCGCCAATATTTCCTATGTCGACGACAAGCTCGGCGAGCTCCTGGACGTCCTCAAGCGGACGCGCATGCTTGACGACACCACCATCCTGTTCTGCTCCGACCATGGCGACATGCTCGGCGAGCGCGGCCTGTGGTTCAAGATGAGCTTCTTCGAGGGCTCGGCGCGGGTGCCGCTGATGATTGCCGGCAGGGGCGTTGCGGCCGGGCTGATCGAAGCGCCGGTTTCCAATCTCGACGTGACGCCGACGCTTTGCGACCTCGCCGGCATCGACATCGATGCCGTCTCGCCATGGACCGATGGCCAATCGCTGCTGCCTCTGATCGACGGTGAGCGGCGCAGCGCGCCTGTGCTGATGGAATATGCGGCTGAGGGTTCATACGCGCCTCTGGTGGCTATCCGCGAGGGCCGATACAAGTTCGTCCATTGCGAGCTCGATGCGCCGCAACTGTTCGATCTCCAATCCGATCCGCTGGAGCGGGAAAACCTCGCGGCCGATCCGGCCAACGAACCGCTGGTCGCGGCGTTCATGGACAAGGTGCGGGCGCGCTGGGACATGGCCGCTTTCGACGCTGCGGTGCGCGAAAGCCAGGCGCGCCGCTGGGTCGTCTATCGGGCGCTGCGCAACGGCGCCTACTACCCCTGGGATTTCCAGCCGCTGCAGAAAGCGTCCGAGCGCTACATGCGCAACCACATGAACCTCGACACTCTCGAGGAGAGCAAGCGGTATCCTCGAGGCGAATGATGACTACGCTTGTCCCCTCACTCGACCACCTGAAGCAAGCCTATGCGGTCACCGCCAAGGCGACGCAGATCACGCCGCTGCTGGAATCGGCGGCGCTCGCCAGGGAAACCGGCGCCGCTCGCGTCTTCGTCAAGGCGGAATCGCTGCAATGGGCGGGATCGTTCAAGGTTCGGGGCGCCTATTGGCGGCTGAAGCGGCTGTCGCCCGACGAAACCAAGAAGGGCGTCGTCGCTTATTCTTCCGGCAATTTTGCGCAAGGACTGGCGGCTGCGGGCCAGGCGCTCGGCATTCCCGTCACCATCGTCATGCCGATCGACGCGCCGGCCGCCAAGCGCGACGCCACAGCAGGCTACGGCGCGCGCGTGGTGCTTACCGATCACGGCGAGCGCGCGCGTGAGGAAGTCGCCGCCGCCAAGGCGCGCGAGATCGCCGAGACCGAAGGGCTGACATTGCTGCATCCCTTCGACGATCCGGAAATCGTCGCCGGCCAGGCAGGTGCCGGGCTGGAGGCGCTGGAGCAGCTTTCTGCCAAGGGCGCGAAGGCGGACGTGCTGTTCTGCTCGGTCGGCGGCGGCGGCCTGATCGGCGGCGTTTCGCTCGCTTTCCACTACCTGTCGCCGGCCACAGAAATCATCGGCGTCGAGCCCGAAGGTTTCAACGGCATGGGCGCCTCGCTGGCGCATGGCAGCATCGAGACCATGCCGCTCGCCCCGAATTCGATCTGTGACGGGCTGATGTCGCGGCGGCCCGGCGACGCGCCGTTCGCGGCGGTCAGAACCGCCGGCGTTCGCGGCATCACTGTCGACGACGCCTTGGTGCGGCGGGCAATGAAAATCGCCTTCGAGCGGATGAAGCTGGTGCTTGAGCCGTCCGGAGCTGCCTCGCTGGCGGCACTGCTCGGCGGCAAGGTGGATGTGGCCGGCAAGACCGTCCTTGTGGTGGCTACCGGCGGCAATGTCTCGCTCGCCGATTTCATCACGCATATGAACGATGGGCGCATATGAACAATGCTTGAAGCGGATTTCGTCATCATCGGCTCCGGCTCCGCCGGCTCGGCCATGGCCTATCGCCTGTCAGAGGATGGCAAGCACTCGGTCATCGTTATCGAATTCGGCGGCTCCGATATCGGGCCGCTGATCCAGATGCCATCGGCGCTGTCGATCCCGCTCAATATGAGCCTCTACGACTGGGGTTTTGCCAGCGAGCCCGAGCCGCATCTCGGCGGCCGCGTGCTGGCGACGCCGCGCGGCAAGGTGATCGGAGGCTCGTCCTCGATCAACGGCATGGTCTATGTGCGCGGCCACGCCCGCGACTTCGACCACTGGGCCGAACAGGGAGCCGCCGGCTGGGGTTTTGCAGACGTGCTTCCCTATTTCAAGCGCATGGAAGATGCGGATGGCGGCGAGGACGGCTGGCGGGGCCATGGCGGGCCGCTGCACGTGCGACGCGGCACGCGGAAAAATCCGCTCTATGGCGCCTTCGTCGAAGCGGGCCGCCAGGCCGGCTTCGAACTGACCGACGACTATAACGGCTCCAGGCAAGAGGGGTTCGGCCCGATGGAGCAGACCATTTTCGGCGGCCGCCGCTGGTCGGCGGCATCAGCCTATCTGAGGCCGGCGCTCAGGCGCAAAAACGTAAGCCTGGTCAAGGGCTTTGCGCGACGGGTGATCATCGAGAATCAACGCGCCATCGGGGTCGAAATCGAAGCTCGCAAACAGATTCAAGTCGTTAAGGCGCGACGTGAGGTGATCGTCGCGGCATCGTCGATCAATTCGCCGAAAATCCTGATGCTGTCGGGCATCGGGCCTGCGGAACATCTCAGGGAAAACGGCATCGCGGTGGTGGCCGATAGACCCGGCGTCGGCCGCAACCTGCAGGACCATCTGGAACTTTATATCCAGCAGGAATCGACAAAGCCGATCACGCTGAATTCGGTGCTCAACCCGTTTTCCAAGGCGATGATCGGGGCGCAGTGGCTGTTCTTCAAGACCGGCCTTGGCGCCACCAATCATTTCGAGGCGGCGGCCTTCGTGCGCTCGCGCGCCGGGGTCGACTATCCTGATATCCAGTACCACTTCATCCCGGCGGCGGTGCGCTATGACGGCAAGGCGGCGGCGAAGTCGCATGGTTTTCAGGCGCATGTCGGGCCAATGCGCTCGAAATCGCGCGGCTCGGTGACACTGCGCTCGCCGGACCCGAATTCGAAACCGGTGATCCACTTCAACTACATGTCGCATCCAAACGACTGGAGCGAGTTCCGCCACTGCATCAGGCTGACGCGCGAGATTTTCGGCCAGAAGGCCTTCGACGGCTTCCGCGGCCAGGAAATTTCGCCCGGCAGCCACGTGCAATCGGACGACGACCTCGACATCTTCATCAGGGATCACGCCGAAAGCGCCTATCATCCCTGCGGCACCTGCCGGATGGGCCGCGCCGACGAGGTCACGAGCGTCGTCGATCCGGAATGCCGCGTGATCGGCGTCGAGGGCCTGCGGGTAGCCGATTCCTCTATCTTCCCGCGCGTCACCAACGGCAACCTCAACGCGCCGTCGATCATGACTGGCGAGAAGGCTTCCGACCACATTCTCGGCCGCACGCCGCTGGCGCCTTCCAACCAGGAACCATGGATCAATCCCCGCTGGCAGGCGTCCGACAGATAGAGCATGATCGTGCAACCGCACGATCGGCATGCCGCTAAGACGATTTGGAGAAGCCCATGCGCGCCCAGCCAACGGCATCGCACTATGTCAACGGACGCTACATAGACGACGAGCAAGGCGCGCCACTGCCGGTCATCTATCCGGCAACCGGCGAGACCATCGCCCTGCTGCGCTCGGCGACGCCGAACGTGCTGGAACTCGCCATCGAGGCTGCGCGTGCCGCGCAACCGGCTTGGGCGCGGCTGAAGCCGGTGGAGCGCGGCCGCATCCTGCGCCGCGCCGCCGACATCTTGCGCGCCCGCAACGCCGATCTTGCCCGCCTCGAGACGCTCGACACCGGTAAGGCGATTCAGGAAACGCTGGTGGCGGATGCGCCATCGGCCGCGGATTGCCTGGAATATTTCGGCGGCGCGGTTGCAGCTTACAATGGCGAGGCTGTCGATTTGGGCGGGGCCTTCGCCTACACGCGGCGCGAGGCGCTCGGCGTTTGCGTCGGCATAGGCGCCTGGAACTATCCAATCCAGATCGCCGGCTGGAAATCCGCGCCCGCGCTCGCCATGGGCAACGCCATGGTGTTCAAACCATCGGAAAACACGCCATTGTCGGCATTGGCCCTGGCCGAGATCTACAGCGAGGCAGGCCTGCCCGACGGGCTGTTCAACGTCGTGCAAGGCTATGGCGAAGTCGGCGCCAGCCTAGTCAGCCACGATGTCGTGGCCAAGGTGTCGGTGACCGGCTCGGTGCCGACCGGCCGCAAGGTGCTGTCGCTCGCCGGCTCGAAGATGAAGCACGCGACGATGGAACTCGGCGGCAAGTCGCCGCTGATCGTCTTCGACGACGCCGATCTCGAGAATGCCGTCGGCGGCGCCATGCTCGGCAATTTCTATTCGACGGGGCAGATCTGCTCCAACGGCACACGCGTCTTCGTCCAGAAGGGCATCCATGACCGCTTCGTCGACCGGCTCGTCGAGCGAACCAAGAAGATCCGCATCGGCGACCCACTCGATGCCGAAACCCAGATGGGGCCGCTGGTCAGCAAGGCACAGCAGGAGAAGGTCGTCTCCTACATCGCGGCGGGCAAGCAAGAAGGCGCCACGCTCGCCTGCGGCGGCAACGTGCCTTCGCTGCAAGGTTTTGAAGGCGGCTTCTTCGTCGAGCCGACGGTGTTCACCGGGGTGACCGACAGCATGCGTATCGCGCGCGAGGAAATCTTCGGGCCTGTCATGAGCGTACTGAAATTCGACGGCGAGGACGAGGTGGTCGAGCGCGCCAACGACACCGAGTTCGGTCTCGCGGCCGGCGTGTTCACGCGCGACCTGTCGCGCGCCCACCGCGTCATCGCCGAGCTGCAGGCCGGCACGTGCTGGATCAACGCCTACAACCTGACCCCGGTCGAAATCCCCTTCGGCGGTATCAAGCAATCCGGCATCGGGCGAGAAAATTCACTGGCCGCGCTGGCGCTCTATTCGCAGATGAAGGCGGTTTATGTCGAGACCGGGGATGTGGCCAGCCCGTATTGAGCAAAATGTCGTCGGGACAGCGCCTCTTTCTCAGCCGCCCTTCTCGGCAGTCCCATCCAGATACTGCGTCAGCGCGCACACGAGATGATAAAAAATGCTGGCCGGCACATCTGATGCCCGCGAGCGGCCGCGCTCGTCGACGCGGTCGATCCACAGACCCAGCGGCGCCGGGTCGATGTGCCAGCGGAACAGCCGGCCTACGCGTTCCTCGATCTCCGGCTTGAGATCGGGTCCGCCAGAACCGTCCAACGCAATCGCCGCCTTGACCGCTTCGGCCTGTGGCCAACTACGCGAGACCAGGTCCAGCGGCAGACCCTGCCGGGAGACGGCGCCATAGGCAAGGC
The DNA here is from genome assembly GCF_006442305.1 of Mesorhizobium sp. B2-3-6. Lineage (NCBI taxonomy): Bacteria > Pseudomonadati > Pseudomonadota > Alphaproteobacteria > Hyphomicrobiales > Phyllobacteriaceae > Mesorhizobium > Mesorhizobium sp. B2-3-6. The sequence continues at coordinate 98,193 of NZ_VFVW01000004.1, read as the reverse complement.
CTGTGGCGCGGTTGAGGCCATTGGCGATGGCCGAGGCATAGAGTTTCCTGGCGAAGCCACTCAGTTCGGCCTGGCCGCTAAGAGCGGCGAAATCGACAAGCAGCGCGGCCCATTCGAAATGATGGCCGGGCTCGGTCCAGGTACCCTTCTCGCCCGCCACGGGCCTCCAGCCGGCGTCGAAATATTCACCCAGCGTCCAGCTTTCGGGATCGAAGAAGTGGTTGCGGAACAGGTCGATGATGCGTGCCGCGCGGCGCAGATAAGCGCGCTCGCCTGTCGCCTCGTGCCAGGCGAGGAAGGCTTCCAAAAAATGCATGTGCGGATTGGAGCGCCGCTCGCCCTGCCCGTCCGAGGTTTCGAGAAAGCCGGTCATGCGGCTATCCTCGAGATGGGCATCGAGGAAGGCGAAGGTCTCTTCGCCGAGCCGCAGCGCATCCGGATGGCCCGACATGTGGGCATGCGCCAGCGCCAGAAGCACGCAGGAATGATCGTAGGCGTCCTCGACCGGGTCGGCGACCGAACCGTCGATGTCGAGGGTACGCACCCAGCCGCCCCTTGCCGTTCGGCCGCTTCCGGCCATGAAGTCGATGCCGTGGGCGATGAGCCGGTCGGCCGGGCCGTCCCAGCCGCGTTGCTTGGCGACCGCAAAGGCGTAGACCTGGCGGGCCTGCGTGCGCATGCGCTTGGGCTTCATCAGCGGCGTGGCGTCGAAGCCAAGAGCCTCGTGGAATCCGCCATAGCGTTCGTCGACGCCTGATGTCGACCACAGCGGAAGCGTCTCCTGAAACAGCCAGTGATGGACGCGGCGACGCCAAGCGCCGCTTTCGATGACCCGGTCGTGGGCAGGCGTGAAGCGGGTTTCCAACCGGCCGGATTTTTCGAGCTGCTCGACGATCTTCTTGACGTGCTGGCTATGGCTGACCGGGGCGACGAAGGTAGCGTCCGATGTCGAGACGATGGCGACATCTCTCATGCCGATGGCCGACAGCAGCCGGCCATCGCTGCGAATGTAGGAATTCTCGCAATCGATGGCGACGACGTCGCCGGCGATGACATTGCCTTGGCTATCGGCAGGCCCGACATCGAGCAGCGACTGCCAGGAGCCGAGATCGTTCCAGCGAAAGCTGGCCGGCACCATGGCGATGTCCTTTGCCCGCTCCATGATGGCATAGTCGATCGAGACCGAAGGAATGGCGCCGTAGAGGTCCAGCGGCATGTAGAAGCCGGAAAGGTCCGATGTCGCAGCCTTGTAGGCAGCTTCGGTCGCCTGCCAGATCTTCGGCTCGAAAGCTGCGAAAGCATCACGCATGGCGCCGGCGCGAAACAGGAAGATGCCGGTGTTCCAGTGGAAATTGCCGGCTTCGAGATAGGCCTGGGCGGTGGCAAGGTCCGGCTTTTCGACGAAGCGCGAGACATCGAACACGCCTGCTCTTTCGGCGGCGACTTCGATGTAGCCATAGCCGGTCTCCGGCTGTGTCGGCTTGAGGCCGAACACCACCAGCCGCCCGGCGCTGGCAGCGGCGGTGCCCGCCTCGACGCTCTGCCAGAATTGCCGCGCGGTCGAAATCTCGTGATCGGACGGCACCACCAGCACCAGTTCGTCACCGAATTCGGCGAGCGTGCGCAGGCTTGCCAGCGCCACCGCCGCGGCGGTGTTGCGGCCGGTAGGTTCGAACAGCGGCCCACCGCCGGCAAGGTTTATGCCGGCGAGATCGGCATGGACGCGCTCGGCATGGCGTTCGGAAGCGATCATGAAGATGGGCGTATCGCCGCTGGGCCGTGACGCCAGCCGGCGCAAGGTCTTTGCCAGCATCGAGCCGTCGCCCGAAAGGTCGTGGAACTGCTTGGGATTGTCCTCGCGCGACAGCGGCCAGAGCCGCGAGCCGACGCCGCCGCTCATGACGAAACTGACGATGCGCTGGCTCATGATGCCCTTGTCAAAAGATCTGGTTGTAGGCGCCGACTTCCGGACTACGGCGCAGCACGGCGTCGAACGTCTGCCGGCGCCGCTGTGACGATACCGGGCTCTCCACCACCACGACAAGCTCCGGCAATCCGAACCTGTCGAGCCGTGCTTCGCCAACGATCCTGAGGGTCAAGACTGAAAATCTCCGGGCGGCTGGAAACACAAATCGCGCAAACGTTTGCCGAGGGGTGCCCTACCACGGAAGCCTTTAAGCGGCGTTTATTCGAGGCGCTGAAACAGGCTCGCGAAGAAAGCTGGCGAAATGCGACAGAAGTGCTGCCATTGACGCTTGCAGGAACCAGATGCGGCGGCTATAAGCCCGCGTCTGGTCACGGAGTGTAGCGCAGCCTGGTAGCGCACCTCGTTCGGGACGAGGGGGTCGCAGGTTCAAATCCTGCCACTCCGACCAGAAAAACAAATGTACGGCCCGGAGACATAGGTAACAGAATGTACCTAAGACATGGGTGACAACCTCGTGCCGAACGGGTTGTCGATGGTCTGCAAGGTCCTCTGTTCCAAGTCGATATATCCCAGATCATAGTGCATGAAGGAGACGAGCCAAATGCCGTCGTCTACTTCGCTGATGCCGAGCCTTTGGCCGGCGAGCACGGTGGAGATGTTTATCTTCTTCCTGTGCATGCAGATGCGGCCGCAGGCGGTGACGAGAATGTCCTTGTCATGGAAGGGATATTCCAGCCCGGGGAGGCCTTGATAGGCTCTTGAAGAGCCTCTGTAGAGCTCGGCTGGCACCTTCATGCCGATGGCCTCGTGGGGCCTCTCGTCATTGAATTCGCTCATGAAAGCATCGAACCTGGCCTGCTGCTGGAGGGTGTTCATGCCCGGCGGCCGGGTCGTTTCGGCCTTGAGCGTGCGGTGCATGCGCTCATGGCGAGCGTTCTCGTGCGGGTTGCCAGGCCGGATGCGCTCGATGGCGATGCCGAGCCTCAGCCAGAACACCGACAGCCTGGAGAGATTGTAGAGGCCGTTGGGGCTTGCGAAGGGAAGGCTATTGTCGCTTCTAATCGCTTCCGGCAGGCCACGTTCCTTGAAGAGCCGAACGAAAGCCTCGATGATCGGTGACGGTCAGGGGGTAACAGTAGCGGCCGTTGCCGAGCTTGAACTCGCCCTTGAAATCGGCGCACCAGAGATCGTTGGGCTGCATCGCCTGTGACAGTTGCGTGCCCGCGGCCTTGTTCGCCCGGTTCCTCTTGCGGGCCTGGCTCACAAGGCCGTGGCGGTCGAGCACGGCATGAACCGTGCTCTTGGCCGGAATGCGCACGTCGCCGGCCAGTTTCCTGATCAGCAACTCCCTGATCTTCCTGGCGCCCCAGTGCGGCTTCTCTTGCTTGCTCTCCACGATCATCCGCTGGATCTGGGGCGGCAGTTGGTTGGCATAGCGCACCGGCCGCCGAGAGCGGTCCGTCAGGGCCTCAAGACCCTCATCCTTGTAGCGATTGAAGATCTTATAGCCCGTCTTGCGCGAGATGCCGAACTCCCGGCACACATCACTCATGCCTTCTCCGTCGAGAAGGCGAGCTACAGAACGAAGACGTTCCTCCATCACCGAACACTCTCCACGGCATCAACACCTCCGGCCAAAAGCCAAAAGTGTTACCCATGTGTCCGGTACAAAACGTCACCTATGTCTCGGGTCGCTCAAAAGCGCTACGCGTGTTTGTTGTTCCCGCTGCAGCGGCTCGATGTTTGATCGTCGCCTGCTCCAATTCATCGCTTTACGCAATTCCGGCTCCAATTCATCGCTTTACGCAATTCCGGACGGAAAAACCGCTGCGCAGTTTTCCTGGAATTGGTTTAGCTGACGCGTTCTATGAGTTCGATTGCCGCTTTGGTGACGTCGGCGGCGTCAAGCCGTTGAACGCAATAAACGCCCCCTGCATTGCCCACCTTGCAGAGGCCCGGCGCTATGCACTTGCATGGCATCGGAGGCTGCAGCGTACGGTTAGGAACGCCAAGAGGCCCCCAGATGTCAGGTTGGGTCAGACCGAACAGGCCAACGACGGGCGTTTTCATGGCCGCGGCCAGGTGCATGGGTCCGCTTTCGTTGCCCAGGAAGATCAGGGCCTCGCCCAGCAGGGGCAAAAGGGTGGTCAGGGGTGCCTGGCCAACGAGATTCACGATCGGCGATGTTGCCGCATCCAACACCTTGCCTGCGATACCTGCCTCGTCCGGGCCGCCAACGATGACCGCCCGGAGACCCTTTCGACGGTAAATCTCTCCCAGGACCGATGCGAAACGGTCAGGCTGCCAGCAACGGCCTGGGAAACTGGCGCCGGCATGGACGGCGACAAACGACTTCGTTTCCAATTCGTGTCGGGCAAGCAGCTGCTTTGCCTGACGCGAACCGGATTCGGTTGGCTTGAGGGACGGAATAGGATCGGTCACAGGAATGCCAAGGGCAAACAGCGGCGACAGGTACCGATGCAGATAATGCTCGCCGCCATGGCCGTATGTGGCGGCAAAGATGTTGGCGCTTTGGCGCTCCCAGAATTTCAGGGGCTGCTCCGATGGAACATAGCCTACGCGAAAAGGCGCCTTGACGAAGCGCATCACAAGCCGTGATGTCTTGGAGTCGGACAGATCGATGATAAGATCATAATCCGACTTCCTCAGATCGTGCAGGAGCCTGGTCATTCCGGACATGCGCTCGAAAGGGGAGCCGCGCATTTTGCCGCGATCGAGCGAAACCACGCTGTCGGCGATGCCTTGCTCCAGAACGAATTTCGCCAGCGCCGCCTGGCATAGCATGGTGATCGTCGCGTTCGGAAACTCTGCCCGCAGATGCCTGACCAGAACCGAAGTTAGAACAACATCCCCGATAAACTTCGTCTGATTTATGAGTATTGATTGTACGTTGCCAGCCTTCGGCAGCGCCTTTGCCGGCTCTTTTGAATTCTTGATCCAACTTTTCATGGAATGACTATTCCATTTCAGCCAAAAAGAATCCAAAATTTTCGACAAACGATCGATGTAGGCAATAGCCGCGCAATGACAAGCTCGTTCTGTCCGCTGATATAGGATATCGCCTCAGCCATCAACCAACCAGGAATATTTGTCAACGCAGATGGGGCTCGCAGGCTCTCTTTCAAGGGTTCCGCCGAGGTCGAACTCGTGTCCGTCGTGAATGTGAATGACCCCGGTTCGTTTCGGCGTACGCACGCATGCGGACATATCGGAGGGTGGCCATGGTCGCTTACGCTGGAGTAAGGTCGTGGACATGAAATTGCATTCGACCCCCAGCAGGCCGTTCATCCCCGTGCTCCTCCTCGCCCTTGTCGGAGGCTGCGCGTCGACCAGCGGATCGATCGATCCGGCGAATTACGACAAGATGACATGCGCCGAACTGAACAGCGCCATAGGCGAAGCCGCCAAAGGCATCTCGCAGACAGCCATCACGCGGGGCAAGGTCGCCAGCACCAGTGTTCCGAGATGGCTGCTGGGCGGCTCAAGCGTCAAGGCCGCCGTCGCCAATCGCGAAACGACCAGGATCGATCGGCTGAAGCAGCAGCAAGCGGCCATGGCCGCCGCCAGGGCGCGCAAATGCCCAGGGCTGGCGAATTGAGCTGAGGCGCCGCTGCCGGGCTCGCCTCACGCACTCAAACGAAACCGCGTGACATCGATTGCGGCGCTCATCAGCGTCTGCGTGTAGCCGGCCTGCGGATTGCTGAAAATGTCTTCCGTCGGCCCTTCCTCGACGATCTTGCCCTGCTTCATGACGATGATGTAGTCGGCCATAGCGCGCACCACGGCGAGGTCGTGGCTGATAAAGAGGTAAGACAGCTCATGGTCGGCCTGCAGCTTGCGCAGCAACTCCACGATCTGTTTTTGCACCGAGCGGTCGAGGGCGGAGGTCGGCTCGTCCAGCACCACCAGCTTGGGCTTGAGGATCATGGCGCGAGCGATTGCGATGCGCTGGCGCTGGCCGCCTGAGAATTCGTGCGGATAGCGATTGCGCGAGTTGGGATCGAGGCCAACTTCGCGCAGCGCCTCGACGGCGCGCTGGTCGCGCTGCTTGCCCGAGAGGTTCGGTTCATGCACCAGCAGCCCTTCGGTGATGACCTGGCCGATGGTCATGCGCGGCGACAGCGAACCGAACGGATCCTGGAAGACCAGCTGCAATTGGCGCCGCAGCGGCCGCATCGTCTGGCGGTCGGCGGTCGAGATATCGCGGTCGCCGAAGCGGATCACGCCATCGCTCGGCAACAGCCGCAGCAAAGCGCGGCCAAGCGTCGATTTTCCAGAGCCTGATTCGCCGACGATGCCGATCGTCTGATTGCGCCTCAGCCTGATCGAGATGTGGTCGACGGCGCGCAGCATCAGCGGCTCGCCGGCCAGAAAGCCGCCGCCGATACGGAAGGTAACCTCGACGTTTCTGCCTTCGAGCAGGACCGGCGCATTGGCCGGCGGCGGCGCCTTGGTTCCGGTCGGCTCGGCGGCCAGCAGCATCTTGGTGTAGGCATGCTGAGGACTGGCGAAGATGGCTTGCGCGTCCCCCTCCTCCACCACCTCACCGGAGCGCATGACATAGACCCGGTCGGCAAAGCGCCGGACGATGCCGAGATCGTGTGTGATGAAGACGATCGCCATGCCGAGCTTGCGCTGCAGTTCGGCCAGAAGCATGAGGATCTGCGCCTGGATGGTGACGTCGAGCGCCGTCGTCGGTTCGTCGGCAATCAGGATGTCGGGATCGTTTGCCAAAGCCATGGCGATCATGACGCGCTGGCGCTGGCCACCCGACATTTCGTGCGGATAGGATTTCATGCGCCGTTCGGGATCGGGAATATGCACCAGCCTGAGCAGGTTGAGCGCCTCCTCGCGCGCTTGCGCCGCATTCAAGCCCCGATGCCGGCGAATCGGTTCGATCAGCTGGTTGCCGATCGAATAGAGCGGATCGAGCGAGGTCATCGGCTCCTGGAAGATCATGCTGATCTTGCGGCCGCGGACCTTGTTCAACTCGGATTTGCTTAGCGTCAGAAGATTGCGGCCGCGATAATCGACACTGCCGGTGGCTTCTCCATTGGAGGCCAGCAGGCTCATCGCCGCCATCATCGTCTGGCTCTTGCCGGAGCCGGATTCGCCGACCACGGCGACGGTTTCGCCCGCCTTGACGTGGATGTTGATGCCTTTCACCGCCTCGACCGCGCCGTCGAGGGTGCGGAAGCGCACGCGAAGATCCTTTACGCTGAGAATGGTCTCTGCTGCGTCCATCTTAGCGGTCCTTGGGGTCGAGCGCATCGCGCAGGCCGTCGCCGACGAAGTTCAGGGCGAACAAGGTGGAGACCAGGAAGAAGGCAGGGAACAGAAGCAGCCAGTTTGCAGTGCCGATATTCTTGGCGCCGACCGAGATCAGCACGCCCCAGCTGGTCATCGGCTCCTGGATGCCGAGCCCGAGAAACGACAGAAAGCTCTCCAGGATAATGACCTGCGGCACCAGCAGCGTCATGTAGATCACCACCGGCCCGAGCAGGTTGGGAATGACGTGGCGCAAAAGGATGCCGCGCTGGCCGACGCCCATGGCCTCGGCCGCCTGGACATATTCCTGGCGGCGGATGGACAGCGCCTGGCCGCGCACGATGCGGGCCATGTCGAGCCACAGCACGGCGCCGACCGCCAGGAACATCAGCACGAAGTTGCGGCCGAAGAACACCACCAGCATGATGACGAAGAAGATGAAGGGCAGCGAATAAAGCACGTCGACGATGCGCATCATCACCTCGTCGACCCTGCCTCCGGCAAAACCGGCAGTGGCGCCATAGAGCACGCCGATGGCCACGGCCACGACGCCGGCGAGCAGACCGATGGCCAGCGAAACGCGCCCGGCCATCAGCGTCCGCGACAACAGATCGCGGCCGGTGTTGTCGGTGCCGAAAAGAAAATATTGCTGCTTGACCGAGGCGCTCATCGTCGCTTCGAGGCCGTCAGGCGACTTGCTTTCGATCCTGGTGTCGTCGAAGGCATCGGACCGGTCGAGATAGCGGATGTTGCGGTCGTCGATCGCCTTGCTGGAGGTGACGGTGACGAAGACGCGATTGCCTTCCTGGCGCCAGTCCTTGATGTCGACACGCATGCGCTTGATCGCCTCATCGAGCGCGGTCTCGATCATGTCCGGCTTCGGATAGGCCGACAGGCTCGGCGGCGTACGCACGTAATCACCATAGATGGTGGTGTATTGGTGCGGCACGAACCAGGGCCCGAACACGCTGATCACAGCGATCAGGATCAGGTAGTAGAGGCTGAACATGGCGGCGCGGTTGGCCTTGAGGCGCGCCCAGGCATCGCCCCACAGCGAACGGCCGACGACCGGTGCGGCGATCGCGATATCAGTCATAGCGCACCCTCGGATCGACGACGGCATACATGACGTCGACGATCAGGTTGAAGACGATGGTGAAGATGGCGATGACCACCACCGTCCCCATCACCAGCGTGTAGTCGCGGTTGAGCGCGGCATCGACGAAGTAGCGCCCGACGCCGGGAATGGAGAAGATCGTCTCGACGATGATCGAGCCGGTGAGCAGGGCGGCGGCAGCCGGACCGGTGAAGGAGACGATCGGCAGGACGGCGCCGCGCAGCGCGTGCTTGACCACCACCGACCAGTCGGACAGGCCGAGCGCGCGCGCCGTGCGGATGTGATGCGAGCGCAGCGATTCGATCATCGAGCCGCGCATCAGGCGGGCGACGATGGCGATCTGCGGCAGGGCAAGCGTCAGCACGGGACCGATCTTGTTGATAAGCGCGCCATCGCCCCAGCCGCCGATCGGCAATAGCTTCCAGGTCAATCCGAACACGAGCTGGATAATCGGCGCGATGACGAAGGTCGGGATGGTGCTGCCCGCGGTTGCCAGCGCAATCACCGTGTAGTCGCCAAGTTTGTTCTGGTTGAGCGCCGCAATGGTACCGAGCACGCTGCCGAGCAGCAGCGCCAAGATCAGCGCGGAGGCGCCGAGCTGAATGGAAATAGGCAAGCCCTTCGCGAAAAGCTCGGTGACGGTAAAGTCCGGCATATTGTAGCTCGGGCCGAAATTGCCGCGCAGGAGATTGCCGAGATAGTGGACATATTGCAGCCAGAGCGGGTCGGCGAGCCCGAACTGGGCTTCAAGATTGGCCCTGATCTCGGGGCTCAGGCCCCGCTCCTGGTTGAACGGGCCGCCCGGTGCGACGCGCATCAGGAAGAACGCCAAGGTCACGATGACGAATAGCGTTGGAATGGCGGTCAGAAGCCGCCTGAAAATGTAGCGTAGCATCGGCGGTGCCCTGCTTCGGCCAGGGTGATGGGCATCCAACCGGACGCCCGCAGCGCTCTGGCACCTCTCATCTTCGCACCATGGCCTGCGAAAATCGATTTCGACTTTCGGGCCCCATGCGACGACAGCTCGAACCGCCGTCCTGAACGGGCGGCGGGTCGATCAAGGTTTTCAATCCTTGGAGATGAAGCGGGACGGATGCACGTCCATGACGTTGTCGACGAAGCCATGGAGCTTCGGGGAAACGATATCGTGGTAGCTATAGTAGAGAAGCGGGATCTGGCCGACGTCGTCGACGAGGATACGCTCGGCGGCGGCGAGTTCCTTCATGCGCTCTTCCGGCTTGCCGCCGGCGGCGGCCGCCTTGTCCATGGCCGCCTCATATTGCGGGCTGTCATAGACCGAATAGTTGTTGCCGCTGGCCTTGCGCGAGATGCCCAGGAAGGTTTCGGGATCCTTGTAGTCGGCAATCCAGGCGGCGCGCGCAACGTCATAGTCACCCCTCTGCTCGAGGAAGGAGTAGTGGGTCTTGGTGTCGGTGTTGAGCAGCGTGACGTCGACGCCGAGCGGCTTCAGCTGTTCCTGGATGGCGACCGCAGTATTCTTGTGGTTCTCCGAGGTGTTGTATCGGATCTCCATCTTCAGCGGATGCTCCGGCGTGTAACCGAGTTTCTCGAGTATCTTCTTGGCTGCGTCCTCGCGGTCGATCTGCGACATGTCGGCATATTTGGCCATCGCCGGCGTGTAGCCCTCGATGCCCGGAGGGACCATCGAATAGCCTGGCAGCATTGAGTTCTGCCAGACCTTCTCGGCAATGAAATCGCGGTCGATGGCCATCGAGATGGCATTGCGCAGCTCGACATTGTCCCAGGGCTTCTTGTCGGTCTTGATCGCGTAGTAATAGGTGCCGAGATACGGCCCCACCTTGATCTGATCACCGAACTTGGCCTTGAGGTCGGCGAGCTGCTCGGTCGGTAGATCGTCGTAGCTGTCGAGTTCGCCGGCCTCGAAGCGCTTCATCGCCGAGGAGCGATCCTCTGTCGGGATGTAGTTGACGACGTCGATCTTGACGCTTCCGGCATCCCAGAATTTCGGATTCTTGACCAGTTTCATATGATCGTTGGGAACCCACTCGGCCAGCGTATAGGGGCCGTTGGAAACGAGATTGCCCGGCTTGATCCAGTCGGCGCCGAGCTTGTCCATGGACGCCTTGTTGACCGGATAGGTCGCCTGGTGGGTCAGCATTTCGAGGAAATATGGCGTCGGCGCCTTCAGCGTCACTTCAAGGGTGGTCGCGTCGATGGCCTTGACGCCCATGTCCTCGGGCTTGCCCTTCTTGGTGTTGACTTCCTCGGCGTTCTTGACGGGATAAAGCATCGAGGCATATTCGGCGGCCGTCGCCGGGTCTTCGAGGCGGCGGAAAGCGAAGACGAAGTCTTCGGCCGTCACCGGGCTGCCGTCGGACCACTGGCCGTCCTTCCTGAGCTTGAAGGTGTAAACGGTACCGTCATCCGACACCGTCCAGCTCTCGGCGGCGCCGGGGATGACGTTGGCCTTCTCGTCCTGCATCACCAGACCTTGGAACAGGTCGCGCAAGACGTTGGCTTCATAAACCGTCGAGGTCTTATGCGGATCAACCGACTCGGATTCGGCAGCAGTGCCTCTGTTGTAGACGACCTCGGCAAAGGCCGGCGTGTAGAATGTTCCGGCGGCCAGCGCCATGGTTGTGGCGAATGCCGTCGCCTTCAGCATGTTTTTCAGCATGAAGTTTCTCCCTGTCGGCGCTGCCAACGGCGCGCCTTTGCGTGTTGACGCCCCGGGACCGATGTCTGGCCCCTTTGAGCGCGCCGCCGGTTCCCTCCGTCGGCTGGTGGCAGGAGACTAGACAGGCGGCAAGCTCTTTTCAACCGAGTACTGATTGACCCTAAGTCAATAGCCAGGAATCAAAGAAGCCGCGGCTAAATTAGCGTAGCTTTTCAATCATACACACTTCCAGGTTGCGCCTAGAGTTTTCGCTTTTTGCATGCGAACTTTGGCATGCTCGGCGGCATGGTTCAGAACCTCATTCGCCGGATCCAGGGGCGCCGATTCCAGACAGACACTTCGGCAACTTCGGCGGTTGAGTTCGCTCTGCTATCACCGATATTCATCCTTCTCCTGCTCGGAATGGTTGCATACGGTATCTATTTCGGCGCGGCCAATTCAATACAGCAGATCGCGGCGGACGCCGCCCGGACGGCCATCTCGGGGCTGAACCAGACCGAGCGGCAGACGCTCGTGGCCTCGTTTCTCGCCAATAATGCCGGTGGATATCCCTTCGTCGACGCCAGCAAGCTGACTTATCGGGCCAATGACAGCACGGCGGACGGCAATCAGTTCGTGGTGTCGATCCAGTACGATGCCCGAAACCTGCCGATCTGGAATCTCTTTCCGGGCATAGCCATGCCGGGTACAACGATCAAACGCCAATCAACGATCAGGGTCGGGGGCATCTGAATGCTGCTCTGCGCGCACTTGAAGGTCGGCAGGCTTGCACGCCTGATGCTTGGTGACCGGCGAGCGAATTTCACGGTGATGGCGGCGTTGAGCGCGCCGGTCGCGCTGGCGCTGGCAGCGGTGGCGATCGACGAGGCCTCCATTTACACCGAGCGCCGAGAAGCACAGGCGATGGTCGACCTGGCGGCGATCACCGCGGCTTCGAACATCAACAACGTCCAGACCGCGGTCTTGACCACGCTCACCGACAACGGGATGCCAGGTGTCGTCGTTCAGGGCTCGGGTAAAACCATTCCCGCGGCGGTGGGCAAAACCGTCGTGACGGTCACGCGGGGCCGATATGCAGGGGCATCCTCGGTCAATGTGGATCAACGCTTCCAAGCAGGCGTAACCCCTTACAACGCGGTTCATGTGACCCTACGCAAGATCCCCAACCGCTATTTCGCAAGCTCGCTGATCCCAACGCCCATCATTGGCACAGAAGCCACCGCCAGCATGACGCCACAGGCCACTTTCTCGGTCGGATCGAGGTTGCTCAGCGTCAATACCAGCAACAGCCCCATCCTCAACGCGCTTCTCGGCGGCCTCCTAGGCGGCAACATCTCGCTCAGCGTCATGGACTACAACGGATTGATCTCCGCCGATGTCAGCGTGCTTTCCTTCGTCGATGCCCTGGCGGTGCAATTGAACCTGACGGGCGTGACCTATTCGGACGTTCTGGCCTCAAAGGCTACAGTCGGCCAGATCGCCACCGCCATGGCCAATGTTCCCGGGCTCGGCAACACGGCCAAGGTCGCCTTGCAAACCATGGCAAGCAAATCGACCAACACGGTCAAGATTCCGCTCAGCCATCTCATCGACCTCGGCCCCCTCGGCAGACTTGGCCTCGGGCAGAGGCCAGCCGGCCTTGGCGTTGACGCCAGCGCGATGGGAATGCTGATGGCCGCCGCCGAACTGGCAAACGGTTCGAAGCAGATCGACCTCGGTCTCAGCACCGGCATACCGGGGGTGCTGTCGAGCACGCTCGCCATCGCCTTCGGCGAACCGCCGCAATCCTCGCCATGGCTGAAGGTTGGCGAAGTCGGCACCATTGTGCGGACGGCCCAGACCCGTATCAAGCTGGTGGTGAAGATCGGAGCCGGCAACAGCAATGTCGGAGGCGGTATCACCCTGGTGTCGTTCAGTCTGCCTCTGCATGTCGAAGTCGCCTATGCCGAGGCCAAGCTCACCGACATAAGTTGTCCGACAGGCCCCAGCAGCATCAAGGTGACCATCGCCACCCGTCCCGGTATCGTCGAAGGGCATCTCGGCGACAGCAGCAGCGCCGGCTTTGCCGATTTCACCAACAAGGAGACGTTTTCCAACACGGAAATCGCGAGCGTGAAACTTCTGATCATCCCGGTGCTGTCGGTGGTGGGCTCAGCGGCGTTCGACATGGCCAACAACACGCCAACGACGTTGACTTTCAACAAGGCCGATATCGATGCCAAGACGATAAGGACCGCTTACACCCAAAATTTTACCCAGTCGTTGACTACGTCGCTGGTCAGCGATTTGTCGCTGACGGCGAATTTACTCGGTCTGCCGCTGCTGAATCTGAACACGCTGATCGCAACCGTAAGCCCGCCAGTGGTGGCACTTCTGAACAGCGTAACAGCTCCGGTCGACACGTTGCTTACCAATCTGCTCGGAGCTCTTGGCGTGCGTCTCGGTGAAGCCGACGTCCGGGTCACCGGCGCAACGTGCGGACGTGCCGTGCTTGTCCAGTAAGATGGCCGGCACGCGCTGATCTAGGCAAGGTGTCCAAGAAAGCATCCGAGTGTCGGCAGCAAAAGCACGGCTTCTCCGGCGAGCGAGGCATCGCCGCCAAGTTTCGCAACCGCTCCTAAGTCTTGCGGCAGCGGCCAATTGGCCGGTTCCCCGGCGAAATTGAAGGCACAAAGCAGCCTCTCATCGCCATGCTCGCGGACAAAGGCCAGCACGTCGCCTTCGGCGTCGAGAAAGCGGATCGAACCGCCGACCAGCGCCGGATGCCGCTTGCGCAAAGCGAGTGCCGAACGGTAGGCGGAAAGTGCCGATTGCTCATCGCCGCTCTGTACATCGACCGCGCGAGCGCGATGGCTTTCCGGCACCGGCAGCCAGGGTTTACCGGTGGAGAAGCCCGCATTATCGGCGCCGGACTCCCAGACCATGGGCGTGCGGCAGCCATCCCTTCCCTTCACACCGGGCCAGAAGCGGATGCCTACCGGATCGCGCAGGTCCTCATAGGCAAGTTCCGCCTCCGGCAAACCGAGTTCCTCGCCCTGGTAGAGGCAGATCGAGCCACGCAGGCAAGAGAGCAGCATGATCGAGAATTTGGCCACCACGTCAGGATCGCCGCCCGGCCGCGTCCAGCGGCTGACATGACGCATGACGTCATGGTTGGAAAACGCCCAGCAGACCCAGCCATCTACGACAGCGTTTTCGAAAGCCTCGACACAGCCGCGCACATGCGCCGCCGAAAATTGCGGGCCAAGCAGATCGAAGGTGTAGCACATCTGCAGCTTGTCGCCGCCGGAGGTGTAGGCGGCCAGCGTCTGTAGGGAGCGCCCCTCATCACCGATTTCGCCGACGGCGGCGCGATCCCCGTACTCGTCGAGCAGCGCCCGAAAGCGCCGCAGGAACGCTAGATTTTCCGGCTGCGTCTTGTCGAACAGGTGCTCCTGGTAGAGGTAGGTGTTGGTCTCGGTGTTGGTGCCTGCAACGCTCGACGCCAAGGGCGGATTGCTGCGCAGCCAGCGGTCGTGGACGTAGTAGTTGACGGTGTCCAGCCGGAAGCCGTCGACGCCGCGCTCCAACCAGAACCGCACTGTATCCAGGAGCGCGTCCTGGACCTCCGGGTTGTGAAAGTTGAGATCCGGCTGCGAAGCGAGGAAATTGTGCAGATAGTACTGCCGGCGGGTCGCATCCCATTCCCACGAGGGGCCGCCGAAGACCGACAGCCAGTTGTTGGGCACACCACCATCCGGTCTGGCGTCGGCCCACACGTACCAATCGGCCTTTGGATTGTCGCGGCTGGCGCGGCTTTCGACGAACCATTCGTGCCTGTCGGAGGAGTGCGACAGCACCTGGTCGATGATGATTTTCAGGCCAAGCCGGTGCGCTTCGGCAACCAGTGTATCGAAATCCTCCAACGTGCCGAACATCGGATCGACGTCGCAATAATCCGACACGTCGTAGCCCATATCGGCCATCGGCGACTTGAAGAAAGGCGACAGCCAGACGGCATCGGCGCCGAGCGAGGCAATGTGGGCGAGCCTTGATGTGATGCCGGCGAGATCGCCGCTGCCGTCGCCGGTCGTGTCCTGGAAGGAACGCGGGTAGACCTGGTAAATGACGCAACCGCGCCACCAGTCGGCCGCTCGCTCGGCATTGTCGTCAGTCATCACGACCCTTTCCCTGTCTGGGCCCTTCCGTCCTGCGCTCGATCATGAAATTCACGCTGCGGCCCGGCAGCGCGCGAGAAAGATCAACTGCTTGCGCTTCGATGGCGGGATGCCATCGGAATCCGTCTCGCGCGGGCAATGTGAAGATGCATTGGCGGCGATCGCCATTGACCATGACGGCAAGCCGGCCATCCACGCCGCCGAGCAGCATGACGAGGCGATGCCGGGCGGGATCGTTCCACTCCGCCTCGCCGAGCAGCGCCCCCGTCTCGGTGAGCCAGGCGACGTCGGCAGTGTCCGACCCGGCCAGCGGCTGGCCGGTGAGGAAATCTGTATTAGAGAGCGCCGGCACCGCGCGGCGCAAGGCGGCCAGTGCACGCGCGTAGCCTTCCAGCGCCTGGTCACGCCCCTTCCAGTCGAGCCAGGTGATGTTGTTGTCCTGCGCATAAGCGTTGTTATTGCCTTGCTGGCTGCGGCTGAATTCGTCGCCGGCCGTCAGCATGATCGTGCCGCGCGAGGCGAACAGCGTGGCGAGCAGCGCACACTGGTCGCTGAAGCGCGCCTTCGCGATTGCCGCGTCGTCCGTCGCGCCCTCGACGCCGTTGTTCCAGGACAGGTTCTCGTTGTGGCCATCGCGATTTTGCTCACCATTGGCCTCGTTATGCTTCTCCTCATAAGCAACGATGTCGGCCAGCGTCATGCCGTCATGGGCCGCGATGAAATTCACCGTGCGGCTGGCGGGCTGGCCGCCCCTGCCGAAAATATCGGACGAACCGGCAAGTCGTGTCGCCAGCGTACCAACCATGCCGGCATCGCCGCGCCAGAAGCGCCTGGCATCGTCGCGATAACGATCGTTCCATTCCAGGAAGCGGGAGGGGAAGTTGCCGAGCTGATAGCCATCGAGACCGATGTCCCAGGGCTCGGCGATCAACACACGGCCGGCCAACAGCGCATCCTCGCGCATCGCCTCCAGCAACGGCGCTTGCGCTTCGAATGTGCCGTTGACGCGCCCCAGCACCGGTGCCAGGTCGAAACGAAAACCGTCGACGCCGGTATGGCGGACAAAATGGCGAAGCGTGTCGAGCACCATTTCCCGCACCGCCGGGTGATCGCAGGCAATCGTGTTGCCGGTACCGGTGTCATTGACCAGCCTGCCATCCGGCTGATGCCGGTAATAAGCCTGATTGTCTAGGCCGCGCAGCGACAATGTCGGACCGAGCCTGTCACTTTCGCCCGTGTGGTTGAAGACGAGGTCGAGAATGGTGCCGATGCCGGCCGCACGCAGCGCGGCAACGGTAACGCGCAATTCGGCCAGGCCGCCAGGGGCCAGGCGCGGGTCTAGTGCCATGAAGGTGACAGGGTTATAACCCCAGGCGTTGCTCAACCCGAGCGGCGGCAGATGCCGCTCGTCGATCGATGCCGTCACCGGCATCAGCTCGACGGCGGAGACGCCGAGCCTTCGCAGGTGCTCGACGATAGCCGGATGAGCAAGCGCGGCGGTCGTGCCGCGCTGTTTTTCCGGCACATCCGGATGCAGCTTGGTGAAGGCGCGCACCGGCACTTCGTAGATCAGGCCGCCCGGACGGAACAGCGGCGGCGGCACAGGCACAGCCGTGAGCAAGGCTTTCGCCACGGCCTTCGGCATCAGCGGCGCGGTATCGGCACCTTCGTTGCGCCGCGCGGCGAGACGCCAGTGATAGGCATAGGGCCGATCGATCTCGACGGCGTAGGGATCGGTCAGCAGCTTGTCGGGGTCGAACCAAAATCCGCGCTCGGGCGCGTAGTCGCCATCGGCGCGGAAACCGTAGCGGGTGCCCTCGGCAAGGCCGGAGACGAAGAGTGCATGCACCCCCTCTCCTTCCGCTTTCAGCTCCAGCCGGTCGAGTTCGCGGTTTCCCTGTTCGTCGAAGATCGAGACCCAGAGGCGGCGCGCCGACGAGGACCAGGCGGCAAAGCGGATGCCGTCGGGGGTGATGGTGGCGCCTAGTGAGGTCATCGGCGCGTCCTCCACCCTCCCCCTTGTGGGAAGGGTCGCGAACGAAGTGAGCGGGGTGGGGGGTGACGCCGGCAAAGCCCTCTACGAGCACCCCCACCCCGACCCGCTACGCGGATCGACCCTCCCCACAAGGGGGAGGGTGAAGCCACCGCCACGCTCAAGTAATCACGCTCGGCTTGTCGCGGCCGGTATGGCTCCTGATTCCCGCGATGTCATCCGCTGCTGCGATCAGATCGGCGAGCGCCTTCTGCGTATCGAGATCGTGCCTGGCCTTGTCCGGCTCGTAGCGCTCGATGTAGACGCGCAAGGTGGCGCCCGAGGTGCCCGTGCCGGAAAGCCGGAAGACGACGCGCGAGCCGCCTTCGAACAGCACCCTGATGCCTTGATGCTCGCTCACCGAACCGTCGACCGGATCGTGATAGGTGAAGTCGTCGGCATTGGCGATCTTCAGGCCGCGCACGCTGGTGCCCGGCAGCGAGCCAAGCTTTGCGCGCAGTTCATCGACCAGCGCATTGGCGCGCCCGCTCTCGACTTCCTCGTAATCATGGCGCGAATAATAGTTTCGGCCGTAGGTCGCCCAGTGCTCGGTGACGATCTGCTTACAGCTCTCGCCGCGCGCGGCGAGGATGTTGAGCCACAAAAGCACGGCCCACAGGCCGTCCTTCTCGCGCACATGGTTGGAGCCGGTGCCCGCACTTTCCTCGCCGCAGATCGTCGCCATGCCGGCGTCGAGCAAATTGCCGAAGAATTTCCAGCCGGTCGGCGTCTCATACATGCCAATGCCGAGTTTTTCGGCGACGCGGTCGGCGGCCCCACTGGTCGGCATCGAGCGCGCAATGCCCTTCAGGCCTTCCTTGTAGCCCGGCGCCAGGCGGGCGTTGGCGGCGAGCATGGCGACAGAATCCGACGGGGTGACGAAAATGCCCTTGCCGATGATCAAATTGCGGTCGCCGTCACCGTCGGAAGCGGCACCAAAATCCGGGGCGTCCGGTCCCATCATCTCGTCATAGAGATGTTTGGCATGGACCAGGTTCGGATCCGGATGGTGGCCGCCGAAATCCGGCAGCGGCTTGAAGTTGCGGCAGGTGCCGTCGGGCGCGCCAAGCCGGTGTTCGAGGATCTCCTTGGCGTAGGGGCCGGTCACCGCGTGCATGGCGTCGAAGCGCATGCGAAAGCCCGACTTGAACAGTTTGCGCAGCGCGTCGAAATCGAACAGGCTTTCCATCAGCTCGGCATAGTCGACGACCGGATCGATGATCTCGACCGTCATGCCGGCGGCCTTGACCGTGCCGATCGCGTCGATGTCGATCGGATCGATGTCGACGGTCTTGAAGCTGGAGATCGCCTTGGTCCTGGCGAAGATCGCATCGGTCAGCTTTTCCGGCGCCGGGCCGCCATTGCCGGCATTGTACTTGATGCCGAAATCCTCGTGCGGGCCGCCCGGATTGTGGCTGGCCGACAGGATGATGCCGCCGAACGTCTTGTATTTGCGGATGACATGCGAAGCGGCCGGCGTCGACAAGATGCCGCCCTGCCCGACCATCACCTTGCCGAACCCGTTGGCGGCGGCCATGGCGATGGCCTTCTGGATGACCTCGCGATTGTAGAAGCGGCCGTCGCCGCCGATCACCAGGGTCTCGCCCTTGAACCCGTCCAGCGCGTCGAAGATCGACTGGATGAAGTTCTCGGCATAGTGCTCCTGCTGGAATACAGGCACCTTCTTGCGCAGCCCCGAAGTGCCGGGCTTCTGGTCGGAATAGGGTTTGGTGGGAACGGTGCGTATCATGCTTCAAGCAACCCTTTTCGAAAGCAGCAGGCGGTAGAGTTCAACGTATTTGTCAGCGCTTCGGTCCCAGGACAGGTCGGTCTTCATGCCCTGGCGCTGGATGGCCTCGAAGATCGCGGGGCTGGCATGGGCCTCGGCCAGGCGGCGGATGGCATGAAGCAGCGCGCCGCCGTCGCTGGGCGCGAACTGGAACCCGGTCGCCACGCCGGCGGCAATCGCCGCCTCGTTGGCGTCGATGATGGTGTCGGCGAGCCCCCCGGTGCGGGCGACCACCGGCACGCAGCCATAGCGCAGGCCATAAAGCTGCGTCAGTCCACAAGGCTCGAAGCGCGACGGGATGACGATGGCGTCGCAGCCGCCCTGCATGACGTGAGACAGGCCTTCGTCATAGCCCACGACGACGCCTATACGGCCGCGGTGGCGTGCGGCGGCGGCGAGCAGCGCGCCTTCGAGGCCGGCATCGCCCGAACCCAGAATAGCCAGCCGCGCGCCCGTCGCAACGATGCCGTCGACCGCCGTCGCCAATATATCCATGCCCTTCTGCCAAGTCAGGCGGCTGACGACGCAGACGATCGGGCTACCGTCGCGATCGAGGCCGAAACGGCCCTCGACAGCGGCCCTGTTGGGCGCGCGCGCCTTGAGCGAGGCGGCTGTATAGTTCGACACCAGATGCTTGTCGGTCTCCGGGTTCCAGATGGCGGTGTCGATGCCGTTGACGATGCCATAGAGATCGCTGGAGCGCATGTTGATCAGGCCGTCGAGACCCATGCCGAATTCCGGCGAGCGGATTTCCTGCGCATAGGTCGGGCTGACGGTGGTGATTGCCCAGGCAGCCTGCAGGCCGGCCTTGAGGAAGCCGACGCCGCCATAATATTCCACGCCGTCAAGCGCCATCGCCGCCGTCGGCAGTCCGAGTTCGCCGAAGATGCCGGCGCCGAACTGCCCCTGGAAGGCGAGGTTGTGGACAGTCATCATCGACGGCGTGCCGACCGCCTTGCCATAGCGCATATAGGCCAGCGTCATCGCCGACTGCCAGTCATGGGCATGCACGATATCGGGCATGTAACCGGAGATGGCACCGCCGGCGATGTCGGCGCCGGCCTGGCTGAGCGCTGCGAAACGGCGCCAATTGTCCGGCCAATCGGCACCCGCGGCATTGCCATAAGGACCGCCGGGACGATCGAACAGATGCGGCGCATCGAGCACGAAAAGATCGAGCCCGGCAAGCTGGACAGAATGGACCGAAGCCTTGCCGCCCTGCAGCAGCGGATACTTGTAGACAGACTTTTTTTTCTTGAAGGCGTCCATCACCATGGGAAAACCGGGAATAAGCGTGCGCATGGTCACGCCTTTGGCGGCTAGCGCGACGGGCAGCGCGCCGGTCACATCGGCAAGCCCGCCGGTCTTGATCAGCGGAAAGATCTCGGGCGTGACCGACAGAACCTGCATGCGCTTACCGAACCGCTCCTGGTGCATGTAGCCCAAACCGTGCAGCGGTTCTGGGGCAAGGACATGCACAAACCACCCTAAAGTGACAGCTTGTTGATCAACCCGATCGGATTGACAACTTGTTGATCAAACTGATCAGGTTGACAACTTGTTGATCATGTCCTGCGTGATCAGGCAGATGCCCTTTTCCGAAACGCGGAAGCGCTTGGCGTCGAGCACGGGATCCTCACCGACCACCAGCCCTTCCGGTATCCTTACACCGTGGTCGATGACGACGCGCTTCAACGTTGCGTTCCGGCCGACATGGACGTCGGGCAGCATGACGACTTCTTCCAGCGTCGAATAGGAATTGATGCGCGCGCCGGTGAAGATCAGGCTTTTGCGGAGCGTCGCACCCGAGACGATGCAGTCGCCCGATACCAGCGAGGACACGGCCGAACCGCGCCGTCCATCCTCGTCATGCACGAACTTCGCCGGCGGCTTCAACTCGGCATAGGTCCAGATCGGCCAGTCGCGATCGTAGAGGTCGAGTTCGGGCGTCACGTCGGTCAGGTCGATATTGGCTTCCCAATAGGCGTCGACGGTGCCGACATCGCGCCAGTAGGCCTCATTTTCCGCGGTCGAGCGCACGCAGGACTTGGCGAAGCGGTGGGCGATCGCCTTACCGTGCTCGACGATATAGGGGATGATGTCCTTGCCGAAGTCGCGGCTCGAGCCGGGCTCGGCCGCATCGCGGCGCAGCTGCTCCATCAGGAACTTGGTCTTGAACACGTAGATGCCCATCGAGGCCAGGGCAAACTCCGGTTTGTCTGGAATGCCGGGAGGGTCGGCCGGCTTTTCGACGAAGGCGATGATGTTGTCCTTGGCATCGACATGCATGACGCCGAAGCCCGTGGCCTCCATGCGCGGCACTTCGAGGCAGCCGACGGTGACATCGGCGCCGGCGTCGACATGCTGGCGCAGCATCAGCTCGTAGTCCATCTTGTAGATGTGATCGCCGGCGAGGATGACCATGTATTCGGGGCCATAGGCCTCGATGATGTCGATGTTCTGGTAGACCGCGTCGGCCGTGCCTTCATACCACTGGGTTTCCGACACGCGCTGGCTGGCCGGCAGGATATCGAAGCTTTCGTTTCGTTCGGGCCGCAGGAAGTTCCAGCCTCGCTGCAAATGGCGGATCAGCGAATGCGCCTTGTACTGGGTTGCAACCCCAAGGCGGCGGATGCCGGAGTTGAGGGCGTTGGAGAGCGCGAAATCGATGATGCGCGTCTTGCCGCCGAAATAGACTGCCGGCTTGGCGCGCCGGTCGGTCAGTTCCTTGAGGCGGCTGCCGCGCCCGCCGGCCAGCACATAGGCCATGGCGTCGCGGGCCAGCGGCTGGGTTCGTTTCGAGTTTGCCATTTTCTACCCTCCCAAGTTACCCGGTCTCGACATGGCTTGTTCCGCGACCAGTTCAAGCATGATCGTCGACAGCGGCGGCAAGAGCATCGTTGCGGAGATGCCCCCTTCCTCCGCCCGCGCTTCGACGGCGCCGCCATTGCCCTTGCCGGATCCGCCATATTCGGAAGCGTCCGTGTTGATGATCTCGCGCCATGTGCCGGCTTTCGGCAGCGGCACGCGGTAGTTGTCGCGCGGCACCGGCGTGAAATTGGAGATGATCGCGACCGGATTGCCTCCCGGCGCGCTGCGCAGCCAGGCGAAGACGGAATTCTGGCTGTCGTCGACGATCAGCCAGGAAAAGCCCTCCGGCTCGCAGTCGCGGCCGTGCAGGGCCGGTCGCGAGCGGTAGAGATAGTTGAGGTCGCGCACCACCTGCCAGACACCGCGATGCGAGCGGAAATCGAGAAGATTCCAGTCGAGCGCGCGCGCCTCGCTCCATTCGCGGCGCTGCGCGAACTCCTGGCCCATGAACAGCAGCTTCTTGCCGGGGTAGCCCCACATGAAAGCGTAGTAGGCGCGCAATGTCGCGAATTTCTGCCAGTCGTCGCCGGCCATCTTGCCAAGCAGCGTGCCTTTGCCGTGCACGACCTCGTCATGCGAGAGCGGCAGCACGAAATTCTCCGAGAAGGCATAGACCAGGCCGAAGGTAAGGTCGTTGTGGTGGTGTTTGCGGAAGATCGGCTCCCTGGAAAAATACTCCAGCGTGTCGTGCATGAAGCCCATGTTCCACTTGAAGCCGAAGCCCAGCCCGCCTTCATGGACCGGCGCCGAGACCTTCGGCCACGAGGTCGATTCCTCGGCGATGGTCATGACGCCCGGATGGTGGCCGTAGAGCTCCTTGTTCATCTTCTGCAGGAAGCTGACCGCCTCGAGGTTCTCGCGGCCGCCCTTCTCGTTAGGAATCCATTCGCCTGCCTTGCGCGAATAATCGAGGTAGAGCATCGAGGCGACCGCGTCGACGCGCAGGCCGTCGACATGATATTTTTCGGCCCAGAACAGTGCGTTGTTGACCAGGAAAGACACCACTTCGCGGCGACCGAAATTATAGATCGCCGTGTTCCAGTCGGGATGAAAACCCTGGCGCGGATCGGCATGCTCGTAGAGCGCGGTGCCGTCGAAATGGACAAGGCCGTGCTCGTCGACCGGAAAATGCGCCGGCACCCAGTCGAGGATGACGCCGACGCCGGCACGGTGGGCGCCGTCGACAAAGCGGGCAAAGCCGGCCGGGTCGCCAAAGCGCGCCGATGGCGCATAGAGGCCTGTCGTCTGGTAGCCCCAGGAGGGATCATAGGGATGTTCGGAGATCGGCATGAACTCGATGTGGGTGAAGCCGGTCTCGACGACATAGGGGATCAGCCGGTCGGCCAGTTCATCCCATGACAGAAACGTTCCATCGTCGCGAAGCTGCCAGGAGCCGGCATGGACCTCGTAGATGGAGATGGCCTCGCGCCGGGGATCGGCATTGCGCCAGAAACTGCGATGCGCCTCGTCGCCCCATTGATGGGCGGGCGACGCAGCGGTCACCGACGCGGTCGCCGGGCGCAGTTCGGACTTGAAGGCAAACGGATCGGCCTTCAGCGGCAATCTCACGCCATCGGGGCCGATGATCTCGTACTTGTAGGGCCTGCCGGCGCCGATATCGGGGATGAATACCTCCCAGATGCCGGTGTCGCGGCGGTCGCGCATCGAATGGCGGCGGCCGTCCCAGTCGTTGAAATCGCCGACCACCGAGACGCGCCTTGCATTGGGGGCCCAGACGGCGAAATGCACTCCGGTGGCGCCTTCGTGCTCGATGACATGCGCGCCGAGCTTGTCGAACAGCCTCAGATGCGAGCCCTCGGCAATGTAGTAATCGTCCATCGGACCGAGCACCGGGCCAAAAGAATAGGGATCCGTCAACCACCAGTCGCCCCCGGCATTCCTGGCGTGATAGCGCAATGGCTGGCGCTTCTTGATCGACAGCTTGCCTTCGAAAAAGCCGCCATCGTCACGCCTGGACAGTTCACCAGCAATCATGCCGGTCAGCGTATAGGCGGTGACGAACTCCGCATGCGGAACGAAACAGCGGGCAAACAGGTTCTTGCCCACCTCATGGACGCCGAGGACCGCAAACGGATTGCCGTGCGTGCCGGCGACAATCGCCGCGACATCGCTGGCCGGGGCCGATCCGTCCGGCCCGCTTGTCGCAGCGGTCGCGCGCGGTTTCCTCATCGGGCAGTGTCCCTCCCCGGGCACCAAATGTTTGTTTTAAGGTATAAATTCGGCGTTTGAACTCACACCCCGGACTACATCGTTCGTGGCCTCATGCAATCACATCAGGCAGGTACGTTCCAGATGTCTTTCGCGTATTGGCGGATCGTGCGATCGGAAGAGAACCAGCCGACGCGCGCGACGTTGCGGATTGCCCTGGCGTACCAGTCCGGACTGTTGCGCCAGACGGCGTCGACGTCTCGCTGGCAAGTGGCATAGGCGTCGAAATCCGCCGCGACCATGAACCAGTCGCTGTCGTAGAGACCATTGATGAGATCGCGGTAGCGGTTGGGATCATCGGGCGAAAAGACGCCCGATGAAACGGCCGCGAGCGCCTGCGACAGTTCGGGCGATGCCTCGATGACGCCACGCGGATCGTAGCCATTGTTGCGGCGCTCGGCGACCTCCGCCGTGGTCAGGCCGAAGATGAAGATGTTGTCGTCGCCGACGCACTCCTTGATTTCGACATTGGCGCCGTCGAGCGTGCCAATGGTCAGCGCGCCGTTCAGCGCGAACTTCATGTTGCCGGTGCCCGAAGCCTCCATGCCGGCGGTCGATATCTGCTCGGAGAGGTCGGCGGCCGGCATCATGATCTCGGCGAGGCTGACATTGTAGTTCGGCACGAACACCACCTTGAGCAAGCCGCGAACGGCCGGATCGCGGTTGATGACCCTGGCAACGTCGTTGGCCAATTTGATGATCAGCTTGGCATTGTGGTAGCTGGGCGCCGCCTTGCCGCCGAAGAATTTCACGCGCGGCATCCAGTCGCGCTCCGGGTGCGAGCGGATCTGGTCGTAGAGCGCGACCGCCTCGAGGATGTTCAGGAGTTGGCGCTTGTATTCGTGGATGCGCTTGACCTGGATGTCGAACAGCGCCGAGGGATCAAGCCTGATGCCGAGCCGGTCGGCGACGAGATTGGCCAACTTCACCTTGTTCTGCCGCTTCACTCCGGCGAATTTTTCGCGGAAAGCGGTATCGGCGGCAAAGGCATCGAGCCCCTTGATGGCGTCGATGTCATCCAGGAAGCGGTCGCCGATCGCCTCGCGGGCGAGTGCGGTCAGACCTGGGTTGCACTGGATCAGCCAGCGCCGCGGCGTGATGCCGTTGGTCTTGTTGTTGATGCGGTCGGGATAAAGCGTGTGCAGGTCGGCGAACACCGTTTCCTTCATGAGCTCGGTGTGCAGCGCAGAGACCCCATTGATCGAATGCGAGCCGACGAAGGCGAGATTGCCCATGCGCACGCGACGGTCGCCATTCTCCTGGATCAGCGAGATGCGGCTGATCTGCTCGCCGGAGAACTGATTGGTGGCGCGCGCCTCGAGCAGCACCTGCGCATTGATGGCGTAGACGATCTGCATGTGGCGCGGCAAAAGCCGCTCGAACAGCGGCACCGGCCAGCTTTCCAACGCCTCCGGCAGCAGCGTGTGGTTGGTATAGCCGAAGGTGCGTTTGGTGGTGTCCCAGGCCTGGTCGAAATCCATGCCGTGGACGTCCATCAGGAGGCGCATCAGCTCCGGCACGGCGATCGCCGGATGGGTGTCATTGAGGTGGATTGCCGCCTTGTCGGGCAACGACTTCAGGTCGCCATATTGACTGAGATGCCGCTGCACGATGTCCTGCAAAGAGGCGGTGGAGAAAAAATATTCCTGCCGCAGCCTGAGTTCCTGCCCTGCCATGTGGGAATCGGCGGGATAGAGCACGCGCGACAACGCGTCGGCCTTGTTGCTTTCGGCGAGTGCGCCGATGTGGTCGCCAGCATTGAACTTGTCGAGCAGGATCGGATCGACCGGCATGCCCGACCAAAGCCGCAAGGTGTTGACGCGGTTCCCCCGCCAGCCGACGACGGGTGTGTCGTAGGCGACGGCCAGCACATGCTCGGTCGGCTTCCAGACATGGCGTTCCAGCCGGCCATCCCTGGTGGTGACCGATTCCACCGAGCCGCCGAACCCGACCTCGAACGACCGTTCGCGGCGTTCGAACTCCCAGGGATTGCCGTGATCGAGCCAGGTCTCGGGCAATTCCACCTGCCAGCCGTCATGGATCTCCTGGCGGAACATGCCGTTGGCGTAGCGGATACCGTAGCCATGCGCGGGAATATCGACGGTGGCCATGCTTTCCATGAAGCAGGCGGCGAGCCGGCCGAGGCCGCCATTGCCAAGTGCTGCATCCGGCTCAAGCGTGGCGATGAGGTCGAGTTCCACACCCAGCGACGACAACGCCTCGCGCATGTTCTCCATCAGGCCGAGATTGGAGAAGGCGTCACGCATCAGGCGGCCGATGAGGAACTCCAGCGAGAGGTAATAGACGCGCTTTTCCTGCTGGGCGTAGGCCTCTTTCGTCGCCTGCATCCAGCGATCGACGATGCGGTCGCGCACGACCTTGATCGAGGCGGTCAGCCAATCGTACTGGGTGGCGACGGTGGTGTCCTTGCCGACCCTGTATTTGAGGGCCATCAAGACTTCCCTTGCGAGCGTCTTGGGGTCGGGATTTTCAAGCAGTGGCGGGAGGGGGTCGGATGTCATCGTGCGCGTCATGCTGCCTCTCGTGCGGTTGCCACGATCATACCGGCTTTCATCATTCATCCCAGCCCATGCTACCGCATTGCAGCAAACGTTCAATCGATTTAAATAAGCCGGAGGTGACTTACCCAGCGGCAATTTGGCAGTTCAGGCCGCCAGCGCCGATTCCGGCGGCGTCTTTGCCCCGGTCATGAAGGCGACGGCATCGGACATTGTATGTTGTTTGGGATCGATGACGCACAGCCGACGACCCAGCCGATGGATGTGGATGCGGTCTGCCACTTCGAAGACATGCGGCATGTTGTGCGAGATCAGCACGATCGGCAGGCCGCGCTTCTTCACGTCGAGGATGAGTTCCAGCACGCGGCGGCTTTCCTTGACGCCAAGTGCTGCCGTCGGCTCGTCCATGATGACCATCTTGGAGCCGAAAGCGGCGGCGCGCGCCACTGCCACGCCCTGGCGCTGGCCGCCCGACAGCGTCTCCACCGCCTGGCTGATGTTCTGGATGGTCATCAGGCCGAGTTCAGTCAGCTTGTCGCGGGCGCGCTTTTCCATCGCCGGACGGTCGAGCATGCGAAGCCATTGGCCGACAAAGCCGGGCTTGCGTATCTCGCGGCCGAGAAACATGTTATCGGCGATCGACAGCGCCGGCGACAGCGCCAGGTTCTGGTAGACGGTTTCGATGCCGGCTTCGCGGGCCTCCATGGGCGACTTGAAGGCGACCGGTTTGCCCTCAAGCCGGATTTCGCCTTCATCGGGCACCACAGCGCCTGAAATCGCCTTGATGAGCGACGACTTGCCGGCGCCGTTGTCGCCGATAACAGCGAGGATTTCGCCGGGGTAGAGGTCGAAATCGGCATTGTCCAAGGCGGTGACGCGGCCGTAGCGCTTGACCAGTCCGCGAGCGGTGAGGATAGGGTCCTGGGTCATGCCGAAACCTTTCTGATCCATTGATCGACCGCCACGGCGCCGATGATCAGCACGCCGGTGAGCAGCACCTTCCATTGCGGATCGGCGCCCAGCATGTTGAGGCCCATGGAGACGACACCGACGATCATCGCGCCGAACAGCGTGCCGAGGATCGAGCCGCGGCCGCCGAAAAGAGAAATACCGCCGATCACCGTGGCGGTAATCGCCTGCAGATTGTAGTCGGTCACGGCGGCCGACGGCGAGATCGACCCATTGCGACCGATGGAGACCCAGGCGGCGAAAGCGGCGATCAGCCCGGCCAGGGTATAGACCGTCATGAGCACCTTCTTGGTCTGGATACCCGACAGTTTCGCCGCCTCCTGGTCGTCGCCGACAGCGTAGACATGGCGGCCCCATGCCGTGTGATTGAGCACGTACCAAAGGAGCAGCACGAGCGCGACCATCGCAATCACGCCGGCCGTCAGCACAGCGGTGCCGACCTTGAAGCTGAGCGCGAACAGATGCAGCAGCGGCGCCTGAACATCGACGTCGGTGTCGCGGATCGTCTCATTGGCCGAATAAATGAAGTTCGTCGCCATGACGATGTTCCAGGTGCCGAGTGTCACGATGAATGGCGGCAGTTTCATGTAGGCGACAAGCACCCCGTTGAGCAGCCCGCAGGCAGCACCCGCGGCAAGTCCGATCGCTACGGCAAGGACGCTCGGCAGGCCGTAGCTGAGGGCGCAATTGCCCATGATGACGGCCGAAATCACCATGATGACGCCAATCGAAAGGTCGATGCCGGCGGTGAGGATGACCAGGGTCTGGGCGGCACCCAGAATGCCGACGATGGCGATCTGCTGCAGGATCAGCGTCAGCGTGTAGGACGAGAAGAAACGCCCGCCAATGGTGAGGCCGAACACGATGATCGCCAGGACCAGAACGATCAGCGGCACCGCGGCTGGCGTCGAATGCAGAAAATGCTGGATGCGTCTGACCGCCGATTTATGCTCGTCAAACGCGGCAACGCTCGTGTCGCTGCCTGAGAGAACCTTCTCGAATTCCTGAGCTTGAGACATGTTTCCTCCCCGTAGGGTATCAGCCACGCGGCGACACCCGTCCACGCCTTTCCGGTCTCCTGCCGGGATTGTTCGCGGTCACGCGACCATCGTCCACCCGAAGCGGCCGGGGATCAAGTCCGGCCGCTCCGTTTTTCGTTGCCAGTCAGACCGGCATCAGCCCCAGCACTTGGCGAGGCCTTCCTTGGTGTCGATGGACTTCACGCCATTGGCCGGCTTGTCGGTCACCAGATTGACGCCGGTGTCGAAGAAGTTCTTGCCTTCGGTCGGCTTCGGCTTGGTGCCGTCCTTGGCGAAGTTGGCGATGGCCTCGATGCCGAGCGCCGCCATCTGCAGCGGATATTGCTGCGATGTCGCGCCGATGACGCCTTCGGCCACCGACTTCACGCCGGGGCAGCCGCCATCAACGGAGACGATCAGCACCTGGCTTTCCAGGCCGACGGCCTTGAGCGCCTGATAGGCGCCGACCGCGGCCGGCTCGTTGATGGTGTGGATGACATTGATGGTGTTGTCCTTCTGCAGAAGGTTCTCCATCGCCTTGCGGCCGCCCTCCTCATTGCCGTTGGTGACGTCATGGCCGACGATGCGCGCGTCATCCTCGTCGCCGATCTTGTTAGGATCCTTCACGTCGATGCCGTAGCCCATCATGAAGCCCTGGTCGCGCAGCACGTCCACGGTCGGTTGCGAGGGGGTCAGGTCGAGAAAGCCGATCTTGGCGTCCTTGGCCTTGTCGCCGAGCGTCGCGGCGGCCCAGGCGCCGATCAGCTTGCCGGCCTCCAAATTGTCGGTGGCAAAGGTCGCGTCGGCGGCGTCGATCGGATCGAGCGGCGTGTCGAGCGCGATCACCAGCAGGCCGGCGTCACGCGCCTTCTTCACGGTCGGCACGATGCCCTTGGTGTCGGACGCGGTAATGAGGATGCCCTTGGCGCCGTCGGCGATGCAGCTCTCGATCGCCGCGACCTGGCTTTCGCTGTCGCCGTCGATCTTGCCGGCATAAGTCTTGAGGTCGACACCAAGCTCCTTGGCCTTGGCGGTCGCACCCTCCTTCATCTTGACAAAGAAGGGATTGGTGTCGGTCTTGGTGATCAGGCAGGCGCCGACACCGGCCGCGGATGCGGACGAGGCGAATGCCATCAGGCCCAGAGCGGCCGCCGCAAAAACGGTGGACTTCAACAGTTTTGTATTGGTCACGATTTTCCTCCCAGTGGAACATTCCGGATGCCGGCCAACCGGCATCCGTACGGCATCCAAGCAACCTCTCCCGGTGGGGATGCCTGCCTCAAATGACACCAGACCAATCTCTCTGTCAATAATTAAATCACTCTTATTTATTATTGACAGCCTTGCGCCGTTCGCACATTCTGTTCCAAAAGCCTCGAGGGGAAATGACGGGAGGAACAGGGGTGGAGACGGCCACTGCCAGGCATGGTTCGCCCGAGGCGAATGAGAGCCTTATTCACCGTGGTACCAACCAGAGCGGCATGCGGGACCACAATGAGCGGCTGGTGCTGTCGCTGGTGCGCCAGCATGGCAGCCTGGCGAAGTCCGACATCGCCCGCATGACCGGACTGTCGGCGCAAACCGTCTCCGTGATCATGCGCGAGCTCGAGGAGGAAAGCCTGCTGCTGCGGCAGGCGCCGCTGCGCGGCAAGATCGGCCAGCCCTCCATCCCCATGGCGCTCAATCCCGAAGGCGCGTTCTTCATCGGCCTGAAGATCGGCCGCCGCAGCGCCGAACTCGTGCTGATCGATTTCCTCGGCAATGTACGTTCGATGCTGCAGCATTCCTACCGCTACCCTGCCCCGCGCGAGACGGTGGAATTCGTCACATCAGGCATGAAGAAGATGCGTGGCGAGCTTTCGCCCGCGCAGGACAAACGCATAGCGGGACTCGGCATCGCCATGCCGTTCGAGCTCTGGAACTGGGCCGATACCGCCGGCGCGCCGCGCGACGTCATGGACGAATGGCGCCATCGCGATATCCGCGCCGACATCCAGGCGCAATGCGATTTTCCGGTCTATCTGCAGAACGACGCCACTTCGGCCTGCGGCGCGGAACTGGTCTTCGGCCAGGCAGGCGCCCCGCGTGATTTCGTCTATTTCTATATCGGCGCCTTTGCCGGCGGCGGCATCGTCCTCAACGGGCGGCTCTTTGGCGGCCCGACCGGCAACGCCGGCGCGCTGGGCTCCATGCCGGTGCCCGGACCGGAGGGAAAGCCGACCCAATTGATCGACGTGGCTTCGATCGCCATGCTCGAAAAAGCGCTCAATGCACGTGGCGTCGAGGCTTCGCATCTGTGGACGTCGCCCGAGGACTGGGGCGAGATCGGCGCCGAGCTCGACGACTGGATTACAAACGCCTCGCGGGCGCTCGCCTATGCCATCGTCGCGGCATCGTCCGTCATCGACTTCGAGGCGGCGGTGATCGACGGCTGGATGCCGACGCAGGTGCGCCGCAGGCTGGTCGACGCCGTCATCGCAACCATCGACACGGTCGATGCCGAGGGATTGAAACTGCCAAACGTCCGCGAAGGCACCGTCGGTATTCACGCGCGCGCTCTCGGGGGCGCCAGCCTGCCACTATCCGAGCGCTTCCTGATCGGTTCGACCACGATTTCCAGGAGCATCTGAATGCTGATCGGAATTCCGGCGCTGCTCGGTCCGGAGCTTCTGGCGATCCTGCGTGCGATGGGGCATGGCGACGAAATCGCCCTGGTCGATGGAAACTACCCGGCCGAAGAGCAGGCAAAGCGGCTGGTGCGGGCCGACGGCCACCATCTCATTCCGGTGCTGGACGCCATATTGAGCGTGCTGCCCGTCGATGACGTCGTGCCGGAGGCGCTGTTTCGCGCCTCGGCCAAGGGCGACCCCTCGCTCGCCGATCCCGTGCATCATGAAATCGAAGTGCTGTGTGCAAAACGCGCGCCCGGGCGCAAGGTGGTTGCGCTGGCCGGTGCCGACTTCTATGCACGCGTCAGGGCCGCGCACGCCATCGTCGCGACCAGCGAACCCAGGCTCTACGCCAACATCATCATCCGCAAGGGCGTGATCCATCCGCCGGAGACGACAAGACAATGATCCTTTGCTGCGGCGAGGCCCTGATCGATATGCTGCCGCGCACGACGACGGAGGGAGAACGGGCCTTCGCACCCTATGTCGGCGGCGCGGTGTTCAACACCGCCATTGCGCTCGGCCGGCTGGGCGCTCCTGCCAGCTTCTTCTCGGGCCTGTCGTCGGACCTGTTCGGCGGCCAGCTCCGCGAAGCGCTCGGGGCGAGCAAGGTCAGTTCCACCTATGCGCACACTTCGCCCCGGCCGACGACGCTCGCCTTCGTGCGGCTGAACGATGGCCAGGCAACCTACACTTTCTACGACGAGAACACCGCCGGGCGCATGCTGACCGGCGAGGATCTGCCGCAACTTGGTCCGGAGATCGAGGCCATGCTGTTCGGCGCCATCAGCCTTATTTCGGACCCGGCGGGGGCCGCCTACGAGGAATTGATGAAGCGCGAGCATGGTCGTCGCGTCATGATGCTCGACCCCAACATCCGGCCGAACTTCATCCCGGACAAGGCAAAGCATCTGAAGCGTATCCGCGAGATGATGGCGATGGCCGATATCGTGAAACTCTCGGATGAAGATCTTCACTGGTTCGACGAAGCCGGCTCGCACGAGGACGTCGTGCGCAACTGGCTCGACCGCGGACCCAAGCTGATCGTCGTCACCCATGGCAGCGAAGGCGCCGTCGGCTACACCAGGGACCACACGGTCAGCGTAACGCCGCGAAAAGTCGAGGTGGTCGATACGGTCGGCGCCGGTGATACGTTCAATGCCGGCATCCTCGCCTCGCTGCATGAGCAGGGCCGGCTAACGAAAGCGGCGATTTCAGGCCTTTCCGAGGACGCCATCCGTGCGGCCCTGACACTCGGCGCCAAAGCGGCGGCGGTGACGGTATCGCGGGCCGGCGCCAATCCGCCCTGGCGCCATGAGATCGCCTGAGTGGCGCGCCAGAGGAACGGATCCGAATTAACAGGTTCCTTGGAACCTTCGCCGGCGCGCTGTTGATGAGGTAGTAAAGAAAACCCGCCTGTGCGGCGGGTCCTTGGCGCAACTCAGCACCATGGGCAAATATGTAGCATGGTTGCCTTCACCCAGTCAAGAAAAAATTCCTATCTTCGGATAGCTGCCGCACTGCGGACTGGCGTTCTCAGGCCTTGGCTGACCCAAGTTCGGGCCGTGGTAAGGCCCAACATGGATTGAGCCGGCCGATCACTTTATGTTTAGCAGGGTCGACTCTGGGGTTATAAGGCCGTAATTGCGCCGCACGAATCCCGGATTTCCGGCGTCCGGCTGACCGACACCGGAAAATGCGGTAACAGACTGCCACGACCGGGCAATTTGTCGCTCCGCGCGCCCGGCTTTCTCGGCAGGCGCAATTCTGATACCAGCGGGTCGAGGCCAGACCGCCCGGTTAAAATCGTTTGAGGACGACATGCAGTTCATCGATCTTGGCGCACAGCGCGAACGAATCCGCGACCGGCTGAAGGCCGCGATCGACCATGTCGTCGAGGACGGCCGCTATATCCTCGGTCCCCAGGTAGCCGAATTCGAGAAAAAGCTCGCCGCCTATGTCGGCGTCAAGCACGTCGTGGCCTGCGCCAACGGCACCGACGCACTGCTTTTGCCGCTGTTCGCCGCCGGGATCGGCCCGGGCGATGCCGTGTTCGTTCCGAGCTTCACCTTTGCCGCCACGGCGGAAGTGGTGGCGCTGGCCAAGGCCGAGCCGGTTTTCGTCGACGTCGATCCCAAGACCTACAACATCGACATCGCCAGCCTCGAGGCGGCGATCACGATGATCAAGAAAGAAGGCCGGCTGAAGCCCAGGGCGATCATTCCGGTCGACCTCTTCGGCCTTGCCGCCGACTACGATGCCATCATGGCGATCGCCCACCGAGAAGGCCTGATGGTGATCGAGGATGCCGCCCAATCGATGGGCGGTTCGGCGGACGGCAAGATGTGCGGGTCGTTAGGCACGGTCGGCTCGACCAGTTTCTATCCGGCGAAGCCGCTCGGCTGCTACGGCGACGGCGGAGCGATGTTCACCAACGACGACGCCTTGGCCGACAAGCTGCGCTCCTTCGCCTTCCACGGCAAGGGCGAGACGCAATATGACAACATCCGGGTCGGCATCAATTCACGGCTCGACACGCTGCAGGCCGCGATCCTGATCGAAAAGCTCGCCATTCTCGAGGACGAGATGGTTGCCCGGCAAATGGTGGCGAACCGTTACGCCGAAGGGCTTGGCGATGTCGTCACGGCAGCCCGCAACCTGGACGGCAGCCGCTCGGCCTGGGCGCAATACGCCATCGAGACGCCCAAGCGCGACGGGCTGAAGGCTCATCTCGGCGAAAAAGGCATTCCGTCGGTCATCTACTATGTGAAGCCGCTGCACGAGCAGACCGCCTATCGCGACTATCCGAGAACGCCGACCGGCCTTGCCGTATCCGAGCAATTGCCCAAGCGCATCCTGTGCCTGCCGATGCATCCCTATCTCAGCGAAGCCGATCAGGACCGGATCATCGAGACGATCCGCAACTATATCGGATCGAACTCGGCGCAGGCCGCGGCCGAGTAACCAGCCGGCTTCAGGCGGAGCTTGCCCCTGCCCTGCCGCTGGCGATGAAATGCGGATTGGCAAAATCCGCATCGCCGCCCTGGTCTCGCTTGCCATACATCAAGGGCTGTCCATCCAACGTGCGCGTGATGCCGCCCGCGGCGCGCAGCACGGCATCGCCGGCTGCGGTATCCCACTCCATGGTACGACCGAAGCGCGGATAAATGTCTGCCTCGCCATTGGCGACCAGACAGAATTTCAGCGACGAGCCGACAGAGACGATCTCGGCGATGCCTAGGTCACGAATATAGGCTTCGGTTTCGGGCGTGTTGTGGGAGCGGCTCGCAACCACCGCCAGCGGCGTCGCAGCCGCCCTCACCGAAATCGGCCGGCGAGAGACGATGCGGAAGTCGCCATCTATTTCGAGGAATTCCGCCTTGCCCGGCAGCCCGGAAAAGAACCGGCCCGTGCAGGGCGCGAAAACGACGCCGACTTCCGGCACGCCGTGGCGGACAAGCGCGATGTTGACGGTGAAATCGGTGCGGCGATTGACGAATTCCTTGGTGCCGTCCAGCGGATCGATCAGGAAGAAAGCCCCGTCCAGGTCCGGCGGCACGATGCCGGCGGATGCTTCCTCCTCGGCCACGCAGGGAATGTCGGGAAAGGCCGCACGCAATCCGGCCAGAATGATCTTCTCGCTCTCGCGGTCCGCCTCGGTCACCGGCGAGGAATCTGATTTCTGGTCGACCGCGCAGCCGGCGTGGAACACACGCATGACCTCGCGGCCGGCCGCCAAAGCGAGCCCCTCGAAAATTTCGAGCATCGACCTGTCGTCAGATGCCGCCGCCATTGTCGTATTGGTCTTCGGCAATGTCACGCTCGTTCAGCCAGTGTTCCAGGGCATCTACCATCTCCTCGGCCGATTTGCCGAGCGTCTTCAGATGGATTTCCGGTTTTTCCGGCGCTTCGTAAGGCGAGTCGACACCGGTGAAATTCTTGATCTCGCCATTGAGCGCGCGGGCGTAGAGGCCTTTCGGGTCACGCCTGGCGCATTCCTCGAACGGCGTGTCGACGAACACTTCGACGAACTCGCCTTCGGCCATCAATTCGCGGGCCATGCGCCGCTCGGCGCTGAAAGGCGAAATGAAGGAAACGATGACGATCAGCCCTGCATCGGCCATGAGGCGGGCCACTTCGGCGACGCGGCGGATGTTTTCGACGCGGTCGGCGTCGGTAAAGCCGAGATCCCGGTTGAGGCCGTGGCGGACATTGTCGCCGTCGAGAATGTAGGTATGGCGCCCGGAGGCAAACAGCTTCTTCTCGAACAGGTTGGCGATGGTCGATTTGCCCGAGCCCGACAGCCCGGTGAACCAGAACACGGCGGGCCGCTGGTTCTTGATGTCGGCACGTACCCGCTTGCCGACATCGAGCGATTGCCAATGGATGTTCTCGGCACGGCGCAGCGAATGCAGGATCATGCCGGCGCCGACCGTGGCGTTGCTGATGCGGTCGATCAGGATGAACGCGCCGGTTGTACGGTTCTCGGCGAAGGTGTCGAAAGCGATCGGCGTGCGCGTCGAGATGTTGCAGATGCCCACTTCGTTCATCTCGAGCGACTTGGCAGCTTCACGGGCAAAGTCATTGACATTGACCCGATATTTCAAATCGGTGACGGTAGCGCTGGTCTGGTCGGTCTCGGTGCGCAGGATATAGGAGCGGCCCGGCAGCAGCGCATGTTCGTCGAACCAGACGATGTTGGCGGCGAACTGGTCGGCGACCTGCGGGCGTGCCGCAGGCGCCACCAGCATGTTGCCCCGGGAAATCTCGACCTCGTCATCGAGGACAAGCGTGATGGCCTGGCCGGCAACCGCCTGGGCGAGGTCGCCACCCTGCGCGACGATGCGCCTGACGCGGGAGGATTTGCCCGATTTGGCGACGACGACCTCGTCGCCTTGCGAGATCGCGCCCGAGGCGATCGTTCCGGCGAAGCCGCGAAAATCGAGATTGGGGCGGTTGACGTACTGCACCGGAAAACGGAACGGCAGCTCGGCCGCGGCCTCGTCGACCGAAACGGTTTCGAGATGTTCGATCAGCGTCGGGCCGGAATACCATTCCATCCTGTCGGAGCGGCCGGTGACGTTGTCGCCGTAGCGCGCCGACATCGGGATCGGCACGATGGTCTCAAAGCCGAGATCGCGCGAAAACTGCTGATAGTCCTGCGTGATCCGGTCGAAGACCGCCTTATCGAAATCGACGAGATCGATCTTGTTGACGGCCAGCACGATATGGCGGATGCCGAGCAGCGAGGCGATGATCGAGTGGCGCCTGGTCTGGCGCAGCACGCCTTGCCGCGCATCGATCAGCACGATTGCCAGGTCGGCGGTGGACGCGCCGGTCGCCATGTTACGCGTGTACTGCTCGTGGCCGGGCGTGTCGGCGACAATGAATTTGCGCTTTGGCGTGGCGAAGAAGCGATAGGCGACGTCGATGGTGATGCCTTGCTCGCGCTCGGCTTCGAGACCGTCGACCAGCAGTGCGAAATCGATGTCGTCGCCGGTCGTGCCGTGCTTGCGCGAATCGCGTTCGAGCGCGGCAAGCTGGTCCTCGAAAATCTGCTTGGTGTCGGAGAGCAGACGGCCGATCAGCGTCGACTTGCCATCGTCGACGGAGCCGCAGGTGAGGAAGCGCAGCAGCGACTTCTTCTCCTGCGCCGCCAGATAATCGCGGACGCCGTCGGTAGGTGCGAGGCTCTTTGCCATGATGTGGCGCATGGTCAGAAATACCCCTCGCGCTTCTTCTTTTCCATCGAGCCGGCTTCGTCCCGGTCGATCAGGCGGCCCTGCCGTTCGGAGGTGCGCGCGGTCAGCATCTCGCCGACGATAGCTTCCAGCGTGTCTGCTTCCGATTCGATGGCGCCGGTCAGCGGGTAGCAGCCGAGCGTGCGGAAGCGCACCAGCCGATTCTCGATCGCCTCACCGGGGCGCAATTTCATGCGATCGTCGTCCTTGAGGATGAGCATGCCATCGCGTTCCACGACCGGCCGCTGCTTGGCGAAATAGAGCGGCACGATCGGGATGTTCTCCTGCAGGATGTACTGCCAGATGTCGAGCTCGGTCCAGTTGGACAGCGGAAAGACGCGGATCGATTCACCCGTGGCGATGCGGGTGTTGAAGATCTTCCACATTTCGGGACGCTGGTTCTTCGGATCCCAGACATGCTGGGCGTTGCGGAAGGAAAAGATGCGCTCCTTGGCGCGCGATTTTTCCTCGTCGCGGCGGGCGCCGCCAAAGGCGGCA
The DNA here is from genome assembly GCF_006442305.1 of Mesorhizobium sp. B2-3-6. Taxonomy (NCBI): domain Bacteria; kingdom Pseudomonadati; phylum Pseudomonadota; class Alphaproteobacteria; order Hyphomicrobiales; family Phyllobacteriaceae; genus Mesorhizobium; species Mesorhizobium sp. B2-3-6. The sequence continues at coordinate 60,708 of NZ_VFVW01000004.1, read as the reverse complement.
TCGAAACCGTATTTGTCGAGCGCCTGGCGCAGCGCCACGGTCTTCATCACATGGGTGTGCGTGTTCGAGCCATGATCGAAGGGATTGATGTTGTCGCGCACGCCATCCTGGTTGACGTGAACCAGGAGATCGAAACCGAGTTTTTGCGCCATCTGATCGCGAAAGGCGATCATCTCGCGAAATTTCCAGGTTGTGTCGACATGAAGGAACGGAAAGGGCGGCTTGGCGGGATAGAATGCCTTCATCGCCAGGTGCATCAGCACGGACGAATCCTTGCCTACGGAATAGAGCATGACCGGCTTGGCGAAGGCGGCCGCGACTTCACGGAATATGTGGATTGACTCGGCCTCAAGCCGCTGCAGGTGCGTAAGCGCTGTTGTCATGGCCTGTCTAGCGTTCTCTCGTGCCTTCCGACAGAAGACCTGGCATCAAATCATCGGGCTTCCCGCCCGGTTCAAGCTTGCTTCTGGACAATGTTATTCTTGCGGGCGTTCTAGCAGATCGCCGCTGCCCAGAACAATGCAAGACGCGCCTGGCAAGGAGTGGTTCGGGAATGAATTTTCCATCCATGCGTCAAAATGCGGAAATTCCTGCTTGTCACGCCGGCGGCTGAGAAAATGCGGGGGAAAAAATTGCTTGATGAAAAGCACGCAGTCTTCGCCGCGCCCAAATCCGATCGTCTGCCAGCGACTACCGATTTTCGTTGGCAATCGGCCTTGATGCACTTTCAGAAAAAGACCCAAGCCGCTATACCGGCCCCTGAAAGCGGGCAGATGCACGATGCGACACGGGCAATTTCGGCAGGGCTATGTTCGCCGCCGTCAGACAATCCGCCGTGTGAAGCGTCCGAGAATGGTGAGCCGCCCTTGAGCCAGCTTTCATCGATAAGACGGCAGTTCTCGCCCGCGCGGATCAATATCTATTTTTCCATCGCTTGCTTCTTTTTTCCACCGGTCCTGGGGTCTGTGGTGAGCTTCGTGTTCAACGGCGGCGGCCTGTGGTCGGTTCTTTTGATCGCCTCGAAAAAGAGGCGCTTCAACATCGACCGGGCGATGATGGCGCTCACGATCGCGATCTATGCCTATTGCGCGGCAAATCTCCTGGCTTCGCTCGCCAATAACGCAATTGTCAGGGATGCGCCGCATCTGATCCCGCTCGTCACCTTCCTGTTTTTCCCCCTCTCCTATTCAACCTGGAGCATTACGCAGAAAACAACCCTTGTCCGGATCATAATCCTCAGCAGCATGGCCGCCTGTTTCGTCGCGCTGCTGTTGGCGATCATCCAGCAATATTGGATCGGGATGAGGGCGGAGGGCGGAGCGGGAAATGCGATCGTGTTCGCCACGGTCGTCTGCCTTGCAGTGATGGCCTGCGTGGCCGGTGCCCTGTCGGGCATCGAAAGGCACAAGAGTGCGCTGATCTGCGCAGCGCTCGGCGGAACGATCGCCATCATCTATTCCGGCACGCGTATCATCTGGCTGGCGCTGCTGATTTCCGGCATTGCCGTGCTGTTGATCAACCAGCATTGGCTGAAAGGGAAGAATGCCGTCCGTCTGCTGCTTCTGCTGGCGGCGATCGGCGTCGCGGTCGCCGTTATCGGCTTCCATACGATATCCGACAGATTTGATTTTCTGCGCTCTGATTGGGACGCGCTTGGGGCGCACGGCAATTCCGACACCTCGCTTGGAATACGTGTTGCCCTCTGGGACATCGGCCTGAAGGCATTCCGCGACATGCCCTTGTTCGGACACGGAGTGGGCGCCAACCAGCTCTTGATCAGGCAGGGCTTCCAAGACCTGTTCGCGAAAACGGCAGGTTTCAATCATTTCCACAATGGCTTCCTGACGGCATTGGTACAGGCGGGCATCCTGGGCGCCGTGACTTTGGCGGCGATCTTTGTCGTCGCCGGCAGAAACGCCGCCCTGGTCCTGCGCAACAGCGCCGACCCGATCGAGCGCTTTGGCGCCACCATGGTCGTCGTCATGGTGATCACCTACCTGACGGCTGGGATGACAGGCATCCTGATCGGCCAAGACATCCTGGATTCGGTGTTCATGGTCTTCCTGGTATCCGGGACCTATCTTGCGTCGGGACGTCAGGCCCCGTTGCCGGAAGAGATGCCGCTTCCGCCAGTCACGCAATAGCGGCTCCGGGCAAGGCAATGAAGGTCTTGGTCACAGGCGCATCGGGCTTCATCGGACGCCTTGTCGTGCAAAGGCTTTGCGAGGCAGGGGTGGAGGTTCGCCTCGCCTCGCGCTACCCAGAAAGGCTCGCTTCGGGCAGCGACATCGTTGGCTTGCCGCGTTTCGATGCGCCGGCCAAGGACTTCCTTGCCGTCACCCGTGACGTCACGGACGTCGTTCACTGCGCCGGCTTGAACAATGATCAAGGCGAGGCCACCGAAGCCGACTACCGAGCAGCCAACGCGGAACTGAGCGCGCGGCTGGCGCATGCGGCCGCCATGCAGGCAAGCGGACGTTTCATCCAACTGTCATCGGTCCGGGCCGTGATCGGCGCCCGCGTCAGCGCAACGATCGACGAGCATACGGTCCCCGATCCGCAATGCGCCTACGGGTGCTCGAAACGCGAGGGCGAGATCAGGGTCCTGGACGCCTATGCATCGCACGGCCGCGCCGACGCCGCCGTGCTGCGCCTGCCTGCCGCCTACGCAAGCGGCATGAAGGGCAATCTGGCAATGCTGATGCGCCTGGCCGATACAAGCCTGCCGCTGCCGACGGGTGTACTGACGGGAACCCGCTCGCTGGTGTCGGCCGACGCAGCCGCGCAAGCCGTGCGGCATTTGTTGGCTCATCCGGGGCCGCTCAGCCCTGCCTATATAGCCAGCGACGTGCCTCCGGTGTCGGTGGCAGCCGTCGTAAGCGCCTTCCGTAAGGGACTTGGGCGGCCGGTGCGCCTGGCTGCCGTACCGGCCAGCCTGATGCGGATGGCCGCGGTGGCGCTAGGCAAGCGGGCGTTTTGGGAAAGCATGACGGCGACACAGATATGCGACCCTTCCCTGCTCGTCTCGCAGGGCTGGCTGCCGGAAACAGCGACGCTTGATCGTCTAAGCGAAATCGCGGCGCGCAGCAGGCAAGCTCAACCTGGATAAATCGTCGCGATCAGGATGCGAAGATCAAGGCCGATCGAGGCGACCTTGAGATAGTCGGCATCGGTTTCGGCCAATAGGGCCGGGTCCGACATGTCGATGCCCTTGACCTGAGCCAGGCCGGTGATGCCGGGAAGCGCCGATGAAACGCCCAGCCGTCGGCGGCACTCGATCAGCTCGGTTTGCGTCGGCAGACAGGGACGCGGTCCGACCAAGCTCATCTCGCCCTTCAGAACATTCCAGAACTGCGGCAGCTCATCGAGCTTGAACTTCCGCAGGGTCTTTCCGGCCGGCGTCACGGCATTCGCCGGCGCCTCGTGCGAAGGCAAGGATGGCGTGCCGACATACATCGTGCGCAATTTGTGACAGCGAAAGAGCACGCCATCGCGGCCAACCCGCGTTTGAGAAAAGATGGCCGGACCGGGCGACGATATACGAACAGCCAGGACAGCGAGCGCCAGGACGGGTGAAGTGACCAGGAGCAGCAGCGCCGCGCCGGCAAGATCGAAGATTTGCTTGGCTGTCTTCATGAACCGCCGATAGTGCTCGTTGCCAAAACCAAAGACGAAAATACGAATCCGCTCGACGTAGCATGAGGCTATCGCTCGACCAAGCTCGACCCCTCGCCTGCTCGGGTGCGCCCGCAGAGGAATGCCAGCCAGCGCCCCAGGGTCCCGAAGGTCCGCCGATAAATGCCGCTCTTGCGCAGACTGCTCAAGCGCCGAAGAAGGCCAGGGTCTTTTGAAGCATCAGTTCGCCTGCCCGGCCGCTTTCGGGATCACGGCCTCGGGCACGTCCCCTCTTACCTTCTTGGTATGGTCAAGACCCGCAAGCACCGCGAGCGAGGATGCCTTGTCCTGGCTCTTCACGGATTGCTGCAGGGCCGCAAGCGCCGCCTGGACATCGGACCATTCCGCGACATCGGTGCTCAGGCCAAAAATCTTGGAAATGCCGAGTTCGACCAGCTCCTCATCCTCACCATGCAACGTTTCATGGAGTTTTTCACCCGGCCGGATTCCGGTGAAGCGAATGGGGATGTCCGTGTATGGGCTTTTTCCGGACATGCGGATCATCGTCTCGGCAACTTCGAGGATCGGCACCGGTTTGCCCATGTCGAGCATGTAGACGGCGTAGTCGTCGCCGGCTTTCCGCGAGGCGGCATCGGCCGCGGACATGATGACGAGGTCGACGGCTTCGGCCACGGTCATGAAATAGCGCGTCATGCGCCGGTCGGTTATGGTGACCGGACCTCCGGCCTCGATCTGCGCCTGGAATATGGTTGCGACCGAGCCATTGCTGCCAAAGACATTGCCGAACCGAACGGCTATGAACTTGGTGGCGGGGCGCCGTGCGCCGGGCTCGCCGGCGGGCGTTTCATGCAAGGCGCTGACGATCTGTTCGGCCGCCCGCTTCGTCAGGCCCAGCACGGATGTCGGGTCCACGGCCTTGTCGCTCGAAACAAGCACGAATTGCTTGACGCCGCATTTGGCGGCAACCTCGGCACAGACAAGCGTTCCGAAGACATTGGTCTGGATGGCCGAATCCCAGTTTTCCTCGAGCAAAGGCACATGCTTCAGTGCCGCGGCGTGGAAAACGATGTCCGGCTTGAACTCGGTGACGACACGCGTCATCTGGCGCCGGTCGGCGACATCGACAATGCGGACCTTGAGGCGGTCGTGGTCCTTCTCTTCGACATATTGGCTCAACTGGAAAATGCCGAACTCGGAATTATCGGCAACCAGCACCGCCTCCGCGCCCAGTTCCAGTGACCTCTTGACCAGGGTGCGGCCGATGGAACCGGCGCCGCCGGTGACCAGGACGCGCTTGCCGCCGACGAAGGCCCCGATGCGTTCGATGTCGGACGGAACCGTGGGGCGGCGCAGGATCGTTTCCATCTCGACCTCGTCGAGAACGAGCTTTCCCTCCTGGCCGAGCTGCGAAAGCCCCGAGAACTGCACCACCGCTATGTCGCCTTGCCGGGCAACACGGACGAGCTCCGAATACTCCTCGATCTCATGTTCGGCGCCGCTGCCGAAAATCAGCAGGTCCAGGCTTGTCGTACCCTTGGCGTATTCTTCCAGCACCTCGATCAGGCGGGGGCGGGTGGCCACGACGGGAACGCCCTGGATCCGAGTGCCCTGCGGAACACCGTGCTCAATCGCCATAATCCCTGCAATTGAATACTCTACAGGCTGCGTCGTGCGCGTGAAACGGATGATTACGTCGGCCTCGCTCAGCTTGCCGACAAACACCGCTCTCTTGGTCGAAGCCTTGCCGCGACTCAGAATGCGCCAGCTCGCGCCGTCGCGAAAGAACCGGTAGAAAATCCGGGGCGCCGAGATGATCGTGAAAGAAACCAGGAAGAAGACGATGAACTGGCGCTCATTGAGGCCCGCCACCGGCTGAAAGGAACGAACAAAAAGCGAAACACAGTAAAGGACGATGGTCAGTATTGCGCAGCCCTTCAGGATGTTGAAGAAATCCGGCGTCGAGGCGAAGCGCCACACAGTATTGTAGAGGCCGCAATATCTGAATAACAGATGACTAAGAATAATGATGCTCGCCCAGCAAGCGAAACCCGCTGGAGAGAACGCTTCGAACGACAGCCTCGACTGCGATAAAGTCAGGCTAAGCGCCACCGCCACTAAAACCATGGCGATGTCTTGAATCATGATGATGGCGCGACGCATTGTGGGCCGGAGTCCGGGTACAGCTTCTACATAGGATTTCATCGGACGGTACTGAACTCCAGGCGCGAAGACTTCAATACTAAAGTGGCTCTAGAGCGAATACCATCCGTCACCGGCGGCTTCTTTTTAGTACCAAATCTTCGGCCCCCGCCGCGTGTATCGCATAGCGTGGACTTGAAATCATCGCCAGAGATTTTTTCATAGGTTGGCGGGTGAAGAGAAAGTCCGTTTGATCAAGATCTTGCACATCAACTGCAAAGAGCCCTAGAGTCCGACAGCAACTCAGGATAGAGAGAGGGGTCGGCCGGAGAGGTCAATCCTTGACTACTCTTTGCCCTGGTGCGGTCTGCTCTCGACCTATGGCCTATGGTTCCGCAGATATCAAGCGGTTCGAGAATGCCGGCAGCGCGATCGTGAGGCCATCGCTCGGTCCTTGACGCCAGACGGCTCTCACCCTGTCGACGCGGCTGGGAATGCAGTGTGGATAGCTGGAAGGAAAGGTGAACCGCCCGAAGCGATTTTGCGGTTGACAGCCAAGTCTGCTGCAATATGACGGTCTTCCCTTTACCAGCCAAAGCGAAGTGATGAAGTTTGGATCAAGTGGCCTGCGAGGGTTGGCTTCAGAATTAGTCGGGAAACCCAGCGGCCTTTATACGGAGGCTTTCGCTTGGCGTCTCGTTGCCGATGGGGTCCGATCGAAGGCCAAGGTGTTCGTTGGTCGCGACTTGCGCGATAGCAGTCCGACGATCGCCGCCAACTGCATGGCTGCCTTGGCGGCAAGTGGGTTTCAACCGATCGATTGCGGTGCCATTCCAACGCCAGCCTTGGCGTTGTATGCCGGGCAGCATGACGCAGCGGCGCTCATGGTTACGGGTTCGCACATCCCTGCGGACCGCAATGGCATCAAGTTCTATAGCCCGCGGGGCGAGATCACCAAGGCCGATGAAGCCGCTATGGCACACTATGCTGCCGAACGGCTAGACGCCTATTGCCCCCCGCCGCCAATAGGTACGGCTTTGCCGGGGCATCACGACAATGCGATCGCCGCCTATCGCGCGCGCGCTGATGACATCTTGGAGCCAGGGTCCCTTTCGGGCCTGAGGCTCGGCGTCTATCAGCACAGTTCGGTCGCGGCGGATCTTCTGGTGGAGGTTCTCCGATCCTTTGGCGCAGATGTGACACCTGTCGGGAAATCGGAGACCTTCGTACCCGTCGATACCGAAGCCGTTGACGAAACCACAATTGCAAAGTTCAAGGGTTGGGCGCGAGAATTCCACCTCGACGCCATCGTGTCGACCGATGCCGATGCTGATCGGCCACTGATTGCCGACGAGAATGGTGACCTGTTTCGCGGCGACCTGATCGGCCTCGCCACGGCTCTGTTCCTGCGGGCTGACATCGTGGTGACGCCCGTGACTTCCAATTCAGGTATTTCGAAAGCCTTCGGTTTTACGGTTCTGAGAACGAAGGTCGGATCTCCTTTCGTCGTCGAAGCCATGGAAGCCTCACACCACCCCGGGAAAATCGTTGTGGGCTTTGAAGCCAATGGTGGCGTTCTCTTGGGGTCGGACTGTTCGCTACACGGCAAGACATTGACGGCATTGCCGACACGGGATTCACTGCTCCCCATCCTGGCTGTCCTCGGGATGGTCGCATCGACAAGAAAATCGCTGTCAGGTCTGCGCGCGTTGTGGAATCTTCCGGCCTGTGCAAGCGAACGCCTTGAGAATTTTCCAGTGGAGAGTTCGCGCAGCTTGATGCGTCGGCTCGCGGATCGGCCTGCACTGCAGCGGTTTCTGGCCCCGTTCGGGACTGTTGCTGAAGTTGACGAGACCGACGGCCTAAGGACACAAATGCTGACTGGCGAGATCATCCATCTGCGGCCGTCCGGCAACGCGCCTGAACTTCGCTGTTATTCGGAGGCAGCAGACCCAGGCAGAGCGAGAGCGATTGTGGCGCTGACGCTCGACAGGGCGCAGGCGATCGCATCCACAAACGAAGCAGAGGTCATTTAATGAAAGTGGTTCCCGTCATCATCAGCGGTGGAGCCGGATCGCGACTATGGCCTGCCTCAAGGCAATCGCACCCCAAGCCTTTTCTTAAAGTGGCGGACGGGCATTCGCTTATTCAGCACACAGTGCTGCGCGCCGCGTCGATTGAGGGCGTGGTGGAACTCGTGGCTGTAACGTCCGGGGACCACCTTTTCCTCACGAAGGACGACTTCGACGAACTGGATTCGGTTGTGTTGCCGCGTACGTTTCTGCTCGAGCCGGAAGGCCGGGATACTGCCGCTGCCGTGGCGGCAGCCACTGTCCATGCCAAGGCAACGCAGGGCCCTGATGCGATTCTATGCGTCTTCCCGGCCGATCACATGATTGGCAACCTGCCTGCGTTTCTAGACGTTATGGGCCGCGCCATCGAATATGCAAAACTGGGGCGGATTGCCACACTGGGCATCAGCCCAACCAGGCCGGACACGGCGTTCGGCTATATCGAAGCCGATGGTGAGAAAGTCGTCCGTTTCGTTGAAAAACCGGATCTCGACACAGCCAAAGCCTATGTCGAATCCAAACGCTTCTTCTGGAACGCGGGGATTTTCTGCTTCAGCGCGCAACGAATGCTCGACGAGATGGCTTTGCATTGCCCCGAAGTGATCCAGGCGGTTTCCGACAGTTATGAGAACGGCCGATTCAGTCAAGGCGAAGGCTTTGCCAAAATCGAACTCGCGCCCGAGCATTTTGGCTCCGCTCCGCGTATCTCTCTCGATCACGCGGTTATGGAGAAGGCGAACAATCTTGCCGTGATTCCTTGCGACATGGATTGGAACGACATCGGATCTTGGAACGCCATGGCCGATTTGATCGCTCCTGACGAAAGCGGCAACAGGCTGCGCGGCGATGTTCACATGGTCGACACCACCGGCAGCTATGTAAGTTCCGACAAGCGCGTCATCGGCACGGTCGGGGTCAGCGATCTGGTGATCGTCGATTCTCCCGACGCATTGCTTGTCGCCTCCCGAGATCGGGTTCAGGACGTCAAGAAGTTATTCGAGGGCCTCAAGGCTTCCGGGCATGAGGCGCATTTGGTCCACAGCACCGTACATAGGCCGTGGGGCACCTATACGGTTCTGGAGGAAGGCGAGCGCTTCAAAATCAAACGCATCGAGGTGAAACCCGGTAGACGTTTGAGTTTGCAGATGCACTACCATCGCTCCGAGCACTGGGTCGTGGTCAGCGGCTCCGCGAAAATAGTCAATGGCGACCAGGAGCTGTTCCTGGCGACAAACGAGTCAACCTACATCCCCTGCGGTCATAAACACAGGCTGGAAAACCCGGGCCGGATTGACCTGGTGATCATTGAAGTGCAAAGCGGCGATTATCTCGGCGAGGACGATATCGTGCGTTTTGACGACGTATACGGCCGCGCCTGACAATCCATTGGCTCACGGTGCTGGGCGACCAATCACCGGATAAACCGAGAACATCGATGAAAAAGACAGCTTTGATTACCGGCATCACCGGGCAGGACGGCGCCTATCTGGCGGAGCTTCTGCTTGCCAAAGGGTATGAGGTTCACGGACTTGCACGGCGTTCAAGCACTGCCGATGTGAACACCACGCGCCTGAAGTGGCTCGGCATCGAGAAAGACGTTCGGATCGTGGACGGAAACCTCACGGATTTGTCCGGTCTGGTTAGAACTATGCGCGATGTGAAGCCGGATGAAGTCTACAATCTTGCGGCCCAATCTTTCGTCAAGTCATCGTGGCAGCAGCCGATCCTGACAGGCAACGTCACCGGCATAGGCGTGACCAATGTTCTTGAGGCAATCCGCCTGGAATCGCCGGAGGCCCGTTTCTATCAGGCATCATCCTCGGAAATGTACGGCCTTATCCAGGAGCCGATGCAATCGGAAACCACACCTTTCTACCCCCGTTCCCCTTATGCGGTGGCGAAGCTCTATGGTCACTGGATTACGGTCAATTATCGCGAAAGTTTCGGCCTGCATGCCTCAAGCGGCATCCTGTTCAATCATGAATCTCCGCTTCGCGGCATCGAGTTCGTCACCCGCAAAGTCACGGATGCGGTCGCGCGCATCAAGAAAGGCATGGCAAAGGAATTGCGTCTCGGCAACATCGACGCCAAGCGTGACTGGGGTCATTCCAAGGACTATGTCCGCGCCATGTGGCTGATGGTACAGCAGGACCAGCCGGACGATTACGTGGTTGCGACAGGCAGGACGACAACTGTGCGCGACATGTGTCGAATCGCATTCGAGCATGTTGGGCTCAAGATGGATGACCATCTTGTGATCGATCCCGACCTATTCAGACCGGCCGAAGTCGAAATTCTGCTCGGAAATCCCGCCAAGGCAAAGCAGAAGCTGGGATGGGAGGCGACGACCTCGCTGGAAGCAATGATCTGCGAAATGGTGGACGCGGACCTCGACCGCCTTACCAACCCGCCGAGCCGCGGGTAATCGGAAAGCCCTCTTTGCCAACATGATCGGCACGTTGACGCATCGCATCCTGATAACCGGGGCCAGTGGGTTCGTCGGCACGACACTCTTGCAGTTGCTGGAGCGGGAGCACGGTTCCTGCGAGGTTTTTGCTTTTGGTCACGGCGAAGGGCAAAACCCGATCGATCTGCTGGACCAGGACGCGGTCGACACGGCCGTCCAGAAGGTACAGCCCACCGCGCTTATCCATCTGGCAGCGGTCGCCGCCCCTTCCGATGCACGCAATGCGCCGCGACATGCCTGGAATGTCAATGTTACAGGCACGATGAATCTTGCCGATTCCGTGATGCGCCACGCGCCACAGGCACGGTTCGTTTACGTTGGCAGCTCGGAAGCGTACGGCGCTTCCTTCCAAAGCGCCCGCGGTCCCGTGACGGAGAGTGCCCCGCTTCGGCCAATGACGATCTATGGCGCTACCAAGGCAGCAGCAGATCTGATGATCGCTCAAATGGCCTATGACGGCCTGCGCGCCATCCGCTTTCGCCCGTTCAACCATACCGGCCCGGGCCAGTCCGATGCCTACGTTGTCTCCGCCTTCGCACGCCAAATTGCAGAGATCGTATCGGGCAAGAACAAGCCGGTCATTCATGTCGGCAATCTTGAAGCCGAGCGCGACTTCCTCGATGTTCGCGACGTGGTGCGCGCCTATGCGAGCGCCGCGACGATGGATTTGGATGACGGACCGGACCATGTCTACAACATCGCATCCGGGCAGCCCCGAAGAATCCACGACATATTGGATATGCTTGTCGCACAGGCAGGCATCGATATCGAAGTGCGCGCTGATCCGGAAAAATTCCGCCCAAACGATATCCCCTCGGCTTGGGGTGATGCGTCAAAAGCACGCGCCAGGCTGAAGTGGAGTCCTCTAGTGCCATTCGAGCAGACACTCAGCGACGTTTTGGGGTATTGGCACCGGATATGTAGCGCGCGTTGACTACGAGACGCGCGCAAAGGATTGATCACATGTTCCGAAGCCTATGGCAGTACCGCCATTTCATCATGTCCTCCATCAGAGGCGACCTAAAAGGGCGTTTCGTGCGGTCGCGCCTGGGCGGCCTGTGGTTCATCCTTCACCCGCTTGCGCAGGCAGTCATCTTCTCGATCGTTCTTTCGGAAGTCCTCAAGGCACGGCTTCCGGACACAGATAGTCCCGCCGCCTACCCGATCTATCTCCTGTCGGGCATGGCCGCATGGACGCTGTTCAGCGAGATTCTCATGCGCAGCATGACCGTCTTCATCGAGCAGGCGCCCGTGATGAAGAAGATTGCCTTTCCGCGTTTGTGCCTTCCCGTGATCGTCGGGGGCACGGCGCTGATCAATCACCTGCTGCTGCTCATCGCGCTCTTTATCATCTTCATTTTCCTCGGGCATATTCCGGGCCGCGCTTTGGTCTTGCTGCCGATTGGGATCATCTTGATTGCGGCGATCGGCTTCGGCCTTGGCGTGATCCTCGGCGTAATGAACGTGTTCATTCGAGATGTCGCGCAGGTCATGACAATCGTGCTTCAGCTATGGTACTGGCTGACGCCGATCGTCTATCCGGCTAACGTCTTGCCGGAGAGGTACAGTTTCGTGTTGAATATCAACCCGGTCGCGCCCTTGGTGGCGCTTTACCAGGATGCGCTGTTGTTCAACCGCTGGCCGAGTCCGGAAAGCCTGATCATACCGGCAGTCCTGGGTCTGGTGAGCGTGACTTTTGCGATGGTCTTCTTTCGGCGTGCAAGCCCCGAACTCATCGACGTGCTGTGACCATGACCATGCTTTCCGTCAGCCATCTGTCGAAGCGCTATGCGAATTATGCGAGCAACCTCGAAAGGTTCGCGGGCTGGTTCGGTGCGCCGGTCAAGCCAACGGAGGAATTCTGGCCGGTCAGGGACATCTCGTTTTCGCTTGCGGCCGGAGAGGCGCTTGGCCTCATCGGGCAGAACGGCGCCGGCAAGAGCACGCTTCTGAAATTGATCACCGGCACGGTGCGCCCGACCGAAGGCGTGGCGCATGTCGGCGGCCGCGTCAGCGCCATTCTGGAACTCGGGCTCGGCTTCAATCCCGAATTCACCGGACGGCAGAACGCTTTCCATGCTGGCGGGCTGATGGGTCTCTCGCAGGCACGGTTGACCGAGCTCATGCCTCACATCGAGGACTTCGCCGAGATAGGCGAGTTCTTCGACCAGCCGCTTCGAACCTATTCGAGCGGCATGCAGGCGCGCCTGGCCTTTGCGCTAGCCACTGCGGAGCGACCGGAGGTGCTGATCGTCGACGAAGTGCTTTCGGTTGGCGACAGCTATTTCCAGCACAAGAGCTTCGACCGGATACGCAGCTTCAGGGCGGCAGGCACCTCGATTATTCTGGTCACCCACAATCTAGACGATGTGAGACCATTATGCGACCGGGTCATTCTGCTGGATAAGGGGCATGTGCTGAAGGACGGGCCGCCTGACGAGGTGATCGATTATTACAATGCCCTGATAGCGACTAAAGAGAACGAAAAGCTGACCGTGGAGCAGCGCCGCGAAAAAGGCCAATGGCTGTACACCCGAAGCGGCAATAAGGCGGCGACGGTTGAGTCGATAGAATTGACCGACAGCGACAGCGGAGCCCCGGTCAAGAGTGCGCTTTCCGGGCAGAGCCTGACAATCCGAGCCAGTATTGTTGCGAAAGAGGCAATCCCGGAGCTAGTTGTGGGTTTCATGCTTAGAGACCGTGCTGGTCACGTTGTTTGGGGAACCAACACCTGGCATACGAAGCAGGCACTTTCGAACCTGGAGGCTGGAGACAAGGTCGAGTGTCGCCTGCGCCTTTCCTGCGCTCTCGGTCCGGGCTCATATGGTCTTTCGGTTTCTCTTCACACCGGAGGCGTTCACGTCGACAGCAATTTCGACTGGATAGAAAACGTTGAGGTTTTCGAAGTCGTCAATTCCAGTCACCCTTTCTTTATCGGAACGAGCCGTCTCGACCATACGTTCGAAATCATCCGATGAAAAAGAGCTTTGATGAACTGTACAAGACCTTCGAAGACCGGTTCCGCGGGCCGCGGGAACTCGTCAAGGAACGGCAGAAAATCTATCTGCCTCTACTGACTCAGCTAACTGCAAGAGAGGATGCGCCGAATCTAGCGATCGATCTTGGCTGCGGACGCGGCGAATGGCTGGAGATCCTCACGGAGGCGGGCCTGACTGCCGTGGGTGTGGATTTCAACGAAAGCATGGCGCAGGGAGCCGTCGATCGTGGACTGAGAATCGAGCCTCAGGACGCAATCGAATATCTTCGAGGGCAAGCGGACGACAGCGTGGCTATCATTTCGGCCTTCCACATGGTCGAGCATGTTTCGACCGATTATTTAATCGAGTTGCTGGATGAGTGCCTGAGAGTGTTGACTGATGATGGCGTGCTTATTCTGGAAACGCCTAATCCGGAGAATATCTCGGTCGCTACACATACTTTCCATCTCGACCCGACCCACAAGAGCCCACTGCCCCCGAGCCTGCTCGAATTTCTTGTGGAGCAGGCCGGCTTCTCAGAAACCGCGATTCTGCGGCTGAATGGTGCGCCCATGATCGAAGCGGGGCCGATGGAGAGCAGCGTTCACCTCATGTTCGAAGTGGCGCGCGACTATTCCTGTCTCGCAAGAAAGCGTGATGGACCAGCGGCAGGAGAACTCAAGTCACTTGCGGCGTTTGTGAAAACTGCGTCACAGCAAATGCCCGCCGATGTAGAACAAATAAAAGGTTGGTTGCATTCCGCTGACGACGAGATCGCCAGGAACTCGGAAGCAGTCAAGGGAATGATGTCCTCCACCACGGATCAGCTTCAGCAATTGACCGAAAGCCTCGCCTCCCAATCGGAGTTAATGAGAGCAGGACAGACTGCGCTCACCGACACGCTAGCTTCCCTCGGTAGGTCCCTAGCCGAGCGGGATGCCGAAGTCGCCCGCCTCCGACGGCACATGGCCGAGCGGGATGCAGAAATCGCTAGGCTGAATAAGAGCGTAGCGAGGCGCGGTCTGACGTGGATTCTTGGGCGGCTCCATTCCGAGGCAGCAGGCTTAAAGCGGGCGGCGGTCAGCAGTGCGAAGCACCTGTTTCGGCCATTTGCTACGCAAGCGATGCGGTTTGTCCTGAAGCATCCGCGTTTGCGCACCCGCACTATCGATTGGCTGAGGGCCAACCCGGCACTGCTTGCCCATGCGCGTCTATTCGCGGCATCTCGCGGACTCACCGGAGCGCCCATAACCGCTCCACCGCCAGGATCATCCTCCGCCGAATTGATGGGGATCGACCCGTCGTTGCGTGGACTGTCGGCACACGGGCGCCGAATTCATGCCCAATTGAAGCGCGCGATTGGTATGAAACGACAGAGTTTATGATGCGCGTCATCATCGATATGCAGGGCGCGCAGGCGACCAATGCGAAGCGCGGCATCGGTCGTTATGTTATGGCTTTCGTTGAGGGAGTAGTTCGCAATCGCGGCGAGCACGAGATCGTTCTTGCCCTGAACGGCACCTTCCCAGATTCCGCTGCGGATATTCGTACGCATTTTTCCGGCCTATTGCCAGCGGCCAACATCCGAACTTGGGTAGCACCCGCGTCAGTCGCAGGCCTACATCCGGAATATACCGGACGGCGCAAAGCGGCCGAGCTTTTGCGCGAAGCCTTTCTCGCCTCGCTCGAACCAGATGTCATCGTGGTGTCCAGCCTATTTGAAGGCTGTGTGGACGATGCTGTGACAAGTATCGGACTGCTTCCCAACTCGGCCCCTGTGGCGACCATTCTGTTCGATCTGATCCCGCTCCTCAACCGCGATCCTTATCTCGCCAACCCGGCCGTTGCTTCGTGGTACGAATCAAAACTCGATCATTTGCGCCGCTCGAATCTGCTTCTCGCCATCTCAAAGTCCTCGCGACGGGAAGCAATTCAGTGGCTCAATTTTTCCGACGAAGAAGCTGTCTCTATTTCAGCCGCGGTGGACAATAACTTCCGGCCGATGCAGATCGAAGCGGCGCAGGAGTATACCTTGCGCAGCAAATATAGGCTCACGCGTCCGTTCGTAATGTATACTGGCGGTATAGATCATCGCAAGAATATACCCGCTCTGATCCGAGCCTTCGGCAAACTTCCAAGAAAGCTAAGAAAGAGCCACCAGCTCGCCATCGTCTGCTCCGTCGAAGAGAGCACCCGGGCTGAACTGCAGGAAATGGCAAGACTAGCGGGAGTGCCCGACGACGGCCTCGTGCTCACCGGTTTCATCCCCGAGAACGACCTCGTCGCGCTTTATAATCTGTGCGCGCTCTTCGTTTTCCCTTCGTGGCATGAAGGTTTCGGCCTCCCCCTTCTCGAGGCCATGAAATGCGGCGCGCCTGTGATCGGGGCGAATAGATCGAGCGTGCCGGAGGTGATAGGCTTCGAACGGGCGCTGTTCGATCCGTTCTCTGTGCCAGATATGGCAGCCCGTATGGAGGAAGCGCTGAGCGATGCCGACTTCCGATCGGCGCTCGTCAGCAACGCCATTGATCGCGCAGAGCTTTTTTCATGGGATGCCACTTCGTGTACCGCTCTGAATTCCCTGGAAAAGCTTCATGTCACGCGCAGCCTCTCAGCCCAATTGCCAGCAACGCCGCGGGGTCGACCAAGGCTGGCCTACCTGTCGCCGCTGCCGCCTAGCCGCAGCGGAATCGCGGATTACAGCGCAGAATTGTTGCCGGAACTTGCACGCCACTACGAAATCGATGTCATCGTTGACCAGCCTCACGTCGATGATCCATGGGTGAACGCGAACAGCCGCGTCTACACAAGTGCATGGTTCGCTGAAAACGCCCACCGTTATGCCCGCGTTCTGTACCACTTTGGCAACTCCCCATTTCATGGAGAAATGTTTGGTTTGTTGAAGCAAATCCCCGGTGTGGTAGTCCTACATGATTTTTTTCTGAGTGGAATTCAATCTCATCTTGAGTTTTCCGGCGGTGTACCCGGAGCATGGAGCCGCAGCCTTTATGAAAGTCACGGTTTCGAGGCGGTGAGACACCGCTTTCACGTGAACGACACGGCTGAGACCGCCTGGAGGTATCCCTGCAATTTCGAACTGATCCGCGACTCTCTTGGGATCATTGCTCATTCCCATTATTCCAGGCAGTTGGCGCTCGAACACTATGGCGAAGAGGCAGCGCGCCGATGGTCCTATGTTCCCTTGCTTCGCGCACCTGTGGATCTGCCGAGTCGCAGCGCTGCGCGAAAGCGGCTATCGATCCCACCCGACGAGTTCGTCACCTGTAGTTTCGGCATGTTGACGGCGACCAAGCTGGGTGATCAGTTGCTTACCGCTTGGGCTGCGTCCCGGCTCGGCCGCATGAAAAATAGCAGGCTGGTCTTCGTCGGAGAGTCGCCGCCGAACGAATTCGACGCATCCTTGCGAGCGGCAATTCGGGGCAGCGGGGCGGGACGACGTGTCTCGATCACAGGTTGGACGAATCGGGAAACTTATAGGGACTATCTTGCCGCTGCGGACATGGCCGTCCAGTTGCGCGGCAATTCGCGGGGTGAGACTTCGGCCGCTATTCTCGACTGCTTGGCTGCGGGCCTGCCGACGATCGTAAATGCTAACGGCTCAGCGGCTGAACTCGACGATCGCGCGGTTCGCAAAGTGAAGGATCGGTTCGGCCAAATCGAGTTGAGCGAGGCCCTAGATGGCCTCAGTGAGAGTACAGACGAAAGGGAGCGCCTCGGACGACAAGGTCGAGCCTATCTGCTTGCCAATCACACCCCGCGTCTCTGTGCCGACCGATATGCTGAAGCAATTGAAAAATGCTATCATAAAAATCATGCTGGGGTTGGCGGGCTGATTGATGCGTTGGCGCAGCATGACGGCTACGGTCTTGAGCCGACCGAACTGGCCGCGGATATCTCCATGAGTATAGCCGTCACACGCGAGCGGGCCTCTCTTTTCATCGATATCACCTACCTGCGGACTTTCGACCTACGCACCGGCATCCAGCGAGTAGTTCGGTCTGTCTTAAACGAATGGTTTGCGCATCCGAATAGGGACTTTCGCATCGAGCCGGTCTTTTTGAGCGGTGGCCAGTTTTTCCATGCGAAGCGCTACACTGCGCAATTCGTTGGCGGGGATGAGAACGCCTTCGAGGACGAACCCGTTACTTTCTGCGCCGGCGACATTTTCCTGGGGCTGGATCTTAATCCTGATACCCGTTCGACAGAAGCTGCACCGGCATTCCACCAAATGCGTTTGTTCGGCGTTAAAATCGTGTTTCTGATCTATGATATTCTCCCGGTTCTACACCCTGAGTGGTGGCCGGCAGGCGGAAGCGACACCCATCGAGCGTGGCTCGTAAACTCATTGGTCGTCGCCGATCAGTTAGTCACGATATCGAAGGCTGTGACCGACGACGTTGAAGAATTCTTCGCCGCGGAGTTCCCGCCCGGTAGCAAAAAACCTGAAATCGGCCATTTCCATTTAGGTGCCGATATCGGCCGGTCCAATCCGACCAGAGGCTTGCCCGACAGTGCCATCGGCATCCTTGATGCTATTGCGAGCACCCCAACCTTTCTGATGGTCGGCACCATTGAGCCGCGCAAGGGCTATGGTCAGGTTCTCGACGCCTTTGATATTTTGTGGGGCAAGGGAGTATCTGTGAACCTGGCGATTATCGGCAACCAGGGATGGATGACCGAGGTAGTAGCCGACCGAATGCGGCTCCATCCTGAAAATGGTAAACGCCTATTCTGGCTTAATAGTGTAAGTGACGAATATCTGGAACGCCTTTATGCCGCCTCGGCCTGTCTTGTCGCCGCTTCCGAGGGCGAAGGTTTCGGCCTGCCGCTGATCGAGGCGGCGCAGCACAAGCTACCGATCATCGCCCGCGACATTTCGGTATTCCGGGAGGTCGCCGGCGACCACGCTTACTATTTCGTAGGATCGGCCGGTGCGGATCTGGCTGACTCTATTTGCGAGTGGCTGACGCTCTTCAAATCGGGGCAACATCCCCGATCTGACAATATGCCCTGGCTAACCTGGGCTCAGAGCGCGAGGCAGTTGCTCGACCTTATTCTTGAGGACAGGGGGGCTTCCGGCCGAAGCGGAGCCGTCGCTCTCAAAGCGAATTGAACAAGCCCAACCATTCCGCAATTAACAGGTTTTTCGAAAAAGAAGAGTTCGGCAGCGAGTACCTAGCAGCATTGATGATTAGTGGCCTACTGCCATGTCATTGCTCTGACTGGTCTTTCATGCCATCTGGTGACAATCCCAAAGTAAAGTGATCAAAGAGCGCATGTCGAACAGCCTGAGAACCTTTCTGGCGGGAGTTGTCCTTCTTCCGCTGGTCCTTGCCGCGAATGGAGCGATTCCGGGCTATATGAGCCCTACTACATTGCAGCTGTTCTGGCTTATAGGTTTTTCGAAGTCTTTCGCAAACTACGGGTCTCTGTACGCGCATAATTTTGGAATTCCGCAGCCGGCAGCTATATCCTTTGGGCTGTCCGCGGCGCTTCCCGCGGCAGTGTTGTTGAAAATCGGGATATCTGCAGTTAACGCCTATGCAGCGGTGTTCGCCATGTGGCTTGCGACCGCCTTTGCAGGGGCATTCTGGTTTGCGAGATCAGTCGGGGCTGGACGACCGGCATCGCTATTCAGCGCCTTGTTATGGTGCACGTTTCCGGTTGTCTGGCAGCACAATGGCTACTCCGCAGTAGCGCTTGGGATTGCGCTACTGCCGTTCTATTATCTCACGGCCATGAAGGTTTCGATTGATCGCCTCTCTGTATGGTCGTGTCTTGGCTTTGTTGTTGCTACCTTTGTGGCCGTGTTTATGGACGGCTATACGTTCATGATGTTTGCCTCCGGCACTGCTTTGATGTTTGGCTGCGCGCTGATCAGACGCCGTCGCGATCTAAGGACAGATCTTCTCTACCGCGCCTTCATCATCGCTCTTGCATTTGCTGCATCCTACGCCGCTTACGCCTTCTATGTGGGAATTTCAGACTTCGGCGCGCAACCTATTGATTTTTTCCGAGGGTGGGGCGCGAGCCTCGAATTCTTCTTTGTACCAACATCGAACGTGTTGGCGATCCCGGACCTGCTTGGTCTTAGCATTGCGCGGCCGGAGCATGACTATTTCGGAGATGCGTCGACGTTCATTTCGACATTCTGCGCCGGGATCGTAATCGTAGCACTTTACGGCGCGCTCACGCTCAGAGACAAAAGATTCCCTCTATTGATCTTCGGTCTATTTGCGATCGTCGGTTTCTATATGGCGCTTGGGCCGACAGTGAAATTTCTGACCTACCGCCCTGACGGCGCCAGCCAATTAATGCCTGCTTCATATGGATGGGTCGAAAGCGGAAATGCATGGATTTCTCAATATCTGCCTGGCTTCAGGACCATGCGAGCCAGTTATCGCTGGACCGCACTCGGGATGTTCGGGTGCTGGGCTATCTTCGTGCTGACTCTGGCAAGCGGCAAGTTATCGATGGATGCCAGAGCAGCTCTGATCGTGGTTCTGCTGGTCCTCAACATACCTAGCCCCACACCGCTGCATGGATACCGACGCTTTCGAGACATAGTCAACGAGATGACTACTGAGGTGGCATCGTGGAAACCGCACTTTCATAGGGGCGAGACGGTCGCATTTCTGCCTTACGGCAATGACTTTCTCGTCAATTACGTCGCAAGTGAGCTGGACATCCGAACCTATAACGTAGGGGGAGACAAGAACCTCATGTCCGCCATGAGCAACTGGCCCGACGAGATGATCGGCTTTGAACAGGGAAAAGTGGCGCCTGAGTTCGCGATGAAGGTGAAGGCGTTTCTTGAGAGCGGCAAGGCCGATGCCGTCGTTCTCCCATATATTAATCTGCTGTCGTCGGCTCACGACTGGCCGGCCCCGAATGAGCGTGAACAAGAACTCTCCCCCATCGCCAAAGCTCTCGATGCCGAGGATCGGTATGATGCGGACCTTATGAAGCACTACGCCGTTATCCGGCTCGCTCACGGTCTCGATCCGGCGGGCACCTTATCTGTCTGGAACACGGTACCGCCAATAGATCTGGACAAACCAGTGAGCTTCGTGAGCGGGGAAATCGGCAGCAACTATCTCGTTGAACGCAGCTGGTACCCGCCCGAACCGGCCGGAACATGGTCTCGCGTTAAGCAAGCATCAATCCTGGTCGACATGACCGACATTCCGGACGGAGCGCGGTTGAGCGTTACATTTTCGGTTTTCGCGCCCGGAGATACCTGCACCGAAGTCGAAATCAGTAGTGGAACCACAGTGATGTTAAGTCACAATTACTGCAACGTCTCTGGTCGGATTTCCGTCGAACTTCCACGAGCGGGTTTGGCGAAGAATGGGCAGTTGGATTTCCGCGTTGACCAGTTGCGTTCTCCTGCATCTTACGGGAGTCCCGATACTCGAACGCTCGGCGTTCTTCTTCAATCCCTGTCGGTGGTCAAATAAGGCATGCAATCGTCGTGTGCAAATCCTTGTTCTAATTAGCAGCTCAGATGGAGGATGCGTTCCGCCAACCCTGGACGCCGTCGACTGAAATTCGTGGGCGCCCGTCGACCAATCCGATGATTGCGGGACGCTCAATTTCGAGCTTCCAGCCTTCATTAAGAAAGGTGCTCATGATTCGCCCTTCGATCTGGCGGGAGTGCGTGCCGATGACGATGTAGCGAACGAATTTATTGAGGTCGCTGATCGCCGCTTCGACGAAATCTGCCTCGCCGCCCTGAATATCGATATGCAGGAGATCGACCGGCTCGCCGCTGACGATATCGGCCAGCGGGAAGGCATCAAGTCTTTGATATTGCCCTGATGCCGAAGCTTCCTTGATCTGTGCTGCCGTCGCATTCAGGATCGGTTCCGAGCCCCAGGATGCGCCGGCATTCTCGACGACCGGAAAGAGCGCTTCTCCTTTTTCAGGCGCTGCGACACCATGGATGATCCGAAATTCGTCTTCCGAAAAGTCGTTGGCCGCCATTGCCTCCTGGGCATAGGCGACATGCTCGCTATCTCCTTCGATGCCAATCAGTTCGACTGTGAGTCCCTTGTTGCGTGCGGCAGCGCCTGTGTTGTTCAACCAGCATCCCCAACCGCACCCCAACTCCACAACGCGGAAGCGTTCCGAGGCCAAGTCAACGGCCCTGAGTGCTGCGGCCCATTCAGCTATGTCTGCATGCCAGTTGGCGGGGATAGGTATCGGCTCGATGGTTCCCGCCTTGCCATCGAGAATGCCCGGGAAAAACCGAGGTGAAACTTTGACGCCGAGAAAGTTTGTAACGTAGGACGGGTGGGGCTGCAGATCGCTCCGCGCGTGTCTATTCATGGTGCCTATAGCATCGAAACTGCAGTTATAGTGGAAGAATACGCTGCCCGGTCCCGGCTCCTTGGACGCTCGCAACTGCTGGTTTTCCCGGAGCAGGCTATCACGTTGCGCCGAAAGATCGGCACGATCCTGCCATAGCCTCCTGATCTGCGGTATTTTGAGCGCAGCGGCCTTAAGCATTGTTATCGTCTCCTGAGATTGCTCAAACGTCTAGCACAGCGAAAAACTAACCGTCTGTCTTTTGTTTCGCCGCAATAGAGCACGTCGATAGGAATCGCTGGCGCTTTCCCTTTTGGGGCTTCAGCCTTGCTCATTGGTTATCTCACACAGTCGACCGGCGATCAGTCCGCCAACAAAAAATAGAAGATCGCCCAGAACAGTGATCATTCGTCCGATCACCACAGCCAGAAGAATGACCGAGCTGGGGCTGAGCCCGTCGAGCAGAAAGAGCAGAACAGCTTCCCTAACGCCGATACCTGCCGGCGCGCCTGGAGTTAAAAGCCCCGCAAGCCAAGCAATTACATATGCACCGGCTATCGCCGGATAGAGGCTAAGGTCGCTCGAGCCACCGGCAAGACTGTAGGCGGCAACGAAGATTGCGCCAGAAACAGCAAGATAAGAGGCGTAGAACGCCGCTGACTTCGCGAGAATCGGTCCGAATAACCATCTTGTCAGCAGGAGAAGTGCTGCGGCAAGAATCAAAAATAGGGGTAGGCTAGTGGCCAAACCAATATCTAGAAACACGAATGGTGACACGAGGGGCACAAACAAAATCGTAGACGCTGCGATGACCAGCAATTCCAAAACGGACGACTTTGCAAGCGGGGCGTTACTGATACCGGCGGCGACCCCCAATGCCTGTCTGCCGACAAGTTGGAAAACATTTCCTGGAACGTATTTCGCCAGTTGTGAAGTGGCGTAAGCCCACACCGCCCAACGAAATGGTCGATCCACACCAACATAAACAAGAATTTCCCGCCAGCCGGAAGCAAGTAGAATACTCGAAATTCCTGATATAAGTGAGAGAGATATTAGAAATACTATATCCAGCGTGTCAAAGTTTCGGAAACTTATTTCACTACCATACAATATTATCTTATTAAAAACGAAAAGCAGAGCCAGGAACGCCAAGAAGAACCCAAGCGCTTTAATATTATCTCTAACAAACCTGTCTATTGTTTTATAGATCATCATGCGTGAACGAGAAAACCTGATTCGCTCCAAAAAGAAAGCGTCGGTAGGTAACCATCTTTAAACCTACCGAGCGTCCAGCATCCGACAGCTTCTTTTTATCCAACAGGTCTTCATGCTCTTCGTTCGCACTTCGACTGAAAACACCGATTCGAGAACCTACCCAATGGACCCAATCCATTGAGGGATGAGGCGTCGTACAGACAATTCGTGCCGCTGGGGCACGCACTAGGTTCGACTTCAAAGTCGCCAAGAAAGTGCGAGGATCCTTTACGTGCTCGATTACCGCCAAAGCAGCAATGGTGTCGAACACCTCCACGGCCAGATGTTCCGCCTGGACAAATTTATGCGAAGGATATTTCTTTCTAGCAGCCGCGATCGATACCGGATCCAGGTCGATCCCTACATAGTTCCGGCTGTCAACAAGCTCCGCCAACGCACCATTGCCACAACCGACGTCCAATACGCGGCCTTTTATGTATTCTCTAACAGCGACAATTCGCTGCCGCTTCAAGAATGGGGAAAGCACTCCCTCGGTCGCTTGGTCAGCCAATTTCTATACCTTGGATGTTTTTCACAATGCAAAAAGGTACCGGTTCAGCCCGAACCCTGCATAAGGACGGACTGGCACTATCATTTTGCCTTCCTAGAGCGGCAATGAAGCATCGTCCAGGGCAATGGCGACAGAACCTCAACCACCTCGAAGAACCGCGACACGAGCGAGATGAAGCCACGCTGCGACCAGTGCTGCAGATGGCCCGGTGTGTTTCCCAGGGCAGATACGTATTTTCCGCGCGCCAGGTTGAGTGCACGCCAAAGCGGCTCCCGAGGCACGCTGAGTATCAGGTCCGATCTTGCAATGCGCTGCAGTGCCTGCAAAGCCTTTTGCGGCTCCTCGAGGTGCTCCATCACCTCGCAACACACGATAAGATCGGCGCCATCTTGTTCGGGCATCACCTCGTAGATGCTGCGTACCTCAAAACGCTCGGGATCCATACCGCGCCCGCGGGCTTCTTCCTTTGCCATTCCGATAACCTGCGTGGAGAAATCGGTACCCCGCGCATCGATGGCCTGGTCAAGCCAGCGCATGACCCAATAGCCCTCTCCACATCCGACCTCGTGGATGGTGGTGGGGCTGACCTTTGCCACCAGGCCGGACAGGGCACCGTCGAATCCTGCGACCATCCGACGTGCGATCAGGTTCCGCGTGCCGTATTTGTCATAGGTGTTGCCTATGACGATGCCGTCCTCTGCCTGTCCGCCAGCTACCTTCATCCGTTCAGCCTGCTTTCCTGCCGCTTTGGGCGCAGCCGCGCGATCTCTCCTGGCGTGGCGCGCTGCGTATAGCGGATGTCTTCGAGAAGCTTGCGGTTGGCCGCTATCACATCGGCCAGAAAGGCGACCAGAAGTGCCTGGAAGCCCATCGACATGAGCGCACCCGCCAGGATCACCGACTGTATGTGGCCGCTACCTCCGTCAAACAGAAAGAAATAAAGAAAACGCAGGCCGATCAGAAAACCAACGCCGAAAAGAATGGCCGCGACCGTGCCGAAGAACCGGGCCGGCTGGTAGATAACGAAAATACGGATGATCGTGAAAATCGAGCGCTTCAGATAAGACGGAATGCTCTTCACCAGCCTCGACGGCCGCAGGTCGCCGTTGACGCGGACCGGCACCGAAACCACGCGCATATTCTTGCGACCGGCCTGAATGATGGTTTCCAGCGTGTAGGTGTAGTTGTTGAACACGGCAAGACGCTGGGCCGCGTTTCGCGAGATGGCGCGAAATCCGCTTGGGGCGTCCTGGACATCGGTGCCGCTGCTGACGCGAACCACCCAGCTGCCAATCTTCTGCAGAAGCTTCTTGACCGGCGAGAAATGCTCTATCTCCGATATCGGTCGGGAGCCGATGACCATATCCGCACGCCCTTGGAGAACCGGCCGGGTCAGCGCCGGCAGGTCGGCCGCGTTATACTGATTGTCGGCATCGGTGTTGACGATGACATCCGCGCCCCGCGCGAGGCAGGCCTCAATGCCAGTCATGAAAGCATAGGCGAGACCGCGATTGCTGGTATGACGCACAATGTGGTCGACGCCGTTTTCCTCGGCAACCCTCACCGTCTCGTCGCTGCTTCCATCGTCGATGATCAACCATTCGACGCAGTCAAAACCAGCAACGGTCCGCGGCAGATCATTCAGCGCTATCGCGAGCGTTTCCGCCTCGTTATAGCAAGGGATCTGGATAATCAGCTTTGGCAGCGGCGTACTCTCGAATTGGGACCCTGATACGCATGCATCTACCATTCTCAGACTGAGGCGCAAGCGGTTTTCCCCCGGCGGAAACTTCATCCACTATTGAGCAACGGAGTCGGCGAAATGTGTATTGGCGTTTTTTCCTAATGAGTTGTCGCCTGGTCGCTCCTGGAAGCGTTGTCTCTGCTATCACCGCAAAAATGTCCGGAATCCTTTGCCCAATTCGCTGCTCAATTCGCTTCCGGAGAGAAGATTGAGAATCGGGATCGATGGCAGGAATTTAGGATCGGCCTCCGACGGAATTGGGCGGTTCGTCCACAATGCCGTGAAAGCGCTGACGGCCCTCGGCGCTGATGTCTTTCTGTACGCACCGGGCAAGATCAATGCAGACTACGATATTCCGCATGGCGTTTCCGTGCGGACCGCCAACTTCAAGGGTTCTGTTGCCCGAACCTACTGGGGACAGGCCGTGGTGCCCTCCTGGGCCGCGCGTGACAAAGTGGAGATCTTCTGGGGCCCATCGCACCGCCTGCCCTTCCTGCTCGACCGCGAGATCGGGCGGGTGGTCACCATCCACGACCTCGTCTGGTTGTACGCTGCGCAGACCATGCGAACCCGGACCTGGATGGGTGACCGCCTGCTGATGAAGCCCGCGTTGAAGACCGCTGATGTCGTGGTCGCGGATTCGATGGCCACCGCCACTGCCGTGACGAACGAATTCCCCTGGCTGAGATCGCCGGTCAGGACAGTTGCCCCCGGTACGGTGGCATTGCCGCCGCACGGTGATGTTGGGAGCCTGGAACCGCTCGGCATCGTCAAGCCCTATGCGCTTTTTGTCGGTACAATCGAGCCACGCAAAAACCTCAGCAATCTGATAAAAGCCTACGGTCTGTTGCCGGCCACTGTCCAATCCGGCTGCGATCTGGTCGTGGTCGGCGCGAAGGGCTGGAAACAAACGGGCTTGGCCGACCAGGTCCGCAGTAGCGGCCTCGGGACAAACATCAAATTTACCGGTTTCGTCGACGACGCGACGCTCGCCACGATCTATGCGAATTGCCTGTTTCTCGTGATGCCATCGCTTTATGAGGGGTTTGGTTTTCCGATCGTCGAGGCCCAATCTTTCGGCAAGCCAGTGCTGACGTCGAACACCTCGTCAATGCCCGAAGTCGCGGGGAACAATGCCGTGCTCGTCGATCCGAAGAATCCCGCGGCAATTGCTGATGCATTTCACCGGCTCTGTGTCGATGCGAAATTTCGAGACGGGATCGCTGCGGACGCGAAGAAAAATGCCGCGCGTTTCACCTGGGAGAATTACGCCAAGGGTATGCTTCAGATTTTTGAACTGGCCATCGAGCGAAGACGGAAGACCAATCTTTGAAAGTGCTGCATTTCTTCAAGACATACTGGCCCGATACTTTTGGCGGGGTGGAGCGGACGATACATGCCATCGCTCAAAGCACCGCCAGCCGCGGCATCGAAACCGAAGTGCTCTCGTTGAGCCGTGCTCCGAACGAGAACACGCAGCATCTCGACGGGCACATGGCCCGAAAAGCCAGGCTGGATTTCGAACTGGCGTCGACCGGGTTTTCGTTCGAGGTCTTTCGGAAGTTCGGAGCGCTCGCCAGGAAAGCCGACCTCATACATTACCATTTCCCATGGCCACTCATGGACATGGTGCATTTTCAATCCCGTCATGGCAAACCGACCGTCGTCACCTACCATTCCGACATCGTCAAACAGAGGCTTTTGCTGCCTCTTTATCGGCCGCTGATGCTGCGCTTCCTCAGGGATGTGGACGCTATCGTCGCGACATCTCCGGACTATTTGAAATCGAGCCCCGTTCTCAGAGCCTTGGAGGGCAAATCGGCGATCATCCCAATCGGCATAAATGAAACCGATTATCCCACGCCGACCGAAGCCGACCACAGATGGTGCCAAGCGGCAGTGACGGAGCCTTTCGTCCTCTTCGTCGGCGTCTTGCGCTATTACAAGGGGCTGGACGTGCTGATTCAGGCGGCCGACAAAGTCAGGTGCCAGATCGTTATTGCCGGATCAGGGCCTATCGAAGAGCGCCTGAAGCTTCAGGCCAAGACGTTGCGTCGCAACAATGTGATTTTCCTCGGCGAGGTGGCCGAGCGGCACAAGATGGCGCTCCTCCACAACTGCCTGGGGTTCGTTTTTCCGTCAAACCAGAGGTCGGAGGCCTACGGGCTTTCTCTCGTTGAGGCTGCGATGTGCGGCAAACCGATGATCTCTTGCGAGATCGGAACGGGAACAAGTTACGTGAACAAAGCCGGCGAGACCGGGTTGGTCGTACCGCCTTCCGATCCAGCACGCCTTGCCGAAGCCATCAACCAGGTCGTCGATTCGCCGGTCGAGGCAGTGAACTGGGGGCGAGCTGCTCGCGATCGCTACGTTCGCCTCTTTACAGCGGACAGGATGGGAAAAGCATACGCCGAGCTCTATCACCAACTCGATAACCGCCGACGCTGAAATACGGCTTCGCGCTGTGGCAGCCGGTGAATCCCCGCCGGTTGCTGGTTGTTGATGCAGTCAAAGCCCGTCAGGTCACCTGCTCAGGAGACGACGGACCACCTCCCGCGCCGACTTCCGCAGTACCGGCGCACTCCATCCAAACACGGAGGCAAACTTCGCGCTCGACAGCCGGGAATTGTCGGGGCGGCGCGCCTTGGTCGGATAGTCCGTCGCAGCAATATCGCGTACCCGCGCGGAGGGGCCACCGAGCCCACCGCTTATGTCCAGGATATGGCGGGCGAAGCCGCTCCAGTTGGTCTCGCCCGTGCCGGCCAGATGATAGATGCCCCACGCGGCGAAATCCTCGTTGCGGTGCAGCCGTGCTGCCGCATGCAGGATCGCGTCAGCGATATCAAGCGCGGAAGTGGGATTTCCCCATTGGTCGGCCACAACCGGTATCTCGTCGCGGTCGCCGGCCAGCCTCAGCATGGTTTTGGCGAAATTCTTGCCGAACGGGCTGTAGAGCCACGCCGTGCGCAAGATCAGGTGGCGCGGATTGGCTGATGCCACCGCCTGTTCGCCGGCAAGCTTGGAGGCGCCGTAGACGCCAATCGGCGCGGTCGCGTCGGTTTCCAAATAGGGACCGTTCTTGGTGCCGTCGAAGACATAGTCGGTCGACAGATGGATGACCGGCACGCCGAGCCGAGCCGCCGCCTGCGCCACCTCGCCGGCGCCGGCGGCGTTCACCGCAAAGGCGAGCTCAGGTTCGTCCTCGGCCTGGTCCACCGCCGTGTAGGCGGCGGCCGACACGACGATATCGGGCTTAGCGGCGGTGATGGCCTCGATCACAGTCCCGCGCCGCGCGAGGTCGAGTTGCGGCCGGCCGATGGCGATGACCTTGACGTCTTCGCGCCCAGCCTCCAGAAGGCTTGCCGCAACCTGGCCCTCGCGTCCGGTGACAACGAGCCTCACACCGCCTCCTTGCGCGCTTCGCCCAGTCTTTCGCCGGCATAGCGCTGTTCGCGGATCGGTCCCCACCACCATTTGTTGTCCAGGTACCAGTCGACCGTCCTTGCCAGGCCGCTGTCGAAATTCTCCCTCGGCGCCCAGCCGAGGTCGCGGCCGATCTTGGAGGCGTCGATGGCGTAGCGGCGATCATGGCCGGGACGGTCGGTGACGAAAGAGATCAGGTTACGATGGCTTTTGCCGCCGGCCCGGGGGCGCCTGGCGTCGAGCAGATCGCAGATCGTCTCGACGACGCCCAGATTGGTGCGTTCCGAATTGCCGCCGACATTGTAGCTCTCGCCCGGCTGCCCCTTGGTGGCGATCAGTTCCAGCGCGCGCGCATGGTCCTCGACGAACAGCCAGTCACGCACATTGGCGCCGGCTCCGTAGACCGGCAGCGGCTTCTCGTCGAGCGCGTTGAGGATGACCAGCGGAATCAGCTTTTCGGGAAAATGGTAAGGCCCGTAATTGTTCGAACAATTGGACAGCACAACCGGCAGGCCATAGGTCTCGTGCCAGGCGCGCACCAGGTGGTCGGAGGCCGCCTTGGAGGCGGAATAGGGCGAGGACGGCGCGTAAGGCGTCTCTTCCACGAACATGCCGCCATCGAAGGGCAGGTCGCCGAACACCTCGTCGGTCGAGACGTGATGGAAGCGGAAACGGCCCTTCCTGTCGTCGGAAAGGCCGCGCCAGTATTCCAGCGCTGCATTGAGGATCCGGTAGGTGCCGACGATGTTGGTCTCGATGAAGGCGCCCGGCCCATCGATCGAGCGGTCGACATGGCTCTCGGCGGCGAGGTTCATGACGACGTCGATATCGCCGCGGCGCAATATGTCGAGCACCGCCCTCTCGTCGCAGATGTCGGCGTGGGCGAAGCTGTAATTTCGTGCATTTTCGATCGGCCGCAGCGAGGCCAGGTTGCCCGCATAGGTCAGCTTGTCGAGATTGGTCACCCGGTAGGCCGGGTTGGCGCACAGATGCCGGCACACCGCCGAACCGATGAAGCCGGCCCCGCCCGTCACCAGAAAGTTCATGCCGCTATCCCCGTGCATCTGGCAATGTTCATCAGGCAAACACCTCGGCGGCGGCGAGCAGCGGCGCCTTGAGGTCCTTGTCAGAAAGCTGGAAGCCGCCAGCCGGCGGCGGCCATTCGATACCGATGGCCGGATCGTCGAAACGGATCGAGCGGTCGTGTTCGGGCGAATAGGTGTCGGTCACCTTGTACAGCACCTCGGTATGGGGCACGAGCGTCATGAAGCCGTGGGCGAAGCCCTTGGGCACCAGGATTTGGTTGCCCTTCTCGGCCGAGACCTCGAGGGCAACCCATTTTCCGAATGTCGGCGAGGAGCGGCGGATATCGACCGCGACATCCAGGACGCTGCCTCTGACAACGCGCAGCAGCTTGTCCTGGGCACGTGGCGGCAACTGATAGTGCAGCCCCCTGAGGACACCGGCCGCGGCGGAATAGGAGTGATTGTCCTGGACGAAGGCGAGTTCGAGGCCGGCCTCGGCGAAGCGTGCGGCGTTCCAGGTTTCGGTGAAGTAGCCACGGGCATCGCCGTGCCGCTTCGGAATGATTTCGAGCAGACCTTCGATGCCAAGGGGTCTCACCTCCAGCATCTAGTCCTCCGACAACTCGACCACGCGACGGCGCAGATAAGCGGCATATTCATTTTTTCCCAAGCGGGTTGCCCGCTGCAACACTTCATCGGCCCTCAGCCAGCCCTGTTCGAAGGCGATTTCCTCCGGACAGGCGACCTTGATGCCCTGGCGACGTTCGATTGTACGCACGAACGAAGAAGCATCGTCCAGGCTATCGTGAGTGCCGGTATCGAGCCAGGCATAACCGCGCCCCAACCGATGCACCTGCAACTGGCCACGCTCGAGATAGGCATTGTTGACCGCCGTGATTTCGAGCTCGCCTCGAGCCGAGGGCCGAATCCTTGAGGCGATGTCGACAACCTCGTTGTCGTAGAAATAAAGGCCGGTGACGGCCCAGTTGGATTTCGGCTTCTGCGGTTTTTCCTCAATCGTGAGCGCGGTTCCAGTGATCTTGTCGAAGGACACCACGCCATAGCGCTCCGGATCCTCGACATGGTAGGCGAACACCGAAGCGCCGCTTTCGCGCGATGCCGCGGTGCGGCAAAGCTTGGACAATCCGTCGCCAAAATAGATGTTGTCGCCCAGTATCATCGAAACGCTGTCCGCGCCGATGAAATCGCGGCCGATAATGAACGCTTCCGCAAGCCCGTTGGGCTGCGGCTGCTCGGCGTAGGACAACTCAAGCCCGAATTCCGATCCATCGCCCAACAGCTCGCGGAAAACCGGCAGGTCCCGCGGCGTGGATATGACCAGAATCTCTCGAATCCCCGCAAGCATCAAAACGCTCAGCGGGTAATAGATCATCGGTTTGTCGTATACTGGGAGGATTTGCTTGGAGACCGCCAACGTTAGCGGATAAAGGCGCGTTCCACTGCCTCCAGCAAGGATAATTCCTTTCAAGAAACTCTCCTTGACATGCCTAAGTCCCCTCCCCTGACACAAGCCGCCCGTGCTTAGGTTTCATGCCGTGGCTTGTCAATCTGGTGCCCGAAGAAGGGGCCGAGCGAGTGTCCCCGGCCCCCGCCAACCGCCCTTGCCTTGCCGGGCCCGAGGTCCTGGCCGGGACAAGCAGATTGTCTTCATCGTCATGGCCTATCTCGCCCATCTCGCGCCTTTGGTTCAGCCGCTCGGCAAAACCCTTGTGAAAGACGATCGCATTCAAATAGGCAAACGTCATCGCGAGTGCTGCGGTTCGCAAGGGATAGTCGACAAGAGAGTGAACGAGCAAAAACGACACCGACAGAAATGCAGCCTTCTGTAACGGCTCCCGGCGAATCCGGACCGACGAGGCGAAAAGCAATATGGCATACACAATCATTAACAAAACGACCGGTATGCCGCCCTCAAGTGCCAATTCGAGGTAGTCATTGTGGGCATGATTTACATAAGTTCTGAAAATCATTCCGGCTTTTTCGTATATCTGATAGACCTTCGGAAAGCTGCCGAAACCAACGCCAGTCACCCAGTTCTCTTTCATTCCTTCGATCGTGGTGCGAGCAAACTCTGCCCTGCCGAAAGCCGGATCGACCACTTTCGCATCGATCTTCGCCCATGCACCGATCGTGTAGACGGAAAGCCCGATGAAAACCGCAAGAATGCCATATCCGCCCGCCCTTGAGCGAGCGGACAGGAAGACAACTGATATCGCGGTGATCACCAGTCCGATCAGAATGCCGGCGCGCGAGCCGGCTGCCAGAAGAAGCAGCAAGAGCATCGTCAGCCCAAGCGATCCGGACAGAAAATGTCCACGGAACAAGCCATAATAGACCACGAATGGGATGGAGACGAAGAGCAAGGCCGAAAAGTGATTTTGATTGGCAAACAGGCCCGCATTGATCGTAAACGGCAGCAATCCTTCTATGGCGACTGTGTCGGAGAGCGAATACTGGATCGCCGCGGCCAGGCCATTGCAGATGACGCCCATGAAAAAGAAGGGAACAAGGCCGTAGACCTCCTCGGTGCGCAGGCGGGTGACGCCGAGGAAAAATGCCGCGGCGGCGGCGAAATACAACATGCACTCGATCGTGCGCCCGACGCCGACGCTGACGAAGCGCGATTGCGTTTCACCATCCAGCCAGGGTCTGACAAGCAGCACCTCGGGCCGCAAGCCGTCCAGCAAGGCCCCGGGCAGCGGAACGATCTGGAAGCAGAACACGGCTAGGCCGAGAGCAATCAGCCACAAGATCGCCCGGGGAATTGTTTGTCCGCTGGGCCGCAACAAGATGGCCGCGGCCGAGAGAATCGCCGCGATCTCGATCAGCGTTTCGGTGTAGAGGCCGCTCGCGGTGCCGCCGCCAATCAGCAGGGACAGGAAAAGAACCGACCCAAGCAGGTATTTGTCCCACTGCCCGGGCTGCCGTGACCGTGCTCTCACGACGACACCCTCTCGATGCTCAATCTGTGCATGACCAGCGTGCCGACGTATCGAAACCGCCAGCTCTCGGCAATTGCGGCTGTTTCCAGCCTCAGCAACTGTATCGGACACGCAGCCGGTCCGACGGTGAAATCCAGGCTCAGGCTTCGCCGGTTGAATGTACCTTCCGGTATGTTGAAGCGCGCTACCTCGCTTGACGGGTCCGCGCATCTGACGGACCAGAACAGCTGCTTTGGCAGTTTGAGATTTGTCGCGGACACGGTCATGGACATCCGGTAAGAACCGGGGGGCAATTCGACATATTGCTGAAGCGCAGCGTTCTTGACCGGCGTGTTTAGAAATCGAACCGTCGCCCCGCTGTCGCTTTCACTTTCACCCGCGCCCTGCGATCCGGCAAAGGTGATCTCCAGCCCAGATCGGTCGTGTATCACCCAGTCGAACGGCTTGCCGCTGAAGAGCGGCTCGAAGCCGCCATTGAAGATATAGCCACCCAGCTTCCGCTCCCGATCGGACAGGCTGAAAAGAAACAGCCGATAGGCCGGGCCATAGTCCTTCTGCTTGATGTAACCGGTGATAACGGCGGACAATTCGCTGGATGTCGGCGGCGCACCCGTGCGCCCGAGATCGAGCAGCAGCTGGTTTGCAGGTCCCAGGCTTTGCGGGTTCTGGCCAAGGGCGAGAAAAAGCTTACCACGCCACGGCGCCTCTGCCTCCAGGGCTGCCAGCACGGCCTGGTAGCCGTCGGAATTGGAAAGGATGGCAGGCCACCCTGGGGCGATGGCCGAAAACTGGTCTGGCCACCGGCGCAGCAAGGTGTCGATCTCGCCCACGGCCCTCGCCAGATCGCCTGCCGCGATCGAGCGATCGATGGACCTCTGCAGCGCATGGATTTCAGTCTTGGACAGTTTTCGCGCCTGGTCGAAAAGTTCGAAAGCCTGGGCCTGTTCGCCTTGCCGATATCTGATCTCGCCGATCAGGCTGTAGAGACGGGCGTCCGCGACATTGAAGCGAAGCGCATTCTTGGCCTTGGCGGCCAACGCGCCGAGATCGGCGCTCGTTTCGTTCAGCTCGCCGGCAATTTCGTCTATCAAGGCATCTGCGTTCAGCGGGTCCAGTGCCAGAGACACACTCGGCGTTCCCTCCTCAAGGAGCCGACTTAGTCCGATCGACGAAGCCATCAACACCAGAACGGAGGCGACGAACCAAACGCTTGAACGCAGGAGATTTTGCATGAGCGGGCTGGCCTGCTCCGTCATCGACTTTGCCCTCAATCTTCGGCGTGCCCGCGCCATGTTCGTAATATTGGTAGTTCATGTATTTATAGGCGTAGTTGTAGTCGAACTTGTTCACCGCGAATTTCGACATTGCCGCCCCGATCACGTTCGCTCCGGCTGCGCGCAGGCGTTTCAGCGCCGTCTTGGCCGCCTTGCGCGTCACCTGGTTCGTGGAAATGACCACTAGCGTGCCCTCGGCAAGCCGGCTGAGAATGGGCGCATCGGACAGGCCGACGATCGGCGGAGCGTCGACGATGACGAGATCGAAGCGCTTGCCGAGATTGGTGACGATCAGCGCCATCTTCGGCGATGAAAGCAGATCCGCAGGGTTGGGCGGGATCGTTCCTGACGTCAGCACGGTCACGTTGGGATATTTGGTCGTCCTGAATATGCCCGCCACATCTTCCTTACGCACCGTATTCGTCAGGAGATTGCTCAACCCGATCGCGTTGTCGAGACCGAACAGCCGATGAAGATTCGGTTTGCGCAGATCGCCGTCGATAAGCAAGACCTTCGCACCGAGGGCGGCGAAATCCTGGCCGAGCTTGAACGAGGTCGTCGACTTGCCTTCGGAAGGCTCGGAGCTGGTCACCAGCAGCGAACGCGGCGCGCCCTCCGCGCCGGAGAATTGCAGCGACGTTCGCAGCGAACGATAAGCTTCCGATAGCCCGGACTTCTGGTCGGCGATGCTGGCCGTCAGTTCGCGGTCATCGACGAGCGGCAGGATGCCGAGCATGGCCAGCCCCATCTCCCTTTCGACCTGCTCGGGATTGGTGAAGGTGTTGTTCAGCAACTCGATGATGTAGATGATCGATGCAGTGAGAGCCATGAACAGCGCTAGCGCGATCGCCAGATTGATGATCAGGCGCGGAGAATAGGGACTTACGGGCAGGGTCGCGAAATCGACAATGGCTGCGCTTTGCGTCTTGAGCTCGGAGCTGACGCCTACTTCATTCAGCTTGGTGATGAGACTGTCATATTGCGACCGGTTGGAATCGACCTCGCGCTTGAGGATGGTGTATTTTATATTCTTGTCATTGAAGACAACCTGCTGCTTTTCCATCTCGGCGAGCTTGGATTTGAGGTCGGCTTCCTTATTCTGCGCTTCCTGGTACTTCAGGCGCAGCGAATCGGTTATCGCCAGGACGCCGTTATTATAAAGCCGCGTCAGCTCCTTGATCTGCGACTGGAGCTGCTGCATCTCCGGAAAGCCTGGCTTCAGGATGCTCAGTTTCTGCTGGTATTGGCTCTTGAGGTCAGCGAGTTTTTCGCTGAGCTTTTGCAAGCCATCACTCTCCAGGACCGGCGACAGGCTGGAGCCCCGCCCTTTGTCTATCTGGTCCACGACACGACCGGCATCAAGACGATCCTGGATAGCGGTGGCGAGCGCTGTGTTCAGCGCCTCGATGTTCGATCCGATCAGCGATTTGTCGTCGCCGGTGACGGTGATGCCGGCATCCTTCGCATAGGCGACCAGTTCCTCCTCAGACTTCTGCAGCTTCTGCTTGACCTGCAGGACCTGTTCCTGGATGAACTGTCTCGCCAGATCCGACGTCTCGCTGGTCTGGTCGAGACGTTGATCGATAAAGCTCTGCGCGACCTGGTTGGCGACGTCACTTGCGTATCTGGGCTTCTGGTCGACGAAGGTGATCGACAGCAAGCTGGTGTTGGTCACAAGGTTGACCGTCAGATCCTTCAGAACGCGCTTGATCGCCATTGCCTCTCGCTCTTCGGGGGTCTTTTCCTGGATCGAAGGCGATTTGGAAATTCCAAATGCACGGTAGAAGATGTTGCTGAGCGAGAAGCTCGGGGTTGGGAACAGGAAATCCGGTTTTTCGGAGAGCCCCAGCTGAAACACGACGCGCTGGGCCAGCGCCCGGCTCTTCAGTTTCTCGCGAGCAGTCAGAAACGCGCGTAAGTCGCTGTTTTCGGAAACCACTTCGATGTCCTGAAAAACCTTTGCCGAAGGGACCAGGACTTCCAGCTGCGTCGTTGCCTGATATTTCGGCGTCTGCATCATTGTCACTATGATACCGGCAACTAGGCCAGCCACCGCCATCATGACGATCAGCCAGCGATATTGCACGACATAGAAAAGCAGCTTGAGCGGATTGAATCTCTCGTCGTGAGCGGCATAGTCTCGACCGTAAGGACTATAATTCTGCGCCCCGTCATAATAGAGGTCCGCGGATAAAGCCTGGCCATGTCGAGGACCGGCGATTTGGGACTGCCTGTTGCGATCGAGCATGCGCGAGGTGATCCTGGTTGTCCGTACCCTGGCCGGCCAGGCCTCCCTTACGGAATGACCGCAATTCGGGCCGCGCTCGACGCGAGGCCCAGGGCATCCTTCAAATTGTTCATTGCGATTTTCGACTTCGAAGCGAAAACCACGACCACGTCGCCGCCATAGATACGCGGGTTGCGATTCTTGCCGGCGCGGATTTCCTCGACATTGTAGTTTGCGACCAGCTTGTTTTGACCGACATTGCGGTAGACGAAGACCTTGCCGGCATCGCCGATGGCGTTGAAGCCTCCGGCAAGGGCGATCGCATCCAGCAAGGAGGCGCTGCTGGACACCGGATAGATGCCGGCCCTGTTGACCTCGCCGTCGACCGTGATGCGCTGGCCTATCGATTCCTTGACGAAAATCGTCACATCCGGCGATTGCAGATATTTTGCGCCATAGGCGGTCTCGATATCCTTTTCGAGCTGGCGGACCGTCTTGCCGGCCGCTGTCATCGTCCCGATAAGCGGAAGGGAAATCTGGCCGCCGGCATCCACCTGAACCGTCCTGTTCAGGTTGTCGACCTGGAATACGCTGACTTCGAGTACATCGTTGGCAGACAGCGGCTGCTCGCTGCCGTTTTGTGTATTCTGCGGTGCCGGCAGATCCGTCACCATCCGTAGCGCGCCGCCCCCGGCAAGCGCCGTTGAGGACGATGTCGGCTGCAGCGCATCGACAGAGCTCGTGGACGATGATGAACTGCTCGCGCAAGCAGAGAGGGCGAGCAATACAAGCAGTGCCGGCATTCCCGCGCCAGTTCCCTCAAGATCGAGAATGCCCATCACAGAGCCCCACTTTTGAACAGCTTGGGCAGTCCATCGAAATGGCCCGCACAGCTGGCCCGGCTTTTTTCCGATGGCGTGAGCAACTGGTTCTGCACTATCGCGCCCGAGCTTGCGCAAACCGGCGAGACCAGACCTTGGCTAGCGGCTGACTGCGTCGTCGTCATCCTGTAGTCCAATAGCCAGTGCGGCGCCGCCACCAACCGCGCCGGCGCCCAACAGCACCGGCAAAATGCCAGGTCCGGAATTGGCAGGTCCGATGGCAGCCTGCTGCGCATCAAGCGAGACGCACATACCGTCTTGCACTGGATCGATGCTGACGGTCGCGTTGGCCGGAACATCAAGCGCGCAATTGGCGCCGATGGCCAAGGAAGCCGATGCTTGCGGCCCGGTCATGATGCGCGCGCCTGGATAGATCGGCGCTCCCGCGTCCACCCCGGCGTAACCGCCGGCCTGCGACATCTGCACATCACCCTGGACTTGGGTGAACTGGCCGACAATGCCAGACACGGGCGCAGCGGCCAGACACGAACATGCCTGTGCCGACTGGGCAACAGCATCGGACGCTGCAAACAAGGCACCTCCCCCGGCGAGCGCGACAAAAGCGAAAACAATCCCAACCCGATGACGCCCGGTCATTTCTACCCCCCTTTCGAATCAACGACCCGCCCCCGGAACGAATCGCTTACGCACCCCTTCGATCAACAACACTCAAAGAACTCACCAGCACTCATGGTGGTCCGCCCCTCAGCGACTGACCGCTTTGTCGTCATCCTGCGTCGCCGCCAACACACCGCTGGTGACAAGCGCACCGGCGAAAATCCCTTCGGGCAGGCCAAACCCACTTGTGCCACCGGACGGCTGGATGGCCGCCGTCCGTTCTGAACCCACGAGTTTCAGACAGATGTTGCCGCCCACGCGTGAAACATCCAGACTGGAATTCGCCGGTACATTCATGTTGCAGCCGCCAACAAGTACGGATGCCGAACCCTTGGTACCGACTACCACCCGACTGCCAAGGCCGAGAGTGCTCCCCGCCTTTGCAGGACCATAGCCGACCGACTGCGAGACCATCACGTCGCCATCGGCGGAACGAATGGATCCAATCGCACTCGCCGGGCCGCGATAGGCGGCAGCGCAGCTGCAGGATACGTCCTGGGCGAAAGATGAAACCGAAGTGAAACCGCTCGCGGCAACCAACGCGCTCACTGCGGTTCTAATGATGACATTCATCCGTTTCGCCTTTCCTTCAAATCATCCCGGATATGCCAGATCAAAAGGTGGTGACATCAGCGCCTAACATTTTTTTGCCACAATTCCAACCCGTGTCGCACGATGCGGAGAAGTTTGACCTGAACAACGCGCCATTTTAGCAATTACGTATAAATAATCCCGAGCTGTCGGCGATGGATGTCTGGCCCTCCAAAGAGAAATTACGGTTCCCTTTTCATCCTGATTACACCGAGCCCAACTTGATCAAAGCCGAGCCCCCTCGAAAGCCGAGTCCCGATCTGCAATGCAGCAAGACAAGCTTAGCGCCTGCTTGAATGCCTGATCTCCTCGGCTCGAACTTCAACCGCGTTCAACTACACGCCGGCCGGTTCATCGCCTGGCGAGGCATTGAGCTTCCCTATCTGCGTCATGTAGCACTCTATGACGATCCGTTCCGAAAACTGCCGCTCCACTTTGCTTCGGCTCTCCATGCCCATCCTGTTCCTGGATGCGGCGTCCATCGTTGCGAATTCGAGCATCTTGCTTGCCAGGTCGCCTGCGTCTTTCACCTTGCACAGCAGGCCGTTGACGCCGTGGTCCACCACCTCCCTGCAGCCGGGCACATCTGACGCGATCAGCGGCTTGCCCATCGCGGCTGCTTCCAGCAGCGAGCGCGGCGTTCCTTCCCTGTAGGAGGGCAAGACGACGCAATCGGCCGCGTCCAGGAAGGGACGGACGTCGTCGGTGGTTCCGAGATACTCGACCAGGCCTTCGCCTGCCCATCGCTCGACCTGCGCACGGCTGACCGCTGTGCGGTTCTCGACATCGAGGAATCCAAGAAGCTGGAAGTGCGCGCCAGGCATGTTGCGGCGCATCTGACGAGCTGCCTCGACGAACTCGCCCACGCCCTTGTCCCAGAGAAGCCTGGCCACCAGCAGAAAGACGATCGCGCCGGACGATTGGCTTTGGCGGGGCGCCGGAGAGAAGCGAATAAGGTCGACCCCGGAGCCCGGCAACAGCGCGGTCAGTTCCTTGCGGACCAGGCGCTCGCTGACGAACAGCATCCTGTCGTCGTCATTCTGAAAGAAGACTATTTTCGAACGGGCCAGCGCCAGCCGGTACAGGACCTTGGCAATTTTCTGGAGAAGGCCGCCACGGACGAAAACCGTGCCGAGCCCTGAAACATTGTTTATGACCGGGATGCCATTGAGGTTTGCCGCCAGCGATCCGAACACGTTGGGCTTGATGGTGAAGCCGACAAACGCCAGCGGCCTCTCGCGGCGCAGCAGGCGCCAGTAGCGCCACAGAAGCACCATGTCGCGAAACGGCGAGGTGCCGGAATTATCCATCT
The DNA here is from genome assembly GCF_006442305.1 of Mesorhizobium sp. B2-3-6. Lineage (NCBI taxonomy): Bacteria > Pseudomonadati > Pseudomonadota > Alphaproteobacteria > Hyphomicrobiales > Phyllobacteriaceae > Mesorhizobium > Mesorhizobium sp. B2-3-6. The sequence continues at coordinate 21,262 of NZ_VFVW01000004.1, read as the reverse complement.
CGATTTCGACATACCGGCAGCCCATCGGCGGGATCAGGCGCGAATACTCGTCCCTGGGCGCCGCAACCACCACTTCATAGCCCCGCCCTTGCAGCGCCTCGATGAGGCCTTTGCGGAAATTGACGACATTCCAGGACGTGTTGATGGAGATGATTATCTTTCTTCCGATCCCAAGCATCGTCCCCGCCTCCCCCAATGCCGTTTCGCTCACTGTCTTGTATGCAGTCGTGCCCTGCCCGGCCCAAAGGTCTCGAACAGCCGCAAGATCTCGTCGTCACTGGCGAGCGATGAGATGCGGGCGAAGCAGGCGTCCCTTGCAGGCCCCAGATCCTGTGGCCGAGCGATCAGCCTCGCGACCGCGCGTGCGATGTCTTGCGGATCGTCGGGGTTGAAATCGAAAGCGGCCCCCTCGGGCATGTAGTACCTCGTGCCGCTGTCTCGCGACATCAGCACGGCACATCCCGCCCAGGCCGCCTCGATGGGAGACACCGCCGCGGGTTCAGCCCGCGAGGGCAGTATCAAGAGATCATGAACGGAGAAGACCGAGATCATGTCGTCATGCGCAATGTTGTTTTGAAACCGAAGCCTGTCCGCCACGCCAAGCGCCTGAGCCTCGCGCCGCAAGGCCTGACAGAAAGCCGTGTCGGCGTTCGTTGCCTCCTCGCCGCAGAATGTCAGGGAGAAGGGCATGGATGAAATCGCGGACAACGCCCTCAGAAGCAAACTGTGCCCCTTGCGCTCCCGGTATTTTGCCACCATCAGGATTCGAGGCGGCCACTGCAATGGCCTGCTTTCCAGGCCTTCAGTCCGGGCCGGCTCGAAAGGGCTCCCGAATGGCAGGGACATGGCATCGCCGAGCTTGGCCGGGCCAAGATTTGGCGAAAGCCGTGAGGTGAAATGCGGGATGCCTAGGCCATGAAAGACGGCTCTTCGAACCCATGTGCCACTCCATGCGCTGGGCTTGGCGTCCTCCTGGTCGTAGATGACCAGCCTGCGCCCTTGCAGAATTGAACAGAGTGCCGCGACCCTGCAAAACCATCGCGTCACTCCGCGGATGATCACCACGTCGGGGTCTTCGGCCTGCAAACGCCTCCAGTAGGAAAAGACGCCGGGAAAGGAAAAAGGCGAATTCGGAATGTTGCTCGAGCGCCGACGCATGATCATCCGCGACAGCGCGGATGGAGCCATCACGTTGGGAGAAACAAGAGCGTGATTCTCGGTGACGCTCGTTTCGACTACGTCGACCGCAACATGGTGCCCCGCCGAAGTCAGAATGCGAACCCAGGGTGCCGCATTGGTGTGGTATCTTGGCAGGCAAAACAGGTATCTCAAAACATCAGCCTTCAGATATCTTCCGCCGGGCGGATCCGCTTTTTCAACAATAGATGCGAAACCACCATCATCGCTGCATAAACCGCCGCCGATACCAGCAAGCCGGCCCAGGCGATGCCTGAAATTCCGATCCATCCGGACAAAGCCAGGCAAAGCGGAACATAGATGGCGATCGCCAGCGCCGTGATTTTCAAAAGCGGCTTCGTCCCGGCCAGGACCTGGATCAACGGATTGAGATGCATTCCAGCCAGGCCGAAGCATTCTGAAGCGAACAGAATGGCAAAGAGCAGCGAAGCTTCGGCGTAGGCCGAACCGCCAGCCAGAAGGACGATGGGGTTTTGCAGCAACACCCCCCCAACCGCCATGCCGGCGGCGGCGCATGCCGAAACCACGGTGATGCGGGCGTTCAAGCGGTATAGACGAGAAGAAGGCTCTTGCTTCGACAGTTTCGCGATTTCGGGAAAGATGACCTGGTTCAAGGGACCGGTCAGCCGGGAAACCATCGTCGCCAGGCGCGATGCGAGCGAATAAGAGCCCGCGGCGACCTCTCCCAGCAGGCCCGCGACAAGGAACAATGCGAGATGCCGCCTGGCGCTCACAAGCGTCGAGAGCAGACTGGTCCCCGTGGCCATGGCAAGAAACGCCCAGAAGAAACGGCGTTTGGACCGGGAGCGAAGCGGGTTGAGCAGTTCGATGTGCTCCTGCCTGGTATAGAGCAGCATGCGAACGAACAGCGTCAGGTTGTAGAATGCGCCGACCGCTGCCAGCACGATTACATAAGCCGGCAATGAGGCATCGAGGATCCAAAGGACGAGAGAGGCAACCACCACGGCAACCCCTTGCATGAGTTGATTGCCGGCAATGACGTCGTACCGGCCGTTCAGCCGAAGCACACCTTTCGGCGTACCCGAAAGACTCGCCAACAAGGTGAGGCTGTAGATAATCGCCAGAAGGCGATTATCCCGCGACACGCCAACAGCTTCTCCAAACAGCAAGATCCCGCCTATCGCCAGGACCGTGGCGAGAAGGGCGGCTGAAACATCGAGGGCAATTCCGCAAGATGCCGCCGGTCCCAGACGCAAAGGCGACCTCGCGCACAGCCTGATCACTAGCTGCCAGCTCTCGAACGTGCATAGGCCGGAAACGAACGCCACATAGGCCTGAATTACGGCGAGTGTGCCAAAATTCCCCGGACCCAGCGACCGTGCGTTGAGCGCCAGTGCAAGGATGGAGCACAACGCGGCCACTCCGCTTGCGGACGTCGTAAACGTAACGTCGCGGGCAACCCGCCGCGCGCGCATCCATCCGGAAGGCTTGGCGACCGCCGTCACGTCCTCAGCCATTGTCTCGGCGCAAGGCCCGCCCCCTGCGGCATCACCTCGGCTGGGGCCGGTGGAAAACACTTGCGGTGCACATAAACCAAGCCAAAAATGAAAAGCGCAACGAGAACGGCTCGCTTGGCGGAGATGAAGGCGCCAAGCAGCTCCTTGCGCTGGATGTAGAATGTGAGATGGACGATGGCCACGATCAGCCCGGCCTTGAGCGTCGCGCTGCGCACATTGCGGATTATCGCCTCGACGGCAACACACACGAGCGACAGAATGACAACGAGCAGCGGAAATCCGGCATACCCGAAATTGGCAAAGAACTCCGCCCAGATGTTTGCAGCGACGCCACCACTGTAACCCGGAAATAGGAACGGCTGAACCTGCTCGTTGTAGGTGCATCCGTCCTTGCCAAAGACCGTATCCGAGAACGGAAACAGAGAAAGAGGCACCAGCCAAAGATTCGAGCACGGCAAGGTGTAGTCATATTTCACGACCAGATCCAGGTGAGCCAATGTCACGAACTGCTCCAGCCCCACGAGAGCGGAATCGGACAATTGGTCGAATTGTATTTTCTGACCTACAAGTTCAAAATTTCCCGCTTTTATTGCTGCATATACTGCCTTGTACACTGCAAGAAAAAAGAATGCGCCAATTCCTCCAATTATGTATCTTTTCCTGATCAAAAGCAGGGAAATGTTCCTGTACCTTATGTACAAACAAGCTAAAATCGCGATGGCAACCGAAGAGCGATGCCCGATATAGAGCGTAAGCATCAGTCCCAGGCAGCTCAAGATGATGACCAGCCTGGATTTCTTCCACCCCGACAGGGCTCCGAACACCATGCCGATGATGCAGCTGTTGTAAAATACATACTGGATCCGCCCGGTAGATGACAAAACATCGGCCTTTGAGGCCGAAAAAAGTGCCGGATTTGCTATCGAAATCCCACCGAACACCACCAGCATTACAATTATTACGATCGACTCTCCCCGAACGTCGCCTTCGACTTCGAAATCTTGACGCCTTGGCATGAAGACCAGCATCGCGGCAGCAATGCAAGAAAGAGAAAGCGCAATGGCATATCCAGTGCCCGCGTGATATATGAAATCATACTTCCTTCTGCTGACATCAACATACTGAAATCCCCCGGTGACGAATGGCACAAAGTAGACCAAGCTCGACAAAAGCAACAACATTTGCGGCGTGAGCGCAAATGGCGAAACAAAATAATCTCGTTTGAGGTGCTTCACTTTCGTTCCATCGCCATCTGAATATTCGAATTGTTCTCACCCCTTAGCGGCCCAGGGACGATTTCTCCCACAGCAAGCCATACGAGTGCGCCATCCGCTCAAGCGAGAAATCCGCAGCGATGCGGTCGCGACATGCTTGCCGCCTGCTCGCCCAAGACCGGGTATCCTGAATTTCCGAAGCCATAATCTCGATGGAACGCGATAACGCGTCAGGGTTCCGCGGCGGAACGATCAATCCCGTGTTGCCGACAAGCATCGCGATGTCCCCGACGTCCGTCCCCACGCATGGCGTGCCGCATGCCATCGCCTCGGCAACCACGTTCGGAAAGGCTTCGCTGCTGGAGGCCAGCACATGAATGTCGAATGCATTCATCAAACCGGCAATGTCGTCGCTCGGCCCGAGAAGCTTCACCTTGTGGCGAACATCATAGCGCTCCAACAGCACGACAAGCGCAGTGTTTTCAGCCGTCATACCCGGGCCGGCAAGAACACATTTGAAGGGAAGGCTCTTGTGCATCGACAGCCTGGACAGGGCAGCGAAGAGATTCTGGTGGTCCTTGTCGGGATGCCAGCGAGCGACGTTTCCGATAACGAACTGGCCATCACCTATCGACCAATCCCGACGGAGCCGCGCGCGCGCCCGGTCGTCCGGCTCGAACACGGCCAGATCGTAGCCATTCGGTATGATCGTCCAGTTCGAGCTCGAATATCCTGCATGGATGTGGCACCGCGATGCATTTTGCGAGCAACTGACAATCCGAGCCGGGATGATACCGGATATGAGAGCGCATATCCTGTCCACTGTCCTGGTCGTAAAGGAGGCCGCCCGCGGATCCAGTCCGCAATTGTGCATCCCCCAAAGAACCGGGCTGATGCCGCCAAGCCGCGCCAGGACGCCTCCGACGAGGTTGGCGTGATACATCCAGCACTGAACCACGTCCGGCCGATAGGTCGAGAACACGCGCCTGAGCGAGGCGAGCCCCTTGAGACTCAACCTTCCCTTTGGCATCGCCAGGCAGGCGAGCGGTATTTTGGCCGCGCGAAGCAACGGGCCATATTTTCCGTCACCCGAAAGCGAGACGACAAAATGGGAATGGCTGCGCTCGGCCGTGCACAGGCGGTATAGCGCTGCCTCGGCGCCGCCGTTCTCAAGTCCGGTGATGACGTGCAGGATCTTAATACGACCGCTCCTTCCCCACGGCGTTCGTGGGATCGACACCCATCGCGAGCAGGTAGGCGTCGGCCACCTTTTCGACACTGAAATCCCGCGCCCGACGCCTGACGTCTGGAGGATCAGCTTCATCAAGGGCGGCCATCACTTCTGCCGCAAAACCCTGGGCATCTCCGACCGCGGCGAGACGCCCCCACTTGCCGTCCTCGAGTATCTCGGCCGGACCGCTTTCGCAGTTGGTGCTCACCACGTTGGTCCCGCAAGCCATTGCTTCGATGATCGTGTTTGGAAATCCCTCCCTGCGGGAGGATTGAAGAAACAACGCTGCCCGCCGCATCCACGGATACGGATTCTTCGAAAAGCCGACCAGAGCGACCGAAGAATTCAGCTCGAGTTCGTCGATCAGGGTTTGAAGCGATCCCCGCAGCGGTCCTTCCCCGACAATGGCCAATTTGACGGGTCTCTTCCTCGCAATCCGCGCGAAGCTGCTTATGAGCGTGGCATGGTCCTTTGCGAAATCAAGCCGCCCAACGGCCACCAACAAAACCCTGCCATCCTCGACCGCGAAAGGATGATCGAGCGGTTCATCCGCCTGCTCTTCAACATGTTTGATGTCCAGGGGATTGTAGATCGTTTTGACGGAATTCCGGTCGACCCCGATGCTCTGGATCAGGTCTTCCGCGACGCCATGCGATACAGTGATGATCGTGTCGGCACGACCATAGGTCAGCCGCATGAGGAATGGCAGGAACTTCTCACGAACCAGCTTCGTATCGGCGACGGTCCTGGAAAGATTGCTCCTTTCCGATATCACGATCGGTGTCCGGCGCAGCGAGAGCATGGACGAGACGATGCCCACGATATTGGCATGGGGTAACGCCGTCAGCATCACTCGCGGCTGCTCCCGCCTCAAATACCGGATCAAAGCCAATACGGAAAACAGCAACCGCGAGGCCCGGAGGTCCTGTATCCTTATCGTCTTCGGAACCAAAGCGAGATACTCGCCCGTCGCACACCCAAGCACCAGATCGATCGGCAAGCCGCGCCGGCCAAATTCGCTGGCCAGGGTGAGCATTGCCCGCTCGGTGCCGCCAGCACGAAGAGAGGGAATGAAGATAGCAATCCGAGCGTCTGGGCTGCTTGGTGATCTCTTGTCTTGGCGCGTGCACGTCACTCGGTTCGCCACCTTTCCTGGCCGGTCACGGCGAAAGCTTTTTTGCTTGCGCCTGACCGTGCGCGATGAGCGATGCTCCACCCGGATACCGGGGAGACAGCCGTCGCACTCGGGTCCACGAAAGCGGAGAATATCTTCGGGTGATCAATGTCTTCGCCGAAAGACATAGGCGTAGGTTTCAGCCGCATCCTTCCCGATGAGAAGAGCCGAGAGACCTAGCCAGAGGCGCCAGACAAGGAAGGCCGGCACGAAAGCATAGAAGTATGAACTCCTCCAGAACAGATGACGCTGGACAAGCTCCAGGCCATTTTGCGCTGCGATCCTTTCCACCTCGCTCGGCAGGCATCTGTCATAGAAGGCTGGGAAGCCGTCGTGCCCCCTGCCCTTGTCCGGATAGACCGCAAACAGCAGGCGACGCTTGATCGCCTCGGGCAAGACCCGATTGAGCCTGGCGAAAACGGCGTTGCGTGAAGGCGAGAAAATGGCGACCGTGCCGCCCGGCCTTACGCAGCTGGCAATGCCGCGAAATGCGCCTTCGCCGTCGCGGACGTGCTCCAGAGTGGCCTGGCATATGACCAGATCGGCATCTCCCTTCCCCCTGAACGAAGTAAGGTCCGCCTCGATCCGCTCGTCATAGATCTCGCCCGGAGCCTTCGACAGTTCCTTGGCATCGCGGTCCACTCCGACGACAACCAGCCCCAGACGACGCTTCTCGGCTAGGCTTACAAGCGGCCTTGCTCCTCCGCCCAGATCATAGACCAGTGCGTTAGGTGTAAAGAGCACCGGTGCGATTTCCGCAGCAAAGGCGTGGTTGCCATCCACGCGCAGCCGTAGCGGCAAGGCTCGGTCCAGACACTCTGAGACCGCCACGTTCGTGCGAACAAAACCCCGCAGCAAAGACGCTATCCCGTCATCGATTTCGTGGACAAGACGTGACCTCCCCCTACCTCCGCTCAAAATAGGCCTGGTACCATTCGACGAACCGCCCGACGCCCTCCGTCACGGACGTGCCGGGACGATAGCCGACCGCCGCCTGCAGCGCCGAAGTATCGGCGAAAGTGTCAGGCACGTCGCCGGCCTGCAGCGGCAAGAGCTCCACGATGGCCTTGCGGCCAAGCGCGTTTTCAAGCGCCTCGACATAGGCGGTCAGCTTCACCGGGTTGTTGTTGCCGATGTTGAAAATGCGCCAAGGCGCGCTGCTCGTCGCAGGATCCGGATGACCGGAATCCCAGGCGGGGTTAGCCGCGGCGGGGCTGTCGCTGGTGCGGATCACGCCTTCGGCGATGTCTTCGACGTAGGTGAAGTCGCGTGTGTGGTTGCCGTTGTTGAACAGCTTGATCGGCTCGCCGGCCAGGATGTTCCTGGTGAACAGGAACAGCGCCATGTCGGGACGCCCCCAAGGGCCGTACACTGTGAAGAAACGCAAGCCCGTGGTCGGCAGCCCGAATAGGTGGCTGTAGCTGTGCGCCATCAGCTCGTTGGCGCGCTTGGTTGCGGCGTAGAACTGCAGCGGATGGTCGGCCGGGCGATGCTCGGAAAACGGCATGTCGGTATTGGCGCCATAGACGCTCGACGTGCTGGCATAGGTCAGGTGGCCGACACGGCTGTTGCGGCAGGCCTCCAGCATGTTGGCGTAGGCGATAATGTTGCTCTCGACATAGGCGTGCGGGTTTTCAAGGCTGTAGCGGACGCCGGCCTGGGCGGCGAGATGGATCACCCTGTCGAAGGCGTGATCGGCAAAGCAGCCGTCCACCACGTTTCGCTCTGCGAGATTACCGTGGATGAAATGGTAGCCCGCATTGGTGTTGCGGCTTGCTTCGGCCAGAAGCCGCAGCCGCGCCTGCTTGATCTGCGGATCATAGTAGTCGTTGATGCTGTCTATGCCGACGACCTCGTCGCCGCGTTCGAGCAGCCGCCTGGCGACGTGATAGCCTATGAAGCCGGCAGCGCCGGTGACCAGAACCTTCATCAGAACCGCCCGTCCGTAACATCCCTGGGGAACAGACCCTTGATGTCGTAGACGACGCTAGGGTCCTTGCAAAGCGCCCGAAGACCGGCAACGCCCAGGGTGTGAAACTGCCCGTGCCCCACGGCGACGACAACGCCATCGTAACGCGCGGCGGGCATCTCTTTAAAGCTCGTTACGCCAAAGGCGCGCGCGCATTCCTGCGCATCGACCCAAGGATCCCAGATATCGATGCCGGCATTGTACTGCCTCAGCTGCGCGACAATGTCGGCGACCTTGGAGTTTCTCAAGTCCGGACAGTTTTCCTTGAAGGCCGCGCCCATGACCAGAATCCGGCTGCCAACGACAGGTATGCCCTTGCGCATCATAAGGCGGGCCGTCTGGTCCGCTGCATGCCGGCCCATGCCGTCGTTGATGCGGCGACCGGCAAGAATCACCTCGGGATGATAGCCGAGTTCTTGAGCCTTGTGGGTCAGATAATAGGGATCGACGCCTATGCAGTGGCCGCCGACGAGACCAGGGCTGAAGCGCAGGAAATTCCATTTGGTGCCGGCCGCTTCCAGCACCTCCGACGTGTCGATGCCCAGTTTGCCGAAGATCAGCGACAATTCGTTCATCAAGGCGATATTGAGATCGCGTTGCGTGTTCTCGATGACCTTGGCTGCCTCGGCGACCGCGATGCTCGAGGCACGGTGCGTGCCGGCGGGAACGATCGAGGCATAGAGCGCGTCGATAGCGTCCGCCACCTCCGGCGTGGAGCCGCTGGTGACCTTGACGATCGTCTGCAGCCGGTGCTCGCGGTCGCCGGGGTTGATGCGCTCAGGACTGTAGCCCAGGAAGAAGTCTTCGTTGTAGCGCAGACCGGAATGTTTCTCGATCAGCGGCGCACACACCTCTTGCGTACAGCCGGGATAGACGGTCGATTCAAAGATTACCACCGCACCGGGGGAGATCACCTCGCCGACCGTGGCGGACGCCATGACAAGGGGCTTCAGGTCCGGCCGGTTGGCCCTGTCGATCGGAGTGGGGACAGTGACGATGAAAACTCCGCAATCCCGCAGATCGACCTTGTCGCTGGTGAACCGCAGCCGCGTGGCGGCGTCGATTTCATCTCTGCTGGCCTCAAGCGTGTGATCCTCGCCACACCTCAGCGCATCCACACGCGATTGGCTGATGTCGAAGCCGACGACGTCCCTGATCGCTCCGAGGGCCACCGCCAGCGGCAAACCCACATAGCCAAGCCCGATGACAGCTATTTTCCTGGAGCCGAGGTCCATTTGCTTCCTATCCGGCAAACCTTAATCAGCCACGGCCTCCGCTATCGCGCACCATGGCCGGTAATCATCGTCTTTATGGTTCTGAGGGTGATGAGAACATCAAGCCAAGGCGAGAAGTTCTTTATGTAGTAAAAATCGTAGTGTAATTTCTCCATCACATCGTCGACCGCCGCGACATGCCCCTGGTTTACTTGCGCCCACCCGCTCACACCTGGCCTGACGATGTGCCGGTAGCGATAGAACGGCAATTCCGCCTCATACCAGTGCGACAGGACGACAGCCTCGGGCCGTGGCCCGATCCAACTCATTTCGCCGCGCAGGATGTTGATGGCCTGCGGCAGCTCGTCGATCCTGAACTTGCGTAAAAAACGCCCTATCCGGGTGATGCGATCGTCGTCACGTTTCGTAATCGCCTTGTCCTTGTCGCTGCCAATGCCGGCTTGCTGCCTCATCGAGCGAAACTTGTAGACCGTGTAGATCCGGCCCCTGTAGCCAATGCGGGGCTGGCGAAACAGCACCGGGCCCTCCGAGTCCAGCCGGATCAGCAGCGCGATCAGCACCACGAAAGGTGAAAGAGCCACGACCATGACAAGCGCGGAGATCCAGTCGATTGCCTGCTTGATCTTGAGATAGGCCTGGTTCGGATTGAGCGAGCCGAGCGTGTTTTCCGACAGGTGTTCGATCTCGACGCGGCCGGTCAGCGACTCGCTGACCTGCTTGACGTGGTAGACCGGCGTGCCCGAAAGAGCCCGGTCCGCGATGTATCGTTCCCATTCGGCGTCAAGGTCGGCCCGCAGATCGACAACCACGCCATTCGCCCGTTCGATGACGGTGCCAGGCGAAGTGATCCAGAACCAGTGCACTCCTGGCAGTGTCCTTAGGCGCTCTACGTCCCCGCCGGGAATGACGACCAGCCGGTACGGTTCGAGATGCCGCGTTATGAGGCTCAGGCCAAAATACCAGAGCGTGGACTGGGTGAAGCTGGCAGCCGCCTGAAACCGGCTGTACTCGAAACGAAAAAAGAAAATAGTCAGGAAAACAAGCCCGTAGGACAGCACAAACGTCGGCAGGATGTAGCTGGCAGCGGCCACGCCGGGGAAATTCCCGATACGCCGATAGGCAAGGAAGCCTGCCACATGCGCAATGACCGCGGCAGCGACGGTTACCTGGAGATTGGCGACGTAGACCGCATCGGGTTTGAAGGCGATCCGGATGAGGGCCGGCGCCACGATCGCGAACGTCAGTCCGCCAATAAGTTGAAAGCGAATTCTGAACAGGAAGTGCCGGCTTCCGACAAGAGTTGATGTTGCGACATTCAACTTCTTCCCCCCTCGAAGCTGCCATGTCCGCGATTGCCATGGCAATAATGCGCTTGGCTTGGCCGTTCCTTCGCAAAGCGAAATCGGGCCTGTCGCTACTGGCTGTTCGACTCAGTCGAAGATCAAGAGCTACGACACTGTAACGATACCAGCAAGTATCTATTTACACTGTAGCAATCGGCAGGATTTTTTATCAATCGCGTCGCTGAATGCGGTTTAAAAGCTATCGCTAATAGATAGGCTTACTGCCGGCCGTCGAGAATGTCTGGACGCATGAAGGTAAATGGATGTTCGTATCACTGGTGACTGGCTGACTGCTTGGGCACGACCTGCCAGTCACATCTGTCCGACCCGGACCAATGACCAGGTACTTCCCCGGAACCTCGTTTAAATTCAGGAGCGCTTCAGCAGCGACCAGACGGCTGGCACCAGGCTTGCGGCCAGAGCAACCTTGATCAGATCACCGACGATGAACGGCACGACGCCGAACTGCCAGGATTTTTCCGGACCGATGAGCATCGCCAGCCAGGCAAAGCCCATGGCCATCATGACGAACTCGGCAACCAGCATCGCGTTGAAAAGCTTGATCGGATGGCGATCCCAGCCGCGATCGGCGGCCCAGCCGGCGATCGCCGCCATGACCACGAAGCCGGCGAGATAGCCGCCGGTCGAGCCGAGCATGTAGGCAATGCCGATTCCCTTTTCCGGCGTGCTCTGGAAGACCGGGAAGCCCATCGCGCCCTCGGCCATATAGAGCAGCAGGGTGGCGACGCCGAGCCGCAGGCCGAAAGCGGCCCCGATCAGCAGGACGGCGAGCGTCTGCATCGAAATATCGACGGGCCCCAGAACCACCTTGGTCTTGGCCGACAGGGTCAGGAGCAATGTCCCGGCTATCGCCAGGAAGAACTGCGTTGCCAGCCGCGCCGCGCCATCTTGCGGCAGAGCCAGAGAAACAAGCGGGCGCATCGTCGTTGCAGTTGCCATGGTCTTCCCCATCCGAGTGCCGCCATCCGATGATCGCGGTCTTGCGTTTTCCTATATTGGCTTGCGTGCTATGCGGCAATCGGTTTTGCCATTCCCGCAACAGGCATCGACACCGCCATGGCCCTCGAATTCGATACCAGCTTCGATCCCTGCTACGGCGGGGGCGTCAGCGTCGCGCCCGACGTGCAGCGCGTCACGGCCCGAAATCCAAGTCCCTTCACCTTTCACGGCACCAACAGCTACATCGTCGGACGCGATACGCTGGCAGTGATCGATCCGGGGCCGGATGACGAAGCTCACCTTCGCACCTTGCTCGACGTCATCGCCGGCAGGCCGGTCAGCCACATCTTCGTCAGCCACACGCATCGCGACCATTCACCGCTGGCGGCACGGCTGAAGCAGGAGACCGGAGCCCAGGTGATGGCGGAAGGGCCGCACCGGCCGGCAAGGCCATTGCATATTGGCGAGATCAACGCGCTCGATGCCAGCGCCGATACCGCTTTCGTTCCCGATCTCGCGCTGCCGGACGGCGCGCTGGTCGCCAGCGACGGCTGGGCAATCCGCACGGTCCTGACCCCCGGCCATACCGCCAACCACGCGGCATTCGCGCTGGAGGGCACCGGCATCCTGTTTTCGGCCGACCACGTCATGGCGTGGGCGACCTCCATCGTCGCGCCGCCGGACGGGGCGATGGCGGACTACATGGCCTCGCTGGACCGGCTGATCGAACGCGGTGACCGCCTGCTGCTGCCCGGCCACGGCGGGCCGGTGACGGCACCGCGAGGCTTCATGCGCGGATTGAAGACCCATCGCAAAATGCGCGAACGGGCCATATTGGAGCGGATCCGCGCGGGCGACCGCACGATCGCAGACATGGTCAAGGCGATCTACAGGGATACCGACCCGCGGCTGCATGGCGCCGCCGGGTTGTCGGTGCTTGCCCATCTGGAGGATCTGGTGGCGCGCGGCCTGGTCGCGACAGACGCCGCGCCGGCCATAGACGGCATTTTTAGGCCAGCCCCTTAGGCCCGAGCATCTATTCGGCCGGAGCCGCGCCGACCTGGCCGGCGACTTCCTGGTCCAACTCCGCCAGAAAGTCGGTGATGCGCGCAGCGTTGTCGCCGAGGTCGTAGCGGCCGTAGCGGGAAGCCGACCGCATGTCGACGAGAACCGTATCCCCGTCGTCCGTGATGCGAATTGCCACGTCTGCGGGGAGGCCCAACACGAAGCTCCTGGCGACAGCGGTAATCGTCACGTCGCTTTGCCCGGCGAGTTCGGGATAGGGTCCGGTAAGATCCCAATTGCGGCGGTCGAGCACGGTTTCAACGGCAGTGACGACGGTCTCGAACGGCAGGTCGTAGCTGCGCGCGGTGACAAGCGGATAGCTGTCGGTCTGCAACCGCTGCTCGCCGGGCGTCGGCGGCGAGAGCACGTTCATGTCCTTCGTGCGACCGGTGACGTCGAGTGCCGGCGGTTCGTCGAAATCGGTCGAAATATCCCTGAGCGGCGGAAAGATTGTCGCCCAATAGGCGGCGATGCCATAGGGGGTCAGCACCAGCACTGCCAGCAAGACGCCGACCGTGATGTCGCGGCCGCCATAGTCGCCAAAATTCCACACCCTCGAGAAGGCAAATCCGGCGAACAGCAGCGCCAGCGCCGCCAACAGCGCGACGATAGCCAACACCCACAGGAACACCGGCGTTTCAACGAGGTTGAAATAATGGCCGACGAACACGGTCAGCAAAAGCACCGCCGAAAAAGCAGCGGTGCGCCGCGACCATCCGGCAGCCTTCGACGTTTGCCGTTCCGAAATGCTGACCATGTTTCTCTGCGTCATCCCAAGCCGAAGAAGACTTAGCGCATGGCCACCAAAATCGGAATCGATTTTCGAGGAAGATCGTGCGCCAGTTGGAAATGCTATCGTGCCCTGCCGGAAAGGTGCACGTCGCTGCACTGTCCTTTTACGACCGCATCAGGCCGAGACACGCAATATCCCGTCAATCCGTCGGCAAGCGATAGTCGCTGAATTGCTGGCGCAAGGTGATCTTCTGGATCTTGCCGGTGGCGGTGTGCGGAATTTCGCCGACGAAAGCGACGTCGTCGGGTATCCACCATTTGGCCACCTTACCGTCGAGAAAACCAAGGATATCGGTTTTGGTCGGTTCCTTCCCCGGCTTGCGGACAACCACCAGCAAAGGCCGCTCGCCCCATTTCGAATGAGGGACGCCAATGGCGGCTGCCTCGGCGACATCGGGATGGCCGACGGCCAGATTCTCCAGGTCGATGGTCGAAATCCATTCGCCGCCGGACTTGATGACGTCCTTGGCGCGATCGGTGATCTGCATATAGCCGCCAGCGTCGATGTGGGCGACATCCCCGGTATCGAACCAGCCGTCCTCGTCGAACTGCTCCGAGCCGGCGCCGCCGTAGTAGGCGCTGGCCACCGCGGGGCCGCGCACCTTCAGCCGCCCGAATGTCTTGCCGTCCCAAGGCAGCGCGTTGCCGTCGTCGTCCGTCACCTTCATCTCGACGCCGAAGGGCGGGTAACCCTGCTTGCCCTGGACATCGAGCCGGGCGTCACCCTGAAGGCTTTCATAGTCCGGCTTCAGCGTACACAGTGTGCCGAGCGGCGACATTTCGGTCATGCCCCAGGCGTGGACGACCTGGACATCGTAATTGTCCTGGAATTTCTTGGTGATGATGCGTGGGCATGACGAGCCGCCGATGACGACCTTGTTGAGGTAGGGCAGCTTCCTGCCGGTCTCCTCCAGATATTGCAGCAGCATCATCCACACGGTCGGCACGGCGGCACTGAAGGTTACTTTCTCGGTGTCGAGCAATTCATAAATGGAGGCGCCGTCCATCTTGCAGCCCGGCATGACAAGCTTGGCGCCGATCATCGGTGCGCTCTGGCCAAGGCCCCAGGCATTGGCGTGGAACATCGGAACCACCGGCAGGATCGTGTCGCGCGAAGACAGGCCCATCGCGTCGGGCATGGCGGCGATCATGGCGTGCAGGACATTCGAGCGGTGACTGTAGACGACGCCCTTTGGATCGCCAGTGGTTCCAGACGTATAGCACATGCCGGCGGCGGTGCCTTCGTCGAAGCTTTTCCAGGCGAAATCGCCATCGGCCTCGTCGAGCCATTCCTCGTAGGCAACGACGTTGGGCAGCATGGTCTGCGGCAGATGCGCCCTGTCGGTCAGCACGATCACCTGTTTCAGGGACTTGACCGCGCCGGCGATCTTCTCGAGCAAAGGGAGGAAAGTCAGGTCGACAAAGACCGCCTTGTCTTCGGCATGGTTCATGATCCAGACGATCTGCTCGGGAAACAGCCGCGGGTTGAGCGTATGATAGATCGCGCCGATGCCCATGATGCCATACCAGGCCTCGATGTGGCGCGCCGTGTTCCAGGCCAGCGTCGCAATGCGGTCGCCCAGCCGATAGCCGTCACGCTCCAGGCGCTGGGAGACCTTCAGGGCGCGACGGTGGATGCTGGCGTAGGTTGTGCGCACGATCGGACCTTCGATCGAGCGCGATACGATCTCTCGCGCGCCATGCTGCCGCTCTGCGTTGTCGATAAGCTTATGGCAAAGAAGCGGCCATTCCTGCATCAGCCCCAGCATTCGTTCCTCCCTTACGCTCCTCGCTTTTGTTGCCATTGTGAAGCGAACCGGTGGATTGTCCAGCCACCGCCGGTGGCGAACGAAATCCGAATGCCGGTCGCGCAGGCAAGCGATCGAGTCGTGTCTTTTCTTGGAGGTCCGAATGCCTGGCGCTCATGTCATAGGACCGGCGGCCTTGAAATCCATTATATCAGAGAAGTCTAAATTACTCGACCGAGAGGAGAATCCGCCACAATCCGGCCATCGTCGGCATTAAGTTTCGTTAATGGGCAAAGGGGTGCGATTGGCGACTGAAAGAGGTTCGCATGGACACGCAGCTCGACGATAAGGCACTGGAAAGCACGCTTGCCGAAAGCCTGGGCGATCTGGTGCCGGACACAAAGACTGTTTCCGAAGATGAATTTGTTGAAGTTGTCGGCGGTGCGCTCGAAGCGGTGGGCGGCACGCTGCTGTTCAAGATGTGCGTTCAGAGCGAAGGGGAAGGCGAGCACGTCGCCGCGGCGTCCGTGGGCGATGGCGGCAATCGTCAATTCCTGCTGCTCACCTTGCCGACCGGCGGCGGCCACTTGAAAGTCGAGACCGCATCCAGGAGCAGCAATCCCGTGGCCGGTATCGCGGCCGCCTATGCCGGCCTGATGGACGCGTTCAGAACCGCCGCCTGAGCCTCGCCGGACAAGGTCTTCGCTAAAAATGCCGTCGGTAGCGCCTACGGCTGGAGACCGATTGCGGAATTGCCGGCGACAGTCGCCCTTGCGCAAACCACCTCGTCGACACACTTAAAGTTGAGACGAGGAGAAACAGCATGGACAAGATCGCCAACCCGGCACCCGGCTTCCAGCGCAATCCCGATAAGGTCATCACCGTCGAACCGTATAAGGGCACCGTCACCGTGCGTGCAGGCGACACTGTTATCGCCTCCTCGACGAACGCCAAGGTGCTGACGGAAGCGCCCTATCCGGCCGCCTTTTACATCCCGTTCGCAGACATCGATTTCAACAAGCTGAGCGGCACGCAATCCTCCACCCATTGTCCCTACAAGGGCGACGCAAGCTACTGGAGCGTGCTGCCTGCCGGCGAGGCAGGCAAGGATGCGATGTGGGCCTATGAGCAGCCTTTCGACGAAATGGCTGAAATCCGCAACCACGGCGCGTTCTACGCAAGCAAGGTCAGCATCGAAGCCAAGCCAGGCTGAACGGACGAACGAGGAGGCCGGACCTGCCGTCCTGCCGGTCAGTCGGTGGTGCCGTTATTGCCGAAGCCTTCGGCATCGTCGAGCCGCACGAAGGTCAGACCCTTCTGCTTGAGCGCCAGCAGGCCCTGCACGACGCCCTCCCCGGCGGCATGGGTCGGCTGGTTGATATGGGCGATGATGACGTCGCCGTCCTTGGCAGCTCCTATGCGCCTTGTGGTTTCCCTGGCGCCGAGCAGTGATCCGCCATCGCCATTGATCGAGAAGCCGGCGATCTTGAAGCCCAGCTTGCGGATCATGGCGATCGCCGACGGACTATACTCCGCGGTCGCGCCACGAAACCATTTCGGCGCCGGCTCGCCAGTCCCGGCCAAGGCGACGGCGCCCGACTCGACCTCGGCCAGAACCGCTTCCGGACTGCCGGCGCTGCGTATGCCATAGATCTTCTGCGGCGTGTCGACGGCCGGGATGTGACGGCCGCCGTGGTTTTCCAGTTCGAACAGGTCGGGATGCGCCCGCATGATCTCGACGGCGGCGGCGTTCCGCTTCAGCCAGATGCCGGTGACAAAGATGGTCGCAGGTATCCTGTTTTCCACCAGCGCCGAGAGGATGCGGTTGTCGGTCCGTCCGCCACAGGCATCGAGGGTCAAGGCAACGCGCCCGGCTCCGCCTGTATCGCGCTTGATGTGCAGGATCGGTTCGATCAGGGATGCGGCATGGCCGCTGGACACCACGGCCAAAGACATGACGACAATGCAGAGATTTTTTTGCAGCAGGCGCATCAAATCCAATTCCAATCGGGCGTTTAACGCAGGCATCCCAAGACCCGCATGAAGGCGAAAATCGAGAGCTGGATAGCAGAAAAGCACCAGACGCGACAATCTCACCGTCTTGCGGCAGTTCCTCGTTCCGATCGGCGGCAAGCGCTCAGCCGCGGCCCGCCTTTGCCACCTGAACGGCCGCCTGCGCGGCCGCCAACCTGGCGATCGGCACGCGATAGGGCGAACAGGACACATAGTCCAGTCCGACCTCCTCGCAGAAGCGGATCGAGGCCGGATCGCCGCCATGCTCACCACAAATGCCGAGCTTGATCCCTGGCCGCGTCGCCCTGCCCTTCTCGGCGGCCATGCGCACCAGTTCGCCGACGCCATGGATGTCCAGCGATACGAACGGATCCTGTTCGATGATGCCTTTCTGGCGATAGGTCTCCAGGAACGAGGCCGCGTCGTCGCGCGAGATGCCGAATGTCGTCTGGGTCAGGTCGTTGGTGCCGAAAGAGAAGAACTCGGCCGATTCAGCGATGACATGGGCGCGGATCGCCGCGCGGGGGAGCTCGATCATGGTTCCAGTCAGGTAGTCGATCTTGACGCCGCTTTCGTCCATGACGCTCTTGGCCACCGCATCGATGCGCGCCTTGACATAGTCGAGTTCCTTCACAAGCCCGACCAGCGGCACCATGATCTCGGGGACCACCAGCGCGCCGGCCTTGCGGCCAGCCTCGACGGCGGCTTCGAAAATGGCGCGCGCCTGCATCTCGGCGATCTCGGGATAGGACACCGCAAGCCGGCAGCCGCGATGGCCGAGCATCGGGTTGAATTCGTGCAGCGCCTCGGTGCGCTGCCTGAGCTTGTCCGGCGCAACATTCATCGCCGCCGCGACTTCGGCTATCTCGGCCTCGGTCTTGGGCAGGAATTCGTGCAACGGCGGATCGAGCAGGCGGATGGTCACCGGCAGGCCGGCCATGATCTCGAACAGCTCCAGGAAATCCGCTCGCTGCATCGGCAGCAACTTGGCAAGCGCGGCGCGCCGGTCCTTTTCGGTGTCGGCCAGGATCATCTCGCGCATGGCGATAATGCGGGCGCCATCGAAGAACATGTGTTCGGTGCGGCACAAGCCGATGCCTTCGGCACCGAAGGAGCGCGCCATGCGCGCGTCGAGCGGGGTTTCGGCATTGGTGCGCACCTTCATGCGCCGCACCGCGTCCGCCCATTCCATGATCGCGGCGAAATCGCCGGAAAGCTCAGGCTGGAGCATCGCCACTGCGCCCTTGAGCACCTGCCCGTTGCCGCCGTCGATGGTGATGATGTCGCCCTTGCGGAAGGTCTGCCCCATCGACATCAGCGTAGCTGCCTTATAGTCGACGCGCAGCGAACCGGCGCCCGAAACGCACGGCTTGCCCATGCCGCGCGCCACGACCGCGGCATGGCTGGTCATGCCGCCGCGCGTGGTCAGGATGCCCTCCGCCGCATGCATGCCGTGGATGTCCTCGGGACTGGTCTCGACACGCACCAGGATAGCCTTGCGTCCTTGTGTCTTGAGATCTTCGGCGTCCGCGGAGGAAAAGACGATTTCGCCGGTGGCGGCGCCTGGAGACGCTGGCAGGCCGACGCCGATGACGTCGCGCGCGGCCTTTGGATCGATGGTGGGGTGCAGAAGCTGGTCGAGCGAGGCGGGATCGATGCGGGCGACCGCCTCCTCTTTCGAGATCAGGCCGTCCCTGGCCATCTCGACGGCAATCTTCAGCGCCGCCTTGGCGGTGCGCTTGCCGGACCTCGTCTGCAACATCCACAATTTGCCGCGCTCGATGGTGAATTCGAGGTCCTGCATGTCGCGGTAGTGCTTTTCCAGCCTGTCCGAGATGGTGACGAAGGACTGGAAGGCGTCCGGCATCAGTTTCTGCAATGACGGCTTGTCGGAGCCGGCGGCGATGCGAGCCGCCTCGGTGATGTTCTGCGGCGTGCGGATACCGGCGACGACGTCCTCACCCTGCGCATTCACCAGGAACTCGCCATAGAGCTGCTTTTCGCCGGTCGACGGATTGCGAGTGAAGGCGACCCCGGTGGCCGAAGTTTCACCCATGTTGCCGAACACCATGGCCTGGACGTTGACCGCCGTGCCCCAGCTTTCGGGAATATCGTGCAGGCGCCTGTAAGTGATGGCGCGGTTGTTCATCCAACTCGAGAACACGGCACCGATCGCGCCCCAGAGCTGTTCGTGCGGATCCTGCGGGAACGGCTTTCCGAGCTCCTCTTCGACCTTGGCCTTGTAGAGCGCGATGACGCCTTGCCACTCGATGGCCGTCAGTTCCGTGTCGAGTTCATGGCCGAGGCTGGCCTTCTGATCCTCGAGGATCTCCTCGAACACCTCGTGGTCGAGCCCCATGACGACATCGGAATACATCTGGATGAAGCGCCGGTAGCTGTCATAGGCAAAGCGCGCATCGCCGGAATCGGCGGCCAGCGCCTCGACGGTTTCGTCGTTGAGGCCGAGATTGAGCACGGTGTCCATCATGCCAGGCATCGAGGCGCGGGCGCCGGAGCGCACCGACACAAGCAGCAGTTTCGACGGATCGCCGAAACGGCGGCCGGTGAGCCGGCCGATATGGTCCAGCGCCACGGCGACGTCCGCTTCAAGCCCTGCCGGATAGGCGCGGCCGTTGGCATAGTAGGCGTTGCAGACCTCCGACGTGATGGTGAAGCCCGGCGGCACCGGCAGGCCAAGGCTACACATCTCGGCCAGATTGGCACCCTTGCCGCCCAACAGATTCTTGTCGCCAGCCCGGCCTTCGGCCGCGCCGTCGCCAAAGGTGAAAACCCACTTGGTCATGCTTTGCTCTCCGGTTGCAGGAGATTGGAAAGATTGACGAAACGGAAAGTCCCGCCATATCCCGACTTTGGACGGATATGATGCTGCAATGCGAAAGGCAAGGCGTCGCCAAAGCCGTTTGGCCGCTACAATCGATTAAGCAAAAGCTGCGGCAAAAGGACTTGCCAGTGCAACAGCCCAGGACTAGAACATACAGGGAACGAAGAGGTGCATCATGAAGCTCACCGGGAAACTCGACTATCTGGAAATGCCGGCAACCGGCGCGACGCTGGACAGTGTGAAAGCCTTCTACAGCGCCGCCTTCGCCTGGTCATTCACCGACTATGGACCGACCTATTCGGCCTTTAGCGAGGGGCTGGACGGCGGTTTCCAGGCCGACAGCGGCGACGCCACCGCCAAGCCGTTGCCGGTGCTCTACTCCCAGGATCTGGAAGAGACGCTGGCAGCCGTCGAGAATGCCGGCGGCACGATCATCAAACCGATCTTTTCGTTTCCGGGCGGCAGGCGGTTCCACTTTGCCGACCCGGCTGGAAACGAGATGGCGGTGTGGGGAGAATAGGCGGCACGACCGGCGCATGAGACGACCGTCGCCAACGGAGTCGTGGATCAGCAGGAAAGTCGCAATCTCCAGGCATGTCGGTAGCTAATCAAGTTGTCCGGTTTGGTAGCACATGATCTGTCCGCTTCTGTTTTGGCGTCGAAGCGGTTCACGCGGCTTGCCTGATGGGGCAAGTGTCTTCGATTGCGGCGCCGTCAGAGCTGTAGCGAGCAATGCGGCGCGGCCCGTGAAAGATCGCCAGGGTTCCATCCGGGTAGTGCCTGACCTTGACGGTGGCTTTGACGAAGTGATGCCGGATCGGGCTCTGCGGCAGCTGCAATCGCAGCCGCGCGAAGGCGACCGTGTTGTCGCGGGCAACGACGCGCTCCTCCTCGATGCACAGGATCTGGGCCAGTTGTTGCGGGTCTGCGGCGACAAAGGCGCTGTCCTCGACCGCGGCCGGCCTGGCGAAGCGGGCATTGTGAGCTGGTAGGTAGGTCTG